>CADFMD010000001.1 GCA_902835305.1 Coriobacteriaceae bacterium
CGTCTGATGACTTGAAGAAGGGGGAGGCCTCGCGGCCTCCCCCTTTTTTGCGTTTGATAGAGAGCTGTAATACAAGAACTTGCCTTCGATTAGCTTGTCTTACTGTTTGGCTGTATTTTGAGTCCTTCTTTTCTATTTGCGCGATAATAACTCCCATTGGCGTAAGGGAGGACTTGATGTTTACCGTTTTTGTCTTGGGCAATATTGCTTCGGGTAAGTCGACTGCCTGCCGCTATCTCGAATCTCATGGCGCCATGCTTATCGATCTGGATGAGCTTGCCAAATCGCTGTATGTGCCAGGCTCCGATATCGTCAATGCCCTCGCGGAAGAATTCGGTTGGGACATTCTGGACGGGGAGGGTGGCATTCGCCGCAATGTCCTCGCTGCTCGAGCTTTCGCCTCTCCTGATACAGTTGCGCGGCTCAATGACATCGTTCATCCGGTTCTCATCGAGCAACTTTCGCTGAGGATTCTCGACCCTGTTTGCTGCACGGTTTCGTCCCCCCGTTATCCCTTTGCGGTTGTCGAGGTTTCTGCCCCGACTGGTTTTGAGGATGCTTTTGGCCTGGCTGATGAAATTCTGGTTATCAGCGCTCCTTTAGCAGTTCGTCGTGAGCGCGCCATTCATCGTGGTATGGAGCCTTCTGATTTTGATGCTCGCTCTGCATGCCAACCTGATGAGGCTTCGCTTTGCCATCTCGCTACGACGGTAATCGATAATGCGGCGGGCGACAACTCACTCCTTGAACAACTGGACGAATGGCTTGTGCGCCATGGCTTCGGGGATGTAGCGGATAAGGAGGAGGCCGATGCCTAGGACACGTTTCTTTACGTGGTATCGCGTGGCGCCACTTGCCGTTGTGTTCGTCTTTGGCCTTGTTTCGCTCGTCTACTCGTATGCTCCTGCCGCCTTTTTTAAGCCTTTGTATCCGATTGACCATGAGTCGTACGTAAAGCAATCGAGCATCTCGCACAATCTTGATCCGTATCTGGTGTGTGCTGTCATAAAGTCGGAATCGAATTGGGATCCCGAGGCTGAGTCGAATCAAGGCGCTCAGGGATTGATGCAGCTGATGCCCGAGACTGCCCAGGATATGATTGCCAAGGGTCTTGTCGATGGTAGCGAGTATTCAGCCGACAACCTTAACGATCCCGCTACGAACATCGAGTTTGGCTGTGCGTATCTTTCGTATCTTCTAACGTATTTTAACGGGTCGACTGACAGTGCCATTGCCGCCTATAACGCCGGCATGGGCAATGTCGACGGATGGGCGCAGCAGAGCACCTCGCTTCATAATGCAATCACCTTTCCCGAGACGCAGGCGTATCTGATTCGTGTCAATAATGCCTGGGTTCGCTACAAGACCCTTTATCCCGATCGGTTCGTATAGGACTATGCCTGCCGCCTGCGTATACTGCAGATATATGAGTTAGGAGTATCCATGGCGGAATTTGAAGTTGAACGTGTTGGAGGAGAACTCAAACGTTTTGGCGTTGAGGGCTCTGAGGTGCCGTTTAAGGTCGTGTCCCCATACGAGCCCGCTGGTTCCCAGCCCAAGGCCATTGAGTCGCTTGTGCAGGGCGTAAGGGACGGAGATCGCTATCAGGTTTTGCTGGGCGTGACTGGTTCGGGCAAGACCTTCACGATGGCTAAGACTATTGAGGCCCTGGGGAAGCCGACGCTGGTTATGGCTCCCAATAAAACGCTTGCCGCTCAGCTCGCGAGCGAGCTCAAGGAATTCTTCCCTAACAACGCCGTGGTCTATTTTGTGTCGTACTACGATTACTATCAGCCCGAGGCATATGTACCGCAGAGTGATACGTATATCGAGAAAGACTCCTCGATTAACGAAGAGGTCGAGATGCTGCGCCATCAGGCGACGGCATCGCTGCTATCTCGACGCGATGTGATCGTCGTCGCATCGGTCTCGTGTATCTATGGCATTGGCTCCCCCGAGGACTATGCGGGTCTGGCTCCAAACGTCGACAAGAAGGTGCCGCTCGAGCGCGATGACTTTATTCATGCACTGATCGACATTCAATATGATCGCAATGACTATGACCTGGCGCGCGGCACGTTCCGCGTGCGCGGCGATGTTGTCGACGTGTATCCGCCTTATGCCGAGCATCCGTTGCGGTTTGAGTTCTTTGGTGACGAGGTCGAGCTTATTGCTGAGATCGATGAGGTCACCGGCGAGATGATTCGTGAGTACGAGGCCATCCCCGTATGGCCGGCATCCCACTACGTGACTGAGAAACCCAAGGTCAAGGCCGCTCTGAAATCGATCAGCGAAGAGTGCGAGAAGCGCGTGGCGGAGCTCAAGGCAACCGACAAGTTGCTCGAGGCGCAGCGTCTGCAGCAGCGCACCGATTATGATCTTGAGATGCTCGAGACGATGGGTTTTTGCAACGGCATCGAGAACTACTCGCGTCATCTGGACGGTCGCAAGCCGGGTGAGCCGCCGTTTACCCTGATCGATTACTTTCCTAAGGACATGCTCTGCATCATCGATGAGAGCCATGTGACGGTTCCGCAGATTCGCGGCATGCACGAAGGTGACCGCTCGCGTAAGGTGACGCTGGTGGAGCATGGTTTTCGCCTGCCCTCGGCGCTCGATAACCGCCCGCTTCGTTTCGATGAGTTTGAGGCAAGGATCCCCCAGTTTATCTATGTTTCGGCCACGCCGGGCGACTACGAGCTGCGGGTGAGCCAGAACGACGTTGAGCAGATTATTCGTCCGACCGGCCTGCTCGACCCCAAGATCGATGTGCGTCCGGTTCGTGGGCAGATTGACGATCTTGAGGACGAGATTCGCGAGCGCGTTGCCCGCAAAGAGCGCGTGCTGGTGACCACGTTGACCAAACGCATGGCCGAGGACCTGACCGACCATCTGCTTGATGCGGGCATTAAGGTCAATTACATGCACTCCGATACGGCGACGATGGACCGTGTCGAGATCCTGCGAACGCTGCGCGAGGGCAAGATCGATGTTCTCGTTGGCATCAACCTGCTCCGCGAGGGTCTAGACCTTCCCGAGGTCTCGCTGGTGGCAATTCTCGACGCTGACAAGGAAGGCTTCTTGCGCAACCGCCGTTCGTTGATTCAGACGATTGGCCGCGCGGCCCGTAACGCCGACGGCGAGGTCATCATGTATGCAGACGTTGTGACCGATTCGATGAAAGAAGCCATCGAGGAGACGCGGCGCCGTCGCGAGATTCAGATGGCATATAACGAAGAGCATGGCATTGTGCCCAAGACGGTGCGCAAGGCCATCAACGACATTTCAAGTTTTATTGCCGAGGCCGAAAAAACCGTGGGTTCCAAGGGGCGCTCGAAGGGCGACTCTCTTGGTCATGGCGCATTCTATACGCCCGATGAGTCGGGCGAGGGCGGCGTGCCGGAAACGGTGGCACCCGAGCAGACACTTGCGGAGCAGTTGGAAGAGCTACCGCATGACGAGCTTGTCCGGATCGTCGAAACCATGGAAGAGGATATGCGCAACGCTTCTGCTGCCATGGACTTTGAGGAGGCGGCGCGCCTGCGCGATGCCGTCGTTCAGATTCGGGCGATGCTCGAGGGTGCGTCTGAGGACGAGACGATCGAGCGCTTACGTTCGCAGGCCCGCAAGGGTTCCACGTTCGCATCGGGCAGAAAACGCCAGGGTGCACGGTTTAAGAAATAGCGAACAGGTCCCGAGTTCCCTGTGGAGCTCGGGGCCTGTATCTTTTGCGCGCTGGAATTCGTGCGCTAGAGGTCTGCGATCAGGGCTTCGGCACAACGGATGCCGTCGGTGGCCGCACTCATGATGCCGCCGGCATATCCAGCTCCCTCACCACAAGGGTAGAGGCCCGGGGTCGACACGGCATGGCACGATCGGTCTCGGGTGACAGTGACCGGTGAGCTCGAACGAGTCTCCACGCCGGTAAGAACGGCATCGGGGCGGTCGTAGCCTCGTAGCTTTTTTCCGAGTAGGGGAAGTCCCAGGCGGAGCGACTCGACGATATGCTGCGGCAGAGCTTCGTCAATTGCCGTCCAGGTCACACCGAGCGGATATGTGGGCTTAACCTTTCCGGGTGTCTTGCTGGCGCGTCCTGCGAGGAAATCTCCGACGAGCTGTGCCGGTGCGTTCCAGTTGGAACCGCCCAGGCGATAGGCGGCCGCCTCGCAGGTACGCTGGAGCTCGATGCCGGCGAGCGGGTCATCGTTGGGAAGGTCCTCAGGCGTGACGTTAACGAGCAGGGCGGCATTTGCGTTGCGCCCGTCGCGGGCATTGAGACTGGCCCCGTTGACGCACAGATGGCACGGTTCTGAAGAGGCGGCAACAACCTGTCCGCCGGGGCACATGCAAAACGAGAACACGCTGCGGCCGTTGGGAAGATGGGCGACGAGCTTGTAAGGGGCCGCCCCGAGCGCTGGATGTCCCGCCGAGGCTCCATATTGGGCTCGGTCGATGTCGCACTGCGGATGCTCGATGCGAACGCCCATGGCAAAGGTCTTTTGTGCGAGGGCCACGTTGTGGTCCTTAAGGAGCTCAAAAATATCGCGAGCAGAATGCCCGCAGGCGAGGATGAGGTGCTTTGTCTCGATTGGCTCGCAAGCGGCGTCTTGGAACGATTGGACATCAATACCGGTGATGGCGCCAGACGCGTCGATGTGTATGTCGACGAGCTTTGTTCGATAACGGACGACACCTCCGAGCTGCTCGATGCGCTGGGATATAGCGGTGACAACCTTGGGAAGGATGTCGGAGCCAATGTGCGGCTTGGCATCCCACAGAATATCGCGGGGCGCACCCGCCTCGACGAAGGTTTCGAGGATAAGGCGATGGGCGGGATTTTTGGTTCCCGTATTGAGCTTGCCGTCCGAGAAAGTCCCCGCGCCGCCCAGGCCAAACTGGATATTGCTCTCGGGGTCGAGGATGCGCTCCTTTAGAAAGAGGTCGATCGCCTGCGAGCGGCGAAATGCCGGGTCGCCGCGCTCGATGAGCAAGGGCTTAAGACCTGCTTCGGCGAGCGTAAGCGCAGCGAAAAGGCCGGCGCATCCGGCGCCGACAACGACAGGGCGTTCTTGAGGTGCGTCGGAGGCGGGGGAGGGGAATGAAGGCTCATCGTCTTCTATCGCGCGTACGCGTGAGCGGTCACGCTCGGCAACGCTGTCGACCGCTTCTCGCTCGAGGTGGGGACTAGTCAGCTCAACACGAAAGCTCAGGATAAAATGGACGTCTCGTTTTTTGCGAGCGTCGATTGACTTGCGGTGGAGCTCGATGGACTTGATCTCGGAGTCCTTGCAACGTAGGACGCGCTTGGCGACTCGCTTGCCAACAATGAGACAGGCATTTTCATCGCCGGCTTCATTGAGCGACGCGTTGACTTGGGTGATTTCAATCATCGAGGTCTCCTTAGAGGCAAGAAAGAGGCCGTCCGGTATCCCAGACGGCCCGAATGCGTTTTTGATTATAGACTGCGCGGCTACAGGCTGCTTGCAGCGCGAATGCCCGAGATCCAGGCCCACGCAAGGTTAAAGCCTCCGCAATCGGCGTCGATGTCGAGCGCTTCACCGCAGACGTAAAGCGGGGCGTCGACAACGCTGTGCGCGCGTAGGCTGGGTATTGAGATGCTCTCGACAGATATGCCACCACGCGTGACCTGCGCTGAGCGCTCCTCGGCTGTTCCCTCGACGAGCAACTTAAAGTGTTTGAGGATCGAGACCAGGTGGATGACATCGTTGGAGCCTGGATGGCACTGCTCGAACGTTGTGCAGACGACGCGGGAGAGTTGCGGGGCGAGCATGCCGTCGAGCCAACGGGGATCGCGGGGCGAAAAGCCGCCGAGCAGCTCAACGCGCCGGTTGAGCATATCGAGCAACTCGTCTTTGGAGAGGTCGGGGAAAACGTCGAGCAGGATCGTATTGCCGTGCTGGATACGACGAGAGAGGTTGAAGACAGCGACGCCTGAGATACCGAAGGTTCGAAACAGCACTTCACCGTCTTCGTGCCAGAGCTCATTATGATTGTGGGCGAGCGTCAAGCGGGCACGGACGCGCAGGCCATCCAACGTCTTGAGTGCCGCCCGATCGCCAACGACCGTTGCCGATACGGGGCAGAGGATGGGGCGCAGCGAAGTGAGGGGGAGGCGAAACGTATCGGCGATACCGGTGGGGTTGCCGCCCGTAGCGATAATTACGGCATGTGCCTGCAGGGCCTCGTTCTTGCGAGGGACATCGGCGAGCGATTTCCGAAGCGAGCGGAGCTCCGATTTTCGGTTATCGTGCTTTTTTGCCTTGAGCGCCCGCGCTGGACGGTCTATTTGGAGTGTCCAGCCTTCGGAAGCTTTGTGCGCCGAGGCAACGTTGGCTCCGCAGATTAAGGTGATACCTAGGCGGTCGCAAGCGTTGAGAAGTGCGTCGCGCACCGATTCGGCGCGAAGGGAGCGCGGGTACAGCCGGCCTTCCTCGGAGGTTGTCATGATGCCCAGCGAGGAGAAGAAACCCATAAGCTCTTGTTCGGGCTGGGGGCCCATGACGGATTCGACGAATGCGGGGTGGTTATACCGCTGAGGATCAATCGATTCGTTGGAGAGGTTGCAACGGCCGTTACCGGTCGCAAGGAGCTTGAGGCCGCAGGCGACATCGCGCTCAACGATGCAGACGCTTTTGCCAGCGCGTGCGGCCGTAATGGCGGCGGCGAGGCCTGAAGCCCCGCCGCCGATTACCAAGACGTCATAGAGGGCGCTCGCGTTCACTTAGGCCTCGTCTGTTTCGTGCGGGGTAATAGCCTCGACGGCAGAGACTGCCTTGGGCAACATGCCATCGGGCAGCGCGGTCTCGACCTCGCCCTTATCGCAGGCCTCGGCGAGTGCCGGATTAATGGGAAGCTGGCCCAAGATGTCGAGGTTATAGCGCTCTGCGACCTCGGGGAGCTTGCTCTTGCCAAAGACCTCGATTTTCTTGCCGCAGTCGGGGCACTCAATATAGCTCATGTTCTCGACAATGCCCAGAATGGGGACGTTCATCTTCTCGGCCATGTTGACCGCCTTGGCGACGATCATCGAGACCAGATCCTGCGGGCTCGTGACGATGACGATGCCGTCGACCGGCAGCGACTGGAAGACGGTGAGCGCGACGTCGCCTGTTCCCGGAGGCATGTCGACCAGTAGGTAGTCGATGGGGCCCCACGAGGTCTCGCTCCAGAACTGCCTAATGGCGCCTGCGATGACCGGACCGCGCCAAAGGACGGGGTCGGTCTCGTTTTGGAGCAGCAGGTTGGAGCTCATGACCTTGACGCCGTGCTCGGAGATTTCGGGCAGCATAAGGTTGCCAAGGGCATGGACGTGGCGTCCACTCATACCGAACATCTTGGGGATAGAGGGACCGGTGATGTCGGCATCGAGGACGCCGACTTTGTGGCCGTGACGGGCAAGCTCGGTGGCGATGGCACCGGTGACAAATGACTTGCCGACACCGCCCTTGCCGGAAAGCACGGCGATGACGCGCTTGACCTCGGACAGCGTGTTCTCCTCAAATTGCGACGGCGACGTTTGTCCGCCGGCGGCCTGTGCGTGTTCGCAACCCATGTATGACTCCTTTGTATATGCTGGGGCCGGGGCCCCGCGATGTGACACGAGCGTCATTGTACCCTCGTTTGCGAGCGGGAGTCATTTGCGATGCGTTTGGGCCGAGCGTGCTTGCAATACGATGGGCCCAAGCGAATGGGCGGGCTTACTGAACTTTGCTGGCGAACTCGAGGTATTGCATGCGCTGCAGCTTGTCGATCGTCGAGGCGTAGGGGCTGTCTTTCGATTCCAAGTCGTAGCGCAGCCCGTCGGCACCGAGATAGCCGGCGACATTGATGGTGGGCACATCTGACCTTGTTGCAAGCAGGGCCTTTTGGTAATTGGTGAGCGGAGCGCCGATCTTATTAAGGGTAATGGCTGCAATCTCGTTTGCCCCGACGGTGTCGTAGACGTTGAGCTCGGTATTGCCGGCGATCTCATAGTTAGCCCAGACGAGATATGTCGACTGATAGATACGGAAGGCGTGGCTTGCCGTATCTTCCTGAGGGTACAGCTCGTCGTTGAGAGTCGTTGCGGCGCTCGGCTGATGGTCGCCAAAAAAGACAAGAACAACCGGTCTGCCGATGTTGCGGAGCTCGTTGATAAAGTACTCGAGGTCCCGGTCGGATGCGTTGATGCAGGTGAGATAGGTGTTGAGCGCGCTATTGGCGCCTTCGCTGGCTCCCTCGACCCAATAGTTTGTCAGCTCTTCGGCGGGAACGGTGCCATAGCCGTAGCCGCCGTGATTTTGCATCGTGACGTCAAAGATGAACTGCGGCGCTTCGTCGGTTCTAAGCAGGTCGAGTATCTTGTCGTAGGTGGCGTAGTCGCATACGCCGGCATGGTAATAGGGCGCACCTTCGAAATCGCCGATTGAAAGAAAGTCTCCAAAGCCCAGCTGCTGATAGATTTTATCTCGATGGTAGTTGACGGGGTTTTGCGGGTGCATAGCGGTAGCGGTATACCCAAGCTCTTTAAGGTCCTTTGCCAGGCTGTTGACGCCATTCATCTGATACAGCTGATAGGGGATTTTGCCTAATCCGACAAAGGCCGTTGTCGCTCCGGTCAAAAATTCGAATTCGGAGTTCGCCGTTCCGCCACCGGCGACCGAAGCGAGCATGGTGCCGCGAACAAGTGCGTCGGGAAGCGAGTTGTAGAATGCGGGGCCGGTGTACCCGGCCGTCTGGAGCTGCTCAAAGCACGAAAGGTCGCTAAAACTCTCATTCATGACGGCAACAATCGTCGGCTTGATTTCATTGAACTGGGCAACGGCCGCCGCGCGCTGCTCGCTCGAGCCATATGTGCTGTCGTAGGCGGCGGCGAGCTCCTGCTCGATGCTCTGCGCCTCATCGGGCGTATAGTCTTCGGGCTTCTCAATGGGCAACTCGTTGACCATTTCGGTGAACGAAGTGATAAAACCCTGAGACGCATACGTGGTGATGGGCTGCCAACGGTCAAATCCAAAATCCAGCGCCTGCTCCAAGTCGATGTTGGAAAAGCCTGAGAGCCCCACAACGGTCACTAGCAGAAAAGCACAGAGGTTAGCGGCGATAGCAGGGAAGACATGGGTGGGCGTACGGAGCTTTCGCGGTCGGATGAGCGAAAGAAGCCCCAGGGAAATCTCCAGCAGGGCGAGAGAGGTTACGATTCCGGCGGTAAAGGTAAACTCGTATCCCTCGCTCACTTCCATTGCGGTGCCAAGGGCCAAGATATCGCTTGGCAGGATGGCTTCGCCTTTAAACGTTATGACGAAGTGCTCGGCAATGCCAAGGACGCAACAGACGACGGGCACGAGGACCATGACGCCTCCATGACGCTGTCCCAGCAAATAAAGGGAGAGCAGAACCGTCGCGAGCAACCCGACGGAAAACCCGAATGAGTTGGCGGGAATGCGATAGAACGTTTCGTTGCAGGCAATTTCGATTGAAACGAACGAGAGCGCTGAAACAGCGGCGATGACAAGGATGTCGCGGCAAATACAGGCAACCGTTCCCGTCGCAAGGTCGGTTTGGTCGATAAGTCCCGAAACCAAGGGCTCGACAAGAAGCATGACGGCGGCAGCACCGAGCGCCGAATAAGAAAGGACCCATAGGGAGCTGCCCTCATTTACGAGCGATTGATTCGTAATCCATGCAGCTACCACGCCGAGCGGGATGAGGAGCGTCGCGCACCAAAAGACGCGGGCAATGGGTGGCTTTTCGTTGCGTTTGATTGAAAAATACACGCGCACGACGACGGCGGCCACGATAAGGACGGCGATGAATATGGGCAGATTGGCCATGTCGCTCGAAGTGATTTCAAGGGGGATATCTTCGGTCATGGACGTTCCTCTGGTACAGCAAATTAAGTTCAGTATTAGATTACTGTAACCTTTCCACGGCATTTCGAGAAACAAAGCGCCCGATACGCAAAGCTAAAGGTCTGCGAATCTTGTATTACGAACATCTGTGCGCGTCGAGTGCGCTAAACTCATCGGCAGTATGATTCGATGCAATAGGAGGCAAGGAGCTTCCATGTCTGATTCCTCTATCGTTATTCGCGGCGCTCGTGAGCACAACCTCCGTGATATCGATGTTTCCATTCCGCGTGACCAACTCGTGGTCATTACCGGTCTTTCTGGCTCGGGCAAGAGTTCGCTGGCATTCGACACTATCTATGCCGAGGGCCAGCGTCGATACGTCGAGAGCCTTTCGAGTTATGCGCGCCAGTTCTTGGGCCAGATGGACAAACCCGACTTGGATTCAATCGACGGCCTTTCGCCGGCGGTGTCGATCGACCAAAAGACGACATCTAAAAACCCTCGCTCGACGGTTGGCACCGTAACCGAGATTTATGACTATCTGCGTCTGCTGTTCGCCCGTGTGGGCACCCCGCACTGTCCCGAATGCGGCCGCGTCATTGAGCGCCAGACGACCGACCAGGTCGCCGATAAGGTCCTGGCGGCGGGGGAGGGCCGCCGCGCGTTTGTGCTGGCACCGGTGGTGCGCGGGCGAAAAGGCGAGTACACCAAGCTGTTTGAGGACCTTCGCGCCGAGGGCTTTAGCCGCGTGCGTGTCGACGGCGAGGTTCGCTCGCTTGATGACCCTATCGATTTGGATAAGAAATTCAAGCACGATATCGAGGTCGTGGTCGACCGCATCGTGATTCGCGAGAACTCGCTGGGCCGTATTGCCGAGTCCGTTGAACAGGCGACTGCGCTGGCGCACGGCAATGTGAACGTATACTTGCTGCCCGACCGCGACGCTCCCGAGGGGACCGAAGGCGAGTTGCTGGAGTATTCGCTGGCGTTAGCGTGCCCGGAGCATGGACACTCCATCGATGACCTGCAGCCGCGTGATTTCTCGTTCAACGCGCCCTATGGCGCGTGCCCCGAGTGCGATGGCCTGGGCTTTAAGAAGACGGTCGATGCCGAGGCCCTAATCGAAGACCCCTCGAAGTCGATCGCCGACGGGGTCTTTGGCAGCCTGTTTGGCAACTCTAACTACTATCCGCAGATTTTCGCTGCGGTCTGCAAACACTTTAAGGTGAGCGTCGATACGCCGTGGGAGGATCTGCCTCCGCGGGTGTGTCGTGCGTTTTTAGACGGCATGGGCGACCAGAAGATTTCGGTCGACTATCAAAAGCTCGATGGGCGCCGCAGCCAGTGGGACACCAAGTTCTCGGGTGTGCGCAATATCCTGTACGAGCGCTATACCGAGACGACGAATGAGAACACCAAGGCGCGCTTGGAGAAGTACATCCGCGAGGAGCCGTGCTCGAGCTGCCACGGCGCTCGTTTGCGCCCCGAGATGCTCGCCGTCACCGTGGGCGGCAAGTCCATTTACGAGGTTTGTTGTCTGTCGTGCCGTGAGTCGCTCGAGTTTTTTGAGGGCCTGGAACTCACCGAGCGCCAACAGTTTATCGGCGGACGCATCGTCAAGGAAATCTTGGAGCGCCTGCGTTTTCTGGTCGATGTCGGACTCGACTATCTGACCCTCGATCGTGCCTCGGCGACGCTTTCCGGAGGCGAGGCCCAGCGCATTCGCCTGGCAACGCAGATCGGCGCCGGCCTCATGGGTGTTCTGTACATTTTGGACGAGCCATCGATTGGCCTCCATCAGCGCGATAACGAGCGCCTGATCAAGACGCTTGAGCGCCTACGCGATATCGGCAATACCGTCATCGTCGTCGAGCATGATGAGGATACGATTCGTGCTGCCGACTATGTGATCGACATGGGCCCCGGCGCGGGCGTGAACGGCGGACACGTAGTCGCGGCGGGAACGCCTGCCGATATCATGGCGTGTCCCGAGTCGATGACGGGCGCTTATCTGACCGGCAAACGAATGATCCGGGTGCCTGATGAACGGCGCAAGCCCGGTCGCGGCTGCCTTAAGATCACGGGCGCCCGCGCCAACAACCTCAAAAACGTTACCGCCAAGATCGAGTTTGGTACGCTTACGGTCGTTACCGGCGTGTCGGGATCGGGTAAGAGCTCCCTGGTTACCGACACTATCGCACCTGCCCTTACGAATGCCATTCACCGTTCGACGCGCCCTGTGGGTCCGTATAAGAAAATCGAGGGCATCGAGTGTATCGATAAGGTTATCGATATCGACCAGTCGCCGATTGGCCGCACGCCGCGTTCCAACCCTGCTACGTACATTGGCCTGTGGGATGATCTTCGCGCGCTGTTTGCGAGTACGCCGGAGTCGAAGGCGCGCGGCTACTCGCCGGGACGTTTCTCCTTTAACGTGAGCGGCGGTCGCTGCGAAGCATGCAAGGGCGACGGACAAATTAAGATCGAGATGCACTTCCTTCCCGATATCTATGTCCCCTGTGAGGTCTGCGGCGGCAAACGCTATAACCGCGAGACGCTTGAGGTCACCTACCGTGGTAAGACCATCTCGGACGTGCTCGACATGAGCGTCACCGAGGCACTGGCCTTCTTTGGGAATATCCCGCAGATTAAGCGCAAGCTCCAGACGCTGTACGATGTAGGCTTGGGCTACGTGAGCCTGGGCCAGCCCGCTACGACGCTCTCGGGCGGCGAGGCGCAGCGTGTGAAGCTCGCCAAGGAGCTTCATCGACGCCAGACGGGCAAGACGTTCTATATTTTGGATGAGCCGACGACCGGCCTTCATTTTGAGGACGTCCGCCAGCTGCTCGATGTGCTGCAGCGCTTGGTCGATGCGGGCAACACGGTGCTGGTGATTGAACACAACCTTGATGTCATCAAGGTTGCCGACCGCCTGATCGATATGGGCCCCGAGGGCGGTAACGGCGGCGGAACCGTCGTGGTTTCGGGCACACCGGAGCAGGTTGCGGACTGTCCGCAGAGTTATACGGGCAAGTTTTTGGCGCCGTTGCTCAGGCGTGACCGGGAGCGTCAGGCTCAACTTGATGCTCAATAAATAGGCGATTCAGTTTATGGGCGCCATCGACTCCTTGTGATTCGATGGCGCTTGCTGTGTCGAAGTGACGTATACAGCCGAATTGGACATATACTTAATCCTTGCGTCCGAATGCGAGGGAAAGGATATGCCATGGCAAAGGCTGTAAAGACGCCAAAAACCAATGCGATGCGCGAGCTGGAAAGCGCCGGCATTTCCTATGTTCTACATACGTACGAAGACGATGGTGATGAGTCGGCGGGCCTGGGGGTCGCGATTTCGGAGCAGCTTGGCGAGGAGCCCGGACAAGGATTTAAGACCTTGGTCTGCGTGACGCCGTCCAACGACCACGTCGTGTGCTGCATCCCTGTTGCCGACGAGCTCGATCTAAAGTCCGCCGCGCGTGCCGCGGGGGAGAAGTCCTTGGCCATGATGCATGTGAAGGATTTGCTTGCGGCGACTGGCTACGTTCGCGGCGGCTGCAGTCCGGTCGGTATGAAAAAACGCTACCGGACGCTCATTGATGAGACATGTGTCCTTTGGGATACCATTTTTATTTCGGGAGGCAAGCGTGGTTATCAGCTTGAGCTTGCACCTGATGATTTAATTGCATTTTGCGGGGCGACGGTCGCCCCGATTACGAGAGAGGACTGAGCGATGCCGCAGGAAGAATTGAAGTGCGGAGCTCATTTTGCAAAAGAATCTGCGCCTCAGACACCCTCATCCGAAGCTTCTTCGTCGCGAGACGACGCTGACGACATGGGCTCGTCGGACTACTCCACGGTTGGTCGTTCCGCCGGGCTTATGACCATCCTGACCATCGTGTCTCGCGTCACCGGTTTTATCCGCACGTGGGCAATGGCGGCCGCTATCGGCATGTCGCTGCTCTCGTCTTCCTATCAGGTCGCCAACAACCTGCCCAATATGCTCTACGAACTCGTGATGGGCGGCATGCTCGTGACGGCGTTTTTGCCCGTGTACATGGGCGTGAGGCGTGAGCAGGGTCGCGAGGCCTCTAACGAGTACGTGGGCAACCTGCTCGGTATTCTGCTATTGGTGCTGGGTGGCATTTCGTTGCTGGGGACCGTGTTCGCCCCGGGCTTTATCTGGACGCAATCGTTCCTTTCGGGTGACGGCGGCAGCATGGATACCGCTGCGTTCATGTTCCGTTTCTTTGCCATCCAGATTCTGTTTTATGGTTTGGGCTCGGTGTTTTCGGGCGTCCTCAACGCACACCGCGACTACTTCTGGTCGACGTTTGCCCCGGTCCTCAACAATGTGATCGTCATTGCGAGCTTTATGGGCTTTGCGCCCGTGTCCGCACAGTTTGGCGAACGTGCCGGCATCATCTTGATTGCGGCCGGTACGACCCTCGGTGTCTTTGTTCAGATGGCATGTCAGATCCCCGCGCTTGGCAAGCACGGCGTGCATCCCCATATCCATATCGACTTTAAGGACCCCGCACTGCGCCAGACGATTGCGCTCGGTATCCCGACGCTGCTCGCCACGGTGTGCATGTTTGTCTCGACTTCTATCACCAACGCTGCTGCGCTGGTGGTCCAGCCCGAGACTGGTCCTTCCGTCATCGCCTATGCGCGCCTGTGGTACACGCTGCCCTACGCGCTGATTGCCGCCTCGCTTTCGACGGCGCTCTATACCGAGCTCTCTCACGACGCACAGGAGAAGGATTACGACAGCGTCCGCACGGGCATTTCGCGTGGCGTCGCCCAGATGCTGTTCTTCCTGATTCCATTCGCGCTGTACCTGATTGTCTTCGCGCGTCCGCTCAACATGATCTACTGCGCTGGCAAGTTCGATGAGTCCGGTGTGGCGCTGGTGTCGGAGTTCCTTATCTACCTGGCACTTTCCCTGCCGCTCTACGGCGTGGTCGTGCTGATGCAGAAGAGCTTCTCTGCCTTGCTCGACATGAAGCCCTATAGCCGCTATTGTCTGTATTCCGCCATCGGCCAGGCCGGCTCGGTTCTGCTGTTTGGCGTTGTGCTGGGCTTCGGTATGCCGGCAGTCGCGCTTTCGTATGTCGTCGACTACGTGATCTTGGTCGGTTGCTCGCTGTGGTGGCTGCGTCGTCGTCTGCGTGGTCTTCAGGTTAAATCTATCCTGCATGGCGGTTTCTTTGGCCTTTTGCTCGGTGGCCTGGGTGCTGCCGCAGGCGCCGGCGTCATGTGGGCGCTTGAGCACTTTGTCGGGGCACTTGGCGGCTCGATTCTGATTACTCTTGGCTACGTTTGCGTTGCGGGTGTCGTCTCGCTTGCTGTTACCTTTGGCCTTGCCGTCGTCCTTAAGATGCCCGAGGTCTCGGCGCTGATTCGTCGCAAGTAGGTGCGCGTGGCCGGTCACGACAACATTCCAACGCTTGCCGAGCAGGTTTCGCGCGTTCCCACGCAGCCCGGCTGCTACCTTTGGAAAGACGCCAAGGGCGATGTCATCTACGTGGGCAAGGCGAAAAACCTGCGCGCCCGTATGCGTCAGTACGTGACGCTGCAGGACGAGCGCCAGAAGATCCCGCTGATGATGCAGCTGGTGGCGAGCTTTGACTATATCGTGGTGGAGACCGAGCACGAGGCGTTGGTGCTCGAGCGCAATTTGATTGGTCAGTACCATCCGTACTTTAACGTCGACCTCAAGGATGACAAGAGCTACCCCTTTATCGCCATTACAAAGGGCGACCTGTATCCCGCTATCAAATACACGCGTGAGCGTCATAAGCCGGGAACGCGCTATTTTGGACCTTATACCGATAGCCGCGCGGCACGTGAGACGATAGATACGCTGCGCAAGGTTATCCCCATCTGCTCCGCATCCTGTGCGGAGTGGCGTCGTTGTCGCCGTATCGTCGAGTCCCACAAGGGCGAGGAAGACATCGTCAATATGATTTGCGCGCAAAACGGGCGCCCCTGCTTTGACTACCATGTCGGGCGTGGCCCGGGTGCGTGTGTCGGCGCGATTTCCCCGGCAGACTATGCCAAGAACGTCAAGCGTGTCGAGCGCTTTTTGTCGGGCCATCGCAAGGATGTCGTCGATGAGCTGACCTCCGAGATGACGGATGCCGCTGAGGCGCTCGACTTTGAGCGCGCGGCACGCGTCAAACGTCGTTTGGAGGTCATCAGGGGTCTGGACGATCGTCAGCAAGTCGTTTTTCCCTCCAGTGTCGATATAGATGTCATCGGTTTCTATCGCGAGGAGACCATCTCCGCCGCTTGCGTCTTCGTCGTTCGCGAGGGCCGAACAGTTCGCACCTGCGAGTTCATTCTCGACAAGGGTCTTGATGTTGACGAGGAAGAGCTCCAGTCGGGCTTTCTTAAGCGCTATTACGACGAGACGGCTGATATTCCAGCTGAGGTCAACCTTTCCGTCGAGCTTGAGGATGCGGAAGCGCTGGGGGAGTGGCTTGCGGGCAAGCGTGAGCGTTCCTGCCATCTCCATAGGCCGCAGCGTGGCGAAAAGCACCGTCTGCTCGATATGGCATCCAAAAATGCGCGCCATGCCCTCATGCGCTACATGATGCGAACGGGGTACGCTGACGACCGCACCAATCAAGCGCTCCTGGAGCTCGAAAGCGCGTTGGCGCTGCCATCGCCGCCGTTGCGTATCGAGTGCTTCGATATCTCGACGCTGCATGGCACCTTTACCGTCGCCTCGATGGTGGTGTTTACCAACGGGCGCGCCGACAAGAGCCAGTACCGCCGCTTTAAAATCCAGGCCGAATTGGACGAGGCGAACGACTTCGTTTCGATGTCCGAGGTTTTGGGACGACGCTATGCTCCCGAGCGCATGGCCGACGAGCGCTTTGGCTCGCGCCCCGATTTGCTCGTTGTCGATGGCGGTAAGCCGCAATTGACCGCTGCGATCAAGCAACTTGAGGCTCTTGGGCTCGATATACCAGTTTGTGGCTTGGCGAAGGCCGATGAGGAAGTTTTTGTGCCTTGGGACGAGACTCCCGTCGTGCTGCCGACCGGGTCTGCCTCGCTCTATCTAATTAAACAGGTGCGCGATGAGTCCCACCGATTTGCTATCACGTTCCATCGTGAATTGCGCGACAAGGCCATGACAGTTTCGGTACTCGATGACGTTCCTGGCGTGGGGCCCACCAGAAAACGTGCCCTTATGCGCCATTTTGGCTCGATGAAGCGTTTGCGCGCGGCGAGCGAGCAGGAGATTGCAGAAGTTCGAGGCGTTCCGGCCGATGTCGCCAAAGCGGTCCACGAGGCACTTGTTGCGTGGAATGCCGAGCGCTCCGAGATGGCGGCAAAGCAATCCGAAAACTAAACACGCCTCTAAACAACTGATATACATGATTGCGTGATTTTCAATCATGTATTTCACGGCGATTACCAGCCGATTTCGGGTTTAATTAACGCTAAAACGTTTGACTAGCCATGGTGAACAACCCTGCTATCCTGCGGGTTGACGAAGACTGATATCTCACCTCGTCTATACATACTGTCTGGCGAATCGTTTGTCAATGAATTCGGTGAACGGTAGTAAATACCGTTCAAGCGTATGTATGTATCGGTCGCCGAGCGCGGCACCTCAGTTGGGTTCGTCGGTAGGTAAGGTATATATCGTCCGCAAGTTGCGCGGGGGCGCGTCTAGGTGCTCCCGGGTAAGATTCTCTATTGATAGGAGAAGACATGGCCATCATCAACAAGGGTATGTCCAGGCGTTCGTTCCTCGGCCTCACCGGCAGCGTCGCTGCTGTCGCAGGGCTTGGTCTCACCGGCTGCGGTGGCAGCTCTAGCGACGAGGGTTCCGCTTCCGGTTCCACCGATTCCGCCAACCGTGGCGGCGGCGTGATCACCGCTGGTTCCGCTTACGCTCCGTCCAGCTTCGATCCCGCCAGCACCGGCTCCGCTGTGGGCCTGGGTGCTAACTGGCACGTCGTCGAGGGCCTCTACGGCATCGATTACCACGACTACAGCACCTTCAACGAGCTCGCCACCGACGATCCCAAGTCTGTGGACGACACCACTTTCGAGGTCACCATCCGCAAGGGCGCCAAGTTCTCCGATGGCACCGAGGTCACCGCTGACGATGTCGTTGCCTCCTACACCGCTTGCGCCGCTTCCGCTACCTATGCTCCGTTCTTCCAGCCCTTCGAGTCCATCGAGGCCAAGGACGCCAGCACCGTGACGGTCAAGACCAAGGTCCCCAACTTCTCCCTGCTCAAGGATCGTCTGGCCATCGTCCGCGTTACCCCGGCCACCCAGACCGAGGAGGATCGCGCCAAGCAGCCGATCGGCTCCGGCCCCTGGATGTACGACTCTATCTCCGATACCGAGATCACCCTGGTTCCCAACCCCGAGTACAACGGTGAGTATGCGGCCGAGGATAAGAAGATCCAGTACAGCATCCTGACCGACCCCACCGCTCGCGTTACCGCTCAGCAGGAGGGCTCCACGCTCGTTATGGAGCTCGTTACCGCTGACGCCGTCGACCAGCTCGAGAGCGCCGGCTGCAAGATCGATAACGTTCAGGGTTTCGGCACCCGCTTCATCATGTTCAACGTCGCCAAGGAGCCTTGGAACAACGTCAAGGTCCGTCAGGCTGTCATGTATGCGCTCGACACCGAGAAGATGGTCAGCAACACCTTCGCCGGCCTTGCCACCGCTGCCAGCTGCTACCTGCCCAAGAGCTTCACCAACTATCATGAGGCTTCCACGGTGTACAAGACCGACGCCAAGAAGGCTAAGAAACTCATCGAGGAGTCTGGCATCACCCCGGGTGCCATCACCCTGCGCACCACCGACAACGAGCAGATTAAGGGCATGGCCGCCCAGGTCAAGAACGACCTCGACGCTCTCGGCTTCGATGTGACCATCCAGACCGATACCTCGCCGGCCACCTACGCTGCCATCGACGGCGGCGAGGCCTACGATATCCTCCTTGCCCCTGGCGATCCTTCCTGCTTCGGCGCCGACCCCGACCTGCTGCTCAACTGGTGGTACGGCGACAACGTCTGGATGCAGACCCGTTGCCCGTGGAAGGAGTCCGCTGAGTGGCAGAAGCTCCACAGTCTCATGGACGAGGCTCTTGCCGCCGAGGGCGACGAGCAGCAGAAGAAGTGGAACGAGTGCTTCGACATCATTGCCGACAACGCCGTTCTGTACCCCGTTGTCCACGTCAAGACCGTCTCCGCTTCCTGGGACGATCCGTCCACTGCGCCCAACGGCGAGGCCCTCGATGGCTTCAAGGGCATCGGCACGACGAGCATGTCCTTCAGGGGCGTTGCGACCGTCAAGGCGTAAGACTCGCTTGAGTCTGTATGCAGGATGTCGGTCGTTGGGACCGTATCCTCATAGTTGAAACAAAGACCCGGGCGACCTCGATGTCGCTCGGGTCTTGTAATGAGTATCCGTACTCATATACCAGTTGGTCCTACCGACAAAAGAAAGGGGAGAGAACGTGAACAACTTGCTACGTTTGATTGGAAGGCGTCTTGTGGCGCTGCCGATCATGGCATTGGGCGTCACCGTCCTGGTGTTCTTCCTTATGTCGTTCTCCAAGACCGACCCCGCCTACACGGCGTTGGGTGACGGTGCCTCGCCCGAGGCGGTTGCCGAGTACCATGAGAAGTATGGTCTGGACGACCCCTGGCCCGTGCGCTACGTGCGCTATATGGGCGATTTGATCCATGGCGACATGGGCACCTATGGTGCTGCTCGCAACTCCGTTGCCAAGCGCATCTCCACGGCCCTGCCCGTCACGATGCAGCTGACCTTCATCGGCCTTGCCATCGGTGCGGTCGTTTCGTTTTTGCTCGGCGTCATCGCGGCACTGTATCGCGACAAATGGCCGGACCAAGTGATCCGCGTCTTTTCCATCGCCGGCTTGGCAACCCCGTCGTTCTGGCTTGCCGTTCTGTTGATCCTGCTGTTCTCTTCCTACCTTAAGGTGCTCCCGGCATCGGGTGCTCTGCCTCACTTCACCACGAATCCGGCTGGTTATCTGGGCCGCATGATTATGCCCGCCATCGCCTTGGCATTTCCGCTGACGGGCCAGATGACTCGTATCGTGCGTACCGCCATGGTCGAGGAGCTCGACAAGGACTATGTCCGTATGGCTCGCGGTGCCGGCGTTCCCGAGAAGGTCGTCGTCGGTATCAACGTCCTTCGCAATGCGCTGATCACCCCGGTCACCACCCTCGGTCTTAAGATCGGTTACCTCATGGGCGGCGCCGTCGTCATCGAGGTTATCTTCAACCTCCCCGGCATGGGCACCGCGATTCTGCAGGGCGTTCAGGGCAACGAGGCGAACCTGGTTCAGGGCGTCGTTATCGTCGTTGCTCTTGCCTTCATCATCATCAACATCGTGGTTGACATGCTCTACCTGCTCATCAACCCGCGCATCAGGACGGTGTAGATTATGGTAAAGATTCGAGAGAAGCAAACCGAGCAGCTCGAGAAGGCTGCCTCCAAGGGGCTCAAGCTCGGTGGCTGGAAGAAGATGACGCTGTCTTCTAAGATTGCCGCCGTCGTGCTGGCGCTGGTCGCCCTGACTGCGATTCTGGCGCCCCTTCTTGCCCCCTATAGCCCGGTCGAGATCTTTACGGCTCGCCAGGCTCCCGGCAACGGATTTATCTTCGGTACCGACGATAAGGGTCGCGATATTCTGTCGCGTATGCTCTACGGTGGTCGTTACTCGCTGATTATCGGCTTTGGCGCCACTGCCATGGCTCTGGTCTGCGGCTCGGTCGTGGGCGCCCTTGCAGCGGTTTCGCGCAAGGCCGTCTCCGAGACGATCATGCGTATCTTGGACATCATCATGTCCATCCCGGGCATCGCCCTCGCGGCCGTCTTCGTCTCCATCCTGGGCAACTCCGTGCCGTCGATCATCTTCGCCATCGGCTTTATGTACACTCCGCAGATTGCCCGTATCGTGCGCGCCAACATCGTGTCCGAGTACGGCGAGGACTATGTCCGCGCGGTCATCGTTTCCGGCGCCAAGGCTCCGTGGATTTTGATCAAGCATGTTCTGCGTAACTGCATCGCCCCGATCATGGTCTTCACCGTTACCCTGGTCGCCGACGCCATCATCTTCGAGGCTTCGCTGACCTTCATCGGCGCTGGTATCCAGGAGCCCACCGCTACCTGGGGCAACATCCTAGCCGACGCCCGCGGCGGCGTGCTCGCCGGCCGTTGGTGGCAGGCGCTGTTCCCGGGCCTGGCCATCATGATCACCTGCCTGGCGCTCAACATCCTCTCCGAGGGCATTACCGACGCCATGGCCGCTGCTCCCTCCGCCGCCCTGGATCCGACCGATTCCTCCAAGCGCCGCGAGGCCGACCTGCTGGTCTCCGACCCCGTTCGCGCCTACAAGGAGCAGGCCCAGTCCCTCTCCGCTCGCCTTGGAGCCCTGCGCGATGTCGAGCTCAAGCGTGACGATCGCCATGTGCCCGACGAGTCTGTCGAACCGATCCTTTCGGTCCGTGACTTCTGCATCCAGTTTGAGCACCACGGCGATATCAACGTCGTCGACCATGTCAACTTTGACGTCCGTCCTGGCCAGACTATGGGCCTGGTGGGCGAGTCCGGTTGCGGTAAGTCCATCACCACGCTGGCCATCATGGGCCTGACCGACGATGACGAACATCTTTCCGGCGAGGTCCTCTGGGAGGGCCGTGACCTGCTCAAGATGAGCAAGAAGGAGTGGTTCGGCCTGCGCGGTACCGATATCGCCATGGTCTATCAGGACGCCCTGTCCTCGCTCAACCCCTCCATGCTCATCTCTGCCCAGATGAAGCAGCTCACCAAGCGCGGCGGCACCCGTAGCGCCGAGGAGCTCCTGGAGCTCGTGGGCCTCGACCCCAAGCGTACGCTCGAGAGCTATCCGCACGAGCTTTCCGGTGGTCAGCGTCAGCGCGTTCTGATTGCTATGGCCCTTACCCGCGACCCCAAGCTGGTCATCTGCGACGAGCCCACGACCGCCCTGGACGTTACCGTCCAGAAGCAGGTCATCAAGCTGCTCAACGATCTTCAGGCCAAGCTCGGCTTTGCCATGATCTTCGTCTCGCATGACCTGGCGCTGGTCGCCGAGGTCGCCCATAACATCACGGTGATGTACGCCGGTCAGGTTATCGAGCAGGCGCCCACCAAGGAGCTGCTCACCAACCCGATCCACGAGTACACCCGCGGTCTTCTGGGTTCCGTCCTGTCCATCGAGAGCGGTTCGGGCCGCCTGCACCAGGTGCCCGGCGCCGTTCCGAGCCCGCGCGATTTCCCCAAGGGCGATCGCTTCGCGCCCCGCTCGAGCCATCCGCGTATTGGCCTGGACACCCGTCCGGTCTTCAAGCGCGTGCCCGGCACCGAGCACTTCTATTCCGAGCTCCCCGACGAGGTGCTCAAGGCAAATGGTTTGACCCCTCACGCGGAGGTGATGTAGATGAGCGAGACCGCAGTCAACGGCGTCGAGCCGATCATCTTCCTTGATGACGTCCACGTCACCTTTAGGACCCGTACCGGCTCGATTCTGCACCCTAACCTGGTTCACGCCGTCCAGGGTGTAACGATTAGGCTCATGCCCGGTCAGACGATCGGCATCGTCGGCGAGTCCGGTTGCGGTAAGTCCACCACCGCCAACGTCATGTGCGGCCTGCAGGCCCCCACGAGCGGCAAGGTCTACTTTAAGGGCAAGGACGTTACCAAACGTACCGCCGAGGACCGTCGCCACATGGGTCGCGTCATCTCGGTCGTGTTCCAGAACCCGGCCACGGCACTCAACCCCCGCATGGTCGTTCGCGAGCAACTGCTCGACCCCATGCGCGTCCACAACCTGGGTACCGAGGCCGAGCAGGAGAAGCGCGTCAAGGAGCTCTTGGAGCTCACCGGTCTGCCCAGCTCCGCCGCCGAGGTTCTTCCCGGCCAGCTTTCGGGCGGCCAGCGCCAGCGCGTCGCAATTGCCCGTGCCCTGTCGCTGAACCCCGATGCCATCATCGCCGACGAGCCAACCTCGGCTCTGGACGTTTCGGTCCGCGCGCAGATTCTGAACCTGCTGACCGACCTTAAGAAGGAGCTCGGCCTGGCCATGGTGTTCATCAGCCATGACATCCAGACGGTCCGCTATATCTCTGACGACATCATCGTTATGAATGGCGGCAAGATCGTCGAGCAGGGCGAGGCCAAGCAGGTCTTCCAGCACCCCCAGGACCCCTACACCAAGATGCTGCTCGGCGCTGCGCCGTCGCTGCTGCATCCCAAGCTCGGCGAGTAGCCTCGCTTTCCCTCCCGTGCGCCCGGTTCCCTTGCCGGGCGCACCTCCGTTGCGATTTCGAAAGGTTGGGTTCACGAGCCATGCCAAGTGCTCAGGAGCTACAACATCAATTTGGTGAATATCGAGGCGCCATGCCCCGTCCATCAGATTTCGATCTCTTTTGGAAGGATCGCATGGCCGAGGCCGACGCGGTCGGGCTTGACTATGCGATCGAGACGGCATCGGTCACAGATGCCGTGACCTGCCAGCTTTTCGACCTCTGGTATACCGGCATGTGTGGCGCTCGCCTGCATGCCAAGTACCTTAAACCCGTCTCGGACGAGCCCGTGCCATTGGTACTTCAGTTCCATGGATATCCGGGTGCAAGCCGCAGCTGGTTTGAGCAGGCGTCGTTTGCGGGCATGGGCATGGCACTCATCGCCCTCGACTGCCCCGGTCAAGGAGGTCCCTCCGAGGACATTGGTGGATTTGAGGGCACAACGGTCGCGGGCCATATCGTCGCCGGTATCGACGGCGACCCGGCCAACCTCTACTATGTCCGCTTGCACCAAGATATTCGCATCCTGTGTCGCATCGTTCGCGAGCTCGAGGGCATCAATCTTGCCCGTGTGTTTGTGAACGGCGCGTCGCAGGGCGGCGGTTTGGGCATTGCGACCTGTGCACTTAACAGCGAGCTTATCAATCGCGCCGCCATCCTCTATCCCTTCCTGTCGGATTTCCGCCTGGTCTGGGACTTGGATGCCGACGACATTGCCTACGAGGGCCTGCGCTATTGGTCTCGCTGGTTTGACGAGGACTCGACTCGTATCGACGAAGCCTATGCCAAGCTGGCGTACTTCGATTCCAAGAACTTTGCCCCTATGGTCAAATGCCCCGTGCTGTTTGGCACCGGCACAGCCGATACCGTCTGTCCGCCAGCGACGCAGTTTGCGGTCTATAACAACCTGACCTGTGAAAAGCGTCATGAGTTCTTTGAAGGCTTTGGCCACGAGGAGATTCAGGATTTTGACGATCTGATCATTCCGTTTTTCTGCAAGGGAGGGGAGGCTCATGTCTAAGTGCGAGAGCAATGTCGGCGAGCTGATTGTCCCCGACCTTGTGGGGATTCCCGGGACGGTTTCGTCAAGGCTCTCTGAATATCGGGACTGGCACGGTGATGTTCAGGCAGATGTTTCTGATTTGGAGACATGTGCTATGAATCTTGAGATTCAAGGCCTGGCCATTACGGCGATCGATTTCGCCAATCCGTATGCCCGCTACTCCGAGGTTTCCTTTGAGCTTGGTGGCGATGTGGTCCACGCACGTTTGATCGAGCCTGCCGGTCGCGCCCGAGCATCCGAGCTTGTGCCGCTATGTCTGATGTTTCACGACATCGACCGACCCGTGCGGGGATGGCATCACATGACGAGGTTTGCGGCCATGGGATATGCCGTGCTTGCGCTGGACGATGAGGCGATTGGACCCAGCGATCTGCGGCAGGGGATTACCTCGCCTGCTTTTGTCAGGCGCGTCCGTTGGGGCTGCGCGTTGGCGGAGGTCGCGCGCAATCTTGATGGCATGGACCCCGACCGCATCTTTGCATGGGGCGAGGGACTTGGCGGCGGAGTCGCGCTGGCGGTTTCTGCTCTGGACGAGCGGGGCCTCGCCCGCACGGCGGTTGCCAATCCGCTTCCTGGCGGCCTCGAGGTGCTGTCGTCTCGGGTGCGCGGATCGGTGCTCATGGGCACATCGCTTATGGATACCGTGAGCGATCCCAAGGATCAGTTTGCCGTATTCAACGGTCTTGAGTGTGACCGGAGGCATATCATCTATGCAAAATACGCTCACGAGCGCATCAATGCGTTCGAAAACGAAGTCGTAGACTTTTTTAACCAAACGTTCCACTCGTGTTCTTTGGCCTAGACGGCCTGGACACTGCCAACAAGAGTGGGTGGCATAGGGCCGCCCGCCAGACAACTAAGGAGATTCTTGTGGCAACTCAGAAATTCACCGGCGTTATCCCTCCCGTCGTTGTTCCCGATACCGAAGATCACCAGCTCGATGTTGCCTCCTTTGAGCGCAGCATCAACCGCATGATCGATGCCGGCGTCGATGGCCTGTTCTTCTTGGGCTCTTCGGGTGAGGTCGTTTTCTCCACCGACGAGCGTCGTCGCCAGATCATCGCCGAGGCCGTCCGCATCGTCGACCACCGCGTGCCTGTTCTGGTCGGCATCATCGATACCGAGACCGAGCGCATGATTGAGCACGGCAAGGTCGCTCAGGAGCTGGGCGCCGATGCCCTCGTCGCCACCTGCCCGTTCTATGCCCTGCAGGGCATGACCGAGGTCGAGGAGCACTTCCGCATCCTGCACGAGGAGCTTGACCTGCCCATCTTTGCCTATGACATTCCCGTCTGCGTTCACACCAAGCTCCCCTGGAAGCTCCTTGCCAAGCTCGGCGCCGAGGGCGTCCTTGCTGGCGTCAAGGATTCCTCGGGTGATGACATCTCGTTCCGCTACCTCGTTCAGGAGAACGAGAAGAACGGCCATCCGATGAGCATCCTCACCGGCCACGAGGTTGTTGTCGACGGCGCTTACCTCGGTGGCGCCGACGGCTCTGTCCCGGGTCTCGCCAACGTTGAGCCCGAGGGCTACGTTCGTCAGTGGAAGGCCGCTCAGGCTGGTGACTGGGCTACCGTCAAGGCCGAGCAGGATCGCCTCAATGAGATTTCGCACATCTGGGATGTCACCTCGGGCGTCCAGGGCTATGCCGGTGGCGTCGGCGCCTTCAAGACCGCTATGAACCTCATGGGTATCTTCGACAGCCCGACCATGCCGCGCCCGGTGAAGGCCATGACCGGCGAGAACGTCGAGGCTATTAGGAAGGTCCTCCAGGACAACGGCCTCCTGTAAAGCTTTCCCAGGCATCCGACCTCGCCGTTCAACCGTGTGGCCATGACCCATTCGGTCAATGGCCACACGGTTTCTCGGCGATCTTGGGCACCTGGATAACCTTTACTGCGCTGTGACGGCTAGCCTGACGGCGCATTTCCTGTAGTTGTTTTTATCTCCGAAGGAGAGCGACATGGAGAACAAGTACGTCTGCTCTGTCGATATCGGCGGAACTAAGATTGCGACTGCCATCATGGAGTACCCGGCTGACGGTAGTGTGCCCCATCCCGTTTTTGAGGCCGAGGTTCCCACGGAGGCCCAAGAGGGCGGCGAGGCCGTCTTCCAGCGTATTGAGGCGTCCATCAAGGCTGCTCTCGAGGCGAATCCCGATGTCGAGGTCCTTGGCGTCGGTATCGGTGCCGCCGGCGTCGTCGATCCCAAGACGGGCGCCATCGCGTATGCCAATGAGATCATGCCCGGCTGGTCCGGCGTTCAGTTGGGGCCGCGTCTGCGTGAGGATCTCGGTCTTCCCGTTGCCGTTGTAGGCGACGTGCAGGCTCATGCTCTGGGCGAGGCCCACTGGGGCGTCGGCAAGGGCAAGTTCTCCGTCTTGTGCCTGGGCATCGGTACGGGCATTGGCGGCGCATATGTCGAGAACGGCCGCGTGATGCAGGGCTTCCATGGTGCTGCTGGCCATATGGGCCACATCGAGTGCTCGGCTGCCGCCGGCATTCCCTGCGCCTGCGGGCGTTCCGGCCATCTTGAGTCTGTCGCTTCGGGCACTTCCATTGGTCGTATGTACGATGAGCGCTTTGGCCGCGTCGACCCCAGCCGTCCTTCGGTCGGTCGCGATGTGAACGACCTGTGCCGCGCGGGCGACGCAAAGGCAACCGAGGTCATCCACGACGCCGGCTTTGCGCTGGGCGCCAGCTTGGGCTCGCTCGCTAACATCCTGGACCCTGAGGTCATCGTGCTTTCGGGCGGCGTGATTCACCAAGGTCCCGATTGGCGTTCGCAGACGTGGAAGGATTCGGTGCACGAGGGCTATGCCAGCCAGGCGCTCGACCCGCTTCAGGACACGCCGATCCTCATCGGTTCTCTGGAGGGCGACGCGCCGCTCATCGGCGCCGCCGAACACCTTCTTGCGTCGTTGAAGTAAACATAACTACCAAGTGCGCCTTCTGAGGTGCCGCAGATTGACGTGAAAGAGGAGCGAAGCGTACTTCGGTACGCGAGCGACGGTTTGAACGTCAAGGTGCGGTGTCTCAGAAGGCTGTTTTGAGAAAGGTTGAGTCGAACATGACCGTTGATCCTTTGATCCAGTCCCTAAAGGGCAAGCTCGTCGTGAGCGTTCAGGCGTATATGGGCGAGCCGCTTCGTACGCCCGAAACCATGGCTCAGATGTCTCGCGCCTGCGAGCTTGGCGGTGCTGCCGCTATTCGCTGCCAGGGTCTTGCCGACATCGCCGCCATTAAGGGCCGCTGCGAGGTCCCCGTCATCGGCTTGTGGAAGGATGGACACGAGGGCGTCTACATCACGCCGACGCTGCGTCATGCTCGCGCCTGCGTTGCCGCCGGTGCCGACATCGTGGCAATTGACGCCACTGATCGCCCGCGTCCCGATGGCAAGACCGTTGAGGACACCTTCCGTCCGCTGCACGAGGAGGGCGTGCTCCTGATGGCCGACTGTGCCACCATCGAGGATATTCGTCGTGCTGTCGACATGGGCTTCGACCTGGTGTCCACCACGCTTTCTCATGGTGTCGCCGCCATCGATTGCACCATGGCCGACGGTCCCGATCTGCCGCTCCTGCGCCAGGCGACCGAGGAGTTTCCCGGCCTTCCCATCATCTGCGAGGGTCGCGTGCACACGCCTGAGGAGGCCCGCGCCGCGATTGATGCGGGCGCCTGGGCAGTTGTCGTGGGCACTGCCATTACGCACCCCACGAGTATTACGAGTTGGTTCAAAGCCGCGCTTGAGGCGTAAGACGGACCTCGTATCCGCTTGGGGCGGTATACTCAATAAAGGCAATTGATCGCGCGGGATCCGCTGGCCGGGTCCCGCGCTTGTTTTAGGAGGCACACATGCAAAAGGGAGATGCCATGGATGCGGCGGAGCGCTCGGAGCGCATCCCCGATATCGTCATCATCACCGGAATGTCCGGATCGGGCCGCACACAGGCCATGCACGTGTTCGAGGATATGGGCTATTTTTGCATTGATAACCTGCCTCCGCGTCTGATTGCCCAGCTTGCCGAGCTCGTTGGCATCAATACGGGCGTGGGTAGGCACCTTGCCGTCACCTGCGACCTGCGCAGCCAGGGCTTGTTCGATGAGCTGCTCGATGCCGTTGCCGCACTCGAGGAGCGCGAGATGAGCTGCGACATCGTTTTTCTCGAGGCCTCTGACGAGGTGCTGATCCGTCGTTATAGCGAAAACCGCCGCCGCCATCCCATTGCCAAGCCGGGGGAGACTACGGCCGATGCGATTCAGCGGGAGCGTCTGCAGCTGCGGGGTGTGCGCGATCGAGCCGATATGATCATCGACACGAGCCGTCTGCGCACCTCTGCCCTGCGTAATAAATTGCGCATGGCGTTCTCCGAGTTGTCCGACCAGCAGCTCATGGACGTTCACGTGTTCTCGTTTGGCTTTAAGCACGGTATGCCCGTCGAGGCGGACATTATGATCGACGTTCGCTTCCTGCCCAATCCGTTCTACGATCCCGAGATGCGCACGATGACCGGTCTCGATAAGAAAGTCTCTGACTTTGTTCTGGACCATCCCAAGACCCAGGAGTTCTGGAAGGCCTGGACGCAGCTGCTCGATACGGTCATGCCCGGCTATATCGCGGAGGGCAAGCCACAGCTTTCTATTGCCATCGGTTGCACGGGCGGTCAACACCGCAGCGTTGCCATCGCCGAGGCCACAGCACGTTATTTGGAAGGCGCCCAGTATCACGTGAGCATTTCTCATCGCGACCTGTCGCGCGCCAACACGAAAGCATAGGCCTGCATGTCGTTTACCGCCGAGGTGCGTGACGAGCTCGCGCGCTGCGAACCCGAATGTGAATACTGCGATTTGTCGACGCTTGCCGCCCTGACGCGTGTGAGCGGTACACTTTCGCTGGCCGGCTCCGGGCGGTATCGTTTGACGGTCGCGACCGAGACGGGCGCCGTCGCGCGCACGATGATCACGCTGACGCATCGTATCCTTAAGCTCAAAACGGAATTCACCGTTCGTAAATCGGTCTTGCATAAGGTCCGTAACTATCTCATTACCCTGCCCGATCAACCCGACCTGGACAAGGCTCTGGTGCTGCTGGGCATTCTAGACCGCAGGGGAGGGCTCGTCGCCGGTGTTCCCCGGCACATCGTTGCCCGTCCCTGCTGCAGACTTGCCTACATCCGCGGCGCGCTCATCGCCGGCGGTTTCGTGGCCGATCCCCGCGGCGACTTTCATTTGGAGATCGCGGTGCAGGGCGAGCAATATGCCAAGGGGCTCTGCGATCTGCTGGAGCAGATTGGGGTCCATGCGCGCGTCAACGCACGGCGCGGGTCCTATGCCGTGTACATTAAGAGCGCCGAGGAGATCGAGCAGCTCCTAAAGCTGGTCGGAGCCAAGCGCAGCGTTGCCGAGATCGAGGAAGCGCGCGCGGTCAAATTGGTTAAGAACGACGTAAACCGTCGCGTGAATGCCGAGCTGGCCAATCAGACCAGAAGTGCGGGTGCCGCCCAGCATCAGCTTGCGTTGATCGATGAGCTCGAACAGCGGGGTTTACGCGACACGCTTCCGGACGCCTTAGCAGTCTTTTGCGACCTGCGCGAGCGCTATCCCGATCTGTCACTGCGCGATCTGGGGGAGATGGCTGACCCTCCCTTGTCGAAGTCGGCCCTCTACCATCGAGTTTTGAGGCTTGAAAAGCTCATTGAAGCAAACAGGTAGTTGAGCGAAACTGCTTATATAGGGATTGAACTGCTGTTTTACTCTTTAAAACGTTTTAACGTAAATTTGATTTTCAATTTCGAGCATTCTCGTGAAATTCAAGTCAAAAAAAAGGTATATTAGGCGAGTGGTTAGTTTGTGGGCCTCAACGGCGGGCGCTGTAGCTCGCGGGGGCCTTACGAAAGGAGACACAATGGCAGTAAAGGTTGCTATTAACGGCTTCGGTCGCATCGGTCGTCTGGCTTTCCGTCAGATGTTCGGTCATGAGGGCTCCGAGATCGTCGCTATCAACGACCTCACCTCTCCCGATATGCTCGCTTACCTGCTGAAGTACGACTCCACGCAGGGCAACTACGCTCGCGATCACGAGGTCGTTGCTGGCGAGGATTCCATCACCGTTGACGGCAAGGAGATCAAGATCTACAAGGAGGCCGACGCCAACAACCTGCCTTGGGGCGACCTCGACGTCGACGTCGTTCTCGAGTGCACCGGCTTCTACACCAGCAAGGCTAAGGCTCAGGCCCACATCAACGCTGGCGCCAAGAAGGTCGTCATCTCCGCTCCGGCTGGCAGCGATCTGCCCACCATCGTGTACAACGTCAACCACGAGACGCTGACCGCTGAGGACAACATCATCTCCGCTGCTTCCTGCACCACCAACTGCCTCGCCCCGATGGCCAAGGGTCTGAACGACTTCGCTCCCATCGTGTCCGGCATTATGACCACCATTCACGCCTGGACCGGCGACCAGATGCCGCTCGACGGCCCGCAGCGCAAGGGCAACAAGCGTCGTAGCCGCGCCTGCGCCGTCAACATCGTCCCCAACACCACCGGTGCTGCTAAGGCTATCGGCCTGGTTCTCCCCGAGCTCAACGGTAAGCTCATCGGTGCCGCCCAGCGCGTCCCGACGCCGACCGGCTCCATCACCAACCTCTACGCTGTCGTTGACAAGAAGGTCACCGTCGACGAGGTCAACGCCGCTATGAAGGCCTACGCTGCCACCATCTCCGAGACCTTCGGTTACAACGAGGACGACATCGTCTCCACCGACATCATCGGCGAGACCCATGGCTCCATCTTCGACGCCACTCAGACCATGTGCTCTGACCTCGGCAACGGCCAGACTCTCGTTCAGGTCACCTCTTGGTACGACAACGAGAACTCTTACACCTCTCAGATGGTCCGCACCATCAAGTACTTCGAGAAGTTCGTTGCTTAATTTAGCTTTTAGCGAATAGCTCGTTGAGCGTCTAAAGAAGGGCGCGGCCTTATAGGGCTTACACCCTAGGGTCGCGCCCTTTTTATAGGAAATCGTCTGCCGTAATGGGAGGCAGACACGTACGAAAGGTAGAAGCAAACATGGCCTTTACCAAGAAGACCGTCCGCGACATCGATGTCGACGGCAAGCGCGTTCTCGTCCGCGTTGACTTCAACGTGCCTATCAAGGATGGCGTCGTTGGCGACACCACCCGTATCAAGGCTGCCCTGCCCACCATCAACTATCTCGTTGAGCACAACGCTCGCGTCATCCTCATGAGCCACCTCGGCCGTCCCGATGGCACCGGCTTCCAGCCCGAGCTGTCCCTCGAGCCCGTCGCCAAGAAGCTCGCCGAGCTCTCTGGTCTCGACGTCGCCTTCGTCGCCGACACCTATGGCGAGAAGGCTGCCGAGGCTGTCGCTGCCGTCGAGCCGGGCAAGGTTCTCGTTCTCGAGAACGTCCGCTTCGATAAGCGTGAGAAGAAGAACGATCCCGAGATCGCCAAGAAGCTTGCTTCCTATGGTGACGTCTTCGTTCTCGATGCCTTCGGCACCGCTCACCGCGCCCAGGGTTCCGTCGTGGGCCCCGCCGCTTACCTGCCTGCCGTCGCCGGCTTCCTGCTCGAGAAGGAGGTCGACACGCTGACCGGCATCTTCGCCGAGCCCGAGCGTCCCTTCGTCGCTATCGTCGGCGGTTCCAAGGTTTCCTCCAAGATCGGCGTTCTCGATCACCTCATCGACTCCGCTGACACCCTGATCATCGGTGGCGGCATGGCCTACACCTTCTTCCTGGCTCAGGGCTTGACCGTCGGTCAGTCCCTCAAGGAAGAGGACTGGGTCGAGCGCGCTGGCGAGATGCTCAAGAAGGCCGAGGAGAAGGGCGTTAAGATCCTGCTTCCCATCGACAACCGCGTTGCCGATCACTTTGGCGAGGACGCTGTCCCCGAGGTTGTCGCTTCCGACGCTATCCCCGACGATCGTGAGGGCATGGACATCGGCCCCAAGACCGAGGAGCTCTACGCCGAGGCTGTCAAGGGCGCCAAGACCGTGTTCTGGAATGGCCCCATGGGCGTCTTCGAGTTCGATAACTTCGCTCACGGCACCCAGGCTATCGCCGAGGCTGTTGCCGAGGCCGACTGCACCTCGATCATCGGCGGTGGCGACTCTGTCGCAGCTGTCAACAAGTTCAACCTGGCCGACAAGATGAGCTGGATCTCCACCGGTGGTGGCGCTTCCATGGAGCTCGTCGAGGGTAAGGCCCTGCCCGGAGTGGAGGCGCTTCTCGATGCCTAATCGCACCCTTCTTATCGCTGGTAACTGGAAGATGAACAACGACGTCGCCGAGGCCGCCAAGCTCGCCGACGAGCTGGCTCAGGCTCTGCCCGAGGTTCCGGCCGGCGTCGAGGTGCTCGTGTGCCCTCCGACCATCGACATCACCACGGTTCATGACCGCATTCAGGCTGCCCCCATCGCCCTCGGTGCACAGAACGTGTACTGGGAGGCCAAGGGTGCCTTCACCGGTGAGTCCTCTTGCGACATGCTCAAGTCTGCTGGCTGCACCTACTGCATCATCGGTCACTCCGAGCGTCGCGACTACTTCCACGAGACCGACGAGGACCAGAACAAGAAGGCCAAGGCCCTCGTTGCCGCCGGTCTTGTTCCCGTCTTCTGCTGCGGCGAGTCCCTCGAGGTCCGCGAGGCTGGCACCTATGTCGAGCACGTCGTGAACCAGGTCAAGGCTGGTCTCGAGGGTCTCGAGATCACTTGCCCCAAGCAGGTCGTTGTCGCCTACGAGCCCATCTGGGCTATCGGCACCGGCAAGACCGCTACCGCCGAGGACGCTCAGGAGGTCTGCGGCGCTATCCGTGAGACCCTCAAGGAGATGTTCGGCGAGGAGCTCGCCAACGGCATCCGCGTTCTCTACGGCGGTTCCGCGAAGCCCGGCAACATCGCCGAGCTCGTCGCCAAGCCCGACGTTGACGGCGCCCTCGTGGGCGGCGCTTCGCTCAAGGCTGCCGACTTCGCCTCTATGGTCGTTAAGGCAGGCGAGTAGGACATATGGCACAGCGTCATCTTCCTGCACTTCTGATCATCATGGACGGCTGTGGCCTGGCTCCGGCCGATGGCGAGAACGCCGTCGCCGCTGCCAAGACGCCCTTCCTTGATAGCCTGTACGCTCAGTATCCCCACACCACGCTCGGTGCTTCGGGCGAGGACGTGGGCCTTCCCGACGGTCAGATGGGCAACTCCGAGGTAGGTCACCTCAACATCGGTGCCGGCCGCATCGTGTTCCAGGAGCTTTCGCGCATCAATAACGCTATCAAGGACGGCTCTATCGCCAAGAACGAGGTCTTCGTCAAGGCCATGGACGATGTCAAGGCCGAAGGCAAGACCCTGCACCTCATGGGCCTTATGAGCCCCGGCGGCGTTCATTCTCACATGAACCATGTCGAGGCCCTGGTCAAGATGGCTGCCCAGCATGGCGTCAAGAGCGTTCGCGTCCACGCCTTTATGGATGGTCGCGATGTCGACCCGCAGTCCGGTGCCGGCTACATGAGCGAGTTCTGCGCCTTCCTGGCTAAGATTTCCGAGGAGACCGGTTGCGACGCTCGCGTCGCCACCGTTTCGGGCCGCTATTGGGCCATGGACCGCGACAACCGTTGGGAGCGCATCCAGCGTGCCTACGACGTCATGGTCAATGCGTCCGACGCCGATACCGATCCCGTTGCCGGTATCAAGGCCTACTACGAGAAGGACCCGCGCGGCGACGAGTTCGTCGAGCCCTTCGCTGCCCACAACGAGGGCATCCACGAGGGTGACGCGGCCATCTTCTTCAACTTCCGTCCCGACCGCGCCCGTCAGATGACCCGCGTGTTCACGGACAAGGAGTTCGACGGCTTTGAGCGCGAGCAGATCAAGCTCTCGCACTTTGTGACGATGACCGAGTACGATCCGACGTTTGACGTCGAGGTCGCCTTCCCCAAGACGTTCCCCGAGAACGTTCTGGCCGACGTCATCGCAGCCAATGGCCTGAAGCAGCTGCACACCGCCGAGACCGAGAAGTACGCTCACGTGACGTTCTTCCTCAACGGTGGCATCGAGGAGCCCAAGGAGGGCGAGGAGCGCGTGCTCGTCGCTTCCCCCAAGGTCGCTACCTACGATCTGCAGCCCGAGATGAGCGCTCCCGAGGTTACTGAGAAGCTCGTCGCCGCCATCAACGAGGATCGCGCTGATTTCTACATCGTGAACTTCGCGAACTGCGACATGGTTGGTCACACCGGTGTCTTCGACGCCGCCGTTAAGGCCGTCGAGGCTGTTGACGATGCTCTGTCCAAGGTTGTCCCGGCGATTCTCGCCAAGGGCGGCTTTGCGCTGATTACCGCCGACCATGGCAACGCCGATCACATGTTTGACGTTGCTTCCGACGGTTCCAAGCATCCGTTTACGGCTCACACCACCAACCGCGTGCCGTTCATCATCGTTGATGATAAGGCCAAGCTCACCGGTATCGAGGATGGCCGTCTTTCCGATATCGCCCCGACCATGCTCACGATGGCTGGTATTGAGCCTTCCGCCGAGATGACGGGCCGCGTGCTCGCCACCGAGGCCTAATAGAAAACAAATACCGTTTTCTAGTAAGGGGGTTGTCCACAACCGGACGACCCCCTTTTTGGTATTTCTGCCATTTCTAACCCGTCCCTAAATGGCAGGTGGGGGAGTGTTGGGGGTTGTGGTACAGTACTGGAGTTTAAATTGTTCTATTAAGGAGCTTATCTATGGGTCCGTTCCAGATTCTTCTGTTTGTCGTTTGGGCTATCTCTGCCGTGGCGCTGACGATTCTCGTCCTGATGCACTCCGGTAAGGGTACCGGCGTTTCGGATATGATCGCTAGCTCGCTGTATAACTCCAGCTCTGCCACGGGCGTCATGGAGCAGAACCTCGATCGCCTGACGGTAATTATGGCCGTCGTTTTTGCTGTGTGTGTCGTTCTGTGCATGTTCTTCTTCCCGCAGGGCATCGTCGGCTACTAAGCATCGGCGTATATACGTTTGTAAAGGGTCCCGCATGTGCGGGGCCCTTTTTGTTTACAGACTTGTAATAGAGTCAAAATATCCCCACATACTTCGCCTAACTAAAGAAATTCTCGACCGTTAACCGGAATTAGCGCCATATTGTGCATAAAATGCGCTACTGTATTGCGAAACGTTGGTCCGCACTGCATAACCAGCCATAACGGCGGACCGCGTTTGAATGGTTCGAATGGGCTGTCTCGACGTTGCCCGGCCGAATTCACTTTGTCCTATCTCATAAGGAGGATGGCATGGCTGATTCTATGTTCCACCAGCCCGTTATGGGTCGTCGCGCCTTTGTTGGCGGCACCCTCGCTGCGAGCTCCATGGCTTTTCTTGCCGCGTGCGGCAAGAAGGGCGGCGACGCTTCCGGATCTGACTCCGGTTCGACGCTGAACTTCTACATCAACAACCCGGTCTGCATCGACCCCTACAACGTCCAGGAGGATCAGGGCACTCAGGTCGAGTACCAGCTCTTCGACGCTCTGACGGAGTACGACCCCGAGAAGGGCGAGATCGTTCCGCTGGCTTGCGAGTCCTTTGAGGCTAACGACGACGCCACCGAGTTCACCTTCAAGATCAAGAAGGCCAAGTTCCACAACGGTGACGACGTTACTTCCAAGTCCTTCAAGCTCGGTTGGGAGCGCCTGGTCAACACCAAGTCGGCCATCGCTACCGAGTATGGTCCTTCCGAGGTCTCCTACCACCTTTCCATGGTCGAGGGCTATGACGATCTGCTTGCCGGCAACGCTACCGAGCTCAGCGGTGTTACTTGCCCCGACGATGAGACCCTCGTCGTCAAGCTGTCTTCCGCTTACGCCGACTTCCCCTTCGTCGCCTCTCACCCGGCTCTGTCCCCGGTTCCCGAGTGCGCCGAGTCCGATGTCAAGAGCTTCTACCTTGCCCCGGTCGGTAACGGCCCGTTCATGATGGACGGCAAGTGGGAGGATGGTCAGGAGATCAACCTCAAGAAGTTTGACGATTACTATGGCGACAAGGCCAAGATCGACGCCATCCACTTCCAGGTCATCAAGGACATGGAGACCGCTTACAAGGAGTTCCAGGCCGGTAACCTCGATGTCTGCGACGTTCCCGTTGCTCAGATCGACGCCGCAAAGAAGGACCGTGGCGAGTCCAAGGACGGCTACACCATGGGTGACGGCGAGCATATGCTGCTCGGTGCCGAGCCTTCCACGTACTATCTGACCTGCAACACCACGGCCGAGCCGTTCAATAACGCCGACCTGCGCAGGGGCATCTCCCTGGCCATCAACCGTGAGGCCATCTGCAAGACCATCTTCAAGGGTACCCGTACCCCCGCTGACGGCATCGTTCCTCCGGGAATCGCCGGCTACAAGGAGGGCGCATGGGAGTTCTGCGCCTATGACGTCGACAAGGCTAACGAGTACCTCGACAAGGTCGCTCCCGCTGGCGCTAACGGCGATCGTGGCATTAATGTGACCCTTTCCTACAACCAGGACGGTGGTCACAAGGAGATCATGGAGTCCATCATCGGCGACCTCGCCAAGGTTGGCGTTACCGCTGTCTCCGATACCCCTGAGTGGTCTGCCCTGCTCGAGCAGTATCAGAACTTCAACTATCAGTTCGGCCGTCTGGGCTGGATCGCCGATTACCCGATCATGGACAACTTCCTGTACCCGCTGTTCCACTCCGACTCCCTCGGTGGCGACAACCGCTCCGGTTACAGCAACCCCGAGTTCGATGCCAAGGTCGACGAGGCCCGCACCACGGTTGATGACGAGGAGCGCATCGCCAAGATGCGGGAGGCCGACGCCATGGTCGCCGCTGACTGCCCGGTTATCCCGGTGATGTTCTACACGCACACCATCGCTGGCTCTGACCGCGTCAAGCATCTCTATGTTGATCCGCAGAAGCACGCCGATCTGGGTACCGCCGAGCTCGCCTAAGGGTTTTGCAGCTTCCGTGAGGGTCAAGTATTTACGTAGACCTCATGGGAAACATACAGTTCTCCCTAACCTGGGGTAAACTGGCTGATGGTAATTTTGGGATGCCGGTCTGGCGATCGGCATCCCATTTAGGTTAATCCCTAGATAGGGGAGTGGTATGGGTAAGTACATCGTTAAACGTGTGCTTCAGTTCATCCCGGTGTTTTTGGGCGTTACGCTGATTCTGTTCGCCCTCCAGAATATCGTGCCGGGAGATCCGATCAAGCTGATCGGTGGAGACAAGGCTCTGTCCCCCGAGGTAGAGCTTCAGCTTCGCGTTCGCTATCACCTGGTCCAGACGGACGAGGACGGCAACGCGATCCTTGACGAGAACGGCGACCCCGTTCAAACGTCGCTCGTGGACCGTTACTTGTATTACATGAACGGCCTGCTTCATGGCGATCTGGGCAATTCGTACCAGCGCAAGCTGCCGGTTGCGGAAATCTTTGCCCAGAAGTATCCGTATACGGTCAAACTTGCCGCGTGCGCTATCGTGCTCGAGGCAATCATGGGTATCGGTGCGGGTATCATTTCGGCGGTCAAGCGTTATTCCTTCTGGGATATTTTGGTAACGCTCACCACGTCGATTCTCGTTGCCGTCCCGGCCTTCTGGCTCGGTATGTTGCTGCAGCTGTTCTTTGGCGTCATTCTCAAGGACGCCACGGGCGGTGCATTCTCCATGCCGATCTCGGGTGCCGGCGGTTCCAGCTCTCAGTATCAGGATTGGATGCACTATGTGCTTCCGACCATTACGCTGGCTTCGGTTTCGACCGCTTATGCCGCCCGCATTATGCGCTCGCAGCTGCTTGACGTCATGAACCAGGATTACATCCGTACGGCAAAGGCCAAGGGTCTCTCCAATCGCGCGATCATTATCAAGCATGCGCTTAAGAATGCACTCATCCCCGTCGTTACCTATATTGGTGTCGACTTCGGCGGCATGCTTTCGGGCGCCATCCTGACCGAGACGGTCTTTAACTGGCCCGGCATCGGCTTCGAGGTCTACCGCGCCATTAGCATGCGCGACTGGCCCATCGTTATGGGCGGCGTTACGCTCATTGTTGTCGTCGTTATGGTGATCAACCTGCTCGTCGACATTAGCTATGCATTCCTCGACCCGCGCATCCGCCTTGGCGGTCCGTCGGATAAGGCCTAAGGGAGGTACGTCTCATGCAGGAAACTGATTCTCAGTCTCAGGAGCAGGCTACCGCCACCAAGGCCGCATCTGCTCCCGCCAAGTCCCGCACGCTGTGGGGCGACGCTTTTAAGCGTCTTCGTAAGAACAAGCTCGCCGTTATCGGTGTCTGCTGGATCATCATCGTTGTTGTGGTCGCCCTGACCGCCGATCTGTGGGCTAAGCCCTGGCTCGGCTCTCCTACGGCTTCTGACTCGACCACCATGGCCGAGACTTCGCTGCTGGCTCCGTGTGCCGAGCACCCGTTTGGCACCGACTCTCTTGGTCGTGACATTCTCGTCCGTGTTATCTACGGTGCACGCGTTTCGCTTTCCGTCGGTATTATGGCCACCGCCATCTCTACGGTGATCGGTCTGGTCATGGGCGCCCTGGCCGGTTTCTATGGCGGCATCTGGGATACGATCATCATGCGCTGTGCGGACATCTTCCTGGCGTTCCCGTACGTGCTGTTCGTTGTTGCCATGATTGCCGTTATCGGTCGTGGTCTTCAGAATGTCTTCATCGCCATCGGTATTCTCGGCTGGCCCTCGATTGCCCGTGTCTTCCGATCTGCGATCCTAACGGTCAAAGAGAACGACTATGTTGACGCCGCTCGCGCCATGGGTGCATCCGATGCCCGCATCGTAATGCGCCATATTTTCCCGAACTCCGTTGCTTCCATCGTGGTCTACGCGACCATGAACATCGGTGGCGCCATTCTGACCGAGTCCGCTCTGTCCTTCCTCGGCATGGGCGTTATTCCGCCTACGCCTTCGTGGGGCTCCATGATTCAGGACGGTCAGCAGTATCTTCTGACTGCTCCCTGGATGATGATCATGCCCGGTTTGGCAATTCTCTCGACGGTGCTCGCCTTCACCCTGCTGGGTGACGGTCTGCGCGACGCCCTCGACGTCAAGATGAAGGACGCATAAGGATGAAGAAGAACAAGAACTATGTGGACCTGAAGGACCAGCCGGTTCCCGAGGGCCAGCATCTGCTCGAGGTCGATGACCTTAAGATGTATTTCCACACCGAGGATGGCGTTGTTCGCGCTGTCGATGGCGTGTCCTACACGCTCGATCGCGGTGAGACCCTGGGTGTCGTCGGTGAGTCCGGCTCTGGTAAGTCCGTGACCGCCATGACCATCATGGGCCTCATCTCGATGCCTCCGGGAAAGATTGAGGGCGGCGACGTTCGCTACCGCGGTCGTTCTATCCTCGAGATGACCGAGGAAGAAATGCAGCATATTCGCGGCAACGATATCGCGATGATCTTCCAGGATCCTATGACCTCCCTGAACCCGGTCTATAAGATCGGCAAGCAGGTGGGCGAGGGACTTCGTCTGCACCGTGGCTACTCCAAGCAGGAGGCGCTCAAGCGAGCCACCGAGCTTTTGGACCTCGTTGGCATTCCCGAGCCCGAGAAGCGCGTCAACGAGTATCCGCACCAGTTCTCTGGTGGCATGCGTCAGCGCGTCATGATTGCCATGGCGCTTGCCTGCGATCCCGATATCCTGATTGCCGATGAGCCCACGACTGCTCTGGACGTTACCATCCAGGCTCAGATTATTGAGCTGATGCAGGAAATGCAGGAGAAGAACGGCAACGCCATTATCATGATCACCCACGACCTTGGCGTTGTCGCCGATATGGCCGATAAGATCATGGTTATGTACGCCGGCCGTCCCGTCGAGTTCGGTACTGCTGAAGAGATCTTCTACGAGAGCCGTCATCCCTACACCTGGGGCCTTATCCGCTCCATCCCGGAGCAGGCTATCGATGAGAAGAAGCCGCTGACGCCGATTCACGGCAATCCGCCCTCGCTCATGAACCTGCCCGAGGGTTGCGTGTTCTCGCCTCGTTGCCCCTATGCGACCGATAAGTGCCGCAAGCAGCGTCCTGAGCGTGTTGTCACTGAGTCTGGCCATTATTCCGCGTGCCACTACTCCGGCGACCCCGAGTTCCTCAAGAATGCTCCTGCGACGTCCCGTACGCGCAAGGATTCCGAGAAGGGAGGCGAGGCGTAAATGGCAGATAAGAACGAGCGCACTCCGCTGCTGAAGGTCGAGCACCTCTCTAAGGAATTCCCCGCCGAGTCCGGCATGTTCGCCAAGCGCTTTTCCAAGCGCGTCGTCTCTGCTGTGAACGACATCTCGTTTGAGATTTATCCTGGCGAAACCTTTGGTCTGGTTGGCGAGTCTGGTTGCGGTAAGTCCACCACGGGCCGCACGATTATGCGCCTGACCCAGCCGACTGCCGGCAAGGTGTTCTTCCAGGGCAAAGATGTTGCCGAGATGAGCAAGCATGAGATCAAGGACATGCGTCGCGAGATGCAGTTCATCTTCCAGGACCCCTATGCTTCGCTGAACCCCCGTATGACCATCGGCGAGATCGTCTCCGAGCCCATGACTATTCACGGCGTGGGCACCAAGGAGGAGCGTATCGAGCGTGTTCGCGAGCTTCTCGACGTCGTTGGACTGAACCCCGAGCACATCAACCGCTACCCGCACGAGTTCTCGGGCGGTCAGCGTCAGCGTGTCGGCATCGCCCGCGCCTTCGCTTTGAAGCCCAAGCTGATCATCTGCGACGAGCCCGTTTCCGCTCTGGATGTTTCCATTCAGGCCCAGGTTCTGAACCTGCTCAAGGAACTTCAGGACAAGTTTGGTACGGCGTATCTGTTTATCGCCCACGACCTGTCCGTCGTGCAGCACATCTCCGATCGCGTTGCCGTTATGTATCTGGGCAAGATGGTCGAGGTTTCGGACTGGAAGACGCTCTATAGCGAGCCTCACCATCCGTACACGCAGTCACTGCTATCTGCTGTGCCGGTGCCCGATCCGGATATCCAGAAGACCCGCAAGCGTATCATCCTCGCCGGCGATCCGCCGTCGCCGCTGGATCCGCCGACCGGCTGCCGTTTCCACACGCGCTGCCCGATCGCGCAGGGCATCTGCTCAGAGAAGCTTCCTGAGTTTAAGGAAGTTGCCCCGGGCCACTGCTGCGCCTGCCACTTCGCCGAGCCGTTCCCGATCAAGGAATCGCACATCGACCTGTAGTCGGTTGTTTTCGTCCGGGCCCGCCCTGGTGTTACTTTTCAGAACGTCCTCGGACATGCAAGTAACCCCCGCTGCGCACTTCGTGCGGCGGGGGTTACTTGCGTCCTGCGGAATGTTCTGAAAAGTAACACCAGGGTGGACCCTGCGGTAACGCGGCAGAGGGGAGTGAGATTCCTTGATCGCTCACTTAATCTAATAGGTAAGTTAGTGAGGCCGGAGCTTTGGCTCCGGCCTCCTTATATAAGGGCTCGGCAAAGCCGAGCCACTAAATTCTTATCAGCCCCAGAATATGCTTGAGAATTGTGCCTGAAGTACGTATTAGCAGGTCCCGGATCGGTGTTGCCTCCCGGCGCATTCCGCAGGGGGAGCGATATTTTGCAGCACGAAGTGCGTAGCAAAATATCGCCCATGCCCGAGGACGCGCCGGGAGGCAACACCGATTCGGGACCGGGCATACGGATCTACCTGCGCATTTACAAATTCGTAAACTTTTTTGAAAAAAGTGCTTGCACAGTTCTCGAATCATAGGTTATTATCTTCCTCGTTGAACGCGCGGGTCTAACAAAGCGAACCGCGGATCAACAACATAGCATGTCGGAGTGGCGGAATTGGCAGACGCGCTAGCTTGAGGTGCTAGTGACCGCTTTTTGGTCATGCGGGTTCAAGTCCCGCCTCCGACACCATCGCATTTGAGAAGCCTCTTCGGAGGCTTTTTTGTTACCGATAGACGGTGAGGTCCACGATGGAAACGCTTGAGCGCAACGAGTGGGCAGACGTTGCCCAACTGGTCGAGATCACGAGCGATGCTGTCATCATTTGTGAGCTCGACGGAACCATCCTTCATGTGAATAATCGTTTGCTCGATCTGATGTGCGAGGAGCGCGCTGACGTCATCAACGGTGATGTCAAGGACGTTCTGTACTCGTCTGCCTTTGAGCGCGCGACCGAACATCGTCTGCCGTTTGAGACCGATGGCTGCGAGAGCGAGCTGATGCTCAAGCTGAGCGACGGGTCCTTTATTCCCGTCTTGGTTCGCGCAGGTTCCGTTACGCCTCCGCGTATCTTTGGACGCCGCGCGCCGCGCGTCCTGGTGGCGCTTCACAGCATCGAAGAGCAGTATTCCCACGATCGTCAGCTCAAACGTGCGCTATCGGAGCTTAGGGTGGCGAATAAACGCCTTTCGGGTACCCTTTCGGTCATTATGAGTACCGTGGGCTCCGATGAGCTCCCCAGCTTGCTCGATACCGTTTTGAATCGGCTCGTCGGAACGCTCGATGCCTCTGGAGCTGCGATTTATTTTTCTGAGAGCGGCGGTTTTAAGCTCCGCGGTGTTTCCAAGGAGCTGCATGATAGCTACCTTCCCGAATTTATGCCGTACGGCGCGGGCATTCCGACCTACGTGCTTCGTGAGTCGCGTGCCTGTCGTCTGTCGATCCAGCAGGACCTTGAGGGCGACCGGGTTGCTTCGGGTATGTTCATTGATTTGGACAATCGTTCCAAACACTTGCTGCGCGTGCAGGATATGCCTCCGTATCGCAGTGAGATCTGTCTTCCCGTGTTTTACGGCACGCAGGCGCTCGGTGTGTTGGAGGTCGGTTGGAAACGTCCACAGGCGCCACTTGCCTATGACCTTAACGTGCTCGAGGTCATCTGCGATTACCTGTCTATTCAGATGGTCGGCATGGCGTCGAGCTTACGTTCGCGCCGCACGGCAGAACTTGGTCGTTCGCTCAACGTGCTGCGCGATGAGCTTTTTACCTATCTTGATGATCCCGTCGTCGCTTCGCGCGCGGTATCGTCGGAAATTTGCGCCGTGCTCAACTGTCATTTTTGCCCCGTGGAGTATGATGCGGGTCTCGAAACCTATGTCATCGATTTTGAGGGCGGCAGTCGCGTAGCGTTGCCGGGCGATCCGGAGTCGCTCTTCTTTTCTGTCACGACGCCGGCAGCGCGCCTGGGATCAGCTTCCGATGGGTTCGAGACGTCGGTGCTGGGCGGGACGAGCGCTGACGATCTCAAGCACGTGCGCCTAACGCGCGTGGATGAATCCACGCCTATGGGTGCATGGCTGAGAGCCCACGGCCTGCCGTGTCAGGGACTGTATGTCGACTCCGGTATCGAGGCGGGGCGCTATCGCTCGGAGGCGGATGACAAGCGAAACAACGATGCGATCGTTCACGCTGATGTCGCAAAGGGGCCGACAACGCGCGCCTTGCTGCTCCGTGATGGCAGCCAGGAACCAATCGACGACCTTGAATACGACTACATGGTGCATTTTGCTCACGATTTTGAGCTGATCTATGAGGGTGAGTCTCAAAAGCGCGAGGAGCGTCATATCGCTCAGACGCTTCAGATCGGCATGAGAAATTCGCTTGGTGACGTTCCGGGAATCGCCGCCGATTCGGTGTATCTATCGGCAACGAATTCGGCGCTGGTCGGCGGTGACTTCTATACGCTTGTTCGTCTTCCCGATGATTGCGCCGTTATGATTTTGGGAGATGTGTCCGGCAAGGGAATCGAGGCGGCGTCGATGTCGGCGCTCGTCAAGACGGCGCTGACGGCCTATGCCTGGGAGGGTGCGGGGCCTGCCCGCATGGCTCGCTCGCTCAATAGCATGCTCATGGGCTTTTCGAGAGTCGAGACGTTTGTGACGGCGTTTATCGCCAAGATCGATCTTAAGGCGGGTCGCGCTACCTATTGCTCTGCGGGACATCCTCCCACTATGGTCATTCGGCCGTCGTCGACGCCGCTTGGTGGCGGCGAGACCTGCGGGGGAGAAGTGGAGCTCCTTGGGTGTCAATCGGGCGTGATCGGTGCCTTTGAGAGCATGGTGTACGAGACGGGCGTCTTTACGTTCGCTCCTGGTGACATGCTCTTTATGTATACCGACGGAACGATCGAAGCGCGCGATCGCTCTGGTGCTTTCTTTGGCGAGCAACGCCTTCGCGATCTTTTGCTCTCTGTTTCGGGTGAGGGCGTATCGGGAATCTGCGGTAAGGTCTTGAGCGAGCTTGACCGCTTTACCGAGTCGGCGCTGGACGATGATATCGCGTTGGTTTCCCTTGAGTTTTTACGGGGCCGATCGTAGGCTGCGACGCTTGAGGGGCGAAACCTACACGGTTGTAGATATGTGTGCATCGAGCGAGCTCTTTTGGGGAACCATGGTCGTATGAATGAGTGGAATGACATAGCGGTTTTGACGCCACCGGGTGATGTCGACATCGCCTCGGTGCCCGCGCTGCGCCGACGGTTGGATAATTTGATCGACCGGGGCGTGCGCCGCGTTGTCATCAATTGCCACGCCGTGGGCTTTATCGACTCGACGGGTTTGGCGTTTTTGCTTACACGCGCCAGAGAGCTCATGAGGCGAGAGGGCCTGCTTTCGCTCGTTAACGCCTCCGATGAGGTCATTCGCTTTTTGGAGATTGCCCGACTTGTCGACATCCTCCATGTTGCGGGCTTCGCTCGGGAGTCGATTCCTGCCATTCCGGTGGGGGAATTGCCTCGCTGGAGCAAGAGTGTCGAGGTGCGCCAGGGTATCGAGAACCTTCCATACTATCGTCATCGTATTGCCGAGCTACTCGAATCGCTTCCCCTGAGGCGTGATGAGCGCTATGACGTCGCATTGGCATCGGGCGAGGCGCTGGGCAACGCGTATGACCATGCGGGTGGTATCGGATGCATCCTGACGGTTCAGGCCTATGGCGATCGTGTCGTGATTGAGGTTGTCGACCGTGGGGCGGGCTATTCGATCGACGGGTCGAGTGAACCGGTTACGACTGAGGAACGCGGGCGTGGAATCAAGCTCATGCGCATGTTGGTCGACAACGTGGAGGTTACCCGTCGTACTGATGGTGCCGGTACGCGCGTTCGGATGGTAAAGCTGTTTAGCGGAACGTTGGAATCGTGCGCCTAGTAAATCGTTTTGGCATGTTTATCTGCCAAGAGCATGTGGCGAACAACTTTTTTGAAAAAAGTACTTGCGTCTTTTGGGTAACTCGCGTAAATTAATAACCCGCAAGCGGACATGGCTCAGTTGGTAGAGCACAACCTTGCCAAGGTTGGGGTCGCGGGTTCGAGCCCCGTTGTCCGCTCCATTGCATTTCCGGACCGTCTCAAGCGGTCCTTTTTCGGCGAAGTGGCCAAGTGGTAAGGCAGAGGCCTGCAAAGCCTTTACCCCCGGTTCGAATCCGGGCTTCGCCTCCAGGCAACATCCGGGCGCTCCGGCGCACGTTTTGTTTTACATATGCGGACATGGCTCAGTTGGTAGAGCACAACCTTGCCAAGGTTGGGGTCGCGGGTTCGAGCCCCGTTGTCCGCTCCAACTATCTTACGCGGTTCTAACGAACCGCGTTTTTTGTTGACGCTGCGCGGGCCCCGGGCACCCCATCTTGCCCCTCAATCGTCGGTCGCGTACATAAAGTACGCTTCCCTCCTCTTTCGCGGCAACCTGGGGCACCCGGAGCCCGCTCGCTGTCGTGGCCGGGGAGTAAGTCTTCCGTTCTTTTCACTAATCGATCGATTCGTCCCAGGAGGCTCGAACCCGAGAGGGAGCGTTTTGGGGCGTGGCTGTGGCGTTGTTTGCCGCGAATGTCCGCTTTGGGCGTATCATCGTGGGCATCTCGCAAAACCTCGTTGCAAGGGAGACTCATCCCATGGCTACAGAAAAGTCCTCGTCGCGCCCATGGATGTCCGATGCCGCGATCTATCAGATCTACCCGCGCTCGTTTAAGGACTCGACTGGTTCGGGTTTGGGCGATATCGCGGGCATTACCCAGCAGATGGACTATCTTGAGCGGCTGGGTATCGAGGCCATCTGGCTGAGCCCGTTTTACCCATCGCCTCTTGTCGATGGCGGCTATGATGTGGCGGACTACTGCGATGTCGACCAACGTCTCGGCTCGCTTGACGACTTCGATGACATGATCGCCGCGGCTCACACGCGCGGCATCAAGGTCATCGTCGACATCGTGCCCAACCATTCGTCCAACCAGCACCCCTGGTTCAAAGCCGCTCTTGCCGCCGGCCCCGGATCGCCCGAGCGCGCCCGCTATATCTTCCGCGATGGTCGCGGCGAGCATGGCGAGCTGCCTCCCACCAATTGGAATGCCAACTTTGGCGGCCCCGCCTGGACGCGTGTTGCGGACGGTCAGTGGTATCTGCACATGTTTACGCCCGAGCAGCCGGACTTTGACTGGTCATGCCCCGAGGTTCGCGCGTTCTTTTGCGATGTTCTGGCGTTTTGGAGCGATCGAGGCGTCGATGGCTTTCGCATTGATGTGGCACACGGTCTCGCCAAGGATCTCGACCGCGATGATCTCGACCAGTGGCATCTCGCCGAGGGCGATGACATGGTTGACGACGGCACCCATCCGCTGTGGGATCGCAACGAGGTTCACGAGATCTATCGCGAGTGGCGCCGCGTGTTCGACCGCTATAATCCGCCACGCAGCGCCGTTGCCGAGGCGTGGGTGCTGCCCGAGCGCCAGTATCTCTACGCGCGTCCCAGCGAGCTTGGCCAGACATTCAACTTTGAGTTTGCCAAGGCCACTTGGACCTATGATGACATGCACGCTGCAATCGAGGAGGGCTTGAAGGCGGCTATCGAATCCAATTCTGCCTCGACCTGGGTACTCTCCAACCATGACGTGCCGCGCGTGGCGACGCGCTATGCCCTGCCGCAAATCAAGGCGACGCGCTACCACCAGATTGCGCTCGACTGGCTCTTACGCGACGGGTCGTCTTATGACGAGGACCGTGAACTCGGCGAGCGCCGCGCGCGGGCGGCCCTTTTGCTCGAGCTGGCGCTTCCGGGCTCGGCATACGTGTATCAGGGTGAGGAGCTCGGCCTTTTTGAGGTGGCTGACATTCCGTGGGCTGCACTCGAAGATCCTACTGCGACCAATACGCGCGGACCGAAGCGCGAGAAGGGGCGCGACGGCTGTCGTGTGCCCCTGCCGTGGGTGGCGGCGGACGATCCCGCGCAGGGCGGATCGTTTGGGTTTTCGCCGGCAGACGCCGATGCGGCGCCTCATCTGCCGCAGCCTGCATGGTTCTCCTATTATGCTGCCGATAGGGAAGAAGCGGACCCGACATCGATGCTTGCGCTCTATCGTGACGCCCTCTGGCTGCGGCGCAAGCTGCGCGGGTGCGCCAACGATCTTGCGTGGCTCGATCTTGACGGGCGCACCGGCCTTGCGGATGGTGCCGAGGGCGCTGAGGGCGGCGTCATCGCCTATCGCCGCGACAACGGCTGGGCGTGTGTGACGAACTTCGGTGCAGCGCCCGTGGAGCTGCCTGCGGGCAGGGTCCTGCTCGCCTCATCACCGCTTGCAGACGGTAAGCTCGCGCAGGACAGCTCTGCCTGGATCATGCTCGGTGAGATGTAGGGGTCTCTTGCGGCGAGCTTGCGTTTGCCTGCGCCTTCCGCGGCGGCTGATGTCTTCGCGAGGTTCGCGAGGGCGTCGCAAAACTTTTCAAAAAAAGTTCTTGCATTTGGGTGGATCATCCCGTATATTAAATCCTCGCAGGCGGACATGGCTCAGTTGGTAGAGCACAACCTTGCCAAGGTTGGGGTCGCGGGTTCGAGCCCCGTTGTCCGCTCCATTTGGGCGTTTAGCTCAGGGGGAGAGCGCTTCCCTGACACGGAAGAGGTCAGAAGTTCAAATCTTCTAACGCCCACCAAATGTTCGCAGCTCAGAGGCATCGCCTCTGGGCTGTTTTGTTTTGGTCGCCAAATGGGTCGCCAAATACGTCACCAAATTTCGAGTTTTTGATCTTCCGGGATGCTTCTCAGTAGTCATCCGAGGAAACTCTCGTCTTCTCCGTTTGCATACACATATCTTTCAAGGATTCGTGCCGCGGTTGCATGAGGCTCGGCAAGGCACGACCGCAACATGTTGGTCAAGCATAATCTTTTGGATTCTTTTGGCGTGAGCGGCTTGGTTTTGGTAGGATTTGTCAGCGGCTTGACTAAGGGGGTTTTATAACTGCCATGCAGGTAGCCGTGTTGGTAACGTTTTACCGACTTGTCAAATACCCCTCATTTTTAATGCGTCTGCAAAATGACTAATTGCTTTGACCTGCTGAAACACTATATGTTGTGTTTGACCTAAAAAAAGAATACAGGATATAGATGCCTCTTTGTCGTATGATAGATGGCGGACAGAGAACGAAGACCTTAACTGCCTCTTTTGAACGTGTCCTTGAGCCGCTTGATCGGCTCTTGGGAATGTCCGCATGGAGGCTTATGGTTTATCGAGAACACAGATTGCGCGACGGCGCCGCAAGACGGGGACAAGCCCTGCCGGGCATCGTTTGGCTCTGAAACGCAATGAGACTACGACGCGAAAGAGGCAAGAGGATGAAGATCATCAAGCGCAGCGGCACCGAGGTTGTCTTTGACATCGATAAGATCGTCAATGCGATTCGCGCCGCCAACTTGGAGGTCGAGGAGGGCTCTCGTCTTACCGACCGCCAGGTGGTTTATGCGGCGCAAAACGTCGCCGAGGCATGCGAGAACGCGGGCCACACCGTGTCGGTCGAGGAGATTCAGGATCTGGTCGAGGACGAGATCATGCGTCTCGACTGCTACGAGGTCGCTCGCCATTACATCATCTATCGCTATGTTCAGAGCCTGAAGCGCCAGAAGAACACGACCGACGACAAGATTCTGTCGCTCATCGAGTGCAACAACGAAGAGGTCAAGCAGGAGAACTCCAACAAGAACCCGACCGTCAATTCCGTTCAGCGTGACTACATGGCCGGCGAGATTTCCAAGGACCTGACTCAGCGTGTGCTGCTGCCCCAGGAGATCGTGGATGCTCACAATGAGGGTCTGATCCACTTCCATGATTCGGACTACTTTGCCCAGCACATGCATAACTGCGACCTGGTGAACCTGGAGGATATGCTCCAGAACGGTACTGTTATCTCGGGTACGCTGATTGAGAAGCCGCACAGCTTCTCGACGGCTTGCAACATCGCGACGCAGATCATCGCCCAGGTTGCTTCCTCCCAGTACGGTGGCCAGTCGATTTCGCTGACCCATCTTGCCCCGTTCGTCGAGGTGAGCCGTCAAAAGATTCGCGGCGAGGTCGCCCGCGAGCTCGAGGAGCTCGGCGTTTCCGCATCTCCCGAAAAGGTCCGCGAGGTTGTTGAGGACCGCCTGCGTGACGAGATCCGTCGCGGCGTCCAGACGATTCAGTATCAGGTCGTGACCCTTATGACCACCAACGGCCAAGCGCCGTTCGTGACGGTCTTCATGTATCTCAACGAGGCTCGCTCAGCGCAGGAGAAGCACGACCTTGCCATGATCGTGGAGGAGACGCTTCGTCAGCGCTACGAGGGCGTTAAGAACGAAGCCGGCGTGTGGATTACCCCGGCATTCCCCAAGCTTATCTATGTACTCGAGGACGATAACGTTCACGAGAATTCCCCGTACTTCTACCTGACCCAGCTGGCTGCCAAGTGCACCGCCAAGCGCATGGTGCCCGACTACATCTCCGAGAAGAAGATGCGCGAGCTCAAGCTGTCTAAGGGCGAGACCGCCGGCAACGGCGATTGCTACACCTGCATGGGTTGCCGCAGCTTCTTGACGCCCGACCGCTCGGGCAACGGCTTTAACAATGTCGCCAACGCGCTGAACTATGACCCGACCAAACCTAAGTACTATGGCCGCTTTAACCAGGGTGTTGTGACCATCAACCTGCCCGATGTCGCGCTGAGCTCGCATCAGGACATGGACAAGTTCTGGAAGATCTTCGACGAGCGCCTTGAGCTGTGCCACCGTGCCCTGCTGTGCCGTCATGAGCGCCTGATGGGTACGCTTTCGGATGCCGCACCGATTTTGTGGCAGTACGGCGCCCTCGCTCGTCTGAAGAAGGGCGAGACGATCGACAAACTGCTCGTGGGCGGATACTCTACCATCAGCCTGGGCTATGCTGGCCTGTATGAGTGCGTCAAGTACATGACGGGCCACAGCCACACCGAGAAGGAAGGCACGCCGTTTGCCATGGCCGTCATGCAGCGCATGAACGACAAGTGCGCCGAGTGGAAGGCCGAAAGCGATATCGATTTCTCGCTGTACGGTACGCCGTTGGAGTCGACGACCTACAAGTTCGCCAAGTGCCTGCAGCGTCGTTTTGGCATTATTCCGGGCGTGACGGACAAGGGCTACATTACCAACAGCTATCACGTCCACGTGTCCGAGGAGATTGATGCTTTCGACAAGCTTAAGTTTGAGGGCATGTTCCAGCAGCTTTCGCCGGGCGGTGCTATCTCCTACGTTGAGGTTCCCAACATGCAGGACAACCTCAAGGCTGTCATTCGCGTGATGCAGTACATCTACGACAACATCATGTACGCCGAGCTCAACACCAAGAGCGACTACTGCCAGGTGTGCGGCTACGATGGCGAGATCAAGATTGTTGAGGACGATGGCAAGCTGGTGTGGGAGTGCCCCAACTGCGGCAACCGAGACCAGGAGAAGATGAACGTCGCTCGTCGTACGTGCGGCTACATCGGTACCCAGTTCTGGAACCAGGGCCGAACCGAGGAGATCCGCGACCGCGTGCTGCATCTCTAATAACCATCCCAGGCTGCCCCGTAGCGAGGCCCCGGACCTTTACTCGCTATTTCGGACAGTCCTGGCTCACGACGGAGGCGCCACTGGCGCCTCCTGTTCGTGTGGAACTCATATCGAGCAAAGGTCCGGGGCCTCGCTACGGGGCAGCCAAGTTGACGTAGCTGAGATGCAGTACGCGGTCTGCTCACTCCTCGAAGTTCTTAGCGGAAATAATTCGGGCTGCAGCTGCGATTTACTTGCGATGGCGGTTGAGCCGCAACTCAGTTTTTATTAGACCACGAACCCTATACTCGATGTTCGCTTCGTTCATTGAGTTACCCTTTGCATGAGGTCGGGACATATCGTCCCGCCCGCAGTTTCGCAGGCCGCAGGCCGAGAATGTTTGAGGACGGGATGATATGTCCCGGCCTCCCGGGAGAGTTACCTATGAACTACGCGAACATTAAGTATTTCGACATTGCTGATGGAGAAGGCGTCCGCACTTCTCTGTTTGTGAGCGGGTGCCGTCGTGGCTGCAAGAATTGCTTTAACTCCGTCGCGTGGGACTTTGCCGCGGGCGAGCCGTTTGATCGTGCCGTCGAGGACAAGATTATCGAGAGCCTCGATCATCCCTTTATTGACGGCCTGACGATTCTGGGCGGCGAGCCTATGGAGCCCGAGAATCAGGCGGGACTCGTTGATTTTGTCGAGCGTGTTCGCGCGGCCTATCCAGCGGGGTCGGGGAAGACTATTTGGTGCTTCACCGGCGATGTGCTCGAGGAGCTTATGCCGGGAGGCCGCCACCATACCGAGGTCACGGACCGTATCCTTGCCTGTCTCGACATGTTGGTGGATGGCCCGTTTGTTCAGGATCTGTATGATATCTCATTGCGTTTTAGGGGCTCGAGTAACCAGCGCGTGATCGATATGAACGCTACGCGCGCCCGTGCTGAGCGTGAGGGCGTTGCGCTTTGTGATGCGGTTGAACTTTGGCGTGATGATCCGGTCTATTCGACCCATACTATGTAGCTTGTGGTCGATGCCGAAGGGCGTGGTACCATAGCGCGAACGTGAAATCGGAAAAGTGAGGCCCAGATGGTCGATCAGGAAAAAGTCGAGGCCGCCATTGAGCTGTTGCTTGAGGGCATAGGCGAGGATCCAGCTCGTGAGGGCCTGCTGGAGACCCCGGCGCGCGTTGCCCGTATGTATGGTGAGATTGCCGGCGGTATGGACCAGAGTGCCGAGGAACACCTGTCCAAAACCTTTGCCGTCGCTTCGAACGATTTGGTTATCGAGCGCGACATCACGTTCTACTCGCTGTGCGAACATCATCTGCTGCCGTTTTATGGCAAGGCCGCCATTGGTTATATCCCTAACGGTCGGGTGGCTGGGCTTTCCAAGCTCGCCCGCACGGTTGAGGTTTATGCCCGCCGTCTTCAGCTGCAGGAGCAACTGTGCGCACAGGTTGCCGATGCCCTCATGGATTATCTCGCTCCCCAGGGAGCGATTGTGTTGATGGAGGCCGAGCATATGTGCATGACGATGCGTGGCGTGCAAAAGCCCGGCACCAAGACCGTGACGCTTGCTCGCCGCGGCGTCTTTGAGACCGATCCCGCGCTCGAGGAGCGTTTCTTTAGGATGCTGGGCCGCTAACCATGAGAGTCGTCAACGACTTTACATCGAAGACCGATGAGGGGACGTCGCGTCGCGGCTTTATGGCTTCGGGCCTGGCCCCCTTTGGTGCCATGCCTCGCATTGATTACATTTGTGCCAACGGGCTGTTCCGGCGGCACCTGGGCAACATCGTACAGTTGGAATCGGGGCGCATCTTCTGCCGCCACGGTATTGACCATCTGCTCGATGTCGCTCGCATTATGTGGATCAAGAATCTCGAGGAACAGCTCGAATTTGACCGCGAGGTCATCTACGCCACGGCACTTCTTCACGATATCGGCAAAGATGAACAGTATGAATCGGGTATATCCCATGATGTTGCAAGCGAACGCGTCGCTGATGCGATTCTCGGCGGCATGCCCGATGACGTGGCGTTTGAGCCGGCCGATGCCGCAGCCATTAAGACGGCCATTCTGGGCCATCGAAAGCTGCGCGTGAACAGCCAACCGCTTGAGCGTCTGCTCTATGCAGCCGACAAAGCGTCGCGCGCCTGCTTTGCATGCCCCGCGCGCAATGCTTGCAACTGGAGCGATGATAAAAAGAACCTGTCGATTCGCGTGTAGTTAGTTTGCGCGGTCGGGGTTCTAAACGAAGGAGACGATCGCGTTGAGTAACAAAAAACTGCCCGAGAATGCAACCAAGACTGAAGGTGCTGAGCTCGCCCGCCGTGGAAGGGGCGAAATATCCACCGCAACGGCGGTGCCTCACGTGAGCTATGACGATCTGCGCCATGCCGATCGTATTGTCATTGACGGCCTTGAGGTTTTTGCCAACCATGGCGTGTATCCCGAGGAGAACGCGCTGGGTCAGAAGTTCATCGTTTCTCTGGTGCTCTATGCCGACCTGCGCGCGGCGGGGGAGCACGATAACCTGGATGCCTCGATTGACTACGGCTCGGTGTGCCACGATGTCGATGGCTATCTGCGCGAGCATACGTTTAAGCTCATCGAGGCGGCAGCCGAGGGGACAGCCCAGATGCTGCTGCGCCGTTATCCCTCGCTGCTTGGTGTGCGCATAAAGCTCGATAAGCCGTGGGCTCCTGTTGGCCTGCCCCTGGCAAGCTGCGGCGTCGAGATCGAGCGCGTGCGCTAGTCGGCGCTAGAGCTTGTTGAGGGGTGGCTGCTTGAGCCGCTGAGACAGTGCTCTATTGTTGGGACAGTACGTGTCGAGCAGGGCGTGAAAGCGCTGATTGTGGCTCGGCTCGAGCAGATGGACGAGCTCGTGGGCGACAACCATGTCGAGGCATTCGACAGGGTAGGCGGCGAGCTCGCGCGCGATGCGAATGGCGCCGGTCTTGGGCGTGCATGATCCCCAGCGCGTTTTCATGCTGCGCACGGAGACGCGGGCCACGGTGACGCCCATTGCGATTTCGTACGCGTGCACCATATCGTACAGTGCCGTGGTGACCTCGGTTGCATAGAGCTGGTCGATACGGGCTTGGAGCTCATCGGACGTTAGGCCGTCGAGGATTGCGTGCCGCTTGGCCTGTGGGCCTTCGTCCGATTCATCGGTACCCATAAAACTTGCGAAGGTGGCCTGTTTGGGTCGCGGTGCGGGTGATGCAAAGTTGTGATCGAGTGCATCCTGTACCGTGATGGGCTTGCCCCAAAGTGCAATGATGGACGAGGGGCTGAGCGGCTCTCGTGCCGTCGCCTGACGTTGCTCGCGCTGGGCAAGTCGGCTGATAATCCAGGCGCTGTTGCGCTTCACAAACGCTTCGATACGCTCGCGGCTGGCGCCGATCGGTGCGCTGGCGTGGACCTCGCCGCTCGATGTGACGCGTAGGTTGAAGTTCTTGACGCGCTTTTTGGTAACGACGACGGGGATGGTCGTCCCATCCGGTCGGGATGCGGAAATCGTAAACTGCTGCGTCAAAAGCGGTCCTTCAGATCGGGGACGGGCCGGCATGTCGACCGTTCGGCATGCCGGCCCGCTCAAGGGATGTGAAATTAATAACGCTCGAAGAAGGCAAGCGCGTTGTCGCTGCAGAGCTTTTGCATCACGGTCTTGCCAAAATGCTTGGAAAGCATGTTCTGGAACTCGGGCATCTTGCTGGCATCGGAGAGGAAAGCGGGCACCGTGGCGCCGTCCCAGTCGCCGCCGAGCGCGATGACGTCCTCGCCGCCCAGGTCGAGCCAGTGCTCGATATGCGCCGCCAGCTGGTCGAAGGTGACGTCTGCGGCGGTCTTGTCGGTTGCGTCGTTGGAAAGGAACTCGCTGCAGTAGTTGAGGCCGACGATGCCACCCATGTCGCGAATGGTGCGGAACTGGTCGTCGGTAAGGTTGCGTTTGGCGCCGCAAACCGCACGGGAGTTGGAGTGGCTGGCGACGAAGGGACGCGTGGCGCGGGCGGCGGCCTCGTCAAAGCACTCATCGTTGAGGTGGGAGACGTCGAGCACCATGCCGGCGTGCTCCATCTGCGTAAGCGCCTCGATGCCGGCGGCGGTGAGGCCGGCGTGGGTGTCGTGGCCGCTCGCGAGCGGTCCCTGCGCGTTCCAGCTGAGTGACGACATAAGCACGCCCAGGCTCTTGAGCACCTCGATCAGCGCGGGGTCCTCGGCAAAGAACGTGGCGTTTTCGATGGTGTGGATGCAAGCGACCTTGCCGTCCTTGAGCGCGGGGCGAATGTCTGCGGCGCTGCGCACGTTGACCATACGGTCGTGGTTGAGCATTGCCTGGCCGCTCATATGCGCCATGATCTGCGCCTGGAAGCGCGCGGCGTGGGCGGTGGGAATCTCGTCGGGGACAAACGTGGCGAAGCACTGTGCCCACGGCGTGTTGCCGATCTTTGCGAGCGAGATGGCACAGGCGTTACCCTCGATGAGGTCGAAATCTTGCGGATGCGTTTCGTCGCCGGGGAAATAACCGTCGGTGCCGGCGGTAAAGCGCAGGTCGAGATCGAGCGTGGCCCAGCCGATTCGGTCGGCAGTGTCGCAGTGTAGGTCAAATACGGGATATGCCATGGTTCCTCCGGTTGCAGCGTTTCTTTGCAAACTGTCATTGAATTGTATGACTAGGGTATAGTTAGCGCCATATGTTCACGGCGGCCCGCGTTGTGCGCCGCCCTTATCACGGAGGTTACCATGTCCAACCAGGGCAAGAAGGTCAAGACCCATTATCGCGGCACGCTCGATGACGGCACGCAGTTCGATAGCTCCTACGATCGCGGCGAGCCGCTGGAGTTCACCTGCGGCGCCGGTCAGATGATCAAGGGCTTCGACGCCGCTGTTGTCGACATGCAGGTGGGCGAGAAGAAGACCGTGCACATTCCTGCTGCCGATGCCTACGGCGAGCACAATCCCGAGATGGTTCTGACCTTCCCGGCCGAACAGGTTCCCAACATCGAGCAGATCGAGAAGGGCATGAAGCTTTTCCTGTCCACGCCGAGCGGTATGCCCGTTCCCGCCGTGGTCATCGACGTAACGCCCGAGGCTGTGACGCTCGACGCCAACCACGAGCTGGCCGGCAAGGACCTCAACTTTGATATCGAGCTCGTTGAGGTCGAGGGTTAGAGTATGCCTGAACGCTTGGTTTCGACGACATGCTTGGGAAATCTCAACGATCCGTCCTATGAACTCCTGCTTCGCCGGAAGTTGGGCGGCGTCTTTGAAGTTGACGAGCTACTGTTCGATTGGGACCGGGCTGATGTATGCGCGTTTGCGGGCGTGACGGAGCTGGGGCGCACGATCGATGTTCGGCTGGATGCTGCCGACGGCGGTCGTCTTGCCGATGGCGACGTGCTCGCCATCGACCGTTCGGGCATGGTGCCCGTGGCGGTTGTCGTGCGCCTGCGCAGCGCCGAGGTTTATTTGGTCGAAGTCGACCGCATGGATCCGATTGCGCTCGCGCATGCGTGCTGGGAGATCGGCAATATGCACGCGCCGCTTTTCCGAGGCGATTCGGACGAGCATACCGTGCGCATGTATACGCCGGTGCAGCCTGTTTTGGGCCGCATGCTCCGGGGCGTCGAGGGTGTTCGGCTCTCGGTGGTTACCCGTGAACTCGATGCGGACCGGCGCTTTGCATCGAGTGCGGCGGAGGCCGTCGTGAGCATGGCTCCCGACTTTACCATCGTAAAAAAGACGCGCGGCTAAGCGCGTATATACGCAAGGCGGGCTTTGAGGGGCGACCAATCAAGGTCCGTCTTGCTGTTGATAGGAGGCTTTGGGGAAGCATATGGGTCTTGAGGGAATCAAGCTGATTGCATGCGATTTGGACGGCACGTTGCTGCATCCGGGGGAGCGCGAGCCGCGTTCCGAGGCCTTTGAACTCATCGATGAACTGCATCGTCGCGGTATCGTGTTTATGCCGGCGAGCGGCCGTCAATATGCGAGCTTGCGCTACCTGTTTGCCCCGGTGGCCGATGAGCTCGCCTATGTATGCGAAAACGGAGCCCTGGTGATGAGCGAGGGGCGTGCCGTTGTCAAGCGCTCTATGGAGCGTGACCTGGCGATGGATATCGCGAATGCCGTGGTCGCCTACCCCCATGCCGACGTTACCCTTTCCTGCGAGGGGCACCTCTACACCATAAGCGGCAACGATGCGTTCGTCGACCATTTGCGCTATGAGGTCCACTGCGATGTGGCGGTGGTCGGCCGTCCCGAGGACATCGACGAGGACGTCATTAAGATTGCCTTCCAGATGCCCGAGGTGGATCAGCCGGCGGCCCTGGAGTATTTCGAGCGCCTCTTTAGCGACCGTGTTGACGTGATGACGTCGGGAACCGAATGGACGGACTTTATCGGTTTCGGTTCGGGCAAGGGCTCCGCGCTTGCCGATTACGGTCGTGCCCTGGGTATTTCGCCCGATGAGATGATGGCGTTTGGCGATAACGAAAACGACCGCGACATGCTCAACGTAGTGGGCCATCCTTATCTAATGGAGAGCTGCAATCCCTCTATGCGCGGCATCAACGACCACGTCCGCTACGTGCGCACGGTCGAAGAGGAGCTGCGCCGTCTGCTCGCCGAGTAGGTTTTCGGGACATACCTAGAAATCTATTTTTTGCTGCAAAGTGCGAAAAGGTGGATTTAAGGCATGTTCCAAACATTTACCGGCAGTCGGGGCAGAGACCCTCGAAGATGGTGTAGTGCGACGTGACGTGCCAGCCGATTTGCTCGGACGCCTTGGCGTCGATCTGGGCATCGAAGGGGAGCGGTACGTCGATGACGCGGCTGCACGAGGTGCAGATGATATGTGCGTGCGGCTCGATGGTGCGATCGAAGCGACTTCCGCCCGGCGTCTTGATGGAGAGAATCTCGCCGGCGTCGGCCAAGAGATTGAGGTTGCGGTAGACCGTACCGCGGCTGATTTTGTCATCCTGCGCGCGCACGACGTTGTAGATTTCGTCGGCGGTGGGATGGTTATAGCTTTGGCGCACGGCGTCAAGAACCAGCTTTCGCTGCCTGGTATTCCTTCTTTGCACCGCCATGCGCCTCGCCTCTTTTCTATTAACGGTCGTAGGTAAATGATACCGTATTTAGCACACAATACTAATAACGAGGCGTGAAACCGTCTTCATTGGCAAGTGGGGCTCGAGCCTGGGCGTCTGCGAGGCGAAAACGCGTTCCCATGCGCTCGTAGGAGGCATGAAGCGCTTCGAGATGAGATAGGATATTTGCCGGAGCTCCCTGTATCTCCATCTCGACTGAGCCGTCTTCCATGTTACGCACCCAGCCGGTGAGCGCGCGTGCCTGCGCGAGGTTGGTGTTGGTAAAGCGAAAGCCAACGCCCTGGACTTGCCCCGCCCAGCGCAGGAAATAGCGCAGGGGAGTGTCTTGAGTGGCCTCGTCGCTTGCGAGCACAGTAAGCCTGCGGCGCAGCTCGAGCTCGACGTTTGATGGTTTTTGAGGTTCTCGACTGCCGCCGGTGACGCTGGAGAAGAACGTATCGAAGAGGCCCATCGCTATGCCTGCTTGCCTGCGTCGGCCGGGAAGGTTATGCCGGCCTGCTGGCGCACGGCATCCATGATGCGCAGCGAGACGAGCGTGACATCGCGGTAGTGACCAAGTTCGTGACGTCCCGCCGGGGTCTCCCAAATCTCTTCCTTAACGTTATCGATGCCGCCGATGGCGGTGATAAAGTCTGTGAGTTCGTATTCCATAGTGTTGCTCGATTTGGGCAGGTCGAGCACGCGGCCGTTGTCGCCCTGTTCGCGCGGTGCCTCGGTCGCCGAGCCGCGTACGACATCGCCGCGATAGTCGATGCGGACGTTGCGGGGCGTGGACAGATGGTCGATCTGGATAGTGCCACGCTCGCCTTCGATCTGCGAGGGCAGCAGGTCATTCGTTATTTTGGAGTGCGCGAGCTCGACGGAGATACGGCCACCGCCGTAGCTGGCGAGGATGGAACCGCAGCCGTCGATGGGGCCGTGCGTGAGCTGTCGCGTGGCGGGGTCGAGCAGAGTAGCCATGCTCGTAAGGCCGGAGGGCATGCCGAAAATCTCGACCATGGGCTCGACGGTGTAGACGCCAATGTCCATGAGGGAACCCGATGCCATATTGCAGTCGAAGATATTGGTGGCGCGTCCCGCGAGAATCTCGTTGTAGCGCGAGGAATATTTGCCAAAGCGCAATGAGGCGCGGCGGATGGGGGCGATCTCGCCTAGGGCGTCCTCGATGGCGTGGAAGGCGGGGTCGTGGAGGGGACGCATGGCCTCGAGGGCCACGACACCTGCTGCCTCGGCAGCGCGGAAGACTTCCAGCGCCTGCGCTTCGGTGGCGCAGAAGGGCTTCTCGACGATGACGTGCTTGCCACCGGCGATGCAGGCAAGGGCCTGCTCGTAGTGAAGTGCGTTAGGGCTGCCGATATAGACGGCGTCGACGTCGGCGGCTGCCGCGAGCTCATCGAGTGAAGTAAAGTTTCGCTCGCCACCGCGCTCGGCGGTAAAGGCGGCGCCGCGATCTGCATCGCGCGAGAGCGTGCCCACAAACGCAGCTTGGTCGTTGGCGTTGACGACCTGGATAAAGTCGTCGGTGATCATGGATGTGCCGATGGTCGCTATACGCAGCATGTATCCCCCTCGTGCCGTTCGGTTTACAGGATGAGTGTAGCGCGAGGAGGCAGGAAATAGCGTGCGAAAACGCCGTTACAGGTCGCTCTCGTTAAAGCCAGTGTCGATATCGAGGTTGCTGCCGTCGGCCGCCGTGGTGGCGAGCTCATCGCAGCGCTCGTTGAGCTCGTGACCGGCGTGACCCTTAACCCAGATGAACTCAACCTTGTGCTTGCTTTTGGCGGTGAGTAGGCGCTCCCACAGGTCGCGGTTCTTGACGGGTTGCTTGTTGGCGGTTTTCCATCCGCGCTTTTTCCAGCCGTCGATCCAATGCTTGTTAAAGGCGTTGACGACGTACTGCGAATCAGAATGGACTTCGACCTCGCAGGGGCGGTTGAGCGCCTCGAGCGCCACGATAACGGCCATGAGTTCCATGCGGTTGTTGGTGGTCTTGGCGTAGCCGCGCGAAAGCTCGGAGGTAAAGGTCTTGCCGGCGGGGTTGGTGTATTTGAGCACGGCGCCGTAGCCGCCGCGTCCCGGATTTGATCGGGCCGAGCCGTCGGTATAGATGATGACCTTCACGGGCTTCCTTTCGTTGGGTACGTTTCGTGTGAGTGACCATTGTAGCGCCATGCCCGCCGGGGGCCAGCAATCTACGATTTCTACCCCGTCTTCCGACTGTTAGTTGGCATGGATGATGCGGTTGAGCTCGTCGAGGTATTGCTGCAAGAGGAGAGAGGGCTTGCGCTCGTCGTGCATGATGTAGCCAACGTGCATCGTTGGGGCGTCTGCTAGCGGGATCGATGCCATGCCCCATTGCATTTCATTGGAGAGGACACCGGTCGACAGGGTGTAACCGTTCGACGTGATAAGTAAGTTGGTAAGTGTTCCGCGGTCCGAGATTCGTATGTTGCGGTCGCAAGGGATATAGCAAAAAGGTTCCTCGGCGTAATAGAAGGAGTTTGAGGTTCCCTGCTCAAAGCTGTAGCGCGTATAGGGCGTGAGGTCGGCAAGGGACAGCTGCGGGCGGCGTGCGAGCGGGTGGCGCTCGCTAACGAAGACGTGGACCGTCGCGTCGAAGAGGGGATGGAAGCTTGCGCGGGCATCGGCGAAGGCCTTCTGCAGAACGCGGGCGTTAAAGTCATCCAGATACAGAATGCCGATATCGCTGCGAAACGCACGGACGTCATCGATGATCTGCGATGTGGTGGTCTCGCGCATGATGAACTCGAACTTGCTGTCGCGGCAGCGCTCGACTACGTTGACAAAGGCCTCGACCGAAAAGGCGTAGTGCTGGGCGGAAATGGCGAGGCGGGCTTGCGGGGTGCCACCGTCCTCGTAGCGTGCCTCGAGCATGTCGGCCTGCTCTACGACCTGGCGCGCATAGCCCAAAAGCTCGGTGCCGTCGTTGGTGAGCGTGACGCCGCGGCTGGAGCGCGTAAAGATCTCCAGATGGAGCTCTTGTTCTAGGCTTTTGACGGCGTTTGAGATGTTGGACTGAGCGGTATAGAGGCGCTGAGCTGCGGCGTTGATTGAGCCGGACTCTGCCACGGCGATAAGAAAACGAAGCTGCTGGAGTGTCATCGGTGCCCGTCCTTTCGATAGCTATCTAAAAAACCGATAACAGGTTAGCGCTTTTAAGTGATTGACCGAGCGAAACAATGCTCGTACTATTCAAAACACACAAAGGCAGTAGGTAATTAAGCCGACCACGGAACCGGGATGTCAAAAGGAGGACCGCATATGAACTGCTTACCAAGACGAATGCCGGGCTCCTGTTTGCGCCCGTCGGCGTGATCAGGAGACAGCGACTTACTTCTCTCTTATTTATTTACTTTCGTTCGATCAAGGAGATCATCATGAGCCAGTTCATCAACAACCCCGAGCACACCTTTGGTTTCGATACCCTGCAGCTTCATGTTGGCCAGGAGAGCGCCGACCCCGCATCCGACTCCCGCGCCGTGCCTATCTACCAGACCACGAGCTATGTGTTCCGCAACTCCCAGCACGCCGCCGATCGCTTTGGTCTTGCCGACGCCGGTAACATCTACGGCCGTCTGACCAACTCCACCCAGGGCGTCTTTGAGGACCGTATCGCCGCGCTCGAGGGTGGCGTGGCCGGTCTTGCCGTCGCCTCCGGTGCCGCTGCCATCACCTATACCCTGCAGGCTCTTGCCCAGGCTGGTGACCACGTGGTGGCTCAGAAGACCATCTACGGCGGTTCCTACAACCTGCTCGAGCATACGCTCTCCCAGTTTGGCGTCGAGACCACGTTTGTCGATGCCCACAACCTGGAAGAGGTTGAGGGTGCCATCAAGGACAACACCACGGTCATCTATCTCGAGACGCTCGGCAACCCCAACTCTGACATCCCCAACATCGACGCCATCTCCGAGATCGCCAAGAAGCACGGTCTGCCGGTTGTCGTCGACAACACTTTCGGCACCCCGTATCTGTTCCGTCCGCTGGAGCATGGCGCCAACATCGTTGTCCACTCCGCAACCAAGTTCATCGGCGGCCACGGCACCTCGCTGGGCGGTGTGATCGTCGACGGCGGTAACTTCGATTGGAAGGCGAGCGGAAAGTACGCCCAGATCGCTGAGCCCAACCCCTCCTACCATGGCGTCTCGTTTGCCGAGGCTGCCGGTCCCGCCGCCTTCGCAACCTATGTCCGCGCCATCCTGCTGCGTGACGAGGGTGCCTGCATCAGCCCGTTCAACGCCTGGGTCCTGCTCCAGGGCACCGAGACCCTGTCGCTGCGCGTTGACCGTCATGTCGAGAACACCAAGAAGGTCGTTGAGTTCCTTGCCGGCGACAGCCACGTTGCCAAGGTGAACCACCCGAGCCTGCCTGAGCACCCCGATCACGAGCTCTATCAGAAGTACTTCCCCAACGGCGGCGCCTCGATCTTCACCTTTGAGATTAAGGGTGGCCAGGAGGCTGCCTGGAAGTTCATCGATCATCTGCAGGTGTTCTCGCTGCTCGCCAACGTGGCCGACGTCAAGTCGCTCGTCGTGCACCCGGCTACCACCACGCACTCCCAGCTCTCTGCCGAGGAGCTCGCCGAGCAGAACATCACGCCCTCCACGATCCGTCTTTCCATCGGTACCGAGAACGCCGAGGACATCATTTGGGATCTGAAGCAGGCCTTCGCCGTGCTGGACGAGTAAGGCGACTTGTGCAAGGACCCCTTGCGACTCGATAGGTATAACTGCATAAATGCCTGCTCAAGACGCCTGCGCAAGCAATGGTTGCGCAGGCGTCTTTTTTGCATAGGAAGGGCGCTATTACAGGGTTTTTGGCATGCTTTATGCATTTGAGTTGTGGAAAACTCCTGTTGAGAGGATGTGAGTTTTACGCAATTGACGTGCGCCTTTTGAGTAAAACCGCAGGTCGCGATTTGCTCGAGGTACTATGCAGCGCGATCGAATCACACGCAGCTCAAACGCAGCAAAAACGCACTACGGAGGTTTCCAGCTACATGAGGATCGATTCACGAAAACCGAAAGCCGCTGCCCTTTCCGCCGCTCTGACCGTGGCACTTTTGGCAGGCGCCGGCGCAACTGATGCCCACGCGGCAACACTGTCCGATACGGTTGGATCTACGCCGTCCGAGGCGACGCTGGTACAGCCCGTTGATTATCGCGGCGATGGTTATGGTTCCATGCAGGAGTGGAACGCCTCGATGGAGGCCAAGCGCGATTCCCTTGAGATGCGCGCTCAGATCATTATGAATATGTATGGCGACTATGCTACCGATGACGAGCGCGCTGTGCTGCAGGGTTGTATCGACGGTGCGGGTAGTCTGTTGACGATGGGGGAGGTCGACACGAAGTCGACCGAGCTCGATGAGCTGCGCACTGCGCTTGAGAATGCCAAGCGCGAAGCGCTCGAGGCCGCCGCAGCCGAGGCGGAGGCTGCCGAGGCCGCCCAGGCTTCGTACTACAACGCCGGTTACACTCCGTCCTACGCGTCTGCCGCGTCCTACGCGAACGGATCGGGCCTGACGCGCTCTGCGGGTGTCAATAACTACAACGGGCGCCGCGAGACCTATTACAGCAGCAATGTGCTTTATCACTATCGCACGGGCGAATGGACTCAGGATTCTGAGGGCTTCTGGCGCGATTCCGACGGCTATTACGTTGTTGCCGCGGGCGATATGGCCCAGGGCTCGACCTTTACGGGCTCCAAGGGTGATTGCAAGGTCTATGACTCCGGCTGCGCCGCCGGAACCACCGATTACTACACCGGTTGGTAATCTGCTATCAGAGCAAAATAGGCACATGATGGGCGGGCGTCTTTACTGAGCTTTTAGGCAACGTAAAGCCGCCCTTTCTTTATGTGCGTTTGAGCTAACAGAGCCCTTACCGTGGCGGTACGCTGGGCGTATGCATACGGGGCACACTGGTTCATGAGAAATAAGGTCTTTCTCGTGGAGGAAGTGGTCTCATGAACGCTCGAGATATCGCTATCGCCGCCGTCGCATTGGTACTTGGCTGTCTTGGCCCTACAGCTGCGTTTGTCGCAGGCATGCAGGGCTCGTGCGGGGCTGCTCCTATTGTGGTCGGCGCGCTCATCGCAGCAGCGCTGCTGGGAAGTGCGGGCGTGACCCTTTGTCGCGATGACGAGGACGAGACGCCGCAGGTGCGGCGCTAGCCGTTGTGAAGCTGGTTTTGCCCATAGATGAAGAAGGAAGCCGCCGCAAGGGGAGTGCCCTTTGCGGCGGTTTTTGCTATTGAGACTGTTGGATGCGGTGCGGCGGCGTTACCAGCTGGCCTCGATTTCGCGGATGCGCGAATAGAGCCATTCGTTTTGCGGCACCTGGATACCGTGCTTGGCCGCGAGGCGGCAGATGGTACCCGCAAATTCCTCGACCTCGGTTCTGCGTTGAGCGATGCGGTCTTGCGCCATCGAGGGCATGCCGGCGGGATCGAGCCCTTTTATGAGACGCACCATCTGCGTCAGGTCTTCCTCGGTGAGCTCGATGCCCTCGGCATTGGCGACTGCAAGCGTCTCGCGCATGGCGGAGACAAAACTGCGGAGCTGCTCGGAGCCCTGCTCCGTAGCGCTTCCGTAGGTGCCGCCGTAGGCCATACAGGTCTGGTTGATGCCGTCGTTGAGCATGAGTTTGGCCCACATGCGATGTGCGATGTCGTGCTCGACGGTATGGGCGATGCCGCAGCGCGTGTAGAGCCCGTCGATAGCGGTGACGGTCGCGGGGTCGGTGCCGGCGGCCGCACCAAAGCGGATCTCGCCCGCATTGGTAAAGGTGAGCGCGCCGTTGAGAAACACAGCGTCCATGCCTTGGCAGATTCCGAGGACGGTGTGCTCCCAGCCAAAGCGCTCGGCAATCTTTTGCTCGCTCGTGATGCCGTTGCATAGGGATGCGATGAGCGTGTTGGGTCCCACGACGCGCTCCATAGTCTTGAGTGCTTGGTCGAGACCGGTGGTCTTGACCGTCAGGATGACCAGATCGGTGGGTGTCGCCTCGCTGGCGCGGACGGACGTGAGATCGCAGGGCTTTCCGTTGACGGTGAGCGCATCGCCCGCGTGACGCTCAAAACGGGCGTCATCCATAACGTATTCGACGGCGTCATTGCCGAGGGCCTTGGCAATCATGCTGCCGTAGAGCAGGCCGACGCCGCCCTTGCCGATAAAGGCGACCTTGTTGATCTGCATATGAATCATCTCCCCATATAAAAGGCGCCCGCGTAAGGGGCGCCTGATGGATTGTATGCTGCCAGGGTGATTGGCGGGTGCGCGGGGCGGCTGTTATGAAAAAGAAACTATTGCGCTGTGCGCTTATGCCGCGGGGCAGACCGCAAAGACGCGGGCGGGGTATCCGACGCCATCGCGGACCTTGGGGAAGGTGCAGAAGATGACGGCACCCGTGGCAGGGAGCTCGTCCAGATGGTCCATGACTTCGATCTGATAGCGGTCGACCGAGAGGATGTATTGCTCGCCGGGGTAGGGGTAGGCGTCCTCGCGCGTGGTGATGGTCGCCGGATCGGTATCTGCGGGCTCGTGGCCGATGGCGCCGATATTGCGTTCCTCTACAAGCCACTTGATGGCATCGAGGTCCCAGCCGGGGTAGTGGGGCTGGCCGTCCTCGTCCTTGTTTTCCAGATCGGCGAGCTTGGACCAGTCGGAGCGGAAGGCGACGAAAGCGTCCTCGGGAATGCGACCGTGCTCGTCCTCCCAAGTTTTGAGGTCATCGACGGTTAGGATAAAGTCGGGGTTTGCGGCGCATTCCTCGTGCTTGTCGATCACGCAGAGCGGATGCATAAACTCGATGGGCTCGATCTCGCCAAGGGAGCGGCCGTCGACATGGAAGTGGCGCGGCGCATCGACGTGGGTGCCGTATTGCGAGGCGACCGAATACTGAAAGCAGCGCATGGGCGCGAGCATGTCCCCGGGCGTGCCGGGCAGATAGTCGAAGAGCTTGGTGGACTCAAACGGCTTAAAGCCAAACCAGTGCGGGGTGTCGCACGAGAGCGTGTGGGTGAGGTCGACCCAGCGATAATCGATGCTTTTGAGCTGGGATGCGAGGTTCCAAAGGTCGAGCGCGGGCATGGGCGACTCCTTTCATCGGGCTTTTTGCTGATGTTAAAGCGGTGCCGTGACGGCCTGATTTCTGCTGCGTTACGATACGTTCTCAATTGCGATTCCGATGTGTTTCGATGACGTGACAGGTTTGTTTCGCCTTGTCAGGGCTTCGATGGGAGGGGAGGGGCCGTGCAATACCGCGTTGACCCCAAAAGCGGCAACCGTATCTCGGCGTTGGGGCTGGGCTGCATGAGGTTTCCCGGTGCGCCGGGACGCCCGGATGCGAAAACAGCCGACGCCATCATCTCCCGTGCGGTGGAGCAGGGGATTAACTACCTGGACACGGCCTATCTCTATCCCGGCAACGAGGCGTGCGTGGGCGCTTCGCTTGAGCGCCTGGGCTTGCGCGATCAGGTTTTGCTCGCGACCAAGCTGCCGCATGCTTCGTGCAAATGCGCGGAGGATTTCGATCGGTTCTTCGACGAGCAGCTGCATCGCCTGCGAACCGACCATATCGACTATTACCTTATGCACAACATCACCTCGCCCGCCCAGTGGGAGCGCGTGGTGGCGTTGGGCATCGAGGACTGGATTGCGCACCAAAAGGCTGCGGGGCGTATTCGCCAGATAGGTTTTTCGTACCACGGCAGTGCGGCGGACTTCCTCACGATGCTTGACGCGTATGACTGGGACTTTTGCCAGATCCAGTACAACTACGCTGGAGAGCGCTACCAAGCGGGAACGGCGGGACTCATAGCAGCCGCCGAGCGCGGGCTCGCGGTGTTTGTGATGGAACCGCTTTTGGGTGGACGCCTGGCGGGCAAGCTGCCGCCGCGGGCCCGCGCCGTGCTCGATGACGTACGCGATCCGTACCTGAAGACGCCGGCTGCTTGGGGCCTTTCGTGGGTGTGGAACCATCCTCAAGTCACGATGCTGCTTTCGGGCATGACCGATACCGCGCAGGTGGACGAGAACGCGGCATTGGCGGATCGCGCACTGCCGGATTCGATGACAGCTACTCAGCTCGGTGCCATCGCGCACGTGCTGACGGAGTTTGAAAAATCGAATCGCGTGCCCTGCACGGGATGCGGCTATTGCATGCCGTGTCCTAAAGGCATCAATATCCCTGGATGTTTTGCCGCCTACAACGCAAGCTATGCGCACAGCTGGTTTACGGGTCTATCGCAGTACTTTACGGCGAGCGCGGTGCGCACAAGCGAGCCCAAGTTGGTGAGCAATTGCGTCAAGTGCGGCAAATGCGCGCGGCACTGTCCACAGCACATCGATATCCCCGGGCGTTTGGACGACGTACGTCGCCGTTTTCAGCCTGGCCCCGTGACGGCGGTGCTTAAGGCCTTCGGCAAAACGCGCTCCTCATGACCCTTTTATAACGTGCGGTGGAATAGTTCCTACTTGCGGCAGAATAAGGCACCGACAGGAACTATTTCACCGCAACTGATGAGGGGGAGCTGGGGATGCTGACGATCGGGTGTCACCTATCCACGACGAAGGGCTATCGGGCAATGGGGGAGACGGCGCTATCCATTGGCGCCAATACCTTTGCGTTCTTTACGCGCAACCCGCGCGGTGGCAAGGCAAAAGAACTTGACATGGATGACGTGGCGGCTCTGCGCGAGCTTATGGCGCAAAACGACTTTGGACCGCTGGTGGCGCATGCCCCGTATACCTACAACCCCTGTTCTGCCAAAGAGCGGGCACGCGAGTTTGCCTTGGAGGCAATGGCCGAGGACTTGCAGCGTCTGGAAGCACTGCCCGGCAACTACTGCAACTTCCATCCCGGTGCGCATGTGGGACAGGGCTCCGACGTCGGCATTCAGATGATTGTCGACACGCTGTGCCAGGTGATGTTTGAGGGGCAGCGGACGACGGTATTGCTCGAGACCATGGCAGGCAAGGGCACCGAGGTGGGCCGTAGCTTTGAAGAACTGGCGTGCATTATCGAGGGCGTTGCCGCCAAGCGCCCAGAGCTGTCCGATAAGCTGGGCGTTTGTTTGGATACCTGCCATGTGAGCGATGCCGGCTACGACATCATCCATGATCTGGACGGCGTACTCGACGAGTTCGATCGTGTGGTGGGTATCGAGCGCCTGCGCGCCGTGCATATCAATGACTCCAAGAACCCTTGTGGCGCCCATAAAGATCGTCACGAGTGCATCGGCAAGGGATACCTTGGCAGCGAGGAATTTGGTGGCGGTATGCAGGTTATGCAGAATATTGTATCGAATGGCCGTTTGCGTTCGCTGCCGTTTATTTTGGAGACTCCGAACGAACTTGCAGGTTATGCAGCTGAAATTAGACTATTAAGGTCATTGCAGCAGTAATGACTGTCATAAAGTAGAGTATTCCATTCACGTTATGGGTTTGTTTCAATCAGTTTTCTCGTTGCAGATTCGTAATTCCAGGTGCATAATAGCCAACAGTTTTTGCAGACCTCTGAATCAAACGAGGTCACCGGAAGGAGACTGATTATGAAGCTCAAGAAGCTTGGCGCATTTGCCGCCACGGGTGCCATGGCGCTCGCCCTCGCACTGACGGGCTGCGGCTCGTCCAACGCCACCTCTGGTTCTGATGCCGGTTCCAACAGCTCTGACGACGCTAAGGTCGAGAAAGTCGACGGCTCCAAGGAGTACGCGCTCGTCAAGGACGGTACGCTGACTGTCGGCACCTCTGCCGAGTACGCTCCGTTTGAGTACAAGGATGACAACGGCGATTATCAGGGCTTTGACCTTGAGCTCATCAAGGCTATCGGCGACAAGCTGGGCCTGGATGTCGAGTATGTCAACAATGACTTTGACACGCTGGTTCCGGGCGTCGCTTCGGGCGCCAAGTATGACGTTTCCATCGCGGCTATCACCGACACGCCCGAGCGTGAGAAGGAAGTCACTTTCTCTGATTCCTACTACATGGATGATCAGGCTATCGTGACCAAGGTCGATAACACCGACATCACGGCCGATAACTTTAGCGAGAAGCTCAACAATTCCGACGCTACCATCATCGTCCAGTCTGGCTCGACCGCCGAGGCCTTTGCCCAGGAGAACTTCCCCAAGGCCAAGATCGTCCCCTACAAGGACGCCACCGAGTGCTTTAGCGCTCTGCAGTCCGATAAGGGCGACGCCGTAGTCACCAACCGCTCCGTTGCCAGCCAGCTGACCGCCGAGCAGTTCAACACCTGCCAGACCATCAAGCAGATCAGCACCGGCGAGGAGTACGCCATCGCCATCAACCAGGGCAACACCAAGCTCAAGGACGACATTAACCAGGCCATCAAGGACCTGACCGACGACGGTACCGTCGACGCCCTCATGGCTAAGTACAATATCAAGTAAAATAACTACTTGATTGCGCGCGGGCCCTTTCCGTTTTGCGGAGAGGGCCTTTGCGCTTCTCTTGACGGAGAGCGTTTCCGTCTCGTTTTGCCGGCAACTTCTACGATAGGAGCCACCTTGTCTCGACTGAACAAAGGGGCCGCGGAGCAGCGTTTTCCACTGTCCGCCTTGCTCCAAAAGCTAGCCTGCGTCATGGCCGTGGCGCTCGCGCTGGTGTGCGCGGGGGCATATGCGCCTACGACCGCCCAGGCGCTTGAGACCGCAAAGATTACCGCCCGACCCAACACCGGTTCGGGCAGCGATGTGGTCGGCGGCACCGAGACGCGCATTACCTGGGAAGTTCAGGCCGATGCCGACGAGGAGCTGAGCCGTCTTTCCTTGACGTTTGTCGACGGCACGACGTTTGGTACCGATGACACGCGATTGACGATGCTCTCGGGCGAGGACCTCATGGATCGTACGCCCATGAAGCCCACGTGCAAGGCTGACGGCCAGACGCTCAAGATTGACTTTGGCGAGACGGCGCCTGCCGGCGGCTTTTTCCGTGTCGAGGTTTACGGCGTGACCTTCCCCGTCGAGGGCGGCGATGAGGCCTTTAGCGGCACCTATACGCTCGCCGACGGGTCGACCAAGAAGATCTCCAAGATTCCGTCGGTGGAGATCAAGGGCGTGACGGCCTTCGATAGCTTCCTGGCTGACCTTAAAGAGCAGCCGTGGGTCGAGGCGTGGAACTCCAATATGTTCCTGCGCCTGTTCCTGAACCCGGTCATTTTGGTCCAGAGCCTGCCGATCGTCTTCAAGGGCTTCCTTATGTCGCTCTCGATCGTGCTTGTGGCGTTTCCGCTGGCAATTCCCTTCGGTTTTGCCCTGTCGCTCATGCGCATCTCTAAGTCGCGCATCCTGCGCTGTCTTGCCGGCATCTATGTGAATATCATTCGCGGTACGCCGGCGTTCCTGCAGATCTATATCGCGTTTTTCGGTCTGCCGCTGGCCGGTGTCAAAGTGGACGACTATGTGCTGGGTGTTATCGTCATGGCCATGAACTCGTCTGCGTACTTGTGCGAGATCTTCCGTGCCGGTATTCAGTCGATCCCCAAGGGCCAAAACGAGGCTGCTCGCTCGCTGGGCATGAATGCCTTCCAGACGCTGCTCTATGTCATGATTCCGCAGACGTTCCGCAATGTCCTGCCTACGCTGACCAGCGAGTTTATCTTGCTCTACAAGGACACGTCGCTGCTTGCCGCCGTGGGTGTCGTCGAGATCGTCATGAACGCCCGCACCATCGTGGCCACGACGGGCTCCATCACGCCGTATGTGGTTGCCGCTCTGTTCTATCTGGTCATTACCCTGCCGCTTGCGCGCTTGGTGAGCGGTCTTGAGGCGAGACTTCTGGGGACGGCCGAAACCAAAAAGAAGCGTCCCACCAAGAGCGCCGGACAGGTTGTCGCGACGCCCGCCGATCATATCGCCGGTCTGTAAGGAGGTCCTGTCATGAGTGAAACGAATTCCAACGAGGTCGTTGTCAGCATCAAGAACCTCCAAAAGGCTTTTGGCGATAACGTGGTTCTGCGTGATATCGATCTGGACGTGCACAAGGGTGAGGTCGTTGTGGTCCTGGGCCCCTCGGGCTCGGGCAAGTCGACGATGCTTCGCTGCATCAATCGCCTGGAGCATCCCACGAGCGGCTCGATTGTCGTTGAGGGCGTGGATGTGTGTGCCAAGGGCGTCGACCTCAATAAGGTACGTACGCACTTGGGCATGGTGTTTCAGCAGTTCAACCTGTTCCCGCACCTGTCGGTCAAAAAGAACGTCATGCTTGCGCAGCAAAAGGTGCTCAAGCGCAGTAAGGAAGAGGCTGAGAAGATCGCCATCGAGGAGCTGACCAAGGTCGGCCTGGCCGAGCGCATCGATTTTATGCCGAGTCAGCTTTCGGGCGGCCAGCAGCAGCGCGTCGCCATCGCCCGCGCCCTGTCGATGAACCCGCACGTGATGCTCTTTGACGAGGCCACGTCGGCGCTCGACCCCGAGCTCGTCCGCGATGTATTGGGCGTCATGCGCGACCTGGCACGTGACGGTATGACCATGATCGTGGTAACGCACGAGATGGGCTTTGCCCGCGATGTCGCCGACCGCGTCGTCTTTATGGACGGCGGCGTCATTGTAGAAGAGGGTACGCCGAGTGAGGTCTTCGACCACCCCAAGAGCGAGCGCACCAAGGCGTTCTTGGGCAATATCTCGTAGCGGCGCGTCGAAGTTGTCGATATAACAAACGGGGACCGGATAGTATCCGGCCCCCGTTTTTGTTTGGGCGTGAACGACTGTTGTTGTGCGGTGCTCGGCTGTCAGTTGCTTTGCGACTTTCTGACGGCTTCGTTAGGCCAGCTCTGCTCCCAGGGCCTTGCAGGCCGCCTCGCCCTCATCGTCGGGCGCATCGTAGCAGATGACGGAATCGACGACGTTGACGCCCGCCTCGTCGGCGTCCGCCTTCCAGTTGTCCATCCATTCGCCCTCGGCCCACGAATAAGAGCCAAAGAGGACGACCTTCTTGTCGCCGAGGGTCTCCTTGACCTCATCCCACATGGGCTGGAACTCATCGTATTCAAGCTCCTCGGAACCCATGGCGGGGCAGCCGAAGGCGAAGGCATCATATTCGGCGACCTTGTCGGCAGAGAAGTCGGCGCAGGAGATGACCTCTGCCTCGGCGCCGGCACCGGTTGCGCCCTCGGCAACGAAGTTTGCCATGGCCTCGGTGTTGCCTGTACCGCTCCAGTAGACGACTGCGATCTTGCTCATATGTTTTCCTTTCGGTTGTGCGGCGTGCGGCCGCGTTTTGTATGTTCTATCGGGTTGCCTGGACAAGTTGTCCCAAGGTGCAGCCCTGTTGATAGATATAGGTAAGGTATTGCGTGCATGCGCGATAGGAATCGAAGGTCGTGAGCGCCTGCTCAACGTTTGTGTATACCTTCCATGCGCCAAAGACCTTATAGTTTTCGCCGTGCTGGACGATAAACTGACGGACATCTTCGTAGGGATAGCCCAAAAAATAGCCAATTTCGTGGGGGAACTCGCACATGCACCCCGTATCGCAGTGCCTATTTCGCGCGAGTGCGCAGATGCTGCCGTCATAGGCGCTTTCTGCGGCATTGCTGCTTGCCAGCGTGATGCGCGCGGCGAGATGCACCAGGGATGCGGGCAGGTTGTGGACATCGTAACCTTCGGCGGCAAGCGCCGTCGTGACGCGGGAGTCGGAGAGGTATCGCATGAGGTCCGCAGGGCGGTACACATAGATGAGCGCTCCGCAGGGGCGCCAGACCAAAACGCTCATATGGATTCCGAGTGGCTGGAGCTCGCGGTTGCATTGGGCTATGACGGCGAGCAGGCGAGAGCGTCGCTCTTCGATATGGGCGGCGCTGGGTTTTCCGTTTTGGTTGGCGTAAACGCCGGGATAGGTAAAGAGCGAAGCCGGCTTGATACCTGCGAGCGTAGGGGAGCAGTTGCGCACGACAGCCGTCTGGTATGTTGGGATGTCAATGGTTCGAGTCACGGCGCTCCTTACGGATCTAAACTGTTAGCCTAGGAAAACTTATACACGAAAGTAAGCCTTGGTCAACAAAAAAGTTTGAAGAGGGAAACTAATTGACCGAACGGACATGATTTTGGGTTAAGATGGGGACACCCCATGGGGGTATCTAGATAGTGCTACTTGAAAGGGGAGCGCATGAGTGACTTGCTCAACCCTGCGAATCTCATCGTGCTGGCCGTCATTGCCGTCGGCATGTTTTTTGGACTGCGTCGCATTGCCGCTTCGACACACGGGAAGAGTTGCTGCAGCGATGGCGCGAGCGGCAAGAAGGCCAAAAAGGTTGTTGTGGTGGATACCGATGCGTCACACTATCCCTATAGCGATGAGCTGCTCATCGGCGGCATGAGCTGTGACGGCTGCGCTCAGAACGTAGCCAATGCCCTCAATGCGCTGGATGGCGTGTGGGCAACGGTGACGTATGCGGACCACACGGCACGCGTGCGCTCTAAGCAGCCGGTTGATCGTGATGTCCTCGAGACGGCCGTGAAAGACGCGGGCTACTACGTCATGACGCTGTAAGCGTCGCTCTGGATGCGCTTCATTGGCTAGGCTCGTCCGCGCAGCTCGATGTCTTGGATGTCGTCGAAGTCGATGGCGATGTCTCGGAGCTTGAGGAGCTTGAAGGCGGGGAGCGCCTCGTCGAGGATGCCGGTGCGGCTGCGATAGCCGTATGTATCGTAATAGGTGACACGAACCAAGTCGCCACGTTTGAGACCCTCGAGTTTTTTAGAAAGCACGAGGGCTTTTTCTTCTGTGAGCTCACGTTTTGACTCGACGGTGATTTCCTGCTTGCGCACGAGTTCGTAGTATCCCGTGAGGGCGGCAAAGGGCATAAACTGTGCGGCGCGGTTGGCGCGCACGGCACCGTTGGCAGTGAGGTTGGGGTCGGCGGCGCGGCGTCTGCCCTCGGGGTCCGCCAAGCGCTCGAAGGCGGTCGGCGGGCGCACGGGCTGTTGTTTGGGTTTAGGCACGGTGTCCTCCAACTTGTTCGTTGCGTTCGCGCGCGGTGGCGCCGGCGGTAAAGCTTAATCCCTTGACGAGCGCGTTCTTGCCGTACTTGCCTTTCACGGCCAGGACGGCGCGCGCCAGGTCGCGCTCGCGCTCATCGGCCTCGATATCGCTGAACAGATCGATGGTGGCAAACTCCTCGGGCATGAGGTTGCCAAATCCCAGGTTGATGCGCTTGACCGGTCGTTTGGGATCGACAGTCTGCGCCCAGAGCTCATCGAAATAGCCCATGATCTTCTTAAACGAATTGGTACGCTCGGGCAGCTTTCGCGAGGCGTTAGAGTGCGCAAAGAGTGCGGCATAGCCACCGCGCGGTTTGCCGCCATGCTCTCCCACAAAGATGCCATCGATTGCCTGCGCTTCGCGCACCAGGCGACGCCGTTCGTCATCGCGCTGGACGGGCTTGGGCGCACGGGGCGCGAGCTCGGGGCCGGCGGTTGCGGTGGGTTCGATGCTCGACGTGCTCGAGCGCAGGTGCCCGCATCCGTCTACATATTGCGCTGTACCGCTGGCGTCGAGGCGGCGTATGTCGGCGCGCTCGCTCGCGTAGCCCACAAAGAGCGAGATGCTGTCGCACACCACGTGCTTGTCGATCAAATCCAGCACGGCGGCATCGACCATTTCACGCAAGACGGTGTATGCTTGCTCGTAAGCATAGCCCTTCGAGAGTACCTGCCCTGTGGTGGTCGAAGTTGCTTGCGGGCGATAGGCTTGGATATCGGCGATGGTTGTCGGCTCGCGCCCGAAGGCATGGTCGATGAGATATTCTGCATTGACGCCGAGCTCGTCGTAAAGCAGGTTTTCGTCGAGCGCCGCGACGCCCATCAGATCGTAGACGCCGTATTTCTCGAGGCGGGCTGCCACGCCGGGACCGATGCCCCAGATATCGGCGATGGGACGATGGGGCCAGATCTCCTTGCGAAAGGTCTCGTCGTCGAGTATGCCGATGCGGCTGGGTACGTGCTTGGCGGTAATGTCGAGCGCTACCTTGGCCTGGAATAGGTTGGGGCCGATGCCGACCGTCGCCGTGATGCCGGTGCGCGCGAGGACCTCGTCGCGCAGCGTGCAGGCGAACCCTTCCGCATCTGTGTGATAGAGGTCCAGATAGGGCGTCACGTCGATAAAGCATTCATCGATTGAATAGACGTGAATGTCTTGCGGACTTACGTATTCCAGATAGATGCCGTAGATTTGCGCCGACACCTCCATATAGTGCTGCATGCGCGGTACGGCCGTGATGTAGTCGATGCCATCGGGAATCTCGAATAGGCGGCAGCGATTGTGAATCCCTAAGTCCTTCATGGCCTGCGTGATGGCGAGGCAGATGGTCGTGCGCCCGCGCGATTCGTCGGCAACGACCAGGTTGGTGGTGAGCGGATCGAGCCCACGGTCGACGCACTCGACGCTGGCATAAAACGTCTTGAGGTCGATGCAAATATAGGTGTGCTGCTCGTGCGCCATCCGTGTCCTTTCATCAAACACATGTTCTTATCGAATACCTGTTCGATAATACCCGCTCGTCCGGACGTCGTCAAAACCTGTCAAAAAGGGACTGGTTTGTTTTGGTAGGTATGGTCGTGCGGTTGGATCGGGTTTTAACGCAGCTCTAAAGAGTGCGAAACAGCTCGGAAAACCTCGCTTCGTAGCATGAGCCTAACGATTGATACCGCCTATACGCACGGAAGGGTTGTGGAAAAGATGGTCAATTATGGGTTTGGTATGCCGACGCGCCTTGTTGCGGATGGAGACGTGGCTCGCTGGTGCGGACGATTGGTCGCTCACTACGGTGGCACCAAGGCGCTGGTCGTGTTGGGCGGTGACAAACATACGCACGATGAGCTCGTCTCGGCGGCGCTCGGCTCGCTTGATCGAGCTCTGCTCGAACGCGTGCTTTTCCGCTGCGGCTCGGTTGAGGGCGACGGGGGAGACGAGCTGATCGACGAAGCCGTGGCCCTGGCGACCGACGAAGGCGTGGACTTTGTCCTGGCGATCGGCGATGCCGATACGGCGAACTTTGCGCGCGAACTCGCTCGTCGCATGGCCGCGCTCGATGCCGGCGAGGACGGCTTTGTTCCCTACGGTTGCATTGTCTCGGAGGGCAAAGTGCCCGAGGCCGTTGGCGCCGGCGAGGTTCCCGTTTTCGCCATCATCGCTCCCGAACTGCTGGAGGGCATTGGGTCTCCCTTGCGCGAGCTGCTCGGTAGCGTGTGCGCCGCGGCATAATACCTGCCAGGAAGGGACAGGTTAATTTTGGTAGGTAAAGCGTTTGACCTGCCAAAATAAACCTGTCCCTTTTTGGTCGGTTGCCGTTTGGGGGCCAATTGGCAACGCTCGCTGATTGTAGTCTTGACCTGCGCTAGAATAGTGGCATCTGAATGTCCGGGCGCATGGAGGCGTGCGCCCGTATGCCGAGGAGGACTCTATGGCAACTGTTGCCGCACCTATCGATGCTACGTCGACTGCCGCTTGGAAGGCGCTCGAGGCTCATCAGGAGAAGCTCGAGGCCGAAGGTATCGATCTCAAGGCCTGGTTCGCCGCCGATGCCGAGCGCGTGAACAAGCTGAGCTTTGACGCTGGTGACCTGCACTTCGATCTGTCGAAGAACCTGGTGACCGATGAGACCGTCAAGCTGCTGTGCGATCTTGCCCGCGAGGTGAAACTCGAGGAGCGCCGCGACGCCATGTTCTCCGGCGAGCACATCAACACCACCGAGGACCGCGCCGTTCTGCACACCGCGCTGCGCCGCCCGGCAACCGAGAAGGGCCAGCTCATCGTCGACGGCCAGGACGTCGTCGCCGACGTGCACGAGGTCCTCGACCGCATGTATGCCTTCGCCGAGCGCGTGCGCTCCGGTGAGTGGAAGGGCGTAACCGGTAAGAAGATCGAGCACCTGGTGTCCATCGGCATCGGTGGCTCCGATCTGGGCCCGGTCATGGCCTACGAGGCCCTGCGCCCCTACGCCGACGCCGGTATCGACTGCCGCTACATCTCCAACATCGACCCCAACGACCAGGCCGAGAAGCTCAAGGGCCTCGATCCCGAGACCACGCTCGTGATCATCGTCTCCAAGACCTTCACCACGCTCGAGACCCTCACCAACGCCCGCGAGGTCAAGACCTGGATGCTCGAGCAGCTCAAGGCTCAGGGCGCCATCGACGGCTCCGATGAGCAGAACGCCGAGGCCGTGGCAAAGCACTTCGTCGCCGTTTCCACCGCACTCGAGAAGGTTGAGGCCTTCGGTATCGACCCCGCCAACGCCTTCGGTTTTTGGAACTGGGTTGGCGGCCGTTACTCCGTCGATTCCGCCGTGGGTCTGTCGCTGATCGTCGTGCTCGGCCCCGAGCGTTTCCAGCAGTTCCTCGAGGGCTTCCACGCCATCGACGAGTACTTCTGCAACACCCCGCTCGAGAACAACGCCGTCGCGCTGATGGGCCTGCTCAACGTCTGGTACGTCAACTTCTTTGGTTCCAAGAGCCACGCCGTGCTTCCGTACTGCCAGTACCTGCACCGTTTCCCGGCCTACCTGCAGCAGCTCACCATGGAGTCCAACGGCAAGCATGTCCGCTGGGACGGCAGCGCCGTGACCTCCGACACCGGTGAGATCTTCTGGGGCGAGCCCGGTACCAACGGCCAGCATGCCTTCTACCAGCTGCTGCACCAGGGCACCGTGGTGGTTCCGGCCGATTTCATTGCCTTCGCCAATACCGCCAACCCTGCGACCGACAGCGGCCAGGACGTGCACGAGCTGTTCCTTGGCAACTTCTTGGGCCAGACCAAGGCGCTCGCTTTTGGCAAGACGGCCGACGAGGTCCGTGCCGAGGGCACGCCCGAGCAGATCGTCCCGGCCCGCTGCTTTGAGGGCAACCGTCCGACGACCTCGATCTTCGGCGACACGTTGACCCCGTTCGCGCTCGGCGAGCTCATCGCCCTGTATGAGCACATCACGTTTGTCGAGGGCACGGTCTGGGGCATCGACTCCTACGACCAGTGGGGTGTTGAGCTGGGCAAGCAGCTTGCCAAGCAGATCACTCCGGCCTTCCATGACGACGCCGCCAAGGCCGAGCAGGACGCTTCGACTCAGGCGCTTATCGAGTTCTATCGCGCGCATCGCAAGTAGTCGCTGCTGTTAACGCATCGCGCCTTATAGTCAGGGGCCCGTATCCTATCGGATGCGGGCCCCTTTGCTTTGCCGTGGTCCCGGGGCGCACGGCCTTTGTGGAACATCGCTGGGGCGCCGCGCGCTGCGAGGGCCCTGCGCCTAGAGCTCGGCCTCCGCATGGCCTCGCTGCGCCTCGGGCAGCTCCCCGTAGAGCGGATGGTCTTCGAGCCTAAAGCGCTCGACCTGTTCGGGAGTACGGCCGCGCACAAAGAGCCACGAGCGATCGATCGGCGTCGCCATGAGCGTGCTGGGCAGCGCGTCGGCGCGGTCGGAAAACACCCGGGCACTCTCGGGATCCTGGAACGCCAGCACCAGATGCGTGTCGCAGTTGCCCATGATGGAGCGTGCGCGTGCCTCGCCATAGAGCGCATCGAGCTGGTTGGTCGACTGCAGCAGCAGCGTTGCCCAGATGTTGCGGCTTCGGATGATCGAGAGCACGTTGTCGATCTGGGGGATCTGCAGATTTGCGAAGTCATCGAGCATAAAGCGCACAGGCACAGGCAGGCTGCCGTCGGGCTGCCTATCGGCCTCGCGAATGAGGCCCATAAACGCCTGCGTAATAAAGAGGCCGGTCAGCGGATCGAGATTGCGGTCAATATCGCTCACGGTTACAAACAGGGCGCAGGGGGCGTGCCCCATGGAGGCGAAGTCCACCTGGTGGCACTCACGATAGAGCTGTGCCGCACCGTCGAATCCCAGACACATGACCTTTTCGGCAAGGATGCCGACGATGCTCGCGTGCATGCGCTCGGCATTTTGCGTAATGGCGTAGCGCCGCCATAGCGAGAGGGCATAGCTTTGGGGGTCGGTCGTGATCAGGTCGTCAAACAATCGGCCCGTGGCACCGTCCTGCAGGTACTCGATTAGCTTGATGACCGAGCTGATTGTCTGCTCGTCGGCGGGCAGCTGTTCGGTGACGTAGGCGATAAGACACGATAGCAGGTTTGCCGCCGCATGATCCCAAAAAGGCTGGTTGTTGTCCTCGATGGGACAGATGGCCTTTGCCACCGAGAGGATGTCCTGCTGGTTGGGCCTGCCGTCCGCCTTGCGGCGAATGTGCCTTAGGGGGTTGTAGCCGCAGCGCTCGATGCCGGGCGCAAGGGCCGGGACGGTGTTGAGGTCGGCGAAGTTGAGACATTGCACGCGGTAACCGTGGGCTGCCAGCACGGGTCCCACTTCGCGACAGAGCGTGCCTTTGGTGTCGAGCACGATGTAGCTTGCGTTCATTTGCAGCAGGTTGGGCTTGAGGACGTTTCGAGTCTTGCCGGCTCCCGAGGGGCCGATCACAAGTGCATTGTTGTTGAGTCCCGTTTGGCGGGTGTCGCAGGAAAGAGTTCGATCTTTGGCGAGGATGGTGGACGATGCGGACTCAGGTGCGGCGAGGCAGCTGGCGAGGTTAGACATGGGCGACCTCCTTGGTGGTCGAGAGGATTTCGTGGGCAAAGCCGAGCTCGACGGCGCGCTCGGCCGAAAGGTAGGTGTCTTTTACGGTGAGGGACTGGATGCGCTTGGGCGTGAGGCCACTGCGGTCCGAGAGGATTTGCGTGAGGGTCTTGCGGGTCTGCATAAGACGCCGGCTGGTTTCCTGCAGTGCAAGTGCCGAGCCGCCCGCTCCCTGGGGGATCAGCGGGTCGTGAATCATGAGCTCTGCATGGGGCGCCATGCGGCGATCGTCGCCGCCCATAAAGATCACGGCGCCCATGGACGCGGCGAATTCCAGGCAGACGGTGCGGATGGGACACGATGCGAGGCGCATGGCGTCGTAGATCGCAAGACCCGATCGCACGCTTCCGCCGGTGCTGGCGACAAATATGGTGATGGGACGGCTGGGGTCGGTGGCATCGAGCAGGCGGATTTGCTGGCACAGGTCGTGGGCCATCGGGGTTTCGATGTTTCCCATGACGGAGAGCTCGCGACGGGCGAGCATCTCATCGTAAATGCTGGTGAGCGTGATGCCTCGGGCGGATTCACGCATGGTGAGGGGGCTGATGATGGGGGAATGATTGGTGTCCATGAGGACTCCTTTCTGTTGGTTGTGTTGTGGAGGAATAGGATTGTTGCCCGCGGAGGGGCTGGCGGGCTACAGGGTTCGTCCGAGCCTGAGATCGAGCTCGGTTGTGGGGCAGACTGCCTGTCCGTGCGGCTCGCAAGCACCAAGGGCTCCAAAGCGATGGAGCGTTGCGACGGGCGTGGTGTAGGCGAGCCGCAGCTGATGCTCGACAGGGGCACATCCGTCATTTTTGTAATGAGCCGCGTAGTACTGCGCGATGCTGGCGTTCATCTCGCTGCCATTGCGATGGCGCTCAAACTGGCGTCTGCAGGTCTCGATGATCTTTGCTACCGACTTGGGTGCCGTCGCGGGAACAAGGGCGAGATAGCCCTCAAATAGCTCGTTGATGCTCAGGAGGCACAGCAGGTCGATCAGTGTCCTTACGGTTGCCCCCTCGGCGGAAAAGTGCGCGGTCATGCGGTTATATCGGTTGCGGTCGACGACGGCCGCATGGGGTCTGGGAGTTTTCTGCCCCGCGGTGCCGGGCTTTTGTCGGGCCTGTGTATCGAGCTCGACGTTGCAGCGCTTGAGGCCGTCCAACGGAAGGAACAATGCGGTGCGCAGGGTGTTCCGCTTGCTTTCGAGTTCATCACGCTCGTCGGGTTCCCATGCGAGCTTGAGTTTCGTGTCGAGCGCCGTAAGCATATGGGCTAGGCAGCCTACGGTAAGAACGTACGAATCGTTGTCGCGTTTTGAGGCATAGGGGTCTGTCAGCTTGCGAATGTCGGGGTCGCCCATGATCTTTGTGCAGCGCTTCAGCAGTTGAGGCTTGCCGGCCAAGATCGTCGCGAGCGGTAGCGACGCGTAGTTCTTGATGGTCGCGGCGGCAAAGGCGGCGTCATATTCGTTTGCATATGCTCGCTCAATGCGGGCATCAAGAATGCTTTTCTTATCGCCGTCTTCAGCGTGGTTGTTTGTCATAGCTTCTCCAATCGGTTGATGTTCGTGCTGTTTGTTGATGTGTTGGTTGTCGTGAGTGATGTGCTTGCCATGGGTGATGTGCTGACGTTGGGGTGCTATGCGGTTTTCAATGAGCCCGTGAGGCAGTTGCTGCAGGGGCGGGATGGAACGGCCCATGCAAGGCGGAAGGCATCGTGCTCAAAATCGAGACAGCAATGCCCTGGGTGCCTCACATGTGGCAGTTACCTCATTAAGTTGTCATTGCGTTTGGGGTTGTACTTTGCCGATCTTCCTTCTCTTACACGCTAAAACTCAAACTTCATATGCTCGATCTACTTAAAACCGCAACGGCGGTCTTTTATCAACTTATATGCCGGAACGCGTCTTTGCAAGTACTTTTTTGCCTTTGTTTCAAATGGGGTGGTTTTGCAACTGTCACGCGCCACACTATGCGAACGTGCCCCGGCTCGGATAAGATGGTGCGATCGAGTTCTACCGCGCTCACCGCAAGTAGTCTTTGTTGCTGAGATAGGTCATGGCCGAAAGGGGCCCGTATCCGTTGGGATGCGGGCCCCTTGCTATTCTGAATGGGCATGAGGGTGTATTGAGGGGAGTGTCTTGCTGTCGGCATCCGCGTGCGGCGCCATTCGGTGTCCATGAATATACTTTTAAGGCTAATTTCATACCGCTTGTCGGAATGAGGACGCTGCTCTTGCGTATCGGGCGTACATTGAACGTGGTTTTTCGCGTGAACCCACGAATTGGTTGTCGGCCCTGAACAAGGAGGCCCAGCATGACGTTTGCCAAACCCATCAATAAATACATCGACTATATCGATGCCCCCGAGGACACGTTTGAGCAGTATGTCGAGAAGGCGTTAAGGTACAACTTCCGCTGCGTATTTGCGAACCTGCAGGAGTACGAGACGGGTCGCGCCATGCTCGAGGACTCTGACATCATCCTTGCCGGCGCTATCGACTTTCCCCAGGGCACTATGACGCTTGAGGAGAAGCTTGCGAGGTTTGAGGAATACGCTGCGCGCGGCTTTACCGAGATTGACTACGTTTTGAATCAGGAGTCGGTCGAGAACCGCGATTTTGTTGCCATCGAGCGCGAGATGACTGCCATTGCTGATTTTTGTCGCGCGCATGGCATCACTGACAAGGTGATCGTCGAGATGTGCAAGCTGGACGGCGACGATGCCGCCAAGCGCCGTGTCTGTGAGATTGCGCTGGAGGCTAAGCCGGGATTCCTTAAGACATCGACCGGCAGAAGCTATGGCGGTGCTAAGCTCGAGGACGTACGGCTGATGCACGAGGTGCTCGGCGATGCCGTGGCAATCAAGGCTGCGGGCGGTATCCATAATTATGAAGAGGCTTGCGCATTCATCGAGGCCGGCGCCAGCGCGTTGGGTGCATCGGCGGGCATCGCGATCGTCGAGGGCGCACCGACGGATGAGCGTCGCTAGCAGACGTATTTGACCTGAGCGATAAAGCTTCACGACCACGCGCCGTTCATGTTCGGGACAATATGACATTTTTCCCGTTGCAAACAGCGCCGCCGCGGGTGTTCTGTATGATGGCTCAGACAAGGTTGTTCAATGACAGGGAGGCATATATGGCAATCAAAGCCATCGCAATGGATATCGACGGTACGCTTACCAACGACCAAAAGGTCATCAGCCCGCGTACGCGCGAGAAGCTGCTCGCGGCACAGGAATCGGGCATCAAGCTCATTCTGGCTTCGGGCCGTCCTGCATGGGGCCTTCGCGCCCTTGGTCAGGAGCTCGACCTACACAATCATGATGGCCTGCTCGTGGCCTTTAACGGTGCACACGTAGTCGATGCCCAGACCGACGAGGTACTGTTTGACCAGGCCATGCCGGTCGACGAATTGCATCGTCTGCTCGATCACCTGCGCAACTTTGACGTGATTCCCATGATCTCGCTCGGTCGGGACCTGCACGTCGTGGACTCGTATCGCTGCATGATCACACTGCCGGACGGTTCGCAGAAGAATATCGTCAAATACGAGCGCGATGCGTGCGACCTTAAGATCCGTGAGGTCGAGAGCCTCCATGAGGTTGTAGATGCCTATCCGGTGGACAAATTGCTCACCGCGGGAGACCCGGCCTATCTGCAAGCGCATCACGAGGAGATGTACGCGCCCTTTACTCAGACGCTGTCGGGCATGTTCACCGCCGACTGGTACTTTGAGTATACGGCGCCCGGCATCGATAAGGCTCGCGCGCTCGAGGGTTCGCTGCCCAAGCTGGGTATCGATGCCAGCGAGGTCGTTTCGTTTGGCGACGGCCAGAATGACAAGTCCATGATTGAGTGGGCGGGTACCGGTGTTGCCATGGGTAACGCCGTCGATGAGGTTAAGGCCGTGGCCCAGATGGTGACCGCCAATAACAACGAAGACGGCATTGCGGTGGCGCTGGATAAACTACTGGGTTAGAATCGCCGATAAAGCATGGTTCGGGCGTCCGCTTGCGGGCGCCCTTTTGTTAGGGAGGATGCCATGTCTGCATTTCCGTTCGACGCCGTTATCTTTGACATGGACGGCGTTTTGGTCGACACCGAGTTTTACTATCAAAAGGAATTCGAGAAGTTTATCGATTACCTGCAGATTTCCGTGACGCGCGACGAGCTTAATGCGATTGTTGGTTCATCGCACCGTGATTTTCAGCAGGTGCTCGTCGATTGGTATGAGCGTGCGGGCTTGGGCAAGCTCAGCTTCGAGGCTGCCGAGGCACGCTATCTGGCGTGGGTGAGTGCGTATCCCTGCGACTATAGAAAGCTGCTCAATCCCGGCGTTGCCGAGACGCTGGCGGGGTTAAAAGAACGTGGGGTTCGCGTTGCGCTGGCATCGTCGTCGCTTCTCAACAATATCGAGGAGGTGCTGGGCACCTGCGGCATCCGCGATTACTTTGAGTTTTTGGTCTCGGGCGAGCAGTTCAAGCGCAGCAAACCCGATCCTGATATCTATCTGCATGCCATAGATCGTTTGGGATTGCCCGCGGACCGCTGTTGCTGTGTGGAGGACTCGGTGTATGGCATTACAGCCGGCAAGCGCGCCGGTCTGACAGTAATCGCCAAGCGCGAGGAGCGCTTTGGCTTTAGCCAGGATGCAGCGGATAAGATTATCGACCAGTTGCCGGACCTGTTGGAACTCGCGTAGATCCTGGGCGGTACTGTTGTCACAACAGTGGTTCCGTTGGCATAAGAGAGGGGCAGCGCTATGGCATTTAACGTGAGCGCACTGGGGTTTGGCGACAACGTCGTCGACCGCTACGAGCATATCCACACGATGTATCCGGGTGGCAATGCGGTGAACTTTGCCGTGTATGCCAAGAAATGCGGAGCCGCGCGCTCCGCGTATATGGGCATCTTTGGCAATGATGCTGCTGCCGAGCATGTGATTGCGAGTCTTGAGGATGAGGACGTTGAACTTGCCAAATGCAAGCAGCTCATCGGCGAGAACGGTGCGGCACGCGTTACTGTGGTTGATGGTGATCGTGTATTTCTGGGGTCTAACGAGGGTGGCATCCGTGGTGATGCGCGCTATGTGCTCGATCGTTTTGATCTGGCGTATATGAAACAGTTTGATGTGGTCCATTCGGGTAACTATTGCTTTACCGAGCGCGAACTTCCCAAGTTGAAGGCCGCGGGCATCACGGTTTCGTTTGACTTCTCGGACGATTCGACCGACGAGTACTACGAACAGATTGCTCCCTACGTTGACTTCGCATTCTTTAGCGCGGCAGACGCCGCGAGCGAGGATGAGATTCGCGAGCGTCTTGCTTGGGTGAAGAGCCTGGGTCCGCGTTTTGTGTCGGCTACGGCGGGCGCCGAGGGTTGCATTGCTTACGACGGCGAGCGTTATTACCGCCAGCTGGCTAAACCGGTAACGGACATGAAGGACACCATGGGGGCGGGCGACTCGTTCCTGACCTCGTTCTTGATGTGCTATCTCGATGCTGTCAAGCGTGGCGACGATGACGCTAATGCTATTGAGCGTGCGCTCGACTTTGCGGCGGGGTTTGCCTCGACCGTATGCGGCATGGAAGGCTCCTGGGGCCATGGAGCGCCGATTTGCGAATAGCCGAGCGGGCTCAGGGAGCTGCATTAGCGCCTCCCTGTGACTCGGTGGTCAAAAAATGCCAAATATGAGTACTGTGACTAATTTAGTCGCAGCATAATTGACCCCTTCAGACGTGATTTAAGCGTTTGGAGGGGTTTAAACTTGCGAAAATGCAGGAGGAATGACTGTAAAAGTGTTAGTTAATGGACAATCGTAGATTATTCTGGTGGTCGTAAAGCTCAAAGTAATGTATCCATTTCGCTAGCAGTACTCATATTTGACGTTTTTTGACCACAGGGGTCAGCGAAGGCTAAAAACAGAGCGTGCATTTGTTAAAACTGTCGATTCGATGCGCTTTTCGTCACAGTTTTTGAGTGAGGCGATGCGTTCTGAGGTCCATGTGAGCGATCTGATGAGCGACTGCGCGCTTGTTTCCGTGTTTGCCTCCGCCGGTGCATCGGTCTCGAGCAGTAAACGGTCGAGTGGAATCTGTCGTGCGTATTCGCGTCCTCGTTTAGACGCGAGCATGCGTTCGTTGACGGAATAATAGCAGCCTGCGTTTCGTGCGCGGACGAGTTCGTCCGAAGTACCGCTAAACCAGTGGAAGATGATAACGGGGGAGTCGGGGTTTGGGATGAGCAATCCGTGCGATTCGAGGACGTCCAGTACGGTTCCTGCCGAACGAACGGCGTGAATTGATATCACGCGCCCGGCAAGAGGATGCTGCACGAGAGTATCGCAGAGCCGGTCAAGTGCCTGCATTTGTAGCGGCTCACTTCCGGCAAAACGAGCGGAAAAGTCGAGTCCCACCTCGCCGATGTAGCGCTCTTGGGCGGCAACTTCGCAAAGCAGATTGACTTCGGCAGGACCGCAGCGGCCGTCGGCGAGCCACCAGGGATGGAGGCCGACGCCCGCGATAATGTTTGGGTAGCGGCTGCCCCGCTTTTTTGCTGCCTCGAAGTCGCGTGGGTCGACCCCGCAATCAAAGATCCCCAGCCCTATAGCCGCAGTTTCGTCGGCAACGGTATTCGGGTAAGTCATCAAATCAAGATGGCAGTGTGCATCAAATAACCGGGGCTCCATCTCGGCGCGCTCCGCTAGTCCAGACGTTGGCCGTCGGCGCGCACGCGCTCGGTGCAGCGTCCGCTGATCTGGCGGATAACCTCGCCGGCAATCATCTGGCCCATGATGGGCGGCATAAAGCTCGCGGTTCCCAGCTCGGTGCGCTCGTGGATGTTGGAAGGGTCGCGGGGCTGGGTCTTTACCGACTCCTCGCAGCTAAACAGCACGTGAAGGCTCTTGATGCCACGTTTTTTGCACTCTTTGCGCATGATGCGGCTCATAGGGTCGCGCACGGTGTCGAAAATGTCGGCAAAATGCAGGCATTCGGGATGGAGCTTGTTGGCCCCGCCCATGGAGCTAACCAAACGGATGTCGTGGTCCTGAGCATATTTGGCAATGGCGAGCTTGGCCGAAATGGTGTCGATGGCGTCGATGACGTAGTCGAGCTTGCCGTTCGTCTGCTCCAAAACGCCCGCGAAGAACCCATCGATGTTGTCGCTCAACAGGTATTCGGTACGCTTGATGACGGTGGCGGCAGGGTTGATATCGTTGATCATAGCTTCCATTACGTCCACCTTGCGCTTGCCGATGGTGCTATGAAAGGCGATGGCCTGGCGGTTGATGTTGCTGGGCGCGATGATGTCCTTGTCCAGGATCACAAAATGACCGATGCCGCCGCGCGCGAGCGCTTCGCAGCAGTTGGATCCCACGCCTCCGCAGCCCAGCACCAGCACCGTGGCGTTGGCGAGTTTATCGAGCGCCTCACGGCCCATGATGATCTCGAGCTTGGTGTCGCGTGTCTCGACGGGAGCTGCGGCTGCGGTTTCGGTCATAGATGTCCTCCGATGGGGAAGCGGATCGTGTTTGGGCTATCGCCATTATAGGGATTATCACGATTCCATTTGAGCCCTAGGGGCTTGTTGAAATGAGGCAGGGATTCGCATAAGATGAAGCAGATGGCACCCGTTGCCGCGGGTTGGCCAACTCCCAAACACGTTTGTAGCGTGAGAAGTGGCCGTCTTCGCATTACGCGGGGGCGGCTATTTCATTCGACCTCCAATGTGGATGCCGAGCTCAACAGCCGCGATTACAAGCAACAACAACGTCAGGACATCGTCAATACTCATAGTCCATCTCCTTCTCGGGTAGAGGGAGCTGGCCCATCTGCTTCTTGGCCCATTGTATCTAAAAACGAACGCATGTTCTATACTTAGTATCAAATTAGATAATTAGACAAACATCTAAATAACGAGTATAGTGTGCGCGTCGTGAGAGATAGTGAGAGGAGGCTCTATGCCGGGAGAGGGTTTTAAGGCGCTGGCCGATCCTACGCGGCGGCGCATTTTGGAGCTACTGCGCGAGGGCAACTGCACGGCGGGGGAGCTTGCTGCGCATTTCGATATCAGTAAGCCGTCGCTGAGCCATCACTTGGCGACGCTCAAAAACGCCGGGTTGGTGGCCGATGAACGTCATGGCCAAAACATCGTTTACAGCTTAAACACCACCGTCATGCAGGACTTGATCGGTTGGTTTATGGGCTTTACAAACACGGAAGGTGATAAGGATGAATAACGAAAACAAGGGCATTCACCCCACGGGGGTATCGTCGCGCGTGTGGATTGCGCTGGTCGTTCTGTGCGTCGCCAATGTCGTAGCGCACCTCATGGTGATGCCGAGCTTGCCTGCGCAGATTCCCACGCACTGGGGCGCGAACGGCGCCGTCGACGGTTGGGGTCCTAGCTGGATGGCCTCCGCGCTCGGCGCGCTGCCTCTGGCGCTTCTCGCAATGTTCTGCGTGGTGCCGCGCATCGACCCCAAAGGCGAGGCATATCGAACCTCGGGCAAGTTCTATCAGGGCTTCGTAATCGCCTTCACCTTGTTCATGTGCGCCATAAGCTGGCTGGGAGAGCTTACGGTCTGGGGCGTGGTGCCGGCGGTCGGTTCGGTTAACGTGCTGATTTCCGGTGTTGTCGGTTTGCTGTTCATCGGCGTAGGCAACTACTTGCCGCGTGTGAAGCAGAACTATACGCTCGGTATCAAGACACCTTGGGCGCTTGCCGATCCCGAGAACTGGCGCCGTACGCAGCGTTTTGGCGGCGCCTGCTTTATGGTGCTGGGTATTGGCCTGATTGTGATGGGCGTGGCAGGCAGCGTGCTTTCGAGTGAAGTCGTCGCCGCGGTGATTGCGGTTCTGGCGTTTGGTTCGGTTGGAGCCGTCTACGTCTACTCGTGTCTGTTGTGGCGCAAATCGCAGCGAGCCGCTCGTTAAGGTTGCGGAAAACTAGCGTACGCAGTTCATAGTATGTTCCGGGGGACTTTTCCCAGGTAGTATTAGGGGGTGTGGGCAACCATGCCCCTTTTTCGTTACGTTTCAGAGCTGGTTTCCTCATTTCGTTTCTACTAAAGCGAATCAAGAATAGGGAAACAGCAGGTAGAAAGGATAGAACAGGCAAATGGCAGAGTTTATCTACCAGATGTATCAGGCTCGCAAGGCCCATGGCGACAAGGTAATCCTTGACGACGTGACCCTGAGCTTCTACCCCGGTGCCAAGATCGGCGTCGTGGGTCCCAACGGCATGGGCAAGTCGACCCTGCTCAAGATCATGGCCGGCATCGAGGAAGTTTCCAACGGCGATGCCAGGCTCACCCCCGGCTACACCGTGGGTATCCTGCAACAGGAGCCGCCGCTCGACGACGACAAGACCGTCATCGAGAACGTGCGCATGGCGTTTGGCGACATGATTGCCAAGGTCGATCGCTTCAACAAGATCGGCGAGGAGATGTGCGACCCGGACTGCGACATGGACGCCCTCATGGCCGAGATGGGCAAGCTCCAGGACGAGATCGACGCCGCTGATGGCTGGGATATCGATTCCAAGCTCGGCCAGGCCATGGACGCCCTGCAGCTGCCCGATTCCGACATGCCGGTCAACGTGCTTTCCGGCGGCGAGCGCCGTCGCGTGGCCCTGTGCAAGCTGCTGCTCGAGGCTCCCGACCTGCTGCTGCTTGACGAGCCCACAAACCACCTAGACGCTGAGTCGATCCTGTGGCTCGAGCACTTCCTTCACAACTACCAGGGCGCGGTGCTTGCCGTCACGCACGATCGCTACTTCCTGGATAACGTTGCCGAGTGGATCTGCGAGGTCGACCGCGGTCACCTTTATCCCTACAAGGGCAACTACTCCACGTATCTGGAGACCAAGGCCGCCCGTATCGAGGCGCAGGGCAACCGCGACGCCAAGCTCGCCAAGCGCATGGAGGCCGAGCTCGAGTGGGTACGCAGCTCGCCCAAGGCTCGCCAGGCCAAGAACAAGGCTCGTCTGGCTCGCTACGAGGAGATGGAGGCCGAGGCCCGCGCAAGCCAGAAGCTCGACTGGACCGATATCCGCATTCCCGTTGGACCGCGTTTGGGTAACAAGGTGCTCGAGGCCCATCACCTGCACAAGGAATTCGACGGTCGCGTGCTCATCGACGACCTTTCGTTCACCCTGCCGCGCAACGGCATCGTGGGCGTCATCGGCCCCAACGGTGTCGGTAAGACCACGCTGTTCAAGACCATCGTGGGCCTGGAGCCGCTGACTTCGGGCGAGCTCGAGGTGGGCGAGACCGTCAAGATCTCCTATGTCGATCAGAACCGTTCTGGCATCGACCCCGATAAGAACCTGTGGGAGGTCGTCTCGGACGGCCTGGACCACATGATGGTCGGCGAGACCGAGGTTCCGAGCCGTGCTTATGTGGCGAGCTTTGGCTTTAAGGGCCAGGACCAGCAGAAGCGCGCTGGCGTACTCTCCGGTGGCGAGCGCAACCGTCTGAACCTGGCGCTCACGCTCAAGCAGGGCGGCAACCTGCTGCTCCTCGACGAGCCCACGAACGATCTCGATGTCGAGACGCTGTCCTCACTCGAGGCGGCGCTGCTCGAGTTCCCGGGCTGCTCGGTGGTTATTAGCCACGATCGTATGTTCCTGGACCGCGTCGCCACGCACATTCTGGCGTGGGAGGGCACCGACGAGAATCCGGGCAACTGGTATTGGTTCGAGGGCAACTTCGAGGCCTATCAGGCCAACCGCATCGAGCGCCTGGGCGAGGACGCAGCCCAGCCGCATCGTATTCACCGCAAGCTGACGCGTGACTAGTAGCAAGTAGAAAGGCCGCCAGCAAGGGCGGCCTTTCTTGTAGCAATTGCACTGCAGCTATGCCCTGGCTGCTGGTTTGATTCATAATCAAAGTCATCTCTTTGGGATTAAAGCCCGTTTTTGCTATGAGTGATTTTCTAATTCCGTTTAAAACGTAAAGACGTATTGGGTTACAAGGACATAAGCAAATCGAATTGAAATATAACCAGTGCTGTAACGTTACAAAAAAGGTTATAGAATAGGAGTATCTTATAAGTCGCTCCTCTAGAAAGAAGAACATATGCTTTCGCGTCGTCGTTTTCTGCAACTTGTCGCGTCTTCAATTGTCGCCTTAGCCGCACGTCCGAAAGAGGTTTTTGCTTCGACGGGCAATATTGATGGTGAGCAGATACAATTTACTTCAGAAATTGCGCAAGAGCTTGCCGATAAATATATAAAGGGACTCCTCGGCTCTTCGTATACGCCTTCTGACCCTATTCCTTTTGTAGACGTTGATGGGTCCCCGCTTGGCTACATTGTTCCGGTTGTGACATTCAATAGAGCCGCGGGCTATTTGGTTTTAGATGCTTCAGATGATGAAATACTTACGGGATATCGTTTTGGAGACGGCTTAGTCAGCCCTATGGATCGGGGAGGAGATCTTGGTGTTGAGTCTTATTCTTTCAATAACCCAGTCGTAATGATCAATCCATTCGAATTCGGTGTGCAATCTTTGGACGGTTCAATAACAACAAATTGCGGAAGAACAATCCCGGCTGTTTCCATAGAAGGACGGCCTGTCGTTTTATCGAATAAACCTTCAAGCTGGAACGATGTCGTAATTTACGCAACTCAAATGCAGGATTACACAGTATCTGGGTTTCGTTCCATTTCTCAGTTTATGTCATATGATGAAAGCGAGATTAAGAGGCTTACTGCCCACTATGCTTGTATGGTGACAGCTTTTTCGAACGTTGCGGAACTGTATGGCATTGCCAATTTATATAACGACCCTTCGCAATATATGCAGATATGGAATTACACCAATACCCATGCTCTTTCCGATGAAGAACAGACTGTTCCCGGCGTTGTTTTGGGCGGAACGCCGATATCAACCTGTGCAACGGGGTTTACAAATTACTGCGCAAGCAGAGGAAGTACTCTTATCGCCCGCACTGTCTCCTCTCCGGCTATCGCGAGCATTCAAAATGAGATTAACTCTAATAGACCGAATGTTTTACATGCGAGTTTGTACAACGGATCAGCCCATTCTGTAACAGCGGAGGCTTACGCCACACTTACTGGTAAGAAAACTGGAGAGACAAGGCAGATGATTGGCATAGCGGACGGCTGGAATTCATCTTTATCCTTCCTGAAGTATGATCAGAGCTATTATGCGTGGACTTATGGAACGACTTTTTCGAAGTAGGACGATTCGTCTAGCTCTGTCTTTGGTGCTGATGGCTTCATTGGTGGGCTGTTCAACAAAGGAAGAGATATCGCGCGGAGGTTCCGGAGAAGTGACTGCGACAGACTCAGGTTCATTAGAAATAGCTGGCGGGCATGCCGATGTGATGTTACAAGGAAAAGGCGTGCTTAGGTCGATTGATGCTGAAGACGCTGTCTGCTCAATAGAGGATTTGAAGACAGGTGAAACTGCATCGTACCGAGTTTCAGATAATGCTGCGAATATGATTGAGTCGATACCGACTGGAGCGCAGGTTTCTTTTAGATACTTTGCTCCGCAACTTGAGGATGAGCTTGCTTCTCTGGTGTCTATATGCGCCGATGACAACTAAAAGGCCTGAATTCAAACGGCCTCGGATGGTCAATTGGCTATCCGAGGCCGTTTTTTACTCGACCGGGGCTTCGACCTTGTCGATGGCCCAGGTGGCTCCGAGGCCGCCGGTGGTGTTGCGGCGAATGCGTACGGTGACTTCGTGGCGTTTGCCGGCCTGTGTGTAGCGCAGGGGGAAGCTCGCGCGGTTACGGCCGGCCTCGATGGTACCGCGCTCGCGAGCGATCCAGTAGTACTCGCCGACGATGCCGAGGGTGTCGGCGCCGTAGGGGAGATAAGTCGACAGCTGGTGCAGCAGCGGGCTAGGGCAGAAGACCTCGGTCGCGAAATCGATGGGGAAGTCCCCGGGGATGGTTGGTGCTGCGGAAGCGGGGGCCGGTGCTGAATTGGGGACCGGAGTCGGTGCAGGTGTGGGAGCCTGGTCACAGGCGGGTGCGGATGCGGACTCAATGACAGGTGCAGACTCAGATGCCGCTTCTGGCTTAGCTATGGAATCTGTCGGTTCCACGGAGATGGACGTGTCTTCGGTCCCGGTTTTGGCATCGGCCTGCGGAGTGTCCTCTGCCTCGACGTTCGGCTTGGCCTCGACCGGCGTGGATACCATGGTGGTGATGCCGGCGTTGGCGTTCTCGGGGTCGTAGACAACCGTGAGCGAGATGGCAGGCTGGGGCGCCTCGGGCTCCGGTGTTGCCTCGGCAGCATCTTGATCCGCGAGCTCGTCGGACTGATTGTCCTCGGTGTTGTCGCCAAAGACATCGTGGTTCTGGAACACGGGCGCCTCGGGCTGGCCAGCCGCCTCTTCGGTTGTCGACTTGGATGCCTCGTTGAGCTCCGCAGTGGCTTCCTGCTCGGATATGACTTCGGGATCGGTCGTGGCGGCGATTTCGGTTTCGGCCTCTGCTGTTACTCCAATAGCGACTTCGATCTCTGTCTCGGGTTCGGGTTCCGGCACGGCTCCAACCATGGCTTCGGGCTCGGGACGCTTAACGTGCTTGGGGCGCACGGCCTTCAGGTCCTTCTTGCCGTGCTTCTTCTTTTTGTAGGACTGCTTGGCGCCCTTGGTAGCCTTGCGCTTGTCCTCGTCCTTGGCAAGGGCGGCATCCCATGCCTCGTTGGCGATGACGGTGGCATACAGGCGGCCGCCCTTAAAGACGGTCAGTTTAATGCAGTCGTCGAGTTCCTCGAGCAACTCGCGCGTGGACTCGAAGCCCAAGTCATAAGCGGCCATGTCGCCGGCGGCGAGCGCCTCCTCGACCTGCGTCATAAACGTTTGCTTACCGCACCAATCGCGTCGCGCAGCAGGCGATACAGATAGATGTGGTTGCCCAGCGATAGCGTGGGCCTAACTATTGTCTTGCTCATGGCAAATCTCCTCTTTACACACGTAAAGCATCTTACCATCGCATAGCGTTCGCCATGGCGGCACCCAAGGCAAACGGGCGCGAACCGCTATCGATTCGCGCCCGTTGTACAGGTTGCCTATCTGGGGATGCAGTGCTTAGTTGCCCGATGCCGTGCCTTGGCTCGAGCTGTTAGATGTCGTGCCCAATGTGGTGTCACTCGAATTGCTGTTGCTGCTGCCTGCTGTGCCCGTTCCCGACGTGGTGTCGCTCGTCTGGCCGCCCGTGCTCGGTTGAGAGCCGTCAGTCGTTTGGCTTGAGTCAGTCGTGCCGGATTGCGTGCCGCTGTTGTTCGCAGAGGAATCGGTGCCCTGCGATTGGTTTTGGGTGTTCGAGGACGAATTGGCAGAGGTAGAACTGTCTTGCGTATCGTCCGTCTGTGCTTGCTGATCCTGCGACTGGGTGTTGCCATTTGCATCGCTCTCGGTCGTGCGCGACGACAGGATTGGCTCGGGACGCTCGCCCAGACCCTCACCGGCAGTGGTGATAAGGATGGCGCCGGCGCAGGCGATGACCGCGACGATGGCGATAGCGATCGAGAAGACGATGACCTTCTTTTGCGTCTGGCTGCGCTCAGCCGCCGCCTTGGCGCGCAGGCTGTTGGGAGCGACGCGCGCCGTGGTCGCGCGTCCCGCAACCTGGCGCATCTCCTGCGTGGTTGCGGCGCCACCTAGGTGCTCCTCGACATTGGGCTCAACGGGCTCGTAGGCGCCGGTAGGGTAGTCGACAGCGGCATGCGTGCCCTTGATTGCTTCGGCGCTGGCGGAGATAAAGTGGCGATAGACCTGCGAGGACACAACAGTGATGACTGAGCTCACAGCGGCACCAATCACCGAGCCGGCAATGCCGATCTTTGAAGCAAGCGCCACGCTCGTGGCGGCAGCTGCGGCGCCGGCGATGATCTGGGGAATGGAAATGTCGTCGAACAGGCCCTTTTTGGGCGCGATGGCCATGGTCTGTCCGATGGAATGGTTCTCGTGCACGCCGTTGTTGAGTGATGCCGGCGTCATGACGCGCGTGCGCGGCGCGTCGGTGTACTTGGTTGTCATACGGGGTCCTCCCGGTGTAAATCTGCTTCGTTTCGTGTAGCCATCAGGGTACCCACCAGATGTGAATCGTACGTGACATTTAACAGATACCATCAACTCATCAAGGGGGCTTGCTGTCTTTGGTGCGATAGCTTGATGCTAAACTGGATTTATGTTTGCGAGGTGGTTTACGTGATGTACCCGTATATGACATTCGAAGATGGAACCGAGGTCATTCATTCTGACCTGATTACAGATGGCGATATCGAAAAGGTTATCGTGCATTTTGAACGACCGACGGCAGAGGGTTTCGACTCCGCTCGTTGTGAGTTGCCTTCCTGTTCGTGGACTGACTGGGAAGGGCATTTTACTCAGAGTGAAAAACGAGCTTTCGAAGAGTGTCTGAGCAAATAATTTAGATTAGTTCGAGTTTAGTTCGAATAAAGAAGCTGAATGCGATGACCTAAAGCGTATGCATTTTTAGTATTAGATGCGTATGAAATGGAGGATGTGAATGGATGAGCTAATAGACTTTAAAAAACGATTTCTCAAGAATGGCGAGCTGGTTTCAATTCCAAAAAAGGAAAGCTATAAAAGAATCATGCTGCTATGGGCCGTCTCTTTCTTTGAATTAAATACAAGTTATACGGAGCTTCAGGTTAATCGTGTGCTGTCACAGCTCTATCCTGATTATGCCGTGTTGAGGCGGTACTTGGTTGATTATGGATTCCTATTAAGGGATGAACGAGGCCTGAAATACGAGGTTAATCGTGATGTTCACGGTATTGAGAGCTAGCCGTCCGGTTCGGGTCCTATATATTGCTAGAGGGATAAGCGAAATAGGCAATTGGTGTGCGAATATTGCTTTGCCAATGCTAATTTACGAGGTAACTCACGATGTTTCTGCAACTGCTTTGATGGTCTGCTGCAGATTTGCCCCCTCTCTGTTTTCAGTTGCGCTCGCGCAGCTGCCTCAGAAGATGGGTATCGGGACACTGCAGGCCATGAGATTGGCAGACTTAATTCGCGCGGGATTATTCGTTTGCTATATTTTTGTTGATAGTAAATGGAGTATGTTTGCTATTACGTGCGCGGTATCGCTTTGCCGAACGGTAGAAATGCCCTGCTTTTACTCGTTGTTAAGAGCCAATACGAATAGTATCAATCGCGACGTAATTAATAATTCGTTTGGGTTCCTGCAGAATTTGATGATGGTTCTGGGGCCAGTTGCCGGCGGTTTTGTTGTCGCTCAATTTGGGGCGGAGGCTGTTCTTGCATTAGACGCGCTTTCTTTTGCCGCGTCGTTCTGGTTGCTGCGAGATGTTCCGTCGGTTATCGAGGTTAATGATAAAGAGGGAATAAGCAAAAATGAAAAAAACAGGACTGCATTTAGTGATCTTAGCGCGAAGCACTTGGCAATTGGTTTCCTATTAATCGATATTTCTAGTGGCGTGGCATTCGGCTCTCTGAATTCTCTTTTGCCAGCTATAGCGCAATTGCAATTTGACTCGTCATCGATACAATACGGATTCCTTCAGAGTAGTCTTACAATCGGACTGTTGTTCGGAAATACAATATATGGTCGTTTAATCAGTGGTTCCGATTGCGTTAAATCATATTGTTTTGTGACGTATCTTGCGCTCGGTGCGTATCTGGCGTTTGGCTATCGCTATGCGTCTGGGATATCGTTTATTTTCCTTTTTATCGTCGGTGCCGGAAACGCCATTCAAGATGTGCTTCTCATAACATCGCTGCAGGATTTGGCGAGAGACGGATCTGAATCGATAAGCCTGTTTTCAATTAGGGAGTCTTTGCAATCGGTTGCTGTTGTTATTTCAACACTTCTTGTTTCGCTGTTCACGAGCATCGCGATGTTCTCAATTCTCGTTACAGGACTTGGTGTATTTTCAATTATGATGGTAGTTGTGTTTCAATTGAATTATTTGCGAAAGATGTGACGTTGATATGCCTAAAACGCTTTTAGTATTTCCCCCAGGATGGAGTCCAGTGGGGCCGTATCTTGCCTTGCCTGTTTTGAAGTCATATCTTCAAGAGGTTGAACAATACAAAGTTGACATTGTTGACTTAAACGTGGAATTTTACGATGACCTCCTATCTTTTAGACATGTCGAAGAGTGCTGTAAAAGGTATCGGGAATCAAAGGATTCGTTTAGTTCGAATGTTCAATTAACAATCGAGTTGATACAAAAGTCGGCACTTAATGTTGACGAGGCAAAAGATATTTTCAGATCGAAGAGATACTTTAATCTAAAAGAAAGACAATATGCTGAAAACATTTTTAGAAATGCACTCTATATCATAAATCACGTCTCATATGGAGTTAAATACACGTTCAACTCCATAGATCTGCCCTATGATTATTATTCGACACCAGAAATAATGAAATCGCTTGCGGATACCTTGCATAATCCGTTTATTTCCTTCTATGAAACTGCCTTTCTTAAGCGTATTCAGAGGGAAAAAATCGAGTTTATTGGGATTTCGGTGAGCGGCTGTTTCCAATTGATTTCTGCAGTTACGTTAGCGAAACTGATTAAAGAAGAATGTCCATCTGTTAAACACGTCTCATTGGGCGGCAATTACATTACTCGTTTAGCAGATGACTGCATGAAAGAATGGCATCCCTTTTTTGAATACATTGATTCGATAATGATGTATGACGGCGAAGAGCCGCTTGCACGTCTTCTTGAGGCTCTTGACTCTGGTGATGACAATCTCGACTGTGTTCCAAACCTTTGCCATGCTAAAGGTGGAAAGATATATAAAAACCATCGGATTGAGCAAACATTTATCAACGATACAGTTCCCGATTTCGATGGCTTCGCCCTTTCTAAATACTTCATGCCTGAGCTAATATTGCCGGTTTATTCCTCTAGGCAGTGTTTTAATCATTGCGCCTTCTGCACCATTCCCGGTGCTACCGGTGGTTGTTACCGAAAGATGCCTATATCGAGAGTATTTGAAATAATGTGTCGGTTAAATGAAAAATACGGCACGAGAGTTTTCTCTTTTGTGGATGAAACATTCGAAGGCAAAAGAATGGAGCAACTCGCGGATGAAATAAACGCATCGGGAAAAACGTTTTTCTGGCATGGAGAAACGAGGTTCTCTCCAACCCTAAGTACAGATGTTTTTAACAAGATATACCAAAGTGGATGTAGGCAGATTCAGTTTGGCCTCGAGTCATACAACCAAAGAGTTCTTGATCTAATGAAGAAGAACACGAGAGTTGATTGGATTGATCGCAATATCCATGATTGTCTCAATGCGGGTATTCCTGTTCATCTATTTTTTATGATTGGCTTTCCGACCGAAACTAAAGAAGAGGCTCTGAACACCTTAGCTTATACAGAGAATGTTTTGAATTATTCAAAACAGGTATGTGGTGTTCCATATTCCACGAGAGGATTTACGAATTTTGGTCTCGTTATGGGGTCGGATGTTTGGAATCATCCCGATAAGTATGGTGTCTCTGTAATGCCGAAGTCCCAATATGAGGATTTGCGCCTCGAAGTGGATTATGTTTCAGGCACTGGTTTAACTTTAAATGAAGCAAAATCCTTATCTGATGAGCATCATATTGATTTTTATATGCAAGAGGTCATAAACGGTAGTGACACAATTGACTTGCCCCAGCGGCTTCATATTTCAGAGGTGACCTGGATCCTAGATTCTATTCACGCTGTCAGGTATAAGGGACATTTGACCAAAGTAAAGCGACGGCTAACTAGTCTAAATCCAGCTGATCGAATCTGGCTGGATTCCAAGACCTCTGTCGTGCTCGTTGAGCCATTTGCCTACTTCTATAATTCTGAATACCATCATGTCTATGCTGTTTCCCAGTTGGTATACCTTAAGTTGGCCCGTTTATTGGAGGCCGATTGTAGCATTTCTCTTATTCTTGATCAGGGCGACCTCGAGCTGACAAGGGCGATAGAAGAACTGTTGCATTATGGATTGCTGAATACAAATATCGATGCCGATTATGTAATGCACGATAATGGTTTTCAATTGGTTAAAAGTTCGTTTGTTAAAGAAGTCGGACGCTCAAAAGAGGGGTTAAGAGTACTGCTGAGTTGTGCCACCCATAGAATGTGTGCGGTTAATGATTATTCGTTCGCTTTGCTTTCGTTGTTTGAAAAGCCGATTACTAAGAACGAGCTGCGCGACATTTTGAAAAAAGAGGGACTATCGGCAAACGAGGAACAATTAAACAAGTTGGTTGATAATTGCATGAAAGCAGATATACTACAATTGATTAGATAGAGGAGGTTTCTGCATGGACGTTATTAACAAAGATCTCTTGGAGCAACTGAAAGAGTCTCAGGAAGAGGGCGTCGTGGTAGAAGTGTTCGACTTTGAGGACTACATGGATAAATTCTGCCATTAGTTTCGGAATTTACTTGCCTCGCTTAAAGGAGAAGTCGATTATCGATTTCTCCTTTTTTAATTAAAGATATTTTTGGAATACATGCTCTTAGCACAGGTTGGCGTCTCAGTAAACTGGGAGGTTGCTTTGGCTAGTTAGAGATATGTGAACGTCCGTTAGACTGAATCTCAGGGTAGAAGGGGCCTCCAGTGTCCAGATCAACAAGGCAATGCTGCGTTTCGGCTAATAAGAACGACGGCTTTTTGCGTGTGGCGGCGGCGTCGCCGCGGATTCGCGTGGCCGATGTCGAGGGCAATGCCGAGGTGGCGTTGGCTGCCGTGCGTGAGGCTGCCGAGCGTGGCGTTCGCGCGCTGGTGCTGCCCGAGCTTAACCTGACCGGCTATACCGCGGCCGATCTGTTCCATAACCGCACACTGCTGCATGCCTGCGAGGCTGCTCTGGTGCATATCCTCGACGAGACTCGTGAGCTGCCGATTGTCTTTACCATTGGTCTTCCCGTTGCGGTTGCCGAGAATATCTACAACTGCGCCGCCGTGTGCTGCGCGGGCGAGCTTTTGGGCCTCACGGCCAAGAAGTATTTGCCCAACTATGGCGAGTTCTATGAGCGCCGTTGGTTTGCTCCGGCACCTACCGATCCCGTTTGGCTTGAATTTGCCGGTCAGGGTCCGGTCCCGCTGGGCTCGGGGCTTGTCTACCGTTGCTGTGATGAGGGCGCCGAGGACCTGGTGTTGGGCGTTGAGGTCTGCGAGGACCTGTGGGTGCCGGCGCCTCCTTCGACCGAGATGGCGCTTGCCGGTGCGACGGTGATTCTCAACCCGTCGGCTTCGGACGAGATTATCGGTAAGGCAGACTATCGCCGCAGCCTCATCTCCAATCAGAGCGCGCGCCTGTACTGTGCCTATGCGTATGCAGACGCGAGCGAGGGCGAGTCCACGACCGATATGGTCTTTGCGGGCGAGAACCTCGTCTGCGAAAACGGCTCCAAGCTCGCCGCGACCAAACTGCTTACTTGCGATATGGCCATCGCCGACGTTGACCTTGACCGCCTGGTTGCCGAGCGCCGTCGTTCGACGACGTGGACGCGCGCGGACGATGCGCCGGAGGCCACGGCCGTTGAGTTTTCGTTTGAGGGCGTGTTGGCCGAAGAGCCTGTCCTGCGCGATGCCTGCGATATCGACCGCGTTTTCCCGCGCGCGCCCTTTGTACCGGCCGACCATGGTGACCTGGCCGAGCGCTGCGAGACCATCCTCGACCTGCAGACCGCCGGCCTCAAGACCCGCCTGGCCCATACGGGCACCAAGGCTGCAGTCATCGGTCTTTCGGGCGGCCTTGATTCTACACTGGCACTGCTCGTGACGGTGCGTGCCTTCGATGCGCTGGGGCTGCCGCGCACGGGTATCACGGCGGTCTCCATGCCCGGCTTTGGCACGACGCATCGCACTAAGTCCAACGCCGAGTCGCTCGCGCGCGACCTGGGCGTGAGCTTCCGCGAGGTTTCGATCCACGCGGCTGTGGAGCAGCACTTCAAGGACATTGAGCACGATCCGACCGTGCAGGACGTGACCTACGAGAACAGCCAGGCCCGCGAGCGTACGCAGATTCTGATGGATCTGGCCAACCAGGCCGGCGGTTTTGTCATCGGCACGGGCGATTTGTCGGAGCTGGCGCTCGGCTGGGCTACCTATAACGGCGACCACATGAGCATGTACGCCGTCAATGCGAGCGTGCCCAAGACGCTTGTGCGTCATCTGGTGCGCTATGCGGCTGATGTCTTTGGCGGGCGTATTGCCGAGGTCTTGCTCGATATCCTCGACACGCCGGTGTCCCCCGAGCTTCTGCCGCCCACGGGCGACGGCGAGATTGCGCAGAAGACTGAGGATTTGGTGGGCCCGTACGAGTTGCACGACTACTTCCTCTACTACTTGCTGCGTTTTGGCTTTGAGCCGGGCAAGATCTACCGCATGGCGCTCAAGAGTTTCGAGGGTGTCTACGACGCCAAGACCGTCCACGCGTGGCTGCGTACGTTCTATCGTCGCTTCTTTGCCCAGCAGTTTAAGCGCAGCTGCCTGCCCGATGGTCCCAAGGTGGGCTCGGTGACGCTCAGCCCGCGCGGCGATTGGCGTATGCCGAGTGACGCTAGCTCGCGTCTGTGGCTTGCGCAGATCGACGCGCTCAATCCAGTTGACTAAGGTTGGCTAAATTGAACCAATACGGGGGTTGCAAGCGTTACACTTTTGCAATCTGATGGCCCGTATCGCGCGGCGCTCTTGTCGGAGCGCCGCGTTTTTTATATCGAAAGGTGGCACCATGCAGGCATCGCAGCGTCTCGACCGCTTTGGCGCGGAGGTCTTCGCCTCGCTCAACAACAAGCTTCTCGCGCTGAAGGCTCAGGGCAAGACCATTTACAACATGAGCGTGGGCACGCCCGACTTTAAGCCGTACGACCACGTGGTCGAGGCGCTCACGCAGGCGGCCCAGGACCCCGAGATGTGGAAGTACGCCCTGCGCGACCTGCCCGAACTCAAGCAAGCCGTGTGCGATTACTATGAGCGCCGCTTTGGCGTTTCGGGCATTACGCCGTCCATGGTGCAGTCGTGCAATGGCACGCAGGAGGGCGTGGGCCATTTGGGCCTGGCCCTGCTCGATCCGGGTGACACCATTCTGGTTCCCGATCCGTGCTATCCGGTCTTTGAGGCGGGTGCCAAGATCGCCGATGCCAAGCTCGAGTACTATCCGTTGGTCGCCGAGCATAATTACCTGCCCTATGTGGCGGGCATCGATCCCGAGGTTGCCGATCGTGCCAAGTATATGATCGTGTCGCTGCCCGCGAACCCGGTCGGCTCGGTGGGCACGCCCGAGGTCTACGAGGAGATTATCGCCTTTGCTCGCGAGCACGACCTGCTCATCGTCCATGACAATGCCTACTCCGACATCGTGTTTGACGGCGAGCCGGGCGGAAGCTTTTTGCAGTATCCCGGCGCGCTCGAGGTGGGCGTGGAGTTCTTCTCGCTCTCCAAGTCGTTTAACGTCACCGGTGCGCGTATCGGCTTTTTGGTTGGCCGAGAGGACGTGGTCTCTGCCTTTGCCAAGCTGCGCGGCCAGATCGACTTTGGTATGTTCTTCCCGATCCAGAAGGCTGCTATCGCCTGCCTGAACGGCCCGCGCGATGAGGTCGAGGCGCAGCGTCTGAAGTACCAGGAGCGTCGCGATGCCCTGTGCGACGGTCTTGAGGGACTGGGCTGGGAGCGTCCCAACGCGCATGGCTCTATGTTTGTGTGGGCCAAGCTTCCCGGCGGCCGTACCGATTCCATGGCGTTTTGCGAGGAGCTCATGGAGAAGGCCGGCGTTGTGGTGACGCCGGGCGCGAGCTTTGGTCCTTCGGGCGAGGGACACGTGCGCATGGCGCTGGTCCTGCCGCCCGATCAGATCGCTCTGGCTGTCGAGGCTATTCGCGAGGCGGGCCTGTATTAGAAGATCATTTAGGCTCGTCAATAGTTCGAAACCGATTTCGTGCAGTTATTTTACGAATCCTGCAAACAATTTCGGTAAACGGTCGATTTTTGGCTGCGAATAGGAGCATAATCAAAGTCCCGATTGGATGTATTGGGATTACGGCAAGCCGCTCGGGTCGTTCCCGGGCGGCTTGCTTGTGGAGAGAGATGGGAGTTTCTAATGGTTAACGAGAAGAAGGTCGCTATTGTCGGTTGCGGTTTCGTCGGTTCGTCTTCGGCGTTCGCGCTGATGCAGAGCGGTCTGTTCTCCGAAATGGTCCTCATCGACGTGGACAAGAACCGCGCCGAGGGTGAGGCTCTGGATATCGCGCACGGCATGACGTTTGCCGAGCCGATGAAGATCTACGCCGGCGATTATTCCGATGTCGCCGACGCCGCCATGATCGTCGTCACCGCTGGCGCTGCCCAGAAGCCCGGTGAGACCCGCCTGGACCTGGTTAACAAGAACGTCAACATCTTTAAGTCCATTATCCCCGAGATTAAGAAGTCTGGCTTCGACGGCATTCTGCTCATCGTCTCCAACCCGGTCGACGTTCTGACCTACGCAGCCATCAAGATGTCCGGCCTGCCCGAGGGCCATGTCATCGGCTCCGGTACCGTGCTCGACACCGGCCGTCTGCAGCAGATGCTTGGTGCCCACGTTGAGGTCGACCCGCGCGATGTCCAGGCCTATGTTATGGGCGAGCACGGCGACTCCGAGTTTGTCGCTTGGTCCAGCGCTCAGGTTGCCGGCGTGCCGCTGAACACCTTCTGCGAGCTTCACGGCCACCTGGAGCACGAGGCCGCCGAGAAGCGCATCGCCGAGGACGTCAAGAACTCCGCCTACACCATCATCGAGAAGAAGCACGCCACCTACTATGGCGTCGCCATGGCCGTCAAGCGCATCTGCACCGCCGTCATGCGCGATGAGCAGACCGTTCTGCCCGTCTCCTCGCTCATGGTGGGCGAGTATGGCCTGTCCGATCTTGCCATCTCCATGCCGACGGTCGTTGGCCGCGACGGCGTCGTCTGTCGCGTCCCCGTGCCGCTGAACGATGACGAGCAGCATGAGCTCACCGCCTCCGCCAAGGCCCTCAAGGACATCATCGACAGCGTCGACTTCTCCTGCTAAATCAAGCTCTTTTGGGCAACAGGCTACAATGAAAGACGTCCGGGCCACACGGTCCGGGCGCCTTTTTGGTACAAGGGGGTCAGGTTACTTTGCACCATCCCAATGCGCCATAGTTGATGGGAGAGCCATGTCGGATTCGCCTAATTTTTTGACCTATGCCCAGACGGCATTTGGTCCGTTTGAGGAGCGGCCGTTCTGCGCGGTGGATAGCCTGGTCTTTGCGTGGTTGTCCTATTTGCGTTTGCCGGAGGATATGGCGGAGCTGAAGAACTGGCAGGGCCTAGACGTACGCGAGCTGCTGCGTGCCGAGTGCTACCGGGACATGATTGACGACCTGTGGGATCCAGAGGGGAGTAGGGCCTTGTTGGAGGCCGTGGCAGCAAGCCCTCGCTACCGTGGCGTGCACGTTTGCGGCTATCGTGCCGTGAGCGATGTGGTGGCGACAGAGCAGTTTGCAGCCATGGCGTTCCGGTTTCCGGCGGGGTTTAGCTATCTTTCCTTCCGGGGGACCGACAGCACGATTGTGGGCTGGAAAGAGGACTTCAACATGGCATTCCGGTGTCCTGTGCCGGCTCAGGAATCCGCGGCGCGTTATGTGGACGAGGCGGCGGATGCGATTGGCGGGCCGCTTTTGTGCGGAGGTCATTCCAAGGGTGGAAACCTTGCGGTGTACGGTGCGGCGATGTGCTCCGATGTCGCCCGTGAGCGAATCGAACGGGTGTATTCCCATGATGGTCCGGGCTTCGTCGAGGAGTTTCTGAACGGCAACGCCTTTGCCGATCTTTCCGGTCGAATCGACAAGACGCTACCTCGGTCGTCGATCTTTGGCATGATGTTCGAGACGCAGGAGGACTATGCCATCGTTGAGAGCACCGAGTTCAGCCTGCTGCAGCATAATCCCTTTAGCTGGGTGGTTGATGGTCGCGACTTCGTGTACTGTGAACGCCTGTCCGCCGGTGCTCGATACGTTGATGGCTCCATTCGCGAGATGCTGCTTGCAGTGTCACCTAGCGAGCGCGAGCGTTTTGTAGATGCGTTGTTCTCCGTGTTTGAGGCTACGGGTGCTGAGCGGTTTGCGGATATCGCCGGGAATCTGCGCGAGAGCCTGCCCGTGATGCTCCAGGCTGCGCAAGGTTTCGACAAGGATACGCGACGCTTTGTCTCGCAGACTATCGTGGCAATCCTTAAATGCGCGCTGCTGCCCAAACGACCCCAGATCGACATGCCCGCTGCCGGCAAGAGTTTGGCAGAACAGCTCGAGGCTTGGCAGTCCGAGCTCCTGCGCTAACCATTGGTGCAAAGCAACCTGTCCCCGATGCACCAAGCTTCGATGCGCCTGGGGCGGGCTCGACCGCTATACTGGTTCGTGCCGAAATCGATCTAGAACGGAATGCCGTATATGAAAATCAATCACGCGATTCTGCATATCCTGGACTTTGACTCTGCCGTCAACGTTATGAGCCAGCGCGAGCTCGATATCGAGAGCCGTACCGTGCGCAACTTTGTGACCACGCATCTGCGCCGCGCACGAACCTCTGCCGACAATAAGCGCGCCACATTTGCCGAGAACTCTGCGTTTGGCGGCGAGCTCAAGGGCTATTTCTTTGGCGAGCGCGAGTTCGTAGACCTGTCGCAGCAGATTGCGGAGTTCATTTCCTCCGAGCTTACCAAGGCCGAGAAAGCCGAGTCCACCGATGTGCTCGTGGCCGATTTTGACGACGACGAGGATGCCCGCTGGTTTGCCGTGATGCTGTTGGGCTCCAAACAGGCCTTTATGCACGAGGTGGGCCGCGAGGAGGGCGAGGTGCGCAACGACATCGCGCGCCACTATGCTATCCTGCCGAATCCTTCCCAAAAGGTGCCAAGCTATGCCATCGTGCGCGCGAGCACCATGGAGATCGGCTATGTGGACAAGAAGCGTAAGATTGCCGGCGAGGACCGTATGCTTATCCCCGATGGCCTGCTGCAGTGCGACACGGGCGTATCGGGCAAGGAGGTCATCGACACCGTGACGCGCGTGGTCGAGGAAGTCGCCGAGGAGCACGGTGCCAATACGGCCGTGGCGCTCGCTAAGGTTAAGGCTGCCGTTGCCGAGAAGGTTGAGGATGACGAGGAACTGCCGCCCTGGGATATCGTCGATGAGGTCTTTGAGGACGAGCCGGTCATCAAGGAAAGCGTGCGCGCGGCACTGACCGAGGAGAAGGTGCCCGAGCGCGTGCCTGTGGAGCGCAAGCAGGTCGAGCGTGCGGCCGTGCGCAATCACAAGATCCGTACCGACACGGGCATCGAGATCAGCTTTCCGGCCGAGATGGGCTCGAACTCCGAGTACATCGAGTTCGTCAACGAACCCAACGGCCTCATCTCCATCGAGCTCAAGAATATCGGCAGTATTGAGAATCGATAAACTGCGCGGACGGGTTTTGAGGGGCTGTCTTCCGTAAACTGACGTCTGGTGTAGTTGCGGGCTCTACGGAGCCCGTTTTTTAATTTACTGGTTTGCGGAGAGAAGACCGATGGGATCGGACATTCCGTTCGCCGTCAAAAACCGACCGTTCAACCGGAATCACGTCATTTGGGCGCAAAAAATTTTGGGTTTAAATGCGGTCATAGGTACAGAGAAGTTTAAACCTGCGCTTTCAATTATATCGGAGGGTTTTCGTGATGGATAACGTAGCATGTCCACTCGAGTTCGAAAAGACGCAGGTAGTCCAACAACTCATGTATTGAATTGCCGGTCAAAAGGGTTGCGCATTCATAGTCATGTCTAGTATTGTCCCTAAATGTCTATATATGTATAAATACAAATCAAGGAAAGGAACGGAACATGTTGGACAAGGCAAGCTCCGTACCCCTGCACGTTCAGGCATCGAATTTCATTCGCGAAAAAATATACAACCGCGAATGGGACGTAGACGCCAAGATTCCCACCGAGTTCGAACTCGTTGAGCTTCTAGGGATGAGTAGGGGCACGGTTAAGCGAGCGATCAAGGCTCTAGTCGACGAGGGGCTTCTCGTTCAGGTGAGAGGAAAGGGGACGTTCGTTACGCGTCCCAATATCTCGCACCCTTCGGGAAACTGTCTTCTTTCGTTTGCCGAGTCGCTCCATGCTCAGGGGCTCGATTTTGAGACCCAGGTGCTGGAGCAACGGGTGATCGAGGCGGATGAGCGCCTGAGCGCAAAGCTGCAGATTCCTGTCAACGCTCCTGTTTTACTCCTGAGGCGCGTCAGGACTATCGATGGCGAGGCGGTTATGTATATCGAGAACCGGTTGAGCCTTCTGGTGGCACCTGGACTTGAAAAGATTGACTACGTGAAGGAGGCGCTGTTCCCCAATATCGAGCGGCTTGCCGGCAGGCGTATTGGCTATTCACAAGCGCGGTATGCGGCGAAGATTGCAGGGGAGAAGCGCGGGGAGATTCTCGGCGTAAGCGAGGAAGCTCCGGTCCTCCATCTGGATCAGTTGATCTTCATGGTAGACAACGTTCCCATCGAATGGGGGAACGTTTGGTTGCGTGCCAACCGGTATGTTGTGGGAACGGTCCTGCAACGCGTGTAGACCGCATGAAAGGAAGTAGTCTATGCCCCTTCTCAACATGAACGACCTTGTTAAGATCGCGCACAACCACGATGTGATGCTCCCCGCGTTCAACACCACGAACATGGAGATGACGCTCGCAATCATGGATGCCTTCGAGCAGAACGGCATGCCCGGTATTGTCCAAATCGCCCCTACCAACATTAAGCTCACGGGTTATGATTTCATTGCCGAGGTGGCAAAGCGCGCCATTTCCGACTACACCGTGCCCATCGCATTGCACCTCGACCACGGTAAGACGCTTGACGACGTGCGCCAGGCCGTTAACGCCGGGTTCACTTCTATTATGATTGACGGGGCAGCCCTTCCTTTCGAAGAGAACATCCGCTTCTCGCGTCAGGCTGTCGATTTCTGTCACGCGAACGGCGTGCCCGTCGAGGCCGAGCTCGGAGCCATCAAGGGCAAGGAGGACGATCACGTTTCGGAGGCAGACTGCAAGACTGATCCCGATCAGGTCGCTGAATTCGTGGAACGCACCGGTTGCGACCTGCTTGCCGTCTCTATCGGCAACGTTCACGGTCTCGAGGACACGCCCAAGATCGACCTTGATCACCTGGCGAAGATTGCCGCTGTATCGCCCTGCCCGCTCGTGCTCCACGGTGGTTCGGGCATCCCGTACGAGACCATTGCTGCCATGAAGCAGTTCAACATGGTGAAGATCAACATCGCGAGCGACCTGCGCCAGGCATTCATCCGTGCCGTTGCCGGCGATTACGAGGCCAACCACAACGAGGCTAATCTCGCTAAGGTTCTCATGGACGCCCGCACGGCCGTCACCGAGGTCGCTAGGAAGACCCAGCTTGCCATCAACGGCATACCTTACGAGGTTGCCGCCTAGTTAGCCAATAGTCAGTTATCAGTCTAGAAGAGGAGATTGCAATGGCTAAGAAAAAAGTACTGTTCGTCTGCGCGACGGGTGTCGCTACGTCCACCGTCGTCGAGGAGAAGGTCATCGAGTACTGCAAAGAGCGCGGTATCGATGCCGACTTTGACCAGCGCAACGTCGCAAGTATTGCGCAAATCGGTGAGGATTTCGACTTGATCGTCTCTACTTGTCAGGTTACCTCGCAGGTGAGCACGCCTATTGTGAATGGCTTACCCATCTTGACCGGTTTTGGCGATGCTGCCGTCTACGCCAAGATTGCTGAAATCCTTACGGCGTAATCATTTCACGTCGAGATTTCGGCGTTCCAACCATTCGCTTCAGACAGTTCAATAGGTTTTAAAAAGTGTCGCCTTCTGGGTGCCGGGTACCTATCTGTCGAATTTTGAAAAAGGAGGACACCATGGGTGATCTGACTGCCACGCTCACCAGCGTGGTACAGTACGTGTTGAGTTTTGACGCCACCGTCATGCTTCCGTGTGTCATTTTTATTCTGGCGCTTTGTTTTGGTATCAAGCCGGCTAAGGCATTTCGTTCTGCCCTTATGGCTGGAATTGGTTTCGTCGGCGTCTTTACCATCTTCTCGCTGATGGGGAATGCCGTGGGACCCGCTGCTCAGGCAATGGTCGAGCGCACGGGCCTCAACATGCCGGCTGTCGATCTTGGGTGGACCCCGCTTTCGGCCATCACCTGGGGTTCCCCGATCGCGCCCTTCGCTATCATCATGACTCTCGTGATCAACATCGTCATGCTTGCGTTCAAGTGGACCAAGACCCTCGATATCGATATCTGGAACTATTGGCACTTTGCTTTTGCCGGTTGCCTGGTTTATGTCGCTACCGACAATTTCCTGCTCGGCCTTCTGGGGGCTGCGGTGGCGGCCGTCGTGATCATCAAGATTGCCGACTGGAGCGCCCCCATGGTCGCCAAGCACTGCGGCCTTCCGGGCATCTCGCTCCCGACGCTCTCGAGCGCCACCTTTTTCCCGATTGGCCTTTTGGGCAACTGGATTCTCGATAAGATTCCGGGCATCAACAAGCTCAATGCTGATCCCGAGACCATCCAGAAAAAGCTTGGTGTCTTCGGCGAGCCCCTTATGATCGGTTTCTTCTTGGGTCTGCTGCTCGGCTTGCTCGCCGGCTACGACATCAAGGACCTGCTGCACCTGGCTATTCAGCTTTCTGCAGTCATGTATATCCTGCCCCGCATGACGCGCATCCTCATGGACGGCCTGATTCCGCTGTCCGATGGTGCCAAGGAGTTCATGCACAAGCGCTTCCCCGATCGTGATGATATCAATATCGGCCTTGATATCGCCGTTGCCATCGGTAACCCAGCCATCATCTCCACGGGCCTTCTGCTTACGCCCATCGCTGTCCTGTTGGCGTTCATCGTCCCGGGAAACCAGACACTTCCTGTCGCCGACTTGGCTAACATGGCGGTTTTCTGCTCCATGATCGTTGTGGCATGCGACCTTAATATCGTTCGTGCTGTGATTATTGGCATCCCCTGCCTAATTGCCGACCTTCTTATCTGTTCTAACGTAGCGCCACTCATCACGCAGCTCGCCAACAACGTTGGCTATGACGTATCGTCTTCCGGTGGCCTGGTGACGGCTTTCCTCGACGGCGGGAACCCGTTCCGCTTCCTGCTTTACCAGCTTTCGACGGGCAACGTAATCGCATTTGTCGCGCTTGCGGTGGTAGCGGTGCTCCTGGTCTTCATCTACAAGGTGACCAAGGAGCACGTCTACGGAGCCGATCAGGCTGCTGAGTAGCCTAATCGGCAGGGCGGGTCGATCGTATCGACTCGCCCTGCCGGTAAAGGAGGGAAGAGATGGATTACGCAATCGGTATTGATCTGGGAACGACCAACAGTAAGGTCGTTCTTTGCGAACTGCCCTCCTGTAGGGTTGTTTATCTGGAGAAGTTCACGTCCCCGAAGATCGTGGACGGTGATTCAATCGATTTCGACATCAAGCAGATGATTCCTTGTTTGAAGCAGGCGCTGAAGGCGTGCTCTATGCATGCCGGCAACGAATCGATTGAGTTTATCTCCATTGCCAGTGTCGGTGAGTCGGGCGTCTTGGTGTATGACGACGGCTCGTATCTCGAACGCGCGATAGCATGGTTTGACAAACGCGGCGGCTCCTATGCCGATGCGCTGCACGCCGAGGGTCTGGCAGAGAGATTCTACGGCGTAACCGGCATTCCTGCATTTGGCAACTACGGTCTGTTCAAGCTGCTGTGGATGCGCGACCACGGCGTTGACCTCAAGCATGCCACTTGGCTGCCTTTGGGTGACTTTGTCGCATGGTGGTTGAGCGGGGCCAAGGGCCAGGACGAATCGTTGGCTTCAAGGACGTTTGCGCTCGATGTCAAAAGTGGGAGGACGGCGAACGGGATTCTCGAGCGCTATGGCATGAGTGCGGGGCTATTCCCGGGGCTTGTGGAAAGCGGCATCCCTCGAGGCATGGTCCGGCCAGTTCTTGCCGATGAGTTGGGGCTTCCCCGTAGCTGCGAGGTCTGCGTTTCGGGACACGATCATATGTCGGGCTCTGTCGCGTGCGGCCTTGATCCTGTGCGTGAAGCATTGAACTCCACTGGCACATCCGAGGGAATTCTCACTGTCAACGAGGCACCAGTTCTGACTCAGGAGTCCTTTACGAGCAGGCTTTCCAACGGCCGATATGTGAGGCGTGATAGCTATTCCTACTATGCATCGCTTCCGACGGCGGGTTTTTCTCTTGCTTGGCTCAGCGGGATGCTCGATATCGATGAGGATGTATTTTTTGACGAGATGCCCGTGGCGCTTCACCGTAGATATCTCGAGGGTGAATTCGACGGTCGTGAGATGGTGTTTATCCCACACCTACGCGGATCGGGACCTCCTGATCGTCGTGTAGACGCCAAAGGATGCCTTTACGGTTTCACGGGGACGACTACTCGCGACGACTTGTACTACGCAACGGTATTGGGTCTCGTTTTTGAGCTCAAACGTCTCTACGACTGCATGCTGGGCGGCCGGTCGCGCGAGGCCGTCAAGGTTATCGGGCCTGCTATTAAATCACCGCTGTGGATGCAGCTGAAGTCCGATGTGCTCGACGTACGCGTCGAGGCGTGTCGCGTTCGTGAATCGGTCGCTCGCGGTGCGGTGATGCTGACGGCTCAGAAAAAGGGTCTCGATGCCAAGCCTCAGATCGAGACAATCAGCTACAGTCCCTGTCCCGAACGAACGAAATACCTCGAAAAGTTGTATGAGACCACCTATCTGCCGATGGCTCGGACAGTTGCGGCATATGAATGCAAAACGCGTTAGAAAGGGAATTTGGCTATGTCTGCCTTGCATTTCGACGAGTCTCTCGTGACCATCATCGAGGACGAGGGTTTGGATACCTTTGCTGTTGAGGACCATCTAGTCAAGATTATGCACGGCGGTGGATGGATCAAGGACTCCTTCGGTTCTGCCCTGTGCGAGCGCGAGCAGAATTATCCAACTGCTCTTGATGCCGGCGGTATCAACGTGGCGATTCCTCACTGCGACCCCGGTCATGTGAACCATGGTGCCATCTGCGCTGCCGTTCTCAAGCATCCCGTTGCATGGAGGCGCATGGACGATCCCGCCCAGACATGCGATGTTTCGTTTGTCGTTATGCTGGCCCTCGAAGAGGCCCATGCCCATATGGAGATGCTCCAGAAGGTGATTGGCATCGTTCAGGACCAGGCGCTTGCGGCGCGGGTGGTTGCTAGCAGGGATAGCGCTCAGCTTTATGGATTGCTTAAGGACTATCTTGCCTAATTGGTTTTCACGGGGGAGAGCGTCCCCTGGGAATGCAACGTTGATTGAGGTCTGCTGGATGTTGGTTATCGTCTGACCCCCTGTGCGAGAGCCAATGCCCGACAAACGCTTTTGAAAACGTTCGCTATGCGAAGGCCCGCGCGACCGATTTATTCGATCGAGCGGGCCTTAGTTGTTTCGAACTGGTGTGGCAGGATGATGTCTACAGCTGGCGCAGGCCTTCCTCGAGACCGGTCTTGCTGTCGGTCTGGGCGTCGCGCATCTTGATGACGCGGGCGGGGACACCGGCCACGACGGCACCGGCGGGGACGTCCTCGACGCACACGGCGCCGGCGGCAACGACGGCGCCCTTGCCCACGTGCACGCCCTCCAGGACCACGGCGTTGGCGCCGATCATGACATCATCCTCGATGATGACGGGCGTGGCGCTCGCAGGCTCAACGACGCCTGCCAGTACGGTGCCGGCGCCGATATGGCAGTTCTTGCCCACGGTTGCGCGGCCGCCCAGGACGGCGCCCATGTCGATCATGGAGCCTTCACCAATGACGGAGCCGATGTTGATGATGGCACCCATCATGATGACGGCGCGGTCGCCGATCTCGACGCGGTCGCGGATGATCGCGCCCGGCTCGATGCGGGCGTTGATGCCCTTAAGGTCGAGCATGGGCACGGCAGAGTTGCGGCAGTCGTTCTCCACATCGTAGTAGTCGATGGAGTCGGCATTGGCATCGAGGATGGCCTTGAGCTCATCCCAATCGCCAAAGACGGTCTTGCCGTGGCAATCGCCGTAGACATGCGCGTCGCCCCACTGGACCTCCGTATCGGGCTTCTCGCGCACATACAGCTTGACAGGCGTCTTTTTAGGCGCGGTGGCGATGTAATTGATAATCTCCTGGGCATCCATCTCGGCTGCGTTGCTCATATGCTGTTTCTCCTTTGCGTGGGTACGGTAGTTAACTGGTTAGGCGAACATGACCTGATCGAAGGTGTAGAAGCCGGAGTCGCGGGTGACGAGCTTCTGGGCGGCGGCTAGGGCGCCGTTGACGAAGATCTGGCGGCTCGTGGCACGGTGTGTGAGCGTGACCTCCTCATCTTGGCCAAAGAAGCTCACCTCGTGCACGCCGGCGACGGTGCCGCCGCGCAGCGAGTGCATACCGATTTCCTTGGGGTCGCGCGCTCCGCACATGCCCTCGCGTCCGTAGACGGGGTGGTAGCCTGCCTCGGGCTCGGCCTCGACTACGGCGTCGAGCAGCAGCTTGGCAGTGCCGCTGGGGGCGTCGACCTTTTGGTTGTGGTGCGTCTCGACAATCTCGCAGTCAAAGCCGGGCAGCTCACGCGTGGCCTGGGCCACTAGATGACGCAGGGCTGCGATGCCGATCGAGTAATTGCCCGAGTGCATAACGCGGGTGTTCTGGCCCAGCTCACGCAGGCGGTCCATCTGCTCGGGGGTGTAGCCTGTGGTGCCCGAGACCAACGCCGCGTCCGTGCGCTCGACATAGGCGACGACGGCATCGAAGGTCACGACGTTCGAGAAGTCGATGATGACGTCGGCTGCCGGGGCACTCTCGAGCTCGGACAGATCGAAACCGATCTGGGCGACGATGTCGAAAACGGGCTGACCGGCGGCGTCGACAATGCCCTCGGCGGTAGTGCGGATGAGCGAGCCCATGCGGCCCGTTCCCATAATGACGGTCTTAATCAAGCAGACCAGCTCCCTTCAGAGCATCGGTAAGTGCGGCACGCGTATCGTCGGCCATGGGGCACAGCGGCATGCGGTAGTTTGCCTCGATCATACCCATCTGAGCGAGCGCTTCCTTAACGGGGATGGGGTTGACCTCGCTAAAGAGGGCATTGATGAGCGGCTGTCCGGCAATCTGGATATCGCGGGCACGCGCCACATCGCCGTCCAGATAGGCGCGGCACATGTCGTGCACGAGCTGCGGCTGAACGTCGGCCCACACGCTGATGGTGCCCGAGGCGCCCAGGCTCATGAGTGGCACGGTGAGCGCGTCCTCGCCCGAGTACATGCGGAAGTCGTCGGACAGCAGGTGGGCGATCTTGGCCGCGTAGGCAACGTTGCCCGAGGCTTCCTTGATGCCCATGATGTTGGGGTGCGCGGCCAAGCGCTCCACGTTGCGCTCGCTGATGCCGCAGCCGCAGCGGCCGGGAATGTTGTACAGGATGCAGGGGATGTCCACCGCGTCGGCAACGGTCTTAAAGTGCTGATAAATGCCCTCTTCGTTGGACTTGTTGTAATAGGGGGTAATGAGCAGCAGGCCGTCGGCGCCCAGGCCCTGATAGGTGAGCGACTTGGTAAGCATGGTCTGCGTGGAGTTGGAACCCGAGCCGGCGATGACGGGGACGCGGCCCGCAACCTGCTTGACCACTGCGGCGACGACGGAGTTGTCCTCGTCGTCGGTCATCGTGGCGCTCTCGCCGGTGGTGCCCAGGGTGAGGATGGCGTCGGTACCATTTTGCAGGTGGAAATCGATAAGGCGCTCGAGTGCGTCAAAGTCGACGCTGCCGTCCTTTTTAAACGGCGTAACAAGGGCGACGATTGAGCCCTCGAGGTTGCGGATATCCATGTTCTTCTCCTTCGCTTCCGCGATCTGGATGCGTTTGTTCCATTGAGCGGCGACGGCCAGGCGTTCGTCCTGGGCGCGGCGACGGGCGCTCTCGGCGCGCGACTTGGCCAGCAGCTCGCGGCCGCACGGCAGCACGTCGAGTGTGGCAAAGTAGTCGCCCGGGCGCTCGGCGCGACGAATGAGATCTGCCGATCCGTCGGGGCGCAGCAATACCTCGGCGGAGCGCAGGCGTCCGTTGTAGTTGTAGCCCATGGAGTAGCCGTGCGCGCCGGTATCGTGGACCACGAGCACGTCACCCATGTCGATCTGCGGTAGCTCGCGGTCGATGGCGAACTTGTCGTTGTTCTCGCACAGATTGCCCGTAATGTCGTACGTGTTTGTGACAGGCGCCGCGGTCTTGTCGGAGCCACCCGGCTGGCCCATCACTGTAATGTGGTGGTAGGCGCCATACATGGCAGGGCGGATCAGATCGACGGCGCTTGCGTCGACACCGATATAGTCCTTGTAGATCTGCTTTTCGTGGATGGCCTTGGTGACCAGGCAGCCGTAGGGGCCCATCATAAAGCGGCCCATCTCGGTGCAGATGGCCACATCGCCCATGTCGGCGGGAACCAGGATCTCGTCGTATGCCGCGTGCACTCCCTCGCCGATGGCGTGAATGTCGTTGGCCTGCTGCTCTGGCAGGTAGGGGATGCCGACGCCGCCGGATAGATTGATGAAGGCGACGTGTGCGCCGGTCTCGCGCTCCAGGCGCACGGCAAGCTCAAAGAGGATGCACGCGAGCTTGGGGTAGTAGTCGTTGGTGACGGTGTTGCTGGCAAGGAATGCGTGGATGCCAAAGTCCTCGGCGCCCTTGGCTTTGAGCGTGCGAAAGGCCTCGAAGAGCTGCTCGGTGGTCATGCCGTACTTGGAGTCGCCCGGGTTGTCCATGATGCCGTTGGAGAGCTGGAACAAGCCGCCCGGATTAAAGCGGCAACTGACTGTCTTGGGGATGGGCCCCGCGACACGCTCAAAGAACTCGATATGGCTGATGTCGTCAAAGTTGACGATGGCGCCCAGCTTGTCGGCGAGCTCAAAGTCGGTAGCCGGCGTGTCGTTGGACGAGAACATGATGTCGTGGCCGGTGATACCCAGCGAGCGGGCGATCATGAGCTCGGTATAGCTCGAACAATCGCAGCCGCAGCCGTATTCGTTGAGAATGGAGATGAGCGCCGGGTTGGGATTGGCCTTGACGGCAAAGTATTCCTTAAAGCCCGGGTTCCATGCGAAGGCGTCGCGCACTTCTTGCATGTTGCGGCGGATGCCCGCCTCGTCGTATAGATGAAATGGCGTGGGGAACTGCTCGACGACATGCTCGAGAGTTTCCTTGTCCACAAACGGCTGCTTGGTCGCATATGCCTCGTTGGGGGTCAATGCCATGTCCCGTAAACCTCGCTATCCAGACGGCGCCATCTGCGCATCGAATCCGCATAGCGTGGACCCAATGTCCGGATAGCGCTCCCGCATTGCTGCAGACAGTCCTGCGGGTGTTTCCCGCAGGCCCACCAGGCTGTTCGTGCCCGAAAAGCCCAGTTCGGCGGGTTTCGCCTCCCCGCGGGGTCAAAGTCTGCCGACTCGCCCGCGGCTCTTCGTGCCCGCGCCTCTATCAAGTGGTAACGACCCTACCACGTTGCACTTTACCAAACAAGAGTATTCGTATATAACGTTTAAAAAATGCAGGGATATGCTGGAAATAAGGGTGCGGCAATCTTGCGGCACAATAAGATGGTAACTGGCGCGCGCCTATGAAAGGAATCCCTATGACCGAGCTCCAAGAACTCCGTCGTTATCGTCGCGACTTGCACCGCATTCCGGAGCTCGACTTCGATCTTCCGCAGACGATCGCCTATATTGAAGGCGTGCTCGCTCCGCTCGCCTGCGAGGTGACCCATCCGTGCCCCAGCTGCGTCTGCGCTTTCTTCGATGCCGGCACGGGCGCCGCGCATGCCACGGCGATTCGCGCCGACATGGACGCTCTACCCATCGCGGAGGCAACGGGCGCGGCCTTTGCCTCGACGCATCCCGGTAAGATGCATGCGTGCGGTCACGACGGTCACATGGCCATGGTGCTTGCCGCCGCGACGTATGTCGATCGCACGATTCGTGAGCAGCCGGGTGCCATCAAGCGCAACGTGCTCTTTGTGTTTCAGCCGGCCGAGGAAACGACCGGTGGCGCCAAGACGGTGTGTGAGAGCGGCGTATTCGAGCGCTACGGGGCGGATCGCATCTTTGGCTTCCACGTATGGCCCGATTTGCCCGCCGGCACGTTGGCGAGCTGTTCCGGTCCGCTGCTGGCGCGCTCAAGTGAGACGCACATTCATATCCATGGCACGAGCATCCATATCGCCAAGACCTACGGCGTTCCAGTCGAGGAATCGCATGATGCCGCGCTGGCAGCGGCCAAGTTCTTGGTTTCCGAGTGCGAGCTCATGGACGAGTTGGGTGCCGACGAGCCCTGCATTGGTAAGTTCGGCTTGCTGCAGGCCGGCACCGTCTGCAATGCGGTGGCGGGGGAGGCCCATGTGGCTGGCAGCCTGCGCGTGTTTACGGACGGTATGTTCGACCGTGCGCGCGAGGGCGTGCGCCGCGTGTTGGACGAGGCCTGCGCCGCAACAGGCTGCACGTACGACCTCGACTTTGCCGAGGGCTATCCGCCGGTCGATAACGACCCCGAGCTGTTCGCCCACATTGCGCCTGCCTTGTCCGAGCTGCAACTTGTGGACGAGCCACTGCTAATCGCCGAGGATTTCGCGTTCTATCAGCGTCATCTGCCGGGCGTGTTCTTCTTGCTGGGCACGGGCGTGCTGGAGGGTCAAGAAAACCCGAGCGATTCGGATGGCTGCCCCGCCTATGCCACGAGCGCTCTGCATGCCGATACCATGCTCTTTGACGAGGAAATCCTACTCAAGGGCCTCGATGTCTACAAACGATTGCTTAACTTGGAGTGACGATGAAGCGCCGACAGTCTTCCGTATATAGTCCGGGTGGATGCGGGTGTGGCTTGCTGCTGCTTCCGGTTATTGCTGTGAGCATTGGCGTGATGTTTGCGCTTGCCGGGTTGGCCGCGGCGGCGCTCGTGCTGCTGATTGTGGCCATTGGCGTGACGGTCTGGCTGTGCCGTTCTCGCGAGCAACGTCGTGCCGATGGTAAGACCAATGTTGGATGGACCATCTTTTTAGTCGTCGCCTACCTATTGAGCATCAGCTATTTAGTTTTCTTTATCCTGTTGCTTGTGAGTACCTTTACCGGGGAATCCGTCACGTTGGGTTGATGCACTGCCAGCAGACGGTCGCGCAAAGTGCGTTTGCTCGGCGTTCGGATAACTGCATTGGCCGTTTACCGCAACTTTAGCTTTCAGCTAATGAATTTGAGTTCGCTGCCTCCTACGATGTGCTGTGTGCCGGCACGGTAGCCGGATCGTAGGAAGGATGAATAATGGCAAAAGAGGGAAAGAAGCCGATCGGCAAGATTGTCCTAGGCGTCATCGTGGTGCTGGTTATCGTCGGTGCCGTGGGCTCTATGGGTGGCAATTCAACCGATTCGTCTGCGAGCGATTCGGCAAAACCTGCCGAGACGACACAGCAGGCTGAGGAGCAAAAAGAACCGCAAGAACCGTATACCATTGCTGACGAGGCTGAAGACACCTCCAATCAGTTTGCCTATAAGATCACGGGCACGCTGACCAATAACACGGACAAGGAAAAGAGCTACATTCAGATTGAGTATGTTCTGTATGATGCCGATGGCAACCAGGTTGGAACGGCTCTTGCAAACACCAATCATCTGAAGGCGGGCGGCTCCTGGAAGTTCGAGGCGCTGGGTACGGTGTCTCCCGACCAGGTTGCTAGCTGGGAGCGTTCGGACGTAAGCGGTTTCTAGCATGTTGCATGCACTGGGGGAGGTGAAGTCGTATGCCCGATAAAAAGCTGACTGAGGAGTTGCTCAATGAGCTTCTCGATGCACCGAACATCGATGGCTATATCAGGGAGCACGACTTTGCCGCCCCGTCGCTTTCGGACTACCTGAAGCAGCTGCTGCAGGAAAAGGGCTTGGAGCGTTCGCGCGTGGTGCGTATGGCCGATCTCAATGAGACCTTTGGCTATCAGATCTTTACTGGTGCGCGTCACCCGAGTCGCAATAAGGTGCTGCAGATTGCCTTTGCGATGGCGCTGACGCTCAAAGAGACCAACCGTGCGCTGACGGCTGCCGGGGTGAGCGTCCTCAACTGCAAGGATCGCCGTGACGCGATTATCATCTTTTGCATCGATCGCGGGTGCAGCCTCCAAAAGGTCAACGAGGAGCTGTATCGCTTTGGCGAGGAGACGGTGAGTTAGCGGCTGATATCTGAGCCGGCGGAGCTGCCGAACAACGATGCAAACGAACGGGGCGCGGATGCCATGGGGTGTCTGCGCCCTGCGCTATGATGGGGGCTATGGATACTCAGACCCCAACATATCCCGATGACGAGCTGACCGCAGCGCTTGCCGAGCATCTGGCGTCGCTCGATCGCGACGACAGCTATCGCGTGGAGCGTGTACTTAAGCGCTCGTCCGTTGAAACAACCGAGCTCGTGTACTTTGAAGGAACCGACGGTGGTTCGCTCGGCCCCTTTGTCCGTAAACGTATCGATGCTTCGGCTCAAATCGGCGGGGCATACGAGCGTCTGTTTGCCGCCCAGCGGGCGGGCGGGCGTTTTGAGCACCTGCCCAGAATCGTCGATTGTCGTCGTGTGGGCGACGAGCTCAACGTGGTTGTGGAATACATCGAAGGGGAGACGCTCGGGGCGCTGGTGGACCGTCTGGGAGCCACCCCCGATTATGCGCGTGAATTGTATCCTGTCCTATGCGATGCCGTGGGTGAGCTCCACGCCGGTTTTGCAATGGCGGGGGAGACGTCGGCGCCGGTGATCCATCGCGACCTCAAGCCATCGAATATCATCGTGACAGGTGCGAGCCGTACGCTCGATGAGGGCCTGACGTTTTCATCGCTGGTGATTATCGACTTGGGGATCGCGCGCGTATGGCGCGATGGCGCCGATGCCGACACCGTCAAGTTTGGCACGCGACCCTATGCGCCGCCCGAGCAGTATGGGTTTGGGCAGACGAGTGTGCGCAGCGACGTCTACGCACTGGGCGCCCTGTTGTTCTTCTGCTTGACGGGAATCGACCCTAAACCAGGGCTCGACATGCGCGAGCAATGCGAGGCGCGTGGCATTCCCACTCCACTTGCCGATGTCATTTGCATGTCGATGGCGCTCGACCCGGCTAAGCGTTTTGCGAGTGCGGAAGCGTTGGGACGGGCGACGCGCGCGGCATACGATCTGAGTCGCCCCGTGCGGCCTCCTGCGCCTGCGCCTGTCCGTACTCCAGACTCGGAGACGGTGTTGACGCCCCAAGGGCTCCAGAACCCCGCAGGGCTTCCTAGGCCTGCCGCCTCTGTTGCATGCGGTCTGCTCTCTCGCGTTCCGGAGTCTCTGGGGCGCATTTGGAATACGCTTGTCTGCTTCTCGCTACTTGTGTTCTTTGCCGGAAGTCACTTTGCCGTCTTTCACCCCACGGGAGCAAACCAAAGCTACCCGACGTGGCTTCTCATAATCGAGTATTTTTTCTTTGTCGATGGCCTTATGGTGCTTATGCATTTTGCGCTGCTCGATAAGCGCCGTCTTCGTCGGCGATTCGTACTGCTCGACAGCTATCGCGGCAAGAAACTCGCGAAACTCTGGCTCAAGGCATTGGGTGTGCTGCTCCTATGCATGATCGTCATAGTCGCGGTTGCCAATGCGACCGGCGTCGTCGATACCTCCGCCACCTAAAAGAAAAGGGCCCCATTGGGGCCCTTTGCAGTTGCACTTAGATGCGGTTCATCTGAGAGGCGACTTTGTTATACCAGTCCTGCCACGTGGGCGGGCAGTACTTTTTGGCCGCTGCCGGGGTAAGGGTGGAGCCGTAGTTGGCGCCCAGATAGGCAACGTGAGCGGAGATGCCCTCGCTCCAGCTGCCAAAGCTGCGCCAACCGCCGCCACGGGCGCTCCAGCCCCAGGCGTTGTAAGAATTGGCGCAATAAGCACCCTTGGTGCTCTCGATGCAGGCGATGGCGGGGGACCAACGGGGGTCGACACCGGTATTCCAGGCGGCGACGGCAAAGTTATAGCCCTGGCCTGCCATGGGGGAGCCGGCGAGATAATTGTCGATGCGGCTCGTCCACTCATTAATGAACGAATCGTAATCGGAACTACCGGTATTGGAGTTGTTCACCGTGGTGTCTATGGTGGTGTTGGTGTTGGTGGCCTGGCTGCTGGAATTGCCGCCGCTTACGCCCTCGCCCGAGAGCTTCTCGGCGGCGGCGGCCTTATCGGCCTCAAGCTTGGCAAGCTCGGCGGCATTTTCCTGCTCGGCTTTTGCCTGCGCCTCGCTGCGGAGCTGCTGGGCCTGAGCCAACGCATCCTCGGCGTTTTTCTGCTCTGCCTCAAGCTGTGACTTGGCCTGCTGGAGCTCGGCCTTGTTCTGCTCGAGTTCGGTTTGCATATTATTGAGCTCTTCGATCTCGTCGACGCTCGAGCTCGTGATCTGGTTGGTGTATTTGCAGGTCGTGATGAACTCACCCAGGCTCTGCGCATTGACCAGGAAGCTCACGATGGGATTGGTGCCTTTCTGATACTTGTACAGATCGCGCATGGCGGAGCTTGCCTTGGCCTGCTGCTCGGGAAGTTTAGCCTCGATTTCCTCGATGCTTGCCTCATTGGAGTCAATCTGCTTTTGCAGGTCATCGAGTTTGGTGCGGGCGTCGTTGTAGGCGCTCGTGGCGGCTTCGATCTTCTGCTGGGCTGCGGAAAGCTGGTCCTGCGTTGCCTGCGAGGCGGCATACGCCGCAACGGGGGAGAGCATCGGCGTGGCCGTCAGCGCAACGGCGAGCGCGGCGCTCGTGATGATACGAGCCGGCTTCGACGCAATGAGCGCTGCGGTGCGATGATTCGAATGCTGCATCCAGTCCCTCTGCAATCAATCGTAGGTTATGGTTCGAACGGTATTCTACTACTGCTTTCGACCTCAACTTGAACCTTAAAGGTTCCAAAGGGTCAAGTTGAACTTGAGGCTTTGGCTTTGACCTGCAGTTATGATGAATTGTTGAGAAACCATAGAGTTCAACTTTAACGTTACGGAACCCTGTCGAGAGGGTTTTTGTTTATCAAAAGTCGCCTCATGTGGGGTTTTGCAACTACAGGGTCCCATCACAGCGAGGGCGGATTTCATGCTGGACGATTACGTCGATTGCCATAGATACGGTGGAGCTTTGGGCGCCGGCGGCTTGGCACGCTAGAATAAATCAGTTGCGCAAAGACCGCCCCGTTGTGTGGGCAGTTCATGATAGGAAGTTTCCATGGCATTGCAGTTTACAGAGCGCGAGTTCATTCCCGTGCTGCTCGGTGGCGACATCAACGCCTATTCGGTGGCGCGCGCCTTCTATGAGGAGTACCAGGTCAAGAGTCTGGTCTTTGGCAAGTACCAGACGGGTCCCGCGTACCGCAGCCAGATTATCGACTACACGCCCAACGTGGATATCGATACCATGCCTGTGATGCTCAGGACCGTCAACGGCATTGCCCAAGCGCATGCCGATAAGACGATTGTCCTTGTGGGCTGTGGCGATAACTATGTTGCCCTCGTGGCTCAGGCCAAGGATGCCCATGAGTTGGCGGATAACATCGTCGCGCCTTACGCTCCCTATAGCATGCTTGAGCAATGTCAGAAGAAGGAGATCTTCTACGAGCTGTGCGAGAAGCACGGCGTGCCCTATCCGCATACCTTTACCTTCACCATGGCGATGCTGAACGCCCAAGGCGAGGCACCTGCCGAAGTGCTCGACCAGATTGACTTCCCCTACCCGATGATCCTGAAGCCTTCTGACGGCATCATGTGGTGGCAGCACGAGTTCGAGGGCCAGAAAAAGGCCTATGAGATTGCCGACCGTGCCGAGCTGGAACAGGTCATTCGCGACTCGTATGCCAGCGGCTACACCGACGACCTGATCTTGCAGGATCGCGTGCCCGGCAATGACGAGTGCATGCGCGTGCTCACCAGTTATTCCGACCGCAACGGCAAGGTGCGCATGATGTGCCTGGGTCACGTGCTGCTCGAGGAGCATCAGCCTCACGGTGTCGGCAACCACGCCTGTATCATCACCGAGCCCAATGACGAGCTCATGGGCGGCGTGCGCAAGTTGCTCGAGGACCTTCACTTTGTGGGCTATTCCAACTTTGACGTTAAGTACGACGAGCGCGACGGCTCGTTTAAGTTCTTCGATTTCAACACGCGCCAAGGTCGCAGCAACTACTACGTCACTAACAGCGGCTTTAACGTTGCCAAGTATGTGGTGGACGAGTATGTGTTCAACCGCCCGTTTGAGCCGGAGTTTGTGACGGCGCAGGACGAGGCGCTGTGGATGGTCGTCCCCATGGGCGTCGTCGACAAGTACGTCAAGGATCCCGAGCTGCGCGCTAAGGTGCATCGCCTGGACAAGGAAGGCAAGGGCGCCGACCCTTCGTTTATGAAGGGCGACTTTGTCTTTAACCGCTGGCTGCGCATGTGGCACACCAAGCTGCGCCACTTTAAGCTGTTCAAGACGTATTACAAGTAGATGAGTGCGGCGCCCGTCCGGTTTACATCGGGCGGGCGCGGGTATGATACGCGCAATTGCGCAAGCGTCACCAAGGAGGCGGCGATGGAAAAGCTGGGAGTTATCGGCGGCATGGGCGCCGAGGCCACGTCGTATTACTACGACCAGGTAGTGCGTCATACGGCTGCTGCCTGCGATCAGGATCATATCGACATGGTGGTGCTCTCCAAGTCGACCATGCCCGACCGCACGCTGGCCATTAAGACTGGCGAGCACGCCAAGCTGCTGGCGACCATGAAAGAGTGTGCCCAGGCACTCGAGTCGCTGGGCTGTGCGCACATTGCCATTCCCTGCAACACGTCACACTACTTCTACGACCAGATCCAGTCGTTTACGAAGGTGCCGATTATCCACATGCCGCGTGAGTCGGTGCGCTATGCCCTTGCGGGCGCGGTGATGGGGGAGTGCGAGTTCGACCCCAACCTGAGCATGCCGGCCGAGCTGGTGCGCAAGATTGGCATCATGGGCACCGACGGAACCGTGGGCGCGGGCGTCTACGGCCGCGAATGCGAGGCTGCGGGTGTTGAGGTCGTCTATCCCAGCGAGAAACGTCAGAACGATGTGATGTCGCTTATCTACGATGATGTGAAAGCCGGACGTGAGCCCGATATGGATAAGTTCGACCGCGTGATGTGGGAGTTCGCCCGTAGCGGCTGCGACCGTGTCATTCTGGCCTGCACCGAGCTATCGGTGCTGCAGAAGTATCGAGAGATGCCCGAGATCACCCTCGATGCTATGGATGTCCTGGTGCGCGAATCCATCATCCGCAGCGGCGTCCCCTACCGCCTCTAGCTTCCGACCCGTCAAAAAGGGACAGGTTTATTTTGGTAGGTTTTACCTGGTGAAACAATAAAGGCCTCGGCTCGTTTGGTGCGAGCCGAGGCCTTTTGCGTTGGGCGGTTGCTGTCGGTGGCGAACTAGAACAGGAAGCCGATGGCGATGAGGGCGATGCTGACGATGAGTACGGCGATGTCCAGGCCCTTGATGGGGTAGCGCTTGTACGAGCTGGCGCGCGTGCGCAGATAGAAGCCGCGCTGTTCTGCCGCCAAGGCCGTGGCATCGGTCTTGCCCACGCTCGAGATGAGCAGCGGCACACACAGTGGCAACATGAGCTTAAGCTTCTTGATAGGGTTCTTGGTGTCGTACTCGACGCCGCGCGTGGTCTGCGCTTCCATGATGGCGTTCATCTCCTGACCAAACACCGGCACAAAGCGCAGTGCCGTGGTAAAGGTGAAGGCATAGCGATACGGTACGTGCAGCACCTCGACGCAGGCGTTGGCAAGGTCGTTGAGCTTGGTCACCATGAGCATGAGGATGAGCGGTAACGCCACACCCAGCAGGCGCAGACAGGCCTTCGATCCTGTGATGAGGCCCGTGTCGGTGATAAAGCCCCACACAACGTTGCCATCGCGCATAAAGGCCAGCTGGAGCACCAGCATGATAAGCGCGAGCGGAATCAGCAACTTGAGCAGCGAGAACAGACGGTCGACGACACCGGCATAGGCGCCCAGCGCAAGGGTGAGCACCAAAAAGCCCAGCAGCGCCACGTAGGTGTCGGACAAGAAGATGCCGACGATGATGGCGGCGGCGAGGCCCAGTTTGACGACGGGGTTCAGGCGATGCAGCAGCGTATCGCCCGGCATGTAGTCGATGACGTTAACCACGGCGGACCATCTCCTTGGTAATGCGAACGACATCGCTGACCTCGCTCACCTGCGCAAAAGCGGGCGAGACGGAAGATGCCAGACGGCGCGAGAGTTCAATAACCTGGGGAGGCTCCACGTAGGCACGCCGCATGAGATCGATGTTCGAGAATAGCTCGTGCGTGCGGCCGCGGTCGAGGATGCGACCGTCGGCCATTACTACGATACGCTCGGCAAAGTCGGAAACAACTTCCATATCGTGGCAGACCATGATAACGGCGCAGCCGCGCTCGGCCATGGTGCGCACCGTTTCCATGACGGTCATGCACTCGCGGTAATCAAGGCCGCTCGTGGGCTCGTCGAGCACGACGATCTTGGGCTCAACAACTACGACGGAGGCAAGCGCCACCATTTGTCGCTGGCCGCGCGAAAGCGAGAAAGGTGCCTCATCGGCAGGCAGGCCAAAGCGGTCGATAACAAGTTGAGCACGACGCAGAGCCTCGGCACGGTCGATGCCGGCAAGCTCCAGGCCAAAAGCGACCTCGTCGAGTACGGTATCCTTGCAGATCTGGCGGTCGGGGTTTTGGAAGAGGGTTGCGACTTCGCGGGCGATGCGGCTCGTGGGAACGGCCGCGGTATCCAGTCCCGTGACGCGCACGCTGCCCGAGGCGGGCTTGAGCAGGCCTGTGAGCAGCTTGGTGAGCGTGGTCTTGCCGGCACCGTTTTGGCCGACGATGCCCACGAGCTCGCCGGGATAGAGCGTCAGGTTGAGGTCGTGTACGGCGGCGCCGCCATTGGGATAGGCAAACTCAACATGGTCGAAGGTGAGTACGGGTTCGGCGTCCTTGGCATGAGGGCGCAACGACGGTGCATGCGGGGAGCCGGCGGGCGCCTGGGCTTCGCTGGCCGCGCGTGCGGGGTCGACGATGCCCGAAATCAGGCGCTCGGCCTCATCGACATCCAAGCAAGGGGTACCGCTTACCAGGCCATCGGCCTCGAGGCTATTGAAGATACGCGTGACGCGAGGGCAGTCGACGCCGATGGCACGGAGCTCGTCGGTATGCGCGAAGACCTCGTGTGGCTCGCCCTGCAGCGCGATTTCGCCATGGTTGAGCACGAGCACGCGGTTGCAGTACTCCGAGAGTAGGGCGACCTTTTGCTCAACGACGACGATGGTGATTCCAAGCGCGCGGTTTGCCTCACGCAGCGTCTCGAAGACCAACGTGGAGCTGGCGGGGTCGAGTGCCGCGGTGGGCTCGTCGAGAACCAAGACGCGCGGACGCATGGCGAGGATGGCAGCGATGGCCACCTTTTGCTTCTGTCCGCCCGAGAGGGTGGCGATCTCGCGGTCACGCAGGTCGCTGATGCCGACGGTCTCGAGCGTTTCACTCACGCGCCGCTCGATCTGGTCGTGGGGAACGCCAAAGTTCTCGAGGCCAAAGAGCATCTCGTCCTCGACGACCGAAGCGACCATCTGCGTGTCGATATCCTGCAGCACACTGCCGACGATTTGCGACACGTCGGTGAGCGAGGCTTCGCAGGTGTCGTGGCCGTCTACCATGACGGCCCCAAAGAACGTGCCGGTGTAGTGGTGGGGCACGGCACCCGACAGGCAGGCGGCAAGCGTGGACTTGCCGGCGCCCGAGGGCCCGATGATGCCGATGAAATCTCCCTTGTTCACGCTGAGCGAGATGTGGCTGAGCGCCCGCTCGGTCTGCGTGCCATAGGAGAACGAGACATCGTCGACGTTGATGATCGTTTCCATGGATACCTTTCATAGTCATTGGGGACGTTCTTTAATGACTAGTCGTTTAAGAACGTCCCCAAGAGTTAACTGTTTGGGACAGTCTTTGCCGGTGGAGCACGGAGACGGCTTTACGAGGGGCCCCAGGTTGGCGCGAAAGAGGAGCGAAGCGTACTTGGGTACGCGAGCGACGAATGAACGCCAAGATGGGGTGGCTCATAAAGCCGAGCGGGTTAGTTGAGCTTCAGGGCCTTCTGAATGGGCAGATAGAGGGCGCCGACCAGAATGGCGTTAAAGACGGCGGTCATGGCGACGACGGGCAGCATAGCGGCGGCGAGCTCGCCGACCACGCCAAGCATGGCCATCTTGATAACCATGAAGATGACGCCGGAGACAAAGGTGGTCACGAAGGTAGCGACGATGGCGACGGCAGGCTTGACCTGACCGTTCTTGCCGGCGGCGTTGACGATGCCGGCCATGAGCATGGCGGCGATGCCCTCGGCGGCAAAATCGACGAACGGCGAAGTGGTGGTGATCTGGATCACGGCAGCCGAGATGAGGCCAATGACGAGCGCCTGGCCGATGTTGGGGCGAACGACCAGGATGGTGAGGCAGAAGGCCGAGATGATGAACTCGGGGCTGATCATGCCGCCCGAGATGCCCGAGATTGCCTTGCCGACGGTGAAGTTGAGGATGAAGCCGGCGGCGAGCAGGATGGCGAGCAGGACGAGGGCGCGGACATCGAGTTTGCCGCGGTCGGCGGTCTGGACGGTGCGGGGCTGGGCGGCGGTGTTCTGAGACATGGTGAAAATCCTTTCGGAATGGGAGTGCAAGAGAAAAGCGGAGGCGCGTGATGCGAATGCGATCGGGCTCGAGATAGAAAAAGGCCCCCGGTCGAAACCGGAGGCCTTCCAATCACCTAGAGCGCAAAAATAGGCGTGAGGGACTCACTATCGACCGATCGTATTCGCATCACGCCACCACCAGTTGTTGAGGGACTTCATCGTGGTCATCATCTTGGTGGCTCCTTTCGTGATGCCGTGGCGCGGTCGCACCTAGTTGCTGTTGCGCTGCACTATAGCACAGCGAAGTGTGTGCGGGGAAATCTTTTTTGAAAAGATTTCAGCGGTGTTTCCTACCGGTCAAAAGGGCAGGCCGAGCGGTCGGGATGACTCATGCGACCCACCCGTTTCTTGGAACGCGAGGGCCCTAGGCCTTCTTGCGACGATAGAGCACGAAGCCGCAGACACCGATGATGACGACGGCGCCAACGGCCATGGCGGCCATGTTGTTGCCCTCGGACTTCTCCTCGGTCGCCTCTTCCTCAGCCTCGGGCTCGGCAACGTCCTTATCAGAGAGGGCCTCGTCGGCATAGGTGATGGACTCGACCAGGCAGTCGTTGTCGGTATCGTAGTCACTCGGGACGAACTCCTCGGAGAAATCGCCCTCCTTGAGGTAGTCGCGCATCTCCTCGAGCATGGCCTTGCACTTGACGTAGGTGTTCTTGGTCGCTGCCTTGCCGGCCTTGTTGGCCAGGGCAGTGCGGGCCTCGGTGTCCTCGGCGGCCTGCATGGCCTCGTCGACGGTCAGGTTCTGCTCAATGAGCTCCTTCTGCAGGGCGTCGAGATAGGCGCGGACGCCGGTGGCGCAATTGTCGCGGTTCTCATAGGCAAGCGTGTTGATGTCCATGAGGACGTAGTTGATGGAGTTCTTGGGCTCCTCGTTGTTCACGACGTCTTCCTCTTCACAGTGATCGAAGGAGACGTCCTGATCGCTGAAGTAGGGGCTGACCTCGGTGAGCAGTGCGGAATAGAGAGGGATAGCGACGGAGAACTCGGCGTTGGAGAGCATCTCCCACTGGATGGTCGCGATCTCGGGGTCCATGCCGTGACGGATCTGGAAGGTATGGATCTCGGTGTTGCGGTTGGAGGCGATGGCATAGGCGCCGTCGGTGTTGGCGTTGAGGCCGGCGACATTCTCGCCGCGGGCGGCGAAGGAACGAATCATCTCAAAGGTGTTCCAGTCGGACTTGCCGGGCGTAAAGAACAGCGGCTGCATCTCGTGGACCAGGGCGCCGGTCGTGGCACGAGCGTCTTCGCGCTCGTCCTTGACGATCTCGTAGTCGGTGCCCTCGGCAAGCGGAGCCATGAAGTAATCGCGGCCCTGGACATAGCGCGACCACTGGTGCATACCGGCCTCGCTAATCTCCTCGCCGTAGGTCTTGGCGACGTCGAACTTGCCGTCGGTGTACTCGGCAAAGCCCTTCTCCTTAGGCATGGACTCGATGCCCTCGGAGTGGAGGCAGTTCTCGGTGTCGTCGAGGTCGACGTCATAGGTGAGGTTGCCGATGTTGGGGTTGAGCGAGGCGATATCGTCGGTGAGCCTCATGGCGATCCACTGATGGCCGGAAAGCGCTGCAAACAGCCAGGTCTCGTTGTTGTCGGCGATGATGATCTGGTCGTTGGAGCAGACGCCCTGCTCGTCAATCAGGCTGCCGAGGAGCTCGACACCTTCGCGGGCCGTAGCGCTCTCGCCCAGAATGACGCTGGCGTAGTTGTACTCGCCGATGCCGGTCTCCTCGGTGACGGGGTCGGCTTCCTCTGCCTTCTCGTTATAGGAGGTGCTCAGCGTGGCAGAGCAGGAAACGCCCTTTTCGTTGATGCCAGCCTCGGAATATGCGTCGTAACGATCTTCCCACTGAGAGGGGTTGTCGCGAACGAAGGTGTAGCGGTAGGTTGCGCCCTTAGACTTGTATTCAAAGCCGGACTCGAGCGAGGTGTACTTGCTGCCGTCCTTGTGTGCGGGCTCGATGCCAAAGTGCTTGATGTAGCGCGGGCCGAAGTCCTCGGAGCGGCCGTAGTACGTGTTGCCGTCTGCCGTGAGCTGGCTGCCCATGTAGATCTGGGTGCAAGCGAGCGCCGAAGTCGGCATGGCCATAATGGCCGCTGCTCCAAATGCAAGGCCGCAGCCAAGCTTCTTGAGCGTGTTGACAGGATGAGTAAACCTCATAATCCCTCCCAACTGTTGAAACCCCGCGAAACCGTACGGAGCTTCAGCTAATAAAATACATCTACTAGCCTAAAGGAAGTGTAAAGAGTATTCATTCGACAACAGCTTTTACTCGATGAGCGTGAAGATATATACGATGAGCGGATAATAATACTCATTTTATTGCTTTAGTTAAATAAAGGCACCCTGCATTTACTGTAGCTGAATAAAGCGCCAGACAATGCTCAAAAAGAAAACTCTCCCGCTGTTTAGGATTTGCATAAACAACGGGAGAGTCGATAACTGGATGAATATCATACGAATGTGGATTTACTTCTTTCGACGGTGGATCACATTGATAGCGTAACCAACGAGCATGGCCAAGACGATGACGATAAAGCCAATCAGGGGATTGTCGTTCATGGGGTCCTCCTATTTTCCGAGCGGTGAAAATTCGTCGACGATGAGGTCGAGACATTGCGGCAGCGCGCGAGCGCCAAAGACGCCGGAGTTGCTGGAGATGATCTCTCCATCGAACTGCATGCCCAGCGATGGCGTGCAGGTGATCTTGGCTTCCTTGGTCTGGATGATCTTAAACTGCGGACGGCCGAGCACTTTGCCAGCGGGGTCGAGCGCGGCGGTAATTACCGTGGGGAGCAGCTGCATCGTGCGCACGGGCTCAATAACGACGATGTCGACCATGCCGTCGTCCATGCGGCAGTTGGGGAACAGGTTGATGTCGTTTTGGATGACCGAGGTATTGCCTGCCATGCAGCAGATGCCGTCGAGCTCCTCGACAATGCCGTCGTGCTCAATGGTAAAGTGCGCCACCGTGGGGTTGGGCGTGGCAAGCGCGGAGAGGAAGTAGGCGATCTCGCCAATGTCGTTTTTGGTGGGAGCGGCCTTCATCATGATCTCGGCGTCGAAGCCCGAGCCGGCGATGATGATAAAGCCGTGGCGCTTCTCGTTGCCGTTCTCGTCGAGCCAAAAGAGCTCACCCATGTCCACTTTGACCGTGCGGCCGTCGCGGCAAGCCTTGGCGAGTGCCGCCGCCTCGGGGGCATTGCCGATGTTGTTAAAGAACAGGCAGGCCGTGCCGGAGGGGAAGACAAGCGTGGGGACACCGCACCCGCGCATCTGGTCGAGCACGTTGGAGACGGTGCCGTCGCCGCCCGAAACGACCACGCGATCGAACTCGCGAACGTCCGCTACCGCGTCCTCGGGCTCCATGCCATCGCCGATAAAGCGCATCACGACCTCGTCGCCGCCCTGTGCAAGGGCGTGCGTGAATGCGTAGATTTCATCGGAGCTGGGACCCGATGCCGGGTTGTGGATGATAAGGCAGCGCATACTTACGTTCCCGTTCTGTGACTAACCGAGTATAGTTGTAGAGCAATGCCGATATCCTACCCGTGTTTTTCGGGCCTAACCTTATTCGATGGGTTGATATGTACATTTCCACACATCAGGCTCTGGTCGACTTTTGCCAGCGCGCCCGCGAGTTCGACGCGATCGCCGTCGATACCGAGTTTTTGCGCGAGCGCACGTTTCATCCGCGCCTGTGCCTGGTCCAGATTGCCACCCCCGCCGAGAGTGTCGCGGTCGATCCGTTGGTGATCGACGACCTGTCGCCGCTGGCCGAGCTTATGGCTGACGAGGGCGTGACCAAGGTATTCCATGCTTGCTCGCAGGACATGGAAGTTATGCTCCATACCGTGGGCGCACTGCCGCGACCGATTTTTGACACGCAGGTTGCCGCCGCCTTTTTGGGCGAGCGCCAGCAGATTTCGTATGGCGCGCTCGTCCAGACGTTCTGTGGCGTATCGCTGCCTAAGACTGAGTCGCTGACCGATTGGTCGCGCCGCCCGCTGAGCGATAAGCAGATCGAATACGCGATCGATGACGTCAAGTACTTGATCGTCGCCTATACCGAGATGATGAGCCGCCTGCGCGAGCTGGGCCGCGTGGACTGGGTGCTCGATGAGTTGCGTCCTCTGGCCGACGAGTCGCACTACCGTGCCGATCGCCATGAGGCATTCCGCAAGGTCAAGCGCATCAACTCGTGCAGTCGTCATCAGCTTGGCATTGCGCGCGAGCTTGCCGCCTGGCGTGAAGACCGCGCCGAGCGGCGCAACATCCCGCGCAAGTGGGTTATGTCCGACGATACACTGCTGGCCCTGGTTAAGCGCAATCCTGTGCGTGTTGAGGAGTTCCGTAGCATCCGCGGTACCGACCAACTGGGGGAGCGCGACGTGGACGGCGCGCTGATGGCTATCAAGCGCGGCGCGAGCTGCCCGCACGATCGTCTGCCGCTCATGGTGCGCGGACATCGTCAGATTTCGCCGGAGCTGGAGAGCGTGACGGATCTCATGTATGCGCTCATCCGTCTGGTTGCCGAGCGCTCGGGCGTGGCGACCTCGGTCATCGCCTCGCGCGACGACCTGGCCGACTACATTGAGCATCCTGAGCAAAGTCCCCTGCGCGAAGGCTGGCGTTTTGAGCTTGTGGGTTCGCGTCTGGACGATCTGCTCTCGGGTAATATGGGGTTGACGGTGAAGGACGGCAAAATCGAGCTCCTGTAGGGAAGCCTAGCCGCTTGAGTGGGTAGAATGCCTCCGACGTGTAACTCGATTCGGAGGAATTCGCATGCCTTATTACTATGGATATGGCTTTGGCATCGACCCGCTGTACCTGCTGGTTGTCCTTGTTTGTACGGTGCTTGGCCTTGCTGCGCAGAGCTATATCAACTCGACGTACAAGACCTGGTCCAAGGTTCGCTCGGACGGCGACACGGGTGCCACGGTCGCTCGCCGCATGCTCGACGCCAACGGTTGCAACACCGTGGGTATCAAGGGCGTCGCCGGTGAGCTCACCGACCATTACAACCCGCAGGATAACAACCTGTATCTCTCGGACGCCAACCGTTCGGGCGGATCGGTCGCAAGCGTTGCCGTGGCCTGCCACGAGGCGGGTCATGCCGCCCAGCGTCAAAGCGGTTACGCCATGATGAAGGTGCGCACCGCCCTGGTCCCGGTCGTCAACTTTACCCAGAACACCTGGACCATCGTGTTGCTCTTGGGCCTGTTCATGAACATTGCCGGGCTCACGACCCTCGCGTTGATCTTCTTTTCGTTTAGCGTGCTGTTCCAGTTGGTTACGCTGCCGGTCGAGATTGATGCCAGCCGACGTGCTGTGGCGTACATCGAGCAGTCGGGCATGAGCTCCAAGCAGGTCAACGGTGCCAAGAAGGTCCTGACGGCAGCCGCGCTTACTTATGTGGCCGCAGCGCTCACTTCGATCATTCAGCTGCTCTACCTTATGGCTCGCTACAACAGAAACTCCAACCGATAACAAATGGGACAGGCAGGCGCCGTGGGGATTCGTGTCCCCGCGGCGCTGTACTATGTGTTGGACTTAATTTCGCACGGGGCCGGAGCCTTTGTGCACGATAACGAAAGGAGGCTGCGTGGCAGGCTGGAATCTAACCGGCAATGCCGTTTCCGCCGAGTTTGACGGTTCGGACGAGCAGGGGCGCAAGGAGCTCAGCGTGAGCCAGGCAGTGGAGATCGCCGCCGGTGCGCTCGATGCCATTCCGCAGCTGAGCGTTCTGGGCGAGGTTACGGGTTTCCGTGGTCCCAATGCCCGAAGCGGCCACTGCTACTTCCAAATCAAGGACGACTCGGCGGCCGTCGACTGCATCATCTGGAAGGGCGCCTACCTTAAGCGCACCTTCGATCTGCGCGACGGCATGCAGGTGAGCTTTAAGGGCAGCTTCAATCTCTACAAGCCCACGGGTCGTATGAGCTTCGTCGCCCGCTCGTTCTCGCTGGCGGGGGAGGGCTTGCTGCGTCAGCAGGTGGCTCAGTTGGCCGAAAAGCTGCGTCGCGAGGGCCTGATGGACGAAGCGCGCAAACGTCGCATTCCGGTGTTTTGCTCGCGTGTGGCGGTCGTCACCTCGCTTTCGGGTGCCGTGATCGACGACGTTAAGCGCACGTTGCGCCGTCGCAACCCGCTCGTCGAGCTTGTCTGCGTGGGCGCAAAGGTCCAGGGCGAGGGCGCGCCGGCAGAGCTCATCGAGGGCTTGCGCCGTGCCGCCGCCATTACGCCGGCGCCCGACTGCATCTTGCTGGTGCGCGGCGGCGGCTCCTTCGAGGACCTCATGACCTTTAATGACGAGGAGCTAGCCCGCGCGGTGACGGCTTGTCCTGTGCCCGTGGTGACCGGCATTGGCCATGAGCCCGATACCTCGATTTGCGACATGGTGAGCGACCGTCGCGCCTCCACGCCCACGGCGGCAGCCGAATCGGTGGCGCCGGCTATGACGGAGTTGGCCGATGTGCTCGAGGCGCGCCATCAGCGTCTGGGTGCTGCGATGGCATCGATGATTGGGTCGGCCCAGGTCGATCTGGAGATGCTCGATCAGCGCGGTCGCCGCGCCTGGGATACCTATACGGCCCGTTTGGGCGATTCACTCGATGCCGCCGCATGCCGCCCGTGCCTCAACGACCCCACATTTATGGTCGAGCGTCGTGAATCGGAGCTTGCACTGACCGCCGATCGCCTGTCGGGCGCCATAGCGCGTTCGGTTGGGACATTCCGCTCCAACTTTGAGCGCCTGCCCGAGCGTCTGGTTGCAAGCACCTCGGGGCTCGATGGCAAGCGGCATGCGCTTACGCTTGCGAGTTCCCGTTTGGAGCATCAGGGACGTACGATGCTCAGCAAACCCGCGTCCGACCTTGGCCGAGCTGTCGCGTCGCTCGATGCCCTGTCGCCGCTCAAGGTGCTTGCCCGTGGCTATTCCATCGCGTACAGCGATGATGGGGTGGCTACGAGCGTCAAGACCTTTAAGCCCGGCGACGCCATCCGCGTGCGCATGGCAGACGGTAACGTGGCGGCAACGGTTGATACGGTCGAGTAGACCGCGTTTCACAGCGATAAACCTTTAGGAAAGGAAACAGATATGGCAGAGAAGACCCCGGTCGAGCAGCTTACGTACAAGCAGGCCTCGCAGGAGTTGGAACTCATCATCCGCAGCTTGGAGTCGGGCGATATGGAGCTCGAGGAGTCGCTCGAGAGCTATACCCGCGGCGTCGAGCTCCTCAAGAGCCTGCGCACCCGCCTGTCCGATGCCGAGCAGAAGGTCTCGGTGCTCCTTAAGGACGTTGACGGCAACGACGTGCTCGCCGACGGCGAAGCCGCCAACACCGACGACAACCTCTCGTTCTAACCATTCCGACCAATATAATTACCTTGGTCTGCGAGAAAGGAACCAACCATGTGTGATTGCATCTTCTGCAAAATTGCCAACCACGAGATCCCCTCGACCGTTGTCTATGAGGACGATCAGGTCATCGCGTTCGACGACCTCAATCCCCAGGCGCCGGTCCACACACTCGTGATCCCCAAGAAGCACTACAGCGACATCGCCGACAACGTGCCCGCCGAGACCATGGGCGCCATGGCTCACGCCATCCAGGAGGTCGCCAAGGCCAAGGGTCTGGAGGACGGTTTCCGCGTCATCTCCAACAAGGGCGTCAACGCCGGCCAGACCGTCATGCACTTCCACATGCACGTCCTCGGCGGCAAAAACCTGGGCGAGAACCTCATCTGAGGGCGCGTAGCCCGTCGACTTGGCTGCCTTTGGAGTAATCTATGCAGCTTTCTCAACTCGAATACCTTCAAGCGGTAGCGAACTATGGCGGCGTGCGCAAAGCAGCTCGCGCCGTTCATGTGAGTCCGCAGGCCGTTTCGTCGGCAATCAAAAAGTTGGAATCTGAGTATCAGATTGGTTTGCTCGACCGATCGGCGGGGGAGGCTGTTTTGTCTCCGGCGGGCAGAGAATTTGCGCGTCGTGCACGCATGATCCTGGCACAAGTCGACGATCTCAAAAAGTACGCTCAATCGAGGGGCGACGGCGTCTCCCCCGATGGCCACTTTCGTCTTTACGCCCCCTGTCTTCATGGGCGGGGGCGCCTTTTTGCCGAAAACTGGTATGACTCGTTTGAACGCTCGCACCCTCAGATTCATCTTGATGTGTGGCATCAGCCAACGGCAACATGCTTTGAATCACTTATACTTGGAATTTCGGACGCGGCTATCTCGTTTGAGGAACCACGGGACAGCGTCCTTTCTTCAAAATATTTGGGTGAAAAGGAGCTCAAGGTTCTTTCATGCCCAGCGGGTCATCAATCTGTTGACGCTATGACCATTCGTGAGTTACTGGGCGGCAGGCTTGCTGTTCCCATTAATTTATCACCCTGTCTCAATGCGATTAACCAATGCCCTGAAGCCCAGCTCGTCAATTTTCGCTTCCGTGATGTTGAATACGGAAGCAGGGCTCAGACTGAGTTTCTTCAAGGCGGGGGATTGATATTGAGTTTGTCTGGGTCCTCTCTCGCATCGGATGGGTCAGAAGTGAGTGAGTGCTCCATTGAAGGTTCGCGTGATGTAACCTTGCCTATCTACTTTTGCTATCGGCAGAATTCCTGGACTGATCGACACCAGACGGTTTTTCTGCACCTATTGCGTCACCTTGCTTCGTGAGATTAATTGGCTTCGAGACGTCAAGTGATTATTGACGCCTTGTAACACACAACTGACAGCTTTGCCCTCATGCTTTTCCAAGATTCCGATTTAGATTGCTGACTCTTGGAGGGCGGAGTATGAAAAATCGTACGACTTTGCTTTATATGATGTTCGTTTTCCTGTCGAACTTCAGCACCATCTTGTATTTCCTAACTGTCTACCTTGAGTTCGTCGGGCTTTCGATGGTAGCGATTTCTAGCATGATGATTGCATATCAAGTGAGCAAATTCATTCTTGAGGTTCCTACTGGTTATATTGCTGACAGGTTTGGACGAAAGACAAGCGGTCTCGTTGGCGTCGTGGGGATGCTTGGATACTACGCCGCCCTGCTTCTCGTCCGTTCCCCTCTGCTTTTAATCGGTGCGTTCGCTCTCAAAGGTTTTGCCGTTGCATGTCTGAGTGGATCCATAGAAGCGATTTACATCAACAGCATCTCTCAGGACCAGCTCGTAAGACTTAATGTCGTTGAGCGATTTGTTTTCTATGCCTCTTATGCCATCTCCGCTTGCGTGGGCGGTTTCATTTCGTCTGTCGGTGCATATCTCATTGGTCTTTCGGCAGATATCATCGCAATGGTGTTGACGTTGGTTGTTGTTGTCTGCATTCCTGAGATGCGAAGAGAGGGCACTGCGGCGACACCTGGGCATGGAATGAGCCCGAAGATGATCGGTGCTGCTATTACGGGTAATGGCGTTCTTCGGTCATCGTTCATCATGGACTGTTCTCAGGCATTTGCCTTCGTCGCCCTGGAAGATTTTTTCTCACTGTTGCTTGCAGGCCGCGGAATGAATGCCGTCGCTTCGGGCGTGACCATTGCGGTCCAGCTCCTTGCCTCCGCCTCCATAGGGTTTATTGTGCCCAGCGCGATTGCTCGTGTCGACAAGGGCCGTTTTGCGCGTATTTGCGGCATCATTCGCTTAGTATTGACAGCTTTGTTTTTGATCCCCCTTACTCCGGTTAATTTGCTGCCCGTGTTCTATGTGCTGCAGACGGTTGCGTACTCGTTGTTTGCCCCAATCAAATACTCAATTTTTCAAAATGCTGCCGATTCTTCGATGCGCTGTTCACTGATTTCGGTTCAAAGCCAGATGGTGGCGGTGGGTGCCGTTCTTTTCTATCTGCTCAACGCTGTGTTGAGTAGCGTTGCGGGCATTCGAGTCGCATTGCTTGTTGCGCTCGGGATTTCTTCCCCGGTGTATATCCCCGCGCTATTTCGTCTTACAAGTCAAAGGCCGTGAGTATTTGGGCATCGATAACTTATATATCAACGCAATAAACCCGAGCGCGAGGGCGTTTGGGTTTATTATTGAAGCGTATGTAACCTGGCGGCGCCACACCGCCTGTTAGTAGGGAGACACATGAACGTTCTGGTCGTCAACGCAGGATCTTCGACCCTTAAGTATCAGGTCATCGATACCAAGTCCCACAAGGTGTCCGCAAAGGGCTCCTGCGAGCGCGTCTGCTTTACCGGCGGCACCTTCACCCACGCTGCCAACGGCTCCAAGAAGGTGACCGAGAACATCGAGTTCCCCGACCACAAGGTCGCCATCGAGGTCGTCCTGAAGGACCTCGAGGCCAACGGCGTCAAGATCGAGGGCATCGGCCACCGCATCGTTCAGGGTGGCTGGTACTTTGGCGATTCCTCCCTCGTCGACGAGGACGTCCTCGCCAAGATCCGTGAGGTCGCCCCGCTCGCCCCGCTGCACAACAACCCCGAGGCCAACGTTATCGAGTACTGCCTGGAGCAGTATCCCGACCTGCCCAACGTTACGGTCTATGACACCGCTTTCCACTTCAACATGCCCGAGGTCGCCAAGACCTACGCCCTGCCCAAGGACGTCTGCGACAAGCTGCACATCCGTAAGTACGGCGCCCACGGCACCAGCTACCGCTACATCTCCAAGAAGGTTGCCGAGATGACCAGCGGCGAGGCTCGCAAGGTCGTCGTGTGCCACATCGGTTCCGGCGCCTCCCTGTGCGCCATCGAGGACGGTAAGTGCATGGACACCACCATGGGCCTCACCCCGCTCGACGGCGTCATGATGGGCACCCGCTGCGGCTCCATCGACCCGGCTACCGTGTGCTACCTGCAGCGCGAGGGCGGCTACACCTTCGACGAGGTCGACGAGATGATGAACAAGAAGTCCGGTCTTTTGGCTGTGACCGGCGGTAAGACCAACGACTGCCGCAACGTCGAGGAGCTTGCCGCCGCTGGCGACCCCGAGGCTCAGCTCGCCTTCGACATGTTCGTCTACAAGATTGCCGCCAAGGCTGCCGAGATGGCCACTTCCATGTGCGGCATGGACACGCTGGTCTTCACCGCCGGCATCGGTGAGCACGCTCCGGCCGTTCGCGCCGGCGTTGCCGACCGTCTGGCCTTTATGGGCGTCAAGATGGACCATGCCCGTAACGCCCTGCGTGGCGACGGCGCTTGGTGCCTGTCTGCCAAGGATTCCAAGGTCAAGATCTTCGTCATCCCCACGGACGAGGAGTTCATGATCGCTTCTGACGTCGAGCGCATCGTCAACGGCAGGTAATTGCAAGAGGGGAGGGGCTGGACGACCAAGTGCCGTTCAGTCCCTCTTTTGCACTCGTTGGGCGATATGCTGATAGCTATTTATCAAGATATGATAACTTCTTATTAAAATGCGGTCGCCTTAAGGGGTCTGCGTCGACCGTATTGCACTGCAAAGGAGTCTCATGAACGTACTTGTTGTCAACGCCGGCAGCTCAAGCCTTAAATATCAGTTTTTGGATACCGATACCCGCGAGGTTTTCGCCAAAGGCAACTGCGAGCGTATCGGATCGGACATGGGCATCTTTGGCCACTCCGAGAACGGTGGCGCCAAGCAGACCGAGGAGGTCCCCTTTCCCGATCATCGCTGTGCCATTGCACGCGTGCTCGAGGAGCTCGAGAAGACCGACTTTACAATTGATGGCATTGGGCATCGCATCGTTCAGGGCGGCTGGCACTTCGATGATTCCGCGGTCGTCGACGACGAGGTCATGGCCAAGATCCTCGAGGTGGCACCGCTTGCCCCGCTGCACAACTACGGCGAGGCGGCGGCGATTGAGTATTGTCGCGAGAAGTATCCGGAGCTGCCCAACGTGGCCGTCTTCGACACCTCGTTCCACATGACCATGCCCGAGGTTGCCTACACCTACGCTCTGCCCAAGGACGTGTGCGACAAGTATCACGTGCGCAAGTACGGAGCCCACGGTACGAGCCACCGCTATGAGTGGATGATGGCCAAGGAGATCCTGGGCTCGTGCTGCCACCGTCTGCTTTCGTGCCATCTGGGCAACGGTGCTTCGCTCGCCGCCATCGAGGACGGCGTGTGCCGCGACACCACGATGGGCCTCACGCCGCTCGACGGCCTGATGATGGGAACCCGCTGCGGCTCCATCGACCCGGCTACCGTGTGCTACCTGCAGCGCGAGGGCGGCTACAGCTACCAGGAAGTCGATGACATGATGAACAGGCAGTCTGGCCTGCTTGCCATCTCGGGTATCTCCAACGACGCCCGCGACATCCGTACGCGCGCCTCCGAGGGCGACGAGCGCTGCCTGCTCGCCTTCGATATGTTCGCCTATAAGGCTATGCAGCAGGCTGGTTCCATGATCGCCTCTATGGCGGGCGTCGATACCATCACCTTTACCGCCGGCATCGGCGAGAACGACTGGTCGATCCGCAAGGCCTTCTGCGACTGCTTTGAGTGGCTGGGCGTGCGCATCGACAACAACAAGAACCGCGAGGCCGTGGGCAACGGCCCGCAGGTCATCAGCGCCGCCGGTTCCGCTGTCACGGTCATGGTCATCCCTACCGATGAGGAATACATGATCGCCCACGACGTCGAGCGCCTGACCAAGAACAACTAACGCGCGCATTTGCAAGTAAACGAAAGGCCTCCAGAGCAACAGCTCCGGAGGCCTTTTTACTAGCATACGGAAATTCCAGTCCCAAAGTGATCATCGCCGGCAACGCCTGCGCTTTCAGCAACGGCACCCATTCGTTCAGATCATCAGCCCCAGCTCGTAGCCAAGCCGCCGTCCACCCCAGATACCCTGACTGCTACGTAGCGGTAGAAGGCCATACGGGCTAACCCCTGAAAACATTCCGCAGACCAGAAACGCCCCCGTTCGTAGCTCCGGAGGAGCAGAACGGGGGCGTTTCATTGGTCGAGGACGTTTTCAGGGGTTAGCCCGTACGGCCTTCGGACGAGTACGTACGCTACTCAGCCATCTGAGCCTGGACGGCGGTGATGGCCACGACACCCACGATGTCGTCGACAGAGCAGCCGCGCGAAAGGTCGTTAACCGGCTTGGCGATGCCCTGCAGGATGGGGCCGTAGGCGTCGGCGCCGGCGAAGCGTTGGACCAGCTTGTAGCCGATGTTACCGGCCTCGAGGTCGGGGAACACCAGCACGTTGGCCTTACCGGCGACGGAGGAGCCGGGAGCCTTGAGCTGGGCGACGGTGGGGACGATGGCGGCATCGAGCTGCAGGTCGCCGTCGATGGCGAGCTCGGGAGCCTTCTCGTGGCAGAACTTCACGGCCTCCTGGACCTTCTTGGCGACCTCGCCGCCGGCGGAGCCCATGGTGGAGTAGGAGAGCATGGCCACGTGCGGCTCAACGTTGCCCATGAAGGTGGACCAGGAGTGAGCGGAGGCGATGGCGATCTCGGAGAGCTCATCGGAGGACGGGTTGATGTTGAGACCGCAGTCGGCGAAGATCAGCGTGCCGTCGGTGCCGAACTGCGGGGTGTCGGTGCACATAACGAAGAAGGCCGAGACCAGCTTGGTGCCCGGGGCGGTCTTGAGGATCTGCAGCGCGGGGCGCAGCGTGTCGGCGGTGGAGTGGCAGGCGCCGGAGACCAGGCCGTCGGCGTCGCCCATCTTGACCATCATGGTGCCAAAGTAGGTAGCATCCATCACCTGGGCGCGAGCCTGTTCGATGGTGACGCCTTTCTTGGCGCGGAGCTCGGCAAACTTCTGCGCGTACTCCTCGTGCTTCTCGGCATTACGCGGGTCGATGACGGTAGCGCCGGGAACGTTGATCTCGTCGGGGTTGCCCAGGATGACGATCTTTGCCAGGCCCTCCTCGATGATCTTGGTGGCTGCGACGATGGTGCGCGGATCCTCGCCCTCGGGCAGGACGATCGTCTTAAGGTCGGCCTTGGCGGCAGACTTCATACGGTTTAGGAAATCGCTCATGTTACTCCTTACAAGCGTTTCGCTAAGCTCCAGGCGCCCGGCTGTTCACGAATAAACCCGCTGCTAGCGGGTTTACCTTTCAATTATGTACGCCGCGGTGCTTGAGCTTTCCTTGTGTGGCAAGCTCATTATAGGACGCATTAGCGCTATAATCGCTCTGATAAATATGTCTCGAAGAATGTTCGAGAAAAGCCCAGCTAACGAGCCCGTGGCTTTTGACAAGGAGTATCGATGCAGATTACCTCAGGCCTGCCTGAAGGCTTTAACGCCGGCGCGTACGACATGATTGTCGTCGGTGCTGGATATGCCGGTGCCGTTTGTGCCCGCCGTCTCGCCGAGACCATCGGCTATCGTGTTGCCGTTCTGGAGCGCCGTAGCCACATTGCGGGCAACGCCTACGACTGCGCTGATGAGGCCGGGATCCTGGTCCACGAGTATGGTCCGCACATCTACCATACCTTTAACGAGCGCGTCCACAATTTCCTGTCGCGCTTTACCAAGTGGACGGACTACCAGCACAAGGTGCTCGCCAACATCAATGGCACCCTTATGCCCGTGCCCTTTAACCATGCGAGCCTTAAGCTCGCCTTTGGTGATGAGCGCGGCGAGGAGCTGTATCAGAAGCTCGTGGAGACCTTTGGCAAGGACGTCAAGGTGCCCATCATGGAGCTGCGCAAGAAGAACGACCCGGATCTTGCCGAGGTCGCCGATTACGTCTACGAGAACGTCTTTTTGCATTACACCATGAAGCAGTGGGGTCAGACGCCCGACCAGATCGATCCTTCAATCACCGGCCGTGTTCCCGTCTTTGTGGGCGACGATGATCGCTACTTCCCGCAGGCTCCCTTCCAGGGCATGCCGCAGGACGGCTATACCGCGTTGTTCGAGCACATGCTCGACCACGATCTGATTGATGTGTTCTGCGATGTGGACGCCCGCGACCTCTTCGAGATCGACGAGACCACCGTCAAGATCGACGGCAAGGTCTATGGCGGCGAGATCGTCTACACCGGTCCGCTCGACGAGCTGTTCAACCTCGACCTGGGCGCTCTGCCGTACCGTACGCTCGACATGAAGTTCGAGACGCTCGATATGGACCAGTTCCAGCCCGTGGGCACCGTCAATTACACCACGAGCGAGGATTACACGCGTATCACCGAGTTCAAGAACATGACTGGTCAGGTCCTGCCCGGCAAGACCACCATCATGAAGGAGTATTCCAAGGCCTATACGCCCGGTTCGGGAGAAACGCCCTATTACGCCATTCTGGAGCCCGAGAACCGCGAGCTCTATGAGCGCTATCTTGAGCGCGTCCAGAACCTGACGAACTTCCACCCGGTGGGTCGCCTGGCCGAGTATCGTTACTACGATATGGATGCCGTGACCAACTCCGCCCTCGATCTTTCGGATGAGATTATCGCCTGCCATGCATAAAGTCATAACATTCGGTATTCCCTCGTATAACGCCGCCAAGGACATGGACCATTGCATCACCTCCATCTTGGAGGGGAGCAATTACGCCACTGATATCGAGATTATCGTGGTGGACGACGGCTCCAAGGACGAGACGGCCGCCAAGGCCGACGAGTGGGAGGCACGTTATCCTGGAATCATTCGCGCGGTGCACCAGGAGAACGGCGGCCACGGTATTGCCGTCCTTTCGGGTCTGCGCGAGGCGCAGGGCACCTACTACAAGGTTGTCGACTCGGACGACTGGCTCGACGGAGCGGCGCTTTCGACCATGCTGTCGATTCTGCGTGGCTTTGAGGAGCGCGACCAGCGCGTCGACCTGTTTATCTCGAACTACGTGTACGAGAAGGTTTACGAGGGCACGCACACCGCGATTGGCTACAAGTTTGCCCTGCCGCGCAAAAAGATTTTCTCTTGGGACCAGATCGGACACTTCCGTCCCGATCAGAACCTGCTCATGCACAGCTTGTGCTATCGCACCGATGTGCTGCGCGAGTCGAATCTGCCTATGCCGGCACACACGTTCTACGTGGATAATATCTACGCATACGTGCCGCTGCCGCGCTGCAAGACCATGTACTACGCCGACATCGACCTCTATCGCTACTTTATCGGTCGCGAGGGCCAGAGCGTCAATGAGGCCACGATGGTCAAGCGTCTGGGTCAGCAGTTCCGCGTAACGCGCATCATGATGGAATCGTTCCACCTGTACCAGGATGTTGAGTCCTCGCGTCTGCGTTCGTACATGATGGGCTATTTCACCATGATGATGGCAATCTGCTCGGTGCTTACTAAGCTTTCCGACGAGGATTGTGCCGACGAGCGCCTGAAGACGTTGTGGAGTGATCTGAAAGCCTATGACGAGCGTATGTATCGTCGTGCACGCTACGGCGTGGTCGGATTCTTTACCAACCTGCGTGGACGGGCCGGAGACAAAACCACACTCGGCCTATACCATCTTGCCTCAAAGATCTTCAAATTCAACTAGTTGCTGAACAATCGCTGCTGATAGGTTGACTGGGCCCCTTGGCCTTTAGTTTGCTACTGCGAACAGTCCTGCTCGCACGGAAAGCACATTAAGTGCTTTCCGGCTCGTGCGGAACTTGTATCAAACTAAAGGCCAAGGGGCCTTTGCTATAAGAATCGATTGTCAGGCTGCCAGAATTTGAAGATCTTAGACGCGCGGTACACAGGGGCCTGGGCTGAAAGGGATTTAGTTGAGTAGGTTGCCCGGTGGGTCTTGGTTATGTTTGTCGCGAGTTCCGCACGAGCCGAAGAGCACTTAATGTGCTCTTCGTGCGAGCCAGGACTGTAGAGCAGCAAACATAACCAAGACCCACCGGGCAACCGGACGAGCTAGTTTACTTCGCTGCGCCGGGGATGCCGTGGGAGGTTTTGGCGGTTTTGGCTCCGTTTACGATGGCGGTTTCTAGGGCCCTCACGGCGAGCATGCCCAGCAGGTCCAGGGGAACGGCGGCGCTTGCCTGGGCGCCCAACTTGCCGCTGGCGAGGGTGTAGATGGTGTCGCCGTCGTTGGTGGTGTGCGTGGGGCGGATGGCGTGCGCATAGGCGTCTGCGGCCATTTGGGACACCTTGGTGGCCTGGGCCTTAGTGAGCTCCACATTGGTGACAATGCAGCTGATGGTGGTGTTGGTGCGGTCGAGCGGCATCTGCATAGATCCGGCGGCGGCAAAGGCGGCAAGCTCCATGTCGACGATCTGGTCGCTATCGGCTGCGGCGCGCATGCCGGCGACCCATTCGCCAGTGGTCGGGTCGACGACGTTGCCGCAGGCGTTGACCGAGACCACAGCGCCCACCTTGACGGGGCCGAGTGCCACGGCGGCAGCTCCAAGGCCGGCCTTCATGCAGGTGGCAGGTCCCATGAGCTTGCCTACAGTGGCGCCAGTGCCGGCGCCCACGTTGCCCTGCTCGAGCGAGGCAGGGGTGTGGTCGAGCGCCTCGCGCACGGCGGCGATACCGGCCTCAATGTCGGGGCGCACGGTGGGGTCGCCAAAGGCGAGGTCGAAGATGCAGCTGGAGCACACGATAGGCACCTGCGTGGGACCGACGGGCAAGCCGATGCCACGGCTCTCAAGCTCGCGGGCGACGCCGCTTGCGGCTTCGAGGCCAAAGGCCGATCCGCCCGAAAGGCAGACGGCGTGGACCTTATCGACGGTGTTTTCGGGGCGCAGCAGGTCGGTCTCGCGCGAAGCGGGAGCGCCACCGCGTACGTCAACGCCACCGGTGGCACCCTCGGGCGCCACGATTACGGTGCAGCCGGTGCCAGCCTTCTCGTCCGTATAGTTGCCAAAGCAAAAGCCATCGACGTTGCAAACATCGATGGCTTCGAGCAGTGTGTCCATATTTTCTCCTATCGGTTTTCCGCCGGGCCTTATGCCCGGTCGGGATCCGTACGGTACGGCAAAATTGTAGGCGCTGAGGGATACCCAGCGCCAGATGCAATTACGAGAGTTTTTGAATCGCGCGTGCGACGCGGGCGATGGGCAAGCCCACCACGTTGTAGAAGTCACCCGAAATGTCGTGCACGAGCATGCGGCCGCCTGTGCCCTGGATGCCGTAGGCTCCGGCCTTGTCCATGGGTTCGCCGGAGGCAACATAGCGCTCGATCTGCTCCTCGGTAAGCTCATAGAACGTCACGTCGGTCACATCGACAAACGACAGGCTCTCGGCGGCATGCGGAGCTGTAGCGTCGCCGGCTTTAACGATGCAGACGCCGGTCGCCACCTGGTGCGTGCGGCCCGAAAGCTCGCGGAGCATGGTGCGCGCCTCGTCCTCGTTTGCCGGCTTACCCAATATTTGACCGTCAAAGGTGACAATAGTATCGGCCGCGACGGTCAGTTCGTTGGGCTCGGCATGCTCGGCCGCGACGGCAGCGGCTTTGGCACGCGCCAAGCGCTCGACGAGCGTAAGCGGAGCTTCGCCATCAAAAGGCGTTTCATCGATGTCTGCGGGAATTACGCGAATGTTATAGCCCGCCTCGCGCATCAGCTCTATGCGGCGCGGCGATTGCGAAGCCAAAATCATAGTTGGATGCCCTCGGCGACCTTCTCGACGGCCTTTTCGCCGGCGAGCGTGCGCAGCAGCTCCAAGGCAAAGGGGAGTGACTGTGCCATGCCGCTGGCAGTGATGATATTGCCGTCTTGCGTGACCTTCTCGCCGGTATAGGTGCCCTCGGGGAAGCTCTTCTCAAAGCCGGGGAAGCACGTGGCGCGGCGTCCCTCGAGTAGACCAAGCTCGCCTAGGATAAACGGGGCGGCGCAGATGGCGGCAACGTGCTTGGTCGCGGCGAACTCGCAGACGACATCGCAGACGCGCTGGTCGGCGCGCAGGTTGGTGGCACCGGGCAGGCCGCCGGGCAGCACGACGCAGTCGTACTCGTCAAAGTCGATCTCGTCAAAGAGCGCATCGCAGGTCACGGGAATCTGCAGCGAGCTCACGACCTCGCGCGTGGGCATGATCGAGACGAGCGTGGCGCGCACGCCGCCGCGACGCATGACGTCGACCATGGTCAGGCATTCAATCGTTTCAAAGCCATCGGCGGCGAGAACGGCAACGCTGGGCATGAGAGTTCCTTTCGTAAGGCGGCATACAATTAGCCGTCTTATACCCCGAAGACATGCGCTTGCCACGCTCGATTTCCCAATGTTTAAAAAGGGACGGGGCTTAAATAATCATTCGGTACAAATTGATTATGTAATCCCCGTCCCAGAAAAATCATCGGGCGTGGTCTTGGGCAAACAGTCTAGTTGCGCTTGAGGTGGACGACGGTTTCGCAGTGGAAGGTTTGCGGGAACAGATCGACCGGTGTGATCTTGACGGGGGAGAAGGTGCCTTCCTCGACAAAGCGCTTAAGGTCGCGTGCCAGGGTGGCAGGGTCGCAGCTCACATAGGCGACATCGCGCGCACTCGTGCTGGCGATGAGGCCGATGGCCCCGGGCGCCAGGCCCGCGCGCGGCGGGTCGACCACCAGGACATCGGCATCCTGGTCGGGGAACTCGCGCACGGCATCGCCGCCGATGACGTCGACGTTGTCGAGCTTGTTGATCTCGAGGTTACGGCGCAGGTCGCGCACGGCCGGACCGTAGGCCTCGACGGCGGCAACAAAGTCGCAGCGGCGGGCGAGCGGCAGGGTAAAGGTGCCGGCGCCGCAGTACAGATCCACGGCAAGCTCGTCTTCCTGCGGATCGAGTGCGTCCATAACGAGCTCGATCAAAATCTCGGCACCCTTGGTGTTGACCTGGAAAAACGACGGGGCGGACAGGCGCATCTGGCCGTCAGCGATATTCTCGGTCCAGGAGCCCTCTCCAGCGAGCATCTCCACCTTGGAAACGCGGCGGGCCTTCTTCTCGCCCTTGCTCATGACGCGCACGACGCTCGTGGGGTGTGCGGCGTCTGCCAGCACGCGCGAGACCTGTGAGCGCGGGAAGGAGCCTGTGGGCGTCCAAAGCGCGACCTCGAGTGCCTTGGTGCGACGCGAAGCGCGAATGCCCACGCGTTCGAGCCCCAAGTCATGGCTGCCGCTTAGATAGTTGAGTGCGCCGACGACCGATTTGAGCGCCTTTGGGAAGCGCTTATCGAACAGCGGGCACGTATCGACGGTCACGATTTTGCTGGGGTCGACACCGTGCATGCCAAGGCGCACGCGACCGTTGACGACGGTCGGTTCGAGCTCGATTTTATTGCGGTAGCCCCAGTCGTCCTTGGTGTGGCAGATAGGCTGTACCAACTCATCAACCTGCTCAGGAGCGAACTTGCCGATGCGCTCGAGCGTGGAGCGCAGGTTTTGCTCCTTGGCGGCGAGCTGTGCCGTGCGTGAGAGATTGCCCCACGAGCAGCCGCCGCAAATGCCCACGAAGGGGCAGGGAGGCTGAATGCGATCGGGGCTTGGCTCCAGAATCTCGGTGGTGCGGGCGCGCATGAACGACTTGCCGTCCTGTACGACCTCGGCCTCGACGGTGTCGCCTGCCACGGCGCCCTGCACAAAGACGGCCTTGCCGTTGTCGGCATGCGCCAGACCATCGGCGCCATACGTCATCGATTCTATGGTGAGCTTCATATTCCTGCCCGTCATTCGCGTTGTTGTCCGCAACCATGGTAGCAGGGAAAAGCGCCCCGTACCTGAGGCATTCCTCAAATACGGGGCGCTTCTACAAACGTCTATTTCGTCTTGCCGGTAATGAGCGTCTTGAGTCCTAGGCCGATTAGGCCCAAGCCCATGCGCACGCGACCGGGGCGATGGCGCTCGATGGCTTTGGTCTTGCCGGCGGGTTTCTCGCGGCGGGCGCTTGCCTGGGGCGCGGGCTTAGCGGTCTGCGGCTGAGGCTGGGGTGCAGGCTCGGGCTCGGGCTCCAGGTCGGGCTCGATGACGGTCGCCTGGACCTTCTGTACCTTAGGGGCTGCCGGCTGTGGCTCGGGCTTGGGGCCCAGAACAGGTGCGGATTCCGGTTTTGCTTTGGCGACGGGCTCCGAAGCCACGGCTGCGGACTCGGCGTTGCGATAAGCGCGCTCCAACAGGAACTCCTGCGAGTTAAAGGGCTTCTCACCCTCTTTTCGCTCTACGGGAACCCAGGTGCCGTCGCTCGTCAGGCTACGTGCCTTCACGTTGTCGCGCAGCTGCACGCCCATGTACTCGTGCACCAGCGCGCGGCAGGTGGGGTCGAGCACGGGGAAGGCGATCTCTACGCGATGCTCGGTGTTGCGCGTCATCATGTCGGCAGAACTCAGGTAGATCATGTCCGAGTCCACGCCGAAGGCATAGACGCGCGCGTGCTCCAAGAAACGTCCGACGATAGAACGTACGTGCACGTTTTCGGTCTTGCCCGCAATGTTGGGCTTCAGGCACGAGATGCCGCGGATGATCATGTCCACGCGCACGCCGGCACACGATGCCTCGGAGATCTTGTCGATGACCTCGCGGTCGGTCAGCGAGTTGAGCTTAAAGAACACGCGGGCGGGCTCGCCGGCGAGCGCACGTTGTATCTCGCGGTCCAGACCGCGCATGATGAGCGGCTTAAGGCCGACGGGCGCCACGCCCAAAAAGCGGTAGTCGCCGCGCAGGTTGCCCAGCGACAGGTTGCGGAAGAACAGGTTGGCGTCTTCGCCGATGCCGGGATGGGCGGTCATGAGCATAAAGTCGCTGTAGAGCTTGGCCGTCTTCTCATTAAAGTTGCCGGTACCCAAAAGCGTGAGTCGGGTGAGCGCCATACCCTCGCGATAGGTAAGCTGGCAGATCTTTGAGTGGCATTTAAAACCCTCGGAGCCATAGATGACGGTGCAGCCGGCCTCTTCCAGACGCTCGGCCCACTCGATGTTGTTCTGCTCGTCAAAGCGCGCGCGGAGCTCCATGAGCACCGTGACCTCTTTGCCGTTCTCGGCGGCGTCAATCAACGACTCGCACAGACGACTCTGCTTGGCCACGCGGTAGAGCGTGATGCGCAGCGAGATGCACTCGGGGTCGTATGCGGCCTCGTGTACCAAGTCCAGGAACGGATTCATGGCCTCGTAGGGGTAAAAAAGCAACTTGTCGCCCTGCAGCACCTGCTCGCGAATGGAGCGGGACATGTCGATGGTGGGGTTGGGCTGCGGCTTAAACGGCGTAAAGAGGAGCTCGTTGCGCAGGTGCTCGGGAATTTTGCCCTCGATGCCAAAGACGTAGCCCAGGTCGAGCGGGATATCGCAGGTAAAAACCGAGCGGCGCGAAAGCTCGAGCGCTTTGCGGATGGTCTTGAGCGTCGCCTTCTCGAGCGAACCGGAGACGGCAAGCACCACCGGCTGCAGGCGCAAACGCTTTTTGAGGATGCGCTTCATGTGCTGGCGGTAATCCTCTTCCTCCTCGACGCCCTCGCCGTCCGGGTCGATATCGGCATTGCGGGTGACGCGGATCAGAGCGCGGTCGAGCGGCTTATAGGAGCCAAAGCAACTGTCCAAGCAGGCAAGGATGACGTCCTCGAGCAAGATGTAGGAGTAGGTGCCGGCGGGCGAGGGAATCTCGACCACGCGGTTCATCGAGGCGGGAATCTCGATGAGGCCCAGCAGACTTTCCTCGTCCGTGACACCGTCCAGTCCGCAAGCTAGATAGAGTGCGCCGTTGCGCAGGTTGGGGAAGGGGTGGCGCGGGTCAATGACCAACGGCGAGATGACCGGCGACACGTAGGCCTGGAAGTAGCGGGTGACAAAGGTGCGTTCCTCGGGCGTAAGCGAGTCGATGCGAGCGCGGTGAACGCCCAGGGCGTCGAGCTTGCCTTCGATGCTCTTGAAGATGGTCTCCCAGCGGGTAAGGAGCCCGGGCAGCTCTGCCATGACGGCATCGACCTGTTCAGAGGCGGTCATATTACTCTTGTTGTCCACGGGCTGTTTTTTGAGTTCTGCCAGGTCGGACAGGCCGCCCACGCGCACCATGAGAAACTCGTCGAGGTTGGACTCGAAGATTGACACGAACTTGAGGCGCTCAAACAGCGGGACGGTCTCGTCGAAGGCCTCGTCAAGCACGCGGTTGTCAAAGCGCAGCCAGCTAAGCTCTCGGTTTTGCGTATACGAAAAATCACGCGGCGGCTTGCGCAGCTTGGCGGCCTTTTGCTTCTTTTCGATTTTGCTCGGCATATGCATCTGTCCGTTCAGTCCCCGCAGGGGACGATAGCCTAACTCTATTCTATTGTCTCAATTTAGTTGACCGCTGGCACGGACGTATCGCGTGAACGGTATCTTTACCTATTTCTTACGATGCCCGGCCATAGAACTAACGCTCGCGACGCAATTGCTAGCGTTCAATATTCTCACTCAACTGATAGGGATGCGTGAATAAGAATGATGGTGAGCTGAATATCATCGAATTCGGTCCAAAAGGTGAGCTAGCTTCATTTATATACATAAAACCGTTTTACCTATGCAAATCTGAATCATGGATTTATAGATGCGATGGGGGATAATTTATAGGAAAAAGAGCGTTTACCTTTGAAAAGGTACTTTAGAGCGCCGAAGTGCATCGTGGGGGAATCACATGCGATATGCCGTTCATCGCACTTTGTTGACCGTTCGGGGGCGAGGTGGAATTGCGGGTAGAATTTGGATATAAATAGATCTGTCAGCAAGCAGCGCCCGTTACGGAAGGGCGCTGAGAGATTCGGCCGAAAGGCCCGAAAGAAAGGTAGGAGGCCATGACGAAAGGTCTGCACGTGCCTTCCGAGATCGGCAAGCTCAGGAAGGTCTGCCTGCACCGTCCCGGCGACGAGCTCCTCAACCTGCCGCCCGACGAGCTCGAGCGACTCCTGTTCGACGACGTCCCGTTCCTGGAGGTCGCGCAGCAGGAGCACGACACCTTCGCCCAGATCCTGAGGGACCAGGGCGTCGAGGTGCTCTACCTCGAGAACCTCGTCGCCGAGGTGTTCGACCAGGTCCCCGGCGCCCGCGCCGAGTTCACCGACCAGTACATCGCCGAGGCGGGCATCCGCGGCCAGCACATGCCGCAGATCGTCCGCGAGAAGCTGGACTCCATCGAGGACAACCTCGAGTTCGTCAAGAAGACCATGGCCGGCATGACCAAGGCCGAGATCGACATGCCCCTCACGGCGTCCACGACCCTCGACTCCCTGGTCAACTCCGAGTCCGAGTCCGACCTGATCATCGACCCGATGCCCAACCTCTACTTCACCCGCGACCCGTTCGCGGTCGTCGGCGAGGGCGTCAACCTCAACCGCATGTACTCGGTCACCCGCAACCGCGAGACCCTGTACGGCAAGTACGTCTTCAAGTACCACCCCGACTACAAGGACGTCTCCCTGTACTTCCGCCGCGACTGCCAGTTCCACACCGAGGGCGGCGACGTGCTGAACATCAACGAGAAGACCCTCGCCGTCGGCATCTCCCAGCGCACCCAGGCAGCCGCCATCGACGTCATGGCGCAGAACATCTTCTGGAACTCCGACTCCAAGGTCGAGCGCATCCTGGCCTTCGACATCCCGGTCTCGCGCGCCTTCATGCACCTCGACACGGTCTTCACCCAGATCGACGTCGATAAGTTCACGATCCACCCCGCCATCATGGGCACCCTGCGCGTCTACGAGCTGACCGCCGGCAAGAACCCGGGCGACGTGAACATCCGCCTGATCGAGGACACCCTCGAGCACGTCCTGGAGGACGCCACCGGCGTCGACCAGGTCAAGCTGATCCCCTGCGGCGGCGGCGACCCGATCGCGGCCTCCCGCGAGCAGTGGAACGACGGCTCCAACACCCTGTGCGTCGAGCCCGGCAAGATCTGCGTCTACGCCCGCAACACCGTCACCAACGACGTGCTGTACAAGGAGGGCCTGGACCTTCTCGTCGTGCCCTCCGCCGAGCTCTCCCGCGGCCGCGGCGGCCCGCGCTGCATGAGCATGCCCTTCTGGCGCGAGGACCTCTAAGGTTTTCAAAGACCCGTACAGGTCTTAATACAAACATCTAGCTGCCATTAGATGTCTCCCAATGGGACGATGCGGATCTTTCGCACCGTCCCATTCATGTTTAATGACGTTAAATTAACAACGGATAAGGTGGCCATGGACATCAAGACAATTGGCGTTGAGGAGTGGCTCAACGTTTGGGAGAAGAGCGCTACGTGGGATATCGCCCAGTCGACGATCTCCTCGCTTACCATGGGCGAGCTTCGCGCGCTCGACGAGCAGGACGGCGCCACGTTCTACGAGCGCCTGGACCGCGAGAAGATGAACTACGGCTGGATCGAGGGTTCGCCGGAGTTTAAGGCCGAGGTCGCCAAGCTGTATCGTCGCGAGGTTAATCCCGACCACATTCTGCAGACCAATGGCTGCACGGGTGCCAACCTCAACGCCATCATGGCCGTGGTCGAGCCCGGCGACCATGTCATCGCCGAGTGGCCCACCTACGCGCCGCTCTACGAGATTCCGCGTACGCTCGGTGCCGAGGTCGAGTATTGGGAGCTTCGCGAGGAGCTTGGCTGGAAGCCCGATATCGAGGAGCTTAAACGCTTGGTGCGTCCCAATACCAAGCTCATCTGCATCAACAACGCATCGAACCCCATCGGTACGGTGCTCGATGCCGATATGCTCGGCCAGATTGCCGAGATCGCCCGTTCGGCTGGCGCCTATGTGCTGTGCGACGAGGTGTACCTGCCGCTTGAGAACACCAAGGCCTTTATGTCGATGGCCGACATGTACGAGAAGGCCATTGTCACCAACTCGGTGTCCAAGACCTATTCGACGCCTGCGGCCCGCGTGGGCTGGGTCGTGGCCGACGAAGAGGTGTCCAACCGCATCCGCACCTACCGCGACTACACCATGATCTGCGGCGGCGTGTTCAACGATGCCCTGGCGACATACGTGCTCGAGCACAAGGACAAGATTCTCGAGCGCAATCGCAAGATCGTGTTTGGCAACCGCGATATCGCGCAGGCTTGGATCGATACGCAGCATCGCGTTTCCTGGACGGCCCCGCAGGGAATATCCACCTCGTTTATCCAGCTGGATATTCCCGAGGACGACGAGGAGTTCTGCAAGCGCCTGTTGGCCGAGAGGGGAGTGCTGCTGGTTCCTGGTAGCCGCTTTGAGCTTCCCTGCGGCGCACGCCTGGGCTACTGCGCGAGCGAAGACGTTCTCCGCGAGGGCCTGAGGCTTCTGGGCGAGGCACTGGCCGAGTTCGATCGTTAGCCCCTTGAGGTTTTCGAGGGCCTAAACCTTTCTGGGCCCTAGATGTACCGAATGCAGACCCGCTCCCTTTGGGGGAGCGGGTCTGTTTATCTTTACCGCCAAAAATGTCAACTTGTTACAAATGGAGGCGAAAAGCAGGCGGTGTATTCGATGGGCCTTATACTGAGCTTCCGGTGAACGGTATCCAACGTCTGGTAAACGGTAGCCTGGTTGCTAAAAATGAATAGGACGAACTTTTTTCTGAATAAAAATCAAAATGGTTGAGACGTAGCAAGAATTGCGAATTCTATTCATACCTTTGCGTGAAATATGCAAATCGAGGGTGGTTTAAGAAAGATTAGTTCCAATTGATTTTCCGGTTAAAAAAGCGTTTAAGCACGTAGATACACTTTATTAAGTCAAAGTGTACCATGCGTGAAGTATATGTGTATGCCGTTCACCCCTCATAAAAAACCGTTCGGGGGCAAGGTGGAAGTATGGGCTGATTTTGGATATAAATATGTCGTCAGCAATAACGCCTCACACGGAGGGGCGCTAACGAATCGGCCCTGACAAGGGCCCGAAAGAAAGGTAGGAGGCCATGACGAAAGGTCTGCACGTGCCTTCCGAGATCGGCAAGCTCAGGAAGGTCTGCCTGCACCGTCCCGGCGACGAGCTCCTCAACCTGCCGCCCGACGAGCTCGAGCGACTCCTGTTCGACGACGTCCCGTTCCTGGAGGTCGCGCAGCAGGAGCACGACACCTTCGCCCAGATCCTGAGGGACCAGGGCGTCGAGGTGCTCTACCTCGAGAACCTCGTCGCCGAGGTGTTCGACCAGGTCCCCGGCGCCCGCGCCGAGTTCACCGACCAGTACATCGCCGAGGCGGGCATCCGCGGCCAGCACATGCCGCAGATCGTCCGCGAGAAGCTGGACTCCATCGAGGACAACCTCGAGTTCGTCAAGAAGACCATGGCCGGCATGACCAAGGCCGAGATCGACATGCCCCTCACGGCGTCCACGACCCTCGACTCCCTGGTCAACTCCGAGTCCGAGTCCGACCTGATCATCGACCCGATGCCCAACCTCTACTTCACCCGCGACCCGTTCGCGGTCGTCGGCGAGGGCGTCAACCTCAACCGCATGTACTCGGTCACCCGCAACCGCGAGACCCTGTACGGCAAGTACGTCTTCAAGTACCACCCCGACTACAAGGACGTCTCCCTGTACTTCCGCCGCGACTGCCAGTTCCACACCGAGGGCGGCGACGTGCTGAACATCAACGAGAAGACCCTCGCCGTCGGCATCTCCCAGCGCACCCAGGCAGCCGCCATCGACGTCATGGCGCAGAACATCTTCTGGAACTCCGACTCCAAGGTCGAGCGCATCCTGGCCTTCGACATCCCGGTCTCGCGCGCCTTCATGCACCTCGACACGGTCTTCACCCAGATCGACGTCGATAAGTTCACGATCCACCCCGCCATCATGGGCACCCTGCGCGTCTACGAGCTGACCGCCGGCAAGAACCCGGGCGACGTGAACATCCGCCTGATCGAGGACACCCTCGAGCACGTCCTGGAGGACGCCACCGGCGTCGACCAGGTCAAGCTGATCCCCTGCGGCGGCGGCGACCCGATCGCGGCCTCCCGCGAGCAGTGGAACGACGGCTCCAACACCCTGTGCGTCGAGCCCGGCAAGATCTGCGTCTACGCCCGCAACACCGTCACCAACGACGTGCTGTACAAGGAGGGCCTGGACCTTCTCGTCGTGCCCTCCGCCGAGCTCTCCCGCGGCCGTGGCGGCCCGCGCTGCATGAGCATGCCCTTCTGGCGCGAGGACCTCTAAGTCTTTCCGTTTCCGGTGCGGTCTCCCTACAACCGCACCGGTTTCGCCCGTCAAACGGGCACCACTAGTATTTGCGTAATTCATTTCTTCGAAAGGATTCGAACCATGGGTGTTAACCTCTCCGGCCGTAGCTTCCTCAAGCTCCTCGACCTCACCACCGAGGAGATCGAGTACCTGCTCAAGCTCTCCAAGAACTTCAAGGACATGAAGCGCGCTGGCGTTCCGCACCGCTATCTCGAGGGCAAGAACATCGTCCTGCTCTTCCAGAAGACTTCCACCCGTACCCGCTGCGCCTTCGAGGTCGGCGGCATGGATTTGGGCATGGGCGTCACCTACCTCGATCCGGGTTCGTCGCAGATGGGCAAGAAGGAGTCCATCGAGGACACCGCCCGCGTTCTCGGCCGCATGTATGACGGCATCGAGTTCCGTGGCTTTGCCCAGGACGACGTCGAGGAGCTTGCCGCTAAGTCCGGCGTGCCCGTCTGGAACGGTCTGACCACCGAGTGGCACCCCACTCAGATGCTCGCCGACATCCTGACCGTCCAGGAGAACTTCAACTACGACATCAAGGGCAAGACCCTCGTCTTCATGGGCGACTGCAAGAACAACGTCGCTCGCTCCCTCATGGTCGTCTGCTCCAAGCTCGGCATGAACTTCGTGGCCTGCGGCCCCGAGGAGTGCATGCCCGCTGACGACGTCATCGAGGCCTGCAAGCCCATCGCTGAGGCCAACGGCTGCACCATCAAGCTGACCACCGACGTCAAGGACGGCGTCACCGGTGCCGACGTTATCTACACCGACGTGTGGGTCTCCATGGGCGAGCCTGACGAGGTCTGGGCCGAGCGCATCGCTCAGCTCACCCCGTATCGTGTCACCTCCGAGGTCATGGCTATGGCCAACCCGGGTGCCATCTTCCTGCACTGCCTGCCCAGCTTCCACGACACCAACACCACCATTGGCGCCGAGAAGTGCGAGCAGTTCGGCATCACCGAGCAGGAGGTCACCGACGAGGTCTTCGAGAGCCCCGCTTCCAAGGTCTTCGACGAGGCCGAGAACCGCATGCACACCATCAAGGCTGTCATGTACGCCACGCTCAAGTAAGAGCATCTAGCATCTCGCTCGGGGTGCATTCCTGCGCACCCCGAGCGCTTTTGTCTGGTAAAAATCTCGCACCGAGCGACATGCACGGCACGGAAGAGCCGCTTCGGGCGAGATCAGTAAATGATTTATGAAGGGGGGATGAGAACTATGACTGAGACCGCTAAGAAAAAGCGCGGTATGCCTTCATCGTTCACCATTCTTCTTGCTCTGCTGGCAATCGTCGCGGTTGTTACCGTTATCGTCTCCGGTACGTCCGGTGGCGCGGTTACCGCTGCCCGCTTGAGCGATTTCTGCACCGCCCCGGTCAAGGGCTTCGCTGACGCTCTGCCCGTCTGCCTCTTCGTTATGATCCTCGGCGGCTTCCTCGGCATGATGACCGAGACCGGCGCCCTGGACAACGGCATTGCTGTTCTGGTGCAGAAGCTTAAGGGCAATGAGATCATGCTCATTCCCGTGCTGATGTTCATCTTCTCCCTCGGTGGTACCACCTATGGTATGTGCGAGGAGACCGTTCCCTTCTACGCCCTGCTCGCCGCCACCATGATGGCTGCTGGCTTCGACCCCATGGTCGGCGCTGCCACCGTCCTGCTCGGCGCTGGCTGCGGCTGCCTCGGCTCCACGGTTAACCCGTTTGCCGTCGGTGCTGCCGTTGACGCTCTGACTGGCGTTGGCATTGAGGTCAACCAGTCCATCATCATCGGCCTCGGTGCCGTCCTGTGGATTGTTACCACTGTTATGTCCATCCTCTTCGTCATGAGCTATGCCAAGAAGGTCAAGGCTGACAAGGGTTCCACCATCCTTTCGATGCAGGAGCTCAAGGACGCCGAAGAGGCTCACGGCAAGGCTGCTTCCGAGGTTCACAAGGAGGTCAAGCTCACCGGTCGTCAGAAGGGTGTTCTGATCGCCTTTGCCTTCACCTTCGTCGTCATGATCGTCGGCTTCATCCCGCTGGCCGACCTTAACGAGGGCGTCGCCAACTTCTTCGATGCTGGCGCTGTCTATGACGCCGACGGTAACGCCATCGTTCAGGGCTGGTCTGCCCTGATCACCGGCCTGCCCATTGGTCAGTGGTACTTCGACGAGGCTTCCACCTGGTTCTTCCTCATGGCTGTCCTGATCGGTATTATCGGCGGCCTGTCCGAGAAGCAGATCGTCAACACCTTCATCACCGGCGCTGCCGACATGATGTCCGTTGTCCTCGTCATCGCCCTCGCCCGTGGTATCTCCGTCCTCATGGCTAGCACCGGCCTCGACGTCTACGTCCTCGACGCTGCCGCCAATGCTCTGGCTGGCCTGTCCGGCGTGATCTTCGCTCCCATGAGCTTCCTGGTCTACTTCGGCCTGTCCTTCCTGATCCCCTCGACCTCCGGCATGGCCACCGTCTCCATGCCCATCATGGGACCGCTGGCTGTCAAGCTCGGCTTCTCGCCCGAGGTCATGGTCATGATCTTCTCCGCCGCCATCGGCGTCGTGAACCTGTTCACCCCGACCTCCGGCGCCATCATGGGCGGTCTTGCTCTGGCCAAGATCGAGTGGACGACCTGGCTCAAGTTTGCTCTTAAGCTCATCGTCGCTCTCTCCGTCGTCTGCGCCATCATCCTGACCGTCGCTTGCGTGATGCTCTAAGTACCCCTTGGGTACCCCACGGAAACCATGACGATCCTGTAAAGGATCACCTGGTCATCGTCTGTCCGGTGGGGTAACCCCACCGGTAGACTCCTACCTTTAGCCTCCTCCCGTTCCGTGCGCGGGGGGAGGCGCTCTTGTGTTCCGGCGTTTTACCAAACGCCGGAACCACTCGACGCTGCAAGCCCGCCAGAGCGGCAATCTGACGTTCAATCGTCGGGCATGGCCAAAAGGCCTATGCCCTCCTCTTTCACGTCACCTTGCTCGCTCTGGTGGGCTTTCGCTGACTTATGCTCAGCCTGCGGCGCTGCCATTGTTGGCGCAGGGGGCGGCTTGCTCACTCTGGTGCCTGTTCGCTGTCCGTTCTCTGCCCGCGACGTTTCTGCTGTTGGTGCAAAGGGGTCAGGTTACTTTGCGCCAAAAGGGGAAGTTGCGGTGGAATAGTTCCCGTTTGGCCGTCTTGAGGGGTTAAACAGGAGCTATTTCACCGCAACTTATCGATGGCGTGTTTGGTTGGTGCCTGTTGATGGCCTGGGCATCGGGGAGGGCAGGCTCCGTTATAATCGCCTAAGACATTAAATGGAAACGGGACGGGAGCCATATATGCGCCAGGGTTTCGACAACGCGAAGTATATCGAGCTGCAGGCCGCTCATATTAAGGAGCGCATCTCGCAGTTTGGCGGCAAGCTGTATTTGGAGTTTGGCGGCAAGTTGTTCGATGACTATCATGCCAGCCGCGTGCTGCCGGGTTTTGAGCCGGACAGCAAGTTTCGCATGCTCAAGAGCATTGCCGATGACGTTGAGGTCATCATCGCGATCAACGCGAACCACATCGAGAAGAATAAGGCCCGTGGCGACCTTGGCATTACCTATGACGAGGACGTCTTGCGCCTGGTCGACCTGTTCCGAGGCAACGGTTTTGCTGTCGCGGCCGTGGTTATCACCCAGTACGCCGGCCAGCCCGCCGCCGATGTGTTCCGCAATCGCCTGAACGCGCTCGGCATTCCCGCCAAGCTGCACTATCCCATCGAGGGCTATCCGCACGACGTCGACCTGATCGTGTCTGACGACGGCTATGGCAAGAACGAGTTTGTCGAGACCACCCGTCCGCTCGTTGTCGTGACGGCACCCGGCCCTGGCTCGGGCAAGCTCGCCACCTGCCTGTCTCAGCTCTATCACGAGCACAAACACGGCACCGCTGCCGGCTATGCCAAGTTCGAGACGTTCCCGGTCTGGAATCTGCCCCTCACGCATCCGGTCAACATCGCCTATGAGGCCGCCACGGCCGACCTCGACGATGCCAATATCATCGACTCCTTCCACTTGGAGGCCTACAACAAGACCACGGTCAACTACAACCGCGACGTCGAGGCCTTCCCGGTGGTCCGTGCTCTGATGGAAAAGATCCTGGGCAAGAGCCCCTACCAGAGCCCCACGGACATGGGCGTCAATATGGTCGGCTTTGCCATCACCGATGACGATGCCTGCCGCGACGCTTCCAAGATGGAGATCGTTCGCCGCTACTTTACCGCGGTCGAAAATGTGCGCCGTACCGGCGTGGGCGATGAGCAAGTCGACCGTCTCAAGATTATTATGAAGAAAGCCGGCATCGATAAGAACTACTCACCGGCACGCTCGGCCGCCCTTACTAGGGAGCAGCTGACGGGTGGTCCCGTGGGTGCCATGGTCATGCCCGATGGCTCCGTGGTGACCGGTAAGACCTCCACGCGCCTGGGCGCCGCAAGTTCGCTCATTATGAACGCCCTCAAGCATGTCTCGGGCGTCGACCTTGAGCTCGAGGTCATTAGCGATGAGGCGATCGAGCCCATCAGCAAGCTCAAGACGCATTTCCTGGGTAGCAAAAACCCGCGCCTCCACACCGACGAGACGCTTATGGCGCTGTCGATCACCTCGGCCACGAGTGAGACGGCCGCTCGCGTCCTTTCGGGCCTGGAGCAGTTGCGCGGTTGCGATGCCTTCTTTAGCGTGATCATCTCGCCGACGGACGAGACGGTACTGCGCAAACTGGGTATCAACGTGTGCTGCGAGCCCAAGTTTGAGCGCCGCGGTTTCTTCCATCGCTAAGTTTGAAGCACCGCGGTAATTGCATTGCAGTTTGGCCGTATCGGGTTAGCGCCCGGTACGGCTTTTTGATCAATAAAGTGCCTATTTCGGCGAAAAATAGCCGTTTACCTGCCTAGAAACAATTTGAGCGGTATACAATAACCGTAACTGTTTCATCCTTAGCGGGATGCCGCATGATGGATATTACCTGCCATCGTGAGGTGTGTCGGTCGCGCACGGCGCGTTAGATGCTCGTGCTCGGTTTGAGGAGGCTGCTATGGCGGGCAAGGGTCGTGCGAGTGTCAACGATATGAAGCGTGTCGAGGTGCTGGTGTTGATGGAGATCGACCAGCAAACCGAAGACAATGGCGGGCCGTATGGTTTCTCGCGCAAAACGCTTGCCGAGCGCGTGGGGGTTTCGCCGTATCGTGCCCGCGCCGCAATCGATCGCTTGGATTCCGAAGGCATGATTGATGTCGTCTCGCGTTATAGCGACGACGGCGGTCAGCTTGCAAATGGCATTTGCCTCACCGAACGTGGCGAGTGGTATCTTGAGGGCGTCCGTACCGGCATGCTCGTTCAAGAAATGCTTGAGGACGAGGTTGCTGATCGATAGCAGCATGTAACCCTTGCCATAGCGACGCCGCCTGGGAAACCGGGCGGCGTTTTGTTTCAAGATTGAGAAATGCAATCGCACGCGAGAAAAATTGCGGACGGTCCGCGGCGCGAGTATTACAATGAAGACCCGTAAGATGTGGATAAACAACTTCTACGGGAAGCGCAGGTAACTCAATATGACCAAGCATGTGTTCGTAACCGGTGGCGTGGTTTCGTCCCTGGGCAAGGGTATCACCGCGGCCTCGCTGGGCCGTCTGCTCAAGTCGCGTGGCTACAAAGTAACGATGCAGAAGGCCGACCCGTATCTGAACGTCGACCCCGGTACCATGAGCCCGTTCCAGCATGGTGAGGTCTTTGTAACCGAGGATGGTTACGAGTCCGACCTGGACCTGGGTCATTACGAGCGCTTTATTGATGAGAACCTGACCCGCGATTCCAACTTTACGACCGGTGCCATCTACAAAAGCCTCATCGCCCGCGAGCGTCGCGGCGACTTTTTGGGCGGTACCGTGCAGGTGATTCCTCACGTCACCAATGCCATTAAGGATAAGTTCCGCCGCATCGAGGAGCAGACCGGCTCCGATGTAGTCATCACCGAGCTGGGCGGCACGATCGGCGACATCGAGTCCCAACCGTTTGTCGAGGCCATTCGTCAGTACCGCAAGGAGGCCGGCCCCGAGAACGTCTGCTACATCCACGTGTCGCTCGTTCCCTATATCGCCGCCGCCCACGAGGTCAAGACCAAGCCCACGCAGCATTCCGTCAAGGAGCTCCGCAGCTTTGGCATCCAGCCCGATATTATCGTGTTGCGCTCCGACCACCATATCGATGACGCTATCCGCGGAAAGATCGCAAGCTTCTGCGACGTCGACACCGATTGCGTCTTTACCAACGAGGACTGCGCGAGTATTTACGATGTTCCGCAGCTGCTTGCCGAGCAGGACTTTGACCTGCGCATTTGCGAGCGTCTGGGTCTGGACCCGCGTGAGCGCGACATGAGCGAGTGGAACGAGTTCCTGCGCAAACAGAATCACGCCAACCATCACGCCGACAAGGTGAAGATCGCCGTCGTTGGCAAGTACACGCAGCTGCCCGATGCGTACCTGTCGGTTATCGAGGCCCTGCACCATGCGGGCGTCTTCTACGATCGCCATGTGGACGTCCAGCTGGTCGACGGCGAGAGCCTCGACGAGCAGAATGTCTCCGAGGTTCTGGGCGACGCCTCGGGCATCCTGGTCCCCGGCGGCTTTGGCAAGCGCGCCCTGGAGGGCAAGATCCTCGCGGCCGAGTTTGCCCGCGAGCACAAGATTCCGTATCTGGGCATTTGCCTGGGTATGCAGGTGGCCGTGTGCGAGTTCGCCCGCAACGTCGTCGGCCTTGCCGGCGCCAGCTCCTCCGAGTTCGACCCGGACGGTCCGTTTAGCGTCATCGATCTGATGAGCTCGCAGGAGGATGTCACCGAGAAGGGCGGCACCATGCGTCTGGGCGCCTATCCGTGCAAGCTCGCCGCCGATACCCTCGCTCGCGAGGCATATGGCGAGGATCTCGTCTACGAGCGTCACCGTCACCGCTTTGAGTTTAACAACGCCTTCCGCGACCAGCTTGAGGACGCCGGTTTGGTTATCTCGGGTCTGTCGCCCGACGAGCGCCTGGTCGAGATGGTCGAGCTGCCGCGCGACGTTCATCCGTGGTATGTGGCAACCCAGGCCCACCCCGAGTTCAAGAGCCGTCCGACCAACCCGCAGCCGCTGTTCCGAGAGTTCGTGCGTGCCTCGATCGGTCAGCACGAGGGTGTCGATCGCCTGCAGGTGACGCCCATGAACCTCGCTACGGACTAAGGGTGCCGGCGAACAAAGAACATACCGAAGCTACTCCCTCGTCGCTCGCCGTGGCGGCGGGGGAGTATCTCGATTACCTCGCGGTCGAGCGGGGTTTGGCGCGCAACACGATTGCGGCCTATCGTCGTGACCTGACGACGTACTGCGCGTATCTGGAGCGGGCGGGCATCATGTCTTTTGATGAGGTGACTCGTCAGGTCGTGGAGGGCTTTGTCGCCGACCGTCGCGATGGGGGCTATTCCGATGCCTCGGTGGAGCGTGCGCTTGCGGCCGTGAAGGGCCTGCATGCCTTTTTGGTGCGCGATGGGATTGTGGCCCAAAATCCAACGGCGGCGTTGCGCCTGCCTAAAAAGGCTGAGCGTTTGCCGGAGTATCTATCGGTGGAGGATGTCTCGGCGCTGCTCGATCAAGACTTCCCCGAGGGCGAGATGGGCTTGCGCGACCATGCCATCTTGGAAGTGCTCTACGGATGCGGCTTGCGTGTGAGCGAGTTGGTGGGGCTCGATGTTGGCGATATCCATATCGACGATGGCTTTGTGCTCGTTCGCGGTAAGGGCTCAAAGGAACGCCTGTCCCCGTTGGTGGGAAGCGCGGCGCGAGCTCTGACGCGCTATATAACTAAGGGGCGTTCTCGCTTGGCGGCCCATGCCCACGGAACCGAGACCTCGGCGGTCTTTTTAAATAAGAACGGTCGCCGTCTGTCGCGCCAGGGCATCCATGCCATCTGTGAGCGCTACGGGCGCCAGGTGGGGCTGGTGGGACTCCATCCCCATACGCTGCGTCACTCCTTTGCCACCCATATGCTTGCGGGCGGTGCAGACCTCCGTGTGCTACAGGAGATCTTGGGACATGCCGATATATCGACCACGCAGGTCTACACGCATGTCGATCGTACGCAACTGACCGAGGTCTATCTGGCGGCGCACCCGCTGGCACATCGTTAACACATCGCTGGCCTGCATATCTATAGGTATTTGGGGACGGGCCCCAGATTGCCACGGCGTGCTTTTGCGCGCGCATGGGCAATCTGGGGCCCGTCCCATTTTTTGCCACTTGTCGTCGCGGTGGTGGGCCGCATGTGCCTTGGATGGGGGAGTTTGGGGGCGATGTGAACGGCATGTAAAGGGACGCAAAAATCGCCTCAAGGTCAACTTGAAGGTTGAGGTTGAAAGGCGGGGTTCCACAGGTGGCATCCCGCCGTTGCTGTAAACACAACATATTGTGTTTTCGAACATATGATTGGGGGTGTTTTGCAATATATGGTGGGTGGAGTGGTGGGGCGGGGTGGGGGAAGGGGTGGGGAAAGGTGTTGAAAAATGGGGCGGTTCCCCATATTATTAATGACGTCGACAGGCGGGGTGGTTCCCCGCGTACGTGCCATCTGAGTAACCGAGGGGAGGGCGCACATGGGAATGACTGGTGCATACGAGCGCAATCTCGATGCAAAAGGTCGTCTGTCCCTGCCTGCACCCCTTCGCGAGGAGCTTGGAGAGCACGTTCGCGTGTTCAAAGCCCTGGATGTCGATGCTCTGTACGTGTTCTCTGCCGAGGCCTTCGATAAGTGGGTCGAAGGACTCTTCGCGGGTCGTGAGGGCCACGAGGGTTTTAACCCGCGTGACATTAATGACCAGAAGCTCATGAGGGCGATCAACAAGCGCACCACGTCGATGGACGTGGACAGCGCCGGTCGTATCGGTCTTTCCGAGTCTCTCCGCAAGCAGGCGAACCTCGACCGCGAGGTCACGGTTGTGGGCAACTACGACCACCTTGAGGTTTGGGACCGCGCTACGGCCGATGAGGACGATGACGATGAGGCCCTGCTGGACCTCTTCTTCTCGTAAGGGCAAGGCGCGGGTAACGGATGGAGCGTGGGATCTTGACACAAGAATATCGGCATGAACCTGTCATGCTCGGCGAAGTGCTTGAGTCGCTGCGGCTAAAGAGCGGCTCCGTTGTCTGCGATTGCACCCTTGGCGGTGCCGGCCATTCGGTAAAGATGGCCGCGCAGGTGGGGGAGACGGGTCTTTTGCTCGGCGTCGATCAGGACGACATGGCCCTCGAGGCCGCTGGCGCCCGTCTGGACCGCGAGGTTCCCGGCGTTCCGCACCAGCTGCTGAAGGGCAACTTCGGCGACTTGGACGAGCTGCTTTGCTCGGCCGAGGTGCCCGGGGTCGATGGCTTCCTGTTCGATTTGGGCGTTTCGTCACCGCAACTCGATATCCCTGGCAGGGGCTTTTCGTATAACGAGGACGCCCCATTGGACATGCGGATGGATCCGGGTAATAACACCTTAAACGCAGCTGAGGTCATCAACACCTATAACGAACACGACCTCGCCCGGATTCTACGCGTCTACGGCGAAGAGAAGTTCGCCTCGCAGATCGCGCGCGAGATCGTGCGCCGCCGCGAGCAAGAACCGATCGAAACCACCGGCCAATTTGTCGAGATCATCAAGGCGGGTATCCCGGCTGCCGCTCGTCGGCATGGCGGACACCCGGCCAAGAAAAGTTTCCAGGCCATTCGCATCGAGGTCAATCACGAGCTCGATGTGCTCGAACGAGGGCTTGATGCCGCCACCAGGTGGCTCAACCCGGGCGGACGTATCTGCGTCATCTCGTATCACTCGCTCGAGGACCGTATCGTAAAGAACCACTTTAAGGAGATGAGCCAGGGGTGCACGTGTCCGCCGGAGATTCCGGTGTGCGTGTGCGGCAACGTGCCGATACTCAAGGTCATCACCCGCAAACCCTTGGTTGCCCAGCCTGATGAGGTTGAGCGCAACCCTCGGGCGAGATCAGCCAAAATCCGCGTGGCGCAGCGTCTGTAGGCGCGACCGCGCGATATTGGACCTCCCGCTCGCACCATAAACGAAGCTTAAACACACTACCAACGTACTCGGGATGGGAGGCGGCATATCATGGGCTACAACACTTCAAGCGCAGCACTCGCCTATGATATGAACGCCATGCCCGCCTATCGTGAGACGCCGCAGGCCCCCGTTGCTCCCCGTGAGCAGCGCACGCCGCGCTTTGATGTCTACACGGGCGCGGGCCGTCAGGCAAACCAGGCGGTAAGCCCGGTTTTCATGAGCGTTCTTAAAACGTTTTGCATCATTGCGGCTATCTTCATGACGATCGGCGTCGCCCGCGTGGCGCTCGCCGGCGTTACGGCCCAGGTGCTCAACAGCAACGCCGAGCTTACCAACACGCTCGAAAAAGCGACCGATGAGAGCTCCGACCTGGAGGTCATGCATTCGGTCTATGGCGCCGACACGCGCATTCGCGACCTTGCGGGCGCTTATGGCATGGTGGAGCCCAGCGAGAGCGTTACACTTGACTTTTCGCAGGATGCAGCCGCGGGCGCCAACGCGACCGCGACCGCTCAGTAGCAAGACGGTAGCTGAGTATGACAAATGACTATCGCCGCGGTTCCGATGGGGGCCGCGGTTCTGGACGTCCCTCGTCGCGGGGACGTTCTGGTTATCAAGGAACGGGTCGGCAATCTTACAACGCCGGGCAGTCCCGTGGCAACGACCCGGCGTCGCGACTTCGCGGCTCGGGCGGCCCTCAAGTGCATAACACCAGGTCGCGCAAGAGTTCGTCGACCGAATGGCTCACAGGCACGCCTCTGCCTCGCCGCAAAGCCGTCATGGGCTTCATTGGGCTTGGCTTGGGCTTGGGCGTCTTTCGCCTTGCCGGCTATCAAATTGTCGAAGCCGATAAACTGCGCGAGCGTGCCGATGCGCGCCGCCTGCTTGCGCAGACCCTCTATGCCAAACGTGGCACCATCTACGACCGCAACGGTAACGTGCTGGCGTCGTCGGTCGAATGTCGCAACATCGCCGTGAACCCCCAGCTTGTCGAGGATGTTGACAAGACGGTGTCGGCGCTGGTCAAGGCAACTGGAATCGATAAAAAGACCTGCCGCAAGCTCGTTGAGTCCGATGGAACCTGGGTGTATATCAAGCGCCAGGTGGACGAAGACGACGCTGCGGCGCTGGAGAAGAAGAACCTGCCCGGCGTGCTTTTTGAGCAGGCCATGAAGCGCGTGTATCCATACGGCAATCTGGCATCGCAGGTGCTGGGTGTAGTGAACGTAGACAACGACGGCTTGACGGGTCTCGAAAAGCAATACAACAAGCTTCTGACCGGCACGAACGGTTCTCTCGTACGCGAGCGCGCGAGGGACGGCAGCTATATCGCGGGCGGTGCCTATAAAAAGGTGGCTGCGGTCGACGGCGTTGATCTCGTGACGACGCTCGACGTCAATATCCAGCGTGCGGCCGAGGATGCCCTGGCAGAGGCTGTCGAGAAGACAAAGGCCAAGAACGGCTCGGCGCTGGTCACCGATCCTACGACAGGCGAGATCTTGGCAGCCTGCTCGTATCCGACCTACGACCAGACCAATTTGGAAAACGCCAAGACCGAGGATATGAACCTGCGCCTGGTCACCGACGCCTACGAGCCCGGCTCGGTCTTTAAGACGCTCGTGGCGGGCGCCGGCTTCGACTTGGGTGTCGTGCGGTCGAGTACGTCGTTTGAGGTGCCGGCGAGCATCAAGGTGGGCGACGATACCGTCACCGATGCCGACAAGCGCGACTACGCCATGACCATGGATGTGCGCGAGATGATGCGCCGTTCGTCCAACGTGGGATTTGTCCTGGTGGGGCGCAAGATCGGTGCCAACGACTTTGCCGCCTATGTGGACAAGTGGGGCATCGGTCACAGCTCTGGTGTCGATTTTCCGGGCGAGAGCCTGGGCATCGTCAAGGAGCGTGACCAGTATGACGGCGCCACGCTGGGCTCGATGAGCTTTGGACAGGCGCTGTCTGTCTCACCGATTGAGATCGCACGTGCCGTGGGCGGCATCGCCAACGGCGGCGTGATGATGACCCCGCACTTCTATAAGTCCAGCAAAGGCGACGAGAAGGACTGGGGCGAAGGCGAGCGCGCGATTTCGGAGGACGCCGCATCCCAGGTGACATCGTGCATGCAGACGGTCGTGTCGGAGGGAACGGGCGTTGGCGGCGCGGTTGACGGCTATGACGTGGCGGGTAAGACCGGTACGGCCGAACGTGCCGACGAGAACGGCGGCTACCTCAAGGAGAACTACATGTCGTCCTTTATGGGCTTTGCACCGGCACAATCGCCCAAGGTGCTGTGCTATATCACGCTCGACGGAACGCCGAGCGGCTCAGATGCCGCTGCGGTGCCGTTCCAGTCCATTATGGCCAACGCGCTCGACGTGCTGGGTATCCCACACACGAAGTAGGGGGTTACAATCTTTGGGGCGTGGTTTGTTGTCCCATATGAGGGGTGTTCACATGCCCTGCACCACGCATGCGCGGCGCTGGGATACAATACGCCGATAGCATTATTTAGGTTTACAGGGGAGCTGCAATGATAGAGATCGCCGTCAACAACCTCGTGGCCGCAACAGGGGCCCGAACCGTGACGGGAGAAGTCGATCGGGTATGCCGCGGGTGCGTTATCGACTCGCGCCAGGTCGAGGAGGGAACGATTTTCGTCGCCTTTCCCGGTGAAAACGTCGACGGCAATGATTTTGCTTCCCGTGCCGTCCAGTCGGGTGCCGGCGCCGTCGTGATGACGCGCGAGCCCGATGCCGAGTTGGTCTCGCTGGCGCAGGACAAGGGCTGTGCCATCCTGCTGACCGATGATCCCGAGGAGTTTCTGCTGCGTTTGGCGCACGCGTATCGCCTGGAGCTTGGCTGCCTGGTCGTTGGCATTACCGGTTCCATCGGCAAGACGACGACCAAGGACGTGCTCGCCGCTGTTCTCGCCAAGCGCTATCGTGTCTGGGCCACCAAGGGCAATTTTAATAACCTGATCGGCATGCCGCTCACGGTGCTTTCCGCTCCGGCCGATACCGAGGTCCTGGTGCTCGAGATGGGCATGAACCATTTCCACGAGATCGAGCGCCTGTCCCAGTCCGCCAATCCCAACCTTGCCATCGTGAGCAAGATTGGCACCTCTCATATCGGTATTTTGGGCAGCCGCGAGAACATCGCCCGCGCTAAGGCCGAGATTGTCCAGGGCATGTGCGCCGCCGGCGACTATTTGCCGCTGCTGGTTTTGGGCGGCGAGGACGACTTTACCCCGTTCATCCGCGATACGTTCGCCCAGCCTGCTGGTATCGATGTGATGCTGGCCGGCGTCTCGGATGACGATGAGGTTCGTGCCCGCGACATTCGTGTTGATGACGAGGGTCGTCCGGTCTTTACGCTCGATTTTGGCCAGGGCGAGACGATCGATACCATGCTTGCCATCCCCGGCGTGCAGTCCGTTCCTAATGCCGTTAAGGCTGCCGCGGTTGCCTATCGCCTGGGCGTGACGCCCGAGCAGATCGATGCTGCCTTTAGGGGTCTTACGATCACCGGGCACCGCCAGGAGATCAAGCGCGCCAAGAGCGGTGCACGCATCATCGACGATTCCTATAACGCCAGCGCCGAATCGATGGCAGCCGGCCTCGATCTGCTGTGCTCGCTTTCATGCACGGGGTCTCGCATGGCGATCCTGGGCGAGATGGGCGAGATGGGCGATGAGGCTCCTCGCATGCATGAGCTCGTGGGCGCCTATGCCGCCGCCAAGAAGCTCGACATGCTGGCGTGCGTGGGTGGTGAGCTGGCCCAGCTTATGGCCGATGCCGCGCGCATGATGGGCATGGACGAGGACCGCATCCAGGTGTTCTCCGATTATCAGCAGGTGCTCGACCGCATGGGCGGCGCGCTTGAAAAACATGATGTTGTACTGGTCAAGGGTTCCCGCTTTGTTGAGCTCGACCGCTTTGTGGAAGGTGTGTGCTAGCCCATGTTCGGCAATCCCTCGTATCCAACGTATCAGGCTTTTTTGGGGCTTGGCATCGCCGCAGCCATTGCGCTGCTGCTCATGCCGTGGTGGATTAAGCTGCTCAAGGTCGAGGGTATCGGCCAGCAGGTTCGTGCCGACGGCCCCAAGCGTCATTTGGTTAAGCAGGGAACGCCCACCATGGGTGGCGTTGTCATCCTCGTCGCGATCTCGCTGACCTGCCTGCTGATGGGCAAGCTCACCACCGAGCTCGTGCTCGTGCTGCTCGCCACGCTGGCGACCGGTGTGCTGGGCCTGATCGACGACCTGACCTCCGTTACGCATGGGCGCTCGCTCGGTCTGACGCCTCATGCCAAGATGATCGGCCTAACCATTATCTGTGTCACCTTTACGGTGCTTGCCGTCAACTGGTGCGGCGTCGCCCCCGAGATTCGTTTTCCCGGTGGGTTGACGATTGACCTTGGCGTGCTTTCGACTACCATCTGCGGCTATTCGTTCCCGTGGCTCTATATTGTCTTTTGCTGGCTGATGATTGCCGGTCTTTCTAATGCCGTGAACTTGACCGATGGCCTTGACGGTCTTGCTGGCGGCACCTCCATGATCGCCATGCTCGCCATGGCTGCCATGGCGTTTTTGCACGGAGACGTGAACCTGTCCATCTTCTGCACCGCGTGTGCCGGTGCCTGCCTGGGCTTTCTGTGGTTCAACTGCTATCCGGCGAGCATCTTTATGGGTGATACCGGCTCGCTTGCTCTGGGTGCCGCGTTTGCCTGTACGTCCATCATGACTAACACCGAGGTCGTCTCCCTCATCATCGGTGGCCTGTTTATCGTTGAGACCCTGTCGGTCATGATTCAGGTTGTCTACTTCCACTTTACGCACAAGCGCGTCTTCCTTATGGCGCCCATCCATCATCATTTCGAAAAGAAGGGTTGGGCCGAGACCAAGGTCGTCATCCGTTTTTGGATTATCGCTGCGGCATTTGGTGCCGTTGGCCTTGCCCTGTTCTTCCAGTTGGGATAGTGGTCTTTCATGCCTCTTGCTGATGTCTTTAGCCTGCTCGTTTTGGGTCAGGGCAAATCCGGTCTCGATGTCGCCCGCTGGGCGCTGGCACATCCAGAGCGCGTAAGCGCCGTTACCGTGTATGGCGGCGGCACCTCTGAGCCCAATGACGCCACGCGTGCGCTCGAGGCTGCCGGTGCGTCGTTTGTCTATGGGACCGAACAGGTCGAGGGCGCCTATGACGTATGCGTGACGTGCCCGGGCATCTCGGAGTTCTCGGGCTTCTTTAAGGCCGGGCGCGAGCATGCCGCCCAGATTATGGGTGAGCCCGAGTTTGCCTATCGCCTGTCGCCCGATAACTGGATTGCCATCACGGGCACCAACGGCAAGACGACCACCACGTCGCTGACCGATTATCTGCTCAAGGCTTCCGGTGAGGCCAGTGTAGCTGTCGGCAACATCGGCGAGCCGCCTATCAACGAGATTGACGGCCGAGCCCACAACGAGTGGTTTGTGGCTGAGCTCTCGAGCTATCAGATTGCTACGACCACCGAGCTCCACCCTCGCGTGGCGGTGCTGCTCAACATCACTCCCGACCACTTGGGCTGGCATAAGAGCCATAAGAACTATGCGCTTGCCAAGATCAAACTGTTTGACAATATGGTCGATGACGATCTGGTGGTCGTCGACGTCGAAGACGCCGGCATTCACGAGTTCGATGAGTACATCTACACGCCGGGTCGTCGCATCTGCAAGGTCGCCTTTGACGAGCCAGAGGGTGAGGATGTCGCCTTTGTGCGCGATGGCAAGATGATCGTGCGCCTGAAGGGCGTCGAGACCCCGCTCATCGCTACATCCGAGCTCAAGATCTCGGGCCATCACAATGTTATCAATGCCCTGTGCGCTGCCACGGCTGTCCTGGCCGTCGGTGCCAATCCCGAGGGCATTTGCCGCGGTCTGGCCTCGTTCCAGCCGCTCGAGCACCGCGTGGAGCCGTGCGGCGAGATTGACGGAGTGCGCTACGTCAACGATTCCAAGGCGACCAACACCGACGCGGTCGAGAAGGCACTGACGGCATTTCCCGATGACAACGTGATCTTGCTGCTCGGCGGCCACGATAAGGGCACGCCGCTCACGGACTTCGCGCGCGTCGTTATGGATAACGTGCGCTCGGTCGTCTGCTTTGGCGATGCGCGCGAGCGCTTTACCGCCGCTATGGACGAGGCCGATGTCGATGGCGATGTGGATATCGCCCAAGCGGATGACCTACGCGATGCCGTGGACGTTGCCCGTTCGCTGTCGAGCCGTGGCGACGTGATCTTACTTTCTCCTGCCTGCTCTTCGTTCGATGAGTTCTCGGGCTATGAGGAGCGCGGCCGCGTGTTTAAGGACTACGTGGCTCAGCTTGCCGCTGCAGCGAAATCGCAAATGGAATAGGGGTTGCCGGTGAGAGAGGAGAGCCCCCGACAAGGTATGAGGAGGCCCGACTCGGACCGTGCTTCCTCGCGGCGCAGCACACCGCGTTCCGGTCGTGGCAGGCAGTCGTTTAGCGAACGCTATATTGCCGGCGTTCCCGCCCGCATCATGCGCCCCCGTCTGATATTTATGGCCTGCCTGTTTACTTTGGTGTGCTTTGGTCTGCTGATGGTGTACTCGGCGTCTTCGGTCGAGGCGCTGCACGAGAATGGCTCGGCGACGTTTTTCCTGGGTCGACAGGCCGCGTTTGCCGTGGTTGGTGTTCTGGCGCTGATTGCCATCGTGCGCGTTTTGCCGGACAGCTGGTTTGGGGAGGATGTGCTTAGGATCTTCCTTATCGGCATGATAGGGCTACTGTTTCTGGTGTTCTTGGTGGGCAGCGGCAGCCGTGGCGCCACGCGCTGGCTCAACATCGCCGGTATTCAGTTCCAGCCTTCCGAGTTTTTAAAGCCATTTGCCATTGCGTATTCGGCCATCATGCTTGATCGCTTCTTTTCGCCCGGTGGCAACATCAACGAATTCCTTCGCAAGATGGGCATCTACCTGGGTATTTCGCTCTTTCTGATCTTTATCCAGCCCGATTTCGGTACTGTCCTGATCATCCTGTTGACCCTCATGTGCATGGCGTTGTTTGCGGGTCTCGACCCGAGATTTATCATCGGCGTGCTAATCTTCGGCATTCTCGTGATCGTGATTGCACTTGTCGCAGAGCCGTACCGTATGGTGCGTATTCAGGTTGCCTTGAACCCTTGGGCTGACGAGTATGGTGACGGCTATCAGGCCACGCTTGCCATCATGGCCTTTGCCTCGGGCGGTCTGTTCGGCCGTGGCATCGGCAACTCAACCATGAAGTACTCGTATCTGCCCGAGGCGCACAATGACTACATCCTGGCCATCATTGGCGAGGAAGTCGGCTTTGTCGGAACCGTGCTGTTCTTCTTGGTGTTTGCGATGCTGATCTACTCGGCGTTTCGCATTGCCGAGCAGGCGACCGATCGTCGGGGCGCGCTTATGGCGTCTGGCTCCGCGGTCATTCTCGCGGTGCAGTTTTTGATTAACGCGCTGGGCATCCTCAACGTGTTTCCCATGACGGGCAAACCGTTGCCGTTTATTAGCTACGGCGGTTCATCGATTATTGTGTCGCTTATGCTTGCCGGTCTGATCCTGCGCGTTTCGTACGAGAGCGCCCGTCGCGATGAGTACGACCGTCGCCGCGAGAGCTTTGCCGTTATGGATGAGAGTACCGCCGGCGTAGCCCATGTGCGCGGTGAACGACCTTCGCGTAGCGGCTTTACCGTTCTGGATGGTTCTACATCCGAGCCGGCAGCTCGTCCACGTCCGCGGACGGCTCCGCAAGGTCGTCCTCAGCGCCCCAGCCCTCGCAGCGCGGGCGGCGGATATAATCGAATCGATTTGAACTCGGACCCGTCGGCGCGTCTACGCACCGACGACCAGGGACCGCGTGTACGAAGGGACTACCATGACCGATAAGATGACCGTTGCTATTGCAGCCGGCGGCACGGCGGGACACATCAACCCCGCGCTCGCCTTGGCCGAAGAGCTGCGTGATCGTGGCCACCACGTTGTGTTCGTGGGCCAGTCGCGCAAGCTCGAGGGTCGTCTGGTCCCCGAGGCTGGGTTTGATTTTGTGCCCATTACGGTCACGGGCTTCGACCGCTCCCGTCCTTGGACGGCGCTGACCTCCCTGTGGCGTGTCAACAAGGCCAAGCGTGCGCTCACCAGTCATTTCTCAAAGGTCGGCAAGCCCGATGCCGCCATCGGTTTTGGTGCCTATGTCGAGGTTCCGCTGCTGGGGTGGTGCAAGGGCGCAGGCGTTCCGTATCTGCTGCATGAGCAGAACTCTGTTCCGGGCCTGGCCAACAAGATGATGAACTCCCACGCCGCCCACGTGTGCATCTCGGTGCCGGCAGCGCGTTCGGTCTTTGAGCGCGAAGGTGACCCTGACCACGTGCTCATGACCGGCAACCCCGTACGTCGCTCGGTGATCGAGGGCGATCGCGCTCGCGGCCGCAAGGCACTTGGCGTTCCCGAGGACGCTACGCTGCTGCTCGTCTTTGGCGGTTCACTCGGCGCCCAGCACCTCAACGAGCGCGTGGCTTCGCTCAAAAACGAGCTGCTTTCGCGCAAGAACCTCTATGTGTTGCATTCGACGGGTGCCGACGGCTTTGAGGAGACCGAGCGCGCTTTGGCGCTGACGCTCGAGGAGGCGAAGCGTTACCGCGTCCAGCCTTACATCGACAACATGGGCGACATGCTGGCTGCTGCCGATTTGGTGCTATCGCGTTCGGGAGCATCGAGCGTGGCCGAGATCGCTGCGCTCGCCGTGCCTTCGGTGCTCGTGCCGTACCCGCATGCGACGGCCGACCACCAAACCACCAATGCCCGTTATCTGGTCGACGCCGGGGCCGGCGTGCTCTGCGCCGATGCCGATATCGACGGTTCTGCCTTTGCCGATGAGCTGCTGCACCTGGTCGATGACGCGGCGGCGCGCGACGCCATGCGTCAGGCGGCGCGTGGTCTGGCTCAGGATAGAGCCGCCGCTCTTCTGGCGGATGCAGTAGAGGGTTTGCGTTAGTTAGACGGGATATCTTCGGTCGCCCTCGCGCTGATGCGGTAGGTGCGGTACAGTTAACGGGTTACAGGCAGTGTTTACGCAAGGAGTACACGAGCACATGGCTGATTCCCAGACTGCAACCTCCGCGCCCGAGTTTAAGAGCGCCCACTTTATCGGTATCGGCGGCGCCGGCATGAGCGGCATCGCCCTCGTTCTGCACGAGCGCGGTTATGCCGTTACCGGCTCCGACCTTAAGACGTCACGTTATATCCGCCAGCTTACCCGCGCTGGTGTGAAGGTGCATGTGGGCCATGAGGCCGCCACGATCGACGAGGTCAAGCCCGACGTGGTTGTTGTCTCCACCGCTATTCCGGAGTCCAACCCTGAACTCGTGCGCGCTCGCGAGCTTGGTATTCCCGTGTGGCCCCGTGCCAAGATGCTCTCTGCTTTGGGTCACGGCTACACCACCGTCGCTGTTGCCGGCACGCATGGCAAGACCACCACGTCTTCGATGTGTGCCACCATGCTCGACCGCATGGGTCTGGATCCGAGCTTCCTGATCGGTGGCATCGTCGAGGGCTATGACACGAACGGCAAGAACGGCTCGGGCGACTACTTTGTCGCCGAGGCCGACGAGTCCGACAGCTCCTTCCTGTTCCTGAACCCCAACGTAGTCATTGTGACCAACGTCGAGGCCGACCACCTCGATCACTACTCGGGTATCGAGGAGATCGAGGCAACTTTCGCCAAATTCATGAGCCTGGTGGGCGAGGACGGCACCGTCATCGTCTGCGGTGAGGACCCGCATCTGGTCGAGCTCGCCAAGTCGACGGGCCGTCACGTGCTTTCCTACGGCTTTGCCGAGAGCAACGACATCGTCTGCATGCACCCGGATGTCAAGGGCATCCAGAGTGACTTTATCGTTCGCTTTGAGGACGGCACTGAGCGCGCTGTGGAGATCAAGAGCAATCCTGGTCGCCACAACATGCTCAACGCCACGGCGGTGCTCACCGTCGCCCATGTCCTGGGCCTTGACATCGACGCCGCCGCCAAGGCGCTCTCGAGCTTTGAGGGCGTCCGCCGTCGCTTTACCCACGTGGGCGATATCGATGGCATCACCGTGGTCGATGATTACGGCCATCACCCCACCGAGATCAAGGCGACGCTTGCTGCCGCTTCGTCGCTGGGTTACAAGCACGTCGACGTCGTGTTCCAGCCGCACCGCTATTCGCGCCTGCAGGCCCTGTGCGACGACTTTGCCGATGCATTTGCCAATGCCGATAAACTGCTGCTGATTGATGTGTTCTCGGCTGGCGAGATGCCCATTCCGGGTGTCACCTCTAAGATGCTCGCCGATACCGTGCGCGCCAAGCATCCTGGCAAGGAGGTCGTGTACTGCTCCAGCCGTCTTGAGCTCAATCAGGAGCTCGAGCAGATGGTGGGCGAGGGCGACCTGCTGCTCACCATGGGTGCCGGCGACGTTACGACCGTCGGTCCCGAGTTCATTGAGTATCTGACTGCCAAGAAAGACGCTTAAGTCTAATGGGTCTGTTTAACGCCGTCATGGCGCTCTCGGGCATGATCGACACGGATGTGATCGAGGACGAGCGCCTTGCGCGTCATACGAGCTATCGTATCGGCGGCAAGGCCGACCTCTTTGTGACGTGCCATAGCTATCATGCCCTCCGCCGCGCCGTGGCGGTGCTCGATCGCGAGCAGGTGCCGTGGGTCATCATCGGCAAGGGCTCCAATCTGCTGGTTGCCGATGGCGGTTATCGCGGTGCCGTCATTTCGCTCGGACGTGAGTTCCAGCGCACGGTTGTTGCCGATGACGGTTGTACGCTGACGGTCGGTGCGGGCGTGATGTTTGCGCGCCTGGTCAACGATGCCCTGTCGCGTAGCCTCTCGGGCCTTGAGTTTGCCGTTGGCATTCCTGGTTCGGTCGGCGGTGCGATATCTATGAATGCCGGCACGCGGACCGAGTGGATTGGCTCGCTGGTTGAGGATGTCGTAACGTTTGACCCGGCATCCGGTATCAAGCATTATGCGGGGTCCGAGATCTCTTGGGGCTACCGCGAATGTAGCCTTCCCCGCAATGAGATCATCCTCGAGTGCGTGCTCAAGCTTAAACCGGCGCCCAAGGCCGACATTCGCGAGCGCATGGAGCGGTACCTTACAAGGCGCAAGCGTACGCAGCCCATGGGTCGCGCATCCTGCGGGTCTGTCTTTCGCAACCCGCCCGATGCGAGTGTGGGCAAGCTTATCGAGGATTGTGGATTAAAGGGTTTTTCGATTGGCGGCGCGGAAGTTTCGCCCGTTCACGCTAATTTTATCGTTAATAACGGAACTGCCTCGGCCGATGACGTTGCCGCGGTTATCAGACATGTGCACGGAAAGGTGAGGGAGGCGTATGGCATCGAGCTCAGACCGGAAGTTAAATTCCTCGGCTTCTAGAGCATCGAAACCCACCTTCCGCCGCGCCGGAGGGCGTTCCGGCGCGCCTGCCAAACCTCAACGCAATACCGTCGCGCACTCTAAGTCTGTCGGGCATGCTCGACAGACCAGTCGTCCGGTCGTCGGCTCGCAGCTCGGTAATCGTCCGGCCGCAAAAAAGTCCTCGCGTCCCTCGGTGACGTCAAAGCCTGTTATGGGCGCCAAGCCTGCCCGTCCCATGGCAGCTCCCAAGCCCTCGACGGGAACTAAAGCGGCGCGTCCAGGTCTCACGCTGGGCGCATCGAAACCGCGCTCGCTGACATCGGTGCCGGCTACCGCCAAGAAGCCTTCGAGTAAAAAAGGTTTCAACCCGTTATCTTCACTTGGAGCGATGGCAAATAAAACATCAGATGCCGCTTCTGTCGTTACAGGCAAAGGCAAAATCGTGGGCGGCGTTCTGGCCGTCTTGGCCGTGCTCGTCGTCGTTGCCATCGTGGTGATCAACTCTGGACTGTTTACTGCCACTGATATTCAGATTCAAGGCAGCGAGCATGTGACGAAGCACGATGCTATCCAGCTGATCGACTTGCCCGAGGGAACGTCGCTTTTTAACGTCGATCCCGACCAGATTACCGAGGATCTCAAGCAGAACCCGTGGGTTTCGGGCGTGGATGTCCAGCGCCAGTTTCCCCATACGCTTATCATCACGCCGACGGAGCGTAAAGTTATCGCCATTGCGTATATCAGCTCCGACGACCTTGCCTGGGCTATCGGAGACGATGACACCTGGATCGCCCCGCTGTCGACGTCGGTCGAAGTGGACGACCAGGGCAACGTCATCACGACAGGGCAGGGCTCAAATACCTTGACCGGAATCGATGCCGCGCTGGCGCTCGCCAAGCATTATGGCGCGGTGTTGTTGACTGATGTCTCGGCGGATGTCGCTCCGGTTTCCGGCCAGGCGGTGAACTCCAAAGCCGTTAAGGCCGGCCTGGATTATGTGCGTGGTTTTTCGAGCGAGTTCTTGGGACAAGTCAAGGATATTTCTACGCCTTCGGTCGAAGCCATCTCGGCAAACCTCAATAACGGCATTGAGGTGTCGCTGGGCGATTCGGACGATATCGCCAAGAAGGAACGCGTAGTCACCAAGTTGCTTTCGCAGGTAGAGGGCGTAACGTATATCAATGTGCGCTCTCCAGGCAACTACACATTTAGGAATGCTCCGACCTCGTAGCGCTGGTTGATGCTTTGTTGAGGGGCCATACCACGCCGTTTATCTGGTTTGTTTGGTTTTCACGGTCAATTATTTGACTGATACGTTCATAATGTGCAAACATAATACGGTTTACCTTTGCATTTACTTTCAACCTGAAGGTTAATGTGCGCAGGGGTCGACCCATGCTATGGCTATAACCTTTGTTCGGAGGACCGACATGCACGAGACAGAGATCAACAACTACCTTGCCGTCATTAAGGTGGTCGGCGTCGGCGGCGGCGGTACCAACGCGGTCAATCGAATGATCGAAGAGGGCATCCGCGGCGTCGAGTTTGTTGCCATCAACACCGATGCTCAGGCACTCGCGATCTCTGATGCCGATATCAAGGTGCACATCGGCACCGACCTTACCCGCGGCCTGGGCGCCGGCGCCAACCCCGAGGTTGGCCGCAAGGCTGCCGATGAGTCCCGCGACGACATTGCCGAGGCGCTCGCTGGCGCCGACATGGTGTTTATCACCTGCGGTGAGGGCGGTGGCACCGGTACCGGCGCTGCTCCCATCGTTGCCGATATCGCGATGAACGAGGTCGGCGCACTGACCGTCGCCGTCGTGACCAAGCCCTTCACCTTCGAGGGCCGCAAGCGCAAGAAGAGCGCCGAGGAGGGCATCAAGACCCTCTCCGATTGCGTCGACACCATGATCGTCATCCCTAACGATAAGCTGCTCGACATCGCCGAGAAGAAGACCACCATGCTCGAGGCCTTCGCGATTGCCGATGGCGTCCTTTCCCAGGGCACCCAGGGCATCACCGACCTCATCACCGTCCCCGGTATCATCAACCTGGACTTCGCCGATGTTAAGACCATCATGAAGCAGGCCGGTACCGCCATGATGGGTATCGGTACCTCTTCTGGGGATACTCGTGCCGTCGACGCTGCCCAGCAGGCCATCTCCAGCCCGCTGCTCGAGAGCTCCATCGATGGTGCCACGCGCGTGCTGCTCTCCATCGCTGGTTCCAAGGACCTGGGCATCCAGGAGATCAGCGACGCCGCCGACGTTGTCGCCAACGCCGTCGACCCCGAGGCCAACATCATCTTCGGTACCGTTGTCGACGAGTCCCTGGGCGATCAGGTGCGTATCACCGTCATCGCTACGGGCTTCTCCGACTCCAACGTCAACCGTCAGGATGAGCTCTTTGCTGCTCAGCAGTCTCAGAGCAAGGCCGCTGCCTCCGCTGAGCCGCAGCGCACCGCTCCGGCTGCCAGCCCGGCTCAGGCCGCTCCGACCCGCAACGTCGGTGGTACCGAGCTGCCCAACTTTGGCAACGACCAGTTCGAGCTTCCCGACTTCCTAAAGCGCGGTAGCTTCTAGTTCGTTTTTCTCAATGACCTGCACGGGGTGTGTCCATTTGGATGCACCCCGTTTTGTTTCTCGTTTGTAAACGAAAGCCTCCAATCTCCTTACGTTCCCTTTACGTTTGGTCCCTACCGCTGCGGGTATCCTTTTAAGGAAGTATGACAGCCGTATAAACGCGGACTGCGCGGCGACGCCGCGGTACTTGTGTTATTAGGAGGCTTTAGTATGGCAGCACGTGCGGACAGGGTTTCGCGTGTCGACCATGATGGAGTTACGTTGGTGGAGGGCGCGACATCCGATGTCCGCTTTGCCTTTACCGAGCGCACCGGTGGTGTTTCCGAAGATGCGTACTCCTCGCTCAACCTGGGCTCGCATGTAGGCGATGACCCCTTTGCAGTTCAAGAAAATCGTCGTCGAGCGCTCGAAGCTATGGGCGCCACTGAGTGCGAGCATAATCTGCTCGTGCCCAATCAGGTACATGGTGACCATATCGTTACGGTGACTTCGAACGGCGCCGACGATCTTGAGGCTGTTCGCGAGCAGATTGCCGAGGGCTGCGATGCCATCGTCTGTACGGCCCATGACGTGCCCGTGCTGCTCTGCTTTGCCGACTGCGTTCCCGTGGTGCTGGTGGCCCCCGGCGGATTTGCCGTGGTGCACTCCGGTTGGAAGGGCACGATTGCACGTATTTCTGCCAAGGCGTGCCAGGCGCTTTGCGATGCTGCCGGCTGCGATGCGAGCGACGTTTCCGCCTATATCGGGCCCCATATCCTGGGTGACGAGTACGAGGTTTCCCAGGAGCTCATGGATCGCTTTGCCGCCGAGTTCTCTTGCATCGATGCGAGTACCTCTCGCATGCTCGATCTTTCCGCTGCCATTTGTGAGGCGCTGGTAGATGTCGGTGTCGACGCGGATAATATCGTGGATACCCAGCTTTCGACCGTGCGTCAGAACGACCGCTTTTATTCCTACCGTAACGAGGACGGCACCTGTGGGCGCCATGCCGCGATCGGCGTGATGCTATGAGAAAGATCGTATCGGTCCTGAGCGCCGCTGTGCTTACGCTTACGCTGTGCGCCTGTTCTTCGGGATCTTCTACCTCTTCCATTACCGTGGCCGGCTCCACGACCTGCCTTCCTATCGCCGAGATTGCGGCAGAGGGCTTTAAGGAGGAGACCGGCATCGACGTGCTCGTTTCCGGTTTGGGCTCTTCCGCTGGCATCGAAGCCGTCAGCGCTGGCACGGCCGATATCGCCAGCTCCTCCCGTGGACTCAATGCCGACGAACAGGATCTGGGCCTGACTCCCATCGTCATTGCCCACGACGGTATCGCGGTCATCGTGAACGAAGACAACCCCGTCGATAACCTCTCGACCGAGCAGCTCCGCGATATCTATGCCGGCAAGATCACCAACTGGAAAGAAGTCGGTGGCGAGGACCTGAAGATTCAGGTTATCAACCGAGATGAGGCGTCCGGCACGCGTGAGGCCTTTCGCACCATCGTGATGGACGGCACCCCGTTCGATCGCCGCTCGGCCGTTCTTTCGGGCACGGGCCAGGTGCGCGACGTGGTATCTCGTTCGCGCGGTGCCATTGGCTACATTTCGCTGGGCTTCGTCGATAGCCTCAACGCCAAGACCTCGGTCAAGGCCGTCTCGGTCAATCATGTTGAGGCGTCCGAGAAGACGGTCGCGAGCGGCGGCTATCCCATCTCACGCGACCTTTACTTCTTTGTGAAGGGTGCGCCTTCGCAGCAGGCGCAGGATTACATCGACTACGTGACGTCCGAAAAGATGGACAAGCAGATTCGCGAGGCGGGCTTTATTCCCGTCACCAACGACGAGAAGGGGAGTGAGTAGCATGGAAGCACAGGAAAACTCCCAGACTGAGCAGAATGCTCAGGCGCCCAAGAAGCGCGAGCTGGCGCTCGTATCGCGCAGCACCTATATCAAGGAGAAGGCGCTGCAGTGGATTTTCTTTGCCTGCGCGTTCTTGGCGGTTGTTACCGTCATCCTGATTTTTGTCTTTACCACGTACTCGGCGCTGCCCGTCTTTACCGACATCGGTCTGGCGGACTTCTTTAGCTTTACGTGGGCGCCCTCTGAGGGTCACTACGGCATCGTGTCGCTGCTTGCCGGCTCGGGTCTGGTGACCGTCGGTGCGCTCGCCATGGGTGTGCCCCTAGGCGTGGGCACGGCCGTGTATCTGGTCGAGATCGCCAGCAAGCGCGTGCGCAAGCTCATCAGCCCTGCCGTTGACCTGTTGGCCGGCATCCCTTCTATCATCTATGGCTTCTTTGGCATGATCATCATCCGTCCGTTTATCGCGCAACTGACCGGTGGTCTTGGTTTTGGTGCGCTGACGGCGTGGTTCGTGCTTGCCATCATGATCGTCCCTACCATCACCACGCTCACCATCGATGCCCTCAATTCCATTCCCATGGGTATTCGCGAGGCATCGTATGCCATGGGTGCTACTAAGTGGCAGACCATCTATAAGGTCGTGCTACCTGCCGCCAAACTGGGTATCGTGGATGCCATCGTGCTGGGTATGGGCCGTGCCATCGGCGAGACCATGGCCGTGCTCATGGTCGTGGGTAACGCCCCGGTTATTCCCGACAGCATTGCGAGCCCCATCTCGACGCTCACGAGCCAGATCGCGCTCGACATGAGCTATTCCTCGGGTCTGCACCGCTCGGCGCTGTTCGGCATGGGCGTGGTCCTGTTTATCATCTCCGCCACGCTGGTGGGCATCGTCCGTCTGATTTCCAAGAAGAAGAGGGGGTAGGCTATGTCCGATTCCGTTGACACGACGGTCGATACGACCTCGTCGCGCGAGCGCATCAAGCGTGCCCTTTCCCATGGCAAGAAGGGCCGCATCAACAAGGACCTGTCCAACAAGATCATGCTTGGCGTGTTCCGTGCCGCGGCATACATCACCACGCTGGTGCTGGTCGCTATCATTGCCTATGTGGTCATTAACGGCCTGCCGCATATCTCGCTCGACTTTATCTTCGGTTGGCCCCAGGGCGTCAACGCCGAGGGCGGAATTTGGCCCACGATCGTCTCGACCGTCTATGTGACGGCGCTCGCCATGCTTATCTGCACGCCGATTGCTGTGCTGGCAGCCGTCTATCTGGCCGAGTACGCCAAGCAGGGCAAGGTCGTCGAGCTCATTCGCTACGCTGCTGACGCTTTGGCCTCGGTGCCCTCCATCGTTATGGGCCTGTTTGGCTACGCCTTGTTTGTCGAGGCCATGGGCCTGGGCCTTTCGATGGTCTCGGCCGCTCTGGCGCTCGCGCTCTTGATGCTTCCCATTGTCATGCGCACCACCGAAGAGGCCATTCGCGCCGTCCCGCGCTATATCCGTTGGGGCGCGTACGGCCTGGGCGCCACCAAGTGGCAGGTTGTCTCCAAGATTGTGCTTCCTTCTGCCTTTGGCCGTATTGCCACGGGCATCGTCCTCGCCATCGGCCGCGCCATTGGCGAGACCGCGGTGGTGCTCTACACCATGGGCCAAGCCATCAATCTACCTATTTCGCCGCTCGATTCCGGCCGCCCCATGACGGTTCACCTGTACCTGCTTGCCAACGACGGCATCAACATGAACGCAGCCTACGGCACCGCGCTCTTGCTGATGGTGATCATTCTGGCCTTCAACCTGTTTGCGCGCTTCCTGTCGCGCAAGCGTCGCTAGTTAAGGAGTCCCATGTCCGTTTATCAGTCCGCTCCCACGCTGGAGCAAGCGGCCATTACGGCCAAGGATTTCAACTTTTGGTACGGTGACTTTCATGCGCTGACGGGGCTTGACCTCAACATCGCCAAAAACGCCATCACCGCCTTCATTGGCCCTTCGGGCTGCGGCAAGTCGACGTTTTTGCGCTGCATCAACCGCATGAATGATCTGATCGAGGGTACGCGCGTCGAGGGCACCATGACGCTCGACGGCAATGATATCTATGCCGAGGGCGTCGACCCGGTCGACCTCCGTCGTCGCGTGGGCATGATCTTTCAGCAGCCCAACCCGTTTCCCAAATCCATCTACGAGAATGTCGCCTTTGGCCCTCGTCTACAGGGCGTGACTAGCAAAAGCGACCTCGATGACATCGTGGAAGAATCGCTCAAGCGCGCCAACCTCTGGAAAGAGGTATCCAATCAGCTCAACAAGGATGGTTTGGCGCTCTCGGGCGGTCAGCAGCAGCGTCTGTGCATCGCGCGCGTGCTTGCGGTGCAACCCGATGTTCTCCTGATGGACGAGCCCTGCTCCGCCATCGACCCCACGTCCGTCTCTAAGGTCGAGGATCTGATGGCCGAGCTGGCGCCCGAGATGACGATCATCATCGTCACGCATTCAATGCAGCAGGCAGCTCGTATCAGCGACTACACCGCATTCTTCTTGCAGGAAGTTGCCGGCGAGCCCGCCACGCTCATCGAGTATGGTCAAACCGACGCGATCTTCACCAGCCCGGTGGACTCGCGGACGGAAGACTATATCACCGGCCGCTTTGGCTGATCGGTGCGACTAGTCCCAAGCCGATCGGACCTAGTCCGGTGCGTATTCACTGTGCGGGCGGCATGACCGCACCCAACTGATTGGAGTGAACCATGCGCAAACTGTTTTCCCGTCAGCTCGTCGAGGCCCGTCACGAGATGCTGAGCATCTATGAGGCCGTCGATCTGGCCCTCCACGATGCCGTGAAGGCCTATGTGACCGACGACCGCAAGCTCGCCACCAAGACCAAGAAGCGCACGCTTTCGATTGACGCGCGCTGCGCCAACCTGGAGGCCGTCTGCTACAACCTGATCGCCACGCAGTCACCGGTTGCTTCCGACTTCCGCCTGCTTCAGACGATCATCTACGTCGACTTTAACCTGCAGCGCATGACCGATAAGGTCCGTCAGATCTGCCGTGCCACGCGTCATATGATCAAGGCCGACATCTCGCTGCCCCAGGAGCTTGTCGGCACGGTCGAGGCCGAGGCTGAGGCCGTGTACCAGGTGCTAGGCTCGTCGCTTTCTGCGCTCGTCACCAGCGACATGTCCATCATTTGCAACCTGGCCGTCGAGGACGAGCCGGTGCATGCGGCATACGAGAAGTTCTTCCGCACCTTTAACCGTATGGATACGGGCGACTTTATGGACGATGACAGCAACTACGACGACCTGCGCCGCGCCATCATGGTTTCGCGCTACTTGGATCGCATTGCCTCGATCTCTATCGATGCCGCCTGCCGTCTGACCTTCCTTTTGACCGGACAGCGCATGACTGCCGGCGATATCGCCCGTGTGGACGAGGATGAGCTCGAGAGCATGCGCGTGCCTTCGGGCGAGGGTGTTATCATGAGGCCCGCCGTCGACGCGCGCTACGTTGCCAAGGTGCCCGCCAACGAGGTCAGCGAGGGTCTTCGCTACCTGCTCGATCATCTTGAGGACGAGGACGATGGCGAGGACGACGAGGAGTAAGTGACCCCGTTCGTCGAAAGATTGTAAATACCTAAGTGAGCGCGGCCTTGCACATGCGGGACCGCGCTCTTGCGTTAGCATGGGACTACTTGTTTGGCTGTCAGCGGAGGCGATTAGCAATGGATAACTATTTGGACTTGATGCGCGCTCGCCGCGAGCAGATTCTGGAACGTTTTTATGCGGCGCTCGATCGCGCGGGCCGCCCCCACGACGCCGCGCGCCTCATTGCCGTGTCCAAGACCGTTGGTGTCGATGAGACCGTTGCCGCCATCCAGGCGGGGTATCGCCATTTTGCCGAGAACCGCCCGCAGGAGCTGGTTCGCAAGCTCACGGGTCTGGCGGAGCATCCGGAGCTGCCCGAGGTGCGCTTCGATATGATCGGCAACCTGCAGACCAATAAGATCAATGCGGTGCTGGGCTCAGCCGAGCTGATTCACTCGGTGGGTTCGCTGCATCTGGCACAGGCGATCTCGAGCCGTGCTGTCCGCAAGATTGAGGCAGGCGAGCTCGCCGTCCTCCAGCGTGTGCTCATTGAGGTCAATGTGAGTGGTGAGGAGTCGAAGGGAGGCTTTTCGCCCGATGAGATTCGCGCCGCCGCGGGTGAGCTTGCGGAGCTTGAGGGAATTTGCGTGCAGGGGCTTATGACTATGGCGCCCCGGGGGAATAAGGATGTGGCACGCCGCACCTTTGCGGGGCTTCGTGAGCTGAGGGATGAGCTGGAGGCGGCGCATCCCGATTTGAACCTGCCTGAGCTTTCCTGCGGCATGAGCGAGGACTTTGAGCCTGCCCTTGAGGAGGGCTCTACGCTCGTTCGCCTGGGCAGGGTAGTATTTAGCCCGGAGTTTGCAGTAAAATAAGGCTCTGAAGTGCGCACTGATTATCGGGGCGCCTGCACTAAACCGCGAGAGGACACAACCATGGGCTTCCTTGACGAGATTAAAAATAAGATGCACCTGGGCGGCCAGCAGGGTTACGACCAGGGTTATGGCCAGGACGACGACTACGGCTACGATGACGGCTATGACGATGGTTATCAGGGCAACGGCTACAGCGGTGCTTCGGGCGAGGGCTTCTACACCCAAGACGAGCCGAGCAACGGCCTGCTTGGTCAGACGCGCCGTGGTGAAGCTGAGTCGGTTGCCGTGTATACGCGCTCCGGTCAGCTGGTCGGCGATGACTCCCGCCATGCCACGACGTATAACCCGCCTTCGCGCTCGCAGGACAGCGTTGCGAGCGGTTATCGTCCTGGTGCCTATGACACGCCGTCGAGCTACGCCGAGAACACCCGCGCCCGTGCCGCCGCTGCGCCCGCGCCTGCGCCGAGCGATGCCTCGGCCTATGCGAGCAATATCATCAACGCCACGCCGCAACTGCCGGCCTATGTCCTGCGCCCCGAGAGCTATGACGACGTGGAGACCGTGGTGCGCCGCGTTCGCACCAAGCAGCCTGTCGCACTGATTTTTGTGGGCGTACGCACCGAAGTTGCCAAGCGCGTCTTGGACTTCTCTTACGGCTTTGCCTGCGGTCTGGGCGCCACGGTCAAGGAGGTAGGCGACCGCGTGTTCATGGTGCTGCCCGCCGGTTGCGAGGTCAAAGATTCCGATCTCAAGAAGCTTCGTGCCGACGGCTACCTTAAGTAAAGACAAGACGAGGAGATTCCCATCAACATCTACACTATCGTCCAGCTGGTCAACACGCTGTTCAACTTCTATTCCACGCTCATTGTCGTCTACTGCTTTATGACGTGGATTCCCATGAAGCAGGGTGGTTTACTTCAGGATATTGCTGCGGTGCTCGATAGCGTGTGCGGTCCGTGGCTCAACCTGTTCCGTCGTTTCATTCCGCCGATGGGCGGTATCGATTTTTCGCCGGTCGTTGCGATTATTGCGTTGCAGTTGGTGCAGAGGCTGGTTCTGCAGCTTCTTATAGGTATACTCGTATAGAACTGACTTTGTAACTTACGTCGGGCGTGTAGCGCCGAGGCGATGAAAAAGGAGACTTGTTATGGCTATTACCCCTGCAGACATCCAGGCTCAGACTTTCTCTGAGGCCAAGCGTGGCTACGATCCTGCCGAGGTCGACGTCTTCTTGGAGACGCTGTCCTCCGAGGTTGACGCTATGCTCGCTAAGATCGTCGACCTTAAGGGTCGTCTGACTGCTACCGAGCAGCAGCTTGCCGATGCACAGGCTCAGCTTGCCCAGGCTCAGGATGCCACCGCCCAGGCCGTTCCCGCCGCCCCCGTGGCTGCTCCCGCCCCTGACTTCTCCGCTCAGGAGCGCCAGATTTCCGCTGCCCTGATCGCTGCCCAGCAGACCGCTGAGACCATCGTCAACGATGCCAACGAGAACGCTGAGCGTATCCGCAACGAGGCTGACGCCAAGGCCCGCGAGGTTATCCGCCAGGCTCTGACCGAAAAGCAGGCCGAGCTCGAGGAAATCGATCGTCTCAAGGCTTCCCGTGAGGAGTTCAAGGCCGAGTATCTCAAGCTCATCCAGCACTTCATGGACGATGCCCAGAACTCCTTCCCGGCCGACCTCATGGCCTCCACGCCGGTCGGTTCTGCCGCTTCTCCCGCGGTGACCGTTCCCGCCGCCGAGCCGCTGCCCGTCGCCGATCCGGTTGTCCCCGTGGCCGATCCCTTCGCCCCGATCGACAACTTTGCCGCCGACGACCTGGACTAACACCAGAACTACAATCTAGTGTCCGTAAGAGGAGCTCGCATTAGCGGGCTCCTCTTTAGTAGATTTTTGGGACATGCCTTAATTTCTACCTTTTTTAATAATTTTGAATACAGTGCTCTTCGGAACGCCTGTCACGAGTTCGATTTGCTTGAGAGACAAGCCAACGCTGGCTAACTTTAACAAGGCTTTGTTTCGCTGCGGACGATCCAAGCTCTTAACCTGTACGCACCGCAAGGGATATATGGCCGCTTCGGCGACCTCACGATAATCTTCTTCCGAAATTGACTTTCCGGTTTTGATGTAATACGCATTGGGGAGACCGGACGTACTGAAGCGGTAGAAGTTTTCCGTGCTGCCGAGTAAGGCATTGATAGTGGTCGTGTCGGTAATCCACGGCTCGGTCATGTATTCGTGAAAACTGCTCCATTGGTAATCCGATAGTGACGCGCGACCGCCCTTAACCGGATTGTCATGGATGTATCTCATGGCCTGTAGGAGCTGATCGTCGTCTTCGATTGGCTTACTGTAGAAGCGATCCTTGAACACGGGGCCTTCTAGGCCAGTCTTTCCTTTGAAGAACATTGCGTAGCCCGTGCCGAGTCTTTGGAATGAATCGCTCATGTTGGTCTCTGGATCATCAATCAGCAAGTGCGTGTGGTTATCCATAAGACACCATGCCAACAGCCGCATGTGATAGCGCTGGAATGATTTGGTGAGAAGGTTGAGGTAATAATGTCTGTCTTCGGTGTCCTCGAAGATTTGCTGTCCGCCCGCACCCTTTTGAACTACGTGATAGCAGCCTTTTTCGGTTAAGGTTCGCGGGCCCCGTGACATAGATCCTCCAAGACATTGGTCTGTCGACTGATACCTAGGATACGCATGAGAACAACGAGCTCTGCTGATGCGATTGCAGAACTCGGCGAACGGGTGAACGGTAAAAGGTAGATTTTAAGGCATGTCCCAAAAATCTACTTGAGGAGGAAGTCGGAGAGGGGAATGGTGCGGGCCTCGCGATGTTCGGGATCGGCGATGTGGTCGGCAGGATATCCGCAGACGAGCATGTGATAGGGATAGACGCCCTTGGGCAGATTGAACTGCTCCTGTGCCACCTCAGGCTTAAAATGGCATACCCAGCACGTTCCTAGACCCTGCTCCTCGGCTTCCATCAGCATCTGATCGCAAACAATCGAGGTGTCGATAGCGCTGGAGTTTATCTGGTCATAGGGGCGCACCCAAGCGTCTTCGGTAACGCTACAAATGAGGAAGACAAGCGGAGCCCCAAAGATAGACCCATCACGAGCAAACCGAGGCTGACAAGCAGCAGCCTTCTCCAGAAGCTCGGGCGTATCCAACACTATCACACGGGTTGGATGATTATTACAAGCAGAAGGAGCAATCCGCCCAGCCTCAACAATGGCATCCACCACAGCTTGCTCAACAGAACGATTCTCAAACTCGCGACAAGAATACCGAGACCGAGCCAGATCCAAATAAGACATACAAGCCCTCCTAAAATTAAAAATCAAACAAACCAAAAGTAACCCAAAGAGTACCCAAAGCAGCAATCAGCCAAACGCTCATCAAGGGCCAAAGTGTCCGAACGGGTACCAAAGGTCCCTTCAGCCAAACCCCCATCGCGCTAAATCTATCAGCCAAAGTTCCCAATGGTGGTGCATAAGGGAGCGGGCCCGGCCACTAATAACCTTTTGAACGACTCTGCTTGCAGCCGGAGTGAAAAAGGTTATTAGTGGCCGGGCCCGCGACCGGTGGGACATGTACCCCCAATTAACTGTTCTTCATGACAATCGAATCCACGACATCGGCCACATTCTCACAGCAGTCGGCGCAGTACTCCAGGAAGGCATATACGTCACGCCAGGCGATGACCTCGAGCGGGTCCTTGCCGTTGACGTGCAGGTTGCGCATGGCGTTGATGTAGAGCTCGTCGGCCTCGGACTCGATGGTGTTGATCTGGATGACCAGTTCGCGCAGCGTCTTGGACTTGCGGTAGTTGGGCAGCTCGACCATCAGGTCCTTCATGGCGCGGCAGGCGTCGGTCACCTTGTGGGCAATGACGATGGCATCGGGATGGATGCTCTGGATGTTGGTGAAGTAGACGCGTTGCACGACGCCCTCGATGCGGTCGAGCACGGTGTCGAGTGAGCAGCTCATCAGATCCAGATCCTCGCGCTCGAGCGGGGTGATAAAGGCGGTGAGCAGGGCGTCTTCGAGCTCGTGGTGCTTCTTGTCTGCCGCATGCTCAATCGCATGCATCTTATCGAGCATGTCGTGGATCTGCGCGGGGTCAAAGTTCTCAAAAATCTTGGTGAGCAGCTCTGCGGCCTGGACGGCGAGGTCGGCACAGGCGACGTAGTTGTCAAAGTAGAACGAATCGGGTTTCTTTGCCATGGGTGGGTCCTTTCGAGGCGAAGACGGGTGGGCGAAGTGTTGCGGTCCGGATGGACGTTCGGTTTGACTAGAGGAACATCATGAACAGCTTGGCCATGACAAAGCTGATGAGTCCGCAGGCGGGGAAGGTGAAGAACCAGGTGAACATCATGTCCTTGACGACGCCAAAGTTGATGGCCGAAAGGCGCTTGACGGCACCGACGCCCATGATGGCGCAGGTCTTGATGTGGGTGGAGGACACAGGGATACCGGTAAGGGTGGCAAGCAGCAGATTCGCGGCGCCTGCGAGGTCTGCGGAGAAGCCCTGGTACTTTTCGAGCTTGACCATGCTCTGGCCGACGGACTTGATGATGCGCTCGCCGCCTACACTGGTGCCGATGCCCATGGTGGCCGAGCACAGCAGCATGATCCAGATGGGGATGCCGGCATCGCCGACGCTCGTCTGGCCGCTGGCAAAGGCCACGCCTAAAAAGAGCACGCCGATGAACTTCTGTCCATCCTGCGCGCCGTGCATAAAGCTCATGGCCGCAGCGCTCGCGATCTGAGCGTATTTAAAGAAGACATTGGCACGTCGCCTGTTGGCGGCGGCGAAAAGAATCGAGACGAGTTTGCACAGGACCCAGCCCATGACAAAGCCCAGGCCGATGGAGAGCGCCAGGCCGTAGATGACCTTCATCCACTCGTGGACGTTGACGCTGCTCGCACCGCCGAGGGCGATGGCGGCACCGGTTAGGCCGGCGATAAGGCTGTGGCTTTGCGAGGTGGGGATGCCAAAACGCGACGCTGTGGCGCCGTAGACGACGATGGAGAACAGCGCCGCGCACAGGCAGGCGAGCGCCATGGTACTGTTTCCGCCAAAGTCGACAATATGGGAGATGGTGTTGGCGACGCTCGCGTTAAAGTGCGTCATGATGAGCACGCCGAGGAAGTTGAATGCGGCACTCATGAGAATGGCGGCGCGGGCGGGCATGCAACGCGTAGTGACGCAGGTCGCGATGGCGTTGGGTGCGTCGGTCCATCCATTGACGAAGATGGCGCCGAGCGCGAGGATCACGGTGACGGCAAGGACTGGGTTCGACACAAGTTGGCCGAGGAAGGTTGAGAACGTTACGTCCATGTATGGGCTTTCTCGAAGTTTGCAGACACGTTACAAAAACATGATAAATCGTATCACCTCCTGCGGGTTTCTTTACCGAGTTCTGATGGGAGAAGTGAATTTTTTGGCACTAACATTGAATATTAGCCCTGTTGACCGCGGGTGTTCTTTTTGCTAACGCGTCGTGCGGACGCGCGCATGCGGTCCGACACGCCAAAACCACAGCCTGTTCGCTTTACAACATGCAAACATGCGTTCGATAATAGGAGACATGGAATATCGACAGACAGATGGCAAAACTCGGCGCGTGCACAAGCAGTATGTGGACGTCGTGGCTCGCATCCTCGCGGGCGGACAGGTCGTGCCGGTCACCGTCTGCTGGGTCGACGGTCGTTGCTTTACGATTGACGAGATTGTCTCGACCACTGGGTTTGGCCTGACGGTTCACGGCATCCGTACGGCAACCTATAAGGTGCGTTTTGGCGGGCATGCGACCGAGTTGTATCTGGAGGACCAGACGTGCGGACGGCCGGACGGCTCGCGGGCCCACGTGATGCGTTGGTGGGTCTGGGCGTTTGATCGTACGCTTGAGGGCGAGCGCCGTAGGTAAGGACGTGCGGCATTCGGGTACAATGACAGGAATCTTGTCAGCTATCGCGCCGTTATTTGTGGCGCTTTTTGAAAGGACGAACCTATGAACGATATCCAGGGCTATCAGAACGGCCCCGTCGAGAGCGGCGCAAGCCGCGCCAAGGAGATGTCGCCGCGCGCGTACAATCTCACCATGTCTGCCCTGATCTTCTTGGGCTTTTGCGCCATGGGCGCCGGCGCCTACTTTACGAGCACCATGTCGTTTGCGCGCATGATGATGAGCGGGGCCGCCCTGCCGCTGGTTTTTGGCTCGTTTATCCTGACCATTGTCGGCATCGTCATGATGTCAGCTGCCGCCAGCAAGCAGTCCGTGGGCCTGTCCCTTGTGGGCTACGTAATCTTTGCGAGTACCTTTGGCCTGACCGCGTCGTTTGGCCTTGCCAACTACGACCTGCCCACCATCAACACTGCCTTTATCGCCACGGCCGCCATCACCTTTGTCTTTGGCGCCTTGGGCGTGACGTTCCCCAAGTTTTTCCAGCGCGTATATGGCATCGGTTTTGGCATTCTGCTCGCCACTATTCTGGTTGAGATCGTGCTGATGTTCATGGGCGTCTCGCAGACCATCACCGACCTGATCGTGATCGTGGTGTTCGCCGGCTTTATTGGTTACGACACCTATGTTGCCACGACGGTGCCACCCACGCTGCCCAATGCGGTGCTCATGGCGTCTAACCTGTTCGTGGACATTATCAACGTGTTCCTGCGCATCCTGAACATCCTCGGTCGTCGCGACTAGCGCGGGGGATTGCAGCGTTTCTTGTCGGACGCGGTAAAACGATGCGAAAGGCGGTCCTGCGGGGCCGTCTTTTTTGTGCGCGGCGGGGTATCATGGATGGGAAAAAGCCGATAGCGGCAGCGACAGGAAAGGTGACCACTTATGGCAGACGTCGACAACAGGAACCGTAACCGCAGGCCCAACCGCGCGGGACAGCCCAACCCCAAGCGCGAGGCTCGCGCCAAGGCCGCCGAGCGTCACGTGGCAACTGTGTCCGAGGCGTGTGCCAAGGATATCGAGCGCTCGCTTGCCGGCGTTCGCGAATTCGACGGTATGCCTGCCGGCTTTGTCGCGGCGATGAAGGCCAAGGCCCAGAAGGCAGCGGCTGCCGAGGAGCCGGTTGCCGAGGAGTCTGAGTCCGCTGAGGTTGCGTCCGCCGAGGCTGAGGTTGCGTCCGCCGAGGCTGAGGTTGCGGCTGAACCTGCGCCCGCAGAGGAGACCGACGAAGTCGAGTCCGCGCCTGCTGAGGAGCCCGCTCCGGTCCTGCCCGAGGTCACTGTGCTTGATGCCTCCGCCACGCAGGCAATCCTCGATAACGGTCGCGGCTATGCGCAGTTCTGCGACATGGCCGTGCTCGCCTTTGCCTCGTTTACCAATCCGGGCGGTGGATATATTCAGGGTTATCTGGGCCAGGAGGCCACGCTGTGCGCCGATTCGTATCTGTACAACGTTCTCGATAGGCAGCGTAAGTGGTACGGCGAGAACCGTCGCCGCAACATCAACTGCGAGCTCTATCGTAACCGCGCCCTGGTGGTGCCTGCGGTGCGCTTCGACCGCAACCACGTGCATGCATACGCCGACGTGATCGTGGCCGCCGCGCCCAACGTTAGGCGCGCCCGCCAGGAGTATCGCGTGAGCGACGATGCTCTGCTGGATGCCCTGCGCGACCGCATTCGCTTTGTGCTCGCCATCTGCGATGAGCTTGGTCGCGAGAAGCTCGTGCTGGGTGCTTGGGGCTGCGACAACAACGGCTTTGATGCCGAGGCCGTGGCCGAGCTCTTCCGCAAGGAGCTCGCGTCGGGCGACTTCAAGGTCAAGCAGGTCTTCTTTGCCGTGCCCTCTACGCGCTGGGACGAGGACTTCGCCAAGTTCGAGCACGTGCTGGCAAACTTCCCCGAGCGCAACGAGGAGTCCTATGCTCAGGTTGCCGCCCGCACCGCAGCCGCCCGTGCCGCCGAGCAGGCTCAGGCCGCTGCCGAGGATGACGAGGATGACGACGACTGGCGCAAGTACCTGTAAACGGTGCGCGTGATGCGATATACCGAGCCGACGGGGGCTGCTCCCGTCGGCTTTTTATTGAGTGGGGAGCTTACGATGAAAAACGTTCTATGCTTTGGTGACAGCAACACCTATGGTTACGATCCGGCGGGCATGCGCGACGGTACCGCGGTGCGCTATGCGCAGGATGTGCGCTGGTGTGGCGTGGTCCAACGTGACTTAGGCGAGGGCTGGCATGTAATTGAAGAAGGCCTCAACGGCCGCACGACGGCACGCGACGACATGTGCCATCTGGACACTAACCTCAACGGTATTCGCGCGCTTCCGATGCTGCTCGAGGCCCATAAGCCGCTGGACGCCATTGTAATCATGCTGGGCACCAACGACTGTAAGACGGTCTTTAACGTGACAGCTTCCGATATCGCCCGTGGCGCCATGGCGCTGATTCGCGCCGTCCGCGCGTTTCCGTGGACCGACGCTGCGCCTTGCCCGCGCATCCTGCTGATGGCTCCTATCAAGATCAAGCCGCAGATCGCCGATGTGTATATGACCGACTTTGACGAGCATTCCGTTGAGGCATCTGAGCATTTTGGCGAGTACTATGCGCACGTGGCCGAGCAGTTTGGCTGCGACTTTTTGAATGCCGCCGAGTTTGCCGAGCCGGGCGATATCGACTATCTGCATATGATGCCCGAAAGCCACGAGAGCCTGGGTCACGCCGTGGCAGCCAAGCTCAAAGAGATGCTCGGTGAGTAGCACGGCCCCAAGCCACCGCAAAGGGGACAGGCACCTTTGTGGTGGTTTTGCCCGGGTAAACGAACGGATTGGCTGCCATATGGGCATGGACGAGCTCATCGACCTCTTTGCCGAGGGCGATGAGCTCGTCTCCAATACCGCTTTTGAGGATTTGGATCTTGCCTACGACGTGGCGAACGGCGCGACCTTCGATGGCGTTGTGTTCCGATCTTGCGAGTTCGATAGCGTTGACTGGAGCGGCTCGACGTTTCGCGACGTGGTGTTTCGCGGTTGCCGCTTTATCCGCTGCAACATGGAAGGCTGCTGGCTCAGCCGCTGCGACTTCGTTGACTGCTCGGCACCGGGACTCAACTTGCTCAAGGCGCGCCTGTCGAGCGTGTCGTTTGGATCGTGCGATTTGAGCTATACGAACCTTTCGGAGGGACGCATTGGCCCTATGACAGCATGCGATACACGTCTGAGAGAGGCTGCGTTTCAGGGTGCCAAGCTGGGTCAGATACGCCTGGATGGCTGTGACCTGACGCGTGTTGATGTGTTCAAGACGTCGCTTTCCGGCGTTGATGTGTCGCGCTGTACATTTGCAGCGCCCGTTGTTTCGGGCGATTACCATGAGCTGCGTGGCCTGACGGTCAATGCCGAGCAGGCGCTGGCACTCTCGGGTTTGTTGGGAATTCAACTCGCCGACGACTAGACGCCCCGGCCCTTTGCTCGACCGCTATCTAAAATCAAACCGTCGCAACATCCGATGATTTTTCGCGTTTGCACGATTTTCATCGAATGTTGCGACGGTTTTTGGTGCAAGGTAGCCTGTCTCTTTTTGGCAGGTTACTGGCTATTTAGTACTGCCACATGTGGTTGACGGGGCCAGAGCCTTTGCCCATGTCAAAGCCGGCGGCGAGAGCGCCCGTTAGGTAGGCCTTGCCGGCGTTGACGGCGTCGGCAAGATCCATGCCCTGAGCCAGCGCGCAGGCGATGGCGGACGAAAGCGTGCAGCCGGTGCCGTGTGTGTTGTCGGTCTCGATGCGCTTGTGGCGGAACCACGTGGTGAGCGGATCGCCCAGATGGTTGCCCTCGTCATCGAGTGGCGCGGGTTCGGCCAATACATCGTTGGCCTCGTTGACAAGATGCCCACCCTTAACGAGGGATGCGCAGCCAAAGCGGCGGGCGAGGAGCATGGCAGCATTTTGCTGCGTGCGCTCGGAGTCGACCTCGTAGTCGAGCAGGGCCATGGCCTCGGGAATATTGGGCGTGATAACCGTCGCCAGCGGGAACAGGCGGCGGGTGAGCGCCTCGGCGGCATCTTCGGCAATCAGCCGTGCGCCCGAGGTGGCTACCATGACGGGGTCGACTACCACGTTTGTCGCGTTCCAGGCGCTCAGGCGGTCGGCGATAACCTCGATAATCTCGGCAGAGGAAACCATGCCGATCTTGACGGCGCTTGGGCGGATATCGTCAAATACGGCGTCGATCTGCGCAGCGACAATATCGGGGGAGATGTCCTGCACGGCGGTGACACCGAGCGTGTTTTGTGCGGTGATGGCGGTGATGGCCGTCTCGGCATACAGACGGTGCGCCGTGATGGTCTTGATGTCGGCCTGAATGCCGGCGCCACCGCTGGAATCGGATCCTGCGATGGACAGGACGGCAGGTACCTTACTGCGATCCATGTTTGCTCCCTTGTTCGGTCGGAATCAAATGGGTCTTTAAGCCAGCATTATAAAGATGCCCGGGCCGACTCTATGTCGAACCCGGGCGGGCGATGCAATCTTTACGCAAATGTGAGCAAATGTTCACACGTCAACAATTGACGAACACCATGTTACTGATTGTGGCTCCGGTGACGAGTTAGTCCTCCATGCCGAGATCGATCGTCGTACCCTCGAACACCTTGTTGACGGTGCGGACGGCGCACATCTTGCCACACATGGTGCAGGTGCCCTCGGTGGCGGCGGGGGACTCCTCGTAGCGCTTCTTGCCGGTGACCGGGTCGAGCGCGTACTTCCACATGGAGTCCCAGTCGAGCTTGCGGCGTGCCTGGCCCATCTTGTCGTCCATGTCGCGGGCGTGCGGCACCTTCTTGGCGATATCGGCGGCGTGCGCGGCAATCTTAGTGGCCATGAGGCCATCGAGCACGTCTTGGGCGTTGGGCAGGCACAAGTGCTCGGCCGGCGTCACGTAGCACAGGAAGTCGGCGCCGGAGCTGGCGGAGATAGCGCCGCCGATGGCGGCGGTGATGTGGTCGTAACCCACGCCGATATCGGTCACCAGCGGCCCGAGCACATAGAACGGGGCGTTGTGGCACAGGCGCTTCTGCAGTTTCATGTTGGCGGCGATCTCGTCGAGCGCCATGTGACCCGGGCCCTCGACCATGACTTGGACGCCGGCGGCCCAAGCGCGCTTGCACAGCTTGCCCAGCTCGATCATCTCGGCGGTCTCGGTGGCGTCGTTGGAGTCGTAGAGGCAGCCCGGGCGGCAGGAGTCGCCGAGCGAAATCGTCACGTCGTACTCGTGGCAGATCTCGAGCAGCTCGTCAAAGTACTCGTAGAAGGGGTTTTCGTTGCCGGTGATCTCCATCCAGCCAAACAGCAGCGAGCCGCCGCGGCTCACGATGTTCATCAAGCGGCCGGTCTCCTTAAAGGTCTTGGTGACCGACTTGTTGATGCCGCAGTGGATGGTCATAAAGTCCACGCCGTCCTCGGCGTGCGCGCGCACAACCTCGAACAGGTCATCCTTGGTAAGCTTGACCAGCGGCTTTTCCATGTAGCCGATGGCGTCGTACATGGGGACGGTGCCCACCATGAGCGGCGTCTCGTCGATGAGCTGCTGGCGGAACTGGCGCGTCTTGCCCGAGTTGGAAAGGTCCATGATGGCGTCGGCGCCAAAGTCCTCGGCGATCTTGACCTTCTTCCATTCCTCGGCGGCATCGGCTTTATCGCCCGAGATGCCCAGGTTGACGTTGACCTTAGTAGACAGGCCCTCGCCGACACCAAAGGCGCGCATGCCTTTTTTGATGTGCACGATGTTGGCGGGAATGGCGATGCGGCCGTCGGCCACGCGCTCGCGGATGTACTCGGGGTCGCGATGCTCGCGCTCGGCGACTTCCTTCATCTGCGGCGTGATCTGCCCGGCGCGGGCGAAGTCGATTTGCGTGACGAGCTTGGGCTCGGTCTGTGTGCTCATTGGCACGGCTCCCTTCGTTGGCATTACCCATATCAGGTTTGCGGGTCAGGGCGGGCGCGCCCAGTCTCAGCCTGCCGTCCTGTCCTGCAAGCTCCCCGTTTATGTAATGGGCTCAAGTATAGCTCGAATGGGTGCGATTGGCCTAACGAGCGTGCCTGTGGGGAGGCGAACATGGAAGACAAGCATCTATATCGAGAGACGCAATGGGATGTATCGGCCGAGGAAAGCCGTGCGCACCATGGCCTTGTCGCGATCGGTTTTGCGGTGCTTGCCGTGCTGGTGATTGCCTTTTGTATCTGGACGTTTGGCGGTCACGGCGGCGCTGCATGGGAGTTCGAGGCCGACGATGCCCTGCCGATCATGACAGTGAAGGTTACGGGCGGCAATACCGTTGCCGCGCCGGGCGACTATTGGTATTCGCGCGATGGATTTGTCCAGCTTCAGCTGAGCGGTGGGTCTATTCCTGGTGAGGAAATCGAACGCGTGACGTATGATGCGGCGCTCAAAACGCTGACGGTGAAGCTCAAGAATCAGGGCGACGTGCCTACGACTATGGATATCGCGCTGACGGAATGGCGCTTGGAGCCCCCGACGGGTGTTGCGGTGTCCGAGGTGGAGCATGTCAAGATTACCTATCAGGACGGCTCGACAAACGAAGTTGCCAAAGCCGACGGCTTGGCGGAATAGACGCCGTGCCTGGGCAGCACATTCAAAAGTAGCGGTGGTCCTACAAGGTCTGTTCGTTCAGGAAGACCAAAGTGTTCTTATTTGAAAGCTCGGGAAAGTGACGATAACCAACGTCAAACGCGGTGAGCCCGCTTACATCCTCGAGCTTGTTTTCTGCCATCCAGCGCACCATGGAACCACGTGCCTTTTTGCTGGCGGTCGAGCGCTGGATGGGCTTGCCGTTGCGGATGCCTTCGCCAAAGAGGCACGTGACGACCGTGGCGTCGCCCGCGAGATGGGGCAGAACGGCTTTGGCGTACTCTACGCTGGCGAGGTTGACGATCGTGGTGTTTGAGCCTGCCGGGGCGATAGCCCGCGCGAGCTTGTCGCTCCAAAACGCGTAGAGGTCTGGGGCATCGTCAACGGCGAGCTTCGCGCCCATTTCCAGCCGATATGGTTCCACGGCATGAAAGGGGCGAACGCACCCGTAGAGGCCAGAGAGGATCCACAGGTGGCTTTGCAGCCATGCGAGCTGCGCGGAATCCATCACCTCGGGCGCCATGCTCTGGTATTGAATGCCGTGGTAGGACATGACGGCAGGGGAGAGGTGACAGGCGAGTGCGGGATTGTCGAGATCGCCGTTTTTCAGGATGGGCCCGAACTCATGCAGGGTGTTGAGGCAAGGCCCCAGCAGTTTGTCACTCACGTTCCATAGCGCCTGCAGGCTGTCGCTGCCTTCATTCCGCTCGATATCTAGCAGTGCGCGGTGGAGGCGAGCCGTCTCGCGCGCAAAGGGTGGGATGCCCAGGACTTCAAAAGCATCTTGGGCCGCGCGCATCTGCTTGGCGGGCGAAATGACGACCTGCAGCATGGACTCTCCTCTGCCAAAAAGGAAGTTGCGGTGGAATACGGTCTGTTTTGGCCGTTTATGGGCCAGGTTAGTCTGTATTTCACCGCAACTGATGAAGGGTTGGTTACGCGCGCTCGATGAAGGCCTTGTAGCCGCGATAGGCCTCGTAGATATCGGCCTTGTTGGCGACCTCCCACAGGGCGTGCATGGACAGGACGGCAACGCCAGAGTCGATGACGTTCATGCCGTACTTAGCCATGATGTATGCGATGGTGCCGCCGCCGCCCGCGTTGACGCGACCGAGCTCGCAGGTCTGGAAGTCCACGCCGGCCTCGTCCATGATGTCGCGGATGAGGGCCACATACTCGGCGTCGGCGTCGTTAGAGCCGCCCTTGCCGCGGCTGCCCGTGTACTTGTTAAAGCACAGGCCGCGACCCATAAAGGCTGCGTTCTTGGTTTCGAACTTGCCGGCGTAGCCCGGGTCGAAGCCGGCGGACACGTCGGAGGAGAGCATGCGGCTGCGGGCGAGCGCGCGGCGCAGGGCCAGCGGGCTATCCTCGCCGGCGAGCGTCATGATTTCGGCGACGGTGTTCTCGAAGAAGCGGCTCGTCATGCCGGTGGCGCCCACGGAGCCGATCTCCTCCTTGTCGACGATGAGTGTGATGCTCGTGCGCTCCACGTTGGCGACGTTGATCTGGGCGAGCATGGACGGATAGGCGCAGACACGGTCGTCGTGGCCATAGCCCAGAATCATGGAGCGGTCGAGGCCCATGTCACGGGCGGGGCCGGAGGGCACGACCTCGATCTCGGCGGAGAGGAAGTCCTCCTCCTCGACGTCGTACTGCTCCTTGAGGATATCCAGGAACATCTGCTTGACGGGCTCCTTGGGAGCGTCCTTGTCGTCCTCGTCAAACTTGACGGGGCGGCCGCCCACGATCACGTCGAGGATCTCGGCGTCGACGGCGTCCTTGGCGGGCTTGGCCATCTGCTCACTCGAGAGGTGGATCAGCAGGTCGGAGATGGTAAAGACCGGGTCGTCGGCCTTGTCGCCGATGTTGATGTCGACGGTGGTGCCGTCCTTTTTGCAGATGACGCCCACGAGTGCGAGCGGGGAAGCGACCCAGTGGTAGCTCTTGACGCCGCCATAGTAGTGCGTGTCGAGATAAGCCATGTCGCCGGCCTCGAAGGCGGGGTTCTGCTTGAGGTCCAGGCGCGGCGAGTCCACGTGGGCGCCCAGGATGTTAAAGCCCTGCTCGAGCGGGGCGGTGCCCAGGTTGACGAGCATGAGGTCCTTGCCGTGGTTGGCGGCGTACACCTTGTCGCCGGCCTTGAGCGCGCGGCCCTCGGCGATCACGGTCTCCAGATTGACGTAGCCCGCCTCCTCGGCCATCTTGATACCGGCCTTGACGCACAGGCGCTCGGTCTTGTTCTCACTCAAAAACTGCTTATAGCCGCGGCAAAGCTCCTCGAGCTCCTCGATCTGCTGTGGCGTGTACTTTTTCCATGCGCTGGGACGCTCCATGACGCAGGCTCCTTTCGGATCGATCGTGCTGGTTGATGTACCGTGAGCCATCGTATCACGCGCGGGCCCGCGGCGGCAGGGAAGCCTGATGTGCGGTGGCCGCGGGGCGGGGAGCGTGTAAACTGGTGTGAGCAAACCGTGCCCAGCCCAAAGCGAGGTATTCAATATGTCTGAAAAGCGCCGTACCTTTGCCGTCATCGACGGCAACTCGCTCATGCATCGCGCCTTCCACGCCGTGCCGCCGACCATGAACGCGCCGGACGGTCGCCCCACCAACGCGATCTTTGGTTTTCTGAACATGTTCCTCAAGATGATCGATGCCTTTAATCCCGACGGCGTTGTCGTGGCGTTTGACAAGGGCAAGCCGCGCGTGCGTATGGAGATGCTGCCGCAGTACAAGGCGCAGCGCCCGCCCATGGACCCCGACCTGCACGCGCAGTTCCCCATGATCAAGGAGCTGCTCGGTGCGCTCAATGTGCCGATTCTGCAGTCCGAGGGCTGGGAAGGCGACGATATCCTGGGAACCATGGCGCGCTTGGGTGAGGAGGCCGGCTGCGACATGCTGCTGGTGACCGGTGATCGCGATATGTATCAGCTCGTGACTGAGCACGTCAACGTGGTCTCGACTCGTAAGGGCCTGTCCGACGTGGCGATCATGACGCCCGAGAGCGTGGACGATCTGTATCACGGCATCACGCCGGCGCTCGTGCCCGACTTTTATGGTCTGAAGGGCGACACGTCCGATAACATTCCCGGCGTACCGGGCATCGGCCCCAAAAAGGCGAGCGCGCTCATTGCGCAGTACGGTAGCCTGGACGAGGTCATCGCACACGCCGATGAGGTCAAGGGCAAGATGGGCGAAAACCTGCGCGCACACATCGACGACGCGCTGCTGAGCCGTAAGGTGGCGACCATCCGCACCGATGCACCCGTTGAGCTCGATTTTGAGGCGACGTCCTTCCCGGCGTTTTCCGCCGATGAGGTTTCCGCGGCGCTGGGCACGCTTGGTATCACCGCCATGCAGAACCGTTTCTTGGCGCTGATCGGCGGCGAGGGCGGGGCAGCTGCCAGCACGTTTGAGATTCCCGCCGTTTTGCGCGCAGCCGCCGGCGATGCTGGCGCGCTTGGTGCCGTTGCGGCTGAGGTCTCCCGCGTGATTGATGCCGGCGAGTGGGTCGCCGCCGTGGTGGACGATGACAAGGAAGAGGGCGCGCTCTTTGGGCTGACGCGCACGCTGTGGTTGGCGACGTCCAAGGGCCTGTTTGCGCTCGAGGAGGGCGACAGCGGTGCGGCGGCTGAGGTTGAGGGCTTCAACTTCGCCCACGGCGTGATTGCCGGCGTGCTCGCGCGTCTGTTTATGGAAGGCCGTGTGGCGAGCCCGGACATGAAGGCACTGCTGCATGAGCTTTCGCCCATCGATTCTTCTGAGCTCGAGCTCATGGATCCGCTGGCAGTCGATTCCACGCGCATCTTCGATACCGTTGTTGCCGCCTACCTGTTGGATTCCGACCGCTCCGAGTTTGACGAGGTGTATCTGGCCGATACGTATCTGCAGATGGCGCTGCCTGCGGCGCGCGGCGCAGAGGGTGCTGGCGAGGACGCTCCTGCGCCCGCCGCTCGCACGGCGGCCTTGACGCTGGCGCTGGTTGCACCGCTGCGTGACCGCATGGCCCGCGAGAACGCCGCCAACGTGTTCGATGGGATCGAGATGCCGCTCGTGCCGGTGCTTGCCAAGATGGAGCGCGCGGGCATGCTCGTGGACCCCGACCGCCTGCACAGTCTGTCCGAGGGCCTGGCGACCCAGATTGCCGAGGTCGAGCGCAGCATTCGCGACCTGGCCGGCGACGAGACCTTTAACATCGGCAGCCCCATGCAACTCTCGCACGTGCTGTTTGATGTTATGGGACTTCCGACCAAGGGCCTCAAAAAGACCAAGCGCGGCTACTATTCGACCAACGCCAAGGTGCTGAGCGACCTTGCCCGCGACCACGAGATCGTGCGCCTGATTTTGGACTGGCGTGAGAAGTCCAAGATTAAGTCGACCTATCTGGACACGCTGGGCCCGCTGCGCCGTGGTGACGGGCGTGTGCACACCACGTACAACCAGACCATCACCGCGACGGGGCGCCTGTCTTCGAGCGACCCCAATCTGCAAAACATTCCGACGCGCTCGGAGCTGGGACGTACCGTCAAGACGGCGTTCTCGGCAGGCGAGGGCAGCGTCTTTTTGGCGGTGGACTACTCACAGATCGAGCTGCGCCTGCTCGCGCATCTTTCGGGCGACGAGCATCTGGTGCGCGCCTTTAACGAGGGCGAGGACTTCCATGCCGAGACGGCCGCGCGCGTATTTGGCGTGCCGGTGTCCGAGGTGACGCCCGACCTGCGCAGCCGCGCCAAGGCCGTGAACTTCGGCATCGTGTATGGTCAGCAGGCTTACGGTCTGTCGCAGTCGCTGCATATCTCGATGGCCGAGGCGCGCGACATGATTGACCGCTACTACGAGGCATACCCGGGCGTGCGCACGTTCCTCGACAACGTGGTGGCGCGTGCCAAGCAGACGGGTTACGCCGAGACCATGTACGGCCGTCGTCGCCATATTCCCGAGCTCAAGGCCAAAAACCCGCAACTCCGCGGCTTTGGCGAGCGCACGGCCATGAACCATCCCATGCAGGGCACCGCCGCCGATATCATCAAGATCGCGATGGCCCGCGTAAGCCGCCGCCTGGAAGAAGAAGGCTTTGCCGCCCATATGATCCTGCAGGTACACGACGAACTGGACTTTGAGTGCCCCGTCGATGAAGTCGAGCGCCTCACCGCCATGGTCCGCGACGTCATGGAACACGTAGTAGACCTCCGCGTACCGTTGATCGCCGAAGCCAGCACCGGCATAACCTGGGCCGACGCGAAATAGGGAAGCACTCCGTAAGGCAAGCTCGCCCAAGACGCAAGCCCCCACATACTTAAGATTTGGGACAAACACTACTGATTAATTTGTCCCACAGTAACCAAAACAGAGGGGAGCCCCTTCCAACAAGGGGCTCCCCTCTGCTCAAATCATTTCAGCTAAGTATCTAGACACTCAAGACGCCATCTTGGCGGCAGGAAAGTAAACCTAGGACCTGGCCGGGCGGCGCGGATTAGTTTTTCGTAGATTCCGCACGAGCCGGAAAGCACTTAATGTGCTTTCCGAGCGAGCCCAGGACCTGACCGAACAAAAATCAAACGGCCGGCCCCGGGCATGGCGGCGAGTTTAACGAGCCGCCAAGATAGCGTCGATGAGCGTCAGTACGCCCCCGTCGTTGTTGCTCGGAATGCGCCACTTAGCATGCGCGTTCATATGCTCCTCGGCGTTGTCCACGATAAAGCTATGTCCGACGCGCTCCAGCATGGGGATATCGTTGTACGTATCGCCCACGGCGGCGGCGTCGGCGATATCGATGTCCAGGTGCTCGCATAGGTGCGCGACGCCGGCGCCCTTGTCGACGCCCAAGTTCATGAAGTCGATCCACTCGCGCCCGGCATTGGTGACGTAGAGCTTGTCCGAGAACTCGGGGCTATAGGTCTCGCGGAATGCGGGCTCGGCATCGTAGGCGGGGAAGAAGATCGAGATCTTGTTGGACTCGATATCAATGCCCTCAAAGCTGTCGACGTAGTTGATTGTGTTGTAGTAGACGCTGATCTCGTCGTGGTATTGATGGTCGCGGGCAAGAACGTAGAACTCGTCGAAGCAGCACAGGACGGGGACAGCGCGAGGATCCTCCGAGGCGCGGCTCAAGACCTGCTGGTACAGCTCCACGTCGATAATGCTCTTATAGATATAGCTGCCACGATAGATCACGCATGCGCCGTTGTCGGGACAAAAGGCGAGGCGGTTCTTGATGCCCTCGAACATCTCTTCGAGCTTGGGGGCGGGACGTCCGCTGGCGGGGCAGAATACGATGCCGGCTTCGGCGAGCTTGTCCAGGCGTTCGTCAAGGCCTTGCGGCAGCACGCGCTCGTCGGTCAGCAGTGTCTTGTCCATGTCGACGGCGATGAGCTTAATGTTTCCGATATTGGCGTCCGATTCGTAAGTTTGCATAAAAGCGAGCCTTTCGTTTCGAAATTGTTTCAGACGTTATAACCATCAACTCGTAGTCAGGCGTATTTTCGCAGGATTGGCGCGCGTTTGCATCTTCATTCACAAAGTAATGAAAAAACTTTTCAGAAATTTGAAGTTGTCGCTTGTACAGCAGGCACTTTAGCGTAATATAGCGATCATCGAAAACGGAGACGGAAAACAACCGTTTACCGAGGAAAAGGTACCGTTTACGATATAAGAATTGCGCCCGGCGATAGGTGAAAGGAGAGGCAGATGCAGTTCGTAAAGATCATCACTACTGCAGACAATGCCATCCGACGCCAGCGCGCAATTTCCCGACGACGATAACAATCGTCTCTGTCCGCATGGGGCGAATTGCCTCAACAGAGTCATTTTGAGGTCGTTGGGTTTTAGCACGACATAGACGCATGTTTCTAGGGCATGTTGTGCTGCTTTTTGCTATTTAACCTGATATTGCACGGTTTTTGACCTCGAAATGACTTGCAACTGACCGATGTTCTAACTAGCTACCAAGGGCGAAAGGAAACAGCCATGAGCAAGGAAAAAGTCGTTCTCGCATATTCCGGTGGTCTTGATACATCCGTATGTGTCAAGTGGCTCCAGGATGAGAAGAATCTTGATGTCGTTTGCGTCTGCGGCAACGTGGGCCAGGAGGAGACCGGCCTGGATGCCAAGAAGCAGAAGGCGCTCGACCTGGGCGTTCTCGATTGCCAGGTGCTCGACCTGCGCGACGAGTTCTCCGATGAGTTCCTGACTAAGGCCATCGCCGCAAATTCCATGTACGAGAACAAGTACCCGCTGCTCTCCGCCCTGTCTCGCCCGCTGCTCGCCAAGAAGCTTGTCGAGGTCGCTCACGAGTTTGGCGCCACGTATGTCGCCCACGGCTGCACCGGCAAGGGTAACGACCAGGTTCGTTTTGAGGCTGCGGTCAAGGCCCTCGACCCCGAGCTTAAGGTTATCGCCCCCGTTCGCGAGTGGGATCTGAAGTGCCGTCCCGACGAGGTTGCCTATGCTCACGCCCATAACGTGCCGGTTCCCGAGGGTGCCAACGACAACCCCTATTCCATCGACGACAACCTGTGGGGTCGTGCCATTGAGTGCGGTCACCTGGAGGATCCCTGGAACGAGCCGCTCGACGACGCCTGGGTTATGACCAAGAATCCTGAGGACACGCCCGACACCCCGACGTATACCGAGATTGAGTTTGAGGTCGGCAAGCCCGTCGCCGTCGACGGCAAGAAGATGAAGCTCTCCGAGATCGTCATCGCCCTCAATAAGATTGCGGGCGACAACGGCTTTGGCCGTCTCGACCTGGTCGAGGATCGTCTGGTGGGCCTCAAGAGCCGCGAGTGCTATGAGGTTCCCGGCGCCCTGACGCTCATCACCGCCCACAAGGCGCTCGAGGACATTTGCGTTGAGGGCGACCTGCTCAAGACTAAGATTAAGCTCGAGCAGGATTGGGCCACCGCCGTGTACAACGGCCAGTGGTACAGCCCACTCAAAAACGCGCTCGACGCCTTTATGGCCGACACCCAGAAGTTCGTGACCGGCACCGTCCGTCTGAAGTTCTTTAAGGGCAACTGCCATGTCGTCGGCCGCAAGAGCCCCTTCAGCCTCTACGACTACGGTCTGGCCACCTACGACCGCGACACCACGTTTGACGAGAAGGCCAGCGCCGGCTTTATCGAGATCGATACGCTGTCGCTCAAGACGTGGGCTAAGGTCCAGGGTCCCAGCTCTGCTGCCGCCCAGGCCTAGCGCCTCCTTTCCTTGGTATTCGCGCGGCCCATCCGCGTGATACATAACGGGCGCACGGGGTCCCTACCTTTCGTTATGCTTGCTGACACTTCTTAACATCGGTGGCCCCTACGTTCCGCCCGCATATATGATGCCGCGTCTGCGGCTGAGTCCGAGCCCCGCCGGGGTTGTCCGGCGGGGCTCCTTCTATCAATTTGGCGGCTCTGCGCCTATATATATGAGGAGTATCCATTATGTTTAATGCTATCGCGCATGCTCTACTTGCCCTCGCGCCCGAGTTCGATGCTGCAAAGGTCGAGGACGTCCCTATGAGCCTGAAGGCCTGGGTCGATGGTTCGCAGGGCAACATCCGAAGGGAGACGCTGGGCGCCAAGTGCATGGTGCGTCACTTCTTTGCAAATTAGCTACATGGCCCCCGCGCACGGCGGGGAGTGTGTAAAACTAGCGGTTGAAAAATCGCTTTAGCGACAGGGCGCATTGCTTTGGGCGCTTGTTTTGGTATTTGATGAAAGGGGACGGTTCCATGGCTCTTTGGGGCGGTCGTTTTGAGGCGGGTGTGGCCGAGGTCACGCAGGAGTTTGGCGCGTCGCTGCCGGTCGACAAACATCTCTATAAGCAGGATATCGCCGGCTCTAAGGCGCATGCCAAGATGCTAGCGGCCCAGGGCATTATCAGCGCCGAGGACGAGCAGGCGATTGCCGAGGGCCTGACCGGAATCGAACAGGATATCGATGCCGGCAACTTCACCTTCGATATCAACGACGAGGACATTCATATGTCCATCGAGAGCGAGCTGACCCGTCGTATCGGCGAGGCGGGCAAGCGCCTGCATACCGGGCGTTCGCGCAACGACCAAGTGGCGACCGATACGCGCCTGGGCGTCAAGGCGCTGGCCAAGGAGCTCATGGAGGCCAATCTTGAACTGCGCCATGTGCTGGTGGATGCGGCTAAAAAGTACGACAAGGTGATTCTGCCGGGCTATACGCACATGCAGCATGCTCAGCCCGTGCTGCTCTCGCATCATCTGCTGGCGTATTCCTGGATGTTCGCGCGCGACTTTACACGCCTGAAGGCCGCCTTTGACGCCGCTGACAACTGCCCGCTGGGTGCTGCCGCTCTTGCCGGTACGAGCTATCCACTCGATCGTCAGATGACGGCTGCCGAACTTGGCTTTGCGGGTGTGATTCCCAACTCGCTCGATGCGGTTTCCGACCGTGATTTCCTGCTCGACCTGCATTATGCCGGCTCCGTCATGGCGATGCACCTGTCGCGTCTTTCCGAGGAGATCGTGCTGTGGTCGAGCTCCGAATTTGGCTTTATCACGCTTTCCGACTCCTACTCCACCGGTTCGTCCATCATGCCGCAGAAGAAGAACCCCGACTTTGCCGAGCTTATCCGCGGCAAGAGCGGTCGAGTCTATGGCAACCTGGTTCAGCTGCTCGTGACCATGAAGGGCTTGCCGCTCGCTTATAACAAGGACTTGCAGGAGGACAAGGAGGGCGCGCTCGATACCGCCCATACGCTCATGCAGTGCCTGTCTGTTATGGCCGGTATGATTTCGACCTGGACCGTCAACGAAGATGCCATGGCGCGCGAGTGCGGCGTGGGGCACCTTGCCGCCACCGATGTTGCCGATTACCTGGCCAAGCGTGGTCTGCCGTTCCGCGAGGCGCATGCCGTGGTGGGGCATCTGGTCCTGATGTGCGAGAAGCGTGGCTGCAATCTTGAGGACCTGCCGTTTGAGGTGTTCCAGGAGGCAAGCCCGCTCTTTGAGCGCAATATTACCGAGGCGCTCGATATCCCGTCGATTGTCGCTGCGCGCACGACCGAGGGCGGCACCGCCCCTGCCGCCGTTGCCGTACAGCTGCAACGTGCCGAGGCAAAGCTCGTTGCCGATGAAGGCGTGTTTGGATCGCTGACCAAGGTCGTCGAGATTGGCCACGGTGCAAAGTAGGGGTTTGGCTGAAGCGGCTTTGCCTATTTATTGATAAATCGTTTTTGCTTTTACGGGCGTCTGCTGGTGCGGGCGCCCGTATTTTATTGCTATGGGAGAAGGGCTTGTCGAGAACTTCTGTAGGACCTTTGGGCAGGTTGTGAAGGGGGTACGTTCACGGGCGGCAATCGACCGTCCGCTCGGTTCGATGCGGTTGATGCGCGGTCGGATGGTACTCTAATCGGGCTTCAAAACAAAAGTGACACAAATGGAACGCTTTAATAAATTGTAACGTTTCAAAACACAGCTTTCTGTTTAACTGCAGCTAAAACTCTGTTACGATGCAGTCCAGGCGGGTGCCGGAATGGGACTTGGGCACGCGCGAACCTACTTGAAAGGCTACCTTATGGCTATCGAGAAGACCTTCATCATGATTAAGCCCGACGCCGTGCGTGACCGTAAGATCGGCGAGATCGTCGCTCGCATTGAGCGTAGCGGCCTTGTCATCGAGCGCATGGAGATGACCACGCTCGAGCGCGCTACCGTCGAGGAGCACTACGCCCATCTGGCCGACAAGCCCTTCTTTGGCGGTCTCTGTGACTTTATGACGAGCGGTCCGGTCGTCAAGATGGTCGTTTCCGGTCTCTCCGCTGTCTCCAAGATGCGCACCCTTATGGGTGCTACCAACCCGCTTGATGCTGCTCCCGGCACCATTCGCGGCGACTTCGCTGTCGATGTCAACGCCAACGTGATTCACGGCTCCGACTGCCTGGAGAACGCCGAGATCGAGATCAAGCGCTTCTTTGGCTAAACCAGCTTTGACTCCTTAAAGCTGTTAGCGTGTGGCTTTGGCGCCGCGGAATTCCATCCGCGGCGCCCTTTTTATTCCAGTAGATTTTTGGTAACCGCTTAGAAATCTACTAAAGAGCCCCCGTCCGGATGTTTCTTCCGGGCGGGGGCTGGCGTTAGCGTATGGCTTTGTAGGTCTTTAGGCCTCGTCGACGACCTTGAGGCCGCGCGTGTGGTCGATCTCGTTGAGGAGGTTAACGCGACGCTCGTGGCGGCCGCCCTCAAACTCGGCGTCGAGCCACTCGTCGACGATCATCTTGGCGAGCTCGGAGCCCACGACGCGGGCGCCAAAGGCGAGCACGTTGGTATTGTTGTGCATGCGCGAGAGCTTAGCGCTGAAGGGTTCGGAGCACACGACGGCGCGTACGCCCTCGACCTTGTTGGCAGCCAGGCTAATTCCGACACCGGTGCCACAGATGAGGATGCCCAGGTCGACGTCGCCGTTGGCAACGGCCTTACCCACCTTGTATCCGGCGATGGGGTAGTCAAAGCTCTCGGAGGTGTCGGTGCCAAAGTTCACGACCTCGCAGCCGCGCTCCTTCAGGTGCTCGGAGATGATGTTCTTGAGCTCGACGGCGGCATGGTCGTTGCCGATACCAATCTTCATGAGTGGTTCCTCTCTGGTCCGTGCGGCAGAATTGCTAAAGGTTTTACCGCGTTCGACTGCATGATAGCGCGACTTTTGCGTAAACGCTCGGGCGTTTTTTGGTCAAACGCTTTAGCATGCGACAAGACCGGCTTCGCATGAATGAATGCCGTCAGATTGCGCTTGAACGCCGTCCGTCGGAACCATGGTTGCGGTTTTTGATGCATTGTTATCAAATAAAAGAGCTAACTATTCTTGAGAGTCCAGCCCGTTATACAAGTAGGAGATACCTATGTCTGCCGATTCCCTTCGTGATACCGCGTTTTGCGATGTTTTGAACCGCGAGCTTGTCTGTGCGCTCGGCTGCACCGAGCCTATTGCCGTTGCCTATGCAGCGGCGCTGGCGAGCCAGACGCTCGGTTGCGAACCCGATCATATGGATGTCGCCTGCTCGGGCAACATCATCAAGAACGTTAAGAGCGTGACCGTGCCCAACTCGGGTGGTATGCACGGTATTGAAGCGGCGGCCGTGCTGGGTGCCGTGGGCGGCGACGCCAAGAGCGCGCTCGAGGTGCTCGAGAGCGTTAACGACGAGGACCGTGCTCGCGTGGCCGAGCTCCTCGCCGATGCCGGTTACTGCGATGTGTCGCTTGTCGAGGGTGTGCCCAACCTCTACATCAAGGTGACTGCCACAGCCGGGGGCCATACCGCAGTCGTCGAGATTACCGACCACCACACCAATGTCACGTGCCATACGCTCGACGGTATTCCGGTATGCGGCAAGTCGGCGGGGGAGTGTGCCGCCTGCGCCGAGCGCGTTGTGGCCGAGCGTGCGGCAGATAGCGCTGACACGCCCATGTCGATTGAGTCCATCATCGACTTTATTGAGGACGGCGACATCGATGGTGCCCGCGCTGCCGTTGAGCGTCAGATTGAGCTGAACGGCGCGATCAGCGCCGAGGGCCTGGCGCACGCTTGGGGTGCCGAGGTTGGCCGCACGCTGTTGGGTGCTCGTGCCGATGACGTCGCCTGCCGTGCCCGCGCCCGTGCGGCCGCCGGGTCCGACGCCCGCATGAACGGCTGTGCGCTGCCGGTCGCCATTGTGTGCGGCTCGGGCAACCAGGGCATTACCTGCGCACTGCCCGTTATGGAGTATGCCGAGTACCTGCGCTGCGACCACGATCGCCTGGTGCGCGCCGTGATGCTGTCCGATCTTATCGCCGTGCATATCAAGAGCTATATTGGTGCGCTCTCGGCGTTTTGCGGTGCTATTTGCGCTGCGTGCGGTGCCGGCGCCGCGATTACCTGGCTGTGTGGTGGCACGCGCGAGCAGATCGGCGCGACAGTCTCGAACACGCTCGGCAACGTTGGCGGCATCGTGTGCGATGGCGCCAAGGCAAGCTGCGCCGCCAAGATTTCCGCTGCCGTTGACGCGGCGATTCTGGGTCATGATATGGCCATGCAGGGTCGCGGCTTCCGCGCCGGCGAGGGTCTGATCCAAGATACCGTTGAACAGACGATTGCTAGCATGGGCTACGTAGGCCGCGTGGGCATGAAGGACACCGACGTCGAGATCCTCAACATCATGATCGGCAAAACCCAAGTGTGCTAGGACAGTTCGTCGGCTACTTGGTGCTCGTAGAAGGCCTCTACTACGGCGTTAAAGTCGCGGGCGAAGCCTTCCATGGTTCCGCGCCAGGTGACTCGGTTGGGCTTGCCCTGGCCTACATAGGCAGTCTGAATGCCGCAGGCGGGGCTAGGGAAGTCGCGTTTGGGATCGTTGCCCACCATAAGGACCTCGTGCGGTTCGAGCCCCATCACCTGAAGCTGCTCTAGATAGTAGGTGGCATCGGGCTTGCAGCGGGTGGTGTTTCCCATGTGCGTGACGAGCTCGAAGGGGGCGTCGGCCAGGTCGCCCCAGCCCATGCGGCACTCGATGGCCCCCTGCGGAAAGCTGGGGTTGGTAAAGAGCGCGCAGCGCAGCCCTGCGTCCTGTACGGCCTGGAGCGCGGCGTGCGCGCCCGGCATGGCGTGAGCGTTGATGACATCGTCGTTCTTGTATGGAAGCACTTCGCGGTCGTAGTAGGTAAACGCCTCGTAGATGAGGGGATCGGAGAGGCAGATGCCGCATCGGCGCTCAACCTCAGTGCGGTAAAACTCAAGATTGGTGCGGTTGTCCGTGCCGCTTCGGCGATTGGCGTTGAGGTCGACCAGGATGGTGCCGAGGCGCGCCATCGTGCCACCGCGGCTGCGGCGACCGATATCCGCGAGCATCGACGAGACATCCTTAAAATACCGAAGGATGAACGCGTTGAGGTTGATGCTAAGAAGCGTCTCGTCCATATCGAAAACGACTGCTTTGAGCACGCGGGCACCTTTCTCGAAAAATCGTTCCAGAATCGTATGTCTGGGATACTTTACCCCAAAGCCGTATGCCTAACTGCCTATCGTCAACTTATGGGGACGGTCGTCCACAAGATTGCGAAAAAGTCTCCATACGAGTAAAAAATCGCAGTTCACGCTTGAAATCGAAATGATTTCCCCGTAACCTATACGAACGTGATTGCATAAGCGTCACATTAGTATCTGTCGGCTCCCGAGTGTTCCTAAACGTTGTGTGCTTGTCGCACCCTTCTGTAGGTCCTAGCAATCGGGGCCCCGTAGTTCGAAAGGGGTCCACCTTTGAGTGAGATTCAGAACTCGTCCATTTTCTCTCTTGACGATGTCAACGAGGAGGAGATGAACAACCTCATCGACGGTACGATTACCGACTTTGATGAGGGCGATCTCGTTAACGGCACTGTCGTTAAGATCGAGCATGACGAGGTGCTCGTTGACATCGGATTCAAGTCCGAGGGCGTTATCCCGGTCCGCGAGCTGTCCATCCGCAAGGACGCTAACCCTGCAGACATCGTTGCACTCGGTGATCCCATCGAGGCTCTGGTTCTCCAGAAGGAGGACAAGGACGGTCGTCTGGTTCTGTCCAAGAAACGTGCCGAGTACGAGCGTGCTTGGAACCGCATCGAGGAGAAGTTCAACTCCGGCGAGAACGTCGAGGGCGAGGTTATCGAGGTTGTCAAGGGCGGCCTGATCCTCGACATCGGCCTGCGTGGCTTCCTGCCCGCTTCCCTCGTCGACCTCCGTCGCGTCAAGGACCTCACCTCTTACATGGGCACCCGTATCGAGGCCCGCGTTATCGAGATGGACCGCAACCGCAACAACGTCGTCCTCTCCCGTCGCGTCGTGCTCGAGGAGTCCCGTAAGGCCGAGCGCTCCGAGATCCTGTCCAAGCTCAAGTCTGGTATGCGTCTCCAGGGCACCGTTTCCTCCATCGTCGACTTCGGCGCCTTCGTCGACCTCGGCGGTATCGACGGCCTTATCCACATCTCCGAGCTCTCTTGGAACCACGTCAACCATCCTTCCGAGGTTGTCAAGGTCGGCCAGGAGGTCGAGGTCGAGGTTCTCGACGTCGATCTCAACCGCGAGCGCATCTCCCTGGGTCTCAAGCAGACCACCGAGGATCCGTGGCGCGCACTGGTCAAGAAGTACCCCGTCGGCGCCATCGTCGAGGGCACTGTGACCAAGCTTGTCCCGTTCGGCGCTTTCGTCGACCTGGGCGAGGGCATCGAGGGCCTGGTGCACATCTCCGAGATGGCCAACAAGCACGTCGATCAGCCTTCTCAGGTCACCCATGTGGGCGACAAGGTTCAGGTCAAGGTCATGGAGATCGACCTCGACCGTCGTCGTATCTCCCTGTCCATGAAGTCTGCTGCTGAGACTCTGGGCGTCGAGATCGAGGTTACCCCGCTGCCTTCCGAGAAGAAGGACGAGGAGACCGACGCCGAGTAAATCGGTTTGACGATCACTTGTTTTAAGGGATCCGTCCGCAATGGACGGGTCCCTTTTTGCATTTGCTGCTGATGTGCGCGATACAACCCGGGCGCAATGCTGTCCGGGCTGTCTGCAGGCTATTGGGTTGTCGGTGCATGAAAAAATGCCGACATCCCGCCTCGGGGAGGAGGCGGGAACGCACCGAGTAGACGGAGGGGGCGCGGAGCGCGGTCGTGTCTCGACTGACGACGTTGCCCATCGACGACCTTATTGTACTGCATGGCGTGGTTCTTGGTTTATCGTGTCGAACGCTTGTGTTGTGTCATTGCCTGCGGCAACGGTGTGCTACACTCTTGCACTGCTGAGTGGGCCAGACGGTCGCGCGATGTGCTGCTTGCAGCACGCGTGAGGAAAGTCCGGGCTCCAGAGGGCGGGATGCCGGCTAACGGCCGGGCGGAGTGATCCGACGGAAAGCGCCGCAGAAAAGAAGACTCCCACCTGCGCCGCAAGGCGTAAAGGGAAAAGCTGAAACGGTGGTGTAAGAGACCACCAGCGTCGTGGCAACACGGCGGCTTGGCAAGCCCCATCCGGAGCAAGCGCGAATAGGAACGCTATGGGCCGGCCCGGTCCGCGTTCGGGTAGCGTGCGTGGAGCTGCACGGTAACGTGCAGACAAGATAAATGACCGTTCACGACAGAACCCGGCTTATAGGCCCACTCAGCACTTTGTCGACGCTGCGAACCCGCCAGCGCGGCAATCTGCCTTTCAAGCCTTCGGGCATGACCATAAGGTCAATGCCTTCGGCTTTTAAGGCACCTTGCTCGCGCTGACGGGTTCTCGCTGCTGGCGACGGCATCATTGGTGTTTCCGTTCTTGTTGGCGAGGGCAACGGTACACCCTTTGCCGTATTATTGAGGCTGTTTTTGCTTTGCTTGTTATTGAGGGGCTTTGTTGGACAGCTATTTTACTTTGCAATCGAATATTGAGGCTTCGGGCGAGTTTGTGGACCGCAAGAGCCGGTTTATTGCCCAGCTGGTCCATATTGAGTCCGAGGATGAGGCGAATGCCTTTATCGAGACAGTTCGCAAGCGTCATTACGACGCTCGACACAATGTTCCCGCGTGGATTTTGGTCGATGGACGCGAACGCCAAAGCGACGATGGTGAGCCGAGCCGCACGAGCGGTATGCCGACGCTCGAGGTGTTGCGCGGCGCGGAGCTCAAAAATGTTTGCTGCGTAGTGACGCGCTATTTTGGCGGCACGCTGTTGGGGCCTGGTGGATTGGTACGCGCCTATACCGCGGCGACGCAGGCGGCGGTGGCGGCTGCTCGGGAGGCCGGGCAGATCGTCGAGATGACGAGCGTCGTACCGGTTGACGTGCATGTGGCCTATCCGCAGTATGAGCAGGTGCTTCGTTTGGCGCAGGATTCGGGTGCCAAGGTTTCGGATACCGATTACGCGGATGCCGTGACACTTCATTTGGTGTTTAAGGCGGGGGAGCAGGAGCCGTTTTGCGCCAAGATGCGCGAGCTTATGGCGGGGCGCGAGGAGATTGAGTTCGGCGCTCCCGAATTTGCCGAGTTCTAACGACGACGGCCGGCGTGCTTTTGGATGGATCCCAAGCGCGCCGGCCGTCGTTTTATGTTGCTGCCGTCTACTCGGCGAGCTGCTTTAGCACATCGCAGGCGATCTCGACGGCATCGTCGATGCAGCCGGGGCAGCTGCGGAGCGGACCCTTATCCGATCCGATGCCCTTGAGCGTGCCGCAGACGGTCGTCGTGTTCTTCTCGCCAAAACGCTTGGCGATTTCGCGCGATAGCTTGTAGGTCTGGCCCTTGGTCTTGGGGTTTTCCATGCCGTCGCTCATTACAAAGCCCATGATGGCCACGGCGCCCGAGATGGCGCCGCAGGTTTCGGTCATGCCACCCATGCCGGCGCCAAAGCCCTCTGTGAGGGTAAAGGCGACCTGGGGGTCGAGCCCGACGGCAGGTGCGAGCGTACAGGCGACGGCCTGTGCACAGTTAAAGCCACGGGCGTGGTATTCGGCAGCCTGAGCCTGACAGGCGGTGATGTCGAGCTGGGCCGTATCGATTTGCTTCATCGTTGTCTCCTTGGTCACGGTGTACCCGCTTATGGTACCCGTGCCGATGCATGTAGTCATCGAGAGCTTCATGTATGCCTCATTTTTATCTATAGAGCAAATGCCTAAGGTTGAGACAAACACCCTTGATTCATTTGTCTCATAACCCACCTTGAGGATGGGTTGAGAGGGGTGTGCGGTAGCGGTATCGTGAACCGAATAAAACAAAACCCAAGTAAGGGAGTTGGATATGAGCGAGCAGACCATCGGTACGACGTGTGTTCAGGGCGGTTATCGCCCGGGTGATGCAGAGCCGCGTCAGGTGCCTATCTACCAGTCAACCACGTGGAAGTACGACACGTCCGAGCACATGGGCAAGCTGTTCGACCTGGAGGAGTCGGGCTACTTCTACAGCCGTCTGCAGAACCCCACGTGCGATCTGGTTGCCGCAAAGATCTGCGAGATGGAGGGCGGTACCGCTGCGATGCTCACGAGCTCGGGCATGGCTGCGAACTTCCTCGCGATCTTTAACGTGGCCGGCGCTGGCGATCACGTGGTCGCGAGCTCTGCCATCTACGGCGGTACCTACAACCTGCTCGCACATACCATGGAGCGCATGGGTTTGACCTGCACGTTCGTTGCCCCCGACTGCACCGACGAGGAGCTCGAGGCAGCCTTTGAGCCCAATACCAAGCTCGTCTTTGGCGAGACGATCGCCAACCCCGCCCTTGCCGTGCTCGATATTGAGCGCTTTGCCAAGGCCGCACATGACCACGGCGTGCCGCTGATGGTCGACAATACCTTCCCGACGCCCGTGATGTGCCGTCCCTTTGAGTGGGGCGCAGACATCGTTACGCACTCCACCACCAAGTACATGGATGGCCATGCTGCCTACCTCGGCGGCGTGATCGTCGACCACGGTCAGTTTGACTGGATGGCTCATGCGGACAAGTTCCCGGGTCTCACCACGCCCGACGAGAGCTACCACGGCGTGACGTATGCCGAGAAGTTCGGTCGCGAGGGCGCCTTCATTACCAAGGCCACCGCGCAGCTCATGCGCGATCTTGGCCCCATGCAGAACCCGCAGGCGGCGTTTTTCCTGAACAGCTCGCTCGAGAGCCTGCATGTGCGCATGCCGCGTCATTGCGAGAACGGCCTGGCCGTTGCCAAGTTCCTGCAGAGCCATCCCAAGGTGCGCTTCGTGAGCTATCCGGGCCTGGAGGGCGACAAGTACTATGACCTGGCTCAGAAGTACATGCCCAACGGTACCTGCGGCGTCGTGAGCTTTGGCTTTAACGGTGGTCGCGCGGCGGCCGAGACCTTTATGAAGAGCCTCAAGCTCGCCCAGATCGCCACGCACGTGGCCGACGCCCGCACTTGCTGCCTGCATCCTGCTAACGCTACGCACCGCCAGATGAACGATGAGGAGCTCATCGCCTGTGGCATCTCCGCCGACATGGTGCGCCTGTCGTGCGGCCTCGAGGACACGGCCGACTTGATTGCCGACCTTGAGCAGGCGCTCGAGCAGTGCTAGGCTAGCGTTCGCACAAGGCGCCGATGCTGGCAGAAAGCTTCGGCGACCTTTCGTTCCGATTCCGTAGGCGGGACCCCAATCGCGACTGTTTGCAGGCGATTGGGGCCCCGTTTTTTGCGTTGGGCCACTCGAAAGGATGGATATGGAGAAAACCGCTGAGCAGCTGCGCCGCGAGCACATTGCCCTAGAGGGCGATACCCATGGCAAGAACAAATGGGCGATTCTGTTTACTGTGCTCATCATGACGTTTATGGTGTGTCTGGATTCGACCGTCGTGACCGTGGCGCTGCCCGTGATGCAAAAGGAGCTGGGCGTGGGCCTCGACCGCATTCAGCTGGTGAGTTCGGTGTATCTGCTTGCGACATGCGTGGCTATGTTGCTGTTTGGCCGTCTGGGTGACGTGCGCGGCAAGGTGAATGTGTTCCAGCTGGGCGTCATCGTCTTTTCGGTCGGTTCGCTGCTGTGCGGCCTTTCGGCCTCGCTCGAGGTTCTTATCCTGGCACGCATTGTTCAGGGCATCGGTTGCGCAGCGGCCATGGCTAACAACATGGGTATCATCACCGAGTCGTTTCCGGCGCGCGAACGAGGTCGTGCCATGGGTATTCTCGCGACCTTCGTGGCCCTCGGCATGATGTGTGGCCCCGTGCTGGGCGGCATGCTGGTGGCAAGCTTTCCCTGGGAGAGTATCTTCCTCATCAACCTGCCTATTGGCGTCATCTCGTTTATCGTGGGGCTCTACACGCTGCCGCATGTTAAGCCGGAGGCCGGCGAGCGCCCCATGTCCCTTGCCGAGGCCGCTCGTCGCTGCTTTGCAAATTCGGCCTTCACTATCAACCTTGCCTGCATGCTCATCGTGTTCGTTGGCATTGGCGCATCCGAGTTTATTCTGCCGTTCTATTTTCAGGACGCCCACGGCTTTGGTTCTGACATTTCCGGACTGCTCTTTTTGGCACTGCCGATGGTGAATGCCTTTATCGGACCGCTTTCGGGTACGGTTTCGGACCGTGTTGGCTGCGAGGGCCCCACGGCAGTCGGCCTGGGCGTGTACGTATGCGGTCTTTTTGCGGTAAGCACGCTCGACGAGCGCTCTTCCATCCCTGTGATCGTGTGCTGTGTCGCGTTTATGTCGTGCGGTACGTCGATTTTCCAGAGCCCCAATAACTCGCTGTATATGGGCTCGGCTCCGCGCGAAGCACTCGGCTTTGCGGGCAGTTTGGGCAGTTTGGCGCGCTATGCTGGCATGGCACTCGGCATTACGGTGGCGTCGAATATCCTGTATGGGCAGATGAGCGTGGCGATGAGCGAGGCCGTGACCAGTTTTGTTGCAGGCCGTCCGGATGTGTTCTTGTTTGGTTTTCGTTCGGTGTTCTATGTGTTGATGGCTGTGGCCGCTGTGGGCTTTGCGCTCGCCATGGTGCGTTTGGTGAGGATGCGCGCCCGCCATTAGCGTGTTGGGAGGCTGTCTGCCACGATTCGCACCGTCCCAAAAAGACTGGTTTGTGGTGCGATGCGGCTTGTGGGGCGGGCGGGGGTCGGTCCGTGGTAGACTATCGAACAACGTTTATTAATCGCGCGGTATCGTTGCCGCGAGAAGGGGTTGCGCCATGCAGGAGCTTGAGGATCGTATTCGCCATGACGGCATCGTAAAGGCCGGTAACGTCCTTAAGGTTGATGCCTTCCTCAACCACCAGTGCGACGTTGAGCTGTTTGACCACATGGGTGCCGAGTGGGCCCGTCTGTTCGGGGGCGTCGAGATCAACAAGATCCTGACGATTGAGGCTTCGGGCATTGGCATGGCTTGCATCGCGGCTCAGCATTTTGGCGGTGTGCCGGTGGTCTTTGCCAAGAAGGCGCAGTCCATCAACCTCGATGGCGAGCAATATGCCACGACCATCTACTCCTTTACCAAGCAGAAGGAGTACCCGGTCATCGTTGGCAAGCGTTTCCTGTCCGAGGGCGACAAGGTCCTGATCATCGACGACTTCTTGGCCAACGGCTGCGCGCTCGAGGGTCTTATCAAGATCTGCGAGGCTGCGGGTGCCGAGGTGTCCGGTATTGGCATTGCAGTGGAGAAGGGCTTCCAGGGCGGCGGCGATAAGCTCCGCGAGCGCGGCTTCCGCGTCGAGAGCTTGGCCCGTATCGCCGATATGGACTGCGAGACCGGCGAGATTACCTTCGCCTAAGCGCGCAACACAAGCGATTGGTATGCGATGTGACAAAGGGACCGTCCCTTTGTCACATTTTTTGTATGAGGGGAGGTGTTGATATGGATGAGAACAAGATGGGATGGCGCGAGTATGCGCGCTATGCCGAGATGTCGGCCGAGGAGTTGGCGCGCGATTGCGAGGTGCAGGTGTTTCGCGCGACAGGTCCGGGCGGACAAGGCGTCAACACGACGGACTCGGCGGTGCGCATGAAACATATCCCTTCGGGAATTACCGTGACGGCGCGCGAGAGCCGCAGTCAGTTCCAAAACCGTAGTAGCTGCCTGCGTAAGCTGCGTGCTGAGCTTGAGCGTCGCGGGCGTCCACCGCGCCGACGCGTAAAGACCAAGGTGCCTCAGCGCTCTCGCCAGCGCAGGCTCAATGACAAGCACTTCAACGCCATTAAAAAGGCCAACCGTCGCAAGCCGGGCAGCGACGAATAGCCTCCTCATAAGTTGCGGTGAAATAGGGACTGTTTTGCGGCTTTAGCTGCATAAACAGTCCCTATTTCACCGCAACTTAGGTGGGGTTAGCGGATGGGGTGCCAGACGTGGAGGGCGCCGCCGAGGACGTCGACCTCGATGCGCGAGGCGACGATGGGCTCGCCGTCGGCTTGGATGGGGTAGTTGGGCTCCTCAAAGGTGAGCTCGGCATGGCGGCAGCGGCGCATGCGAACCGGTGGCAACTTGGTATGGTGGCCGTCTTTGGCCGAGAGAAACATAGGCAGGGCAATCGCGCGAGGGACGGGGCCGCATGCGTAGCAGACGTCGAGCATGCCGTCGCAGGGGTCGGCATCGGGGCAGATGCGATAGCCCGAGCCATACGTGGGGCCCAGCTGAATCGCCATGATGATCGCCCTCACGCGCTCGGCGGGCGCGCCGTCAAAGCTGGCTGTCATGGGGTAGTTGCGATAGCGCAGGCCAAACTGCTCAAGTCCCGAGAGGGTGTAGAGCGGAGCGCCCGTCAAGCCGGTCTTTTTGCGCAGTTCGGTGGTGCCAAGGCCGATGGCGGCATCAATACCGACGGAGAGCGTCTGGTCGTAATACTCGACGATCGCCTCGCCGCTGCCGCTTGTGGGGTTCCATGAGCGAATCCGCCCGATGTCCTGACGTTGCAGCTCACAGGTGAGCAGCGCGCCAAAATCCTTGCCGGAGAAATCTTCGATGCCGAGCGTCTGGGCAAAATCGTTGCCGGAGCCCACGGGCAGGACGGCAAGAGCGGGGCGGGCGTTCTCCTTTTGCGTCATAAGCCCGTTGACGACCTCGTGGATCACGCCGTCGCCGCCGAGTGCGATAACGGTACGATAGCCCTGAGCCTGTGCGGCAAGCTCCTTGGCGTGTCCCATGTGCTCGGTTAGCACCAGATCAAACTGGGATGCGCGCGCGGTCATGTCCAAAAAGCGCTGCAGGCGCTCAGCGACCTCGCGCGCCGCACCCGACTGGGCGGCAGGGTTGGCGATTATGAGCGTGCGACCAAAATCAGTTGCGTGCATGGGGCGACTCCTGGCGTATGACGTGACGGTGCGGTCGCGCTCAGGTCGAATTGCCCCCGATTGTGGCTGCACGGCGAATACTAACGTCTACTCTATCAGGTCGTTGTGGCGCTCGATAGCATCCGCTACCGTACCGCCCTCATCCACAATAAGCGAACGGCGTTTAGGCGAGACAATGCGCTGCGCGGGATATACGCCGCGGTGGCCGCCGACAAGATAGCTGATAAACGCCACGATCACGAAGAAGCCGGCTGCCGTGCCGTGGAACAGGTCGATGGCCATCATACAGGTGGTGATGGGCACGTTAAGGCCGGCGCAGAAAACACCGAGCATGCCCAGCGCCGCCAGAAAGCTGGGATCGATACCGACGAGGCAACCGATCCAGCCGCCGAGCGCCGCACCGATGCCAAACAGGGGCGTGACCTCGCCGCCTTGGAAGCCCGCACCCAGGGTAAGCGCCGTCACCACGAGCTTGATGGCTGCATCCGCCAGGGTCGTGTTACCGGCGAACCCGGCGCCCGAGAGCCAGGTGGCAAGGCCGGCATACTTCCAGGCGTCGAGCATCGCGTATGCCGCGAGCACCACGAGCGCGCCCACGAGTGCGCGAGCAAGGTAGTTGGTGATAAAGCGACCGTACAGGCTTTTGACGGTTCGAACCGACCAGGCAAAGAGGCGTGCCGTCAGACCGAAGATAATGGCGCTGATAACAACGATGGCAACCGTCCGTGGTGTCATGTTGGGAACGCTGGCGATGACATTCGCTTCGTACTCGGTACCCAGGGCGAGTGATGTAAAGTAGCCGGTAAACGAGGCGACCAGACAGTAGATGCCCGCGGTGTAGTCGATCTTGCCGATAAAACACATCTCCATGCCAAAGAACGCGCCGGCAAGGGGCGAACCGAATACGGCGCCAAAGGCCGACGAGATGCCGGCGAGCATGAGGTCGTGGTGGTCATGCTTTTTGAGGTGGGCGAGGCTCGAGATGTTGCTGGCGATGGTGCCGCCAATCTGTACCGCGGCTCCCTCGCGACCGGCCGATCCGCCCGTTAGGTGCGTGAGCGTGGAGCAGACGAAGGTGAGGACGGCCATGCGCATATGGATGAGACGTGTGCCCAGAGCGGAGTCGATGACCAGGTTGTTGCCTCGTTTGGCGGCAAGGCCGTGGTTTTTGTACACCCATGCGGTGGCCATGCCCACAACGGGAAGCAGCGCGTAAATCCATGCATGGTGCTCGCGATAGTCGGTCGCGATATTCAGCGAGGCCAAAAACGCCCAAGCGGCAACGCCCATGGCGAGCGAGACGATGACGACGAGTGCGAGCAACTTGGCGCTTGCGAGTAGGTTGCGGACATTGCGGCGCGTGTCGGCAGCTAAGAGATGCTCGGAGCGGGTGATCTGATGCCTGCCAGCCATGATGACGTCGTTCAGGGAGAAAAAACCGCCGTCGTCGAGCGGCTGGGAATGATCCTGCGCCTCGTTTGCGCTTTCGGGTTTGTCGTTATGAGCCATATGTTCCTCTTTTAGGTTGTAACGCAAGCATTATAAAACGCGGTAAACGCGACGAGCCGGTGGGTTGGTTTCCATTCTGTTTCGCGGCCTGCAACCGACAGGTGTATTTGCGGGTACAGGCCGAGTCGCGGTCGTGCGTCGGGGGATTATACTGAGACAAGCATAAAGAATCGGCGCTCCTGTTGTGCGCCGTGGCATTAAGAGGTGCATATGGCAGAGAAACTCATTCCGCTGGAGGACGCGCAGTCGATTGTTCTGTCGCACGTTGCTCCGACCGATCTCGTCGAGATTCCCGTGTGGCAGGCCGCCGGTCTTCCCTTGGTCGAGGACGCGGTGGCCGATATCGACATCTCGCCGTTTGCCAACAGCGCTATGGACGGATATGCCGTGCGTTCGGCGGACTTGGCGCAGGCGTCTGGCGAGGCGCCGGTGACGCTCGACGTTATCGGACACGAGGCCGCGGGCCATGTGTTTGAGGGCGCTCTTGGCCCGGGCGAGACGGTCCGCATCATGACGGGCGCGCCGGTGCCCGAGGGTGCGGATGCCGTGGTGAAATACGAGATCGTCGAGGTGCTTGACGGCGATGGCAACGAGGGCTCACATGTGAGCTTCTCGACGCCTGCCAAGGTGGGGGAGAACGTTCGCTCTGCCGCCGAGGAGGCCCATGCCGGCGACGTCGTGATGCGTGCTGGCGAGGTTGTGGCTCCGGCCGGCGCCGGCCTGCTGGCGAGCGCAGGGTATGCGAGCGTGAAGGTGCATGCCGCCCCGCGCGTGGGCATTATCTCGCTGGGGACGGAACTGGTCGCGCCGAGTGAGCTGCCGGCGCGCGGGCAGATTCGCGACTCCAACTCCTCGGCGTTGATGGCCGAGGCAGTCGATGCCGGCGCCGAGCCCGTGTTCTACGGCATTGCGCCCGATGATGAGCAGGTGATTGCCGAGCTGGTACATCGTGCCGTGCAGGAGTGCGATTTTGTCATTACGAGCGGTGGCGCCTCGGCGGGCGATTACGACTACGTGACGGCGCTCGTTCGGCGCGAGGGCGAGGTGCTATTTGACCGCATCTCGATGCGTCCCGGCAAGGCCATCACGTTTGGCTTGCTCGGGGGTAAGCCGTATTTGGGGCTTTCGGGCAATCCCGCGGCGGCGTATGTGGGCTTTGAGATGCTCGCCCGCCCCGCGATCCGCAAGATGCGCGGCTTTGCCGAGGGTGCGCGTCCCGTGCAGCAGGCGATATTGACGCACGGCGTGAAGAAGCGCCAGGACCGACGCTTCTTCGATCGCGCCACGGTTTTGCACGACCCCGAGACCGACGAGCTGTTGGTGACCGAGGCCAAGACGCAGAATTCGGCGCTGCTCGGCACGATGCAGCGGGCCAACTGTCTGCTACGTATTGACGAAGGGCCGTGCGAGCTCAAGGCGGGAGATGTCGTGGACGTTGTGCGCGTCGACCTGCCTGAGGGAACGGTGCTATAGGAGGAACGCTATGGAGTTGAAGATTTCGATCGTGACGTGCTCGGATACGCGCGACCTTGCCCAGGACGAGGCGGGTGCCGCGCTCGAGGAACTTATCGTGGCGCAGGGATGGACGGTCGCCTCGCATGTGGTCGTGCGCGACGACGTTAGCGAAATCGGTGATGCCATTGTGGAGGCCGCCGATGAGTGCCACGCCAATGTCGTGCTCACCTGCGGCGGCACGGGGCTTTCGATGCGCGATGTAACGCCCGAGGCGACGCGTGCCGTCTGCGACCGCGAAGTGCCGGGTATTGCAGAGGCAATCCGTGCGTACTCCATGACCAAGACGCGCCGCGCTATGCTCTCGCGCGCCGTGTGCATGCAGCGTGGGTATACGCTTGTCATCAACTTTCCGGGATCTACGAAAGCGGCCCGCGAAAGCTGGGAGGCTGTGAGCGACCAGCTGGAGCATGCGGCCCAAATGACGGCGGGCGGCGGGCACGCCAAATAAGCGCGCTACCTGCGGCGGAGCGACTTTGCGAGTCGCTCCGCCTTTTTATGCGGCGACAGCGCGGAACGTCATGAGACTATCGGCGAAAGAGAATTATCAGACGAGAAATCTTTATCACTGATATTATTCGCGCGGAAGTATAATCTAGTTACAGAATAAAGCTCGCGGCGGGCGCCCGGGCGTAGCCTTCGAAAGGGTTGAACATGTTCGATATGGTTTCTCGCCGCGGATTCGTCTCGCTTTCTGCTGTCGCCGCTGCCGGCCTTGGTCTTGCCGGCTGCTCCGGCAACAAGGGGCCTGAGTCGACCGGCTCCGATGCCGGTTCCGCCAAGATTTCGTCCAAGAAGGCTGTCGAGCTGCAGGTCTTCGCTGCCAACTCGCTCGAGAAGGCCCTGCCCGAGGTTCAGGAGCTTTACACCGAGCAGACCGGCACCACGTTTGCCGACACGCAGTTTAAGGGCTCCGGCGACCTCGTCGAGCAAATGCGTACCGGCGCCACGGTCGATGTGCTCATCACCGCTTCCAAGGGCACCATGGACGACGTCGAAGCCGCCGAGCTCGTCGATACAGGCACGCGAGAGGACATGTTTGTCAACGACCTCGTGATCATTCGCGCCGAGGGCTCCGACACCAAGGTCGAGGCCATCGCCGACGTCGCGAATCTGGACGGCAAAATTGCCATTGGCGACGCCAAGACCGTCCCCGCCGGCAAGTACGCCAACCAAGCGCTGGCTTCCGTGGGCCTCTACACCGGCACCGAGGGCGACGACGGCGAGTATGCTCCCGAGATCGCCGACAAGGTCGCACTGGCAGACAAAGTTGGTACCGCTGCCGCCTATGTGTCCACAGGCGACTGCGTGGCCGGTTTTGTCTACAGCTCTGATATCTTCCGCTACGACGGCATCGAGGAGGCCTTCGTGTGCCCCGAGGATTCGCACAAGCCCATCGTGTACCCGGGTGCCGTTGCCGAGAGCTCCGAGCATGCCGACGAGGCCAAGGCGTTCATCGACTTCTGCCTGACCAACAAGAAAGCCCAGAAGATTTGGGCCAAGTACGGCTTTGAGCTTTCCGAGTAGTGCGTCTTGGCGCGATAATTCCATCGTTTTGTGTTTAACTCCGTCCTTGTATTCTCTTGGAGCTTTTCGTGCTTAATAGATTCCGCATGCTTGCCGCCTGTGCTTTGACCTTCGCGCTTTGCTGGGTGCCGGGATTTGCGTTTGCTGGGGACGCTGGGGACGGGGCCCAGGATGCTGCGACCGCTCATGGGCTTTCCTATGGGATCGAGGGTTTTGAGCGGTTGGCCAAGGGGACCGCTCGTGCCATGGAGGGCCAGCCTGAGGGCTACCGGTTTCCCGTTGACGAGGACGTTGACCTTGTAGTGGCGCCTGCTGCCGATCGCGTTGTGGCGTGGATATCGCCCAAAGCGGTCGAGAAGTATGGATTGGATCCGCAGGATAACGAGTGCGTATCGGGTCTCAAGGCCCTCGTCTGTGAGCTCGACAGCGCAAACTGCATGGGAGGTGCGCAGCTGGGGGACGTGGATCTTCCTTGGTATGTCACGGAGGAAACAACGTTTGATGCCGGCGGGTATACCTATGGCTTTGACGAGCGCGGCGCGGATGGGGACCGCTATGTGGTGATTGCATCAGCCTCGGGTGATGCCAAGGGCGGCGCGCGTTGGCTTGATAGTGCTCAAATGGTTGAAGCATCGTCTGTCGTGTTGCGGGATGAGCAGGGGCCCTTGACCTCTCTGGCCTCCTTTTTGGGCGACATCGACTATCGCCCGTTTTGGGTGTCCATTAAAACGAGCGGCCTTGCCCTGCTGATCTCCTTTGCGCTGGGCCTGTTCGCCGCGTGGAAGACTATGGGTACCTCGAGCCGCATCAAGGGCCTGCTCGATTCGGTCTTTACGATTCCTATGGTGCTGCCGCCCACGGTCTGCGGCTTTCTGCTTCTCATGCTGTTTGGCCGCTCGACCGGGGTGGGCCAGTGGCTCATCGCGCACGGCATCTCGATCGTCTTTACGTGGCCTGCGGCGGTCATTTCGGCCGTCGTTGTGTCGTTTCCGCTGGTCTACCGCACGGCGCTCGGAGCCTTCGAGAGCCTCGACACGCAGATGCTCGACGCCGCGCGAACCCTGGGATGGTCCGAGCGTCGCATCTTTACCAAGCTTATGATGCCGCTCGGCTGGCCCTCGATTGCCGCCGGCACGGTGCTCGCCTTTGCCCGCGCGATGGGCGAGTTCGGTTGCACCCTGTTCTTTGCGGGCAACTACGCTGGCATTACCCAGACCATCCCCATCGCCATCTACTTTGAGTGGATGGGCGGCAACACGTCGGTGGCGCTCTTTTGGGTCATCGTCGTAATCGTGTTCAGCTTCCTGGTCATTCTGTTCATCAATATGTACACGGCGCATTCGCAAAAGTACCGCGAGCGCGGCCTGTCCCGCGCGGAGCGCAAGCGGGCCAAGCAGCTGGGCGGTCAGGCCGATTCGCTCGACCCGGCGGGCGGCGATGCACTGCGTATCGATCGCGAGGCGCTGGCCGAGCTTATGCGCGATGACACGGTCGCAAAGGGAGGTCGATAAGCCATGTCGCTTGTTCTGGATATCAAAAAGCGCTATCCGGGGTTCACTCTCGACATGCAGCTTGAGGCCGGCGAGGAGCGCGTGGCGCTGCTGGGCGCCTCGGGTTGTGGCAAGAGCTGCACCTTGCGTTGCATTGCCGGCGTGGAGACGCCCGACGAGGGCGAGATCGTCGTCAACGGCGTGACCTTCTTTGACTCGGCGGCGGGTATCAACCTGTCGCCCCAGGAGCGCAAGTGCGCCCTGCTGTTCCAAAACTATCAGTTGTTTCCCAACATGACGGTGGCCGATAACGTATGTGCCGGTGTAAAGGACGTGGGCGACGCCGCTGCGCGCAAAAAGCTCGCCGAGCGCTATCTGGGCATTTTCGGTCTGGCCGATTTTGTCGACCGCTATCCCGCGCGACTTTCGGGCGGTCAGCAACAACGTGTGGCGCTTGCCCGCATGGTGGCGGCGCATCCGGGCATTTTTATGTTCGACGAGCCCATGAGCGCACTCGATTCCTATCTTAAGAGCGCCCTCGAGCAGAACATGCTCGACCTGTTTGACGTGTGCAACCGCACCGTGCTCTACGTGAGCCACGACATCGACGAAGCGTGCCGCCTGTGCCAGTGCATCTGCGTTATGCATAACGGGCATGTGGAGGAGATCGGCTCCGTCGGGGACGTGGTCCGCCGTCCGCAGACGCTGGCGGCGCTGCGCCTGACGGGCTGCAAGAACACAAGCCGGGCGCGCAAGATCGGCGACGAAGAAGTTGAGGCCCTCGATTGGGGCATGACCTTTAATGTAGGTCATGAGGTGCCCGACGACGTGGCGCACCTGGGCATTCGTGCGAGCTACTTTCATATTGACAATCGTGCCGAGCGGGGTCGCAACAGCTATGATTTGCACGTGGCCCGAGTGAGCGATTCACGTTTTGAGCGCCTGGTGCTGTTGGATGCGCCGCGGGCCGATGCGCCCACGCGTCTGCAGTGGAAGGTCAACAAAGTGGGCGTGCCTGTCGACGAGCTACCGCAAGCAGGCGAGACGCTGCGCATGCATTTTGATGCCAGCAGGATCCATTTGGTTTGTCGGTAGGGTAGAGGGCGGGCTGTCGAGGGTTCTCGGCAGCCCGCCGTTTCGTTTCCTACCGTTCGCCGAATGTAGAATGGCAATTAATTATCAAGCAAGATAATAATTTATTAACGGCGGCACACGACGCTGTCATACGAATGTCAACGGTGTTCGCATGGTCGATGACCGTTGATATAGTTGACCTCAACTTGTAAAGGAGGGTGCGCACATGCCGCAGACGACATACATTCGCCGCGTTGCCGCGCGTGCCCTATATATGGCTCGGAGCCGCATATGAGCAGGTATGTTCACGGCTCCGGGAGAGACGACGCACAACTAAATAATCGACCGCAAAGCAGGTTCCCTAAAATTCCGGGTTTGAGCACGGCCGGGCAATCGCCGTCCGTCGTGCATCGATACCGCTGTTATCCGTTTTTGGTTCGAGAGGGGAACCGTCATGGCTGAAGAATTTGATTTCCATCCGATGTGGGAGAGCCTCGGCATGAATCTTGCCGACCACGACATGCTGCTGGGCGCCGTGGGCCAGATGTACGGCGATATGTTCCTGACGCAGAATAATCGCCCCAAGTCCACGTCCTACCTGGACTTTGTGGCCACCAACATCCACAGCGGCCGTATTAAGGAGATGCTCGACAAGAAGGAGGCCGGCGAGGCCACCAAGATCGTCGGCTCGTTCTGCGTGTACGTGCCCGAGGAGATTGTGCTCGCCTGCGACGGTATTCCCGTGGGCCTGTGCTCGGGTGCCGATTGGGCAACCGATAAGGTCGAGGAGCATCTGCCGCGCAACACCTGCCCGCTTATCAAGAGCTTTGCCGGCTTTAAGCTGGGCGAGGTCTGCCCCTACATTGAGTCGAGTGACTTGGTGGTAGGCGAGAACACCTGCGATGGCAAGAAGAAAGCCTACGAGTTCTTTGCCACGCAAAAGAACATGTACGTCATGGATATTCCCAACGTACACGACGAGTCGACGCTCGTGACCTGGAAGGCCGAGGTCAAGAAGCTCGCCGCCAAGATCGAGGACGAGTGCGGCGTCAAGATTACGCCTGAGCGTCTGAAGGCCGCCATCCACGCCGTCAATGAGAAGCGCCGCGCCCTGCAGCGCCTCGCTGCGACCCGCGCTGCCGACCCTGCGCCCATCAGCGGTCTCGATAGCCTGCTGACCGTTCAGGCCGCCTTTATGGACGACACGCCGCGTCTGACCGGAGCCATCAACGAGATGGCCGCCGAGTGCGAGCAGCGCGTTGAGGCTGGCGAGGGTGTGGCGCCCAAGGGCACCAAGCGCATCCTGTACACCGGTACGCCCATGGCCGTGCCCAACTGGAAGCTGTTCAACCTCATCGAGAAAGCCGGCGGCGTTGTGGTGGGCGAGGAGTCCTGCACGGGTTCGCGCTATTACAAGGACTTGGTCGACGAGTCCGGCGAGACGGTCGACGAGATGCTCGACGCCATCGCCGAGCGCTACTTTAAGATCAACTGCGCCGTCTTTACGCCCAACGACCAGCGTATGAAGGACATCGTTCAGATGGCACGCGACCTTCATGCCGACGGCATCGTCGACGTGGCCCTGCAGTTCTGCACGCTCTACGAGATGGAGTCGTTTGCCGTGGAGAAGGCCGCCGAGGAGGCCGGCATTCCGTTTATGCACATCACGACCGACTACGCCGGCGAGGACGCAGGCCAACTGCAAACCAGGATCGAGGCCTTCTTGGAAACCATTTAGGGCTATCCGTTCCAGCGGCTTCCCCAGGCACCCGATCTTGCCGTTCAAACCGTCGCTTGCGTACCAAAGTACGCGGCGCTTCTCTTTTACGGCAACCTCGGACACCTGGGAAAGCCGTTTCCTTGGTCGGTTAAAAGGTTTGTTAAGGAGTTATATGTCGGAAAATATTGAGCAGCCGTTGCCGTCCACGTTTGAGGAGTTCAACGAGCAGCGCAAGGCGTCGTTTATTCGCGTCAAGGATTACAAGCAGGCCGGTAATCGTCTGATCGGTTTTCTGTGCAGCTACACGCCGCTCGAGATTATCGATGCCGCGGGCGCCTCGAGCGTGGCTCTGTGCGGTACGTCCGACGAGGTGATTCCCGAGGCCGAGAAGGTGCTGCCGGCAAACCTCTGCCCGCTCATCAAGTCGACGTATGGTTTTGCCTATTCGCAAAAGTGCCCGTTTACGTACTTTAGCGACATGATCATCGGCGAGACCACCTGCGACGGCAAGAAGAAGATGTACGAGCTACTCAACGAGCTCAAGCGCACGCACATTCTGCATCTTCCGCAGGGTCGCGATCGCGCCTACGAGCGTGAGGGTTGGTACGAGGAGTGCCGCCTGCTCAAGGAGGAGCTCGAGAACTTCTACGGCATCACGATTACCGACGATGACCTACGTGCTGCCGTCCGACGCCGCAACCGTCTGCGTGCGGCGCAACTCGAGATGTTTGCCCTCCAGGCCAACCAGCCTGCGGCCATGAGCGGCGTAGACCTCATGAGCACCATGTTTGCCGGTACGTTCAGCTTTGATATCGAGGCTTATACGCAGCAGCTGGAGCAAAAGGTTGCCAAGCTGCGTGAGGCCTACAACGCGGGTGAGCGCCCGGTCGCGGCAGATGCCAAGCGCATTCTGATTACCGGTTGCCCGGTGGGCGGCGTGATCAACAAGATTGGTCGCACCATCGAGTCCAACGGCGGTGTGGTCGTGTGCATGGACGACTGCTCGGGCGAGCGCACGGCGGCCATGATGATCGACCCGGAGGCTCCCGATATCCTGCGCGCCATCGCCGACCGCTACCTGGACATCAACTGCTCGGTCATGACGCCCAACGACGGTCGTATGGAAAATACACTGGCCATGTGCGAGAAGTATCACGTCGATGGCGTGGTAGAGAGCGTGCTACAGGCGTGCCATACCTTTAACGTGGAGAGTGCACGCATGCAGGAGGCTGTCGAGGGTGCGGGTATTCCGTACATGAAGATCGAGACCGATTACAGCAACGGCGATATGGGCCAGATCGAGACCCGCATCGCTGCCTTTATCGAGACCCTCTAGCTTCCTCAGGCACCGGATCTTGCCTCTCAAACCGTCGCTTGCGTACCAAAGTACGCCGCGCTCCTCTTTCGGGGCAACCTCCGGCACCTGAGAAACCTAGAGCTAAGGCGCCTGAACGCGCCGCTGTCTTTGATGTTTGGATTAGGAGAGAGCCATGATAGGGATCGGGATCGATATCGGGTCTACGGCGGCTAAGGCTGCCGTGGTCGATGGGGAGGGTTCGGTGGCGTGGACGTGCGTGCAGCCCACCGGGTTCTCCTCGGTCGATGCTTCCGAGCGGCTGCGCGAGGCACTGGCAGCGGCCGGCTATGACGTGTGCGCCGACGATGCTCGCGTGGTCGCGACTGGCTACGGCCGTGTTGCCGTGCCCTATGCGCACAAGGTCGTAACCGAGATCACCTGCCACGGCACCGGTGCCGTGCGCCTGTTTGGTGACCATGGTACCGTGATCGACGTGGGCGGCCAGGACACCAAAGTCATTCAGATCAAGGGCGGTCGCGTGGCCAAGTTTGCCATGAACGACAAGTGCGCCGCCGGCACGGGGCGCTTCTTGGAGATCATGGCCGACCGCCTAGGCATTTCCCAGCAGCAGATGGCAGACCTCGCCCGCACCGGCGAGCCTACCAAGATTTCCAGCATGTGCACGGTGTTTGCCGAAAGCGAGGTCATCAGCTTGATCGGTCGCGGTGAGCCGCGCGAGAACATTGCGCGTGGCGTGATCGACAGCGTGGTCTCGCGCGTGGCGACCATGGCCGGGCAGGCGGCGGGCGCTCCGTACTATCTGACCGGCGGTCTGTGCGAGAACGCCTTCGTGGTGGAGCGGTTGGGCGAGCTACTGGGGTCGCCGGTGATCACCTCGCCTCAGGCCCGCTTTGCAGGTGCCATCGGCGCGGCGATTCGCGCACAGGCGCTCAATTAATGCATCCGCCGCAGGCTCGCATTCATGCGTATACTGGGAGAAAATGATTGACCGAAGAGAGGAGGTATCGATGGCTGACGATCAGATTAAGCTCACGTCTATGACTGCCGCGAGCGGTTGAGCCGCTAAGTTGGCTCCCGGAGCCCTCGCCCAGGTCCTGGGCGACTTACCCAATGTGCATAACGACAACTTGCTCGTGGGGTTCGATACCTCCGACGATGCGAGCGTCTTCCGCGTAGGGGAGAACCTGGGGCTCGTGCAGTCCATCGACTTCTTCCCGCCGATGGTCGACGACCCGTTTCTGTTTGGCCAGATTGCCGCGGCCAACTCGCTGTCGGATATCTACGCCATGGGCGGGCGGCCGAGCCATGCCATGAACCTGCTGTGCATTCCCAGTTGCCTGGGCGTCGAGGTCGCAGGTCAGATTCTGGCGGGCGGCGCCGACAAGTGCGTCGAGGCGGGTTGCTCCATCGCGGGCGGCCACACCATCAACGACGACGAGCCCAAGTACGGTCTGTCCGTGAGCGGCTTTGTCGCGCTCGACCGCATGCTCGCCAACAGCGGCGCGCGCGTGGGCGATGCGTTGCTGCTGACCAAGGCGGTCGGCTCGGGCATCATTACCACGGCCATTAAGGGCGAGCTTATCGAGCAGGACGAGGCCGCAGCCATGTTTGACTCGATGTGCACCCTCAACGAGGCGCCGATTCGTCTGGCCGAGGGGCTCGAACTTCACGGTTGCACCGACATTACGGGCTTTGGCCTGATCGGGCATGCGTGCGAGATGGCCGAGGGCTCGGGCGTGCAGATTGAGCTTGCGTCGGGGGCGGTGCCGCTCTTTGACCAGGTGCTCGACATGGCGCGTCTGGGCATTATCCCCGCGGGCTCCTACCGCAACCAGGACTTCTTTGGCCCGCGCGTGACGGCCGACGAGGACCTTGAGCCGGGCATGTTGGATGCGCTGTACGATCCACAGACTTCAGGCGGTTTGCTTATTGCGGCGCCCGCGGCGGATGTGGATGAGCTTGCGCGCCGTTTACATGCCGAGGGGCGCGTTGCCGCCACAATCGGCCGCGTGTGCGAGCCGGTGCCGGGCGGTCCTGCTGTTCGCGTTGTGCATTAAAGAAAAACGTTTATGCGGCCGTCCGTTGTTCTGGACGGCCCCTTTTGAAAGGAATTTGCTATGTCTACCAAAATTGAAGTCAATGCCATGGGCGATGCCTGCCCGCTGCCCGTCGTCAAGACGCTCAAAGCCCTGAAGCAGCTCGATGGCGAGGGTGCCGTGGTGACCTCGGTCGACAACGAGACCGCCGTCAAGAACATCTCCAAGATGGCGCAGGAGAAAGGTTGCACGGCCTCGGTCGAGAAGGTTTCTGACGCCGAGTGGCACGTGACCGTGGCGACCTCTGGCGCCGTTGCCGTGGCCGATCCAGAGCAGGATGGCGCTGCCTTCTGTGATGCCAGCGCCGGCAAGGGCAAGCTCGTCATTTCCGTCTACACCGACTGCATGGGCCGCGGCGACGACGAGCTGGGCCACAAGCTCATGAAGGCCTTCATCTTTGCCGTGACGCAGCAGGAGGAGCTGCCCGCGACCATGCTGTTCTATAACGGCGGCGCCAAGCTCACCGTTGAGGGCTCGCCGGTGCTCGACGACCTGAAGGGCCTGGCCGAGCAGGGCGTTGAGATCCTTACCTGTGGCACCTGCCTCGATCACTTTGGCATTAAGGACCAGCTTGCGGTGGGCGAGGTCACCAACATGTACGTGATCGTGGAGAAGATGGAGCAGGCCGTGCGCGTCGTGCGCCCGTAGCGTATTGGTTGGAGTTGCCATGAGGGAGAAGCGCCCGGCGCTTGTCATCACGTTTCCCACCACGGCGGCCGTCATGGGCTGCGAGTCCCTGTGCATCGAGCGCGGCCTTCCCGGGCGAACGATTCCCGTGCCCGGGGAGGTCGCTGCCGGCTGTGGTCTGGCGTGGAAGGCGTTGCCTGCCGATGAGGAGCTGCTGCGCGGCGAACTCGCCGCGGCGGGCGTTCCCACCGAGGGCTATACCGTGATTGATATGTGGGAGGTCGTGCGATGATCTACCTGGATAACGCGGCGACGACCATGCACAAGCCGCAGACGGTCATCGATGCCGTGACGCAGGCGATGTGCTCGCTCGGCAATGCCGGGCGCGGCGCCACGTCGGGTGCCCTCGATGCCGCTCGTACGATTCACGGTTGCCGTGCCAAGCTCGCGCGCCTTTTAGGTTGCCCGAGGGCGGACCATGTGTGCTTTACGCCCAACTCTACGGCGGCGCTCAACACCGCCATCTGTGGCGTGGTGCGCCCCGGCGACCGTGTGGTCACGACGGTGCTCGAGCACAACTCCGTGCTGCGTCCGCTCAACCGCCTGGCAGTGGAGCGGGGTGTGACCGTTGAGCATGCGGGCTGTGACGCGAACGGCGTGCTCGACTATGACGAGCTCGAGCGGTTGGTCACGCCCGGTACGCGTGCCGTGGTGGTGACGCACGCTTCCAATGTGACCGGCAACGCGGTCGACGTTTCGCGTGTGGCTGCCATCGCCCATGCGGTCGGCGCGTTGGTGATCGTCGATGCCTCTCAGTCTGCCGGTACGGCGCATATCGATATGCAAGCCATGGGGTTCGACGTCGTGTGCTTTACCGGCCACAAGGGGCTCATGGGACCCCAAGGCACCGGCGGGCTGGTCGTGGCGGAGGGCATTGACGTGGCACCGTGGGCCATGGGCGGCACGGGCGTGCACAGTTTCGATACGCTGCAGCCGCTTGAGTGGCCCACGCGCCTTGAGGCGGGCACGCTCAACGGCCACGGCATCGCGGGCCTTTCTGCCGGCCTCGACTTTATCGAGGCCCAGGGTGGGGTCGAGGCGATTGCTGCCCACGAGCGTGCGCTCGCCGATCGCTTCCTTGCCGGTGTGTGCGAGATTCCGGGGATTAAGCTCTACGGTGCCTTTGACCAGCCGGCGCACTCTGCGATCGTGTCGCTCAACGTGGGTGATATCGACTCTGCCGAGATCTCGGACGCGCTCATGCAAGGGTGGGGGATTGCGACGCGCCCCGGCGCCCATTGCGCTCCGCTCATGCACCGTGCGTTGGGAACCGAGCGCCAGGGCGTGGTTCGGTTCTCGTTTGGGTATTTCAACACGACCGAAGAAGTCGACACGGCTATCGATGCTCTGCGCAATTTAGCCTGCTAAAGCTGCTGGACCGTTTATACTTGCGGGACGGGTATTTTGCCCGTCCCGTTTTTGTTTCGACCCGAAAGGTGTGCCTATGGCTTCATCCGCCCCGCGCGGTCTGCGTTCCGACCATGTCGTTACCGTCGGCATTGCGCTGTTCTCGATGCTCTTTGGCGCCGGTAATCTCATTATTCCGCCGCTGCTGGCGCTGCAGGCAGGTTCTGCCACGCCGGTTGCCATGATCGGCTTTTTGATTGCCGCTATCGGTCTGCCCGTTATGGGATTTATCGCCGTCGCGCTCGCTGGCACGGCCCGAGAGCTGGCCGGGCGTGTGCATCCTAAGTTTGGCGAATTCTTCGTTGCGGCGGTCTACCTGGCCATCGGTCCGTGCCTGGCCATTCCGCGCACAAGCTCTACGGCGTTCGAAATGCTGGTGCCGCTGCTACCCGAGGGCGTTTCGCTCGGCACGGCACGTCTGGTGTTTGCCATCGGGTTCTTCGTCGTCGCGTTTGCGCTCACGCTGCGTCCAGGCGTCATCACGCGTGTGCTCGGCCGCATTACGGGCCCTGCGCTCATTGCGCTCATCGTGCTGGTCGTGGGTGCTGCCGTGATCTCGCCGCTGGGACCGGCTGCCGCGCCGCAGGCCCCTTACGATGCCGGTGCTGCCGTGCAGGGCTTTCTGACTGGCTATCAGACCATGGACCTGCTCGCGTCGCTCGCCTTTGGCATCATCATCGCCGAGACCATCCACGAGCTGGGTGTTACCGATGACAAGCGCGTGGCCTTTGAGATTTCGCGTTCCGGTGTGATCGCCGGCGTGCTCATGGCTATCATCTACTGCGGCTTGGGTCTTGCCGGTATGCAGCTCGGCACCGTGATGCCCGACGCTACCAACGGCGCCGCCATCCTCGCCCGTTCGGCCTCCATGCATTTTGGGCTTGCCGGCACGGTCGTGGTCTTCGCCATCTTCTTCCTTGCCTGCATGAACGTGTGCATCGGCCTCATCAGCTGCTGCTCGCGTTACTTCTGCGAGACGTATGTGGTTAAAGGGGGAGCGGAGGCCTCCGAGGAGGCCATGCGCCGTCCCTTTGCGGTTCTCGCCTTTGTGTTCGCAGCGTTTTCGTGCGTGCTCTCCAACGTGGGTCTCGACGTGATCCTCATGTTCTCGGTGCCTATGCTCAACGCCTTGTATCCCGTTGCCATCGTGCTGGTACTGATGGGCCTGGTGCACGGCTTTTGCGACGCGCATCCGCAGGTGTGGGTCTGGGTTGGCGGTGTGGTTGCCGTGCAGAGTGTGATCACCTCGGTTCGCGACGCGTTCTTTGCTGGCGCGTGGCTGCCGTTCGATGCGTTGCCGCTGGCAGATATCGGTGCCGCGTGGGCGCCGGTTGCCGTGGTGGCATTTGTGATCGGTCTGCTCCATAGTCGTTTTGTTGCACATTCGAGGAGCTAAGGCATCAATGCTTGCACAGGCGGGGAGTCTCCCCTATAATTTCCTTCGCTTTGGGACACGCAAGGTTTAGACCTTAGCTGCTCAACACCTTCGGGACGTGGCGCAGTTTGGTAGCGCGCCTGCTTTGGGAGCAGGATGTCGCAGGTTCAAATCCTGTCGTCCCGACCATATCTTGCGGGCGTAGTTCAATGGTAGAACCCCAGCCTTCCAAGCTGATGACGCGGGTTCGATTCCCGTCGCCCGCTCCATAAGAATTGTTTTAACGGCTTTGGTTTCCTTTGGGGATCAGAGCTGTTTTCGTTTACGCGCCGGGCGACGGGAATCGAACCCGCCAGGGTGCGGAGCTGAGAAAATGCGTGAGCATTTTCCAGCGCAGCACGCAAGGGCCGAAGGCCCGCAGCGAAGCAAATCCTTGGACTTCCCGTCGCCCGCTCCAAGCTATATAATCGCAGGCCAATATGCTAATTTGGCTCGCGTTTATTTTTATACCGTCCGACCTCGCAGGGCAAATGAACCAGGAGCGTTTGTCCCGAATCGTAAGAAAGAAGTGATTTCCATGGCACAGAGTAAGGCAGAATACCCCACCTCCGATTGCCTGGCGCCCGCCGCGATCGAGGCGAAGACCGAGGCCGCAGGCGTTACCAAGGCCAACCTGCCGGTCTCGAAGGCCTTTTTGCTCGCCATGTTCGCCGGCGCGTTCATCGCCTTCGGCGGCCTGTTCTTCACGGTCTTTCTGAGCGATCCCACGCTTTGCTGGGGCGCCCAGCGCTTCGTGGGCGGTCTTGCTTTTTGCCTGGGACTGGTGCTCGTGCTCATTTGCGGCGCGGAACTGTTTACCGGCAACTCGCTTATGGTCTGCGCGCTTAAGAGCAAAAAGATCACGCTCGTCCAGATGCTCAAGGCTTGGGCTATTGTGTGGATCGGCAACTTTGCTGGCGCCCTGTTCGTTGTCTTTTTGATTTACATGGCAGCCATTTACAAACTCAACGGCGAGGCCGTCGCCAACACCATGGTGAGTGTCGCCGCCGGTAAGGTTACGATCGGCGCCGTCACCATCTTCTTCCGCGGCATTCTGTGCAACATCTTTGTGTGCCTGGCCGTATGGATCGGTACCGCCGGCAAGACCGTGGTCGATAAGGTCGTGGGCATTCTGCTGCCCATTGCCGCCTTTGTGGCCTGCGGTTTTGAGCACTGCGTTGCCAACATGTACTTTTTGCCTATGGGCATTTTGATGCACTCCTGCGGCTATGGAGCCGATGTCGCTGGCGCCGATGCCCTCAACGCTGCCGGGTTGGCGCTCAACCTTACGGTCGCCACGCTGGGCAATATCGTGGGTGGCGCCCTGATCGTGGCGCTGGGCTACTGGTTTATCTACGCCAACAGGGAGGCCTAAGGACCCAAGCCATAACCGACCAAAGAGGGACAGGTTTATTTGGCAGGTTTTGGACGAGGCGCTTCGACGTCTTGTCACGAGCTGCCATAATGGACCTGTCCCTTTTGCGTGCGCGCCGGTATTTTTTTGCCCGATGACGATCGCGGGGGACCAGCTTTTTATTGAACATGTCGAAAGGCTTTTCATGAGCGACTGCGAATCCATGTCTGCCGAGGTGCGCGGCCGCCTGCGTTCCATTCCCGCCGTTCACGAGTTGCTTGCCGAGTGGCCGGTCATGAAGGCTGCTGGCGATGCAGGCGACACGATGGTACGCGAGGCGATTGACGCCGAGCTCGATGCCGAGCGCGCGGCGATTCGCTCCGGCGCCCCTGCAAGGAACAAGCGCGAGCTCGCCTTGGCAATTGAGCAGCGGACCCATCGCCTGTCGCTGCCGACCCTGCGCCCTGCCGTCAACGCGACGGGCGTTGTGATTCACACCAATCTGGGCCGCGCTCCGCTCGCTCCCGCGGCGGTGCAGGCGGTGACCGATGTCGCCCGAGGCTACAGCACGCTTGAGTATGACGTCTCAATCTGCGCTCGCGGGGGCCGCAAGGAGCATGCCGCACGCCTGCTGCGCACGCTCACGGGGGCGCAGGACGCCTTGGTTGTCAACAACAATGCCGCCGCGGTGCTGCTGGTGCTTGCCGCGCACGCGGCTGGCAAAGAGGTCATCGTGAGCCGCGGCGAGCTTGTCGAGGTGGGCGGCAGCTTCCGCATCCCCGACATCATGGCGGCTTCGGGTGCCAAGCTTGTCGAGGTTGGCTCTACCAACCGCACACATCTGGACGATTATCGAAGCGCCATTACGCCCAACACGGCGATGATCTTGAAAGTTCATCCTTCTAATTACCGTATCGAGGGCTTCCACGAGGAGGTTTCCGCGGCGGAGCTTTCCGCGCTGGCGCATGAGCACGGGCTGTTGCTGTACGAGGATCAGGGCTCGGGCGCTTTGCTTGCAGACGGGGTGCTCGCCGATGCGGGGGAGAAGCCCGTGTCCGCCTCGCTTTGCGCTGGCGTTGACGTCGTCTCGTGCTCGGGTGACAAGCTGCTCGGCGCCTCGCAGGCAGGCATTATTCTCGGCAGCGCCCAGGCAATCGCCGCCTGTGCCTCGCATCCTCTTATGCGCGCGCTTCGCCCTGGCAAGCTCACGCTTGCGGCGCTCGAGGCCACTTTGCGACTGTATGTGACCGGTCCCGATGCGGCGCATCGGGAGATCCCGGTACTCAACATGCTTTCCGGCGCGCCGGCTCCGCTCGAGCGCCAGGCCAAGCGCCTGCTCGACCGCATGCTGCGCAAGCTTCGCGAGGCTCAGTGCGAGGAGGCCGTGGAGCTGCAGGTTGTCGAGGGCGCCTCTACTCCCGGCGGCGGTTCGCTGCCGACCGTCGAGCTCCCAACTTTTTGCGTTGCCGTTTGCCCCGTCGATGGGCGCCTGTCCGCCGATGGCCTAAAGCGCGCTATGGTACAGGAGCCCGATACGCCGGTCGTGACGCGCGTGCAGCATGGCCAGGTACTTTTTGACGTTCGCACGCTTTTGCACGATACCGACCTTGATCTGTGCGCGTCCGCGTTGGCCGATGCCGTGCGGGCGGGTTTGCATCGATGAGTGCGCGCGAGTTTGTTGAATGTCCCGTTGTCGTTGGAACAGCAGGACACGTCGACCACGGAAAGTCGGCCCTTATCGAGGCGCTGACCGGCAAAAATCCCGACCGTCTGGAGGTCGAGCGACGCCGAGGCATGACTACGGAGCTCGGCTTTGGCGAGCTCGAGCTTCCCAGCGGCAAGCTTGTCGGCCTGGTCGACGTGCCCGGGCATGCGCACTACCTGCGCGCGATGGTACAGGGTGCCACCGGCGTGGACGTTGCGTTGCTGGTGGTTTCTGCCGTCGAGGGCGTGATGCCGCAGACGCGAGAGCACGTGTACGTGTTGGAGCTGTTGGGCGTGAGGCACCTCGTGGTGGCGCTCACGATGCGCGATCTGGCCGATGACGAGACGGCGGAGCTCGCCGAGCTCGACGTGATGGACTTCCTCGGCGATACCGTCTTTGCCGATGCGCCCGTGGTGCCTGTTTCCTCGCGCACGGGCGTGGGCATCGAGGACGTTCGCCTTGCCCTCGATGCCGCCATCGACTCTTTCCTGGCCGATGCCGCATCCCGCCCGGTGCGCCCCGGTCTGGCCCCGCGCCTGCCCATCGACCGCTGCTTCACCATCAAGGGATCCGGGACGGTCGTCACGGGCACGCTTCACGATGCCCCCGTAGCGGTGGGCGACGAGCTCGTCTCATGTCCCGCGGGCGTGCGCTGCCGCGTGCGCGCGATTCAGGTGCATGGTGATACTCCTCGGGCGTTGCCCGGACAGCGCGCGGCGCTCAACATCGTGGGCGACGGTGCGGGCGACCTTCCGCGTGGCGAGGTCCTCTGCGGGTCTGGTGCCGAGGGCTCGACGCTCAGGCTCATCGCCCGCTTCACGTATCTGGGGCGCGAGGGCACCAAGCCCGCGCCCTTCGAGTCCGGTACGCGCGTTCATGTGATGGTGGGCACGGCGGAGGTCCTCGGCCGAATCATGCTCATGGAGGGTGAGGGACACATTGAGGCTGGCGAGACCCGCATCGTGCAGGTCCGTCTGGAGGAGCGCCTTCCCGTGCGATCGGGCGACGGCCTCATTGTGCTCGCGTTCTCGCCGGTGGTGCTTATCGGCGGCGGTCGTGTTCTTCTTTCGCGGTGTCGCCGCTCGCGCGTCCTCTCCGCGGGCGAGTGCGCGCTGCTCGGGGCCCTGGATGCCGACGACCGCGCCGCCGCCGTTGCCGCATGGTTGGGGCTGCAGCGCCTGCCCGTGCCTGCCGCGGCCGCAGTCCGTGCTCTCGATCTTTCGGGTGCCGAGGCGGCTGCGCTCCTGCACGGGGCGGTTTCCTCGGGTGACGCCGTGGCGCTTCGTGCCGAGCGCTCGACCGAGGAGCTCTATGCCGCCCCCGCTGTGCTCGATGCCGCCCTCGCCACGCTCTCCGTCGCGCTGGCCGCCATGCACGGGGCCGCGCCCAAGCAGACGGGTTTCACGCCGGGCGAGGTCGCGCATGCCGCCTGGCCGACAGCGGGCGAAGACATCGCGTCCGCGCTCGTTCTCGAGGGCTGTGCGCGCGGCGTGTGCACCGTCGACGGTGCCGAGGTGTTCGACCCGCACTCTGCCGCTGCGGCGATACGTGTGGTGCGCGAGGCGAGCCAGCGCATCGTGGCCGCCCTCGACGAGGCGGGTCTCGGTGCGGCGACGCTGACCGAGGTGGGTGAGCGTCTGCAGCTCGATCGCGACACCATGACGCGTGCCCTGCGCGAGCTTTCGCTCAACCGCGCGATCGTTAAGATCGAACGCGACGTTGCCTTGTCTGCCGCCGCCGAGGCCCATGCGCGTGAGGTCGTCGCCGCGGCTATCGAGGCCGACGGCGGCGCTGCCACGACGAGCGTGCTGCGCGAGGCCCTAGGCGTGTCACGCAAGCGCGCCATTAGCATCCTGGAACACCTGGATGCGATGCGTTTTACGACGTTCGACAAAGAGGCCGGCGGCCTCAGATCCCTGCGCTAGGGCTCCGAATCGCCGTTCGCCACAAAACCGGCCTATCTACTACGTTTAAGTGACTACCCTCGACCATTTCAAAAACCGCAAAAACAAAACCGCAGGTAGATGACTTGCCGATGTTACGAAAAAGTGGGTATGGCTAACCCTTGCTGGTTAAACGTAGTAGATGGGCCGTTTTCGTGGCGCGACACTGCGCGTTTGGTAAAATACCGCCACGTTTGGGAACGGATGGGCTCCGGTGGGCCCCGCGGTCCTCAAAACCGTTGTGAGGCGTGCAAAACGTCTTGGATGTGTTCGATTCACATACGTTCCCGCCAACGCATCCTGCCAACCACCACAAAGGTGCCTGTCCTCTTTGTGGTGGTATGGACCATGTGGACGAAACAGCTTCGAAACACGCGATTTGTACGTCGGGTGCTCAAAAACGCTTCTACCTGCATCGTAATCAAAACGAAACATCTGCTCGTCGGCTTATGCGAAATTTTCCCGCAACAGTGCGATATTATCCATAAACGATAAAGTTCGCGGCGCATGGGGTGCCGCGATCAACATTTTTCGTTTCCCATCATTGGAGGAAGCATGAGCTACACGCAGAAAGTTCTCGACGAGCTCAAGGCCCGCTATCCCGAGCAGCCTGAGTTCATCCAGGCCGCGACCGAGATCCTCGGCACCATCCAGCCGGCGCTCGACGCCCATCCCGAGTACGAGGAGGCCGCCCTGCTTGAGCGCCTCGTCGAGCCCGAGCGCATCGTTATGTTCCGTGTCCCCTGGGTCGATGACCAGGGCAAGGTTCAGGTCAACCGCGGCTATCGTGTCGAGTTCAACTCTGCCATTGGACCCTACAAGGGCGGCCTGCGCTTTAACCCGACGGTCACCCTGGGCATGCTCAAGTTCCTGGGCCTGGAGCAGATCCTCAAGAACAGCCTGACCACCCTTCCCATGGGCGGCGGCAAGGGCGGCTCCGACTTTGACCCCAAGGGCAAGTCCAACAACGAGATCATGCACTTCTGCCAGTCCTTCATGACCGAACTCTATCGCCACATTGGCCCCAACACCGACGTTCCCGCCGGCGACCTGGGCGTTGGTGGCCGCGAGGTTGCCTACCTGTTCGGTCAGTACAAGCGCCTGACCAACGAGTGGACCGGCGTCCTCACCGGCAAGGGCCTCTCCTTTGGAGGCTCGCTCGCCCGTACCGAGGCCACCGGCTACGGCCTGGTCTACTTTGTGGACGAGTACCTCAAGAGCCGCGGCGACTCCTTCGAGGGCAAGAACGTCGTCGTTCACGGTTCCGGCAACGTTGCTATCTATGCCGTCCAGAAGGTCTCCCAGCTCGGCGGCAAGGTGCTTGCCTGCTCCGATACCCACGGCTGGGTCGAGGATCCCGACGGCATCGACTACTCCGTGCTCGAGCACGTCTACAACCAGAAGCGCTCCGGCCACGACAAGGGCGTCACGCTCGCCATGTACGTTGACGAGAAGCCCAACGCCGTGTGGCACGAGGGCGACGGCCGCGGCGTGTGGGAGCTGCCCTGCGACATCGCGCTGCCCTGCGCTCGCGAGAACACGCTGCTGCTCGAGGACGCCCAGGCGCTCGTCGCCAACGGCTGCAAGGTGGTCGGCGAGGGCGCAAACATGCCCACGACCATCGAGGCCACGACTTACTTCCAGGAGAACGGCGTCGCCTTTATGCCTGGTAAGGCTGCCAACGCCGGTGGCGTGCTCGTGTCCGGCCTGGAAATGAGCCAGAACGCCGAGCACCTGTCCTGGACCTTCGAGGAGGTCGACGGCAAGCTCGAGCAGCTCATGCGCGGCATGTTCCACAACGTGGACGACACCGCCAAGGAGTACGGCGAGGAGGGCAACTTCGTCATGGGCGCCAACATCGCCGGCTTCCTGAAGGTCGCCGACGCCATGCTCGCCCAGGGCGTCTGCTAAATCCAGCTCGACATAGCAACTGATGAGGCTCCCAGCATTTGTGCCGGGAGCCTTTTTCTATGGTGGTGAGGGCCGTGCGCCCTCGTTTGGTACACTAGAGGACACTGGACAAGTGAAGAGATGGGGGAGAACGTGCTCAAGTTCGGTACCTACGTCCGTGTTGGAAACGCGGCCGAAGCCTATGAGCTCTTGCAGAAAAACCGCAACAACAAGATTGTGGGCGGCGGCATCTGGATGCGCCTTGGTTCCCGTCGCGTGGCGACGGCGATTGACCTTTCGGCCTGCGGACTCGATCAGATCGAGGAGACCGAGACCGAGTTTCGCATCGGTGCCATGTGCACCCTGCGCCAGTTCGAGCGCCATGCCGAGCTCAACGCGCTCGTCAACAACGTATTTGAGTTTGCCGTTCACGACATCGTGGGCGTGCAGCTTCGCAATACCGCCACGGTGGGCGGCAGCATCTATGGCCGCTTTGGCTTCTCGGACGTTCTCTCGGCGTTCCTGGCGCTCGATTCGTATGTTGAGCTGACGGGCGCCGGCCGCGTGCCGCTCGCCGAGTTCGTCGACATGGGTTACGTGCGCGACGTGATCGAGCACGTCGTGGTCGTTAAACACGATTACCGTGCGAGCTACGAGGCCGTGCGCAAGGCCGCGACCGACTTCCCCTCGTTGAACGTCACCGCCGCCTGGTGGAACAACACTTGGCACGTCACCGTGGGCGCCCGCCCGCTGCGCGCGACCCTGCTGCAGGGCGTGGCGTGCGGCCTTACCAACGAGCAGCCTTCCGAGGACGAGCTTCGCGCCCTTGCTGCATCCGTGCGTGCCCTGAGCTACGGAACCAACCTGTGGGGCTCGGCCGACTACCGCCGTCGCATCTCTGCCCCGCTCGCCGTCCAGGCCGTGCGCCGCGCCGCCGGCATCGAGCTTTCGGCCGCGCTTGCCCGCGAGCTCGAGACCGTGCAGGTCCCTAAGTTTGCCACGGACGAGTATTCCTGCCGCCGCGTGCCCGGCGTCGATTCTAGCGAGGTGCGCTAATGGCTGCCAAATTTATCGATCTTTCCTTTACGCTCAACGGCCGCAAGGTCAAGGTTCAGATTGCCCCCGATACCATGCTCTTTTCGCTTTTGCGTGAGCAGGGTTGCGCGTCGGTGCGCTGCGCCTGCGAGACCACCAACTGCGGCCTGTGCACGGTGTGGCTCGACGGCTACCCGGTGCTGAGCTGCTCGGTTCCCGCCGCGCGCGTCGAGGGCCATACCATCACCACGCTCGAGGGTCTCAAGGCTGAGTCCGAGGCGCTTGCCCGCGCGATGGCTGCCGAAGGCGCCGAGCAGTGCGGTTTTTGCGCCCCCGGCCTTATCATGAACGTGCTGGCGCTTGCCCGCGCCGCCAAGGAGGACCCGAGCCTCGTCGCCACGCGCGAGGAGCTGTCGCGCCAGCTCGCCGGCAACCTCTGCCGTTGCAGCGGCTACGAGAGCCAGCTGCGCGCCATCGTGCGCTTCCTCAACGAGTCCGGCGTGCAGGTGGGCTTTGAGATGCCAGAGCTGCCCGTCAACGACACCAGCTGCGACGGTGTCTCGTACAAGCAGATCACCCATAAGCAGCCCAAGAAGGACTCGAAGGCGCTGCTCGAGGGCCGTCCCGTCTACACGGGCGATATGGTGCCCGCCGGCGCCCTGATCGTCAAACTCAAGCGCAGCCCCTATGCCCGCGCCAAGATCCGCTCCATCGATACGTCGCGCGCCCTGAAGGTGCCCGGCGTCGTGGGCGTTTACACTTACGAGGACGTGCCCAAGCGCCGCTTTACCATCGCCGGTCAGAGCTATCCGCAGCCGAGTCCCTACGACCGTCTGATCCTCGAGAACCTCGTGCGCTACCAAAACGAGGAGGTGGCGATCGTTGCCGCCGAAACCGAGGAGGCCGCCGACAAGGCACTCAAGCTCATCAAGGTCGACTACGAGGTGCTCGAGCCGCTGCTCGACTTTACCAAGGCACTCGATAACGACATCGTGGTCCACCCCGAGGGCGACGTGACCTTTATGTTCCCGCAGGGCGGCGATGTCCCGCGCAACCTGGTGTGCAGCGGTACCAGCGATTTTGGCGACCTTGACGAGGCCTTCGCCCAGAGCGACATCGTCTTTGAGCGCACCTACACCAGCCAGGCCACGCAGACCGCGCCCATGGAGACCTTCCGTGCCTTCGCGACGACTGACGCATTCGGACGCATCTCGGTGACCACCTCTACGCAGGTGCCCTTCCACGTGCGCCGCATGGTCGCGCAGTCGCTCGACATTCCGCAGTCGCAGGTGCAGGTCATTAAGCCGCGCATCGGCGGTGGCTTTGGCTCCAAGCAGACGGGCTGCTGCGAGATCTTCGTGGCGTTTGTGACGCAGCAGACCGGCCGTCCGAGCTACTGCTGCTACACCCGCGAGGAGACCATCACCGCGGGCAACTCGCGCCACCAGATGCAGATGACCGTTAAGCTGGGCGCCATGAACGACGGCACCATCACGGCCATCGACCTGCATACGCTGTCCAACGCCGGCGCGTACGGCGAGCACGCTACCACGACGATCGGCCTGTCGGGCCACAAGAGCCTGCCGATTTACAACCATGTGAAGGCGAGCCGCTTTAGCTGGGACGCCGTCTACACCAACACCAACCGCGGCGGCGCGTATCGCGGCTACGGTGCCACCCAGGGCCAGTTTGCCGTGGAGAGCGCCGTCAACGAGCTCGCCGACATGCTGCACATGGATCCCGCCGACCTGCGCCTTAAGAACATTGTGCGCGAGGGCGAGGTCATGCCGCAGTACTACAACGAGAAGCTCAACGCCTGCGCACTCGACCGCTGCCTGCTGCGCGCGATGGACATGATCGGCTGGCGCGACAAGCCGCTGGCCGTGGACCTGGGCGACCGCGTGCGCGCTCTGGGCTGCGCGCTCACCATGCAGGGCTCGGGTATCTCCAACGTGGACATCGCCGGCATCGACATGCGCCTGGAAGAGGACGGCTTCATTACCATCGGCACCGGCGCCACCGATAACGGCATGGGCGTCGACACGATCCTGGCGCAGATTGCCGCCGAGGAGCTGGGCGTGGAGAGCTCGCTCATTGTGGTGCGCGGCGTGGACACCGACGTGTCGCCGTTTGACGCCGGCTCGTACGCGAGCTCGGGTACGTACGTGACGGGCTTGGCCGCCAAGAACGCCGCGACCGAGCTGCGTGAGAAGATTTGCGCCAAGGCCGCCCAGATGTGGGACGTGGACGCCGCCGACGTGGTCTTCGACGGCCAGTACGTGCGTCTGTCCGATGAGCGTGCCGCGCGCGAGCAGAACCGCTACCTCACGCTGCGCGACTTTGCCAACCTGTGCGTCAAGAACATCGCGGGCGGCGACGCGCTCACCTCGCACGCCTCTGCCTGCCTGCCCGTTTCGCCTCCGCCGTTTATGGCCGGCATTGCCGAGGTCGAGGTCGACAAGGCCACCGGCAAGGTGACTGTGGTGGACTATGCGGCGGCCGTTGACTGCGGCACCGTGATCAACGAGGCGCTCGCGCGCGTCCAGGCCGAGGGCGGCATTGCCCAGGGTATCGGCCATGCGCTCTACGAGATTGTTGAGCACGACGACCGCGGCCGCCTGCGCACCGGCAACTTTATGAGCTACAAGTTGCCCACGCGCCTGGATATCGGCAGCATTCGCGTGGCCTTTGAGCCGAGCTACGAGCCGACGGGTCCGTTTGGCGCCAAGTCGATCGGCGAGGTCGTCATCAACACGCCGCTCGCCGCCGTTGCCTCGGCCGTGGCGCACGCCACCGGCCATCAGGTTCGCTCGCTGCCCATCACGCCCGAGAAGGCCCTGCTGGGGGAGTAGCGGGTCAGCGAACAAGTCGTAATGGGCGGGGCGGGGCAACTCGACCCGCCTTTTGCACTCGTGGTGAGGTCGTGAGCTTGTAAAAGGTGTGCGTGCGCTTGCCGTTCGTATCTGCTATCATTCCTAGTCTGTGCGCTCATGCGGGCGTGGCGGAATTGGTAGACGCGCCAGATTTAGGTTCTGGTGGGATTCCCGTGAAGGTTCGAGTCCTTTCGCCCGCACCATCGCACCTGCGTCGGCTTTCGCCGTCGCGACACTTTGTTGCATAAAGGTACCAGCACCTCAGATAAGCTGGGCAGTATGAGGAGGAACGTGTTGAACATCACCGCTTCTGACGTCAAGGACGCCAAGCTCACCGCTACGGTCACCATCCCGGCCGCCGACGTCGACGCCGCGATCAAGAAGGCCTACAAGGACACCGCCAAGAAGTACCGCTTCCCGGGCTTCCGTGCCGGTAAGGCTCCCCGTCCGGTCATCGACTCTGCTCTTGGCGCCGAGGCTACCCTCGCTCAGGCCACCAACGACCTGATCGCCGCCAACGAGCCCGCCGTCCTCAACGAGCTGGACATCGTCCCCACCAAGAACGGTGACTACAAGGAGCTCGACCTCGCCAAGGATCACGAGGACTACACCTACACCGTCGAGTTCTCCCTGCGTCCCGCCGCTGAGCTCTCCTCTTTCGACGCCGTCGAGATCGAGATGCCCCCTGCGGAGGTCACCGAGTCCGAGATCAACAACCAGGTCGAGATGCTCCTCAACTACCGCGCCACCTTCGAGGACGTCGAGGGCCGCGCCGTCGAGGCCGAGGACTACGTCACCGTCGACCTCAAGGCCGTCGAGAACGCCGACAGCTTTGCCGCCGAGGGCCGCATGCTCATCACCGGTAGCGACAGCAATCCCAAGGAGTTCAACGAGGCCCTGATCGGCGCTAACGTTGACGACGTCAAGACCGTTACCTGGACCGACGAGGTCGAGGAGGGCGAGGAGGCCGAGACCCACACCGTCGAGGTCACCGTCAAGGGCATTAAGGTCCGCAACACCCCCGAGCTCACCGACGAGCTCGTCAAGTCCGACTTTGGCTTCGACAGCATCGACGCTATGCGCGACGCAATCAAGATCGAGATCGAGCAGGACAAGGCTTCCCGCCTCCCGGCCGAGAAGGAGAACCGTTGCGTCTCCGCTCTCGCCGAGCGCCTGCAGCTCGACGAGATGGATGCCGACTACGAGCAGTCCGTCTTTGAGGAGCTTGGCCAGAACTTCCTGTCTAACCTCGCTGCCCGCGGCATGACCCTGGACACCTGGCTGCCCGCTTCCGGTCTGACCATGGAGCAGTTCATCGGCGACCTGCACAAGCAGGCCAACGACGTTGCCCGTGAGTCCCTGGCTCTGGACGCCCTCGCCCGCGAGCTCAAGATCGAGGTCACCGAGGACGACATCAACGCCGAGTTCGAGAAGGCCGGCGTCAAGGACGTCGAGGCTTCCAAGGCCGAGTTCATCGCCGATGGCCGCATGCCCGCCGTCCGCGAGTCCATCCGTCGCTCCAAGGCCGTCGACCACCTGGTCGAGAACGCCAAGGTGACCGAGGTCGACGAGACCGCCAAGGACGCCGAGTAATTCTCGCCACCTTGCCCGCGAGCGCTTGCGTGCGCCCGTGATGGGGTAAAGTTATAAGCCGGTTATCCGGTTGCTTCGTACGGTGCCAGCCAATGCATAGCATGCGGGCACCGTACGTTTATCTAGAACCATTATTGGTCCGTAAGAGAAATGGAGATGCGTATGATCGCTAAGTTCGATTCCGCCCTCGTGCCATACGTTATCGAGCAGACGCCGCGCGGCGAGCGCAGCTACGATATCTATTCGCGCCTGCTCAACGACCGCATCATCTTTTTGGGCGAGGAGATCAACTCCGTCAGCGCCAACCTGGTCGTTGCCCAGCTGCTGCATCTTGAGAGCCAGGATGCCGAGAAGGATATCTCGCTCTACATCAATTCGCCCGGCGGCGAGGTCTACTCCGGCCTGGCGATTCTGGACACCATGAACTTCATTAAGCCGCAGGTCTCCACCATCTGCGTCGGTATGGCCGCGTCCATGGCCGCCGTGCTGCTTTCGGCCGGCGCCAAGGGCAAGCGCTTCTGCCTGCCGCACTCCAAGGTGATGATTCACCAGCCCAGCGGTGGTGCCCAGGGTCAGCAGACCGAGATCGAGATCGTGGCTGAGGAGATCAAGAAGACTCGCCGCGAGCTCAACCAGATCCTGTCCGACGCCTCGGGCCAGCCGATCGAGAAGGTCCAGGCCGATACCGAGCGCGACAACTACCTGACCGCTGCCGAGGCCCTCGACTACGGCTTGATCGACCGTATCGTCACCTCGCGCGACCTCGCCGCGAAGGACGCCTAGGATGGCAGGTAACATGCAGGACAACTTTGACGAGAACGGCAACCCCATCCGCTGCTCCTTCTGCGGAAAAGAACAGGGCCAGGTCCGTCGCCTCGTAAAGGGTCCGACCAATATCTTTATCTGTGACGAGTGCGTCGCCGCCTGCTCCGAGATCTTGGAGGAGTCGCTGGCTTCGGACTTTATGGACGCTGCCCGCAACGGCAAGCTGCCGGGCTTCCTCAACGACCACGGTCAGGCTGCATCCCAGCCCGCCGTTGACCCCGAGGCCGAGGGCTTTGAGCTCGAGGACGACCGTCAGGTCATCACGCACGTGCCTACGCCGCACGAGATCTATGACGAGCTTTCGGCCTATGTTATGGGCCAGGAGGACGCCAAACGCGCCATGTCGGTTGCCGTGTACAACCACTATCGCCGCGTGATCGAGGGCGGCGCCGCGGTGTCTGCCTTTGACGACGGTTTGGACTCGCAGCTCGATGATGATATGAACGAGGTGGAGCTCGCCAAGTCCAACATTTTGCTGCTCGGTCCCACCGGTACCGGTAAGACCCTGCTCGCCCAGACGCTCGCGCGCATCCTAGAGGTGCCGTTTGCCATCGCCGACGCCACCGCGCTTACCGAGGCCGGTTATGTGGGCGAGGACGTGGAGAACATCCTGCTCAAGCTCATCAATGCTGCCGATGGCGACATTGAGCGCGCTCAGGTGGGCATTATCTACGTGGACGAGATTGACAAGATCGCCCGCAAGGCCGAGAACCTCTCCATCACCCGCGATGTCTCGGGCGAGGGTGTTCAGCAAGCGCTGCTTAAGATTCTTGAGGGCACGGTGGCCAGCGTTCCGCCCACCGGCGGCCGCAAGCATCCCCAGCAGGAGCTGCTGCAGATCGACACGACCAACATCCTGTTCATCTGCGGTGGTGCCTTCGTGGGTCTGGACAAGATCATCGCCGATCGCGTGGGAAACAAGGGCGTGGGCTTTAACTCCGAGATCGCCGGCCCCACCTCGGTCGACGAGAACGACCTGCTGCGTCAGGTGCTCCCGCAGGACCTCAACGCCTTTGGCATGATCCCCGAGTTTGTGGGACGTACGCCCGTCGTCACCCAGACGCAGGCGCTCGACGAGGACGACCTGGTGTCGATTCTGACCGAGCCCAAGAACGCCGTGGTGCGCCAGTATCGTAAGATGTTCCAGCTCGAGGACGTTGAGCTTGAGTTTGAGGATGCGGCCCTGCATGAGATCGCCCGCATGGCGCTCGCCCGCAAGACCGGCGCCCGCGGCCTGCGTTCTATCTGCGAGGACGTGCTGCAGCAGACAATGTTCGATCTGCCCAGTGAGGAGGGCGTTTCCAAGGTCGTTGTGACCGAAGCCTCCGTAAAGGGCGAAGAACAGCCCCAACGCATCTACGGCTAAACCAGCCAAAAACGTGCTTGTAAATAGCCTCCGACCACCCGCGGTCGGAGGCTATTTTATATATACGCAATAACCCCAACTACCTGTGTTATTCTGTGTGTTTGTTTAAGCCTCAGCGAAGTCATATCAGACTGAAGTAATCGATACCTAAGGGGAGGAATGCAGACCCTGGCGGGCCTACATTTCTCCCCGGCGGGACAGGGAGAGATATATGGAAGAAATGCCCAAGAACTACGATCCGTCGACCAACGAGCCGGCGATTCTGCAGAAGTGGCTCGACGGCGGCTACTACAAGCGCCGCGAGGGCGTGGGCGACTGCACCGTCACCATTCCGCCTCCCAACGTGACCGGCAAGCTCCATATGGGTCACGCCACCGACGATTCCATCCAGGACGCCATCATCCGTATGGCCCGCATGCGCGGCAAGTCCACGCGCTGGGTGCTCGGCACCGATCACGCCGGTATCGCCACGCAGACCAAGGTCGACAAGAAGCTCAAGAGTGAGGGCATCAGTCGCCTGGAGATCGGCCGCGACAAGTTTGTCGATGCTTGCTGGGATTGGACCCACGAGTACGGCGGCATCATCGTCGAGCAGATCAAGCGCATGGGCTGCTCCGTCGACTTCGACAACGAGCGCTTCACCATGGACGAGGATTACGCCCAGGCCGTGCGTAAGGTCTTCTGCGACTGGTACCACGACGGCCTGATCTACCGTGGCAAGCGCATCGTCAACTGGTGCCCCAACTGCACCACCGCCATCTCGGACGATGAGGCCGAGTATAAGGACGAGAAGGGCCACCTGTGGCACCTGCGCTACCCGCTGACCGAGCCGGTCAACGGCCAGGACTACATCGTCGTCGCCACCACGCGCCCCGAGACCATGCTCGGCGACACGGGCGTTGCCGTCTCCCCGAAGGACCCCGAGAAGGCCGCCTTCGTGGGCAAGACCGTCATGCTGCCGATCGTCAACCGTGAGATCCCCATCTTTGAGGATTGGCGTGTCGACGCCAACTTTGGCTCCGGCTTCGTCAAGGTCACCCCTGCTCACGACCCCAACGACTACGCCATGGGTCAGGCCCACGACCTGCCGCAGATCAACATCTTCGACGAGCACGCGGTGGTCGTCGAGGGCTACGGCGAGTTTACCGGCATGAACCGCGATGAGTGCCGCGAGGCCGTCATTAAGTGGTTCGACGAGCACGGCCTGCTCGACCACGTCGAAGAGCTCGACCACTCCGTCATGCACTGCTACCGTTGCGACTCCGCCCTGGAGCCGTGGCTGTCCGAGCAGTGGTTTGTGGCCGTCGACAAGCTCAAAGGGCCGGCGCTCGACGCCGTCAACTCCGGCAAGGTCACCTTCCACCCCGCGCGCTGGACGCAGACCTACACCACCTGGATGGAGAACCTTAAGGACTGGTGCATCAGCCGCCAGCTTTGGTGGGGTCATCGCATCCCCGTGTTCTACTGCGAGGACTGCGGCTGGGAGGACGCCCTGACCGAGGACACCGACGTGTGCCCCAAGTGCGGCGGTCATCACGTGCATCAGGACGAGAACGTGCTGGATACCTGGTTCAGCTCGCAGCTGTGGACCTTCGCCACGCAGGGCTGGCCGCAAAAGCCGGAGCTGCTCGAGGGTCATCATCCCACGACGGCGCTCGTCACCGCGCGCGACATCATCGCGCTGTGGGTCGCCCGCATGGTCATGAGCTCGCTGTACTTCCTGGACGAGGTGCCGTTTAAGGACGTCGTCATCTACCCGACGATCCTGGCCAAGGACGGCAGCCGTATGTCCAAGTCCAAGGGCAACGGCGTTGACCCCATGGACCTCATTGGCATGTACGGTGCCGACGCCATGCGTTATAACCTGCTCACGCTGTGCACCAACAACCAGGACGTCAAGTTCGACGCGAACATCGACAAGAAGACCAAGAAGCTCATCGACAGCCCGCGTACCGACCAGGCCAAGTCGTTTGTAACCAAGATCTGGAACGCCAGCCGCTTCCTGCTTATGAATATGGAGGGCTACGCACCCGGCGAGCCCGTCGTGGAGACGCCGGCCGACGCCTGGATGTTCAGCCGCCTGGCCAAGGCCGTCAAGATGGTCACCGAGGGTATCGAGAACTACACCTTTGGCGACATGGCCCGCGGCGTGCAGCAGTTCTTCTGGAACGAGGTCTGCGACTGGTACGTCGAGGTCACCAAGGCCCGTCTGAAGGGCGAGGGCCGTCTGCAGGCGCAGCGCAACCTGATCTTTGTGCTCGACACCTCCATTCGCCTGATGCACCCGCTCATGCCGTTCGTTACCGAGGAGATCTGGGACAACATGCCGGCGAGCGTGCTCGACCTGGATGCCGAGGGCAACGTTAACCGCGCCGAGGCGCTCATGATCGCCAAGTGGCCCGAGCCCGCCGACTACGCCAAGTACGTCGACGAGGATGCCGAGCGCGCGTTTGAGCTGTGCCGCACCGTCGTGTCTGCCGCCCGCGCCACGCGTTCGCGTTATCGTTTGAGCCCCAAGGCCGAGCTCGACGTGGTCGTGCGCGCCGGCGCCGAGGACATCGAGAAGCTCGAGAGCTTGCGCTCGACCATCGAGCCGCTGGCTAACACCGCCTCGCTGGTCATGGGTACCGATGTTGAGAAGCCGGCGGCGAGCATCGCCGTGATCGATAGCGGCGTCGAGGTCTTTGTGGTGCTCGAGGGTAAGGTCGATCTTTCGGCCGAGAAGGCACGCCTTGAGAAGGAGATCGCCGCGGCGCAGAAGGAGCTCGCCGGCTGCGAGAAGACGCTGGCCAACGAGGGCTTTGTGGCCAAGGCCGCGCCTGCGGTGGTCCAGAAGAAGAGGGACCGTGCAGCTGAGCTCAAGGAGATCCTGGCGGCGCTGACTGGTCAGGTTGCAGACTTCTCGTAGGTCTTACTGAGGGGCGCGTCCCGACGCTTTGCTCGCTGCTGCGGACAGTCCTGCGCAAGACGGACAGCACATTAAGTGCTGTCCTTTGCGTGCGGAACTTGTATCGAGCAAAGCGTCGGGCCGCTCCTAGTGTGGTTACGTGGCTGTTTGCAACTGGTAGGTTGGGGCCACTTGGTTGTGGCCTTGATCTCGCTGCAAAGCGGTGTTTGGCTGATATTTTGAATGGGAGGGGCTCGTTGTTTGTTACGGGCCTCTTTTTATGTTGAGGGGACTTTGGGTTATGGCTAAGCGTTCTGGGTCGTATTCTGTGCCGTTCTCGTTTGAGTTGCTTTCGTTTGGTGAGGCTGTGGGGCTTGCTGCTGATACGGGGCGGATTTCTGGGGATGCTGGGCCTCTGCTTGAGACGGTTGTCGATATGCTCGATGAGCTCGGGCGTCCGGATGAGTATTTTGATTGCATCCAGGTTGCCGGTACCAATGGTAAGACTTCGACTACGCGTTTTTCGGCTGCTATCCTTCGCGGCGAGGGGCTCAAGACCGCGCTGTATACGTCGCCGCAGCTGGTGCGCTATCCCGAGCGTATGGAGGTTGACGGGCGCGTCGTGAGCGATGAGGCGTTTGCCCGTGGTGTTTCTGCCGCCGTCGAGGCGGGTCATCGAGTGAATGCCCGTCGTGTGGCGGCGGGGGAGCGCGCCTATACCATCACGCCGTTTGACCTGCTGACGGCTGCCGCGCTTGTGGCGTTTGCCGAGGCTGCGGTGGATGTTGCCGTGCTCGAGGTCGGCATGGGCGGACGCTGGGATGCTACGAGCGCGACCGATCCCGTCGCTGTTGCCATCACCGGCATCGGGCTCGACCACACACGAATTTTGGGCGATACGCTCGAGGCTATTGCGGGGGAGAAGGCTGCGGTTATTAAGCCTGGGCGCCTGGTTGTTTTGGGCGAGGGCACGCACGAGGCGAGCGTTCAGCGCGTGATGGATGCGCGTTGTTGCGAGTGCGGCATTGTGCCGCTGGTGGTGAACCATGCCACGACCAAGGTGCCGGCACACGTGGGCGACACGGTTGAGTTTAGCTGCACCACGCCGCGTGCGATTTATACGTCGAGCATGGTCAAGCCGGCCTATCAGCCGCAGAATGCCGCGTGCGCGATTATGCTTTGCGAGGGGTATCTGGGTCGCGAGCTCGATCATGACAAGCTCGATGCGTCGCTTATGGGCTGCCCCACGCCGGGCCGATTTGATGCGCTGGGGACCGATCCGCTCAAGCTGATCGACGCCTGCCATAACCCCCAGAGCTGCGAGAACTTTGTGAGCGCGCTGGACGAGATCGATCCGTGCGTGGAGAATCGCCCCACGCTGCTGTGTGCCGCGCTGGCCGATAAGGACGTGGCGGGCATCGTTGACGTTCTGGTTCCGGCGTTCCCCCGCGTGGTCGTGACGCAGACCGATTCCGATCGCGCCCTGCCAGCAGAGGAGCTTGCCGCACTTGTGGACGCCGATAAGCTCGCGGGCGTATATCCGAGCGTGCCCGAGGCCCTCGCTGCCTTCGATGCCGCGGGCGAGTCCTTCGTAGCAGCCGGCACCATCACCCTGGCCGGCGAAGTAGCGGGCCTGCTCCGTTAACCCATCCCCACATCAGTTGCGGTGAAATACGGACTGTTTTACAAGCAAGAAGCCTCAAACAGTCCGTATATCACCGCAACTCAAAAGCAGTCAATTTGGGACGGGGCTTTTTGGCTGCCCTGTGCCCCGAGTTGACTCGCTTGCCACGAAATATGCCTATCTACTACGTTTTACCGACTACCCCCGACCACACCGAGAATTGCGAAATGAAAACCGCAGGTAGATGGCTTACCAGTTTTGCGAAAACACGGGTATGGTCGACCCATGCCGGCTAAACGTGGTAGATAGGCCGTTTTTGTGGCGGCATTCATGTGATGCGGCAAAGGGACAGCCCCTTTGCCGCATTGCCTAGTCTAGGCGGACCGGATCGTGGGGGTAGGCGTTGAGGATCTCGACGCCGGACTCGGTGACTAGAGCGAGGTCCTCGATGCGGACGCCGGTGCTGCCGGGGAGGTAGATGCCCGGTTCAATGGAGAACGTCATGCCTGGTTCTACGACCTGCTCGTTGACCAGCGAGACGTCGCCCGGCTCGTGGTCCTGCAGGCCGATCGAGTGTCCCAAGCGGTGTGTAAAGTACTGCCCATAGCCTGCATCCTCAATCACGTCGCGCGCGGCATGGTCCAGGTCGCACATGCGCACGCCCGGTGCGATGAGCGCTTCGGCGGCCTCGTTGGCGCGGCGCACGATGTCGTAGATGCGTGCCGTCTCCTCGTCCGGCTCGCCCCAAAAGAACGTGCGCGTCATGTCCGAGCAGTAGTTGCGATGGCGACCGCCAATGTCGAACAGCACCACGTCGCCACGCTTGAGTACGGTATCGTCGGGCTCGTGATGCGGGTCGCCGGCGTTGGCGCCAAAGCTCACGATGGGCGGAAAGCTAAAGCCCTCGCAGCCGTGCTTGCGATACAGGCCGAGCATCTGGTCAGCAATTTCGCGCTCCGTCACACCTTCGTGGACGAGTTTGATGGCATCAGCCATCACGGCGTCGTTGGCGGCGGAGGACACGCGCATGAGCTCCTGCTCGGTGGCATCCTTGTGGGTGCGCGCGGCGGTGACGGCAAATTCACCCAGGAAAAACTCGCTGGCGGCGTGGCGCTCCATGAGCGGCATCAAAAAGCCGGAGCGCATGACGGTGTCGATGCCGAGCGGTTTGGCTGGGTCGATCTCACTCGCGATGGCGTCGGTCACGACATCGGTATCGGTGTGGTAGGCGACGCGGGCATTGTCGTACTCGGGCAGCTGATGCAGGGCATTGACCAAGATCACGGGCTCGTCATCGCGCGCGAGCAGCACGCCGCAAAAACGCTCGAACATATCGGCATAAAAGCCGGTCAGGTAATAAATCGACCACGGGTCGTTTACGAGCAGCTGCGCGCCGGGGTGCTGAGCCTCGAGCGCATCGAGCACGCGCACCACACGCTGGTCATCGATATGTGCCATACATCGTCCTTTCGCTAGGCTGCCACCATGGTATCCCAAGCCCGGCACATAGGGACGTTCCTTTTATGACGGCACCGGGGGGACACTCCTTGCAAAAGCAGCTAAAAGAGCCCCGTCCCAATTTAGCTACTCGATGTCCATGCTGGCGATTAGGTTGATATTGGTGTTGAGGAGGTCCTTCAGCACGACGTCGCCCATGCGGATGGGGGCGTTGACGACTAGGCCTCGGATGAGGGCCATGGCTTGGGCGTGGAGTTCTAGCGGGATGGCTTCGGCCGTGCGCACGGGGAGCAGGGCTTCGTCGCCGCCGGAGACGGCCACGGTCGTCGTGAGCACGCGCATGGGGCAGGTGAGCTCCTGATGTGCGAACTTATCGCCGCGCGGGCAGTTGTTACCGGTTACGGAGCGCACTTCCACCACGGCGCCATTGGCGTCGCGCTCCACCTCTACGGTCAGAAGGCATTCGGATGGGCAGGTCGTACAGTTGAACTGCAACGTTTCGGTCGCATTCGTGCTCATGAGCTATGCCTCCTCAATGGGATCGACGGACAAGACAATCTTGCTGGCACCCAGGTCGAGCGCCTGCTTGATGACCTTTGCCGGCAGTGGGAAGCTTTCCATTACACTCGGTTTAAACGGGCGGACCTTGCCTGCAAACAGCTCCACGCCGCCAGCAAGAATGCGCACGCGGGCGGCATCGACTGGTCGGCGCACACGGAAGTTGAGTTTGGTGAGCGCCACAGCCGTAATGCGTCCCGGCAGTGCGTATCCCGCAATGCCGGCAGGGGATACGGTGAGCTCGCAGTCCGGAACGGCGCCCGCGCCGGTTCCCAGCGCGTACGCCGCCGCAGCTGCGCCAGCTCTCTCGGACTCGGTCGTTACGTTGTCGGCCAGGTCGTGCACGTGCAGCACGTTGCCGCAGGCAAAGATGCCTGGTACGCCCGTCAGCAGACTCTGGTCCACCACGGCGCCGCGCGTGCGCGGGTCAAGATCTACGCCCGCGGCAACCGAAAGCTCGTTCTCGGGAATCAAGCCCACCGAAAGCAGCAGCGTGTCGCACGGAATAATGCGCTCGGTCCCCGGAATGGGCGCTAGGCGTTCGTCGACTTGGCTCACCTCCACGGCTTCCAGGCGGTCATGCCCGATCACGCGCGTTACCGTGGTGGACAGATGTAGCGGAATGCCAAAGTCGTCCAGGCAGTTCTTGACGTTGCGGCGCAGACCGTTGGCGTACGGCATGAGCTCGTACACGCCCTCGACCGAAATCCCCTCGAGCGTGCAGCGGCGTGCCATGATCAGCCCGATATCGCCCGAACCCAAAATGACGGCGCGCGAGCCGGGTTTGAGATTTTCGATATTGATGTATCGCTGCGCCAGGCCCGCCGTAAACACGCCGGCGGGACGGCTACCGGGGATCTTGATCTCGCTGCGGGTGCGCTCGCGGCAACCCATGGCAAGGACGACCGCGCGCCCGGTGAGCTGCAACATGCCGGCAGGGCTCATGAGCGTGACGGTATGGACCGCGGTGTCTTCCGCAGCCTCGCCTGAATCAATCCCAAGCACCATGCTGTTTAGGAACAGCACGGTGCCGGTTGCGTGCATCTGGTCGATAAAGCGCTGCGCGTACTCGGGACCGGTAAGTTCCTGCTTAAAGTGCGAAAGGCCAAATCCGGGATGGATGCACTGGCGGAGGATGCCGCCCAGATGCTGCTCGCGCTCCACGATGGCCACGTGCGCGCCGGCCTTTTGCGCGGCAAGTGCGGCCGCCATGCCGGCGGGGCCTCCTCCGATGACGACCACGTCGAAGGCCTGCGTTTGCACGGGCGCTGCAGCTCCGACCTCTGCGGTTCCGGCCTCCGCGCGTCCGTCGCGCACATCGATCGTCGCCATCCTAGCGCACCCCCTTTAAAGGTCCCTCGACCAGCCAAGATCCGGCATCCTCCAACAGCACTTCGCTGGGGTCGCAGCCCAGCTCGCGCGCCAGGATCGCCACCACGCGGCTCTGGCAAAAACCGCTTTGGCACCGACCCATGCCGGCACGACAGCGGCGCTTGACACCTTCGACCGAAATTGCACCCGGGCGGCGCCGAATCGCGGCCACAATCTCGGCCTCGGGCACCGTCTCGCAGCGGCAGACAATCTGCCCCCACGCGGGATCGGACTCAATGAGCTCTTCCCTGCGCGCCAGCGGTGCGCGGTCAAAGTCGTCCGGCTCGCGGCGAATTGGGTTCCAGTCCGCCCGCTCGTGCAGGTCCACGCCGGCATCGCGCAGGACTTGTTCCATGCGCTCGGCAATGGCCGGCGCGCTCGCCACGCCCGGCGACTGAATGCCTGCCGCCTGGAATAGCCCCGGCACCACGGCTGACTGCCCAATAAAGAAGTCGTTCGTACCCTGAATGACCGGACGCCCGCCGGCAAATGCGCGCACCACGCGGCGCGTATCCAGATCGGGCACCAGCTTGCGCGCGCCGGTCAGCAGCGTGTTCACATCGCTCGCATAGGTCTGCGTGTCGCCTGGCTCGCGCACGGCAGCCGTCGCGGTAATCACGGTGTTGCCATGTACGGTACCCGTGACGATAACGCCCTTGGACATTGGCGTGGGAACAGGGTAGAGCGGCATGAGCGTGCGCGGTTCCTTATCCAGCACCACGATGTTGCCCTGACGCCAGACCATCTGGAACTCCTCGGCGCCCACCATATGCGAGATGTCGGCGGCGCCGTTGCCCGCGGCGTTGATCAGGTAGCGGCAGCGCACGTCTCCGGCGGGCGTCGCCAACGTAAAGCGCGCGTCGTCGCCCGAGCCCGCGACTTCAATCGCCTCCACGGGTGCGGAGCGCATAAACGTCACCCCGTTGGCCACGGCGTTCTCCAGCGCGGCGATGGCAACCTCAAACGGATCGACAAAACCGGTCGAAGGGCACCACAACGCGCACGCTGCATCGGCACTGGCGCGCGGCTCTAATTCGTGGATGCGGTCGGGTCCGACGATTGACAGCTCGGGCACCCCGTTGGCCAGGCCATTCTGGCGCAGCTTTTCCAGATGCGCGCGGTCCTCGTCGTTAAAGCCCAACACCATCGACCCGGTGCGGCAGAACAGAAATCCCAGCTCCCGGGACCAGGTGCCATACAGCTCGCAGCCGCGGGCGTTGACCTGTGCCTTTACGGTGCCCGGTGCCGGATCGTAGCCGGCGTGCACCAGGCCGCCGTTGGCCTTCGAGGCGCCCAGTGCAATGTCGTTGGCCGCCTCGACCACACAAATGGATAGGTCATAGCGCGCGAGCTGCCGCGCGATGGCGCACCCGGTGATGCCCGCGCCCACAATTGCGATATCAAACGTTTCCGTCACAGTGCCTCCCAGACGGGTTGACAGGCTGTCAATAAGACTATCCTACGGTCTGCACACCCCCAATGCGGCGGCAATGCGGCGAACAGCCCCGCAACACCCGCCAACGGCAGGAGAGGGGAGACTCAGTAACGTCGACAACCTCGTCTGTCGACAACTAAGGCAACCGTTCGTCTCCATCTGTAACAGTTAGACGAGGATTTGGGTTCTAGATGTTACAGGTCAAGACAAACCTTCCGGCGGATTTTGAATGTCTCGATCTGTAACATCTAGACCCGGATTCCGCCTCCACCTGTTACAGATTGAGATGTTTGTGTCCGCACCAGCCCCGCCCCTAGCCGTGGTCCCATATAAACAAACCCCGTGGTAAACTTGACCGGACTGTTAATATCCCGAAAGGTACCCGTAATGTCCAAGTACATCTCTGAGCTCATGTCGCCGCAGCTTATGGGCGTCGTCTATGCCTTCGTTGGCTTTATCATCGCCCTGTATGTGCTGTCGGTCGTCTATGTGTTCATCGACGCTCGCCGCCGCGGCGCCAGCGCCTACGTGGCATGGGGCATCATCGCCCTCATCCCGTTTGTAGGCCTCATTGCCTACCTGGTCCTGCGCCCGCACTCCTATGCGTCCGACCGCGAGGAGCAGGAGCTGGACATGGCTCTGCGCGAGCGCCAGCTTGCCCAGTACGGCACCTGCCCGCAGTGCGGCGCGCCCATCGAGAAGGACTTCGTCGTCTGCCCGGTGTGCGATACCCAGGTTCGTAACGTATGTCCCAGCTGCCATCGCCCGCTCGATGCGCACTGGAAGGTCTGCCCCTACTGCCGAACTCGCATCCAGTAACGCATCCATCGCCTGGCGGGCCGCAAGCCACGGGCACGCCGCAAGCCATGCGCGCCCCGCAACCCGCCCCCCACGATGAAGCATGCGTAGAAAATCGCCCGCCGTGCCATTAAGGTGCGGCGGGCGCTTGTATACCAAGGCAACCTGCCTATAATGATGCAAGTCAAAAACGCCGAGCGCATCGCACGCACTTGCATCAGGCATCCGAGAGGAGAAAACATACCCATGAAGGCACTCTACAATGACGGTTCGGTGGCCGAGCTCCCGCAGGACGAGGTCACGCACGTCATCCGCCACTCCGCCGCGCACATTATGGCGCAGGCCATCAAGCGCCTGTACCCCGAGGCCGACTTTGCCTACGGTCCCGCGACCGACAACGGCTTCTACTACGACGTCGACCTGCCCGAGGGCGTCAAGATCAGCGAGGACGACTTCCCCGCGATCGAGGCCGAGATGAAGAAGATCGTTAAGGAGAACCTCAAGTTCACCGTATACGAGAAGCCCCGCGCCGAGGCCATCGCCCTTATGGAGGAGCGTGGCGAGAAGTACAAGGTCGAGCACATCGGCGACCTGGACGATGACGCCCGCATCACCTTCTACCAGCAGGGCGACTACATCGACATGTGCGTCGGCCCCCACATCTGCTACACCAAGGCCCTCAAGGCCTTTAAGCTCACCGGCGTCTCGGGCGCCTACTGGAAGGGCGACAAGGACAACAAGATGCTCACCCGCATCAACGGCGTCGCCTTTGCCACCAAGGAAGAGCTCGATGAGCACATGCACATGCTGGAGGAGGCCAAGAAGCGCGACCACCGCAAGATCGGCCGCGAGATGGACCTCTTTATGATGCGCGACGAGGCCCCCGGCTTCCCGTTCTTCCTGCCCAACGGCATGATCCTTAAGAACACGCTGCTGGACTACTGGCGCGAGATCCACCACAAGGCCGGCTACGTGGAGATTTCCACGCCGCTCATCATGAACAAGCAGCTGTGGAAGACCTCTGGCCACTGGGACCACTACAAGGACAACATGTACTCCACCGTCATCGACGACGAAGAGTACTGCATTAAGCCCATGAACTGCCCGGGCGGCGTGCTGGTGTACGCCTCCAAGCCGCACTCCTACCGCGAGCTGCCCATCCGCGCCGGCGAGATTGGCCTGGTACACCGCCACGAGCTGCGCGGCGCCCTGCACGGTCTGTTCCGCGTGCGCTGCTTTAACCAGGACGACGCCCACCTGTTTGTGCGTCCCGACCAGTTGACCGACGAGATCGTGGGCGTGGTCAACCTCATCGACTCCGTGTACCAGAAGTTTGGCTTTAAGTACCACGTTGAGCTTTCCACCCGCCCCGAGGACTCCATGGGTTCCGACGAGGACTGGGCTCGCGCCGAGGAGGGCCTGCGCACCGCTCTGGAGAAGCTGGGCATGGACTACGAGGTCAACGAGGGCGACGGCGCCTTCTACGGCCCCAAGATCGACTTCCATCTGGAGGATTCGCTCGGCCGTACCTGGCAGTGTGGCACCGTCCAGCTCGACTTCCAGATGCCGCTCAACTTTGATCTGGAGTACGTGGACGCCGACGGTACCAAGAAGCGCCCCATCATGCTGCATCGCGTGTGCTTTGGCTCCATCGAGCGCTTTATCGGTATTCTGATTGAGCACTTTGCGGGCAAATTCCCCACCTGGCTGGCCCCCGTGCAGGTCAAGGCGCTTCCCGTCTCGGAGAAGAGCCGCGACTACGCCCACGAGGTGTGCGCCAAGCTGGAGGAGGCCGGCATTCGTGTGGTCTGTGACGACCGCGATGAGAAGATCGGCTACAAGATCCGCGAGGCCCGCAGTATCGACCGCGTGCCCTATATGCTCATCTTGGGCGAGAAGGAGGTCGAGGCCGGCAACATCTCCGTCCGCGATCGCTCCAATGAGACCGTTCAGATGAGCGTTGACGAGTTTGTTGCGAAGGTGACCGAGGAGATCAAGACTCGCGCCTAAGGCAAACTTCACAACAATTAACAAAGGCGACCGTCCACAGAGGGCGGTCGCCTTTTTCATGCCGAAATAAGAAAAGCCGCTGGTTGAGCGGCTTTTTTTGTTGCACAAAAAGGTACAGGTTTTTGTAGAGGGCTATGGAGATGTATCTACCGACAGGACATTTTGCGTAATCTGGGCAATCGTTGATTAATTGCTCGTATAATTGCCTATGTCGAAAGATACAAAAACCTGTACTTTTGCGACTGCGCCTAGCTGCGAGCGAGAAGCCTGTTCTAAACGCCCCTGCATTTGCGTGCATCGCAAAGCAAGAGAAGGGGGCGAGAACATGGAACAGACGGCACGGCGCCAAGAGCAGCTGCCGGGCGCATTTAACGGCGTCACCACCAGTAGCCAGCACGGCCGCGTTCGCTGGTATCTGGTCCACACCCCCAATGGAAAAGAGCGCGAGACCTGCGAAAAGGTCCGCCGCATTATCCCGCACAACCTTATGCAGGACGCTTTTGTAATGCAAAAGGAGTTCTGGTTTAAGCGGGACGGCTCTTGGTCGCTCCAAACCAAACCTATGTACAAGGAATACTTCTTCGTCGCCACGCACGATGCCGCCACGCTCGATAGGGCCCTTGCCCAATTGAGCTTTGGTTGTCGCATCGCCGGCAGTAGGGAGCGGGCGTACATGCCCATGCCGGACGATGCGCAAGATTGGTACCGCAGTGTTCTGGACGACGACGGCGTGGTGCGCAACAGCGTTGCGCGCATAGAAGACGGCGTGTTGCACATAGAGCAAGGGCCCTTGGTGGGGCAAGAGGCCCGTGTAAAGAAGATCGACCGTCATAAGCGCTGGTGCCTGGTAGACGTGGGTGGTGGCGACTCCGGTTTTAGGGAGCTGCTACCGCTCGACGTTCCCAGCAAAACGTAAGGGAGACGTTGTACCGGCAAATCATTTGGTTTTTGGATTCATAGATGGGGGGGGGTTCCTGGGGACAGGAACGTGAGTTTTATTGTGGCTGCTAAAGAAGTAACAGAGAGTTGTACATCAACGGTTGGTGCGCTGGCTTTCAATCAGATAAAGCCGAGCGGTACGCTTGGGTATCGCATCGTCAAGAGGCTGTTTGACCTTGTGTTTAGTCTTATGGCAATCGCTATTTTATTCATTCCAGTGGGTCTTGTGTGCGTCCTGATTTGTCTAGAGTCTCCGGGTAGTCCCTTGTACACCCAGGAGCGAATTGGCAAAAATGGCAAGGTCATTAAGATCTTTAAGCTGCGCAGCATGGTTGCCGATGCTGGCAATGTTCAGAAGTATTTAAATTTTGAGCAGCTGCATCAGTGGGAAATTGAGCGCAAGGTCGATAACGATCCGCGCATCACTAAGGTCGGGCAGTTTATTCGTAAGTGCTCTATCGATGAGATGCCGCAGTTTCTTAATGTTTTAAATGGTGATTTATCCGTTATCGGTCCTCGTCCCATTACGCGTGATGAACTCGAAATGCATTTTTCTGATGAGGATAAGGTTGTATTTCTTTCGGTTCAACCTGGAATTACCGGGTTATGGCAGGCGACGGATCGCAACGATGCGTCATTTGAAAGCGGTCTGCGCCAAAAAATCGAATTGCATTACGTGCGGAACCGTTGTTTCCGAATGGATTGGAAGTGTTTTGCTGGCACTTTCGGCGCCATGTTTGGCAAGGAGAGGACGGGCCGATAGATGGAAATATCCATCATCATTCCGACTCTTAATGCTGAGCATGAAATCGATGGGCTTTTAATTGCCCTCGAACACCAGTCTATTCAGCCGGTTGATATCCTTATCGTTGATTCCGCTTCGGAAGATAAAACTATAGAGCTGGTCCGGCAGCACAAAAGAGTCCGCCTTCTGAAGATTGATCGCCAGGATTTCAACCACGGCACCACAAGAGACATGGCACTAAGGGAGTCGAGGGGTGACTTTGTATGCTTCCTTACCCAAGATGCTGTGCCTGTTTCTGATGATTACCTGGAGCGGCTTGTTGCTCCCATGCTTGATGATTCCGATATCGCTCTCGTAAGCGGCAGGCAGCTGCCTAAGGCGGATGCCCGACGTTTTGAACAGCTGGTGCGTGGTTTCAACTATCCCGACCGGCCGTCCGTTCGTTCCAAATGTGATCTCGAGAAACTCGGTATTAAGACTTTTTTTGCATCTGACACCTGTTCTGCCTATCGACGGAGCGCATATCTCGAATGCGGTGGATTCGATCATGTCAACACCAACGAGGACATGCTTATGGCCGCCAGGTTTATCGCCTCAGGAATGAAGGTCGCTTACGAGCCGCGTGCCGAGGTCTATCACTCGCATAACTTGACGCCTTCCCAACAGTTTGCCCGCAACCGTGCCGTCGGTTTCTTTCTCGAAACGCATGCAGACGAACTCATGCATGCAAGTGAGATTGGTGAAGGAAGCCGGCTCGCCAAGATGGTTTCGTCGCAACTTCTACGAGAGGGAAATCTTGGCGAGTTCGTTGCTTTCGGAGTCGATTGCTGCGCCCGCCTTCTCGGAAATCGCGCTGGCCGCAGGGCAGCAAGAAATGAAAGGTTATAGCCAATGAAAGGCATCATCCTCGCCGGCGGTTCCGGCACGCGCCTGTACCCGCTCACGCTCGTGACCTCCAAGCAGCTGCTGCCGGTCTACGACAAGCCCATGATCTACTACCCGCTGTCCACCCTCATGCTGGCGGGCATCCGGGACATCCTGGTCATCTCCACGCCGACCGACCTGCCCAACTTCGAGCGCCTGCTCGGGGACGGCTCGCGCTACGGCGTCAACCTGTCCTACGCCGAGCAGCCCTCGCCGGACGGCCTGGCGCAGGCCTTCACCATCGGCGAGGAGTTCATTGACGGCGAGCCGTGCGCCCTGGTGCTCGGCGACAACATCTTCTACGGCAACGGCCTGTCGCGCCACCTGACGCGCGCCGTGCAGAATGCAGAGTCGGGCCGCGCCACGGTCTTCGGCTACCACGTGGACGACCCCGAGCGCTTCGGCGTCGTGGAGTTCGATGCGCAGGGCCGTGCCGTCTCCATCGAGGAGAAGCCCGAGCGCCCCAAGAGCTCCTACGCCGTCACGGGGCTCTACTTCTACCCGGGCGACGTGGCCGCCAAGGCGCATGAGGTCAAGCCCTCGGCCCGCGGGGAGCTCGAGATCACCACGCTCAACCAGATGTACCTGGAGGAGGGGACGCTGTCCGTGGTCACCCTGGGCCGCGGGTACGCGTGGCTCGACACCGGCACCATGGAGAGCCTGCACGAGGCCGCGGAGTTCGTCCGCGCCGTGGAGCACTCCCAGGACCTGCCGGTGTCCGTCCCCGAGGAGATCGCCTGGGAGAACGGCTGGATCACGACCGCCGAGCTCGAGGAGGCCGCGAAGGCCTACGGCAAGTCTGTCTACGGGCAGCACCTCAAGAAGGTCGCCGCCGGCGAGATCGTCAACAGCCCGCGCGAGTACTAGGAATTGAGGAGATACTAACATGGCAGAGGAGACGTTCTCCCCCAAGAACATCATCGTCACGGGCGGCTACGGCTTCATCGGCAGCAACTTCGTGCACTACGTGGTGGACAACCACCCGGACGTCCACGTGACCGTCCTGGACAAGCTTACCTACGCCGGCAACCCCGAGAACATCGCCGGGCTTCCCTCCGACCGCGTGGAGCTCGTCGTGGGCGACATCTGCGATGCGGAGCTGCTGGACAGGCTGGTGCCGGGCCACGACGCGATCGTGCACTACGCCGCAGAGAGCCACAACGACAACTCCATCG
>CADFMD010000002.1 GCA_902835305.1 Coriobacteriaceae bacterium
TAAATAGCCATTTAGCTGAAACCCTACGACCATTCGGATGCCATATCCCCGCAATACAAAAAACGGGGCAGCTCGCGCTCCTGCGAACTGCCCCGTATCCCCGGCCATCACGCCACAGCACCAACCGGCACCGCTCCCCTACTTCCCAAAGATCGCAGCGAGCAAGCCCTTGCGTTTGGGCTTCTCCTCTCGGTAGGAACCCTCCGCCGCCGCTGCCACCTGCCTCGGCTGTTCGCCGCCTCCGCGGCGTACGATCTGGTATAAGAACGGCGATTTAACGTATTTGACCTCGATGGGCGTAGCGTGCACGGTGCTTTCGCTCGACAGCATCACGTTGGGATTGAGCGGTGTCACCACATGCGTCTCGCGTTTGTCGCTAAACACCACCGCGGCCGCGCGACCCGTCTGGCCGTTTACGGCGATGCGCACTTGCTCGCCGTCGCGGCTGTCCGTCGCCGGACGATCGACAAAGTAGACCGGTACCATCACCAGACCATCCTTGTGTTTGCGGGCCTTGCGCGCCCAGGTGCGGATGCTCTTTTTATTGAGCCCCAGCACCGCCTCGGCATCGTTGCCTGCAACGTCGAGCGCCAGCTTATCAATGACCACCTGGTCCTTGGTAGACGCATCGACGGAAACGACGCGGAAGTCGCCTTCCTGCATGGCCGGGTCAAACGGCCCCACCTTGCCAAAGTCCCACGGCTCCAAAATGCCCATAAGGCGAACGTCCAGGTAGTTGGCCCGGGGGTATGCCCAGTCGAGCACCTCGTAGTACACCAGGGTCTCCTTGCTCAGCCCTTTGCCCGGGAAGGACGCCATCATGCGCAGGTCCGCCAGCGCCATGGGGAAATAGAAGAGCATCATGTCATTTTGGATTGCGTCTTCCACGTCGTGCCCGGCAAAGGCCTCCGGGTACTGACGCACCAGCCGCAGCGCGTTAGCACGTGCCTGCTGCGGCGATATCTCACAGGGGACGCCCTGTTCGGGAACGTATTCGGCACCCACGCCCATGGTCAGGCGCTTACTAAACGTGCCGGGCTTGAGAAGGTCAGCCATGCCGATTTTGTTGCCGCACGACGGGCACTCAAACACGCGCTGGGTCGATGACCCCTCAAAGGACGCGCCGCAGAAGGGACAGGGAATGCTCACGTGCGTCGCCTCTTGGAACTCCTGCGCCGTTCCGCGATCTTCCCACAGCAGATGCTCTAGGACCGACTGATTGCGCCAGTGCGAATTGAAGAAATACCAGTTCGGGTCCACCGGGCGCTCGAGCTGCGAGACGTGCGTGAGCTTGAGCAGCCCGTCAACCACCGTCAGCGGCGTATGACGGATACCCAGGGCGCTCTTGGGCTCCCCGGCGTCCGCTTGCCACGGAATAACCGTTTCGCAATAGGCGCACTCAAAGCTGCGCTTTGCCTGGTGCGAATACATGGGGCCGCCGCAGTTTTGGCATTTAATGGCAAACATCTCGTCCATGGAAACGTCCTCCTTTGCACAGGGCTGTCGACATTCAGTATGTCGAGCAAATCGGCGCGTGCCCATACCCATGTGGCCCAAAATGGAGCACCCGGTCGGACGGGAAGGCGCAGCGAACTCGAAGGCGCGCGAGCAGTCGTCCCCCTCCGCCTCACGCCCGTTAGCACCGGCAGACTATTGCTGCATTTTCTGAGCATCGGTGCACGGCGCCCCTGCGCGAGCTACACTATCCCCTTAAACATGACTGTGAGGACGACCGCTATGCTATTTGTAAATCGGCTGGTACATACGCTTGTTCCCGGCAGCGAGGGCGAGCCGGTCGATGTATCTTGCCGCACCAACGCGGGCTTTGCCGCAAGCCTCATCTGCATTGGCCTCAACATCACCCTGTGCCTGGCCAAGGGCATCGCAGGCCTGCTCGCCGGCTCCGTCTCGCTTGTCGCCGACGCCTTCAACAACCTCTCCGACGCCTCGAGCAACATCGTGAGCCTGCTCGGGTTCCGCCTTGCCAGCCGCCCGGCAGACGAAGGCCACCCCTATGGCCACGGTCGCTACGAGTACCTAGCCGGTCTGTTCGTCGCCGTCCTGGTTTGCGCCGTCGGCATCAACCTGATCCTCGAGTCGGTCACTAAGATCATCAAGCCTTCCCCCACTGCATATTCGGTGCTCTCCTTAGCCGCCCTCGTCTTGTCCATGCTCGTTAAGCTCTGGATGGCCGCGTTCAACCGCGCACTGGGCGACCGCATCGACTCGGAGACGCTCTTCGCCACAGCGCAGGACTCCAAAAACGACGTCATTACCTCGGGCTCGGTCTTGGTGGCGGCGCTTATTTCGCAGACGACCGGCTTTGACCTCGATGGCTGGGCAGGCCTGGGTGTGGGCATCTTTATCTGCATCAGTGGCATGGGCCTAGTGCGCGACGCCATCAGCCCGTTGCTGGGGCAAGCGCCCGACCCCAAGCTCGTCCAGGCAATCCGCGACAAGATCATGTCCTATCCGCAGGTCTTGGGCACACACGACCTGATGGTGCACGACTACGGCCCCGGTCGTCAGTTTGCCAGCGCCCACGTGGAGATGCCCGGCGAGGGCGACGCGTTTGAGCACCACGAGATTCTGGACACCATCGAGCATGATATCAAGCGGCAGATGGGAATCGGCATCACGCTGCACTGCGATCCCATCGCCACCACCGGCGACGACCTGCGCGGCTGGGTCAAGCGCGGCGTCATGCAGATCGATCCCGCGCTCTCCATCCACGACCTTCACGAACACGATGGCTTTGTGTCGTTTGACCTGGTGCGTCCCGACGACTTCGACATATCCGACGAGGAGCTGCTGGAGCTCGTCACGCGCATCGTGCACGAGCGCCGGCCCGACGTCTCGTGCGTCGTCACGTTTGATTCGGGCTTTAGCTCGCCCGAGCGTCCGGCCGAGCAGCTGTAGCCCCGCTCCGCTCGTCCGCTAGTTTCCCTGCGCGCCCGAGATGCCGTTTTGCAGGGCGTTCCAAGCATCCGTCGCCATGCCGCCCAAGTTCTGCGCGGTATCGCCCAGGTTTTGTGCCGTATCGCCCAGCTCTTGCGCCTTGTCTCCCAACTCCTGCGCCTTGTTGCTCAAGTCCTCCAGCGTATTGGAGCTCGAGCTGTCGGTACCGCTTTGGCCGCCGGACGAGTTGTCCGAGCTGTTCTTGTGCGTGAGTTGAATTTCGAGGTTGCCGTTGTCGTTATAGTAGGCAGAAGTAACGACCCAGTTGGCATCGACGACGGGCGTTGAGCCATCATCAGTCAGGACCACGGCATTCGAAAGATCGGCGCCGCGCGACTTGAGGAGCTTCTTGGCGTTGGACCAGTACTGCCCCGGAATATCGCTCAGATCGACGGTACTAGACGAGGCGGACGCGGTTTGCTCGGCAGTGGTATCGGCCGTTGAACTCCCCCGCTTGTTGAGCATGCCCGACACGATGGCAAACACAACCGAGAGAGCAAAGAAGATTGCCAGCACGATGAGGATCTTCTTGATCACGCTCGACGAACGCGACGGCTTCTTCTCCTCGTCCTCGCCATATTGCGGAATCGACTTGGGGTACTCGCGATACGGCTCGCGCGACTCGTAGCGAGGCTGCGCCGTGCGAGGCATATACGTCGTCTGCTGAGGCTGCGGAATGGGATTCTGCGGCAGGTCATCATAGGGATTCGGTGTCGAGGCGGCATAAGAATCCTGCGGCGCGTAATCAAACGGGTCCGGAGCTGCGTTGCCATAGGGGCCTTGCGAAGATGCAGCGTAAGAATCCTGCGCCGAGTCGCCATAGCCCATAACCCGGGTGGGCTCGGCAGAAGGCTGTGTCGCGGCGGGGTCGGTATAACCGGGGTTGGGAACAACGCGGGTCGCATCGGCGCTATCGCCAGCCTGCGTGGAACCGTAGCCGCCCATCACGGTTGTCTTGTCCTGATCCATGCAACGATTCCTTTCCGTCGCCCGTAAGCATCAAGTTATGCATGCATTCTACCCGCGCAAAAGCCTATGATGGGCAAAGCCCGTCGGTATCTACAAGACATGCGCGGGCCTAAGGATCAAAAAGCCCCGCCGGGCCTTGGTAGGCGCGACGGGGCGGGCAAGCGGCTATGAGCAGCGAGCTTAGAACAGGCCGGTGATGTTGCCGTCGTTGTCGACGTCGATGTTTTCGGCCGCGGGCACCTTGGGCAGACCCGGCATGGTCAGAACACTGCCGGTCAGCGCGACCACAAAGTGGGCGCCGGCAGAAACCTTGAGCTCACGCACGGTGATGCGGAAGTTCTCGGGAGCGCCCAGGACCTTGGCGTTGTCGCTAAAGCTGTACTGCGTCTTGGCGACGCACACCGGCAGGTTACCAAAGCCGTTCTCGCGCAGCTCGGCGAGCTGGCGCTTGGCGGCCGGCGTAAAGTCAACGCCGTCGGCGCGGTAGACCTTGGTGGCAACGGCCTCGAGGGCATCAGCGACATCAGCGCCGTCCTCATAGGCAAACTTGAGCTCGCTCGGCTGCTCAATCAGACGTATGACCTCATCGGCCAGCTCGAGCGCGCCCTCGCCGCCCTTGGCCCAGACCTCGGAAAGCTTAACGTTGACGCCGAGCTTCTGGCACTCGGACTCGATGAGCGCAAGCTCAGCCTCGGTGTCCGTCGGGAAGCGGTTGATGGCGACCACGCAGGGCAGACCATAAACGTTCTGGATGTTGTCGACGTGACGCAGCAGGTTGGGCATGCCGGCCTTGAGCGCCTCGAGGTTCTCCTCGTTGAGGTCGGCCTTGGCGACGCCACCGTTGTACTTCAGCGCACGAGCGGTCGCGACGACCACGACGGCGCTGGGGCGAACGCCCGTCATGCGGCACTTGATGTCGAGGAACTTCTCGGCACCCAGATCGGCACCGAAGCCGGCCTCGGTAATGGCGACATCGCCAAAGCGCATCGCCATACGCGTGGCCATGATAGAGTTGCAGCCGTGGGCAATGTTGGCGAAGGGGCCGCCGTGGACAAACGCGGGCGTGCCCTCGAGCGTTTGCACCAAGTTGGGCTTGAGCGCGTCCTTAAGCAACGCGGCCATGGCACCCTGGGCCTTAAGGTCGCGGGCACGGACGGGCTCGCCGGCAAAGCTGTAGCCGACGACGATCTCGCCCAGGCGCTCCTTGAGGTCGTTAATGCTTGTAGACAGGCACAGGATTGCCATGACCTCGGAGGCGACGGTGATATCGAAGCCGTCCTCGCGCGGCACGCCCTGGGCCTTACCGCCAATACCGTCGATGACGTGGCGCAGCTGACGGTCGTTCATATCGACGACGCGCTTCCAAGTGATGCGCTTAACGTCAATACCGAGCTGATTGCCCTGCTGAATATGGTTGTCGAGCATGGCGGCCAGCAGGTTATTGGCAGCACCGATGGCATGGAAGTCACCGGTAAAGTGCAGGTTGATATCCTCCATGGGGATGACCTGAGCCCAGCCGCCGCCGGCAGCACCGCCCTTAACGCCAAAGACGGGGCCGAGCGAAGGCTCGCGCAGGGCCACGGCACTCTTGACGCCGCGACGGCGCAGGCCATCGGCCAGACCGATGGTCGTGGTGGTCTTACCCTCGCCAGCGGGTGTGGGGTTGATGGCAGTCACGAGGACGAGCTTGGCCTGGTGGTCAGTCGGCTCGTTGAGCAGTGAATAGTCGACCTTAGCCTTGTCGAAGCCGTACGGAATAAGGTGCTTAACGTCGACGCCGGCGTTCTTGGCCACCTCGGTAATAGGCAGCGGCGTGACAGAACGTGCGATTTCGATGTCAGTAGGCATGGGCGGTCCTTTCGTTACCGAATGAGAAAAAGACCAATTCAGCATAGCACGGGCGCGCAATAGTAAAACACCCATAACCGATGAACGGCGATATGTTTACCCGATGCCCAGCGATAGCCCAACAGCCCGCCAAAACAAAGCGCCCTAAACGGTAGGTTCAATCCCCAGGTGCTCAAAGGTGCGAAGGGTTGCCTGACGGCCCTGCGGCGTACGAATCATCAACCCGCACTGCAGCAGATAGGGCTCATAGACATCCTCGAGCGTGCCCGGGTCCTCGCCCACCGCGCTGGCAAGGGTCGTAAGTCCCACGGCACGACCGGAGAACGTCTTGGCGAGCGTCTCCAAAATGCGAATATCCATCCAGTCCAGACCGAGCTCGTCGATCTCGAAGAACTCGAGTGCCTGACGGCAGATATCGAGCTCAATGGGACCGTTGCCGCGCACCTGCGCATAGTCGCGCACGCGCTTGAGCAGGCGGTTGGCAAGACGTGGCGTGCCACGCGAGCGCGAGCCGATCTCGAGCGCGCTGGGATGGTCGATTGTCACGCCCAGAATGGTCGCCGAGCGTGTCACAATCTGGGCGAGCTCCTCGACCGTGTAGTAATCCAAGCGATACGAAATGCCAAAGCGATCACGCAGCGGGCCGGTCAGCATGCCCGAACGGGTCGTGGCCGCCACCAGCGTAAACTTGGGAATATCCAGGCGAATCGAACGCGCCGCAGGACCCTTGCCGATCACGATATCGAGCGCAAAGTCCTCCATCGCGGGGTACAGGACCTCCTCGACCGATCGGTTAAGGCGGTGGATTTCGTCGATAAACAGCACGTCACCCGGCTGCAGGTTGGTAAGGATGGCAGCCAGGTCGCCGGTACGCGCGATGGCCGGACCGCTCGTCGTCTTGATCTGAGCGCCCAGCTCGTTGGCGATAACGGTGGCCAGCGTGGTCTTGCCCAGACCCGGAGGGCCCGAGAAGATCACGTGGTCGAGCGTCTCGCCACGGCTCTGCGCTGCTTCGATCAACACGCGCAGGCTCTGCTTGATATGCTCCTGGCCGCAGTAATCGTCCAGGCGCTGGGGGCGCAAAGTGCGATCGACATCGAGGTCCTCGGCCGTCAGCTCCGAGCCCACCATGCGCTCGCCGTGCGCCATGGATGCCGCCGGCGAGTTGCCGGGCGTCGCCCACAGGTCCTGAGAGTCATCGGCTTCCCACATCACGCATCCATTCCGAGTCGCTTAAGCGCCGCGCCGAGCAAATCCTCGACACGCATATCCTGCCCATCATACCCGCTCAGAGCGACATCGGTCTCCTGCGGGCTAAAGCCCATGGAAAGGAGCGCCGCACGGGCGTCATCAATCGCCGAAGGAGCGGCGGGAACCGGCATCGCAACCTGGCCGGGAATCACGTCGACCGGCACAAAGCCCTTGTCCTTGGCAAAAGTGCTCTTGAGTTCCAAGATGAGGCGCTGCGCTGTCTTTTTGCCCACACCGGGAACCTTGGCCATTCCTTTGTCGTCCTCGGCCATCACCAGGGAATACAGCTGTCCCACGGTATAGGTGGAGAGCACGGCAAGCGCCAGGCGCGGGCCAACGCCCGAGACGGACACGAGCCGGTCGAACATCGTGCGCTCGTCCTTGGAGGCAAAGCCAAAGAGCGTCATGGCGTCCTCGCGCACCTGCATACGGGTATAAAGGCGCACCTCGCCGCCAGGCGTAGGCAGCGCGGCGGCAGTGCTGCCCGAAATACCGAGCTCAAAGCCCACGCCCGATACATCGACAACGGCCGAGCTCATCGTGGCCTCGACAAGCGTTCCATGGAGCTGGGAGATCATCAGTATCCGGTTCCTCTCTGTTGATAGAACTCGCCACCGGTAAGCGCGCGAGTGCGGCTGAGGTTAACATGACAGATGGCGCAGGCCAGGGCATCGGCGGCATGGTCGGGATGCGGGTCGTGATCGAGCTGCGTGAGCGTACGAACCATGTAGGCGACCTGCCGCTTATCTGCGGCACCGGTGCCTACTACAGCCTGCTTGATCTGCATAGGCGTGTATTCGCCAATCTCGAGCGCGCACTCCGAAAGCGCCACGAGCGCAGCACCGCGGGCATGCGCCGTAGGGATGGCCGAGCGAACGTTGGCGCCAAAGTAGATACTCTCGATAGCAGCGGTATCGGGTCGATAACGCTCCACGACACCCTTGAGGTCGCGGGCGATATGCGACAGGCGCACCGCGAGCGGGCTGCCCGCGCTGGTCTCGATACAACCGTAGGCGCGACAGCGAACCTCGCCGCTCCGCTCCTCGATAATCCCCCAACCCGTATGGGCCAAACCAGGGTCGATACCCAAAATGACCAAGCCAACCTCCCCTCGCCACAAGCACGGCGCGAGACAAGGCCCCGCGCACTATTCACGAACGTCTGTTCTAGAATAACACAACGGGGCCAAGATGCTTAAAGCAAGATAGATTCGGCAGAAGCAATGTGTGTGAGGGAATCCCTCGCACAATGTTTCCGTCTGCCCTAGTTCTGGCTAAAGAACGGGAACTGCCTCGGATCAACCGGCGGATGCGGCATCGGCGTGCCTTGGGGCCCACCCTGCGGGCCACCCTGGCCGCCCATCATCTTATCGATGGCGTCCTGGACCTCGCCCTCGAACTTCTTCATTCCCTCGTGCAAACGACGCTGACCGTCCTCAGAGCGCAGCTCCTCCATCTGCTCGGGCGTAATACCCAGAAGCTCGCCCAGCACGCCCATCATCTCTTTTCGCACGCGCTCGCTCGTATCCTCGTCAGCAAAGCGGCGCACCTCGGCGCGCGCCAGCGAATCGACCGCCATACGCTCCTTGCCGCTAAGCCCCAGGTCGGACCACGCGAGCATATACGGCCAGGCACGCTCGGCAAACGAACGGGCCGAGACGATCGGCGTCGTCGGCAGCATGCGGCGGGCGGCCTCGCCCTGTCGGACGAGCATCAGCAGCAGCGAGCAAGCCTCAGGCTTGCCAGCGGCCATCGGGATGTCGTCGAAAGATCGATTGCGGTCCACGTGTGCCTCGAGCGCGCCATCGACCTCACCCGGCTCAAGCCCGCCGAGCAGCTGTGCCGCGCGGTCGAGCATATCGACCGGACCGTCGAGCGTCGAGAGCGCCTGCGCCAGCACGCGCTCCATACAATCTTCCACCGCGTTGAGCGTCACGAGCTCTTGGGGCACCACGGCAGACGTGCGGTTGCGCACACGCGCCACAAACTCAAGCGTCGACAGGTACACATCGCCAAAGGGCGCATAATCGCCCTGGCAGCCGCCGCAAAGCGCCGGCGCCGCCAGCGCGTACTCGGTTTTGGACAGCGGGCTCAGCGCCATCGCACCCAACTCGAGCGCCGTGTCCTCCAGCATGAGGCCCAACGTACGCGAGCGCAGACGCTCGGCATCGCCCGCCGACACGTCGCGATCGAGCACACGCGCCGCATCCGGCGCATCGCGCTCGACGGTGCGAATGTGCAGACGCTCAGCGATGGCGCGGACGGCGGCACAGCGGTCAGCCTCGGCCTCTTCCTGCGCCGGCGTAAAGATACGGTTGCGCCCCAGCACCAGGCCAATCACATTACGCGGGCCCAGAGCGTCGACGGCCAGCGCCGCCAGCAGGGATGACGGCAAGTCGCCCTCGAGTGCCACCACAGCACGCGACGCACTGTGGGCTCGGGCGTTGTCGCGCACGGCGAGCACCAGCGCCTGCCATAGCCACTCCTCGGAACGAAACTCGGGCAGTTCGTGATCTTCCAGGGCATCGAGCATCACGCCGCGCTGGATCTCCTGAACCAGCAGGCTCTCCTCAAAACACGGCGCCTGGGCCACCACGCGACCACAGTCGTCGAGCACAAACGAACCGCCGGTATACACCGACTCGTCATAGGCACCGACCGGCGCCATGCAGGCAAACCACACGCTGCGCTTGGATGCGATCTTGCGGTAGGCGCCGCTGCGTACGGCGGCAATGGCAGCAGTCTCGCGGTCGGTCATGTCAAACGCGTTGAATTGGAAATACGCAATGAGGTCAACACCGGTCGGCAACATCTCGAGTTCGCGGTCCAAGTCAAAAATCACGGCAATGCGCACGCCGTCCACGTCGAACACCGGCGGCGCCCAACGCGTGTCGTTGTTCTCACCACGCTGCAGGGCAATGCTCGAACGCGCCGGCACCACATGACCGTCCTTGAGCATCATGTAGTCAAGCAGCGGCTGGCCCTCAAACGAAACCGCCGCGGGCACGATGCAGATCATATCGAGTTCTTGGATACGCTCGGCAACACCGGTCAGGCCTGTCAGCATGTCGTGCTCAAAGTCGGCAGCGCCCACCAGGCCACCGGGCAGAGCGCCCATAAAGAGCGGAGCCGGGACGCACAGCACGCGCGCCCCGCGCTCGTGAGCTATACGAGCCTGGTCCTCGATGCGACCGCAAATGCCCTCAATATCACCCAGACGCATATCGATCTGTGCAAGTGCGAGCTTCATGGCTCAGCCCTTTCCGTCGTAAACCAACGTTGTCGTAGTAAAAGCGCCGGCCGCATAATGCAGTCGGCGCTCGCATGTGCATATGCTAGCTATGATACCCCGAGCGGGGGCGCGCTCCTAGAATGTCGCGGACCACAGCCCGTGCAGGTTACAGTAGGCATAGACGGTACCGGTCTTGGAGCCGCCGGCAAAAAACGTCGCGGGCTTCATGCCGGGCTCAAGGTAATGGACCTCTAAGCGGCCCTCGGCCTCAAGGGCGATCCACTCAATATAGTGCTCGGGCAGGCTGGGGTGCTCGACCGAGCCAACGCGCGCGCGAATCACGTGACCGTCGCGCTCGGTCTCGACAACAGGCACGTGCTTCTCGTGCGCCGCGTCCTCAGTGTTTGCGGTCAGTTCCGTGCAACCGGCAGGGGTTGCAACGTCGTTGTCAAGGGCGGCAATGAGCTTGCCATCGGGGTCCTTAAAGAATTTCGCCATGATGTTCTCCTTTGCTGATGTGCCAATGTTCTTGATGGTTCTTATGCCCAAAGGCAGACAAACCATCCACGGCATTGCAAATGAACACATAACGGATTAGACAAGCGGTCGAGCCAAAATGCGTCGACCGTCCTGCCCACTCCAGCAGCCCCACCCGAGTGGGTTAGCGCCCGTCGCCGCCCAGCAGCGCCAGAACATCCTCGCGGGTAAACAGCGCCGAAGAGATGCCGTCGCCGCCGAGCACGCTGTTGACCAGGTCGCGCTTGGACTCCTGCATCTGCATGATGCGCTCCTCGATCGTGTCCTTGGCGATGAGCTTGTACACGGTCACGGTATGTTGCTGGCCAATACGATGCGCGCGGTCGGTCGCTTGGTCCTGCGCCGCCACGTTCCACCACGGGTCGTAGTGAATGACCACGTCGGCCGCCGTCAGGTTAAGGCCCACGCCGCCCGCCTTGAGCGAAATCAAAAAGACCGGAACCTCGCCCGCTTGGAACTGCGCGACCATCTTGGCGCGGCTCTCCTTAGACGAAGCGCCCGTGAGCTTAAGGAAGGCGATGTCCTCCTTGGCCAAGCGCTTACCGATGATATCGAGCATACCCGTAAACTGGCTGAACAACAGGATGCGATGCCCGCCGTCGAGCGCGCCGTGCACGAGCTCCATACACGTATCGAGCTTGGCGCTCCCCGCCTTGTAATCCTCGTAGTGTAGACGCGGATCGCAGCAGATCTGGCGCAGCTTGGTGAGCTCGGCGAGCACCTTGAGCTTGTCCTTCTTAAACTCCCCAGCCTCGCGGTGCTGCACCTGCTGGGCGATGCGGTCCTGGTTGGCCAGGTAGAGCTTGCGCTGCTCGCCGGCGAGCTGTGCCATGACGGTGTCCTCGATCTTCTCGGGCAGGTCGGCCACCACGTCTTCCTTAACACGGCGCAGCACAAACGGCGACACGAGCGCCTGCAGGCGAGCGGCGCTGTCACCCCCGGCGTGCTCGACCGGGCTTTCGAAGCGCTTGGCAAACGACTCGCGCGTGCCAAGCAGGCCCGGCATCAAAAAGTCGAAGATGCTCCAGAGCTCGGACAAGCGGTTTTCGATGGGCGTGCCCGTCAGGGCAAAGCGCACGCCGGCAGGCAGTCGCTTGGCGGCGCGCGCCACCTGCGTGAGCGGGTTTTTAATGTACTGGGCCTCATCGAGCACCACGCGGGCAAAATCCTGCTCGACGTACTCGTCGATATCGCGCCGCATAAGGTCATACGACGTCACGACCACGTTATGCTCGGCCACGCCGGCAATCTGTACACGACGCTGAGCCTTGGCGCCCACAATGGCGCACACATCGAGCGACGGGGCAAAGCGCTCCAGCTCGGCAGTCCAGTTGTACACGAGTGAGGCCGGGGATACCACGAGCGTGGGCTTGGTGTCCCCCGCCTCCACGCGCGCCAGGATATGCGCGATCATCTGGAGCGTTTTGCCCAGGCCCATGTCATCGGCCAAGATGCCGCCAAGGTCCAGGTGTTCGAGCGAGCCGAGCCACTGGTAGCCGTCGACCTGATAGCCGCGCAGTGTGGCCTTGAGCGAGACCGGCACCGTAAAATCCATCTTGCCGAGCGTATCCAAGCGCTCGACGGTGCGACGGAATGCAGCGTCACGATCGGCTTCGAGCGCGGGCGTGCGCGCAAGCATGCTGTCGACGAACAAGGTACTCGATGCGGGAAGCGACACGCCATCGAGCAGATCGACGGCATCGACACCCAGATCCTCGGCAAGGCCAAACGCGGCGCGCGCTCCCTCGTCCAGGCGAATAATGTCGCCCGACGTGAGACGCGCAAACGTCTGGTGACGCTTGTAGGAGTCGAGGTAGATAGCAAGGTCTGCCGCCGAAAGGCCGCTCGCACCCAGTTCGACGTCGAGCAGGTTGCTCTTGACGGTTGCACGCACCGAAAGCTTGGGCGCAGGGCGGACCGAGATCTGGCGCAAGCGGTCGCTGAGCATGACCTCACCCAGCTCGGACAGGGCGGACAGGCCCTCGGTCAGCAGGCAGAACAAGCTCTCATCATCGCGCTCCTCAAACGCCAGGCCGCCCTCTTGGAAATCGAAGTACATGGCAGCCGTGTCCATAACGCGAAACTCCGCCACCACGTCGCGGGGCGGCACGCCGGGGCGCTGCTCTTCAAAGGGACTGCCCGGAGCGCCCAGGCTAAAGAGATCCGCCGACCAATCGCCGTAGGTAACCGTAATTTTGCAGGTCACGAGCCCATCGTCGACGCCGATTGCCATGGCAAAGCTCGGCTCGGGTGCCACGGTATCGAGCGCGGCGGGCGCGGTGAGGTCGGTGTAGTCGCGCAAAATGGGCAGCGCCATACGGCAGAACTCACCCACCTGCTCGGCGGCAATATGGGCGGGCGTGCGGCACGGCAGCAAGCGCGACAAAAAAGGTGCGGCATGCTGAGCAAATGCAGCGTCGGTACGGCGCGCGCGGCGCGTGTCAACCAAGTAGGCGGCATCGCCCGAAGCAAAGCAGTATGCATCGGCCGGCAGGCGCAGATCGTAGCTGCCACCAACCGCCGGCGCGATTTTGGCGGCAAGGAGCGGTGGGCGCTTAGACGGTGCCTCGTCCTCCCCTTCCGGAGGCATCTCAACCGCTACGTCATAGGTGCGATGCGTCGTCGTCCCCCGCGACCAGGCGGGCTCAAAGGAGATGGTCTGGCCGCGCAGCAGGTCCAGCACATATACGATGCTATGCTCGGACAGCGGCAACTGACGCTCGGCGACAAAACCGCTGCGGGCAAAGTCGTACGACGCCGAACGCGAGCTTGTGATGTCATCGAGATAGGCAACTGTCGTCACAACAAGGTTGAGCAGCTTTGTCGACACGTCTTCGAAGGCTTCGGGCGTATGGACAAACGTGAGCTTCTTGCCATAGGAGAACGTGCCGCCGCGCACGTAGGCATCGGCCATGCCGTCGATGTCCTTGACCACGTAGGAGACCGATCCACAGCGAATGCGAAGCTCAAGCGCCCAGCTAAAGCGGTCGGCAAACAGTGGATTGTAGTACGGCACCAGCGAGGGCTCCAACACCGCCTTGGGGACATCGGGATCCACACTGCTGGCGAGCTTGCGGCGCATGCTCGCCAGCTCATCCATGCGCGCGTCCGAAAGATCGGAGAGCGCCGCCACAAGGCTCGGGCTCGTGGGGACGGGCGCCGGAAAGGGAAAGTTGGGATTGACGGCCGGCGCTTTGGGCGCGGTGCGCGCGGGCTGTTTCGGCTGCGCCGTAAACGTGCGGACCGGCGTGCGCAGCCCCTCAACAGGCTCAATGCCGCTGGTGTCCAGGTACGCCAGCGCTGTGGCGATGGCGTGCTTGCACATACCGGGATAGCGATAGGCAGCGGGGCAATCGCAGTCGTAGTCGATCACCTCGTGCTCGTCCATATCGAGCGCCACGTGCGTCTTGTACAGGTCGCCGCGCGAGCCGCGCACCGAGCCCTCAACCGTCACGTTTTTGGGGAAGCGCGAGCCGCTGTCCTCAATCGACAGCACGGCGCCGTTGAGCATGAGCGAGCGGCCCTTCATAAAGGTGCCGCTCAACGCCGCCTCTTTGCGAAGCGCCTGCACAAACGTCCCCTGCGCCATCACTTCCTCCAATCTCACCCGGGGTAGCTTAGATAACCGTCACGCGTCCCTGATTACCCACAATCGCCTTTGCCTCGGCCAGCAGCGGAATCGAGCGCGCGTTGACCTTGGCCGGCACCTCGGCACGTAGCACGCGCCCGTCCACCTGCTCGATAAAGATCTCCACGCGGTCGCCGCCCGGGTTGGCGGTAAGCACCGTGGCAAGACGCGCCATATTGCCCTGGCTAAAGCGGCTGTTGGGCACCATGACCTCAAACACCTTGGGCTTGTTGTTCTCCTCGTTGAGCTCGAGCGGCACGATCTCCTGCGCGATGATCTGGTCGCCGCGGTCCGAGCGCTCGAGCTTGCCCTTAATGCGCACAAACGCGTCGGACAGCTGCGCGCCGGTCTCGGGATCGACCTCGCCGTACAGGTACCCCTCGGCCTCCTTGTAGGTCTTGGGGAACACCACGACCGTGGCCTCGCCCTCCATGTCCTCGAGCTGCACGATGCCCATGGGGTCGCCGTTTTTGGTCACGCGCTTGGACACGCTCGAGACCATGCCGGCCCACCACAGCGCCTTGCCCTCGGGAATCTCCTGGTTGATGGTGCCGCCCGTGGGGTTCTGCACTTCGTAGCCGGTATCGATCTGCGAGAACGAGAAGTCGCGCGCCTTGGCTAGCGCATACTCAAACGGGCGCAGCGGGTGGTCCGAGACATAGATGCCCAGAACCTCCTTCTCCTGGCTCAGCTTAAGGTGGCGATCCCATTCCTGGCCATCCGGATCGGGCACGCTCACCTCAAAGCCCGAGCCCTCAACGTCGCCAAACATGTCGAAGAACGACGTCTGGCCGCTCGCACGATCCTTCTGGCGCTTTACAGCGGCATCGATGATGTTCTCGGGGTTGTTCTTGTCCACAAAGTGCATCATCTGGCGACGTGGATACCCCGTGGAGTCGAAGGCGCCTGCTTTGATCAGCGATTCGATCACACGGCGGTTTGCCTGGCTCGAGTCCACGCGCTCGACAAAGTCGTGCAGCGTCTTAAACGGGCCGCCCGCCTCGCGCTCGGCGATAATCGTCTGCGCCACGCCGGTGCCCACGCCGCGAATGCCGGCCAGACCAAAACGCACGCCCTCCTTGGTAGCCGTGAACTCGGTACCAGACTCGTTGACATCTGGCGAAAGCACGGGGATGCCGTCGTGACGGCATGCCGAGACGTAGTGTACGATCTTGTCGGTCTTGCCCGTATAGGACGTCAGAACGGCCGCCATGTACTCGTGCGGATAGTGTGCCTTCAGCCACGCCGTCTGCATAACCAGGATGGCGTAGCCGGCGGAGTGCGACTTGTTGAAGGCGTAGGACGCGAACTCGAGAACATCGTCCCAAATCTTCTGGGCGACCTCGCGCGTGTAGTTGTTCTTGATAGCGCCGTTCATCCAGTGGTCGTAGGTGGTCTCGTCCGAGCCATCCTCCCAGTGCAGCACCGTCGACGTGAGCAGCTTAATCTTTTTCTTAGCCACGGGCTTACGGATACGCGAGTCCGATTCGCCCTTGGAGAAGCCGCACATCTCGACGGAGATGAGCATAACCTGTTCCTGGTAGACCATGGTGCCGTAGGTTTCGCCCAGGATGTCGTCCAGGCGGTCGTCGTAGGAGACGGCCGGCTCCTTGCCGTTCATACGGTTGATGTAGGACGAAACCATGCCGGCGCCCAGCGGGCCCGGGCGGTACAGGGCGATCAATGCCACGACATGCTTGTACTCGGTGGGCTTCATGTTCTTGATCGTGGCTGTCATGCCGGCGGACTCGACCTGGAAGACGCCGGCAGTGTGGCCGGAACCCATGAGCTTAAAGATCTCGGGGTCGTCAAAGGGGATCTCTTCCTCTTTGATGTCGATGCCGAAGTTCTTTTTGATGTTTGCCTTGGCCTTGGAGATAACCGTCAGCGTACGCAGGCCCAGGAAGTCCATCTTGAGCAGGCCCATGTCGGCAACGGTATGGCCCTCGTACTGGGTAATCTCGACGCCACCCTTGGTGTCGAGCTTGGTGGGCACGTGCTCGTTGACGGGGTCGCGGCAGATCAGAACGGCGCACGCGTGCACACCCTCGCCACGGGTGAGACCCTCGATCGAGAGCGCCGTGTCGATGATGCGGCGGGCGTCGTCGTCCTTTTTATAGGCCTCGGCAAAGTCGGGGTTAAACAGATCCTCTTTGCCGGGTTGTTTTTCGAGTACCTGCTTGAGCTTGACCTTGGGGTCGCTCGAGACCATCTTGGACAGGCGCTGACCCATGTAGACCGGGTAGTCCAGGACGCGCGCGGCGTCGTTGATGGCCTGTTTGGCCTTGATGGTCGAGTAGGTGATGACGTGGGTGACCTTCTCGGGGCCGTAGAGCTGGCGAACGTGCTCCACGACCTCGAGGCGCCGCTCATCGTCGAAGTCCATATCGATATCGGGCATCTCGGTACGCTGCGGGGACAGGAACCTCTCGAACATCAGGCCGTTCTCGAGCGGGTCGAACGCGGTGATGTTCATGGCGTAGGCGACGATAGCGCCGGCGGCCGAGCCACGGCCGGGGCCGACGCCGATGCCGTTGTCCTTGGCCCATTGCACGTACTCGGCAACGATCAAGAAGTAGGCGGCAAAGCCCTTGTCGCAGATGACCTTGTATTCGTACTCAAAGCGCTCTTTGATGTTGACGCCGCCGATCTCGCGCGTGGCCCAGTCGTCACCGTAGTGCTGGCGCAGGCCCTTCTCGCACTCGCGGCGGAACTGGCTCTCGTGCGTCTCGCCGGGATCGAGCAGCGGGAAACGCGGCAGGATGATGGAGTCCCAGTCCAGCTCAACGTAGCACTTGTCGGCGATCTCGAGCGTGTTGTCGCAGGCCTCGGGGCAATACGGGAACATCGCCCGCATCTCCTCCTCGGTCTTCATATAAAACTCCGAGCCGGTCATGCGCATGCGGTTGGGGTCGTCGACCTTGGCGTTCATGCCAATGCACATGATGACGTCCTGCACCGGCGCATCCTCGCGGCGCAGGTAGTGGAAGTCGTTGGTGGCAATGACCTTGACGCCCACCTGCTTGGCGATATCGATGAGCGTGCGGTCCATCTGCTCGTCGGTCAGGCCGTTGTCGGTGGTGATGCCGTGTTCCTGGATCTCGATGTAGAAGTCGCCAGGTTCGAAGGTGTCGCGGAAGGTCTCGGCCCACTTGATGGCGCCCTCCATGTCACCGCGGTCGATGTATTTGGGAATGATGCCCGCGATGCAGGCGCTCGTGCAGATCATGCCCTTGGCATGGCGGCGCAGGTTGTCGAGCGTCACACGCGGCTTGTAGTAAAAGCCCTGCACGGCGGCCTCGGAGACCGTCTGCATCAGGTTGACGTAGCCCTCCTGGTCCTTGGCCAGAAGGATCATGTGGTAGAGCTCGGGCTTATGGTCGCGGGCGAGCGTCTCGTCCGGCGTAAAGTAGACCTCGCAGCCAAAGATGGGCTTGATGACCAGCGGCGGCTTGAGCTCGTCGATATTGCCTTTCTCGTCCCACATGGCCATGTCCTTCACATACTGGGCATGCTCGCGCGGGTTTTCCTCGGGATCGGGCTCCACCAGCTCGTCGCGGCGGTCCTTTTCCAAGAAGGCCTTGTCGTGACTCCAAGTTTTGTACTCGGGTGTGTTGTGGTTGACGGCGTCGCAGGCCAGCGCCAGGTCGGGCACGCCATACATGTAGCCGTGGTCGGTAATGGCGACGGCGGGCATGCCCAGCTCTACGGCGCGGTTGACCATATCCTGGATACGGGTTGCGCCGTCGAGCATGGAGAAGACGGTGTGGTTGTGCAGATGGACGAATGCCATGTGATGAGCTCCGATGCGGGTTCGTGTTCTGACTGAACGATTTTACCGCACGGCGCGGATAGCACCCGAACCTAGCCAAACCAACACGGGTAGTCAATTTGGGACCTTCAAAAAGGGGAATGAGGGCATCCAGATATATCGAGTATTACTGGAACCCCGGCGATGCGCGGAATGATTTGTGACGAATAGTCATGTCCATCAAGAAGGCTCGACGCTTCGGGCAGCTCGTCAATCGATATATCAATTCTTGGAGACATGTATTCCTACCATTTTTAAAGAAACAACGGCGGTAATTGCTATCGCGATTGCGCCAATAACACCGAGCGCTATCTGAATGGGATATAACCCCAACACATATCCAAATATGGAGAAAAACATTGCGGAAAAGAGAGCCCTTACCAGAGACGCGACGGAAAGGATCGTCGCGCGGAGATCGTCCGCTATCGCGTCTTGGATTAAGTTTTCCGAAGTGATGTACACCACTTCTGGGAGAAAACAAAGCACCATGCTAAGGCCAAACAAACACAGCGGATTTGAAGCGAACCACGGAAGAATCATGAAAAGGCCGGCTTCGATTAGCATCGAGCCGAGCATGGTATTTCTTTTCCCGAAACGCGATGAGAAGAAATCTGCTGCAATGTAGGCCGTCGCATTTACTGCATAGGATGCACCGAAAAAGATTCCTATTATGGAGACGGGAGCATCAAATGCGTCGAATACCAACTGATTCAAGTTGTAATAACTCCCATAGAATCCATCGAGCATGCTTGTGCCGATTAGAAGAAGCAACACCGCAAAAGCGGATTCTCCAATGCACCAGGTTTCGCGTCTGAAGATCTTGGCTACATCAAACCTTTCCTCCCCAGAGTTTTTGGAATGGGTCGTTTCCATCCTCTCAATGGGATACAGAAGGAAAAGCTGCAGGAGATAGAAAACGGAAACGCATACGTAGAGGGCACTCCAAGATACTTGGGCAATGAATGATCCAAGTACGATTGCCACTCCCGTCGCGATTGATTGCGCGGCAAGCAGCCGAGCGTTGATGGTGAGGAAGCGCTCTCCTTGACCGGCATTTCGGGCAATTTCATATAAAAGTGCCTGTTCGGATCCCGATTGAAGGGAGTAGGCGAGTGCCTCAACAAGGGAAAGCGCGACGAGAAAGGGGCCTGAGAGCAACAGCATGCCAGCCGTATGGAAGAAAAGAAGCAGAACACCCACTTGAATCGAGAACTTCTTTCCAAAGAAATCGCCCACCAGCCCTGTTGGCAGCTCGAGGACGACCGTTGCAATGTTGTACAGGGCTTGATAAAGCGCGATTTCCGTGACAGACATTCCTTTATCCGCAAGGAAAAGTAGAAACACTCCCCGATTTAAAACAAATCCCGCGAGAACGAAAAAGGCGGAATAGATGTGCAGCTGCGCAGTGGCATTCTTATTCATTTGGCACTTCCGTCAACTAATTTTGTCGGGCCGCTCGCTACCGACTCGAAGCCTGAAGTGTCCACAGTTGATGCGAAGAGCGGTAAAGCTTTTGCACAGGGGTATCAATGGAATACATCCGAAGCGTTTTCGGCAGTATCATCGGCGAAGGCGGGATTAGCCTTTACGCGGCGCTCACCCTCGATGTATTTGACGATTTGATCAATCGTCTGGTTGGCGTGGCTCTTGAGCTTGCGCTCATAGAAGAAGAGGCCGAGCTTGCCGCGCGTACCAGACGCGTTACCACCCACACCCTGAAAATCCTCGGTATAGGTGAGCTCGCAGGCACCATCGCCAGCAGGTGCAGCCTCATAGCGCATGGTATTGATGCCCGCCGCATACTGAAAACGGACCTCATAGAGACACGGGTAGTCAAAGTGCTTGATCTTAACCTTGATCGCCGTGCCCTTGGCCTTGCCTTTTGCGGACTGGGCGCGCTTCTCGTACTTATAGCCGTTGAGCTTGTTGCGGCTGGGACGCTTGCCCGTGGCGTTCTCGATATCCTGCATGATGGACCCCGCCAGAGCGTCAAAAAGCTCCTCCGGCGTCACCTTAAGCGTTTTGGTGAACTGCATGATGGCTCCTTATTCGTTTGAACCGTTCGAGCCATTGTACCGCCCCAGGCTCTCCCATGCGTTGCGGTGAAATACGGACTGTTTGGCGGCTTTTTTGGCCAAAACAGTCCGTATTCCACCGCAAGTTATTTAAGGGCTAGAGGTTGTAGGTGACTACTTGAGGTTCGGCGGGTTCGACGAAGATGGCTGGATTCGCCTGCTCCACGCGGACGAACTTAACGGTCACGGCCTCAAAGCCCGCCTTGTGCAGAACATCAGCGTAGACGCGCGCCTGCAGGGCGTGCTTCTCCTGCAGCTGTTCCGGCGTCTCGTCCGGTGTGCCGCCCGTCTTGTAGTCGATGACCAGCGCGCGTGACGAATCCGCCGGGTTCGTCGCCAAAGCGTCGATGGCGCCTTCGGCATATGCACCGTAGCGAGCGATGTCCTCGTCCTCGCAGCCCAGCGAAAAGAACGGCACCTCGGCGCGAACACACGGCCAGGCAAGCAGCTCGGCACGGACCGCCGACTTGAGCCAGCGGTCCAGGGCAACGTCGAGGCGTTCGCGCTGCTCCGGCGTCAGGCACCACAGGCGCGCCAGCGCATCGGCACGCTCAGCGGGCAGCGCATCGGCACCCATCTCGATCAGCCACTGACAGGCGGCATGGAACGCCGAGCCCAGCGCCATGGGGTTGCCGGCGGGCTCAACGGCGGCCACGTCTGCATCCGTCATCTCGGAACCATCCGACTCCGCATCATCGCCAGCCTCGTCCATGGGCACATGCGCCTCGGCGGCTCGGTCCTCGGACTCGGCATGCAGCGCCGCGGCAATTGACGAGTAGCTGTACGAATCGCGCGCCGGATACGGGCAGGTGCCCATGCGCACGCCCACCGCCTGGGGATACACGAGCTCAAACGCATCGGGATCGGGGTCGGCAGGACCGGGAACGGCGGCGTGGGCATCCGCACCGGCACCCTCCGGCTCCGCATCGCCGCGGACAAGCCTGCCCTCGACATCCAGCGAAGCGTTGACCTCAAACGCCTGCTCGCCAAACGTAAAGTCCGCCAGCGAGATGAGCTCGTAGTCGCCCGGCTTGGAGTTGTCGAACACCAAACGGTCGCTATCGAGCTGCGGCATGTCCAGGCTGTCGGTCGGCAGGATGCGGCGCAGCACGTCGTAGGTCAGATCCGTCTCGACATCGAAGGTCGGCGCCGTCACCTTGCCGCGGCTCACGCCGACATCCATCGCCAGAATGACCAGCTCGCGCGCTCGCGTCATGGCGACATAAAGCAAGCGAGCCCGCTCCTCGAGCGAAAGCTGCAGGTCGTCGTTGCGCAGGCGGGCAAATGCCTCGGCGGGAGAACCCGTCGCACAGACATCCTCCATGAGCTCCGGCGGTAACCATAGCGACGTGCCCTTACCCTTAAACGCATGCTCAAACTGCTTTTTGACGTCATCGCCCTTTACGAACGTGCCGTCCGCGAGTTTAACGCCGTCGAAGCGTGCCGGCAGCGCCACGACCTGCGCTCCGCCCTCGACACGCCCCATCTGAGCCGCACCCGAGGACTTACGCACGCCAAAGCACTCCGCAACCGCCACGACCGGATACTCCAGGCCCTTGGAGGCATGCACCGTCATGATGCGCACCGCGCCGTCGCCCTCCTCGTTGAGGGCGCCTGGGGCCTCCTTGCCCGCCAAGAAGCGGTCGAAGGCAAGCGCAATGGAACGCGGCGAGTTACCGAACTCGGCCTCCGCCTCGGCCACGGCATCGAGCGCCTTAAGCACGTTGGCGGCAATGGCCTTGCCCTCGGGACCACGCTGTGCCAGACGCACAAACCAGCCGGAGGCGTTGACAGTATCGCGCGCGATGGCGGCGAACGAATCGCGTCCCACGCGACGAAGCGCGTAGCGCAGCACCTCGCGGGCACGCGTCACGAGCGGCAAGTCTTGCAAACCCGGCACGTCGAAATCACTCATGATGCCCACGTCGATATTCCGGCGCGAGGTCTCCCCCGTCTCGCTATCGAGCTTGGTCGCCAGCGCCAGGAACTCCTGGGCGCCGAGCGCAAACATCGGCGAGGCAAGCAGTGGCATAAGGCCCTGCGCCGTATCGGCCGGATTGGCGAGTGCGCAGACCAGGGCACGCACCGTCTGCACCTCGGCTGCCTGGGCAAAGACCGAGCCGCCTGCGATCACGCAGTCGAGCCCCTGGTCGCGAAACGCCTGTGCGTAGACATCGGCGTTGGTCATGCGGCCCAGCAGCAGGACCATGCTGCCCTGGGGCTGGCCCGCTTTAACGAGTGCTTGGAATCGCTCCGCAATCGCACGAGCTTTCGCCTGCGTTCGCTCCTGGGTGCTGCCGCCGGCAACGAGCAGCGCCTGGCGGCGCGATGCCTTCGCCTTGAGCTTGTCCTCGCGTTCGTCGCTCGGTTCAAGATCCAAGAACCCCTGCATCAAACCACCGGTGTCCCCGTCAAAGACGCGTGCTACGTAGCGCAACACCTCGTCGTGACTGCGGAAGTTGCGTACAAGCTTGACGAGCTCGCCGGCGGGGGCGTCGGACGTGGCGACCGTCTCGGACGCCGTCGTCGAACCCACCTTGCGCTCCTGGCGACGGAACACCTCGACCTCGGCACCACGAAAGCGGTAGATCGACTGCTGCGCATCGCCTACGGTGCACAGTGCGCGCTCCCCCGCGCCCGTCAGGTAACGGATCAAATCGACCTGCATCTGGTCGGTATCCTGGAACTCATCGATCATGACCATCTTAAAGCGACCCTCATAGGCCGCTCGGATGGCGGGATAATCGCGCAGCGCCTCGTACGCCATGCGCAGCAGGTCGTTGTTATCAAGCGCGGACTGGTCAGCCTTGAGCGCGCGGTATTCCGCCTCCACAGCACGAGCAAGCCCCACCAGCGCATCGAGCGCCGGACCGCCGCAGGCAAGCACGATATTGATAAATGCATCGGCGGCCTCGGCCTTGAGCAGCTCCACCTGCTCCTTAGGAAACGCCTTGCTCGCCCGAGGCATGCTGCACGACATCATGAGTCGCGCCGCATCCTCCATGGTTTTGCCGCTCGCCTCAAACGCGTCGATGGCATCGAGTGCCACCTGCGCTTTCTCGGTCGCGGCCTTGCTCGCACCCAACGCCGCGCGATAGGCGTCGGCAAGCGCAGAGGTGACAGCCTGGCCGCGCGCCACGCACACATCGTCCATGCCGCCCGGCAGCTGGCTCGATAGCTCCAGCAGGTCGCGCACCAGCCCTTTGATGGTGGTACCGGCGCCAAACGGCCCGCCCTCGCCCGCCATGGGATACCAAGCGTAGAGGGCCTTAAGCGGGGCGGCGAGCTCAGGCGCGGCATCGGGCGCCGTCGCGCGCCCCAGCACATGCTCGACAGCCTGATCCATAAGCTCATCGGTATCGGTAAGCACCGTGAACTCGGGATCGATGCCCAGCTCCAACGCATGCGCGCGCAGGATGCGCGAACACATGCCGTGAATGGTCGAGATCCAAGCGTCGTCGACGGTCAGGGCCTCCTCGTCCATACCCTCTTCGATAAGCGCGCGACGCACGCGGTCGCGAATCTCGGCCGCGGCATCTTTGGTAAAGGTAATGGCGAGCACCTGATCCAGATGCTCGACAAACGGACCGGATTCGGGCGAGAGCGCATAGACGATGCGGCGCGTGAGGGTAAAGGTCTTGCCCGAGCCGGCACCTGCCGAGACAAACAGCGGGCGGTCGAGCGTTTTGACGATCTGCAGCTGCTGCGGCATCAAAGTCGAAAGATCCATGACCTACACGTCCCTCCTTACAAACGTTCCTTCGTGGTTATACGAGCAGCGCGCATGCGCGGCCTGAGCCGACGTCGGGTCGACGGCGGCAACGTTGCCTGCCTCGAGCTCGCGCAGACGCTCGGCAATGCCGGCCTCCACGCGATCGAGCAGAGCGTCGAAGTCCATGTTGCCGCCCTCGCCGGGAAAACCTTTCTTAAGGCCCGGGATGCGACCGTCGCTGCGCTCTTCCTCGAGCAGCTCGGTGCTCGCGGCGCCGCGCAACGCCGGCTTGCCGCCCTTGGTCGAAAAGTAGAGCGCCGCGCGGGTGTCCAAATCCAGCGCCCGACGCATGGCCTGGGCGTAGATGAGCGTCTGGGTATGTGGCGGCAACCAGCGCGGATCGTCGATGGGCGCCGTGCCCGATTCCTCGTCGCGCACCGTGGGGTCGGCGAGCTTAAACTCCTCGACACCTGAACGATGCTTGTAGTCGATTACCACGGCGCGATTCTCGGCATCCACGTCAACGCGGTCGATGCGCCCACCGAGTGGCCAACCGGCATACTCAACTTTAAGATCGTTAAAGGCAAACTCCAGGTAGCGCGGAGCAAAAGGAGTCAGCGCCTCGGCTTCATAGGCAAGCACACCCTCCAGCTGCGGCAAAATCTCGGCCACCTGGCGCTCCTCCACTGGAGAGAGCGGCACCAGCGGGCCCTCGGTACCGCGCTTGCCGGCGTGCTCGGCCAGGGCCTCGGCAAAGACCTCGTGCAGCAGCTCCTTCGCGCGCGGCAGATTCATGGGCGTCACGCGCTCCATGCCCTCCTGGGGCAGACGGGCATGCAAGTGCTCCAGCACGTCATGGACAAAGTTGCCCTTCTCCATGTTGCCAAAGCCCGCATCGATCGACTGGGGTTTGACGCGATACGAGACGAACCAGCACAGCGGGCAGGTGGAATAGGCCTCGATCTGCGAGGCGGACGTCAGGCGCGGCACAAGCGGCGCGCCCTCGCCCTCGCCGTCACGACGGCGCAGGACCAAATACGGCACGGCCTCATCGCTCAGATGCTGAGGAGCTTCGCAGGTCACGCGCTCGCGCCTAAGACCTTCGCCTGCCGCGGGATCGAAGTCCCTTACGATATCGCCCTCACCCACGCACTTCGCCTTGTCGGCGCCAGCGGCCTTAGCGTCGTCAGCGGCCTTGTCGGCGTCAGCGGCCTTAGCATCGTTAGCGGCCTCGGCATGCGCCCGCGACTCGGTCCACACGGCCGCTGGATAGCACTCGCGCGCTTGACGATCGTGGGTCACACGGGCGAGCGCAACCGGACCACGCGACGCTTGCATCGCGCGGCCAAAGCGTGCGCGCAGCAAGGCCGCAGGCTCAAGCGTCACGCCCTCGCGACCAAGGCTCGCCGTCAGCGTGGCCAGCGGCCCCTCCTCGTGTGAGAGCGGATAACTGTCCAGGTCGACGTCGGCAAACAGCACGGCATCGTAGCTATCGGGGCGCAGGGCTGCCGCATCGGCAAGCGACGCAAAGCGCACTTGGGCGCGCGGCGCGCGGTCGACCTCGTAGGTCTCGTAATCGTATGCAGTGCTGCGCTTGTCCACCTTGGTACGAACGCCGTCGAGCACGGGCACGGTCGCGGCCTGCGACACGTCGAGCGCGCGAGCATCGTTCATAAGGATGTCGATGGCATGGCGCAGCAGAGCCGTCTCTGCCTGGCGACGGGCCTGACCGTCAAGGCCGCCTAGAGCGCGATCGGGCAGCACCTCGGCAACGGCGAGCATGGCCTTGAGCGCCGTCACGGGTTTGTCGCGCCACAGCGCCTGAAACACGTCCGAGACCACGCATGGCACGTTCTTAAACCAGTTTTCTTCGCTGGCAGCCTTGCGGGCGCCCCTCACCTGGCCCTGCACGCTCTGCAGCAGGCTCTTGACGCCCGCAGTGGTCTTGCTGCGCGACAGGCGCATGTTCTTATCGAAGGTTCGCGCGCTGGCGGCATCGGCGCCCGAAAGCGGACTGTAGATCCAGTCGGTAAGCTCCGGCGCGGGCCACCATTCGGTCTTTGACGCCATGCCCTCATCGGCGGCCTTCATGCGCTCGATCAGGCCGGCAAGCGCTGCAAACTGCCTGCCCGCAATGGATTGGGAAAACGCCGTGAACTCAGTCGTCTCGGCCGCAATGTGACGCGCCGCCAAACGGGCAGCGAGTTCGCCGAACAACTGGGGTGCCCGGGCGGAAACAACGAGCACGCGCGTGGGGTCGGAGTTTGTCGCGGCGCCGTCGCGCGACACGGACTCCTCACATGCCGCGACCAGGTTCTCAAGAGCATCCACATAAGCGCGGGCGCGGGCATGGGGGCCGGCCACCTCTATAAAAATAGGCTGAGCAGCAGGCGCAGAAGCGGTCTCGGACGCGCCGGCGTTCTCCCCCAACGGGGCGGCCTCAAACAGCACACCGCGGGCATCAAAGGCGGCAGCCAGGTCCTCGCGCATCGCCGCCTGCTCGCGGGCAAGCAGCACGACGACCTCTCCCCCATTGTTCGCCACGGCAGACAGTAACTCGAGCAGGCCGTGCGTAAACGACGTGATACCGCGCACGCATACGGCGCGGGTGCACGCCGGCAGGCTATCGGCCAGGGCACCGGCCATAATGTCAGCCGCCTCGCAGGGCTCGACCATGTCTCGACGGTCCAAGCCGCTCGCATAGGCGCACAAAAGTTCAAACACGCGAGCCTCGGCGTCGCTTCTGGGCTTGGGCTTGCAAACGTTGTCGCAGCAACGCTCGGCACCTGTCCCTGCCACACCCGGCAGCACATCGCGGGCCATGCGCGCGAGCATGCGCACCGTGCCCTGACTGCGCGAAAGCGGCTGCAGGTCGGCATCGTCGAGACGCGTGACCATGTCCGAGAACAGCATCTGGCGCTGCAGGTTGTCGACGAAACCGCGCCCGTCGCCCAAAAGCTCCCAAAGCGAGCGAAGCCACGATGTAGGCGTCTTGTAGTCAATACCCAGCGAAACGCCGGCTTCCGCCGCATCATGACGGCACAGGTCGAGCTCGGCAAACGTTGGCGCCAGCAGCACGGCACGCCCATGGCGGGCAACAAGGTCGGCGAGCAGCGCCGCCTCGGCATCGCTCAAATCCGTGCCGGCATTGGTGGTATAGATTCGAACAGGCATGGTCCTCCGCTCAAACTGTTCGCAATAATCAATGCATCCATCCTACCCGCCCACGCGGACAGATTTGCCCCACGCCAACAGATTTCCTCCGTCCCCAAGGGATCAAAAAACCGCCCCCGGAGGGACGGTTCTTCATAATTCATTGTTGCCGCTGACCTACTCGCCATCCTCCAGTTTGATGAGGATCTTGCGATAGCCACCGTACTCGCCATTAAGTGCCTTGGACACGCGGCTCACCGTGGTGGACGAAGCGCCGGTACGCGCCTGAACCTCGACATAGGGCTCGCCCTCGTCCAGGTAACGCGCAACCTGCAGGCGCTGAGAAAGATCGCAGATCTCGCGCGGTGTACAGATATCGGTTAAAAACGCTTGGATATCTTTCTCGTCGTCCAAAAGACTAAATGCGTGGACTAGCTGCTTGACATCAGGCTTGTCAAACATGTTCTCGATATTCATCGATCACCGCCAAACCCGCCATAAGGCATCGAAGTTGATACTGACAATCGGGCATCGTTCGCCCGTTCTATGCAATAGGGCAACGCCTGTGGCTTTTGCCCGTAGCAGTGTAGCACACCACCAAACTAAAGCGACAAGACTCTCTGCCAGCGGCGCGTTTTTCAGGACGAACGCCGTTTTGAAACCGAATGCGCACGTAAGCTCCACGAATATCTGAGACAATGGGCGGCCGAACAAGGCGGCACGCCCGCGCGGCCGTCCAAGCTGCCGCAGCAAACCACTTCACGCGACACCAACGCACCCTGCGCAAGAAAGGATTCACACCATGCGCTTTATGCTTAACTGGCTCTTTACCTCGATCGCCATCGCGATCGCCACGTTCCTCGTTCCCGGCATCCAGCCCTTCGGTTTTGCCGAGGCCTGGGTCTGTTTCGCCTTCGTGGGACTGTTCCTGAACATCGTCGATTCGCTCGTCAAGCCGTTCCTGACGGTCATCTCGCTGCCGCTCACGATCATTACGCTGGGTATTTTTCAGCTTGTGGTCAACAGCTTTATGCTCGAGCTGGCCAGCTACCTGTCGGTCAATCTGCTGGGCGCGGGCATCTCCATCGCCAGCTTTGGATCGGCCTTTATGGGCAGCATCCTGGTATCCATCATGCGCAGCATCCTCGACAGCATCGCCGAGGGTTAAAACGGCCATTCCGGCCGCGCCCGTCTCAACAGCCCAAAACGAAGGCCGCCCATCGCAAAAATGGGCGGCCTTCTTATTTGCCAACCTTCTTATTTGCCAAGTCTCAAAGGGCGAGAGAATCTGCCATTTCCACCCTGTCCCCACATGGCAGGTGCGGGTTAGATGACGTAGTCGTAGCCCTCGTTGGGGGCGACGAGCGCATCGAGCGTCACGCCGTCGAGGTAGTCGTTGATGAGCTTGTCCAGGTTCTTCCACACGTCGAGCGTGGGGCACTCATCAGATCGCGAGCAACCCTTGCAGTCGCCGTCCAGGCATGCGACCGGCGCCAGGCTGCCCTCGGTCAGGCGCAAGATCTCGCCCACCGTGTACTGCTCGGGCGGGCGTGTGAGCACATAGCCACCGCCCTTGCCGCGCATGCCCGAGAGCATATTGGCGCGCACGAGCGTCGCCAGAATATTCTCGAGGTACTTCTCCGAAATACCCTGACGTGCCGCAATCTCTTTAAGCGGGATGCGACCGGCCGCTTGGTGCTCGGCCAGATCGACCATAACGCGCAGGGCATATCTGCCCTTAGTAGAAACCAACATATATAGTGCTGCCTTTCGGTCTTTTAGTTCGTTGAAATTCTAGCCGAAAAATTGGCTTTGAAAATACCCGTTCCGGTCAAGATGGTTAATCAACTTGCAATAAACTCCTATTTCCTATTGCATTACTAGGCTTTAGTGTCTAGTATGCTTCCCAACAGCAAAACGAACAACCTATAAGGTTTGTGGGTTTCGCTGCTACACACACCGTAAAACCACACGGTATCCAGTCATTTGAACACTTTGGAGGTTCACCATGAGCAATGTTTACACGTCCATCGATCAGCTTATCGGCCACACCCCGCTTCTGGAGCTCACCCACTTTGAGGCCGACGAGGACCTCGAGGCCCGCGTGCTCGTCAAACTGGAATACTTCAACCCCGCCGGGTCCGTTAAAGACCGCGTCGCCAAGAACATGATTGACGAGGCCGAGAAGGCCGGCAAGCTCGTGCGTGGCGGCGACTACACCATCATCGAGCCCACGAGCGGCAACACCGGCGTCGGCATCGCCTCGGTGGCGGCGGCCCGCGGCTACAAGGTGATCATCACCATGCCCGAGACCATGTCCGTCGAGCGCCGCAAGCTGATGCAGGCATACGGTGCGCAGCTCGTGCTCACCGACGGCTCCAAGGGCATGAAGGGCGCTATCGCCAAGGCCGAAGAGCTGCAGAAGGAGACCCCCAACAGCATTATCGCCGGCCAGTTCGTGAACCCCGCCAACCCCGCCATCCACAAGGCCACGACCGGCCCCGAGATCTGGGATGACACCGACGGCAAGGTCGACATCTTCGTCGCCGGCGTTGGTACCGGCGGCACCGTAACCGGCGTGGGCGAGTTCCTCAAGGAGCAAAACCCCCAGATTCAGGTCGTCGCCGTCGAGCCCGCCACCTCCCCGGTGCTCTCCAAGGGCCAGGCCGGCCCGCACAAGATCCAGGGTATCGGTGCCGGCTTTGTGCCCGACGTCCTCGATACCCAGGTCTATGACGAGATCATCCCCGTCGAGAACGACGACGCTTTTGCCACCGGCCGCGCCGTGGGCCACAAGGAGGGCGTGCTCGTGGGCATTTCGTCCGGCGCCGCCGTGTGGGCCGCACTGCAGCTGGCCAAGCGCCCCGAGAACGAGGGCAAGACCATCGTGGCGCTGCTCGCCGACACCGGTGAGCGTTACCTGTCCACGGCGCTCTTCCAGGACTAGAGCTTCTCGTTCTTAGAACGAGTCCAAGGCACGCCGGTCTCCCCTCTCTTCTGGCAGCCTGAGCTCATCCCAACAGGGTGTCCCACAGGACGCCCGAACTTGCTACAATGTCTGCGGCGCGGAACCAGCCTCCCGCGCCGCTTTTCTTTTTTGGCCACATGCCACCAAGGAGAACCTCCCCATGCACAACAAGCGCGTGCTCGTCGCCATGAGCGGCGGCGTCGATTCCAGCGTGACCGCGTATCTGCTCAAAAGTCAGGGTTACGAATGTGTCGGTGCCACCATGCGCCTCACCTGCCCCGCGCCCGATCCCACCACGGGCATGAGTAAGGTCGACCGCGACATCGCCGATGCAAAGGCCGTCGCCGAGCGCCTGGGGATACCCCATCACGTGCTCGACTTGCAGCAAACCTTCGACCGCAACGTTGTCGAGCGTTTTATGAACGCCTACCAGGAGGGGCTGACGCCCAATCCGTGCATCATCTGCAACCGCCATATTAAGTTTGGCGCGTTGCTGGATGCGGCGCTGGATATGGGCTGCGGCTACATCGCCACGGGCCATTACGCCAAAACAAGCCAGGCGGCAGACGGCACCTGGCAGCTACATCGCGGCGAGGACCCCAAAAAGGACCAGAGTTACTTTTTGTATTCGCTCACGCAGGAACGCCTGACGCACACGATCTTTCCGCTGGCAGGCCTAGACAAAGAGCGCGACGTGCGCCGCATAGCCGCCGAGCAGGGCTTTACCAACGCCCAGAAGGCCGAAAGCGAGGATATCTGCTTTATTCCAGACGGTGACTACGCGGGCTATATCGAGCGCCGCTGCGGACATCCCGCTGCACCGGGCGACATTGTGTGGCGCGACGGCAGCGTGGTCGGGCGCCACAATGGCGCGCTGCGCTATACCATCGGCCAGCGCAAGGGCCTGGGCGTCGCGATGGCGCATCCCGTGTACGTAACGGGTGTCGACGCCGTCAACAACACTGTGCATCTGGGCGAGGCAGAGGACCTGACGGCCACGGCACTCACGGCCAACGACTGGATTTGGAGCGCCCCTGCCGACCGCATGGAGGCAGAGCTCACGTCCGGCGGCATTCGCGTGGGCGCCAAGTACCGCTACCGTCAGAAAGACCAGGCAGCGACCCTTACGCGCGGCGAAGACGGGCAAATGTTGCTGACCTTTGACGAGCCGCAGCGAGCCATCGCCCCCGGCCAAGCCGTTGTAGTCTACCGCGGCGACATCGTCCTGGGCGGCGGCACCGTTACGGCAGCCATCAAATAGCCCCATCCCCTTTATAAGTTGCGGTGAAATAGGGACTGTTTAAGCGTTTAAAACCGCCAAACAGTCCCTATTTCACCGCAACTTTGAGAGGACGGCCTCGGTCGGCGCTATTGTGTCAGCCGAGGCCGCTGCATCGTTAGCGCTGGACGTAGGCGCGAACCAGCTCGTAGGTGTTGCGCACACCGTCGATGTGGCTGCGCTCGTAGTTGTGGCTCGCGTACACGCCGGGGCCGATCAGGCCGTGACGGATGTCGTAGCCGGCCGAGAGTGTGGCCTCGACGTCGGAGCCGTAGTGCGGGTACACATCGATGGCGTAATCGAGCTCCAGCTCGCGCGCGATGTTGGACAGCGTGGTTACCAGGTCGTAGTTGTACGGACCGCCCGAATCCTTGGCGCAAATCGAAACCATGCGCTCGGTGCAGCCCAGGTCGTCACCCACGCAGCCCATGTCCACGCTGATCATCTCACGCGTGTCGGCCGGCACAAAGGCACCGCCGTGGCCGACCTCCTCGTACACCGTAAAGAGCAGCGAAACCTTGCGCGAAAGGGTCACCTCGCCGTCGGCGACGGCGCGGGCCAGACCCAGCAGAATCGACGCCGACAGCTTGTCATCCAGGAAGCGGCTCTTGATGTAGCCGCTCTCCGTCACCGTGGTACGCGGATCCATAGCGATGATGTCGCCAGTCTGAATGCCCAGCTCAAGCACATCGTCCTTGCTGTCAACGTTCTCGTCGAGCAGGATTTCCATGTTCTTCTCGATGGTCTTGACCGGCTCATCGGCCACATGCGCCGAAGGCTCGGTATTGAGGACCACACCCGTGTACACATTGCCATCGCGCGTATAAACGGTGCAGTTCTCGCCATCAGCCGTAGACCACTGATGCCCACCGAGCGTCGTGGGGCGCAGGCGACCATTGTCCTTAATGGAGCGTACCATGGCACCCAGGGTATCGACATGGCTCGCCAGCACGAGCGGCTCACCCTCGCCACCAAGCTCAACAAGCACGTTACCCTTATTAGAACGCTCGGGACCAAACCCCATATCGCGCAGGGTCTCCATCAGATAATCAGTCGCCGCACGGGTATAGCCCGTAGGCGAAGCAATCGAGGTAAGCACCTTCAACTGGTCAGTAATATAGGAGAGCGTAGAATCCATCTTGGACACCAAAGTCACCCTTTCATATCGAATTAAACCCATAGCAACAATACCACCGCGAACCATCTTTTTACCTAGCGAGATGACCCATCGAGCTCCCCAGAACTGCGCCCGTCACGATAACGAGCCGGCGGCCCCCCTGCCCGTTGGCCCCACAATCTTTCCGCAGGACGGAGGAAGCCCCCGCCGCACGAAGTGCGCAGCGGGGGCTTCCGACATGTCCGAGGACGATTGTGGGGCCAACGGGCAGGGGCCCGCCGAACCAAGTTAGGCAGCCGGGCAGATCTTCTTGAAGAGCTCGATGACATCGTCGAGCGTCGCCTCGCGCGGGTTGCCCGGGAAGCAGGCATCAGCCATGGCGTCCTTGGCCAGGACCTCGATCTCGTCAGCCTTCATGGCCTCGCAGACGTGCGGGATGTTCACGTCGGCAGAAAGCTGCTTGACTGCGGCGATGGCGGCGTCGGCGGCCTCGTCGGTGCTCATGCCCGTGGTGTCAACGCCCATGGCGACGGCAACCTTGGCCAGACGCTCGGCGCAAACCGGCTTGTTGAACTCCATGGCGATCGGCAGCAGCATGGCGCAAGCGACGCCGTGCGGGGTGTCGTAGTGAGCGGACAGGGTGTGGGCCATGGCGTGGTCGATGCCCAGGCCAACGTTGGAGAAGCCCATGCCGGCGACATACTGGCCAAGAGCCATGCCCTCGCGGCCGGAGCCGGGCTGGCCGGACTTGGCCTCGGCGACGGAGTCGCGCAGGTTCTCGCTGATCAGCTTAATAGCCTCAAAGTGGAACATGTCGGAGAGCTCCCAAGCGCCCTTGGTAGTGTAGCCCTCGATGGCGTGGGTCAGAGCGTCCATGCCGGTGGAGGCGGTCAGGCCGGCGGGCATGGAAGCCATCATGTCGGGGTCGACGACAGCGACCTCGGGGGCGTCGTTGGTGTCGACGCACACGAACTTGCGGACCTTCTCGGGGTCGGTGATGACGTAGTTGATGGTCACCTCGGCAGCGGTACCGGCGGTCGTCGGCACAGCGATGGTAAACACGGCGTGGTTCTTAGTGGGAGCAACGCCCTCGAGGCTGCGGACATCGGCGAACTCGGGGTTGTTGATGATGATGCCGATGGCCTTGGCGGTATCCATGGAGGAACCGCCACCGATGGTCACGATAGCGTCAGCCTCGGCGGCCTTGAAGGCCTCGACGCCGTCCTTGACGTTCTGGATAGTGGGGTTGGGCTTGATCTCGGAGTAGAGGCTCCAAGCAATGCCGGCAGCGTCGAGCTCGTCGGTCACCTTAGCGGTAACGCCAAACTTGACCAGATCGGGGTCGGAGCAGACGAAGATCTTCTTGTAGCCGCGACGCTGAAGCTCGCCGGGGATCTCCTTGATGGCGCCGGAACCATGATAAGAAATGGTGTTGAGAACGAAACGATTAGCCATTGATAGCCTCCCATCGTGTGCGGGGCACCCATTACGCCCCGCGCTGCAAGTTCCATCCTAACGCTTTTGAAACAAAAAATGCATGAGAACGTCAAAAGTGTTAAAGCGTTTCAACATAATAACAGAGCCCCAGTCCTTCCCTCCCGACAGCAGCGAAAGCTAGATTATAGGAGCAATCGCCCAAAGAATACGACCAACTCAGTCTATAAATTGTTTCTGTTTTAGCAATATATGTTTGACAATACGTTTATAAAAGGATACTTTATAACAAACATCTTAGTTCACTAAATAACATTAGTGAAATGAAAGAGGCGGTAGAGATGTTAGTTCTACCTATAAAGACCCTCTTGGGCCACTACATTTATGATGCCAATCGAAACGAGATACTTGCAGTAAGCAAAGATCTCTTCAATTACATCTCAGAAGTCCAAGCAGGCAAAGTTTGCCACGCCTCCTGTAAATCAGACCAAGAATTCCAGTTACTACAATCATGTGGCTACTGCTGCGATTCGCCATTGCAGGATATCGCTTATCCATCAATTGACCTTTTGAAAGTTAAGCTGGAAAGAAATATACGGATGCTAACCCTTCAGCTGACTCAATCTTGTAACTTCCGATGTGATTACTGTATCTATTCCGGAAACTCCTCATACAACAGAGCCCACAGTCATAACTCCATGTCCATTTCGACGGCAAAACATGCAATCGAATTCTTTAAGATGCACTCGATCGACAACTCAAACCCGGTCATAGCATTTTATGGAGGAGAACCTCTCCTTCGATTTAATGAAATTAAGCTAATTACTCAATATGCAGAGCAGGTATTTGAAGGAAAACACATCTCATTTCGAATTACAACTAATTGCTCTCTTTTATCTGAAGAAATGGTTAAATTCTTCTTCGATTCTGGGCATGAATTCTATTTGTTAATCAGTCTTGACGGGCCGCAGCAAATCCATGATAAGTCTAGGCATTACGCTAATGGCAAGTCCTCATACCAAACAGTTATAGACAATGTTCATATGGTTTTAGACAGCCATCCTGAACGCAACAAATATGTTCATTTTAATGCCGTAGTCGACACGAACAACATCTATAAAACAGTCTCTTCCTTTATAAATGATAAAGATATCGAAGATTGCGATGTTCAATTCAACTACCTGGAACGCAACGGACGTATCGCCCCCTACAATGACGAGTTCTCAAGTCAGCTAAATTACGCCTTATTTAAAGCAAGAATTATGGATGAGCGCGAAATCGAAAAAGGAAACCGCAACGATAGGCTCGCTTCATATACGCTTGCAAACATCAACCAAAACATAAAGCGATTTGCACCTTCGAACATCCCAGCAAAAGCTATACCCGGTGGCCCATGCGAACCAGGGGTTACGCGTCTATTTGTGACAACAGCAGGAGCGCTTCTTCCTTGCGAAAGGGTCAGCGAAACAACGAAAGAAATGTATATCGGCACATTGGATTCAGGATTTGATTTAGGTCAAATTGAAAAGATAATCAATGTTTCAAAGCTGACCAGCGATTCATGTAAAAAATGTTGGGCATTTCAGCTGTGCACCCAATGCATAAAAAGCGCAGATTGCGAAGGAGTAATAAGCCCTGATTACAAGCGAACAGCATGCGACAATTCAAAACGAATTGCCTTTGACCGACTTAATCAGAAAATACTTCGCTTTGAGCTTCATAGACATGAAGTGTCCATTGCAACAGCTCTAAAAAGGAACAAGCGATAAAAATCATGAAGACAATCGGACTTATATCTTTCACAAGAGCTGACTATCCTCTTCTGATTGGATTGCTAGGAAATGGCTACAATATCCGGGTATCAACGCCATGCGGCATTCTACCGGACGGCCTAGATGTCGCCAACCTTGTTAATTGCAAAGAAATTGGCATAAGAAATCGAATTAACTATGTAACGACAATCGATGAATCAGACCTGGTTGTCGTTTTATCGACGAAAGAAAGCGCCGCAGGACTCGTAGAATTTAGTAAACACGCTGAAACCTACGCTCATTCTGTAAATAAGACGGTTGTCAGCCAACTCGCCGCTGAACAAATCGAGTCTAGCAAAAGCGACATGCAGGAATTAGCCCTGATACCAAAAATTGTTGTCGGGAATCTATATACACCCGCCAATTCAACAATAACGTTCAGTAGCGTCGTTAGCGAGATGAGAAAGCACCATCCCAATCTATGCGCGTTGAGCTTCAATCCTTTAAATGAAATCTGGGGCTGCAACACCCTTAGTTTTGATGGTGGCCAATCTGCCGTCATCAAAATGAATGAGCAGATCAACCTCATCATTGAGAATGATAAATCCGACCTAGCTCTATTAGAGACGCCCAATGTGCTTATGAAATACAACGACCACATTTTCGGAGATTACGGATTGGGGTCGATTGCTGCATGTCGAGCTTTCTGCCCTGACTTAGCCATTATCAATATCCCATACACGATAGCCGACTACGACATAATGCTAGGGCTCATGCCCGTAATTGAAACGCTTACGCAAGCAGAGAAAGTTCAATTTGAAATTACAAACGAAGTACTTGACGCCACAGAGGGGTTGGAGACGCATGAATTTCAAATAAGCTATTCATCTAGCGATAAAGCTATTCAAGCAGCAAGAGAACTTCGACTAAGAGGAATACCCAGTTTCTCAGCCAGCTTAGATCCAGAAGAATCATTACTATGCTGCAAGACAATCGAGGACGAGTTGTTTGATTTCGATCTTGGGGTACTGAAATGACAGCATATTGTAAAGATGAAACCATCTACGCAGAAATCGAAAAAGCAATAAGCAATATTAGAGATTTGGATTTGACTCAATTTGATCAAGATCTAAGAAATCAACGATTGACCAATTCCCCATTCAGCTTGTCCTCATCGGATCTAGTTCGACTGCTAATTTTTCTTGAAAGCAGGTTTTCTGTTTACGTTGAGTACTCGTCGATTGAAAACATAGGGTTCAACAGTGTTGAGGAGGTGAAGAAGGTAATAGAACAGTCAGAAACAATCGAACAATGGGAGGCAAATCATGAGAAGTATTCGACCATTTAACATGCATGCAGTAAATAGCGTCATTCATTTTATTAGAAATTGCCCATGCGGTTATTGCAGCTGCATGTACTGCAACGTACTGCGTAATTCTCCGCACGAAGCAGAAGTCGGTTCCAATGCGATTGAGGCGATGACGCGTGGTGGCTACTGGTCCTAAATCGAGCAAGACAGCTACAAACGAATATCGAATCTCAATTGAAGGTAACCCTTATCCGCATGCTCTAGCTCTCACCAACCCAGTGGGAGACAACCTCAACATCAAAAGACATGGGTTCACGGGTCCACTAGGACAGCTATTGAGTCTTAAATACACCGTTTATGACGATACAAATGAAAAGCTCTTTACTGTCGTCGACGGTGGCTTTAGTAACATGCCCAGGGTTGCGCTCGTCATCGAACACAAGGAAGTTGCGGTGTTCGATTATGGCCTAAACAGACTTGAGATGAAGTGCATAACGAACATACCGAATTACTCAATAAAAGGTAACTTCCTTTTTGGAGATTACGATATATTCAGCCAACGGGAAGTGAGGGTATCTTCAGTTACCGTTCTTCAATGTGATAAACAATCGTGCTTTAGCATACAGGTTTTGGATAAAGCCGAATTAGCTGCCGCAATTGGCATACCCACAGCCATTGCCCTTCTTAGAGCTCGCATTGAAGAGCATCTCGAATAACTCGCAAATAGCAGTTGGTAGCAACGTTCAGGAGCTAGATAGTTTTTCTGGCTCCTGAAACTGTATTACATAGTCTGCAAATTGTTCAAAACCATGTCCATGATCCGCAATGATGACGATACGCTCTTTCATCTCCTGTGCAACTACCGCCTTCAAAAAGGATATCGAAGCATTATCTAAATTGTTGCAAGGCTCATCCAAAATAATAATAGAATAGCTGCTCAAAAAGGCCCTACAAAGTAATAGAGAAGCCAGTTCTCCGCCAGACAAATTGTGTCCCCTAGTTCCAATGATGGGATTGGCTTCAAATAATTTATCGAGGCTAAAACCCTTCAAAAGATAGATGAGTTTTTCAGAGTCAATATCTACAAGACCATAGTAAAGAGCCTTCCTGAAAGTTCCCCCCATTATCAAATGTCTTTGCGGCATAGTTGCGCAGGGTAGCTGGATTAAAGTCAAGCCATCGAAAATGACAGTAGACTCATTAACACACAGTCTGCCGGCAACTGGCGACAATAATCCATTCAATACTTCCAGAAATGAAGATTTGCCACATGCATTAGGGCCGCTTACTAAAACCAGACAAGGTGCCTGTATCGTGCAATCTGGAATTGTTATCCTCTTATTAGTTTCGCTCGACGAAAACGAGAGACTGATTCCTTTCCAACTAATTCGATCAGCGTGATCGAAGCATATCAAATTAGGTTTTCCAGCTTCCAAAAGACGACGTAATTCCAAGACACGGCGCAACGACCTAAACGACGGCTGAAGCTGAGCCCAACAATTCAGAACAAGAGGAAAAGGAGAATAGCATAGAAGCACAAGTTGATAACTCTGCACCGCAATCCCGACCGTCAGCCCGCGCTTTAACACAAGGAAAATAAGCAGCAGAACTGAAAGCAAGCCAGTAATGATGTTGCCAGCGTTAACTATTTCAGTTGCCAATCTCGCAAAGACACTCTCCTCAACTCGAGAGTTCCTGCAGGCTTTAAGCATCTTTTTATAGCGAAATAATTCCAAGTTAATTGAACGAGAAATTCGAATGTAAAGTCGACAATTTATTAGTTGGGCTAAATAAGCAGAACCCCTCGCCTGGGCCTCCAATGCCTTTTCGCTCTTAGTCGATAGCTTGCTAAGAGCGAACGGATATAGAAGCGAAATAAACAATGCCGAAACACAAACAGGGATCAAAAGCAACAAAGAGATATTAGATAGCGCCACAAACGATGCCAAACCCGTCACTAGGCACGGAAGAAACGCAGTTGTAAATATTCCAATCATCGGCTGTAGGTTCCCAGCCTCTTCAATGCGCGATAACAGGTAGTCACTGTCTTTTGCTAAAACTAAGGGCCGCTCTAAAGCACGGCGGGCAAGCAATCTATAGAAGCAGTTAGCGCCATCGGAAGCCAATTGCTCCGCATATTTTGATCTGAACAGGTTTGTCACCAGCTCAACTGAGAGCAATACTAGCAGGCCTAACCCAATGTATAAAACGTTACGATAATTAGAGCGAAGCAGGCCATAGTCTATAATCAACGATTCAGCTTTAACAACAGACAGCTCCACCAGGGCAGATAAAATGCAGAGCACCATCAACTTGATTACTGTCGTCTTATTTTGAATAAAAAGCTCTGGCATATGTCCATCCCCTCAACTAATAATTATAGCTAGAAAGATGGCATTTTTATTCTATAGCCTCAAGCAGCACGCTTTGCTGACGTCAAATCTTGTCATTACAAACATGCACCTTAGCGCTTAAGACTCGTGGTCTGCCAGTCAGCTATGATGCGGGCCCATTTCCTGTGCAGGTCGCGTTCGCGGTCGATAAACATGATGGCAAACGCGACAAACAGCAGCACGCTCGCCACGACGATGGCGTGCAGGCCTATGCGCTCAATACACCAGTTGCCCAACACGGCGCCAAACACAAAGGTAAAGATCACGCCAAAGTACAGCACGCCGTTTTCCAAAAAGCCGCGCTTGTGGGTGATGATGTAGTCGTCCACGTTTTGCAGCGCATTGCGCAGGTTACCGATGCACATGGTCGTGGCGATGCCGTGACCATGTATCTTGCGGAAGCTCTCGACCTGCATGCCACAGGCAAACGAGGTGAGGCAGTTGGCGAGCAGGTTGTAACCGCCACCGGGGATAAAGCTCACGCCCAGCAAGATGACGGCTTCAAAGAACACCGTCACCTGACGCCAGTGGATCACGCTGCCAAAACGCTCGTGCACCAGGTCGGCAAGCATAATGCCCACGGCAAACGACACCACGGGGAAGAAATAGCGCCCCGCAAGTGCCCAATTGCCCTCCGAGATGCTCACGCCCACGAGCAGGATGTTGCCCGTCTGCGCGTTGGCGAAAACATGGTCGCGCCCAATGTACGAATACACATCCATAAAGCCACCGGCGAGCGCCAAGATGATGCCCAGCTCAATAGATTCCGATATCTGTTTGGCACGCTGCATCGTCTTGCATCCTCCTTGTTGACGACCCTCTCGTGCGTTGGCGGAAACATAGCCGCCGTTCATACTGTAACCCATTGACAACGTGGCGTGCCCGCGAGACGACCCCTTCGACACGGGGATACACAGTCTGGAAACAAACGGCACCCGCATCGACGCGCCGATCCGCCAGCTCATGTACTCCACCAGTCTTTTTAGCCCCGTCCCAAAAAGACTGGTTACAATTACGTGCAGCATACAAACACCGGGAGGGATCGTGGCAAAAAAGCCTCAGCACGCTCAGAACAACCAGCGCAGTCAGCAGGGCAAACAGGGCCAGCAGCAAAAGCGCAGCGGCAAGGCCCAGGGCGGCCACGCCGCTCATACCCCGGCAGCGCCCGCCCGTCCCTGGCGTCCGGGCCGCGATAAGTTCCTCCCCGTCAGTCGCGCCGACATGGATGCGCGCGGCTGGGACCAGTGCGACTTTGTCTACATCTGCGGTGACGCCTACGTGGACCATCCCAGCTTTGGCATGGCTATCATCAGCCGCGTCCTCGACGCGCACGGCTACAAGGTGGGCATCATCTGCCAGCCCGACTGGACCGACCCCGCCAGCATCACCGTGCTCGGCGAGCCTCGCCTGGGCTTTCTCGTCAGTGCCGGTAACATGGACTCAATGGTCAACCACTATTCGGTGACCAAGCACCGCCGTCACACCGACGCCTATACCCCCGGTGGCAAGGAAGGGCGCCGTCCCAACCGAGCCGTCACGGTCTATGGCAACCTCATCCGCCAGACGTTCAAGGACGCCCCCATCATCATCGGCGGCATCGAGGCGAGCCTGCGCCGTCTGGCCCACTACGACTACTGGCAGGACAAGCTCAAGCGCTCGGCACTGCTCGACTCGGGCGCCGACATCCTCATCTACGGCATGGGCGAGCACGCGATCGTCGAGATCGCCGACGCGCTCGACGCGGGGCTGCCCGTCGACCAGATCACCTATATCAACGGCACCGTTTACCGCACGGGTTCGCTTGACGAGGTCTACGACTACGACCTGCTGCCCAGCTGGGACGACCTTACCGCCGACAGGCTCAACTACGCGCGCAGCTTTAATGTGCAGCAGCAGAATATGGACCCCATCACCGGTCATCGCCTGGTAGAGCCCTACCCCAACAGCGTCTATGTGGTGCAAAACCCGCCGTCGGCGACACTCACCACCGACGAGATGGACGAGGTGGCCGAACTCCCCTACGCACGCGACTGGCATCCCGATTACGACGCGGCGGGCGGCGTGCCGGCCTTTGCCGAGATCAAATTTTCCATTAGCTCCAACCGCGGTTGTTTTGGCGAGTGCTCGTTTTGCGCCCTCACCTTCCACCAGGGCCGCGTGTTGCAGATGCGCAGCCACGACTCGATCATGCGCGAGGCCGAACTGCTCACGCGCGATCCCGAGTTTAAGGGCTACATCAACGACGTAGGCGGACCGACGGCAAACTTTAGCCGTCCTGCCTGCGACAAGCAGCTCAAGCACGGCGTGTGCAAGAACAAGCGCTGCCTGTGGCCGAGCGTGTGCAAGAACATGGTGGTCGACGAGAGCGGCTACACGCAGTTGCTGCGCGACCTGCGCCAGCTGCCGGGCGTCAAGAAGGTCTTCGTCCGCAGCGGCATCCGCTTTGACTACACCATGGCCGACGCCTCGGACGAGTTTTTGCGCGAGCTGCTGGAGCATCACGTCTCGGGCCAGCTCCGCGTGGCACCCGAGCACGTGAGCGACGCGGTGCTGAGTGTGATGGGCAAGCCGAGCCGAGCCGTCTATGACGCGTTCTGCCGTAAATTTGAACGTTTGAACCGCGAATACGGACTCAAGCAGTACGTGGTGCCGTACCTAATCTCGAGCCACCCCGGCTCGACGATGAAGGAAGCTGTGGACCTTGCCGAGGCCGTGCGCGACATGGGCTACATGCCCGAACAGGTGCAGGACTTCTACCCCACCCCGTCCACCATGTCGACCTGCATGTACTACACCGGCGTGGACCCACGCACCATGCAGCCGATCTACGTGGCGCGCGACCCGCACGAGAAAGCCATGCAGCGTGCGCTCATCCAATACCGCAAGCCCGAGAACTACAAGCTCGTACGCGAGGCGCTGGAAAAGGCCGGCCGTCGCGACCTGATCGGCTACACCAAGCATTGCCTGATTCGCCCCGTGCCGCCACGCCCGGGCGAGACGTCTGCTGGCGGTGGGCATGGCACCGGCAAGAAGGGCGGTAAGGCCCACGGTGGTGCTGGCGGCAAGGGACCCAAAGGCAGCAAGGGGCACGGCGGCATGTCGCGCGCACAGAACACTGCCGGTCGCAATCGCGCGGCCCAGGGGCGTCAGGGCGCCAACGGAGGCGGGCGTCGCAACTAGGGCAGCGGGGCGCTCGCTGCGTCCATCCCACACGCGTGGCGCAGTGAGCGCATTGCCTCAACGAGGATGATGCCGGCGATAGCGACCGTAATTGTCACGTCGAACGGCGTATTCACAAACCAAAGCAACGTCATGAGATACGACCCGGCATTAAAGGCAAAGTGCAGCAGGATCGTGTAGCGGAGCTTTCCGGTCGTCACGAGCACCCAACCAAAGATGAGGCCGGCGGCACCCGCGTAGCAACCCTGCACCCAGTTCATGTGCATAAAACCGAAGATTGCCGCCTGCAGCACAATCGCCGCGGCGATACCCCACGTACTTGGGGCCGCCCAGGGCACCATGGTGCCGTCCTGCGCGCTCGCACGACGCCGGCGCTTCCAAAGTGGGCGGCACTGCGGGTTAAATGCTCGGAGCGAAAACTCAAAAATGATACCGCGCACTAGCAGCTCTTCACAAAATGGGGCACCGAGCACCGTAGTCAGGACGGCGAGATAGCTGGTGTCGCCCATGCCTGTTTCCTCGACAAGCTCGCTGTAGTCGGCCGCAGCCTCGGGCAGTAGCGACAGCATGGCGTCGGTCACGTAGCCAACGACCACCTGCAGGGCCAGGCCAACCACGATAACGCAAACGATGCGTTTCCACGCCCCACGCGCTCCCCCGCCGAGCGGATGCTCGCTTTGCCGGCGTGCCATAAACGAACGCGGCCACAGATAACGCCACCACAGCAGCGCCATTAAAAACGATGCCGTCTGCGCGACGGCCTGAAGCAATTGAACGTCGAGGTCATCGATCGAAAAACCCATGAACACCGATGCGACGCCAAGGGCGGAGAACAAAACGACGCTCAGGGCAATATCGGCAGCGACGACGCCAAAACAGGCAAGCGCCCAAATCATCGCATTGAGCATGCCAACCTCCTCAAAACCCGGCACTTAGGGACGTTCCTTAACTGCCGACAGAAAAGGAACGTCCCCAAGTGCCGGCAGTTTGGGACAGTCATTGTTGATGAGAATCGGGCGCAGTGCCAAAAGCCCCGTTGGGCGAGATGTCGAACGGGAAGGTGCCGCAGCGATTGAACGCGGCAATGAACATGCGGATGGCGTTGGACGGCGTGGTGCCCACGAGCTGGGTTGCCGCCGCGAAGGCTGCCTTCTCCTCGGGCAAGACCTTCGCGACTACGGGGGTCATGTGTTCTGCCATGGCGCTTCCTTTTTGAAACGACGGTAGTGCGGATAGATGCGGGCCGCGCGGCTGGGCGACGGGCTGTGAAGGCAACCCGATTGGCCCGCATCCGGAGTTTGTTTCTGCGGCGTTGGTATTACTTGGTAATCCTAAGTATTACCCCGCAGATAGAATACCACAACCGACCCTATGGGGACGGAGGAAAACGAATCATTTTGTTGTTGAGTCAGTATTTAGAGCGTGATGATGTCCGAGATATCGAGGGCCTGAGCATCGGCGACATCGTGCGTGGCAAGCAACAGCATACGGCCGTCGAGCAGGTCGAGCACGGTCTTGGCCGTCGCATCGCGCGCGGAGGCATCCAGGCCGGTAAAGGGCTCGTCCAGAATAACGGCACAGCCGCCACACAGCAGGGCGCGGGCGATCTCGACGCGACGGCGCTGCCCGCCCGAAAGCTCGGCCACGCGAGCATGCACATCGATTCCCGGCACCAGCAGGCGCAGCAACGCCGCGGCGCTCGAAGCATCCACACGCGCATCGGCGCACACCAGCACGTTATCCAGCGCCGAGGCGGACTCGACCAAGCGTGCATCCTGAAACACCATCGAGCACGGCGCGCACTCCCCCGCTGCCAACGAAAGCAGCGTCGACTTGCCCATGCCCGAGGCGCCCATCACACAGATACGCCCGCCCGCGGGCACGTTGAGCACCAGACCGTCCAGCGCCGGCGCCCAGGGCGCGCGATCGCCCACGGCAAGCGCAAGCTCCGCCGCAGTGCCATCGCTCACAGCCCCTGCACGCCCGCGAGCGCCGCGCCCATGCGCCCGCACGGCCGCGCGCCACGCCACGGGTCCCGAAACCCGCAGCAGCCACACCAGCACGCGCTCACACGCCCACGAGGCGGCAACGATCAGCACGGTCCACGCCAGCAGATCAGCCGTCTCGATCAAAAGCTTTGCCTGATAGATGCGCTCTCCCACGGTGCCCACCGCCATGCCGATGAGCTCCGCCGCCACGCCGGCCTTCCAGCTCATGCCAATCACGGCCCGGGCACACGAAAGCACAAACGGCAGCACCTCGCGCCAGGTGTGGGCGCAAAACAGGCGCCAGCCGCGCACGCCATGCAGGCGAAACATCTGCTCCAGCGGCTTATCCACTTGCGCCAAGCCCTCGGCCAGCGAAAAATACACGCCCGGCAGCGCCATCAAAAAGACGGCGGCGATGCTCACGCGCGCCGATCCCAGCCAGATAAGCAACAGGACCACCACGCAGGCGACCGGCGTCGCCTTTACAAACGACAGTGCCGGAGCCACCAGGTGCGCAAACGCCCGCGACCGTGATGAAATCCCGGCAAGTACGCCACCAAACACCGCGGCAAGCGCCAGCCCGCCCAGTATCCGCGCGCCCGAGCCCGCCAAAATCGCCCAGGTACCGCCATCGCACACCAGACGCAGCAGCGCCAAGGCAACAGCACCCGGCCCCGGCAAAATCAGCGGCTGCGCCACCAGCGCCGCCACCAGCATCCACACGGCAAGCCAAAAGGCGGCGACGGCACCTGCTGCCGCCACCGCCTTCACACGCTCTGTCATTTGTCGAGCAAACGCACGCACGGGCTACTCCATGTAGTAGAAATCATCAGCCGGGAGCTTGCCGCCCACGGCGCTCGCATCCGCATCGGCCAGCACCTGCAGGTACCCACCGAGCGCCGCCTTCATATCTTTCCCCGTCTGGCATACAAGCATGCACCAGGGAATCGCCTTCTCGGCGATCTTGGCGTTGTCCACGATGCCGGCATCGACCACGGCCTGCGCCCAGTCCGCCGGCGCCGCATTGACGGCCTTCACGCTCGCCGCATGGCAGCTCAAGAACTCCGCCACGGCCTCGGGATGTTCCTCGGCAAACGCGCGGCGCACCACGGTCACGCCTGTCAGCAGGCGCGAGCCCGTGTCACCCGCCAGCTCGTCCCACACATCGGTCAGACTCACCGGTGCCGACAGCTTGCTCTCGCTCTTGGCGATGGCAGCGGTCTTGAACGGCTCCGGCAGCACGCCCACGGCGGACGGGTCGGCAAGCAGCGCCGACAGCACCTCGGTGGGCTCGCTCTTAAACTCGAGCGTCACCTGGCCGGTCAGGCCCGCGCGCTCCAGCAGGTAGTTCATGACGTACTCCGGCGTCGTGCCCTTGCCCGTCATGTAGACGGTGCGACCCGCCAGATCGCCAAACGAGGCCACACTCGCATCGCCTGTCACCACATTCAGCACGCCCAGCGTGTTGATGTCGATGACCTGCACCGCGCCCTCGGTCTTGTTGTAGAGCACGCTCGCCACATTGGCGGGCACCAGGGCAATGTCGATATCGCCTTGAATGACCTTGGGCACAATCTCGTCGGCGGCAGTGTTGATCGCAAAGTCGAACTCATTGTCCGTCTCGCCATCGGCAGCCTGGTCCATAAACTGCACCAGGCCAATCGAGGTCGGCCCCTTGAGCGAGGCGACGTGTACCTCGACCGGCTCGACAGCAGAACCGCCCGCAGCAGACCCGGCAGCCGAGCCCGCGGCGGACCCGGCACCGGCAGCCCCGCCGCCACAGCCCGCGAGCGCAAGCGACAGGGCGCCCGCGGCGAGCGCCGAGGCAAACCCCCGGCGCGACATTTCAAAATCAAACGCGCGCATCGCTAGCACGTCCCCTCGTTAGGCATCGCCCATGCGTGATGATCGGTATGCAGCAATTCCTCGGCCAGCGGCGAGAGCGGCGCACCCAAGAACTCGCTATAGCACGCCTGAACATCGGGATTCTCGTGCGAGAAGCGAATCTCGGCGTTCGCATCGAGGCCCCAGAGCACCTGGCCACGCTCGGCCGCCAGCTCGCAGCCGTCATGGATGGGCTGACCGCCGCCACCGACGCAGCCGCCCGGGCACGCCATGACCTCGACGAAGTCATAGCTCACACGGCCGTCGCGAATCGCGTCGAGTAGGCGGGCGGCGTTGCCCAGCCCGTGCGCCACGGCGACGCGCACCTTGGTGCCATCGATATCGGCCACGGCCTCCTTCCAGCCATCGAGTCCGCGCACGTCGGTAAAGAAATCGGCATCCGGGTTCTTGCCCGTCACCAGGTAATATGCCGAGCGCACGGCGGCCTCCATCACGCCGCCCGTGGCGCCAAAGATCACACCCGCGCCCGTGCCAAAGCCCAGCGGCGTATCGAGCGGCTCCTCGACCAGCGTGTCAACGCTCACGTGGCTCGCGCGGATCATGCGTACCATCTCGCGCACCGTCAGTGCAACGTCCACGTCGGGCGCACCGTCCTCGCCCACCATGCTCGGCAGCGCGCACTCGGCCTTCTTGGCCGTGCACGGCATCACGGACACCACGAACAGGCGCTCGGGCTCCACGCCCAGCACCTTGGCGTAATAGGTCTTGGCGATGGCGCCGAACATCTGCTGCGGCGACTTGGACGTGGACAGGCTGTCGACAAACTCCGGGTAGCGCGCCCTTACAAAGCGCACCCAGCCCGGGCAGCAGCTCGTAAACATGGGCCAGCCGCGACTGTTACCCTCGCCCTTGGCGGCAGCGCCTAGGCGCTCGATCAGCTCGGAGCCCTCCTCCATAATGGTGAGATCGGCCGAGAAATCGGTGTCGAACACATACTCAAAGCCCACGCGGCGCAGCGCGCAGGCCAGGCGCTCAACGGTGGCATCCTCGCGCGGAATACCGAGCTCCTCACCCCAGGCGGTGCGCACGGCCGGCGCTATCTGCACCAGCACGGTCTTATCGGGATCGGCGAGAGCATCGAACACGGTCTCGGTGTCGTCACGCTCGCGCAGGGCGCCCGTCGGGCAATGCGTAATGCACTGGCCGCACGCGACACAATCGGTCTTGCCGATCGGCGCGCGCCCGCGGGTACCCACGGCGGTATGCGTGGCGCGGTTGGTCAGGTCCCAAATCCCCAGGCCCTGCACACTCTCGCACACCTTGATGCAGCGCATGCATTTAATGCACTTGTCGTTTTCGCGGATGATGGGAAAATCGAAATCCCAGCCCTCGCCCGCCAAATGCCTTTGATACGGCAGATAGAAAATGCCCAGGTCATTGGCGATGGTCTGCAGGTTGCAGTTGCCGCTGCGCACGCAGCTCGTGCACTGCGAATCGTGCTGGGACAGCAGCAGCTGCACGTTGGTTCGACGAGCCTCGCGGGCCTTGGGGCTGTTGGTGCGGACCACCATGCCGTCGAGCACGTAGTTGTTGCAGGCGGCAACCAGCTGGTCACAGCCCTCGACCTCGACCACGCACACGCGGCAGCCGCCGATCTCGTTTAGATCGCGCAGATAGCACAGGGTGGGAATCTGAATGCCGACGGACTTGGCCGCATCCAGGATCGTGGTATGCTCAGGAACCACGACCTCGCAATTATCGATAGTGAGCTTGACCATATTGAGTGCTCCGCTTTCGGTGTTGTCGCTGACAGTGGGGTTGTAGAGCTCTACCATTCCAGGTTCCTCCCTCCGCGGAACGCGCCAAAGCCAAAGTGATCGCAACGCAGGCAGCGGCTCGCCTCTTGGCGCGCCTCCTGCTCGGTGAGACCCTGCTCGACCAGATTCCAATCGTGGATACGCTCGCCGGCCTCGCGCTCGCCCAGCTCGCAGCGGCCACACTCATGCTTGCCCTTAAACTGAACGGTCGGCAGCTCGACCTCGAGCTTGATCTTGTGATCGAAGCCCAGGTAGTGGTCGATGTTTGCCGAAGCCACGCGGCCGGCATTGATAGCGCGGATGACGGTGGCGGGGCCGGTCTGGCAGTCGCCGCCGCTAAAGAGGCCATTAAAGTTGGGCACGGCGCCGTCCAAATCGGTGACGATGCAGCCCCACTTGCAGGCAATGCCCATCTCCTCAAACGGTTTGGAATCGATGTCCTGGCCGATGGCGACGAACACGCGCTCGCAGGGGATGACGCGCTCGGACGTGGCGGCGGCACGCGGAGCCGGACGACCGCGGCGAGGCTCGCCGATAATCTGCGGCTGCACGCGCAGGCCGTTCACGCGACCGTCCTCGCCCGTCTCGATGGCGAGCGGGGCCGTCAGCTCCAGCACCTCGCAGCCCTCGGCCTGGGCACCGGCAATCTCGGCGTCCTGGGCCGTCATATCGCAGATGCGGCGGCGGTAGACAATGCTCACCTTTTCGGCACCGCAGCGCACGGCAGAGCGAGCCACGTCCATGGCCACGTTGCCGCCGCCGATGACGCACACGCGCTGGCCGCTCAGGTCGGGCAGCTCGTCGTCACCGATGGCGCGCAGCATCTTGACGGCCGACTCCACGCCGGGCGCCTCTTCGCCCGGAAGGCCGAGCTTCTTGTCATTGTGGGCACCGATGGCCAGGTAGACGGCATCGAACTCGTCGCGCAGGCGGACAAGCTCCTCGCCGTTCACGGAGTGGTCGAGTTCCGCATCGATGCCGGCGCTCAAGATCCAGTCGATCTCGGCCTGCAAGCGCTCGCGCGGCAGACGATAGCTGGGGATGCCGTAGCGCAGCATGCCGCCCAGGTGGTGGCGCTGCTCAAAGATGGTCACCTTATGGCCCATCACGGCCAGGTAGTAGGCGCAGGAAAGGCCGGCCGGGCCGCCGCCGATCACAGCAACGCGCTTACCGGTGTTGTCCACTACATGCGGCTTGTGGTCGTTGAGGTCACTGTGCTCAACGGCAAAACGCTTGAGGGCGAGGATGTTCATGGGGTCGTCGACCATGCCACGGCGACAGTGCATCTCGCAGGGATGCTCGCACACCAGGCCGCAGACGAGCGGCAGCGGGTTGTTCTTGCGGATGACCTTGACGGCATCAGCATAGCGGCCGGCCTCGACGAGCGAAATGTAACCGGGAATGTCGACGTGCGCCGGGCAGCCCGAGACACACGGAACGCGGGCCTCGCGATCAAAGCCGCAGGAATGCTCACGGATGTGGTGCTCAAAGTCATCACGGAAGCCACGAATAGCCGTGAGTGCCATGGCGCCGGCCTCGTAACCGATGGCGCAGTCACTCGAAAGGTAGATAGTGCGGGCCGTGCGCTCAATCAGGTTGAGCGTGGACTCGTCGGCGCGGCCCTCGAGCACATCGGCAAGCAGGTCGCTCAGCGCGCTCAGGCCCACGCGACAGGGCGTGCACTTGCCGCAGCTCTGGGTGGAGCACAGGTTGACGAGCGCTGCCGTAAACTCCACGGGACACGGGGCGAGCGAGCTCACCGCCAGACGACGTCCGAGCGCATCGTGCAGGTCGTCCATGACGGCCTGAGCGTGGCTGCGTTCCATTACATGCAGTCGAGCCATAAGATCCCCTCTCACATGGCAGCCCGGAGGCGAGGCCGGGCGAAATTGCTACACGCACAACACTGACCTAAAAAGTTGTTAGGTCTCAACGCAGTTCGGCAGGCGGCATGAAATGTCACCCTCAGCGGTGAAATAGAACATTACCGCAGATAAATGCCATATTTGATAAAACGCGTTACCAAATGACAATGCCCCGTCCACGCAATCACGTGGACGGGGCATTACTCTAGGTATGCGGCCAGCGACCCTGTTGCTTTTACTTAAGCTCGGGCCAGTAACCCTTGTTGGCCTCGATCATGTCGTCGAGAACCTCCTTGGCGACCTTCATCGAAGGCACGGTCTTGTTCAGCGTAAAGGCCTTGAGCGCCTTCTCGTAAGAACCCTCGATCGTAGCCTCGACCACGAGCTTCTCGGAGTTCAGCTGCTGCATCATGAGGCCCTGCTGGAACAGAGGAATGTTGTCGCGGCTGATGACCTCGGGGCCGTTCTTGCCAATGTAGGCAGGCAGCTCGACCATGGCGTCATAGGGCATGTTGGGGATAGCGCCCTTGTTCTCGCAAATGACCAGGAAGCGCTGCTTGGTGTCGTTCTTCAGAGCGATGGCCAGGTCGGCAATCCAGTCGCCGTGGCTGCCCGCATAGAACGTGCTCTCGTCGATCTCGCCCGTCTTCTCGTAGTGATCGATGCCGTCGAAGAGGTTCTTCTCGCGCGTTTCCTCAACCTCGTTAGCACGGGTGCGCTCGGGGTTGGAATGCTCGACGAACTCCTTCTGCTGCAGGTAGTAGTTCAGATACGTGTTGGGCAGGTACTCCGGGAAGCACTCCATGATCTCGTACTCGCCCTTCCAGACGTAGTACCAGCTGCCCTTGGTGTGGCGATTCTGCTCGGGGTGCTCGTCGGCGGTCTCCTCGGGCTTCTTTGCCATGAGCGAGCCCATGCCCTTGAGGTAGGAGTCGGGCAGCAGGATCTGATGCTCCTTGATGTACTCGCGCAGCTGCGGGAGCACCTCCTCGCCCTTATGGCGGATCGAGGTGAACCAACCAAAGTGGTTGAGGCCAAAGTAATCGTACTCGACATCCTTCTTGTCGATATCGAGCGCGGCGCAAACCACGTCGATGATCGCGATCGGCATGTCGCAGATGTTGATGATGCGAGCGTTGGGACGCAGGACGCGGCAGCCCTCGGAGACGATGGCAGCGGGGTTGGAGTAGTTGAGAATCCAGTAGTCCTTCTTGGCGTACTTCTCAACGTCATCGATCAGCTCGACCATGGGGAAGATGGTGCGCATGCCGTAGGCAAGGCCGCCGCAACCGCAGGTCTCCTGACCCACGCAGCCGTGACGCAGCGGAATCTTCTCGTCCTGCTCGCGCATGGCATAGCCGCCCACGCGCATCTGGGCAAACACGAAGCTCGCGTCGGTAAAAGCCGTCTTTTTGTCGGTGGTCACCGTGAGCTTGATGTCCAGGCCGAGGTCCTCGTGCAGAATCCAGTCCACGAGCACGCCGATCTTGCGCTGGCGCTCCTCGTTGATGTCGTACAGACGAATCTCGTCAACGTCGAGCTCGTCCTTGCGCAGGGCAATGGACTTGACGATGCCGGGGGTAAAGGTGGATCCGCCACCACACAGAGTAATGATCATTGTTTACTGCTCCTTCTCAATTGCGTTTTCGACCTTGTCGCGCATCTCGGCGACCTTCATGCCAAAGATGATCTGGATATTGTTGCCGTTGCGGTTGATGCCGCTGTTGGGCACGTGGTTGATGAGGCTCTCATCGATGAGGTCCGGGTTCTTAACGTTCACGCGGAGACGCGTAAAGCAGTTCTCGAGCTCCTCGATGTTGTCCTTGCCGCCAAGACCTGCGACCAGGTCGGCAATGCCCGCATCGACGCCCTCTGCAGGAGCTGCGGCAACAGCGCCCTGCTTCACCGCGACAGACGCGGCGGCCTCGCCCTCGGCAACGGACTCGGCGAGCTCGGACTCCTCCTCGCGACCAGGCGTGTGGAGGTTGAGCTTCTTAATAAGGAAGGTGAAGAGGAAGAAGTACAGAGCGGCGTTGACGACTCCGAGCACCAGCATAACCGGCCAGTTGGTCTTGTCGACACCAAGAACCAGGTTGGAAACCACGATGTTGATGATGCCGCCTGCAGTCGAAGCGGGCACGGAGAGGACCTTGAGCAGGACCAGGAAGATGCCGGAAAGAACCGAGTGGACGACAAAGAGCACGGGAGCGGCAAAGACAAAGAGGAAGTCCATGGGCTCGGTCACGCAGGAGAGCACGGCGGTGATGATCAGCGGGATGATAACGGCCTTGGTCTTATCCTTGTTCCCCTTGTAAGCGGTGAAGATAAAGGCGAAACCGATACCGATGTAGGGCCACAGGTTGTTGAAGGTATAGCTGTTGAAGTAGGTGCTATCGGAGAAGGGCTGGCCCGTCATTGCCATCTCGGCGACACGGATGGGATAGGCGCCGGCGATAACCTGATCGCCCAGCGTAAGGGTGCCGCCCACATCGGAGAACTGGAACGGGGTGTAGATGAGGTGGTGCAGACCGGTGGGAACGAGCAGCTTGTTGAGCATGCCGTAGATAAACAGGCCAATGTTGCCCGACTCCTTAATGATGCCGGCAACGGAGGAGATGGCACCCTGAACCGGAGGCCAAACGATGCAGAAGCCAGCGCCCATGATCCAGGAGATGATGATCATGATCAGGAACGGGAAGCGAACGCCCGAGAACATCGAAAGGGCAATGGGGAACTGCTTGTTCGAGTACTTGTTGAACACGGCACCGGTGATGCAACCAAGAATGATGCCGCCAAACACGCCGGTATCGAGCACCTGAATGCCCATAACGGTGCTCTGGCCGGTTCCGGTAAGGCCGAGCATCCCGCTCGCCTCGGCAAGAGAACCGGTGGCGTTGAGCACGATGTTATTGGCCTGCAGGAACAGGAAGAACGACATCAGGGCGATAAGCGAAGCATGACCCTTGTTCTTCTTTGCCATGGCGCCGGCGATGCCCACGCAGAACAGAATCGAGAGGTTGTTGATGATAAACATCAGCGACTGATAGACAACGGCGCCCACAAGCTGGAACGGACCGGAGCCCAGCACAGGAATCACGGCGCAGATGGTCTTGTTGGTCAGAATAATGCCCACGATGAGCAGAATGCCGGCAACCGAGAGATACATCATCGGCTGAACGATTGACTTCGCGAACACCTCCAACGGCGCTTTGAAATTGAACTTCTTTTTTGCGGTCATAGCGGTACTCCCCTTCCTTTTCCGCAAATTGAGATAGGTGTGCCCTGGGCAAGACCGTAAGCCTTGCCTTATATCAATCGATGTGTGGGCACGTTATGCCTAGAGACCAGGTTCTCCAAGCAGGTTAACAATGTGATATGCGAGATAACTCTTCTCGGCATCGGTAACGACAACGTTATAGGTAGACGCTAAGTGGTCGGCAATTGACTCCGCACACGAGAACGCCCTCGGATACGCCGTTTCATCGATACGGAACAGCGCGTCGCCATTGACCTGCCCCGCCGCGGGATCGAGCGCTCGCTGCGCAAAAAACTGCAGATGGCGAACGAAACGCTCATAGGGCAACGAGGTGTCATCGAGTGTCGTAGCATAGCGCTCGGAAACAATCGCGAGCACGTCGCGAACAAGCTGAACCGAGATGATGAGACGGTCAGAGCGCTGCGGCATGGTGGCGTTGACGATATGCAGCGTAATAAAACCCTGCTCTTCTTCGCTCATCTGGATGCCCATATACTCCTCGATAATCTGCAGCGCACGGCCCGCAAGCGCATACTCCTTGCGATAGAACTGCTGGATCTCGAGCAGCAACGGATTCTCGCAGGAGACGCCCTTGCGCTCGCGCTCCAAAGCAAGGCTGATATGGTCTGCAAGAGCAATGAGAATCTTGTCGTTGACATCAACATTGAGCTCTCGACGGAGCATCTGAACAATGTCTTCGGCAATCACGAGGTTGACGGTGGGGATGGACTCCAAAAGATGTGCCAAGCGGTCAATCGTACGCGAATCCTGAGAAGTGCCCTCCTGCAGCGCATAGGTCTTTTCGACCGATGCTTCATCGATAGCGTCGCCGGCATGACGGCCAAAGCAGAGGCCTCGACCGATGACAATGAGCTCGGAGCCATCGTCCGAAGTGACCATTGCGACGTTATTGTTGAAAACTCGCTTGATAACCACGGTACCCACCACAAGAATTTACTCGGAAAGCCAGACGACAGGCTCTTTAACAGTAACAGGGCCGGAAGCGTGCTCACGAAGAGTCGAGTTCTCCGAACGCTCGCACACGATAACAAAGACCGTGGGGTCGAAGCCAGCGGCGCGAACCGCGTCGAAATCGACCTCGACGAGGGGCTGGCCCGCATCGACATGGTCACCCTGAGCAACAAGCGCATGGAAGCCCTTGCCCTCAAGTTTAACAGTGTCGATTCCGATATGCAGCATCACCTGAGCAGAGCTGTCGTCGGACATGATGCCCAGCGCGTGCTCAGTCGGAAACAGCGCCGCGACGGTGCCGGAAACAGGAGCGCACACCGTTTCCTCTTGGGGAACCACGGCAACGCCATCGCCCACGGCACGGCTGCTAAAAGCGGGGTCATTGGTATTTTCTAGATTAACAAGCTCGCCGGAAACAGGGGCGAGGATCTCGAACTCGGAAGTCGCAGTCGACTGCTTGTCCGAGCCACCCATAAGGCGAGAAAAGAAACCCATGTTGGCATGTCCCTTCATAAATATAGCCCAACCAAAATCAAGCGAATGCATCCATAGAGACACACCCGTTCAAAGACTTTGGTTAGGCCCACGTCCGAGGGACTCGGTAACCTTCCGCATTTCTTTTTACGGGAAGTATTGTAGACAATAGCAAAGCCATGTCTATCATTATGACCGGTGAGCGGTATTTTTTCTTCGATAAACGGTATTTAGGCGGCACTTAGGGACGTTCCTTTTCTGCCGGCACCCAGGGACACTCCTTGCTCTGGCCCCTTTGCACCAAAAAGGGCCCCGAGCGTAGTTGCTCGGGGCCCTTAGCTTGCCTCACACTAGCGTGCGACGCGTATGTTACTTGCGCTTGCCGCCGCCGTCACCGGGGCGACGGGAGCTGCCGCCGCGCTTGCCGCCACGGCTGTTGCCATAGCTGCCACGGTTATCGCGACCGCCGGCGCGGCCGCCACGGGAACCGGCCTGGTTGCCGCCGCGACCACCACGGTAGCCGCCGCGACGCTCCTCGCGGGTATCGTCGTAGTTGCGCCAGTCATCGCGTCGATCGCGGCTGGCACGCGGATCGCGACGATCGCGCGACTCGCCAGAACGACCGGCGCCGTTGCGGCCGCCATTGCCGCGCGCGCCCTCGCGACGCTCGCCGCCACGGCCGCCGCGCTCTTCAAAGCGCTTGCCGCCACGGGACTCACCGCTGCGGGCGCCACGCTCACCGCGACCTTCGCCGCCACGGCGCTCATCGCGCCCGCCGCGCTCGCCGTCGCGACCGGAACGACGACGATCGCCCGCGCCACGCTTGCCGCCGCGCGAACCGCGGCCCTCGTCCTCGCGCTCAACACGGCGACGACCACCGCGGTCCTCGTCCTCGCGACGACGGCGATGTGCCTCGCCCTGGAACTGCTTGGCACGGCGCTCGGCACGGTTACCTCGCGGGGCCTGCTCGGCAGCGCCAGCACGCTCCTCGGCAGCCACCTCGCGGGCAACGCTCTCCACGGCCTCGTCCACGCGAGCCTGAACGCCCTCGCGCACACGGGTCTTGCCGCCGCGCTTGGGACGGCTCGGACGCTCGCCGTCGCCGCGACGCTCGTCGCGACCGCGGTTGGAACGACCGGCCACATCGCCGTAGTCATCGCCGTTGCGTTTGCCGTCGCGACGTGCCTGCTCAAGCTTCTTCTTGCTCTTGGACTTGCCGCGCTTGGTCTTCTTCTTCACCTTAAAGGCCGCAGGATTGCGCTCGGGATCAACCGCGGGCGGATTGGGACCCACATGCAGGTCGCCGGCCTCGTAGATGTCGGCGGTCTTGTCCATGAGTTTCTCGATCTCGTAGAACTCATCGACATCCTGCTCGGTCACAAACGTGATGGCCCAGCCCAGCTCGCCGGCGCGGCCCGTACGGCCAATACGGTGGATGTAGTCGGTCGGCTCGGCCGGCACGTCAAAGTTCACGACGTAGCGCACATCGCTGATGTCGATGCCGCGGGCAAGCACGTCGGTTGCCACCAGCACGTCGACGGTACCGTCGCGGAAGGCCGAAAGAGCACGCTCGCGCTGGGCCTGGCTGCGATTGCCGTGAATTGCGGCGGCCTTGATGCCCTTGCGCTCCAGACGACGGCAGCAGCTGTCGGCACGGTGCTTGGTGCGCATAAAGACGATAGTGCGCTCCGGGCCTTCCTTTTTGAGGAACTCGGGCAGCAGGTTGTTCTTGGCCTCGATGGACACCGGGAACACAAACTGGTCGACGGTGTCGGCGGTTGACGTGGCGGGCGCGATCTCCACGCGGGCCGGGTCGCTCACCAGGTCGGTGATCTCGCCCACGGCCTCCTCGTCGAGGGTCGCCGAGAACAGCAGCGTCTGACGCTCGGCCGGCGTCTCGCGCACAATACGGCGAACGGCAGGCAAAAAGCCCATGTCGAGCATGCGGTCGGCCTCGTCGAGCACCAGTACCTTGACCTCGTCCAGGTGGCAGGCACCCTGCTCGATCAGGTCGACCAGACGGCCCGGCGTGGCGACCAGGATATCGCAGCCGTACTTGAGGGCAGCGGTCTGCGGCTTGTAGCTCACACCGCCCACGACGGTCACGGCGACATGGCCGGTGACGTCGGCGATTTTGCTCGCGACCTCGTCGATTTGCTGGGCAAGCTCGCGCGTGGGGGTGATGACGAGCATCACGGGGCCGCGGCCGTTGCCCTCGGGCTTTTTAGCACCGCGATGGCGGTTGCGGCCGCCGCGCTCGCGTACGGGTTTGGGAGGAGCGATGTGCTCCAGGTTGTTCATGGTCGGCAGCAAGAAGGCGGCCGTCTTGCCGGTGCCGGTCTGAGCGGCGGCAAGCAAGTCGCGGCCTTCGAGCACCACAGGAATCGAACCGGCCTGCACGGGCGTCGGCGCCGTGTAGCCCAGGTTCTCGATAGCACGGAGCATCTCGTCCGAAAGTCCCAGCTCGTCAAAGGCGGGCAGGCTCTCGGTAGCGGACTCGACGGCCTGGGCAGCATTGGCCTCATCGGCGGCATCGAAGGCAGCCTGGGTCATGGCCTCGCGGGTCTCGTCCAGGATCTCGGCGTCGGTGACGTCGGATACAGAATTACGCATATGTTGTTGTTCCTTATCTGCACGCGCAATGGGCACGGCATGCGGCCGCGCGGGCGTGCTTGGTAGTGCGCTAATACATACAAAAACGGGTGCGCACAGAGAGGACGTTGCTCAGCACGCTGGCGATCGCTTTGGCAGCCCTATCACGCGCCGTCCAGACGCAGCAGCTCTAAGCGATGGAGCAGATTCGCCGCTGGTTAGTATACCCGTGCATCGCATGCCCCCACGTAAACCACAGATGACGAGGCGGGCTCGAGGTGGGCCCGGCCGATTGTCTCAATCTGTAACATCTACAGGGCAAATCTTCCTCTGCGTGTTACAGGTCGAGACAAACGGTCGACACGGTTCACAAACGTCTCAATCTGTAACAGTTACCGAGTAAAATCGGTCCTAATTGTTATAGATCAAGACAGAGGGGGATTTCCGCCCAGTCCAAACCAAATCTCTCAGTCTTCCTGCAATTTCGAACATGTGGCCTATAATGTTGCTTTGGTTACGCTACATATTGCGCAGCCATTTAATACGTCGCCCACCGGGGCCATTAATTCCTATCGCCATATTGGCTAGGAAGCAATCAAAGGAGGTATCCGTGGCAGCAGAGACACCTTGCTCGGTCCTCTATAACGATATTCGCTCGTTCGGCGGTCTTAGACATCTCGAGATCGCCCGAATGCTCATCAATGGAAACTCTTATCTCGGCAGTACCCTGCTCGAGAAATGCTCTTCCAACCGCTCGTATCTCACCCGTTACATCGTCCATCGCGAGCCTGACCAGTGCGCGCCCGCCATCTACAGCGACTTTGCCGTCACCACGCTCAATCTTTCCGCGGCAATCTGCAGCAAGCTCGGCGGCGGCGAGTCCGCCTATCAGGCAATCGCCGAGCACTATCGCGGCCCGGCCGCCAACGAAATGATGTCGGCTCTCGCCAGCTACAAGTTGGACAGCCGCCTATATGCAAATGCCCTCAATCACATCGACAACTTTGACGGCAATGCCGTGCGCGAGAAGAGTACGCTTTACCTTATGCTCTTTGTGGCAACGGGGGCGCTCGCCGACCCCATCCAAGGCGTGGCCACCGTCGAGCGCTTTTGCGACAGCAAGACAGGCGGGCACTTTGGCACCACCGAAACTACCGTCGGACGTGGCTTTATGAGCAGCCTGGAGCAGCCGCGCACTGTCGCCCCCAACCTCGGTCTGCTCAGAACCCATGCCGACAACTGCGCCGACATGCAAATCCATCCCCTCACACGCGATCCGCGCGGCACGGTAATTGGGTCCTTGCCCAAAACTTCGCCCAGCATCACCGATGTAGGCGCTGATGCATCGCGCGAGCATCTCCGCATTTGGCTCGAAGGTGGACGCTGGTACGCCCAGGGCCTTGGGTCGACCAACGGCACAGTGCTCGAATCGGGCGCGGGCGACGGCGATATTGTGATTGAGCCGCCGCGCGACCAACGCGAGCCCGGCAAGATCTATCCCCCAGTGGAAATCGAAAACAGTGACAGGCTCCATCTGGGTCTCTACACGACATTCCTTGTCATTGTGGACTAGCGCGGACGGCGATCGAAAGACGGTCGCCGTCCGTCTTTCGTCTTCTACCTTCTGCGTCGTAAACGACAATACTCAGCGGTATACGTGGGCAGTGTGGCTATCATGGTACTTTACCGATATCCACACTGCCCACGTATACGCGCAGCAACCCATGCTAGACAAAGGAACGCCATGGATACTACCGATAGCGCCTATGGCGACAAACTCATCCGTCTTGACACGTTCGACACCGCCGTGGCGGTCGACCCCAGCGCCGAGGACGACGCCAAGCGTCGGTTTATGACGCTTATTCTCCAGACGGCCCACCGCAACAACGGCAACATCGGGCACGTGCTGCGCGCGACCAACACGAGCGGCGAGGTCTTTGCCGTCAAGCTGCTCAAGGACAACGCCATCCTTTCCGGCCAAGCCCCCGACCGCTCCGCCGAGCAATCGGCCGCGCACCTGGCCAACACCGCCGCACTGTTCGAGGAGTACCGTCATCTGTGTACCGTCTCGCACCTGCGCGGATTTCCGCGCGTCTATGGCTACGGATCGTGCGAGAACGACCCGCTCATCCTCATGGAGTGGGTCGAGGGCACCTCGCTCAAGCAGGCGCTGCCCTTGCTTCCGCACGACGCCTCGGGCGGGCTGACCACCCAGATGGTCGCCGCCGTCGGAAACGCCGTACTTCGCGCGCTCTTGATGACCCAAGGCCTCGTGAATCCGGTCGTCCATCGCGACCTGTCGCCCGCCAATATCATGTTCCGCACCACCAGTCGAACGCTCGAGCAACAGATCGCCGATTGCTCCTTTGACCCCTGCCTCATCGACATGGGCTCCGCGACCATGGCCCTCGGTGACGATACGATCACCCGGCGCGCCGACATCTGGCGCTTCGCCACGCCCGCATACGCCGCGCCCGAGATGCTCACGCAGGATATCGAAGGCATCGCGGCCCTTCGCCGTTCGCCGGCAATCGATGTCTACGCGCTTTCGAGTGTTCTGTACCAGCTCTACAGCGGTCGCAAACCGTTTGACTTTGAGTCGACGGACGCCGCTGCAACCGGCTCGTTCTATCTCGTAAAGACCAAGACCAAGCCGGCACCGCTCGAGCCGCGCTGCGAGGGCGATGAAGCGCTCGTCCAAATCATCATGAAGGGTCTCTCAGTCGAGCAGTGCGATCGTCCCACCGAGCAGCAGATGCTCGAGGTGCTCTCGGCATACCTCACCGATGCCGAATCTGAGGGCCGCGAGGGCGCGGGCAGTGACGCCGCAATCGACATCGACTCCGGTACACACCTTAAGGTCGACGTCGCCGGCGAGCGCGCGAGAGAGATCCTGGAGCAGGCCCGGCACGATGCCATGACCCGCCGCCGCTTTATTATCGGTGGCGTCGTTGCAGCCGTTGCGGGGCTCAGCGTTATCGGGGCGGCAACCCATGGCTTTGGCATCCCCGACTACCTTGACGGCATCCGCGGTTCACTTGACGACTACACCTGGGATCAGCTGCAGGAGATTTCGCTCAAGATTAAGGCCGCCGAGACCCGTAGCGAGGCACGCGAGATTGCCAAGCGCTATCACCTGCTCGATGCCGATGGGCATATCCCCTATCCGTGTACCAAGCGCGTGAAACTCACCAACGGGCTGGAGGTCGGCGCGCAGCTTGTGGGCATCCGTCACGATGAGCTTCTGGACGGGACGGGCAAGGCTGGACTGACGTTTATGTTCGATGCCGGCATTGCCGAACGCGACGCCGCGGCCCAACCGTTGAACGCCGGCTGGGCAGATTGCGAGCTGCGGGAATGGCTCGACAGCGACGGCCTTAAGCTGCTGCCCAACGAGTTGCGCGCACTCATCAAATCTGTCAAAAAGATCTCGAATAACGTTGGCGCCGCCAGAAGCGCATCATGTCTGAGCGAGCTGCCCGCAACTCTTTGGCTGCCCGCCATGGTCGAGCTGTGCGGTACGCAACCGCCCGATTCGTTTGCCGAGGGCTTTCACTACCTGGCCGACATCTATAACGGCGAGGGCAAAGAGTACCAACTCTTCCGCGAGCTCAAGGTAAGTCCGTATACCACGAACGAGACGTTGGTTCGCCAGTGGAAGGGCAAGGACACCTGTTGGTGGGAACGAACGGCGAGTCCCGACACATCGGAGAGCGAAGGCACACTCTATATGAACCGCGTGGGGCACGACGGCGACGTCTTTACGTACGCAACGCCTGCGGAAAAGCCAAACAAGCTAACCTGTGTGATCCCCGGATTCTGCATCTAGGCGGCGGGCGTCTTGCCGTGACGGGACCCCTCCCCGGCAATTGTCTCGATCTGTAACACTAGCTCGGCAGATACAGGTCTAGATGTTACAGAACGAGACAAAACCCCAACCCTGCGAGACAACATCTCAATCTGTAACAGTAAGGGGTCAAAAACCGGTCCAGATGTTACAGATCGAGATGTTTGAGTTGACCGCGGACGGTCTGTCTCGATCTGTAACAGTTAGAACCCAAAAACCGGTCTAGATGTTACAGATCGAGACGTTAGTTTTCGGCTGAAATGTTTGTCTAAATCTGTAACAGCTATGGTTCAAAAACCGGTTCAGACGTTACAGATTGAGATGTTTGGCAAAGACGGCCGCCGATTGAGCAGCCACCCTCATCTGTAATGAAAAATCATACATTCCAACAACTACTAGACACCCCCAGGGGGTATGGGTGTATAGTATCGGCAGGTTAACAATTCCAGCACCGAACTACAGAAAGGAGAAGCCATGGCTCAAGATAAGTTCGACGTGGGCGGCATGACATGCGCCGCCTGCCAGGCGCACGTAGACCGTGCCGTGAGCAAGCTCGACGGCGTCCAAAGCGTCGCGGTCAACCTACTCGCCGGTTCCATGATGGTCGACTACGACCCCGCGCAGGTCTCCCCCGACGATATCTGCACCGCCGTCGACCGCGCGGGCTACTCGGCCTCACCTGTCGATGCGGGCGCCGATGCCGCCGGCTCAAACGGCAACACGCAAGTCAGGTCCGGCGTCGCCCACATGGAGTCGCCCACCAAAAAGTTGGAGGCCGCCGCCTCCGCCATGCGCACCCGCCTCATCGTCTCGATCGTATTCCTCATCCCACTGTTCTACATAGGCATGGGACACATGCTCGGCTGGCCACTGCCCGGCGTCTTCACCGACCACATCCACAGCATGACGCTCGCGCTCGCCGAGCTCGTCCTGCTCATCCCCATCGTCTACGTCAACGACGCGTACTTTATCAACGGGTTTAAATCGCTCGCGCACGGCGCGCCCACCATGGACGCGCTCATCGCCATCGGCGCCACCGCGTCGATCGCCTGGTCGCTCTATGCCATGTTTATCATGGCCGACCAGCTAGCCGCAGGTCAGGTGCACGAGGCCATGATGACGAGCATGGACAACCTCTATTTTGAGAGCGCCGGCACCATCCTGTCGCTCGTCACCGTGGGCAAATACCTCGAGACGCGCAGCAAGTCCAAGACCGGCGGCGCTATCGAGGCGCTCATCGACCTGGCACCCAAGACCGCGACCGTCGTTGCCGACGACGGCACCGAAACCACCGTCGACGTCGACGCCATTCTGCCCGGCCAGGTGCTGCGCGTGCGCCCCGGCGAGTCTATCCCTGTCGACGGCGTGGTACTCGAGGGCGCGTCGGCCGTGGACGAGAGCGCGCTCACCGGCGAGTCCATCCCCGTGGAAAAGGCCGCCGGCGACACCGTCAACGCCGCCACGGTCAACCGCACCGGATCGTTTACCTTCCGTGCCACACGCGTGGGCGCCGACACGTCGCTTGCCAAGATCATCCAGCTCGTCGAGGATGCCAATGCCACCAAGGCGCCTATCGCCCGCCTGGCCGACAAGGTCGCCGGTGTGTTCGTGCCCGTGGTGTTCGTGATTTCGGCCGTGACCTTTGCGGTGTGGATGGCACTGACCGGCAGCATAAACGAGGCTCTCACCTCCGCCGTGGCCGTGCTGGTGATCAGCTGTCCGTGCGCGCTCGGCCTGGCCACGCCCGTCGCCATTATGGTGGGCACCGGCAAGGGCGCCGAGATGGGTATTCTGTTTAAGAGCGCCGAGGCGCTGGAGAACCTGCGCAGCGTGGGCACCGTGGTGCTCGATAAGACGGGCACGGTCACCCGCGGCAAGCCTGCCGTGACCGATATCGTGGTAGCCACGCGCGCTGACGGCTCGCCCGCCATGAGCGAAAAGGCGCTGCTCAAGTTGGCCGCCGCGTTGGAGCGCTCGAGCGAGCACCCGCTGGCCGAGGCGATTATGGCCGAGTGCGAGACACGCGGGATCGTCGCGCGCATGGTCGAGGACTTTACTGCCGTGCCCGGGCGAGGCGTTACGGCACGCGAGGGGCAAAACGCCATTGCAGCCGGCAACGTACGCCTGATGGACGAGCTGGGCGTTACCGTGCCCGCGGGTCTTGCCGAACAATTTGCCGCCGAGGGCAAGACGCCGCTGTTCTTTGCCAAGAACGGCGAGCTTGCCGGCACCATTGCCGTGGCTGACGAGGTCAAGGAGACGAGCGCCGGGGCCATCGCCGCACTGCGCTCGCTTGGCGTCGACGTGCGCATGCTCACCGGCGACAACCGCGTGACGGCCGAGGCCATCGCCCGCCGCGTGGGACTGAACAGCAAGCAGGTCATCGCCGACGTCCTCCCCGCCGACAAGGAGCGCCACGTGCGCAATCTGCAGGATGCGGGCAGCAAGGTCGCCATGGTGGGCGACGGCATCAATGACTCCCCCGCCCTGGCGCGCGCCGACGTGGGCCTTGCTATCGGCACCGGCGCCGACATCGCCAAAGAAGGGGCTGATGTGGTGCTCATGCGCAGTGACCTCATGGATGTTGCGCGGGCCATCGAGCTTTCGCGCGCCACGATCCGCAACATCAAGCAGGACCTGTTCTGGGCGCTGTTCTACAACGGCATCGGCATTCCGCTGGCGGCGGGCGTGTTCTTCCCGCTCACCGGATGGCAGCTCTCGCCGATGTTTGGCGCTGCGGCCATGAGCCTGTCGAGCGTGTGCGTCGTGACCAACGCGCTGCGCCTGAAATCCTTTAAGCCGAAAGTGGCAAAATAGGCTCACCATTAAGTCCATTTAGAACGGGTTTTCCAGGTGCCCGAGATTGACCTGAAAGAGGAGTGACGCGTACTTTGGTACGCGAGCGACGGCTTGAAGGTCAAGGTCGGGTGCCTGGGAAAGCCGACACAACAGAGAGGAATACCCATGCGATACACAATCAAGACTTCCGGCCTTATGTGCGGCCACTGCGACGCCACCGTCGAGACCGCGCTGCTCAACGTTGCAGGCGTAACCGACGCCGACGCCGATCACGAGACCCAAACCGTCCAGGTGGAGTGCGCCGACACCGTGACCGCCGAGCAGCTCGCCGCCGCCGTCGAGGGCGCCGGCGAGAAGTTCCACGCCCTATCCGTGACCGCCGCGTAGCAGCTACCAGAGGCATTCGACCCCATCGACCAGAAACGAGGACCCGCCATGATGGCAGACCACAAATCGGTGACCCGCATGCTCAAGACGGCACGCGGCCAGATCGACGGCATCTTGCGGATGGTCGATGAGGACCGCTACTGCGTCGATATTTCCACGCAGCTCATGGCAACGCAGGCGCTCATTGCGCGCATCAACGCCGATGTGCTCAAAGCGCATATCGAGGGCTGCGTGACTTCGGCAATCGAATCGGGCGACGAAGACCTCAAAGCCGCCAAGCTCGCCGAGATCGAACGCGTCGTCGACAAGCTCTCCAAGTAATTGGGGGCATTGGGGGCAGGCTGCTTTGCACCATCTTGGTGTATCGGGGACAGGTACGTTTGCACCACCTTGGTGCAGATTAACCTGTCCCCCTTGCTCTAAATCGGGTATAAAGGCGTGCAGCATATCGAACGAAAGGCAATTTGCATGAATGACTTTATGAAGGGTCGCAATGGCGCTGACGAGCTCACCATCGTAATGGGTTTTGCTGGCATCATCATCGCGATGATCGGATCGATCGCCCGCATCCAGTGGCTCAGCTGGATCGCCATCGCCGTCATCGTGATTGGCGTGCTGCGCGGCCTGTCCAAAAACATCGACGCACGTCGCAAGGAGAACGAGGCCTTTGTCGCCGCGACCGCGAACGTCCCCGGCTTGGGCAAGTTCGTCGCCAGCTTGGGCGGTGGAACTGCAGCGGCCGGCACCTCGCGCGCGGCTGGAACGAGCAAGGAAGACTTTGAGCGTGCCAAGCGCACGGCCAAGAAGATGTGGAAGGGCCGCAAGACCACGGCATACCTCAAGTGCCCCAACTGCGGCCAGATGCTCTCCGTCCCCAAGGGCAAAGGCAAGATCCGCGTCACCTGCCCCAAGTGCCACGCCAAGATGGAAACCCGCTCCTAGCGCCCGCACGCGGGACAAATTAATCAGGTTTGTTTGTCCCAAATCTTAAGTATTTGTTCGATAAAAAAGCCGAGGCCTCGTGTTGAGACCTCGGCTTTTTTGAACGCGGCATAGGGGCCGCCCCTTTGTCACACCTATGCCACGCCGTCGCGGGCGAGCTCCTCGGCCAGCGCTTCGGCAGGCATGGCCATAATCGCGTCGAGCTCGGCGTCCACCTCGGGTATGCGCTTCACCTTGAGCTTTCGCACCAGGTTGCCGCGGCACATCACGTGCATTGGCTCACGCAGAGCGCACAGGTCATCGAGCGGGTTCTCGTGCGTCACCAAAATGTCGGCCGCCTTACCGCACTCGATCGTGCCGGTCTCGTCACCCAGGCCCAGTAGCTCAGCATTGACTTGCGTGGCCGTATGCAGCGCAAACGCGTTGCTCACGCCCACGTACTTGGCAAAATAGGCCACCTCGCGCCACATGTCGTACTGGGTCACGAACGGGCAGCTCGAGTCCGTGCCCAGGCCCACCTTAACGCCTGCTTCCAGCGCCGCACGAGCACTCTCGATAATGCCCGAGCACACGATGTCGCCGTTCTTCTTTTGCGTGTCAGTCGAATGGGTCTTCTCCGGATCGAGCAGGACGAACGGCAGCGCCGGGCTGATCGTGCAGGTAACGCTGGGCGCGCGTCCCTCGAGCTGTGTTCCCGCGGCGCCGCGGTACAGCTCCAGAATCTCAGGCGTCAGCGGAGCGCCGTGCTCGATTGTGTCGACACCGGCCTGAAGCGCGGCCTTCACACCTTCGGTGCTCTCGACATGGGCCATGACCGGAAGGCCAACCTCGTGCGCCGCCTTGCACGCCGCCGCGGCGACACCGACCGGCATGCGCAGCACGCCAGGCTCGCCTACTTCGGTCGCGTCGAACACGCCGCCCGTCACGAACAACTTGATGACATCGGCACCGCGCGTATACAGATCGCGCACCTGTTCGGCCGCCTCGGCGGGGGTATTGGCGACCTGCGCGAACAGCCCCGCACCGTGACCGCCCGGCACCGTGACACCCGTTCCCGGCGCCACCAGACGTGGACCCTGATACTTGCCGGCGTCGATAGCGTTGCGCACGGCAATATCGGCAAACAGCGGGTCACCCGCACCGCGCACCGTGGTCACGCCGCTTGCCAACTGTTGCTGGGCACTGCCTTTGAGGATGTGGCGAACGATGGCGCGGCCCACGGGATTGTCGAGCTTCTTCATCAGCGCACCCGCATCGCCCGCCGAAACTGGCTTGCCCGAGCCGCACAGATGCACGTGCATATTGATGAGACCCGGCATGAGATACGCCCCTGCCAGGTCAATGACCTCGGCCCCCGCTGGAGCTTGGGCCACAGCGCTCGGCCCCATCCATGTGATGACACCGCGCTCGACGGCCACGGCCATATCGGGCTGCGGCTCCATATGCTCCGAACCATCCAGAACGGTCGCATTGATAAACAACGTGGGACGATCAGCAGACGCCATATCGAGCTCCTCCCCCTCAGAAAACTTCAACATTTGTCCATTATTACCCAGTTCGGCAGGATTGCTGCGGACATATCGGTTAACGGAGAAAGGAGGAGATGCGGAGAATGGAATGCGTTGCAGCCCCATCCCAGCGACATCCGGGAAATGTCTAGATCTGTAACAGGTGGACCGTCTTTAACCTTCCAAATGTTACAGATCGAGATCTTTCGGCACCGCGTCCAACCTTTGTCTCAATCTGTAACAGTTAGAGCGGTTTTTGGCCGTTAGATGTTACAGATTAAGATATTCTCCAGCCCTGTCGTCAAACGTCTAAATCTGTAACAAGTAGACAGGTTTTCGGCCGTTAGATGTTACAGATCGAGATATTTTAGCGGCAGCCAACCTTCTGTCTCGATCTGTAACAGTTGCGAGGCCAAACGGCCCCTTGTTGTTACAGATCGAGACAAACTCGGCAGGAACAACCACATCCGCGTCAGTTACACCCCTCAGCGCCCATACCACTGCCGCCTCCACTGCTCAGCCAAATCGGCCCACTGCGGAATGCCCGCCAGTCTCATCTTTTCAGCCAGCTTCCCCGGATTCTTGAGCTCATCAAACGTAAACCTCAGCACCTTATGTCCGAGCATCGTCAGATGAGACTCTCGCTGACGTTCTGCCACGAACGGGTCGACCGACTCCCGACCCTCGTCGTTCTGTAAGGCATACTTTCCCTTTCCATCGAGCTCGCCAATCACGCACGTCCCGTCCTCGAGCCTCCAGAAATAATCAACGCGAAACACTTGGCTCGAATCAAGCGGGTCACGAAACTCCACCTGCAACTCTGGCACCGGAAAACCGTATGCAATAAAGAATGCCCGGAACCGAGACTCGCCACCGTTTTCGGACAGCCCGTCCGCATGCGACGCAATCACCTGAGCTCTGCGATATCCGCGTCTGCCCTCGCAATCGGCCTGGAGCCGTTCGCAGAGGTCGTCGCGCGATATGCCCTTCGCCCGCAGCGCAGAATCGGCGATCGCCAGACCATACGAAAACGGCGCACGCAGCAGACAGTCCTTCACCGTGCGCCAAAACGGCGTCACTCGCACGCCGTCGACGCGCTCAAGCGCACCCGCCGCCTGCGGACGCAACAGCCGGCATCCTGCACTCAGCGGCACCGAGCAACCTGTCTTAACAAGAAATCGCGGCCCAAGCAGATCATTTGGCACCTCCAGACCCCACAAAAGTGCCGCGTCGTAACCCCAAAACGCCCAATCGGGATGAAACTCCGCAAGCCCTTTGATGGTCCGCAGCGCTCGCTCCGTCGGCGTCAACGCATCCCAATCATGCTGAAAACAGAACAGGTGCGACTCAGGCTCCGCGATATCGTCGGTTCCCACATGGCGCCGCAGCCACATGAGCTCGGCATTGTCGTGCGTCACAAGCAGCACGCCTAGTTCAGCCGCCTCCGTGAGCCTGGCAAGCATCCTATTCCGCGCCAACGTGTTGCGAGCCGTATGCTTGTGTTTGAGAACGGTATTAGACACTTCCATCACCACCACATCGGACAAATGGACCATTGTCACCGTTGCCTCCGCTGATAAACGTCTTGATCTGTAACAGTTAGACGTTCTCCAGGCCCCTAAACGTTACAGATTTAGACAAACCAGCGGCGCCCAGGTATTCGTCTCGATCTGTAACAGGTAGACCGGTTTTTTGTCCCTAAACGTTACAGATCGAGACATAAAGGCAGAAGGCAAGGCAGGCGACAACCGTCCATCCCCTACTCCCATTCCTGTTCGTAGATGTTGAGCGACTTCACATACCGCCCCTGGGCACCCATGATGTCGCGGACCAGGCGCAAAAAGAAGCTGATGCACGAGGTGTCGAAACCGTCCTCCAGGTCCTCGGGATGCACCGAGCCCGGCCCGTCGACCGTCGTGTCGCTCAGGCGCGCGATGTCATACAGGTAGAGCTGCCCCGCCGTCAGCCAGACATCGTCGACGCACGCGAGTCGCACCGCAATCGCACCATCGTTCCAGCGCTCCTTTTGCACGATATGTGGGTCGTAGACGTCAAAGCGACGGTCGGTGCGCGTGTCCTTCAGCACGACCATGCCAGTCGCGGGATCCTTGTCCAAAATGCCAAAGCGCGAGAAATACTGCGTGTCGCGTACCTGCTCGAGCCGCTTGAGCGAGGCAGGCGAAAGCGATGCCGGCGGCTCGTCAACATACAGCTCGAGCAGCGTCTTGCCATGGCGATAGGGGCGCTCGAAGAGCAGCCAATCGGTAAATGCCATGTTGTAGGCCATGATTTCGTTTTGAGAAGGTTCCTCGCAATAGCTGAGCCACGGGTCGACGATAATCTCGAACTGTTCGCGTGCCGGCTCCAGGAATTGAAACTTCCGCAGCATCCAAAAGTGAGCCATGTCGGCAATATCGTTGCCGACGGCTTCGGCTAGCTCTGCTCGGTCAAAAGCGTGGTCAGTCATGGCATCCTCCTCAAACTGATGGACCTCAATTTGAGCTTACGAGGAAGGTGGGCAGCCACGACCAGCGCGGGCAAAATAGGCCTCCGACTGCAAACCAGATACTGACCAAACACTTGACGAAAAGCTTGATCGAAAATGCGCACCGCAACAAAACCGCAGGTAGACATAGACGGCCAACCCGCCCTTTTGAGCCAGATGCCCGCAGCCACCACAGAAACAACAGGTGACCACAGCCCGAGAAGTCGACAAATGAACACCCGTACGTCGACAAACGAGCAAACTGCTCGCAAATCCGCAAGGAGTGTCCCCGAATGCCGGCACAAAAGGAACGTCCCTAACTGTCGGCACTTAGGGACGTTCCTTTTGTGCCGGCAGTTAGGGACAGCCCTTGCCGATTCGATTGTTGAATATCTCCGTGACTACTTTACAGTTCCAGTGCCTCGGCGACTTCGGCTGCGCAGGCCAGGGCATCGGCCATGGCACTCACCACGAGCGAGCTGCCGTTGCGGGCATCACCCGCCACATACACCGGCGCGGCATCAGCGGCGACGCCCTCCGTGCGAGCCGCGAGATGCGAGCCCTCGGCAGCCATCACCGGCAGCGGACGACCAGCGGTGGCAACAGGCACGCTCACCGCATCGAACACACCGTACTCCGGACCCGTAAAGCCGCAGGCGATGAGCACCAGCTGCGCTGGCACCTCGTGCTCGGAGCCCGCGATGCGCTCGGGCTTTCCCGCCGACCAGTCCAGATCGACCACGCGCAGACCCGCAGCCGCACCCTTCTTGTCCAGCAGCACCTCGAGTGTATCCACGGCCCAGGCACGCATCTCGCCACCCATCGCAGCGATAGCCTCCTGCTGGCCGTAATCGGTCTTCTTAACGTTGGGCCACTGCGGCCAGGGGTTGCCTGCCGCGCGCTTATCGGGCGCAGCTGGCAAGAACTCAAACTGGCGCACGCTGCGCGCGCCTTGGCGCACGGCGGTACCCACACAGTCGTTACCGGTATCGCCGCCGCCAATGACCACAACGTCCAGGCCACGCGCATCGACCGCGGGCTCGCCGCCGTCGAGAACCGACACGGTCGAAGCCGTCAGATAGTCCACGGCGTACACCACGCCCGGGGCGTCCACGTTCGTAGCCGAAAGACCGCGCGGGGCACGGGCGCCAGCAGCCACCACGACGGCGTCAAAGTCGTCGAGCCTGGCGGTAACCTTGGGATCGCTCACGTCGGCGCCCAGCTCGAACACAATACCCAGCTCGCGCATGAGCGCCACACGACGCTCGACCACGGACTTCTCGAGCTTCATGTTGGGAATGCCGTACATGAGCAGGCCGCCCGGTCGGTCGTCGCGCTCAAACACCGTCACGCGGGCGCCGCGACGCGCAAGCTCCCATGCGGCCACCAGGCCAGCCGGTCCAGAACCAACCACGGCGACCGTGGGCGCATCCTCCCCCGCCGGCTCAAAGCGGCGCGGACCGCCGCTGGCCCACTCATGGTCGCTGATCGCACGTTCGTTGTCATGGATCGTCGTGGGCTGGCCATCGACCGAACCCAGGTTGCACGCGGCCTCGCACAGCGCCGGGCACACGCGACTCGTAAACTCGGGCATGGGCGAGGTGAGCGACAGGCGCTCGGCCGCCTCGTCCCAGCGGCCGCGGTACACCAACTCATTCCACTCGGGAATCAGGTTGTGCAGCGGGCAGCCGCTCGGGCGTGCCTTGCCAAAGCTCGCGCCCATCTGGCAAAACGCCACGCCGCACATCATGCAGCGGCTCGCCTGGGCACGGCGTGCATCGTCGTCAAGCTCCACGTACAGCGGATCGAAATCGCGGCTGCGCTCCTCCACGGGGCGAAGCTCGTGGGTCACGCGATCGATATCAAGAAAAGCACCGGGCTTACCCATAGCACTTACGCCTCCTTCTTGGTCGAAGCAACAGAGCTGGCGGCCACGGACGCAGCACCCGCAGCACCGCCCGCAATATCGAAGCGAGCGACATCCGCGGCGCTCGCGCGACCGGTCACAATGTCAAACGCCAGCTCCTCTGCCTGCGCATGTGTCTTGCCGGCAGCCTCGCTCGCAGCGACAATCGCCAGCACACGCTCGTACTCGGTCGGAATGACCTTCACAAAGTGCTTGCTCATCGTCTCAAAGCTGTAGAGCAGCTTGATGCCGCGCGGGCTCTGCGTCGCGTCCACGTGCTCCTGGATGAGCTCGCGAATCTGCGCCAGCTCGCCGGCAGTCGGGGCCTTGAGCTCAACGCTCTCGTGGTTCACGCGGGCATCGAGCGTGCCGTACTGGTCAAAGACATAAGCCACGCCACCCGTCATGCCGGCAGCGAAGTTCTGCCCGACCTCGCCCAGGATGAGCGCCAGGCCACCCGTCATGTACTCGCAACCGTGGTTGCCGCAACCCTCGACCACCACGGTGGCACCGGAGTTGCGTACGCCAAAGCGCTGGCCCGCCAGACCGTTAATGAAGCCGCGGCCGCTCGTAGCGCCAAAGAACGCAACGTTGCCCACAATGATGTTCTCGTCGAACTTGTAGGTCGCATGCGGGTTGGGGCGCACAGACACCTCGCCGCCCGAAAGGCCCTTGCCAAAGTAGTCGTTGGCGTCACCGCACACGTTGAGCGTAATGCCGCGCGGCAGGAAGGCGCCAAAGCTCTGACCGGCCGAACCATCGCAATCGATGGTGATGGAGCCGGCGGGCAGGCCCTCGGGATGAGCCTTGGTCACCGCGTTGCCCAGGATGGTGCCCACGCAGCGGTTGACGTTGGCGATATCGGCGCGGAAACGAATCGGACGCAGGTGCGCACGGGCATCGGCCGTATAGGGCACAAACAACGTGGAGTCGAGCGTCTTATCGAGCTCGCTGTCCGCAGCCATCTGCGGCAGGAAGTGGCGACCGTCGGCGCCCGGAATATGGGCACCGAACTCGCAGGTCGCGCTCGCCAGCACGGGCGACAGATCGAGCAGGTTTGCTTTGCGGTTGCCCGGGACCTCGATCTGGCGTAAGCACTCGGGATGGCCGACCATCTCGTCGACGGTGCGGAAGCCCAGGCTCGCCATGACCTCGCGCAGTTGCTCGGCAACAAAGAGCATAAAGTGCTCGACGTGCTCTGGCTTGCCGCGGAAGCCGCGACGCAGGCGGCAGTTTTGCGTAGCGATGCCGGCGGGGCAGGTATCCTGCTGGCAGTCGCGCTGCATGAGGCAGCCCATAGAGATGAGCGGCATGGTCGCAAAGCCAAACTCCTCGGCACCCAGCAGGCAGGCGACGGCGACATCGGTGCCGTCCATGAGCTTGCCGTCAGCCTCGAGCACTACGCGCGAGCGCAGGCCGTTTTGCAGCAGCGTCTGCTGGGCCTCGGCAAGACCGAGCTCCAGCGGCAGACCCGCGTGCCAGATCGAATCGCGAGCAGCGGCACCCGAGCCGCCGTTGTGGCCGCTGATCAAGATCTTGTCGGCAGCGCCCTTGGCAACACCAGTGGCGATGGTGCCGACGCCGGCCTCGCTGACCAGCTTGACCGACACGCGCGCGCCGGGGTTGGCGTTCTTAAGGTCAAAGATCAGCTCTGCCAGGTCCTCGATGGAGTAGATGTCGTGGTGCGGCGGAGGCGAGATCAGGCCGATACCGGGCGTGGACTGACGGACCTCGGCAATCCAGGGGTAGACCTTCTTGCCGGGCAGGTGGCCACCCTCGCCGGGCTTGGCGCCCTGGGCCATCTTGATCTGAATCTCGAAGGCGCTGCACAGGTAGCGGCTCGTCACGCCAAAGCGCGCACTTGCCACCTGCTTGATCGCGGAGTTCTTGGAGTCGCCGTTGGCCAGCGGGGTCTCGCGACGCGGATCCTCACCGCCCTCGCCCGAGTTGGAACGGCCGTGTAGGCGGTTCATGGCGATGGCCATGCACTCGTGTGCCTCTTTGCTGATGGAGCCATACGACATGGCGCCGGTGTTAAAGCGGCGGACGATGTTGAGCGCGGGCTCGACCTCGTCGAGTGCCACCGGCGTGCGACCGTTGGCATTAAAGTCGAGCAAGTCGCGCAGGCGCACGGCACGGCCGGTGCGGTGCAGGCGGGCGCTGTACTCCTTAAAGGTGTCGTAGCTGTCCTCGCGGCAGGCGGTCTGCAGCAGGTAGACAGTCTGAGGGTCGATCAGGTGATCCTCGCCGCCGAGCGGGCGCCACTTGGTCAGGCCCAGTGTGGGCAGCTGATCGGGAGCCGGGCTCTTAAGGATGGCGAGTGCGGCGTCGTAGCGCTCATTCTGCTCGCGCTCGACGTCCTCGACACCCATACCGCCCACACGGCTCACCGTGCCGGCAAAGTACGCGTTAACAAACTCCGGGGTAAAGCCCACGGCCTCGAAGATTTGCGCCGAATGGTAGCTCTGCACCGTGGAGATGCCCATCTTGGACATAATGGAGACGATGCCAGCGGTCGCAGCCCTGTTGTAATTGGCGATGCCCTGCTCGGCCGTCACGTCCAGATCGCCGCGCGCCGCCAGATCGCGGATGCACGCATGCGCGTTATACGGATAGATGCCGCTCGCGGAGTAACCCACCAGTGCCGCAAAGTCGTGCGGGGACACGGCATCGCCGCACTCCACCACGATGTCGGCAAAGGTACGCACGCCGGCGCGGATCAGGTGGTTGTGCACGCAGCCCACGGCAAGCAGCGACGGCACGGGTACCTCGCCCGCTCCGGCACGATCGCTCAACACCACGATGTTCACGCCGTCGCGGACCGCAGCCTCAACGTCCTCTGCAAGCTGCTTGAGCGCAGCCTGCAGCGCGCCCTCGCCGGCATCGCGGCGGTACACGGCACGGAAACGGCGGGTCTTAAAGCCCACGCGGTCGATGGCACAGATACGCTCGAACTCCTCCTCGTTCAGCAGTGGGCGCTCCAAGCGCACCAGCTGGCAGGCCGTACGAGAGTCCTCGAGCAGGTTGCCGTGGTTGCCCAGGTAGAGCGTGGTCGAGGTGACCATATGCTCGCGAAGGGCGTCGATGGGCGGGTTCGTGACCTGAGCGAACAGCTGATAGAAATAGTCGTAGAAGGAGCGCGTCTTCTTGGACAGGCAGGCCAGCGGCGCATCGATGCCCATCGAGGCGAGCGGCGCCTTGCCCTGCTGGGCCATGGGACGCACAACCTCGTCAACATCATCCCAGTGATACCCGAGCTTAGCCATGCGCACGGCGGCGGGCACCTCGGCGTCCTCGGCGGGCGTTGCCGTGGCAGGCCTATCGAGCGCGTCGACGGTCAGCGTCTCCTCGGCAATCCAATCACGGTAGGGCTTTTCCTTGGCGTAACGGGCGCGCAGCTCGTCGTTGTAGATCACGCGGCCGCGGGCAAAATCGACCTCGAGCATCTGGCCCGGCCCCAGACAGCCGCTCGTCAGGATGTTCTCGGGGCTCACCTCGATGGTGCCCACCTCGCTTGCCAGCATAAAGCAACCGTCGCGCGTCACATAGTAGCGGGCGGGGCGCAGGCCGTTACGGTCGAGGGCGGCGCCCAGCGTGCGACCGTCGGTAAAGGCGATGGCTGCCGGGCCATCCCACGGCTCCATGAGCATGGACTGGTAAGCGTCGTAGGCGCGGCGCTCCTCACTCAGGCTGTCGTTGTGGTCCCACGGCTCGGGCAGCAACATGGACGCGGCACGCGTGAGCGGACGACCGTTCATGACCAGGAACTCAAGCACGTTATCCAGAATCGCGGAATCGGATCCCTCGCGGTTGATGATAGGCATCACGCGCTCAAGATCGTGCTGCAGCACGGGGCTGTACAGGTTGGGCTCGCGGGCGCGAATCCAGTTGACGTTGCCCTTGAGGGTGTTGATCTCGCCGTTATGGATGATAAAGCGGTTGGGGTGCGCGCGCTCCCAGCTGGGCGTGGTGTTGGTGGAGTAGCGCGAGTGGACGAGCGCCACGGCCGTCTTGACGGCGGCGTCGTTGAGGTCGATGAAGAAGCGGCGCATCTGCGTGGCGACGAGCATGCCCTTGTACACGATAGTGCGCGAGCTCATGGAGCAGACGTAGAAGATCTTGTCGCGCAGGGCAAACTCGGCATCGGCCTTCTTCTCGATAGTGCGACGGCACACGTACAGGCGACGCTCGAAGGCATCGCCGGCGGGCGTGTCGTCGGGGCGGCCCAGAAAGGCTTGCAGAATGGTGGGCATGCAGGCGCGTGCCGTCTCGCCCAAGTCGTGCGGGTCGACGGGCACCTCGCGCCAAAAGAGCAGCGGCACGCCGGCCTCGGCGCAGCCCTCCTCAAACACGCGACGGGCATCCTCTACGCCCTTGTCGTCCTGCGGGAAGAACAGCATGGCCACGCCATAGTCGCCCTCTGCCGGCAGAATCTGGCCGCACTTTTGAGCCTCTTTGCGGAAAAAGTGATGCGGAACCTGGAACAGGATACCGGCACCGTCGCCGGTGTTCTTCTCGAGTCCGGTGCCGCCGCGGTGCTCCAAGTTGACCAGAATGGACAGTGCATCGTCCAGAATCTGGTGATGGCGCTCACCGTTGATATCGGCAAGCGCGCCGATGCCACATGCATCGTGGTCGAATTCGGGGCGATAAAGGCCCTGCTGCTGAGCGGAATCTGCCTGCATCGCGATCCTCCCCTAGATATTTAGACAGTCAGTTGAATAGGCATAGTAGGGGCATCGGGGCGTCGTTGTGTTTCCCGCCCGTTTCGAAACAATCGCGTAACGCACACCTTACGAGTGGGCACCGCCGACCTCAAGGGCGAAAACATAGGCCCCAAGTTCGACCTGCAAACTCACCTCTTCATACATCTCAATCTGTAACAGTAAGACCCAATTTCGACGACTAACTGTTACAGATTGAGATGTTTTCGAGAGACGGTTCCAAATGTCTCAATCTGTAACATGAAGGGCCGGTTTTTGCAGCTAACTGTTACAGATCGAGATTTTCCATAGGACCATTTCTTCCTGTCTTGATCTGTAACACCTAGACCCAATTTCCATCCCTAGTTAATACAGATCAAGACATTTCGGCAATCCCCTTTCACCGTCCCATTCAAATACAACAATTTTGTTAGTCATGGTTAACTTTTTAGCATAAAACGGGTATCCTTTGCGGCGTCAAGCAAACGGCACGCACACCGTGCCAGATCAAGGAGGCCCCTATGGCGCACCGAGCAGACCGACAGACAATGCAACTTGTCCTTATCCGTCACGGAGAATCCGAGTGGAACAAACTCAACCTGTTCACCGGCTGGACCGACGTAGAACTCACCGACACGGGCCGCGAAGAAGCCGCAGCAGGCGGTCGAGCCCTCAAAGAAGCGGGCTTCGACTTCGACGTCTGCTACACCTCGCGTCTCAAGCGCGCAATTCACACCCTCGACATCGTGCTCGGCCAAATGGATCGCGAGTGGTTGCCCGTCATCAAATCCTGGAAGCTCAACGAGCGCCACTACGGAGCGTTGCAGGGTCTCAACAAGGCCGATGCCGCAGCGGAGCACGGCGACGAGCAGGTGCTCATCTGGCGCCGCTCCTTCGATGTCTGCCCGCCGGCACTCGAGCCGGACGACGCGCGCGATCCCCACACCCAGGAGCAATACCGTGATGTCGCGCCCGATCAGCTGCCCTATACCGAGTGCCTCAAGGACACGATCGCCCGCGCCTGGCCTTATTTCGAAGACGAGATTCGCCCCCAGATGCTCGCCGGCAAGCGCGTACTCATCGCCGCACACGGCAACTCCCTGCGCTCACTCGTCATGAAGCTCGAGCACCTCACGCCCGAGGAGATCCTCAAGGTCAACATCCCCACCGGCGTGCCGCTCGTCTACACCTTCGACACCGATTTCAACGTCCTCGACAAGCGCTACATCGGCGACCCGGCGACCATCGCCGCCAAGATCGACGCCGTGGCCAATCAGGGCAAAGCGCACAAGTAGCCCCAACCCAAATCCGAAGCGTGGCGCCGCACGACCCAGATGCGACGTCACGCCGCCCATACGCAGGAGCTCACCATGCTCAACCATCTCAAACAACACTTTGGCTCCCGACGCACCGGCGGTCACGGAGGCCTAGACATTGCGCGGCATATCGGCCCCGGGCTGCTCGTGACCGTCGGCTTTATCGACCCGGGCAACTGGGCCTCCAATATGGCCGCGGGCTCGCAGTTTGGCTACGCGCTGCTGTGGATCGTCACGCTGTCCACGATTATGCTCATTGTGCTGCAGCACAACGCGGCGCACCTGGGTATCGCCACGGGCGCCTGCCTTGCCGAGGCCACGACACGTTACCTCCCCCGCTTCGTTGGACGCACGGTACTCGCCAGTGCCTATCTCGCGACTGTCGCCACCGCCATGGCCGAAGTCCTGGGTGGCGCGATTGCCCTTCAAATGCTCTTTGGGCTGCCCGTGCGCGCGGGCTGCGTCATCGTGGCGGCAGTATCGATGGCGATGCTCATGACGAACTCCTACAAGCATGCCGAACGCTGGATCATCGCCTTCGTAGGCGTGGTAGGACTCTCGTTTTTGGCCGAGCTTGCACTAGTCAAGGTCGACTGGCCGCAAGCCGCCGTAAGCTGGATCACGCCTAGTATGCCCACTGGCTCTGCCGCGATTATCGTGAGCGTCCTGGGTGCGGTCGTTATGCCACACAACCTTTTTCTGCACTCCGAGGTCATCCAATCCATGCACTTCGAAGGCCAAGGCGAGCAGGTTATCGAAGAACGTCTGCGCTACGAGCTCTTCGACACGCTCTTTTCGATGGGCGTGGGCTGGGCAATCAACTCGGCCATGGTCATCCTGGCCGCAACGACCTTCTTTGCGCACGGCATGGTCGTAGACGACCTCACCGTCGCAGCGGCCACGCTCTCCCCCATCTTGGGCCCGGCGAGCTCGACCATCTTTGCGGTAGCGCTGCTGTTCGCGGGATTATCGAGCAGCGTGACAGCGGGCATGGCGGCGGGAACCATCACTGCGGGCATGTTCGACGAGGAATACGACATCCACGACCGACATTCCTCGGTCGGGGTGGCGGCCTGTTTCGCCGGAGCAGTGGCGGCGTGCCTGGTCGTTCCAAATCCTTTTGAAGGTCTCATCTGGAGTCAGGCACTGCTGTCGCTTCAGCTGCCGATTACGGTCTTTGTGCTCATACGACTCACCAGTTCACGCCGCGTCATGGGCAAATACGCCAATTCGCGCCCGCTCAACGCGCTGCTTGTAGGGATTGGTGTCATCGTGACGATTCTCGATGTCGTGTTGTTGACAGGGATGTAATGGGACGGGGCACCTACCCAGGCAAACGTCTCGATCTGTAACATCTAGACCCGCTTTTGATGTCTAGATGTTACAGATCGAGATCATTCCGAGGGACAGCTCCGTTTGTCTCGATCTGTAACAGGAAGACCCGTTTTGAGCCGTTAGACGTTACAGATTAAGACAAAAGGTCGGCCGGACTCACAACAGACAGGATCGGCCAACAGCAACCGTGATCCCTTGGGGGCGGAGGAAAAGGGCCCCGGCCGAGAATTCGACCGAGGCCCTTGGACAGAGCTATGTTCGGCTTTCGCCGTGTGTCTGCGAGCTACTCCTCGACGAGCTCAAACTGATCGGGACCGACGCCACACACCGGGCACACATAATCCTCGGGCAGCTCGGGCGTATCGACCTCAACCTCGTAACCGCAAACGACGCACACGAACTTATACGTCTTCTTCTCCTCAGCCATGATGTTCTCCTCTCAAACGCAACTGGTGATGTACTTCATTTATCAGTATAGATTCTTAATAATATAATGCAAGTATTTTTAAAACATTTCTAACCTTGATACGAGGACGCCTTCGGAGGCGTCTTGCCCTTCAGGACCTTATGGTAGTAATCGTAGGTGAGCGGCGTCTCGTCACTCAAGCGCTCGGCATCCTCGACCTCGCCGATAAACAGTAGATGCGTGCCAACATCCACAGTGTCGATCAAATGGCAGCTAAACAGGGCCGCCGCGTGCTCGGGCACATAGGGCATGCCCAGAGCCGTCTCGCGGGTCTCGTATTTAGCAAACTTGTCATAATCGCTGCTGGTGCGGAACCCAAAGTTACCGATGTAGAGCATGTCGGCGGTCTGATCGATCACGGTCAGCGCGAACGCTTTGGCCGAAGCGATGACGCCCGAGGTGACGTTGTCCTTGTTCACGGCAACCGAAATGCGCGGCGGCATGGACGTCACCTGCACCGCAGTGTTGATGACGCAGCCGGCGCGCAGCCCGTCTGCCGCGGCGCTCACCACGTACAGACCGCTCGGCATGGTAAAGAACGCAGTTTTGTCCATAACAATCACTCCCCTAACGCGGGTTGGAACCTCATGGATGTATGTACCCACAAAAAAGGCGGCGCCCACAACGGACACCACCTTTGAGACATATGTGTCAAAACAGTATAAGCAAGATGAGACGCCCGCAGTTGCGGTGAAATAAGGACTGAATAGCCCCTCAAACAGGCAAAACAGTCCGTATTCCACCGCAACTTATACAGAACGCCTAGCGATTGCGCTCCTTGAGGGCGCGGTCGATCTCGCGCTGGACATCGCGCTTGGCCATATCCTCGCGCTTGTCGTAAAGCTTCTTGCCGCGGCCTAGGCCCAGCAGCAGCTTTACGCGGCCGTCGGTATTAAAGTAGAGCTCCAGCGGCACCAGCGCATAGCCGCGGTTGCGAAGTTTGCCGTCAAGAAAGTCGATCTCCTTGCGGTGCAGCAGCAGACGGCGCCGACGGTCGGGATCGCGATTCCACACGCCACCATGACTATAAGGGTGGATATGCAGGCCGACGAGCCAGCACTCCCCACCACGAATCAGTGCGAAGGTATCGGTAATCTGGCACGCGCGCTCGCGAATCGACTTGACCTCGGTACCGCTCAGCTCAATACCGCACTCAAACGTCTCATCGATAAAGTACTCGTGATGTGCCGAGCGATTCTTGGAAATGAGCTTGCGCTCGCGCTTACTGGGCATCGCCGGCCTCCTTGGCGCCATCGGCGTTTGAGCCCGCAGCCTCGCGCTTTGCCCTGCGCTCGGCATTAAGCTCGGCATCGCTCTCGCGCACCAGTTTGATAATCGCCGCGCAGGCCTCCTCGCCCACCAAGTCGCGAGCACGGACCGTCAGGCGCGTAGCCTCCTGCTTGTCGCCGTCGCTTGCAGCATCGGTCGCGCACATGATCAGGCAGATGGCGATCTCGGCCGAAGGCGAGGTCGGCACGCCCTGCAGGGCGAGCTCACCCATCACATGGTCGTCACTCTCGTCCGCGGCATCCGGATAGGTGGTATGGATCTTGTTGAGCAGGCGCGTCGTATGCGCATCATTGGGCGCCAGGCGCAGCGCCAGACGCGCGCAGCCCACGGCAGCCGAAACGTTCTCGGTCTCGGGCTCCAAGAAGTACTGACCTAGATTGGCGTAAGCGCGGGCGGCGCACTTGCCATCGCTTGCACGCTCCAGCACCGAAAACGAAAGCGAAGCCCACTCCTGCTTGTCCTCGAGCGCGCGGAACAGCTCGGCCAAGTCCAAGCGATAGTTGCAGTTCATGGGATCCCAACGCACGGCCTGCATCAGGGCATTCCGAGCACTCACATAATCCTGCTGGCGAATGTAGGCATACGCCATGTCGGAATACAGGCGATCAAAGGGCACCTCGACCTGCACCAGCTCGCGCGGATCCTTTTCCACGCGGCGGTAGGCCAGACGCTCAAACTTGCTGTCGAAGCTAAAATACTGGCGCTTCTCCTCCGTCTTGCATTCAGCGTCGATATACTCCTCGGCAAGCTCCACCAGACGCTCCAGCAGCGGCGTCGCCGTAGCCAGGTCGCCCTGCGCCAGATAGTTCTCGGCATACGTGATGTCTTCCAAGCTGATAGGCAGGTCCATGACAACTCCTCGGTCCGGGCGGCAGACTCAACGCGCGCCTTAAATATCGGTCAATACACAAAACCCGGGTCTCTTACGAGGCCCGGGCGTTCAATTTTGGTAGCCCGTACCAGATTCGAACTGGTGATCTCCGCCTTGAGAGGGCGGCGTCCTAAACCGCTAGACGAACGGGCCATATGTAGCAAATGCAATGGCTGGGATGGAGGGAGTCGAACCCCCATTGACGGAACCAGAATCCGCTGTCCTGCCATTAGACGACATCCCAATGACTGCATCGCTGCGCTCGGCTGTGCCTTTGCGCAAGAAAGAAATATACGGGAAGTCCGGCCGTGACGCAAGCCCCAATTTTGACTTTTTTGAAATTCAGTCAAATACGGCCGACACGTGAAGGACCTGTGAAGCGCCAGCGACACGTGAAGGACCTGTGAAGCGCCAGCGACACGTACGGCGCCAAAGCCCGTAAAACATCCCGCATCTACCGCTGGTAGATTACAACAATGCAGCACTCACGGCTGATGGCACAATCGAACCGTCATCATTGCACGGATATCGAGGCGCCATGGACGAAGAGCTTGATTACCTATGGGAGACCCTGGGCCTCGAGATCACTGCTGACCTTTGGCCCGAACGGGACAAAATCCATCCCACTCTGCGCCCCGCCATCACGGTGATGCAGGCAAAATACCGCCGTGCATCCTTTTTGATCATGCGGATGTCATGGCACGCGGGACTCCCCGACCTTAAGCGAATCCAGGCAAGCCTCGTCGAGCTGTCCGGTATGCCGACTGTCATATCCGAGGCGCACCTGGAGCAGCGACAGCGCGAGCGACTGCAACAGCAGCGGATTCCCTTTATCTGCCCCGGTGTTCAGGCATATCTGCCCTTTATGGACGAGGAGTACTGGAGCGGCAAGCCCAACAAGCACGTAAAGGTCTACGATCCGCACGAATGGGCGCAGCTCAAGGATTGAGCCGAGCGAGCCCTCCGATGGAAAACACGTCCCACCCCGAGCGCTCAAAACGGGTCGCACTTTCCGCAGCCGCTACAGCAGCGCCTCGGTCCAAGCTGCTTCCCTAAAGCCGGGAATCGCAAAGTCGTCGCCCACCAACAGCGGACGCTTGACCAGCATGCCGTCGGTCGCCAGCAGCTCGTAGCACTCCCGATCCGTCATGCCCGCATCTAGACGTGCCTTCAGGCCCAGCTCTCGATATTTCATGCCCGACGAATTAAAGAAGCGCCGCACCGGCAGTCCCGAACGAGCAATCCAGGTCGCAAGCTCATCAGCCGCGGGATTGTCCAAAACGATATCGCGGTCGATATACTCTACCCCGTGTTCGTCCAGCCATGCCTTGGCCTTCTTACAGGTCGAGCACTTGGGATATTCAACAAACAGTACGGTCATGGGATTTCCTTTCTTAGAGAAAACAGGTGTCTGGAAAACTGCACATCGACGACCGCTCGCGATTGCAGCCGTTATTGTAGTCAATGTCGAAGCATAGGCAGTCGCGATGTCTCGTCTTAAGGCTAGCGCCTCGCATGGGCGCCGATCGGCCGAGTCGCATGGCGCACCAACGCCGCTGTCAGCAATACCAACAGCATGGCGGTGACATAGCCCGCAGCATCGAATCCTAAATCGATAACGTCGAAATGCCTGCCGGGAACAAAGATCTTATGTACCTGATCGCCAACGGAGCAGACGGCGCAAAAGAGCAACACGGGCACGCAACGGGAGCATACGCTCCACGGACGCCTGGAAAAGCAAACCACGACCACCGAGGCGAACAATCCGACGAAGAAAAACTCTACGGTATGGGCAACGCGACGGACGTTCGTGCCCACCCACATGCGAATGGAAGCAAGTCGGCCAGACCGTACATTCGAGGCAGCCGAATCGGTGCCCCCGGTCATTCCGTTCTCCGTCTGAGCTTCACCCGTGGCATCGGCAGCCTGTACGCCCGTAGCCTGACCCTCCACCACACGCGCGGTGGACTCGCTCAGCAACGACGTCTGCACCGCGTTTTGCTCCGTCAGCACCCAGATGCCCGCCAGCGTTGCAGTGAACAGAGCGATCGCGGTCCATCCGATTATTTGTTTTACGCGTGCCAAAGGCCAACCTCCGTTTTTTGAATATCAGCGAGTGTAGTCCAAAATGACATCGTCACCGTATCAAAATTTGAATCGCAACAGGAAGCAACAAAGCGACGCAAACTCCTACCCCGCCTCGCGCATCCAGCGATCGAACGTCCCCACGCACACGCCCAGGCACTTTGCCGCCTGGCTGCGGGTAATATCGCCCGCCTCATAGCTATCGCGTACCAGCTCAAACTGAGGAGGGCACGGCTTGCGAGGTCGACCGAAACGAACCCCTCGCGCCCGCGCCGCTGCAATTCCCTCCGCCTGGCGCCGATGGATATTCTCGCGCTCCACCTGCGCCACGTAGCTCAGCAGTTGCAGCACAATATCGGCAATCAGGGTGTTGGTCACATCCGGCGCGCCGCTGGCCCTGACGCGCGTGTCAAGCAATGGCATATCCAACACCACAATGGCAACCCCGAGCTCCTTGGTAATGCGTCGCCATTCCTCAAGAATCTCGGAGTAATTACGACCAAGTCGGTCGATAGAAAGCACCACCAGCACGTCCCCGTCTCCCAGGACGTGTAGCAGCTCGCGATAACGCGGTCGATCGAAGTCCTTGCCGCTCGCATGGTCGGCATAAATATTCGCCGAGCCCACGCCATAGGCGCCCAGCGCATCCAGCTGCCGATTAAGGTTCTGATCGCGCGAACTCACCCGCGCATAACCGTACACCGTCGCCATCTCATCCCCGCTTTCTTGTATACCTGCCAAAAAGGGACAGGTTTATTTTGGTAGGTTTTACCTCTCAAATAGCAGGTAAGCGGGCAGCCGAGCAGACGGCAAGGTAGCCACGATTCAAATGCGGAGGGCGGCCCCGAAAGACCGCCCTCCACTCTCCCGCCACGAGTCGGGATTTAGCTAATGGATAAGCTTAAAGTCCAAGTGTCCACGCGTGGTATTGACGCGCGAGACCTCGATAATCACGCGCTGGTCCAGTTCATAGCGAGTCCCCGTGTCGGTGCCCGTCAGCGTAAGCGCGTCCTCGTCGAACTCGAACCACTCGTTGCCCAGGCTCTTAATTGAAACCAGGCCCTCGACCTGCGTCAAATCCAGGCGTACGAACAGGCCCATACTGCTAACCCACGAGACGGTTCCGGCATAGCGCTCGCCCAGACGGTCCTCATAGTACTGGGCAATCTTGATCTTTTGCGTCGCATGGCTGGCGGCATCTGCCGCGCGCTCGGCATCGCTGCATGCGCGGCAGATCTGCGGCAGAATGCGCGGCAGCGACTCGCGCCCCTTGCCGATCAGCCGCGGCGTGCGGACCAAGGCGTCCTTGCCGCCGAGCTGCTCATAGGCCAACTGCAGCTTGAGTACGCGGTGCACCACCAGATCGGGGTAGCGACGGATGGGACTCGTAAAGTGACAGTAGCACGGCGCGGCGAGCGCAAAGTGGCCCTCGTTGCGCGGCTTGTACAGCGCGCGCTGCATGCTGCGCAGAAGCAGCGTGTTAACGAGCGGTGCGTTGGCCGTACCGGCGGCAGCATCGACTGCAGCCTGCAGCTCATCGGGACTCCCCAGGGCAATACCGGCAGCACGGCGATCGTCGATGATGCCGAGCTGCGCCAGCGCAACGGCGGCACCGTGCAGGCTATCGGGGCTCGGATCCTCATGCACGCGATAGCAGGCCTCGATATCACGGTCTGCCAGCCACTCTGCAACGCACTCGTTGGCGAGCAGCATGGCTTCCTCGATAAGCGACGTGGCACACGAACGCTCACGCGCCACAATCTGCACGGGTGCTCCGTCCTCATCCAATAGAGCGCGAATCTCGGCCGTGTCAAAATCGACTGAGCCGCGAGCACGACGAATACGACGGCGAAGTTCGGCGAGTTCGTTAGCGGCGACAAGGAAATCGCCGAGGTCGATGTTGTAGCCGCGGGCGGTCTCCTCGCACGCAAGACCGCGCTCAAGCGCCTCCTCGCGCGAGGTCTCAGCAGCCGCAACATCCTCGGCCGCACCCTCCAGCACCGAATACTCAACCGCGCCGGCACGCACCAGCAGCGCCTCGGCGCCGTCATAGTCCATACGCACACGCGAGCGAATCACGCTGGGGTACGGATCGTAATGCCGCACGCGACCCTGCGCATCGAGCTCGATATCGACGGTAAACGCAAGACGGTCCTCGTCAGGGCGAAGCGAGCACAGGTCACAGGACAGGCGTTCGGGCAGCATGGGAAGCACGCGATCGGCCAGATACACCGATGTCGTGCGATGGCGAGCCTCAAGATCGATATGCCCGTCCCAAGCCACATAGTGTGAAACGTCGGCGATATGCACGCCCAGCTTGTAGCCACCCTCGGGCGTGCGCTCCAGCGAAATGGCATCGTCAAAGTCGCGCGCGTCGATTGGGTCGATCGTGATGACAAAGCGGTCACGAAGATCGCGGCGGAGCGGGTCCTTAAGCGCCGCGGACACATCGAGCGAAAGCCCCTTGGCCTCGTCCAGCGCGGCCTCGGGATAGCTATCGGTATAGCCGTAACGCGCCATCACATACTGAACGCCCAAATCGGGCGCGTCATCTCCGCCAATGCGACGCTCGATCGTCACGGTGCCCGATTCCAGGCGCGTCGGGTAGGTCAAAATGCGCGCGACAACGGCATCACCCGGGTGGACGCCCAGACGATCCGCCGAGGTATCCTCGGGCAGAATGAAGAAGTCGGCCTTCAAGCGCGAATCGAGCGGTTCGATCACACCGAGCGGACCGGCGGTCTGGTACGTACCCACCACGCTTATGGCTGCGCGCTCAACCACGCCTTCGATCACGGCGCGCCGCTCACCGTGCGGGCTGTTCTTAATGCTCACGGCAACGGTATCGCCATCCATGATCTCGCGCTTACCGCGGCCCATGACCTTGTAGTCGCCATTCTCGGTTACGACGTAGGCACTGTGCTCATGGAGCTGCACGCGCCCGGTCAGGCTCGGACGGCGTTCGCTGCGCACCGGCCCGCGCTTATTGCGAGCTCCACGCTTATGCTTGTTATTGCGCCCCATGGCGCCTCCTAACTATCGATGGACGTTTACACCCCAAGAGTCTACCCAAATGGTCCTTAGGGGGCGGAGGAAAACGGATCACATAGATAGACCAGCGCCACGATGATCCGCAATCCTGCCGTCCCCTAGGGATCAAAAAACGGGCCGCCCCATAAGAGACGACCCGTTGGAAGGGATGAATTCCAGGCATGCCTACACGCGCAGGTAGCGGCGCATGGCTATGGCAGAACCAAAGAGACCGATAATCACACCGACCAGAATCAGCGCAGCATAGGTCACCAGGTAGTACTGCATCGGCAGGGCAAACGACATCCAGCCGATGCTCTCCTGCAAACGCGGAATCATCAGATTGCGCAGCAACTCCAGAACGCCGATGGAAAGCAGCGAGCCCAAAATGGCCTGCAGTACGCCCTCGGTGATAAACGGGCCGCGAATGAAGCCGTTGCTTGCGCCCACCAGACGCATGATCGCAATCTCACGACGACGCGCCGTGATGGACAGGCGAATCGTGTTGTTGATGAAGATGAATGCGATAAAGGTCAAAAGGCCAACGAGCACCACGGCGGCGATGCGGATGTAGTTGGTCACCTGGAACAGGCGGCTCACTTCCTCTTGGCCGTACAGCACGCTCGCGTTGACGTCGCCGTCATCCGCGATCTTCTGGAAGTCGGCGTTCTTCTTGAGCTTCTGGGCCGTGCTCTCGACCTTGGACGGATCGTCCATCTCAATTGCAAACGAAGCCGGCAGCGGGTTCTGGCCATCGAGCGCGCTCATGGTGGCGTCGGCGTTGCCCGACATCTTGCTCGTATACTCGGCCAGCGCGTCGTCCTTGTCCTTGTACGTCACGGACTTGACGTTGCTCCACGTCTTGAGCTCAGCCTCAAAGGCCTGAACATCTGCCTGGTCGGCGTCATCGCTAATAAAGGCGTTGATGACGACCTGATCCTCGACGGTGCCGATCACGGAGTTCAGCATCGCGGAGCCCATGATGAACAGGCCGATGATAAACAGCGAAAGGAAGATCGTGATGACGGCGCCGAGCGAGGTAGTCCAGTTACGGAAGAAGTGACTGATTGCCTCTTTGAAGGAGTAGCCCACGTTAGTTGGTGCCATAGTTGCCGTAACCTCCCCTCTCCTGGTCGCGGATAACGTGGCCGCCCTCGAGGGCGATCACGCGACGGTGCATGCTATCGACCATCTCGCGGTCGTGCGTGGCGACGATCACGGTGGTGCCGGTGCGGTTAATACGCTCGAGCAGCTTCATGATGCCCAGCGAGATCGCCGGGTCGAGGTTACCCGTGGGCTCGTCGCAGATCAGCAGCGGCGGACGGTTGACCATAGCGCGGGCGACGGCGACGCGCTGCTGCTCGCCACCGGAAAGCTGGTCGGGCAGCGAATCCATCTGATCGGCCAGACCGACCAGACGCAGCACCTCCGGCACCTGGCTGCGAATGACGCCCTTGGGCTTGCCGATGCACTGCAGGGCAAACGCCACGTTTTCGTAGGCGGTCTTTTGCGGCAGAAGCTTAAAGTCCTGGAACACGGCGCCAATCTGGCGGCGCAGGAACGGAACCTTGCGGTTCTTGATCTTCATGAGGTCCTGACCGGCAACCAAGATGCGGCCGCTCGTCGGCTTGACGTCGCGGTTGAGCGTCGACAGCAGCGTGGTCTTACCCGAGCCGGAATGACCGACCAGGAAGACGAACTCGCCCGGATAGATCTCGATGTTGATGTCGTCGAGTGCAGGCTTGTTGGGCTGTGCCGGATAGATCTTGGTGACATGCTCCATAAGGATGACGGGCTCGACACCGGCCTGCTTGGCCATCTTCTTGCGGCTGGCTTGCGGATCGATGGGCGCAAACACCGACGTAAAATCGGGGTTGTTGAGCGCGTTATCGAGGCTTGCGACCTCGGCGGCCTGATCGCTCTCGACCACCGGGGCAGCAGGCTGCGTGGGATCGGGAATAGCGGCAAAGAGACCGGACTGCGCAGGCTGAGGAACCGGCGTCGCAGGGGCCATGGGGTCGGGAATGCCGGCCATGGTAGGCTGCGGCGCGGCGGCGCCAGCCTGAGGCTGCTCCACGCGAGCGGTCACAGCCTGAACGGGCTCAAAACCCGCCGTGCCGGAAAGCGCAACATCGCTGGTGGGATTGTAGGCAAAGGGATCGGATGCCGGCTGTGCCTGATCTGCCGGCTGAGCGGGGGCCTGAGCAACAGGCTGGCCCTCTGAATCCGGAGTGGCGAAACGACTGCCCTGGACGACTGTCTGCGTCTTGGGGGCATCATCGCCCGCACCGGAGGTACGGAAGTGGTTACCCACTGGTGCTCCTTATCGTCGTGCGTTTAAACTACATGAGCGCTTTGTATTTTAGCAGCATTAGCTTTACTGCACATAAGAAGCATGGCGGGGTTTGGTCCCACCGGCTGCGCACAGGGTTACCTCCCAAATCGTCCTCGGACATGTCGGCGCCCCCGCTGCGCGCTTCGCGCTGCGGGGGCGCCTCCGTCCTGCGGAAAGATTTGGGAGGTAATCCTGTGCGCGGCCTGCGGCTACTATGGGGTCGCCGCGTGATCTTGGGGTGCTGCACATACAAAGTTGGGAGGGCTGAATTGCACGTTGCCGTACTGGGCCCTTTTCCCGAAGAAGGCCTTGCTTGATGCGGCACTGATTTTGCTGAAATATAAAAACAGGGGCGTCCTCTTTTTGAGGGCGTCCCTGTCTACGTCTATTTGCTATTGGCTTGTGGCCGATTTGAGCGGTGGTTGCTCTATGCCAAGAACTCCTTGGTGGTCGCCACGATGTTGGCGGCGTCCAGGCCGTACTTGTGCAGGAGCTCGGCACCCGGGCCGGACTCGCCGAAGGTGTCGTTGACACCAATCTTCTTGAGCGGCGTCGGGCACTGCTCACACAGGACGTCGGCAACGGCGCTGCCCAGGCCACCGATCACGGAGTGCTCCTCGACGGTCACGACGTGGCCGGTCTTGGTGGCGCTCTTGACGATCAGATCGGCATCGATGGGCTTGATGGTGTGCATGTTGATGACCTCGGCGTCGATGCCCTCGGCAGCGAGCTGCTCGGCGGCCTCGAGAGCCTCGCCGACCATCAGGCCGCAGGCGATGATGGTCACATCGGCGCCCTCGCGCATGACAATGCCCTTACCCAACTCGAACTTGTAGGTCTCGGGGTCGTTGATAACCGGCGAGGCCAAACGGGCGAAGCGCATGTACACCGGACCGTCGCACTCGTAGGCGGCGCGCGTCACGGCGCGGGCCTCCACGTCGTCGGCGGGAACAATTACGGTCATGCCGGGGATGACGCGCATGAGGGCGATATCCTCGCAGCACTGGTGCGTGGCGCCGTCCTCGCCCACCGAGATGCCGGCGTGCGTGGCACCGATCTTAACGTTGAGGTGCGGGTAGCCGATGGAGTTGCGGACCTGCTCAAAGGCGCGACCGGCAGCGAACATGGCAAAGGTACTCGCGAAGGCAACACGACCGGTGGTCGCGATACCGGCGGCGACGCCCATCAGGTTGCTCTCGGCGATACCCACGTCGAAGAAGCGGTCGGGGCAAGCGGCCTTAAACTTACCGGTCTGCGTGGCGGCGGCCAGGTCGGCGTCGAGGACCACAAAGTCATCGTGCTCGTTGGCGAGCTCGACGAGGGCCTCGCCGTAGCTTACACGCGTGGCGATTTTCTTGACGTCTGCCATCCTAGAGCTCCTCTCCGGCGGCCGTGAGCTCTGCCATGGCCTGCTCAAACTGTTCATCGTTGGGGGCCTTGCCGTGCCAACCAACCTGGTTCTCCATAAAGGACACGCCCTTGCCCTTTGTGGTCTCGGCGATAATGGCGGTCGGCTGCCCCTTGGTGGCGCGAGCCTCGGCAAAGGCGGCGCGGATCTGGTCGAAGTCGTTGCCGTCGGCAAGCTCCACCACGTGGAACTTGAACGCGCGGAACTTGTCGGCGAGCGGCATGGGGTCGTTGACCTCCTCGACGGGACCGTCAATCTGAAGGCCGTTGTGGTCGACGATCACGCAGAGGTTATCGAGCTGCTGGTTGCCGGCAAACATGGCGGCCTCCCAGACCTGGCCCTCCTCGCTCTCGCCATCACCCAGCAGGGCGTACGTGCGATAAGTATCGCCCCAGTGCTTGGCGGCAACGGCCATGCCCACGGCGGCGGAAATGCCCTGGCCGAGCGAGCCGGTGGACATATCGACGCCCGGGGTGTCGTTCATGTTAGGGTGACCTTGCAGGTGGCTGCCGATGTGGCGCAGCGTCTCGAGATCCTCCTTGGGGAAGAATCCGCGCTCGGCGAGCACGGCGTACAGACCAGGCGCGCAATGACCCTTGGAAAGCACGAAGCGATCGCGGTCGGCCTTGCGGGGGTCGGCCGGGTCGACGTTCATTTCCTCAAAGTACAGATAGGTCATGATGTCGGCAGCGCCGAGCGAACCGCCCGGATGGCCGGACTTGGCAGCGTGCACGCCGGTGACGATGCCCTTCCTTACCTCGTTGGCAACCTTTTTGAGCTCTTCGTCGCTCATTGTGCCTTCCTTTCATCCTCATTAGACAAAATGCGCACGGCACCGAAGGTAATCCCAACACAGCCGCAATGCACGTACGTCATTCATTATGCTGGAAACTGATGGCTTTACCAGAGTTTTTATCATTATTTGAACAATTGAGCAGGCAGAACCGCTGATGAAACGGTTTATCAATGTGAACGTCTTTTGGATGGGACGCGGTCGGCCCTACGCGCTAATGTCCTTGAATCCCTCGCCGAAGGCTTCCGTAACGTCGGCGACCGTCACAATGGCGTGAGGATCGCGCTCGCGCACGATCGTCTTGAGGGTATTGAGCTCCCGACGGCTCACGATGACCATGATCACCGGCTTCTCGGCACCCGAATACATGCCAGTCGCCTTAAACTTGGTACAACCACGACCCAGGCCATACATGATATCGGCAGCGATATCGGGGAACTTGTCCGAGATGATGAGTACCATACGGCGTTTGTTGCCACCATCGACCACGGCATCGATCACGTAGCCGCTAATGACCATCGAAAGGCCTGCATATAGTGCATTTTCGATTGAAAAGACCGGAGCCGACAGCGCACATACGGCAACATCGATCGCCATGACGGTCGAGCCCACGGGCAGCGAGGTATTACGCGAGATGATTTGGCCAATCGTGTCCGAGCCGCCGGTGTTGGCGCCGGCGCGCAGCACCATGCCATAACCGATGCCCGTGATGATGCCGCCCCACATAGCGGGCAGCATCAGATCGGCATGTGCCAGCGGCGCCACAAACGGAGCGAACAGGTCGGTGAAAAAGCCCAGCAGCACAAAGCCCGTCGCCGTCTGCACCACGTAGAACATGCCACCCTCGCGCATAACGACCAGCAGCAGCAAGGCGTTCATCACGATCGTCTGAATACCAACGGGAAGCGATAGACCGCGCGATGCGCCGACCGCCTGGATAATGGTGGCAAGGCCCGTAACGCCACCGGCAGCAAGGCCGTTGGGAATCAAAAACAGGTCGGTCGCAATAGCGGCCAGAGCGCACCCCAACATAATCTGGGGCAGGTCGTGAAAGAAGTTCATCGAAAGAATACGCTTAATGTCCAGACGATATGCCATGCTGCCTCCCTCAAAAAAGCGCACCCAAACGGATGCGCTTCGAACTTCTTGCTGTATTCGATTCTACCGATTCGCCGGACAAAAACCACCCCTGCGCAGGGTTTATTCCGGATACAAACCCGTCCAACCGTTGGGCTTAGCATCGGCTTGAAGCCGCCCGATGTTTTAGATCTCCGAGCCTTCTGCATCGGCGTTGCCGGTGGCCCAGCGATGATAGCCAATAACAAACGGGTCCAGGTCGCCATCGTCAAGAACTGCCTCGACGTTGCTGGTCTCAACGCCCGTGCGTAGGTCCTTAACCATCTGATACGGGTAGAGCACGTAGCTGCGGATCTGGTTGCCAAAACCAATCGTGGTTTTGGGTCCGCGAATCTCATCCAGGGCCTCGGCGCGCTTCTCGAGCTCAATCTCGTACAGGCGAGCCTTGAGGATCTGCATGCACGCGGCCTTGTTCTGGATCTGGCTGCGCTCGTTTTGGCAGGTGACCACAATGCCGCTGGGGAAATGCGTCACGCGCACGGCGGAGTCGGTGGTGTTAACGCCCTGACCGCCCGGGCCGCTCGCGTGGTACACGTCCACGCGGATGTCATCGGGACTGATTTCGATGTCGATATCATCGGGTAGCACGGGGATGACCTCGACGCCGGCAAACGTGGTCTGGCGGCGCTTCTTGTCGTCGGTGGGGCTAATGCGAACCAAGCGGTGGACGCCGGCCTCGGCGCGCAGCATGCCAAATGCGTCCTTGCCCTCGACGGTAAAGGTCGCGCGGTCGATGCCGATGACCTCAGCAGCGGGGCAGTCGTTAATCGTGACCTTCCAGCCGCGACGCTGGCAGTACTTCATGTACATCTTAAAGAGCATGAAGGTCCAGTCCTGGGCCTCCAGACCACCCTGTCCGGGCTTGATGGTCACAATGGCATCGCCGTGATCGAACTCACCGGTAAACCAGCTCGAAAGCTCAAGCTCATCGATGGCACGGGCCAGGCGCTCAGCCGTGGCTGTAGCCTCCTCGCGAAGAGCGGCGGCATCGGGGTCATCCCCCATCTCCTCGGCAAGCTCCAGCGCGGCGCGGGCATCGGAAAGCTCGCCGCGCGCGTTGTCCACGGCGGCGATATCTTCCTTGGTGCGCGCGATTTCCTCCATGGTGGCACGGGCGGCGTCGGCGTCATCCCAAAAGCCGGGGGCCACGCTTTTGGCCTCAAGCTCGGTCACGCGCGTGCGCTTCTCGTCCAAATGAAGATACGACTCGACCTCGCCGAGCCGGTCCGCAAACGCGTCCAGCTCGGCGGGCGTTACCTCTAAAGCCTCGGCCATTAACGATTCCTGCCGTGGCAGTACTTGAACTTCTTGCCGCTGCCGCAGGGGCAAAGGTCATTGCGGCCAACGTTGACGTACGGATCGTCGCTCTCGTCCTTGCGGTAGGTGGTCACCTTGCCACCGTTGTTGACGGCAGCCGGGCCTCCCTGGACGGCCGTACGGGCCTGCACCTGTGCCTGCTTGCGCAGCACCGAGTTGCCGTTATCGCCATCGACATCGGCGGGGCCGGAGAAGCGCGCGCCCTCGAGCGCGGGGTCCTCCTTGTGCTCCACGGCGTGCGGGGCGGCCTTGATCTCGATGCGCAGGACGGTGCGCAGGTAATCCTCATACATGGTGTCGACGAGCATCTGGAAGGCACCATAAGCCTCGGTCTTGTACTCGACCAGCGGGTCGCGCTGGCCAAAGCCGCGCAGGCCGATGCCGGTCTTAAGGTAGTCCATCTCCTGCAGGTAGTTCATCCAGCGGGTATCGATGACGCGCAGCATGACCTGGGTGTTGAGTTCGCGCATCAGGTCCTCGCCCAAGCGCTCGGCCTTCATGTTGTAGCACTTCTCTACGTAAGCCAGGACATCGGCAGCCAGGGCCTCATAATCCTCGTCGGGGAACTTCGGCGTATCGATGTGGCCGGTGAGCTCCACAACCCACTTGCGCAGGCCCTCCAGGTCGCGCTCGCCATCGTGACTGTCCTTGGTGCAGAACTCCTGCACGCAGCGGTACACGGTGTCGTGCATGACCTCGGTGATGTGGTCGGTCAGGTCCTTGCCGTCCAGAATCTTATTGCGCTCGGCGTAGATGACCTGGCGCTGCTTGTTCATGACGTCGTCGTACTCAAGGACGCTCTTACGCATGGAGAAGTTGATGCTCTCGACCTTGTGCTGGGCGCTCTCGACGGCCTTGGAGATGATCTTGTGCTGGATGGGCATGTCGTCGCCCATGTCGGCCGTGACCATCATCTTGGAGACGCGATCCATCTTGTCGCCGCCGAACAGGCGCATGAGGTCGTCCTCGAGCGACAGGTAGAACTGGGTCTCGCCCGGATCGCCCTGACGGCCGGAACGGCCGCGCAGCTGGTTGTCGATACGGCGGGACTCATGGCGCTCGGTGCCGATGACGGTCAGGCCGCCGGCGGCAAGCACGCGCTCGCGCTCGGCCTTGCAAGTCTCCTTGGCCTCGGCGTTAAACTGCTCGAGCTGCTCGGGCGTCACGTCCTCCATGGTCAGGCCCTCGTACTCCAGGCGCTCGCGCACCAGCTCGTCGGGGTTGCCGCCCAGCAGGATGTCGGTACCACGACCGGCCATGTTGGTGGCGATGGTCACGGCGCCGTAGCGTCCGGCCTGGGCAACGATGTGGGCCTCGCGCTCATGGTGCTTGGCGTTGAGGACCTCGTGAGCGATGCCGCGCTTGGTAAGGGCGGCGGACAGCTTCTCGGAGCTCTCGATGGAGACGGTGCCCACCAGGACCGGCTGGCCCTTGGCATGACGCTGCTCGACATCGTCGGCGACGGCGTTGTACTTGGCCTGAATGGTGCGGTACACCAGGTCCTCGTGGTCCACGCGCTGCACGGGCTTGTTGGAGGGGATAACCTCGACGGGCAGCTTGTAGATCTCGCGGAACTCGGCATCCTCGGTAAGTGCCGTGCCGGTCATGCCGGAAAGCTTGTCATACAGACGGAAGTAGTTCTGCAGGGTGATGGTGGCCAGGGTCTGGTTCTCCTCGCGTACGAGCACGCCCTCTTTGGCCTCGATGGCCTGGTGCAGGCCCTCGGAGTAACGGCGACCTTCCATAATGCGGCCGGTGAACTCGTCGACGATCTTGACCTCGCCGTTGGTGACCACATACTGCTTGTCGCGGTGGAACATGTACTGGGCCTTCAGCGCCTGCTGCAGGTGGTTGACCAGCTGGCCGGAGAGATCGGCATAGATGTCATCGATGCCCAGGCGGCGCTCGATCTTCTTAAGACCGCGCTCGGTGGCGGCGATGGTGTGCTTGGCCTCGTCCATGACGTAGTCGCCCGTGGGTTCAACGTCCTCGGTGGCGGTAAGCATGTCGTGCGACACGTCCTCGCCGCGCTCAAGGCCACGCACGGCACGCGCGAAGTCCTTGTAGGTACTGGCGGACTTGGTGCCAGCGCCCGAGATAATGAGCGGCGTCCTGGCCTCATCGATCAGGATGGAGTCGACCTCGTCGACGATGGCGTAGTTGTGGCCGCGCTGCACGCGCTGCTCGGGACGGGTAACCATGTTGTCGCGCAGGTAATCAAAGCCGAACTCGGAGTTGGTGCCGTAGGTGACGTCGGCCTGGTAGGCCGGGCGCTTGAGCTCGAGCGGCATGTTGTTCTGGAGCAGACCGACGGTCATGCCCAGGTACTTATAGATGCGGCCCATCCACTCGGAGTCACGCTTGGCAAGGTAATCATTGACAGTAACGACGTGCACGCCCTTGCCGGCAATAGCGTTGAGATAGCCGGCCAACGTGGAGACGAGGGTCTTACCTTCGCCGGTCTTCATCTCGGCGATGTGGCCCTCGTGCAGTGCCATGGCGCCAATGAGCTGCACGTCAAAGTGGCGCATACCCATGGTGCGCTTGGAAGCCTCACGCACGGTGGCAAAGGCCTCGGGGAGCATGTCGTCGAGCGACTCGCCGTTGGCGTAACGCTCGCGGAACTTATCGGTCTGGCCGCGGAGCTCCTCCTCGGTCATCTTCTCAAACTGGGGCTCAAGACCGTTGATCTGGTCGACGATCTTGTAGTAGCGCTTAAGGTCCTTATCGGATCCAAAGGACAGCAGCTTTGACATGAATCCCATGTGGTTTTCCTTTTTGGCCATCGCCCACGCCGTGCAGCTGCGGGCGAGTTAAACACAGATGATTGTACTTTAGCCAAACAAGGCGCGGCCTATACGGTCGACCTCGACCGCCACGTAATAACTATGACCAACCTGCCACAATGGGACAGGTTTATTTTGGCAAGTTTTATCTGAGCAAACGCCGTCTCTCTGCCATTTGGTGCCACGGGGACAGGTTAGCTTGCACCAATAAAAAGAAAAGGGCCGCGCACCCAAATGGATGCACGGCCCTTGTGCCATGAATGCGAGCGATTCCGCGGCGAGCTATTTACTCAGCAGCCTCGGTGGTCTCGGCCTCGGCAGCGGCCTCCTCGACGGGAGCCTCTGCGGGAGCCTCGGCGGCCTGCTTGGCAGCCTCCTCGGCGAACTTAGCAGCACGCTTAGCCTTCTCGGCAGCCTTAGCCTCAGCGGCGGCCTTGCGAGCGGCCTCGGCCTCAGCAGCCTTGGCGGCCTTGGCAGCCTTGGCCTCCTCAGCCTTCTTGAGCTGGGCGGCAGCGGCGCCACCGAACTTGTCGGCGAAGCGCTGGACGCGTCCACCGGTGTCGACGAACTTCTGCTGGCCGGTGTAGAACGGGTGGCACTCGTTGCAAAGCTCGACCTTCATCTCGGACACGGTAGCGTGCGTCTTGAAGGTGTTGCCGCAGGAGCACGTCACCGTGCACTCGACATACTGGGGATGGATACCCTGCTTCATGGTAGGACTCCTTATTGGTCAGGCGCTGGTTACCGATCAGCGCATAAGGCGTCTTGGTTTCCGACCAAGACAACAAACTCGGCTATGGTACCACGGCGCCGCGCGTCCCACAAAAGGTTCACGGTCTTTTCGGAACGACACGAATCTGACCCATCGAAACACATCTCCACCGTTCCTTCAACTGGGAAAATGCCGTCCCCGGGGCCTGAGAAGGGCCCCGGGGACGTTCGACTGACTGCGGGAACGGCCTTTCCGCTCAATGTGTTCGGCTGAGATCGGAAATCAACCAAACTGAACTAGGTTCAGTTGACATGGTTAAAAACGAGGGGCGACGCTTTTGCGTCACCCCTCGTCCCGGCCGGTTGCTTTAGTTGTACACACGGTAGTTACACTTGAACTGGGTTATGTGTCCATAGTTTGAGCCGTACCAACCCGATGTATAGCTGATTGCCTCTGCGCCTAGATAGTCGTAGCCCTTGTTGTAGCGAAGCTGACGGTAGGTCGTGTCGTACTCTGCTACGTAAAACGTGTCTCCAGAGAAGGCTTTGTACCGGTCCTTAACCGTCGAAGCCATGTACGCGGGTTCGACATCGCCTTTCTCCCCGTTGAGCGCATAGACGGGTGCCGCGATTCCGCATAAAGCCGTTGCCACGAGGATGGCGTAGACAGCCATGCGCGACGCATTGGACTTCAGCTGTTCAAATAGTTTCATGTCATTCACCTCCCTCGTATGTATCGAGGTATTCCTGCTTGAGCGTCTGCGAGGACGACTTGATCTTTTCCACGAGCGTGCCGGCCTCGATGAAGTAGAACGAGTTGGTGAGGTCTGCCAGGTCGTCGAGCAGATGGCTTGAAATGAGCACGCTTCGTCCCCGCGCCACCTCGCTGCGCATCGCGTCGCAGGAGGTTTTCCGCTTTCCCGGATCGAGGCCGTTCAGCGGTTCATCGAGGATGAGGTACGGGCAATCGGTCGATATCGCCATGGCAAGCTTTACCTGCTGCTTCATTCCTGTCGAGAGTTTACGGGTCGGCTTGTCGAGATATGGGGAGATTCCGAGGGAGTCGCAGAGCGAGTCGATGTCGGCGGCCGATTTCCACGCCTCCCTAACGAAAGCAAGGTGCTCGATGGCCGATAGCGTGGGATAGAGATCCGCGCCGCCCGAAGAGCTCAGGTAGACGAGTTCTGCAAATTCGGCTGATCGACGTTGGCAGATTCCGTCTGCCGCCAGGCTTCCCGAGCGGATGCGGGCGGGAAATTGGCCCGACAGCGCTTCAAGAAGGGTGGTTTTCCCCGAGCCGTTGGGAGCAACGAGGCCCGCCGCCGTTCCCGGGCTCAGGAAAAGCGACCCGATTGAAAGTATCGTCGTGCTTCCGTATCCCACGCTCGCGTCCAGAAGCTCGAGCCCATGGTGCTTTTTCGCGGGTCCGGGCTGTTTGGGGGAACGTGTCGCAACGGCGCCGACCGCAAAAAAGACCGCGACGTATGCCAGGGCCACGGCAAGCATCGATGCGCTGCCTGAACCGGAGCCGATGAATTCTGTCGGGAAGCATCCTACGTAACCCGTTGCCTCGATAGGCGAGAATACGGCCAGCGGCAGGAGATTGAGCGCGGCGTTATGCTCCAGTGCCGAATCGGACAGTAACGGGAATGCCGGGGCCGCGACAAGCAGCGCGGAGGTAAGGGGGCCCGCGAGGACGCGCCTCGTTGCGGTCGATAGGACGGCGGAGCAAACGGATATCAAGGTTCCGCCCGCAAGCAGCGCGAGAAGCAGGGCTGTGAAGACGTTTCCCGCGGTCGTGGTGGTAAGCGCGCCGTCATGGAAGAAGGCGATCGGGTACCCAATTTGCCCGAAGCCGTTTAGGGCCAAGGCGTAAATGCCCCCGGGTGCGAGGCCGGCGAGGAGCATCGCGGTCCCCGCGGCGATTATCGAAAACACGATCTGGATAAGGCGCCGGAATTTGGGCACGGGCGCCTTCGCCGCCAGGGTCGCAGGCCTTGTGGCCCCGAGCAGGAGTATCGACGAGAGAAGGAAGGGAATGAAGGGAAGGAAAGACGGCGCCGTGGCAATGGCGTAAGGCAGGAAGGAAAGGAATGGCAGGTCGTTTGCGGAGGCCGGGATATCCGTGATGCCGGAACTGCTCAGGGCACGGCAATATGCGAGCGCCGCGTCATTGGTCTCTCGGTCTCCCACGATGGACCCGGATTGGAAGCCTTCGCCCATGAGCGCGTAGTAGCTCTCGGCAGAATCGAGAAAGGCGGCGTCGGTTTGAGCGGCAAGGGCGGCGTTCGCGTATCTTGCAAGCTCCGCGTCGACTTGCTGCTCTGGAGATAGGTCTGTGCCGCTGGCCTGGGGCGCGCGCGTATTGAATGCGTCGACAAAGCTCTGCATGCCCTGTTTCATAAAGAAGGGCCCGTAGATGGGTGAATTGAACGCAATGGGGACGGAAAAGGCTGCAGCGAGAACGAGCGTACAAATCCATACGGCCTTGTCTCTTAGGATTAGTTTGAGAAGAAGTCGACAGTACATTTGGAAGCACCTACGTTCCTCAAAGAATCGTTAGATTAAAAGTAACAGACCGGATGAAGATACGTGCGACGGGGGCGAGGCGAATGGCTGAGCGGTATCGATACGCGGGTTCAACGGTATCACATTGGCCACATAGATTTTTAACTTGCATTTCTACCCGCCCTTTTCGTAGAGTCGCCGATACGTGCTTAGCGCACCCTCGGCGCGTCCGGCAGGCTTTGCGAAATGGGATCCAGGAGACTTCGGCGCAGCATCATCTTGCGGAATGCTTCTAATGAGCCTCCCATCCTTCAAAAACAGAATCTCATCGCACAGCCTATCGACCGAATCCAAGATGTGGGATGACATGATGATGCACGTACCAGAATCGGCCAGCTTCCTGAGAATCTCGGAATGCAAGTCCACCCTGCTGGGGTCGAGCGCGTTCATGGGCTCATCTAATAGAAGGTACCGCGCGCCCGTCGCATACGCAATCGCCAGAGTAAGCTGCTGCTTCATGCCCTGGCTCAGAGTGCGGATCCTCATCTTCGCGAACTCGCCTATCTGCGTTTGTTCCACTATCTCTTCGATATCGCGAGCATGCGGCCACATATCGCAAACCATCTTGAGGTGATCTTCCGCACGCAATCCGGGATACAGCAGCGTCCCCTCACCAGGTGCATAGAAGATCATAGAACGGACCTCTCTCGCACCCGTACCCTGCACCTCATCCAGAACGATGCTCCCGTCCACGCGAGGACCCGGCAAACCTGCCATCGCACGCAGCAACGTCGTCTTTCCATGCCCGTTCGGAGCGACGAGACCGTAGACCGTACCCGGGGCAAACTCAGCGTTCACCGAATCTACGAGCACCTTCTTTCCATAAGAGATCGTCAGCGTTTGAAGGTCAATCATCGAGATCATCCCCTTTCGATCTTTGGAACACTCAGGCGCACCATCAACGGAGATACGGCGCCCAAGACCACCAGCAGAGCGCCCGATGCGCCGACGACCTCTCCAAAAGGCATCGCGTTCGTCCCTCGCCCAAGGAACCCAATCGTCCCCACCTGGGAAGCGGGATCAAACGAGGCGAATGGAGCCAGCAGCGCGACGCCCATGCCCACGCTTTCAACATGAGCGCTCAACGAACCCAACACCAAGAGAACCGCGCAAACCATTCCGGTGACAACGGGGTTGCGGCTAATCGCTGCTGTCAACGCAGCGACGACGGAAATCACGCCGTATGCCATGACCAGCAACGGAATACTGCACAACACCGCCTCCCCCACCATGGACGTTGTCGAAGCTCCCGCCCGAATGAGAGCGACGGGATACTCCGATCCACCCGCACCGTTCTTAATCACGGACACAACGACAGCGGGAACCATCGACACCAAAAGCAGCACCAAGCCAAGCAGGAGAGCCAGCGCAACAGCCGTCAGAAAACGCACATGCGCTGTTGCGGGGATCTGGAGAACCAGAAGGGAACGACACTGCAGGTGGGTGCACGCGAGCGATGTGACAACCACGGGCAACAGCAAAAATAAGGAGGGAAGCGCTGCCTGGAGATACGAAAGGAGGATTAATGGGGGCATCTTCGTACTTAACTCGTAAACCTTGGGGTCCGGCAAGCTCGCGATCGACTCAAGCAGAAGGGCGCGCGCCTCCGCACGAGAAGGAGTCTCCGGCTCGATTCCAATCGATTGCAGGAGAGTCGCATCTGCCGCGCCCAGCTCACCTCGAGCGCGCTCGTACGTCGCAAGGCTTCGAAACCCCTCCGCAGGCATAGGCGCGTACACGAAACCCGAAAGAGCATCCCGCATGTCTTCCAGGGCCGCTTTGCCCTCGACGTCCATATTCGCAGCGTTCTGCTCTAGATACCGATCTATTGAACGGAGCTCCCCATCCCTATACCGAACAGCGGAAACGTTATCAGCGTCAGGAAACATCTCGACCAGAGCCGGGGCCAGCATCGTCGTCGACATTGCAATCGCGCATACGGCGAGGGTAGGAGAACGCAGGAGCAGTTTCCCCATCGTTCTTACGTATGCAACGGCGGAGGCACAAGCGCTCGAACGAGTTGCCGTTCTCGATGCAGTGAAGGAACCTCTCTCAAGACAAATCGGGGATATCGGGCACGCGCAGCCGCTCTTTCCAGCAACGCAAAGCAGGCTAATTGCCAGCACCTCGATCCCGATTGCGCATACGAGGGCAATCGCGCCACGCTCGAAGCAAAGTCCAGGCAGATTCACTATCTGCGTTGTCGGGTACGGGCTATAGGCGCCGACGGTCAACTCAGTGTTCGCATACGTAAGGGGATTCAACAGGGCGAACTCACGTAAAGCGATGGATCTTCCGTAATACCCGGGAACCATCGTCACCCCCATCAGGGCACATACGAACACGATTCCAAGCGTAGGGTTATTGGCAATCTTCACGGCAAGGTGAACGACAAGCGAGATGAACGCTGCCACCAAGAATTGCAAGATGGCCGTCTGCGCGAACACCAGCCAAGCCGGTTTGATAACCGGAGTCGCATATTGAATGTAGCCTATCGGATAGAACGGCGAGCCCGGGCCATTCTTCACAAGCGCGGCGATTATCCCTGGAAGATTGATGGCGAGGACGGCAAGCATTGCAAAAACACTCGCCCATACGCTCGATGCAACAAGTCTACCCAGCTCGCCCATCGGTGCCTGGATGATGAGCTTTTCACATTTGTTAAGACGCGCGGCAAGGAACGAGACGGCAACGGCCGTTGCGACCCATAGCAAGTACTCCTTCGATCCGTCATAATAGGTGTACTCTCCATCCGATATCTGCAGAAACGGAAGTAGGGGAGAGAGCGGTGCCAAGATAAGACGTCCCGCGGCAAGAGGGTACAGAAGCGCGGGCATGCTTGATGAAGAGGTATAGACACCGTCCTCCCCCGCATTCACAAGCGCATCCGCATAGGATGCTGACAATTCCTGCTCAACACGGGTTATTCCCGACTCGAGGTATTCGACCCGTCCGTCGATGCCAGCCGCGCTCCTGAAGACGGGCAGAGCACAAAGAACCATCAACGCAACAACGACAACACAGAGCGACCTGGAGGAGAGAAGCGACCTAAAGATCGCCTTCGAGATTTTGAGCATATTCATCGCCAACCTTAACCTCATCCAGTCGGAACAGAGGGGCCGAACAAAATGCTCGGCCCTTCCTCGCATCTAGTAGGTGCTATAGACAAATTGCCATTTATCAGTTGTGCCAAGAACACCACAGGAGCACATTGCAGCGAGGCGGGATTCCCTATGATGCGCGGATCGGCGATAGCCATTTCGGTAGGAGATCGTCTTGTAAGAGATGTTGAACATCGAGATGCTGTGCCCGCTTACGCCGCGAGGACAGCTGTAGCTCCAGTAGGTATCGACGACGTCGTCCGTATACCCGAGGGGCTCAACGAGGGCACACTGGCTGCTCTCCTGGGAAGGAGGCATCGGGGTATCCGCAAAAGCGGGGGCTCCCGGCAGCAACAGACAAAGAGCGAGGCCGAGGAAAACCAAGAGCTTACACGACTTAACAGTACTGAACATAATCCTCTCCAATCTAGAGGGGTTTCGGTTACAGTATGCTGTGATTACTTGCCGGCAAAGTCAATTTAACATAAACTGTTAAAAAGTAACCTGAGTTTTTTAAATTCTTCGGAGGTTATTATGAGTTCCGACAATCGCACTCCCCGGCTTCATTCCTTCCGCATCGCATGTGCGATAGCCTCTGCGACCCTTTGCGCCACCGCCATCGCACAAGTGGCGTTCTCCTTAAAGCCAGCAATCGAAGTGCTCGACAACCCTGTAATTGCAGACTCCCCCGCGTATCCAGCCCTTGCGATCTCGACATTGGTCCCTGCCGTCATCGGTATCGCTACGACCATCCTCAGCGCCGTTCTCGTGTGGACGATCAAGAGCGGAGACCCCTTCAAGAAAGGGTCTGCGACATGCTTGAAGGTGCTCGGCATTCTCTTCGTTGTTCAAGCTGCCACCAGCCTCTACGCCGGCTCACTCAAAACCTCCGTTTCGATGTTTGGCGGCGAGGGGGCCGTCGGCGCCCAAGAGATCGCTTCATCATTCGATTGGACCTCTCTGGTTCTCGGCATCGTCCTGTTCATGCTTTCCCAGCTCTTCTTGTACGCCCGAGAGCTGTACCTCGACTCCGACGAGATTGCGTAAGGAAACGCCATGCCCGTAATTGTTCGCCTCGACAAGATCATGGCCGAGCGAAAGATTTCCTCGAACGAACTTGCCGAAAGGATTGGAACCACGCCCGTGAACCTGTCCCGTATTAAAAAAGGGCATATTCGCGGCATTCGCTTCAACACACTCGAGCAGCTATGCCTCGCCCTTCGTTGCCAACCCGGAGACCTTCTCGAAGTCATGAGCGAAGAGGATGCCCGAAAGGAGTTCGGACTCGATTGGTCCGCCGAGGATTAGAGGGCGGTCGTACTCGCCCTGCACACGGGGATGCGAATCGGCGAGGTCTGCGGCCTTCGGTGGTGCGATGTGGATTTCGAGACGGGCCTGATCTCGATCAGACACTCGGTGGCGTACGCGAAGGGAATGGGTTCGTTCATCAAGGACACCAAGACCCATGACGCCAGGGGTATCCCCATCGACCCGGTCGGCCTACTCCCCTTCCTGAAGGAGACCCACGAGATCGACTGCGGAAAGCTGCGCTTGCGCGGCCTTACCGGGGCGGTCGAGATCGGGGACTGCTACATCCTGTCGGAGCCGGGCGCGACCTTCGCGACGACAAGCTATATCCGCAGGGCGTTCAAGACGTTCTCGGAGACCAACGGCCTCATGGGCACCAACGACGAGCTGATCACGTTCCACGGCCTTCGCCACACGTTCGCAACGCAGTGGATCCGCCAAGGCGGCGATATCAAGGCGCTCCAATCGATCCTCGGCCACAAGGACGCCATGGCGACGCTCAACGTCTACGCCGACATCGAGCCCATCTCCAAAATCCATAACATGCTGCGCGCCACGCCGTGCCTTTGGCGCGGGCACCTCGGGCCGAGGGTCGATCCGGGTCCCATGTTCCAACAGAGGATCCAGGAGTCCATCGAGACGCTCCAGGCGTTCGGCTACGGCATCACCGAGCCGGACGACCGAAATATCGCCATACGCGACGTGAAGACGAACAGTTGGCTCTAGCTCACCGAGTACGCGGCAGTGCTGGGCCCATCCCAACTGAGGTCACGGTGGTCCGATAGGGGCGCCGCCCGCGGCATGCGCCGCGGAGCGGTATCCCCTACCGAAGGGCGGGGATGCCCTCCGCTTCCAGTTCGGAATCAGCCGTCGGAGGCGTTCGGCTGACTGCGGGAACGGCCTGTCCGCTCAATGTGTTCGGCTGAGATCGGAAATCAACCCAACACGAGCCGGACACGCGCCAGACGGCTCTTCCCCGTGCGGCCTTCCCCCTTACGCTCATGTTGCAGGCATGTAACGCCGCAGCGAGCGCGCCTTTTTTGCGCCAGACAGGTACAATGATGAACACTGTACCGTAGCGGAGCGCCCCGCGCGCGCCGCAATCACGCGAAAGGGTTTCCCATGGCCGAGATCTCGTCCTCCCGTATCGTCATCACCGTCCTTGGCAAGAACCGCCCCGGCATCGTCGCCGGCGTCACCCGTGTCCTAGGCGAGGCCAACGTCGACATCCGCGACATCACGCAGTCCATTATCGAGGACATCTTCACCATGACCATGCTGGCCGATACCGCCGAGTCCAAGCTCGACTTCGCCGAGCTGCAGAAGGCGCTGGCCGAGGCCGGCGAGCTTTCGGGCGTCAACGTGTCCATCCAGCGCGAGGACGTCTTTAACTTTATGTACCGCCTGTAGCGAGCAGGCCGCTGGGAATAGCCTGACACGCGCATGCCCATGCAGGCCACCCCGATGCGGCCCGGAGAGGAGCGCGCATGGCTTACGACGCCAAGAAAATCTACTACCGCTTCGATGACCATCTGAGCCGCCTGGTCTTGGATTATGAGGCGAGCCGCCAGATTTCGCCCGAAAGCGAAAACCTCTACTACGGCCTGCCGACTGATCCGTACGACGAGGGTCTGTTCGTCGAGCATAACGTCAAGCGCGGCCTGCGAAACGCCGACGGCTCGGGCGTGGTCGCGGGCCTCACTCGCATCTCGGATGTGCACGGCTACAACAAGGTCGACGGAAAGGTCGTGCCCGATCAGGGCAAGCTCACGCTTCGCGGCTACAGCATCGAGGATCTGGTCAACAATGCCCAGGCCGAGAATCGCTACGGCTACGAGGAAGTCGCCTATCTGCTTATCACGGGTTCGCTACCCAACAAGGAAGAGCTCGACGGCTTTTGCGAGCGCCTGGGCGCCTTTAGACATCTGAGCGACGAGTACGTCAAAGAGTTCCCTATGACCACGGTGTCGTCGAGCATCATGAACGTGCTCCAGCGCGCCGTGCTGCTGCTCTACGCCTTCGATGCCGAACCAGACGTGATCACGCCCGAGCACGAAATCGACGTCGCCATTTCCATGCTCGCACGTCTCCCGCGCATCGCCGCCTTCGCACACATGGCCTCGATCGCCAAGCTTCGCGGCTCCGAGGTTCACGTGCCGCACCCCACGCCCGGTCTCTCCACCGCCGAGACCATCCTACAGGTCCTGCGCGGCGGCATGGCATTCACCCGCGATGAGGCGATGCTGCTCGACGTTATGCTCATGCTGCATGCCGAGCACGGCGGCGGCAACAACTCCACCTTCGCCTGCCGCGTGCTGTCCTCTTCGGCAACCGACCCGTATTCCGCTTACGCCGCGGCTATCGGCTCGCTCAAGGGCCCGCGCCACGGCGGTGCCAATGCCAAGGTCGTGTCTATGCACGAGGACATCCGCGCGCATGTCTCCAACTGGGAGGACGAGGACGAGGTTGCAGCCTACCTGGGCAAGATTCTCGACAAGCAGGCCTTCGACGGCACGGGTCTCATCTACGGTATGGGCCACGCCGTCTACACGCTGAGCGACCCGCGTGCCGAGGTGTGCCGCCGTTACGCGCGCTCACTGGCAGCCAAGAAGGACTTGGGCGAAGAGTTCGCACTCATCGAGCGCATCGAGCGCCTGGCACCGCAGGTGATGCGCGACCACGGCATGACCAAGCCCATCTGCGCCAACATCGACCTGTACACAGGCTTTATCTACAAGATGCTCGGCGTGCCCGAAACGCTCTTTACGCCGCTATTCGCCGTCGCCCGCATGGCCGGCTGGTCGGCACACCGCATGGAAGAGCTCTTCTGCGCGCACCGTATCATCCGCCCCGCCTATCGTCCGGTGATCGAGCCGCTGGAGTACAAGCCGCTCGCCGACCGCTAGGACGCGGACCGTTATAGAACTCGAGCGTGGCCAGGGACCCAAGCCCTCGGCCACGCTTTTTATGCCAGTAGAAAGGACCGCATCAAATGATTGTGTTTTCCGATATGGATGGGACGCTGCTGACGAGCGATAAGCAAATGAGCGATGCCACCTGGGCGATGCTCGACGAGCTCGCACATCGTGGCATCGAGTTTGTTCCCTGCACGGGACGTCCACTGTCGGGCATCTTTGAGCCCATTCTCGCCCATCCCGCCGTGCACTACGCGGTCTGTGCCAACGGCGCCAGCGTCTGGCAGCTCGACGAGGATACGCCCACCGACGCCTCGCGCGCCACGTGCATCTTGAGCCGTCCGCTCGACCGTGGCATTGCCCACCGCATCCATCGCATTGCCGCCGGCCACGATGTGACCTTCGATATCTTCGCGGACGGGCAGTGCTTCCTCCCCCGCTCGCTCTACACGCGCCTGGACGAATTCTGCGGCGGCGACCCCCACATCGCGGCTTCGCTCAAGCGCACACGAACACCGATCGACATGAATATCGACAGCAAGATCGACGAGGTCGAGACGCTCGAACGCATCGCCATGTACTGGCACGACCCGGCCGATCGCGACGCCATCGCGGCGGAGCTCGACACGCTCGGAGGCATTGAGGTCACACGTTCGTACGCCATGAATATCGAGGTCATGGGCGAGGGCGCCACCAAGGGAACGGCCCTCACGTGGCTATGCGAGCACTTGGGCGAGCGTCTCGCCGACGCCTGGGCGTTCGGCGACAACATCAACGACATTCCCATGCTGCAGGCAGCAGGCCACGGCATGGCCATGGTCAACGGCGAGCCCGAAGACCGCGACGCCGCCGACGCCATCACCGAGTTCGACAACGACCACGACGGCGTCGCCCGCACCATCATGGCCGCCCTCGCCTAGTCATTGGCCAGTCACTGGGGACGTTCTTGAATGACTAGTCGTTGGGGACAGTCTTCGCGAAAAAGCTGCTGCAAGGACTGTCCCCCACTGCCGGCAGAAAAGGAACGTCCCCATCTGCCGGATTAAGCGAGACTCTCCAGCACGCGACGGAGCTCCTGCTGGACGGCGTGGTCGCGATTACAACCCACCACGCGATCGGCCACCGCCTTGAGCGCGGGGCGCGCGTTTCCCATCGCACAGCCCGTACCGACAAAGCGAATGATCTCGTAGTCGTTCATCGAGTCGCCAAACGCCATGACCTCGTCGCGTTCGACGCCATAGTGCTCCATGAGCTGTGCGATGCCCGAGGCCTTCGACACACCGGGCTGCATGGCATCGATCCACGCGTTGCCCGAAGGCGCAAAAGTAAAGAGCTGACCGAGTTCACGCTGCAGTACGTAAGCGCTGTCCATAACGGCACCGTCATCGCAAAAGATACTCGCCTTGATGATATTTACGCTGGGATCGGGCAGCTCCCAAATACGCTCGGCATTGGGAAGGTCCTTATCGACCTCACGCACGAACTTGCACTCGTCATCGAGCAAGAAGGACTTGGTTCGGTCAAAAAGCGCAAGATGCAGATTGGGAAACGTCGCGACGGCTTGGGCGAGCCTTCGAATCGCCAGGTGCGAATACACCTCACGGTCTACCATCTTGCCGTCGGCGAAGACCTGGGCACCGTTAGCGGCGACAAAGTCCATCTTGTCGCGAACGGGCGCAAAGAACTCGCACAGGCGATCGTAGCGACGACCTGACGATGCGGCGAAATGCACGCCATGCTCGCGTAGCGCCAGAATCAGTTCGTAGGTCTCGGGAGGCACCTGGCCGTTTTCGTCAAGCAACGTGCCGTCCATATCGGATGCAATCAGTTTAAACATAGAAAAGCTCCCTTCGGGCTTGTTGGAATCGAACGTGTATCCGATTCCAACGTACCCAAAGGGAGCTCAAATAAGACTCCGCGGGCGTAAACGTTACAAGGACCTGGCAAATAGCTCACACATGCCAGAGGTCTCACGGTCGCGGCGTCAGGCGACACGCCAAAGAGTGTCCCCAACGACTAGTCGTTTAAGAACGTCCCCGATGACTAGTCGGCGTAGGTGAAGGTTGTAACGTCGAACATGCCCTCGGGGCGGATGCGGAGCGTCGGGATCACCGGCAGGGGCAGGAAAATGATGCCCATGATGGGGTCGAGCGGCGGCTCAATACCCATGGCGCGCGCCTTGACCATAAAGTCGTCGTGCTGCGCGGCAACGTCCTCGGCCGTACCCTCGCTCATAAGGCCACCGAGCGCCAGCGGAATGCGCGCCACGACCTCGCCGTTGCGCACCAGCACGTGGCCGCCCTGGCCCACGGCCTCAACGGCAGCCATCATATCCGCCGCATTGTCGCCCACCACGCACACGTTATGCGAATCGTGGCCGATCGTGGAGGCAATGGCACCACCGGTGATGGTGAAACCGCGCACCCAACCGCGACCGATATGCTTGCCGACCAAGCCCAGACCGGCGGGGCCGTCGCCGTCGACACCCTCGACCTGCAACGACACGCCACGGCCATGGCGCTCAATCAGCATAATGCGGCGCAAGTCCTCGTCAGTCTCGGGGCGAATCATGCCCGTGATAGCCATGCCCGGGATCACATCGATAACGGCCTCGCCCGGCTTAAAGGCATAGTCGAACACATCGAGCGAAAGCTTCGGCAGCTTAACGGAGGCACGCAGCTCATCGGCAAGGGCCGCAACCTCGGCCATCTCGGGTGCAATCTCGCCCACAAAGGTGCCGTCCTGCGCCACCAGGGCACCGGCGGCATATACGCGATGCGGAGCCGTGGCAAACGTCAGATCATTGAGCACCAGCAGGTCGGCACGCTTGCCCGGGGCAATCGCACCGCGTAGCTCGTACGGGTCGCGGCAGCCGTGATCCAGGCCAAACGCCTCGGCCGTGGAGAGGGACGCCATAGAGATGGCAACCACGGGGTCAATGCCGGCCTCGATAGCCACACGGCAGGCGTTGTCGATCATACCGGTCGAAAGCGCGTCGGAGGGAGCACGGTCGTCGGTCGCAAAGCAGCAGCGGCGGGCACGGGCGGGGTTTTCCAGCAGCATCGGCGACAAGTTGGCCAGGTCATGGCTGCACGTACCCTCGCGCAGCATCACATACATGCCGCGGGACAGCTTGTCGAGTGCCTCCTCGGGAATCGTCGACTCGTGGTCGGCGATAATGCCCGCCGCGGCATAGGCGTTGAGGTCCTTTCCGGCAACGAGCGGCGCGTGGCCGTCAACCTGCTTGGACGGCGTCTGGTTGGCAGCATCGATGCGAGCACAGGTCTCGGGGTCGCCCATAAAGACGCCCGGCAGGTTCATCATCTCACCCAGACCGAAGACATCGCCCGGATACTCGGCAAAAAACGCCTGCATATCGGCGGCGGTAATGACGGCACCGGCCTGCTCATCGGGCAGCGCGGGCACGCACGAGGGCATCATGTACTTGATGGAAATGGGCGCGCGACGGCCGTCCTCGATCATAAAGCGCAGGCCGTCCAGGCCGGAAACGTTGGCAATCTCGTGGCTGTCGGCAATGGCAGTGGTGGTGCCGCGCGTCGCCGCCATGCGCGCATACTCAGCAGGGCGGATGTTCGAAGATTCGATATGCAAGTGCCCGTCGATAAAACCGGGGGCAAGATAGCGGCCCTGGCAGTCGATGACTTCAGCCGCCTCGTAGGTGCCAGCAGCGTCATCGCGACCGTCGTAGAGCACGCCGACGATTACGCCATCCTTGACGGCAACGCTACCGGGCGCCACGCGCTGGCCATATACGTCGACAATCTGCGCATTGGTAAACAGCGTGTCGACGGGCACGCGACCCTCGGCAGCGTCGATCACAGACCTCATGACCTCAACGGACATACATACTCCTTTAACCGTAGAAAAAAGCTGCGGGGCGGACAGACCTTCACCGCAGCAAGTCAATAGCCATTGTATGCCCAAACGATGGGTCGGGAATACACCCCCTCCGCTTAACGGCACACGCCGCTTGGCGCAATGGGGACAGGTTGCTTTGTACCAATGACAAGGAGTGTCCCAAAGTGCCGGCACAAAAGGAACGTCCCCAAGTGCCGCAGAGTGGATAATCTCCCACTTTGAACCCCCAAGCAGGCCAAAAACGGAAGATTATCCACTCTCATTCTGTGGGCACTCATTTAAGTCTGTCCCCAATGAGTGCACCTAACTGCCACCTACAACAACGGAAGCGCCGATGTCTTGGCAACGACAGCGAAAACCCGCCAGAGCGAGCAAGGTGCCTTGAAACGAGGCGGCATTGACCTTCTGGTCATGCCGCCGAAGTTGAAAGGCAGATTGCCGCGCTGGCGGGTTTGCAGCGTCGACCGGTTACGCGGTTTGGTAAAACCGCGTAACTAAATAAGCTTGAAGCCCTTGCGCTTGCCCACGGAGAGGGTGTCGCCCAGCTTGAGCGCGCTGGGGTCGATGTTGTAGCTCTTGGGAGCCACGGCCTCGCCATTAATCTTGACGCCGCCGCCGTCGATATCGCGACGGGCCTGGCCGGCGCTGGCCGAAAGTCCCAGATCCTTGAGCAGGCCGGCGAGGTAGATCTGACCCTCGTCGTTGACGGTCAGCTCGACATGCTTCTCGGGGAAGTCGGCGAGCTGGCCTTCCTTGAACACGCGGTCGAACTCGGCCTGAGCCTCGTCGCCGGCACCGGCGCCGTGGTAGGTGTCGCACAGGTCGCGGCCCAGGGCACGCTTGAGCTCATAGGGGTCGGCAGAGCCATCGGCCAAAGCGGCGTCGATCTTGTCGACCTCGGCCGGGGTGAGCGAGCTGGCCAGACGATAGTACTTGCCGATCATCTCGTCGGGGATGGACATGGTCTTGCCGAACATATCCTTGGGGGCGTCGGTCAGGCCGATGTAGTTGCCATAGGACTTGGACATCTTACGAACGCCATCGGTGCCCTCGAGCAGCGGCATGGTGAGCGCGATCTGGGGCTCCATGCCCATCTTCTCCATGAGCTCGCGGCCGGCGAGCAGGTTGAAGAGCTGATCGGTGCCACCCATCTCCACGTCGGCCTTGATCTGCACAGAGTCGAAGGCCTGCATCACGGGATACAGGAACTCATGCAGGGCGATCGGCGTCTGAGACTGGTAGCGCTTGGTAAAGTCGTCGCGCTCAAGGATGCGGGCAACGGTGAACTTGGAGCACACCTGCAGCAGACCGGCCAGATCCATCGACAGAATCCAGTCACCGTTGTGCACGATGGTGGTCTTCTCGGGGTCCAGGATCTTCATGGCCTGGCTCACGTAGGTCTCGGCATTGGCCTCGATCTGCTCCTGCGAAAGCTGCGGGCGGGTGGAGTTCTTGCCCGAGGGGTCGCCGATCAGCGCGGTGCCGTTGCCGATGATAAGGGTGACGTTGTGGCCCAGGTCCTGGAACTGGCGCATCTTGCGCAGCGGCACGGCATGGCCCAGGTGCAGGTCGGGGCTGGTGGGGTCGACGCCGAGCTTGATGTTGAGGGGCTCGCCCTTCTCAAGCTTCTTACGAAGGTCGGCCTCGGGGACGATCTTCGCAGCGCCCGAGGTGATGATACGCATTTGCTCGTCAACAGACAGCATTGGGTATCCTCCTTTTGCTATAGCACCCTCACCGGATACGGCGGTGCTGGAAGTCCATAAACTCTCATATGATAACAAACTGACGCGACGCGGCACCTACGACAGGAAAATCCTCGTCCTGCCGCACGCGTCAACGGCGACCGGCAGACGTGTACCGTCACGCTCGACCAGATAGCGTACCCGCCGACGACGCAAGCAGTCGCGGCAACGGACCTGTCCCGTCGCATCGGTAGCGCAGACGCCCTCGGCGGTCAGCAGGCAGTGCTCGCACACCATAAGCTCGGGACGATCGGCGTCGACCGGACCCCAGACGCCGGGTTCAGCAGCCAGTTCGGCAATACGCTCCGCATCATTGCCGAGCAACTCGGCCGGCAAGTACACCCGCCCCGCACCGAGTTCGCGCAGCCAGGCAAGCGTGGCCCGATTCGCGCAGAACACCGGCGCCGCCACGTCAAACGTCACGCCCAGCTCGCGAGCGATCACCACCTGTCCTAGGTTGCGGCAGACGACGCGCCCGGCACGCTGTGTCAGTGAGCGGGTCCGGTCAGCGTCACCCGTGCGGCACACCTCGTCAAGCACCACAGCGGCGTCGGACAAATCGAGTTCTCCGCGCGGGTCGGCATCCATCAGCTGCCAAGCAAAAACCATGCGAGCGGGAGCCGTGCACTCCACCAACTCCGTCGACGCACCGCCATCCACCGCAACGTCCTCAAAGGGCAGTACCTCAACGGCACGTGCAACGGGCGCAATCGCATCTGCCTCGGCCCGCATGCGCTCCAACACCGTTGCCGTTTGCCCCAGCACGCCGGCACTGCGAATCAGGTACACCTCGCAGCCCGCGTCCACCTTACGCTTGCAATGCACGACGACGCGCTTCCCCGCTGCGGCATCCACCGGGCAGGGCACCTGCGGCCAGCGCTTGGGCACATCGGGACGCGCGTCGGCACCCGGATAGAACCGAATCTCGAGCGTGTCACCCGCCGCCACGGCGGCATCGAGCTCGACGGTCACTTCCTCGTGGCCAACGGCCACCAGGCGTCCCACGCGCACACCTTGGTTGATCGCACGCTCAAAGCTCATAAGCTCGGCGCCCGAACGCCCCCGCAGATACGCGTCGGTAAACCCGCGGTTGAACGACCGGCCCAGCTCGCGTTCAAGCTCTTCCACGGCACCGGGGTCCCACGCGCCGTCGCACAGCATATCGAGCGCCCGGCGCCACACCCGCACCACGTTAAAGACGTAGTCGGGATTCTTCATGCGCCCCTCGATCTTGAGCGACGCCACGCCGGCATCTACAAGCTCGGGCAGATGCGCAATACCCAGATAGTCGCGCGGGCACAGCAGGCGATCTCCCTCGACGGCGACAACGCTCTGTCCCGCCTCGTCCACCAGGTCGTACGCCAGACGGCACGGCTGTGTGCATTCCCCGCGCATCGCCGAGCGCCCGCGTCTCAGGGCTGAGAACTCACAAGCACCCGAGTAGCCAATGCAGATGGCCCCGTGGCAGAACACCTCGATAGGCACGCCCGTACCGCACAAGGAGGCAATCTCGTCGACCGTCAGCTCGCGTGCCGTCGTCACGCGTTCGACCCCCAGCTCATCGGCGGCAAGCCGCACGGCGCCTTCGCTATGAGCGCCCGCCTGCGTGGACAGGTGAATCTCGACCCCGGGAATCGCCGCGCGCAGCGCGCAGGCCAACCCGGCATCGGCGACAATCAGAGCATCGGCGCCCAGCTCTAGTGCATGAGCTCCCAACGCCACCGCGTCGGACAACTCGTCGTCAAATACGAACACGTTGAGCGTTACGTACACACGCACGCCATGGGCATGCGCCACGGCGCAGCCGCGTGCAAACTCGTCGTCGGTAAAACCGTGCGCACTCACACGGGCGTTAAAGCCGCCCAACCCCGCATAGATGGCATCGGCACCCGCGGCGATGGCCGCAAGCATCTGGTCGAGCCCGCCCGCCGGCGCCAGCAGCTCGGGCAGCGCCGCACCGGCAGCATCCAATCCAGTCTCGTATTGTCCGCTCGGCCCCATCGTCCGAATCGCCATCGACAAACTCCTTACCAAGGTATGCATTCACTCTGAAAAATGCCGTCTTCCAGCATACACGAGGCCTCGCGCGCCCCGTTTGGTTTATCGTGTAATAACTTATGTCCATCCTGCCCCGACGGCACATCCACCGTCCGGCACGACATACCTGGAGGTCAATATATGGGTCCTCGCCAACGACAGGGACGCAGCCGTTCAAAGACGCATGCTCTGCCCATAATCCTGCTCTCGTTTTTGGGCTTTTTGCTTATCGCGGGCGTGGCATTTGGCATCGGCATGGTCGGCAACGTCAACCGCTGGCTGTCCGATCTGCCCGACTACACCGACGCCAACGCGTATCTGGTGAGCGAGCCCACCGAGATCGTCGACTGCAACGGCAACAAGATTGCGAGCTTCTACACGCAAAACCGCAAGTCTATCACCAAGGACGAGGTCTCCCCCTACGTGCTGCAGGGCACCGTTGACGTCGAGGACGAGCGCTTCTACGAGCACGGCGGTATCGACCTGTGGGGTATCGCGCGCGCTGCGGTGGCAACCCTCGGCGGCGGTCACGAAGGCGCCTCGACTATCACCCAGCAGCTGGTGCGCAACACCATCCTGCAGGAGGAGCAGTTCGACTCGACCATCGAGCGTAAGGTGCGCGAGGCTTACATCGCCGTCAAGATGGAGGATATGTACTCCAAAGACGAGATCCTCATGATGTACCTCAACACCATCTATTACGGCCACGGCGCCTACGGTATCGAGGCCGCCGCCGAGACCTACCTATCCAAGAGCGCCGCCGACCTCACCCTGAGCGAAGCCGCGCTGTTGATCGGCCTTCCCAACTCGCCCTCGCAGTACGACCCCACGGTCAACCCCGACCTGGCGCTGTCCCGTCGCAACAAGGTCCTCGACAACATGTTGCGCCTGGGCCACATCACGCAGGAGGAGCACGATGCCGCACAGGCCGAGCCCATCACCCTCAACGTGACCGAGATTTCGGGCAGCGGCGTCGACGTATACTCGCAGCCCTACTTTGTCGCCTATGTTAAGCAGCTGCTGGAGCAGGAGTTCTCGACCGACGTGCTCTTTAAGGGCGGTCTGACCGTCAAGACCACCATCGATCCCACGATGCAGCAGGTGGCAGAGAATGCCGTTCGCGAGCAGCTCGACACGCTCTCGCTCGACGGCCTGGACATGGGCATGGTCGTCGTCGACCCCAAGACCGGCTACATCAAGTGCATGGTGGGCGGCTACGACTACAACGCCGACGAGAACCACGTAAACCATGCCACGGCCAAGCGTCCCGTCGGCTCCACCTTTAAGGCCTTTACGCTGGCAACTGCCATCCAAAACGGCATGAACCCCAACGTCACCCTCAACTGCAACTCGCCGCTCAAGGCCAAGGGCACCACGACCGAGGTCCAAAACTACGCCAACCATAGCTATGGCAACATCACGCTTAAGCAGGCGACGGCATACTCCTCCAACACCGGCTACATCCAGGTGGCGGAAGCCGTCGGCAACAGCAAGATCATCTCGCTCGTCAAAAAGCTCGGCATCGATCCCGCCAAGGACAACATCGAGGACGTTCCCGTCATGACGCTCGGCACCGGCTCGATCTCGCCGCTCGAGATGGCCGCCGCCTACGCAACGTTTGCCAATGGCGGCTACTATCGCCAGCCGATCGCCATCACCGAGATTGACTCTCGTACCGGCTCGGTGCTGTACCAGCACACTGACAATCCCTCACAGGTGCTTACCGAGGGCGAGGCCGCCGCGGTCACCGATGTTCTGTCCGGCGTCATGCAGGGCGGCGGTACGGGCGCTGCCGGTGCCCTAAGCGTCAACCAGCCCTATGCCGGCAAGACGGGCACCACCGACAACACCACCAACCTGTGGTTCTGCGGCTATACCCCGCAGCTGGCGTGCGCCCTGTGGACCGGCTATTCCGCGGGCGAGATCCCCATCCAAAAGTACGGCACGGACCTGCTGGGCGACAGCACCAACCTGCCTGTCTTTAAGCGGTTTATGAACACCGTTCTGACCGGTACCGAGCGCGAGGAGTTTGCGACCGGAACGGCGCCCACCTACAAGAACAACAGCGTCTGGAAGTTCTACGGCACCAACAACACCAAGAAGTCGGAGAACGACGACAAGGACAAGGACGAAGAGGAAGAGGAAACCACCACAACGACTACCACGACGACCACGACCACCGAGACCACGGGCGGCGACACCACCGGCGGCACCGGTACGACCGGTGGCTCGACGGGTGGCTCCACTGGTGGTTCGACCGGCGGCGATGGCGGCACGCCTACGCCTACGCCTACGCCTACGCCTACGCCCACTCCCGACCCCTCGCCCACGCCTGACGATACGGTCGGCTAAGAAGTACGCGACTAAAGCCAACAAGGCCCCGAGCAGCTTATTGAACTGCTCGGGGCCTTTTAGTTTGAAGCGACCTGGTGGGCGGTCTTTATACCGGCAAACAAAAAGGGGTACCGACCAACGTCGATGCCCCTTACAAGCCACTATGTCAGCGCACACAATGCCGAGCGCACGACCCGCACACCTACTTGCGAGAATTGCTCAACTTATTGATCAGCGCCTCGAGACGCTCGCCGTCCTCGGCCGTCTGGGCAATAACCAAAATCGTATCGTTGCCGGCAAGCGAGCCAAGCACATCGGGTAACTCTGCCGCATCAACGGCGGCGGCGATGCCGGAAGCCGTGCCAGGCTGAGCCTTGATCATAACCAGATTATCAGTACGCAGAACGCCCGTTACGAGCTCGGAAACCATACGCTGCAGGTGCAGGTCCTCTGCCAGAACATAGATGCCCTCAGGGAGCTTACGCAGCCCCATATCGGCAATATCGCGAGAGACAGTCGCCTGCGTGCAATCAAAGCCCATAGCACGGAGCTCATCGACCAGCACGCGCTGCGTGCGGACATCCTTATTGCGCACAATATCTCTAATGGCATCCTGGCGCCCATTGCGTTTTTTAGCCATACAAACCCTCTCTCCAAAAGATGGCGGAGACAATCAATCAGTGATTGAATAGTTTAACGCTATTTGAAGGCTTTTGTGTATAAGAACGCATTTCGAAACAATTCTATGCAAGTTTGTTTCGTAATGAGCCGTTTAGGCGGTTTTTGCGCCCGTCCGGTTAAGAAAAGCTGCCAGATGCGTACACATCACGCAGCGCGCGGGCTTGGCGCTGGCGATCGGCCCAAACAACAGACCGAGTCCCCGATGGTTATCCTTGAGCGCGGCGACCATCTGACGGGTTCGAGGCGCCTCGAGCATATCACGCATGCGGGCGGAACGCTCGATTGACGACACCCCATGCGGGCTCAGACACAAATTCTCGATGCAGGCGACCAGTCCGGCAAAGTAGAACTTTTGGCTTGCCAGCTTGAGCCGACCACCGCTATCTGCTTCCGAGAGTGAGTCCGCAAGCTCGTCGAGCGCTCGAGTGTCATCGGATATCCTGGCATACATGGTGGGATCAAAGGCATCTGTAAGCTTAGGTGCCGCCGCGTGGAAACAAGCGTCGCCGCAGCCGGACACGAATCGTGCCTGCGAGAGCGCATAAGCCATAAACTCAACCGTACGGTACGCCTTGCCGCGCGACAGGCATGCCTCAAACAGCGGACGGCTATACATCACGCCAGAGGTCTGAGCGACTAGGCCGCCCAAAATCAACTGGGGCAGCCCAGTCACCATAGAAGACTCGTCTTCTATGGCAATAGAGGCAGCATCCAAGACGCGCGAATGACGCTCGCGATGCGCATCGTATCGATCGAGCGACACCGAGGGGAGCACAATGTCTGCCGCAGTATCGCACGCGATATCGACCATCTTGGAAAGGGCCTGCGGAGCAAACCACTCATCGGCGTTCATGGCGATGATTTGAGAGCCGCGCGAGGCATCAAAACCGGCACGAAGACAAGCGCCGCGCTTCGCGTCCTCGACGTCAATCAAATCAATATGGATGTCCCTGTCGGCAGCAACTTGAAGCGAATGGCGCACACCGGGCGCAGCATCGCGGCAGACAACGACAATCTGCAAATCGTAGAGGTCTTGGTTCTGGATACTCTCGAGCGCACGCATCGCATAGCTGGGCGAACCTTCTACCACAAGGATCACCGAAAGTCGCGGATGCGAACCACGTCGAACCAAATTATCCGTCCTCTCGACAGCAATGAATCAAACCGTGGTTCATGGTACACCCCGGCAATAAAAGCAATGAGACACCGGTTGCATTGCACGCCAAGAACAGATGTTGCACACGCGCAGCCCACAGATGACAGGTGTCGACGCACGACACGTCGAGCCCTCCCCTAGTCGAGCACGACAAGCTCGGCGGGATCGTAATCCACGCCCATAAACGCAAGGCCGCAGGCAGGAGCCGTGGGGCCCGCAGCGGTACGGTCGCAAGCATCGATAACCTCGCGCATCCACTCGGGTTCACGGCGATGCATGCCAATCTCGACAAGCGTGCCCACGATCGTACGGACCATCGAATGCAGAAACGCATTGCCCTCGATGGTAAACGTCAGGATGTCCTCGCCAAACGCAACCTCATGGCCAAATTCGGCACGCATCACGCAGCGATGCGTGGGTTTGCCAACGGCCGAGGCAACCTTGCAAAAGCTTTTAAAGTCCTGCTCGCCCAGCAGCGCGGGGCAGGCAGAAGACATAGCCTCAACATCCAAGGGATAGCGATGCCACCACACGGCACCGCGGGACAGCACGGGGCGCGCATCGCGATCGGCAATACGGTATGTATACGTACGGGAATGCGCGTCAAAGCGTGCAGAAAAGCCTTTACGGGCCCTGTAGACCTCGTTTATGGCGATATCTTTGGGCAGCAGGGCATCCATGGCCCGCAGCCACCTACGGCGCGTCAGAGCGAGCTCAGCGTCCGTAACGGGCACGCTGATGTACTGAGCCACGGCATGCACGCCGGCATCGGTACGCCCCGCGCACGTCAGATCGATCGGGCGGCGAAGCAGCGTCTCGATGGCTCGACGTAGCTCACCAGCAACCGTCGTCTGTCCCGGCTGCTCGGCAAATCCGCTATACGACGAGCCATCATAGGCCACACGAAATACGAGTGTGGCGTCAAGCTCGGAAATCGAATTGAAATCAGACGGCGCAGTCATGGGCGCTCCCAACAAACAAGCAACGGTATCGCGACAAAAAAGAGGGGTACGCGAACGTACCCCTCGAATATAGCCTATGCAGACGGAAAGTCTACTCAGCGGTCTCCTCAGCAGGAGCTTCCTCGACGGCCTCGACCTTCTTGGGAGCAGCGGCCTTCTTGGGGGCCGGAGCAGCCTTCTTGGCCTTAGGCGTGCAAGGCTCGGTGACGAGCTCCATGATAACGATGGGAGCGTTGTCGCCCTTGCGGTTGCCGAGCTTCATGATGCGGGTGTAACCGCCGTTGCGGTCCTGCCACATGCCCTGGGCAGCCTTGTCGAAGATCTCGGCAACGAGCTGCTTATCGCCGAGCTTGGCGATAGCCAGACGACGAGAGTGCAGGTCGCCTTTCTTGGCCCAAGTGATGATCGGGTCGACGACCGAACGCAGCGCCTTAGCGCGGGTCTCGGTGGTCTTGATGCGGTCGTTCTCGAAGAGGGCCTTAGCAAGGCTCTTCTTCATGGCCTTGGTGTGGCTCGCATCGGTGCCGAGCTTCAGGCCCTTCTTAACGTTGTGACGCATGGTCTAGTTTCTCCTCAAATATGCGAAGCATTAAGCCTTCAGGCTCAGGCCCATGGACTCAAGCTTGTCCTTCACTTCCTCGATCGACTTAACACCGAAGTTACGGATGTTGAGCAGATCGTTCTCCGAGAACTCAACGAGCTGACGGACCGAGTGAATGCTGGCGCGCTTAAGGCAGTTGTAGGAACGGACAGAAAGGTCCAGATCCTCGATCTGCTTGTCCAGCTCGGCGTTGTCGTTGGTGACCTCGGGAGCGAAGATCGAAGCCTCCTCCTCGACCTCGGGGGTCTCGGCAAGGTTCATAAAGGCAGCCATATGCTGGTTGATGATATTGGCAGCCTGGACCACGGCGTCGCGCGGAGCGATGGAGCCGTTGGTCTCGATCTCGAGGACAAGGCGGTCGTAGTCGGTGTGCTGACCGACACGGCAAGCCTCAACGAGCTTGGCGCAACGGGACACCGGCGAGTACAGCGAGTCGACGTGGATCACACCGATGGGATCGTTGTCGCGCTTGTTAGCCTCGCCAGAGACATAGCCGCGGCCATAGCCGATGCGCATGCTCATGGTGAGATGGCCGCCCTCGGTGAGCGTAGCGATGTGCTGCTCGGGGTTGACCAGCTCAAACTCGGACGGAATAAAGAAGTCCGCACCGGTGACCTCGCAGGGGCCGTCAACCGAGATGGTGGCGGTCGCCTCGTCGGTCGTGCCGAGAGCCCTGAAGACAAGACCCTTGACATTCAGGACGATGTCGGTGACATCCTCGACCATGTTAGGGATGGTCATGAACTCGTGCTGTGCACCATCGATCTGAATAGCCTCGACGGCGGCACCCTCGAGCGAGGACAGAAGTACGCGACGAAGGGAGTTACCCAGCGTATCGCCGTAGCCACGCTCGAGCGGCTCGACGGAGACACGAGCAGACGTCTCGTTGATCTCTTCGACCTGAACCTGAGGCCTAATGAATTCTGACATGTATTACCTCCAGCCTCAGCAGCCCGGATGGACTACTTAGAGTAGAGCTCGACGATGAGCTGCTCGTTGATATCACCGCTGATCTGCTCACGCGTCGGCAGAGCGAGCACGTTACCAGACAGCTTCTCGATATCGACCTCGAGCCAGCCAGGGACCTCAAAGCGCTCGGAGGAAATCAGAGCCTCCTTGATGGGGAGGAGGTCACGGAACTTCTCGCCGACAGCGACGACGTCGCCGGCCTTGACGCGGTAGGACGGGATGTCCACGCGCTTGCCGTTCACGGTGAAGTGACCGTGACGGACGGACTGACGAGCCTCTTTGCGGGTGCGGGCGAAGCCAAGACGGAAGACGACGTTGTCGAGGCGAGACTCAAGGATGATCATGAGGTTCTCACCGGTGACGCCGTTCATCTTGCGGGCCTTGTTGAAGTAGCCGTGGAACTGCTTCTCCAGAACGCCATAGATGAACTTGACCTTCTGCTTCTCGCGCAGCTGCATGCCGTACTCAGATTCCTTGCGACGGCGCTTGGGCTGACGGATAGATTCCTTCTTGCTGCTGTAACCGAGCTCAGCGGGATCGATCCCGAGCTGACGGCAGCGCTTAAGAACAGGAGTCCTGTCGATTGCCATATTGATACGATCCTTTCAGTTACACGCGGCGACGCTTCTTGGGGCGGCAGCCGTTGTGCGGGATGGGGGTCTTGTCCTGGATGCTCGAGACCTCGAGGCCAGCAGCCTGGAGGGAGCGGATGGCGGTCTCACGACCGGAGCCGGGGCCCTTGACGAAGACGGAAACCTTCTTCATACCGTGCTCCATGGCCTGCTTGGCAGCAGCCTCGGCAGCCATCTGGGCAGCGAACGGCGTGGACTTACGGGAGCCCTTGAAGCCCACCTGGCCAGCCGACTTCCAGGAAATGACGTTGCCCTGGGGATCGGTGATCGAAACGATCGTGTTGTTGAACGTAGAACGAATGTGAGCCTGGCCCACGGAAATGTTCTTACGGTCCGCGCGCTTCAGACGGGCAGCGCGAACGTTCTTCTTAGCAGTAGCCATCTATCTAGCGCTCCTTATTTCTTCTTCTTAGCACCGATCTGACGCTTCGGGCCCTTGCGGGTACGAGCGTTAGTGTGGGTGCGCTGGCCGCGGACCGGGAGGCCCTTGCGGTGACGAAGGCCGCGGTTGCAGCCGATGTCCATAAGGCGCTTGACGTTCTGGTTGCGCTCACGGCGGAGGTCACCCTCAACCATGATCTGGTTCTTATCGATATAATCGCGGATGGCGTTAACCTCATCCTCGGTGAGGTCCTTAACGCGCGTATCCACGTTAACGTTGCACTCGACGCAGATCTTCGTCGCAGTGGTGCGGCCGATGCCGTAAATGTAGGTCAGACCGATCTCAACGCGCTTCTCACGCGGGAGGTCGACACCATTAATACGGGCCAACGTAGTCTCCTCTCTTAACCCTGACGCTGCTTATGACGGGGGTTCTCGCAAATGACGAGGACCTTGCCATGGCGCCTAATGATTTTGCACTTATCGCACATCTTCTTGACCGAAGGACGTACCTTCATCGTTCTTCCTTTCGGTAGCGCTCAAACTACTTCCCTACTATCTACTCGCCCAGCCGCAGGCGTTTAAAACTATGGCTGGTCTTCACACACAATCCGACCGTAGGTTGAGCTAAGCCTGCAGCCGGAAATGGAGTGCGTGTATGCGTGCCGCTATTTGTAGCGATAGGTGATGCGGCCGCGGGTCAGGTCGTACGGGGAAAGCTCCACGACAACCCTGTCACCGGGGAGAATACGGATGTAATTCATTCGGATCTTGCCAGAAATGTTGCACAGAACCGAATGACCGTTCTCGAGCTCGACCTTAAACATGGCGTTGGGCAGCGGTTCCTTTACCGTACCCTCGAGCTCAATTGCGTCTTCCTTCTTCACAAGCAATCATCTTTCTCTAGAAAACGACAGCGATTGAGTATTCTACAATACGCATGCACGTATCGTAGTATCTTCGTAATGGCTCCACAACTAAGCGGAACTTGTTACATTTGAGAAATGTAAAACAAAGCCGTTCCCTGATGCCCAAGATCGCCTTGAAATGAGAAGGCATAGACCTTGGGGTCATGCCTTCGAAATTGAAAGGCGAGGTTGGGCATCAGGGGGCGGCGACTTTTACATTTCACCGCCTTGCAAGGAACACCAAGCACCCTGGGCATCCGTGGTGAGAATCACCGGACCGTCATTGGTAATGGCGACGGTGTTCTCGTAGTGTGCGGCGGGCAGGTGGTCGTTGGTCGTAACAATCCAACCGTCGGAGCCCGTGCTCACATGGTTGGAACCCATCGTAACCATCGGCTCGATGGCAATGACCATGCCGGCCTGGAGGCGAACGCCCCTCCCCTTCTTTCCATAGTTAGGAACGTTGGGGTCCTCGTGCATCACGCGGCCAATGCCATGGCCCACATAGTCACGAAGCACGCCGTAACCGTGAGACTCGGCGAGGGACTGAACGGCGTAACCAACATCCCCGATATGGTTACCGGGAACAGCCTGCTCGATGGCAGCCTTAAGGCAATCGCGCGTGACCTCGCACAGGGCCTTGGCCTCGGGCGTGGGTGTGCCGACAAAAAACGTCCAAGCGTTATCGCCAACCCAACCGTCGACAACGGCTCCCGTATCGATGGAGATGATATCGCCATCGCGCAGGATCATGTCGGGGTTGGGAATACCGTGGACCACGGCATCGTTAATCGATGCGCAAATGGTACCGGGGAACCCGCCGTAACCCTTAAAGGCCGGGGTGCCGCCATGCATACGGATAATCTGCTCCGCGAGCTGATCGAGCTCAAAGGTCGAAACACCAGGGCGCACCATGGCTCCAACGTGGCGGAGCGCCATCTTAGATAGCGCTCCTGCCTTCTTCATCTGCTCGATTTGCGTTGCAGACTTAATCTTGATCATAGACCAAGAGCCTCTTTGACATCCCCGTACACGGTCTCGCGAGCCTGGTCACCGTTGACCGACTTGAGCAGACCCTGGCCACGATAGTAGTCGACGAGCGGGCTCGTGGACTTCTCGTAGACGTCGAGACGGTTCTTGATGGTCTCGGGCTTGTCGTCGTCGCGCTGATACATCTCGCCGGCGCACTTGGGGCAGGTAGCATCGGCAGCGGTGCCGGTGTAACCGCAGGCGCGGCAGGTGCGACGCGAAGACAGACGATCGATGATGACCTCGGGGGCCACGTCGACCAGAAGGGCGCAGTCGATCTCGCGACCCATGGCGGAGAGCTCGGAATCGAGCGTCACAGCCTGGGCGGTGTTGCGCGGGAAGCCGTCGAGGATGAAGCCCTGCTGGGCGTCATCGGCAGCAAGGCGCTCCTTGACAAGGTCGATCACGAGCTGGTCGGGAACGAGCTCGCCAGCGTCCATGTACTTCTTAGCCTGAATACCAAGCTCGGTGCCACCCTTGACGGCAGCACGCAGCAGGTCGCCCGTGGAAATGTGAGCGACGCCAAACTCGGCGACGAGCTCCTGTGCGACGGTGCCCTTACCGGCACCCGGAGCTCCGAGCAATACGAGGTTCATGAGCAATCCTCCTCTAGCCTATTTAAAGAATCCATCGTAATCATACATCTTGATCTGGCCTTCGAGCTTATCGACCGTGTCGAGCACGACGCCGACCATGATGAGGATGGACGTGCCGCCAAATGCCTGGATCAGATGGTTACCCGTGAAGGAGAAGATGATCGAAGGCACGATGGCGATGAGCGCCAAAAAGACAGCGCTGGGAAGCGTGATCTTGTTGAGCGCGTTCTTGATGTAGGCCGCGGTAGCCCTACCCGGACGGACGCCCGGAATAAAGCCGCCCTGCTTCTTAAGGTTGTCGGCCGTGTCATCGGGGTTGAACACCATGGAGGTGTAGAAGTACGCGAAGAACACGATGAGGACAACATTAAGCACCCAGTTGAGCCAACCGGTCGAAAGCGCAGAGGCAACTGCCTGAATCCAGCCGATGCCGGGGAAGAACACGGCAATCTGAGCCGGGAAGTACAGCAGCGCCGAAGCGAAGATGATCGGCACGACACCCGCGGTATTGACCTTGATGGGCAGGTAGGTGGTCTGGCCACCCATCATGCGACGGCCCACGACGCGCTTAGCGTAGGAGACCGGGATGCGGCGCTGGCCGCGCTCAAGAAAAACAATCAGCGGGATAACCAGCAGGATGATGGCGCAGATGATCACCATGGTGATGATGCCGCCGGCATTACCCTCGGTGCTGGAGAAGATCGCCTGCGGCAGGCCGGCCATGATGTTCGCAAAGATGATCAGGGACATGCCATTGCCGATACCGCGCTGGGTGATGAGCTCACCAATCCACATGATCAGCATAGCGCCCGCAGTGAGCGTGCCGACGATCATGAGGTCGAAGATGATCTCGGGAGCGCCGGCGCCATTAAAGCTGATGCCGAAGCTCTTAAAGAGGAAGAGGTAACCCACGGAGTTGAGGATTGCCAGAGCCAGGGTGAGGTAACGCGAATACTGCGTAATCTTGGTCTGACCGACCTCGCCCTCGCGGGCAAGCTCATGCAGGGAAGGCACAACGGCCTGGAGCATCTGGAGGATGATTGAGCTGGTGATGTAAGGCATGATGCCCAGCGAAAACACCGACACATAGCTCAACGCGCCGCCAGAGAAAAGATTCAGGAGGGCCATAGCACCTGCGGCGACCGAATTGTTATCGGTCGAGAAAAGGCCCAGCATCCCCTGGAAGGGAATGCCGGGCACAGGAACGTGCGCACCAATGCGGTACACGACGAGCATAGCTATGGTAAAAAGAATCTTTTCGCGCAATTCTTTGATGCGGAAAGCATTCTTAAGACCATTTAGCACGGCAGCTCGACCTTTCCGCCGGCGGCCTCGATCTTGGCCTGCGCAGAAGCGCTTACCTTGTCGACCTTGACCGTGAACTTCTTGGTGAGCTCACCATTGCCGAGCACCTTGACGGGCTCGAACTCGCTCTTGGTGATGCGAGCGGCCTTAAGAGCGGCACCGTCGATCACAGCGCCATCCTCGAACTTACGCTCGAGACGCTCAACGTTAACAGCGGTGTACTCGATACGACGGGGGTTGCGGAAGCCCGGAAGCTTGGGCAGGCGCATAGCCAGCGGAGTCTGGCCACCCTCGAAGCCGGCACCCTTGGTGCCGCCAGAGCGGGAACCCTGGCCCTTCTGGCCGCGGCCAGAAGTGGTGCCGTGACCCGAAGAATTGCCACGGCCGACGCGCTTGCGGTTCTTGGTGGAACCGGGCGCGGGAGTAAGATCGTGAAGCTGCATTTGCTACTCCTCTACAATCTCGACAAGGTGCTTGACCTTGAAGATCATGCCGCGGACGGACTCGTTGTCAGCAATCTCGCGAACCTCGCGGATCCTGTGGAGACCGAGGGCACGGACAGTACGGACCTGGTCCTGCTTGCAACCGTTGGTGCTGCGGACCTGCTTGATCTTGATGGTGTCAGCCATGCTTAGTTCTCCTTACCGACGAACATCTCGGAGACCGTCAGGCCACGGCGAGCCGCGACGTCCTCAGGGCTGGAGAGCTCCTTGAGGCCCTCGACGGCAGCCTTGATGATGTTGAGGCCGTTGTCGGTACCGAGGGACTTGGACAGGACGTTCTTGATGCCAGCAAGCTCGAAGAGGGGACGCACAGCGCCGCCGGCGATAACGCCGGTACCCTCGACAGCGGGCTTGATGATGATGCGGCCGGCACCAAAGTGGCCGAGAACCTCGTGCGGGATGGTGCCCTGCTCGGTCACCGGCACGTGGAACATGTTCTTCTTGGCATCGAGAGACGCCTTGGAGATGGCCAGGGGCACCTCAGCGGACTTGCCCATGCCAACGCCGACGTTGCCCTTGCCGTCGCCAACGACGACGAGAGCGACGAGGCTCATGCGACGACCACCCTTGACGGTCTTCGACACGCGGTTGATGTAAACGACGCGCTCCTCGAACTCGGAGGCCTCGCGCTGCTGCTTCTGATTACGAGCCATGTGCTACATACCTCCTAGAACTCGAGACCGGCGGCACGAGCACCGTCGGCGAGGGCCTTGACGCGGCCATGGTAGATACGGCCACCGCGATCGAAGGCGACCTTGGTGATGCCGGCCTCGATGGCGCGCTTGCCAACGAGCTGACCGACCTTCTCCGCAGCCTCCTTGTTCGAGGTGTGGGTGCCCTTGAACTCGGCCTCGAGGGTCGAGGCAGAGACGAGCGTCAGGCTAGAGCCCTTGCTGTCGTCGATGATCTGGGCATAGATGTTGGCGTTAGTACGGGTCACGCGAAGACGCGGACGCTCGGAGGTACCCGAGACCTTGCCGCGAACACGACGCTGACGACGCTTGAGGCCTTCCAGCTTCGCCTTATGCTTGTTCATACGTAAACTCCTAAAAAGGTTGATCTTGCCAGCACCTGACGGGGTGCTGGTCTTATGCGAGTGAGTCGGTTACGACTACTTGGCGGCCTTACCCAGCTTGCGGCGGATGTGCTCGCCAACGTAGTGGATACCCTTGCCCTTGTAAGGCTCGGGAGGACGATGGCCGCGGATCTCAGCGGCGATCTGACCGACCTGCTGCTTGTTGATACCCTTGACGTTCACGTGGGTGTTGTCGGGAACCTCGAAGGTGATGCCCTCGGGAGCCTCGACGATCACGGGGTGCGAGAAGCCCAGGGAGAACTCGAGGTTCTTGCCCTTCTGCTGCACGCGGTAACCGACGCCGGCGAGCTCGAGCTTCTTCTCGAAGCCCTCGGAAACGCCGACAACCATGTTGTGGATGAGGGCGCGGGTGAGGCCGTGGCGGGCACGGGTCTCACGCTCGTCGTCGGGACGGGAAACGGTGAGGACGTTGTCCTCGACGTTGATAGCGAGCTTCTCAAAGACATCGAGCTCGAGCTGGCCCTTGGGGCCCTTGACGACAACGTTGTTGCCGTTGACTGCCACTTCGACTCCGGCGGGAATCTGGACAGGCTTATTACCGATACGAGACACGGTGATCTCCTTTCCTTCTACCTACCGAGCGAATTACCAGACGTAAGCGATGATCTCGCCGCCGACGTTGTGCTTGCGAGCATCGCGGTCGGTCATGACGCCATGGCTGGTGGAAATAATGGCGGTACCAAGGCCGCCGCGGACGCGGGGCATGTCGGCAACGCCGGTGTACTTACGCAGGCCCGGCTTGGAAATGCGGCGGATGCCGTTGATGACCTTAGCCTTCTTGGGACCATACTTAAGCGTGATGTGCAGAGTCTTCTGGGGAACGGTGTCCTCGACATCGTAGCCCTCGATGTAGCCCTCCTCGTGCAGAACACGAGCGATCTCGACGAGCTTCTTGCTGCTCGGCATGGAGACCGTGGCCTTGTTCACAGAGTTAGCGTTACGGATGCGCGTAAGCATATCTGCGATCGGGTCTGTAAGGTTCATACAGATTCTCCTTCGTTCTTGATGAACACGTGCTCTTGGTTCTTCGCCGCCCTTAACGGCAAAGCCTTTTTAGCGCGTTTTCCCTGTTCCAAACTGATGCTTGAAACGCTGGTAGTGACTTACCAGCTGGCCTTCTTAACGCCGGGAAGCTCGCCCTTGAGTGCAAGCTCGCGGAAGCAGACACGGCACAGGCCGAACTTGCGGTACACAGAGTGCGGACGGCCGCAGCGCTGGCAGCGCGTGTACTCACGAGTAGAGAACTTCTGCTTGCGATTGCACTTGACGATCATCGATGTCTTAGCCACTTATATCCTCCTCACATAGAGTATTGTTCGCCCCAAGCGCCGCCCCCTTGTGGGAACGGCGCTTATAGGGCAGGTGAACCTATTTCTTGAACGGGAAACCGAAGGCGTCCAGAAGGGCCTTGGCCTCCTCATCGGTGTTGGCGGTGGTCACGAAAGTGATGTCCATGCCACGCTGGTGATCGACGGAGTCGAAGTCGATCTCGGGGAAGATGAGCTGCTCGGTAACGCCCATGGAGAAGTTACCACGGCCGTCGAAGCTCTTGGCGGAGATGCCGCGGAAGTCGCGGATACGGGGGATCGCGACGGAGGTCAGACGATCGAAGAACTCCCACATACGGTCGCCACGCAGGGTAACCTTGCAGCCGATCGGCATACCAGCGCGCAGGCGAAAGGTAGCGATGGACTTGCGGGCACGGGTGATCATCGGCTGCTGGCCGGTGATGGCGCGCAGGTCGCGCACGGCACCGTCGATGGCCTTGGAATCGGTAGCGGCCTCGCCGACACCCATGTTCACGACGATCTTCTCAAACTTGGGGATCATCATGACGTTCTCGTACTGGAACTTGTCCTGAAGCTGCTGCTTGACCTCGTTGTTGTACTTGGTCTTCAGACGCGGCACATACTTCTCTTCTGCCATTGTTCACTCCTTCTTGGGGTTTTAAGCACGGGGCGTGGCCACGATGGGTTGTCCTCGTGCCTCCTGGCTGCATCCGCGCCGCTCATGGCATTTCGCGGTTTGGACTCGACGCAGCAGGAGCCGACAAAACAATCGGTACTATACGCGCATCGGGAGCGTATTTCCAGAAAAACCTCGTCTGCCTGCACAACTCCACAACTCCCCCGCACATATTGATCCCTAGGGGATCAAAATGGCAGTTGCGGTGAAATAGGGACTGTTTGACGGCTTAACCGGCTTAAACAGTCCGTATTTCACCGCATCTTATTGATGGGGATGCGACTAGCGCTTGCGGGGGACGAGCTTGGTGCGGCGCAGGTGGATCATCTCGGCAGCGATGGAGATGGCAATCTCCTCGGGATCCTCGGCCTCGATGGCAACGCCGATCGGCAGGTGCAGCCCGTCGATCTGGTCCTGCGTAAAGCCCTCCTGCTCCAGGCGGGCGCGCACAAAGGCCGTCTTGCGGCGCGAACCCAGACAGCCCAGATAGGCGGGTTTGGCGCGCATGGCCTGAATCACCACGTCGATATCGGACTTGTGGCCTGCTGTGGCAACGACCACCAGGTCGCGCGGGCCGATTGGGCACTGCTCGCTCAGGTTCTTGTAGTCGACCAGACGACGGTCGTAGACACCGGGCACCCATTCGGGGGTCAGCGTGCCGGGGCGGTCGTCGCAGGCCACGACGGCAAAACCCGCCGCCGTGAGCACCCGCGCCGTCGCAGCGCCCACGTGGCCGCAGCCAAAGATATAAGTCAGGCCCTCGGGGCAGAGCGTCTCGACGTGCGCCACGGGAATCTCGGAGGCCGCGTTGGTGTAGCTGACCTTACTCCCCTCCTCCACCAGCGAAAGCCCGGGGCAGCCCGCAATGGTACGGCGCGATTCCTCGCCATGGTACTCGGCCACATCGCCCTCGAGCGCGCTCGCGACAAACGGCTCAAAGTCGATGACGAAGTCGCCGATGCGCCGATAGGCCAAGACGTCGGCAATTTCCTGGAACAACGGTACCTGGGTCGCATCCAGATGCAGGTAGCACAAGCAGATGGCTCCGCCGCAGATCATGCCGGTATCGGAGTTCTCGCCGCCCATAGTGTAGCGGACCAGACGCGACTGTCCCGCGCTCAGGAGCTCGCGCGCCTCATCCAGCGCAAAGAGTTCAATCTTGCCACCGCCGATAGTGCCCGCCTGGCTGCCATCGGCAAGGACGGCCATCCAGGCGCCCACGCCGCGCGGTGACGACCCTGCCGTGCCGGCCACTACCACCAGTTCGCACGTCTCACCAGCACGCAAGGCGGCAAGCGCCGCATTCACAACATCGAGCTTTTCCATTGCCGCCTTCTATCCTCTAAAGACACCGGTGAGCATAGCGAGCGCCTCGAGCACACCGCCGCCGACCGACGTCGCCTTGTCCGAAATGTAGTTGATATAGCTGGCATCGCCGCGCGGATCGACATCGGCGCATTTAAAGCCCTCAGTCACCTGCACGCCGTTCGCCAAAAGCCCGCGCAAGCAGCCGTCAATCTGCGTGACCATGGGAGTATCACCCGCATACCCGATCACATCGCCGGCACTCACGATGTCGCCGATGGTGCGGTCGGACCTAAACACGCCGGCGGCGGGGCTGTGGATAACACGTTCCTTGCCATAGCCGGCGATAATGCCCGGCACGCCCGTGTTGGGCTGGGGCGAACCTTGGGTAATGACACGGCCGAGAAAATGTCCGCGCATGGTCTCGACCACGGCGTCGCAGTCAACCGGCGCGGTAAAGCCCGGCCCCACAGCGATGACGGCAGGCGCCATGTCGCGCGTGGTGCCCAAGTTGCGCTTAGCCAAAATCGCGTCGACCACAGCCGCGGGTTTAAGCTCATCGAGCATCTTGGCCTGAGGGTCCACCACAACGGCGACGTCTCCAGCCTCGGTAATCTCAAGCGCCTCAGCCGGCGTCCGTGCCAAGCGAGCGCGAATGCCTTCGACCTCGACCTCGCCCAGGCGAATGGCCTCGCAAAAACAGATTGTGCGGCGGATGCACGTGGGAACCGCGATATCGGCCATAACGACCGAAACGCCGGCGCGCACCAAGCGAGCGGCGACGCCCGTGGCGATATCGCCGGCGCCGCGAACATAAACGAGCATTCCCGGGGCACCTCCCTGTGCTACGGTTTGAGCAGAGCAAAAGCGGTTCGGCCGCTACTCTGATGATTATTTATTATCACAGTATTATACGGCGGTGAACAGATGGAAACGACGAGCGGAAACCTTGCCTCCGCGCTCAAGATCGAGCCGGGCATTACCGCGATTATCGGCAACGGCGGCAAGTCGACGTTGCTGAAGATGCTGGGTCTCGAGCTCATGCGCGGCGGCGGGCGCGTGCTCCTCTGCACCACCACGCACATGTTTCCCGTCGCCGGCGTGCCATGGGACGGGTCGAGCCGTCGCCTGGACGCCGCGCCTTGGAAGCCGGGGACCCCGCATGTTCCCGGCTGCACCTGCGAGGCATGCGCGGAACTTGTCCGCGGAAGCATCTGCCAGGCGGGTGTTTTGGACCCGGAGACAGGCAAGCTCTCCGCCCCCGCTGAGCCGATCGACCAGCTGGCGCAGCGCTTTGACTATGTGTTGGCCGAGGCAGATGGCAGCAAGCGACTCCCGCTCAAGGCGCATGCCGCCTGGGAGCCGGTAATTCCCGCCGCCACGGCAAACGTTGTCTGGGTCGTCGGCGCCTCGGGGCTGGGCAGGCCCGTCGCCGAGGTTGTCCACCGCCCCGAGCTCTTCTGCGAGCGCTGCGGCTGCGAGCCTACCGACATCGCCACGCCCGAGCGCGTCGCCCAGGTGCTCAATGCCGAGATGCAGGCGCTGGGACTCAGCACCGCACGCGTCATGCTCAACCAAGCCGACACGCTTGCCGACCCAACAATGGCAGATCGCTTCGAGGCAGCCCTCAACCGCCCCCTCATCGCCACCAGCCTCCAGGGGTAGCAAATTTGGGACGGGGCTCTTTTTGCTACCCCGTCCCGAAAAATCATCTCCCAAATTAGCTACCCCGGCGGTCTTCCTGTTAGCGGGGCACGTAGCGGCCGGGTTGGGCTCCGGTGGGCTCGCCGTCGCGTGCCGCCAGCACGCCGTTCACAAACACGGCCTTGGCGCGGCCATGTGCCCCAAAGCCCTCGAGCGGCGTGTAGTCCACGGCCTGATGCTGCGTCGCGGCGCTGATCGTCCAACGCGCGCACGGATCCCACACGCACACGTCGGCATCGGCGCCCTCGGCAAGACAGCCCTTGCGCGGATACATGCCAAAAACGCGCGCCGGGTTCTCGCTCATCAAGCGGCACAGATCCTCGGGACCCAGCTGTCCCTCAAAGCTCGTGGCAATCGCAACGGGACGATGCTCCACGCCGGGCCCGCCGTTGGGAATCGCGCGGAAATCATCGCGTCCTCGGTCCTTTTGCCCGTGCAGATTAAAGCTGCAGTGGTCGGTGGCAATAGTATCGATCTCGCCAGCCACAAGCGCCTCGCGCAGCGCGGCACGGTCACCGGCATGGCGCAGCGGCGGGCTCATCACGTACTTGGCGCCCGCAAAGCCGTCCTCGCCCTGCTCCAGATAGCAGGTGTCGTCGAGCATCAGATACTGAGGGCATGTCTCGACATAGATGTTCTTCTGCCCGCGCGCTTTGGCAGCGCGAATGGCCTCGAGCCCCAGCTTGGTCGAAAGGTGCACCACGTTGACCGGAGCGTCCCCGGCCAAGTGCGCCAGATACAGCAGGCGGCTCACGGCCTCGGCCTCACACACGTCCGGACGGCTGAGCGCATGGCCCTCGGGCCCGTGGATACCCTGCTCAAACACGCGCTTCTGCAGCGCGTTGACCAACGTGCCGTTCTCGCAATGCACGCACAGGATACCGCCCACGCGCTTGAGCTCCTCCAGCACCTCGAGCGTCTCGGCATCGTCCAGGCGCAGATGGTCGTAGGCAAAGTAGGTCTTAAACGACGACACGCCCGCCTCGCGCATGGCCGAAAGATCGGCGCGGTTGCGCTCATTCCACTCGGCAAGCGCCATATGGAAGGCATAGTTGGCGGTGCAGGTGCCGTCGGCGCGATGACGCCACTCGACCAAGGCATCGGGCATGGTCACGCCGCGATCGGCCGTCGCGTAGTCCACAATGGTCGTCGTGCCGCCGCAGGCAGCCGCGCGCGTGCCGGTCTCAAAGCTATCGGCTGTCCAATCCATGCCGGTCCAGCACTGCATGTGCGTGTGCCCATCGATAAAGCCCGGGAACACCCAGCAGCCCGCAGCATCCTCGACGGTATCGCCCTCGGCCGGCTCAATCGCCGCGGCAATCCGCACGATCTTATCGCCATCCATGGCAAGATCGGCGCGGCGAAGCCCCTGGGGCGTCACGAGTGCGCCGTTTTTGATGATGATCATAATTGCTCCTTATTGATTGATGCAGTTGGCCACGCGATCAAAATACGAGCAGGCGGCGATATGCTCCGTTATGCGTCGCTGTCCCTTGACGGTATCGACGTCCCACAGCTCGTAGGCACGCGCCTCGACCAGCACCACGTCGGTACGGTCCTTGAGGATCGAACCGCCGCCGTCCTTACCCTCAAGACACATAAGTGCATCGAACAGTTCCGCCGGAAAGAGCACCGGGCTCGAAGGCTCACCGTTGCACGCAAGACGCACCGGATGCTTGCGGCCACGCTCGTCAAATGCACGAACCATAGCCTCAAAAGAATCCGAACTCACGAGCGGCTGGTCGCCCGGCAAAAAGAGGCAACCTTTCCAGTTGCGTTCGACTCCCCACGAAAGGCCCGCACGGACGCTTTCGCTGCGCAGCTCGCCATCGTGCAGCACGCACGGGCAATGCTTGTCATCACAAATCTGAGCGACCTCGGGCCAACGCGTCGAAACCACAACGTCAAAGCCCCGGGGAACCGAATCAATGGTCCGGGCAATCAGCGGCTCGCCATAGATATCGGCGAGCATCTTGTTAGAGCCAAATCGCTTGCCCTCGCCCGAAGCCATAATGACGCAACCAAGTTTCATGGCGATACCTCCCCTGGAACCATCGTACCCATAACTCGCGTCGCGGGGCATCTACATCGAAAGCGCTTATCCCGCACGCCCACGATGCAAAAAGGGGCACCCCGCCGGTTGGCAGAGCGCCCCCTTTACATGGCTTACCTCAACCCAGCTTTAGGCCTGGAACCAACGGGCGGTGTTGCGCTCGTCGAGGGCCTTGAGGGTAGCGGCGGGATCGGCAACCTTCTGCAGGAACATCATGGCTGCGATGGCGTACGGCTTGTAGCTGGCCTCCTTGTACATACCCACGCGGTGCATGTCGAAGACGTCGGCGTTGACCTCGCCGTGCTCGCAAGAGACACCGGAGATGTCGGCGGGCAGCGGATGCATAAAGATGGTGTCCTGGCCGTTGGCGGTCTTCTCCATGAGCTCGGTCGTGGAGCACCAATCCTGATGCGTGGCGTTCTGAGCGAGCAGCTCCTTCTCGAGTGCAGCGATGCCGGCGTCGTCGCCCTCGGCGTACAGGTTGGTGCGCTTCTCCATGGCGGCAAACGGAGCCCAGCTCTTCGGGATCACGATATCGGCGCCCTCGAAGGCCTCGGCCATGGTGTTGACCTGCTTAAAGGTGGTGCCGGACTCGGCGGCATAACCCTTGGCGCGCTCGACGACCTCGGGCATGAGGTCGTAGCCCTCGGGGTGGGCCAAGGTGACGTCCATGCCAAAACGGGGCAGCAGGCTGATCAGCGACTGCGGGCAGGACAGCGGCTTGCCGTAAGAGGGCGAGTAGGCCCAGGTGACGGCAACCTTTTTGCCCTTGAGGTTCTCAAGACCGCCAAACTCGTTGATGAGGTAGAGCATGTCGGCAGAGGACTGCGTGGGGTGATCGGAGTCGGACTGCAGGGAGATGAGCGTGGGACGGTGATCCAGAACGCCGTCCTCGTAGGCCTGCTGGACAGACTCGGAGACCTCGGCCATGTAGGCGTCGCCCTTGCCGATGTACATGTCGTCGCGGATGCCGATGACGTCGGCCATGAAGGAGATCATGGTAGCGGTCTCGCGGACGGTCTCGCCGTGAGCGATCTGGGACTTCTTCTCGTCCAGGTCCTGCAGCTCAAGACCGAGCAGGTTGGCTGCCTTAGAGAAGGAGAAGCGCGTACGGGTGGAGTTGTCACGGAACAGGGAGACGGCCAGACCCGAATCGAAGATCTTGGACGAAACGTTGTTCTCGCGCAGCTCGCGCAGGGCGTCGGCGACGATGTAGAGCGCCTTGAGCTCATCGGTGGTCTTATCCCAGGTGTGCAGGAAGTCGCTGCCGTACATGCCCTTAAAATCGAGGCCGTTCAGCTGCTCGACGAGCTCGGTAAACTTGGCGTCCATGTAAATGTCCTTTCCAAAGATGAAACGATCGCAATGAGTAGATGTGCTCCGGCATGCGCGTGTGGCTAGAACATGCAGAGCACTATGACGAGGACCCGCTACCGTTGAGGAAGCATGGGAGATAACGACCGCGGGCCCCAAGTCAACAGGGGGTGCCGGGGACACGAGCTGTCCCCGGCTCAACAAGATCGAGGAATGGGACTAATCGATCTTGTTGTTGGTCAGACCGGCGCGGAACACGGTGGCGTCGCCATCGGCCTGGCTCGGATCGTAGAGGTTCAGGGCAGCCACATACATGGCGGCAGCGGTGACCAGGTCGTCCTTGTAGGTGACCTCGTTGGGAGCGTGAGCCTGAGACTCGGCACCCGGGCCGAAGCCGACGCAGGGGATGCCATAGCGGCCCTGGATGGAAACGCAGTTCGTGGAGAAGGTCCACTTGTCGCACAGCGGACGACCGGTGCGCTTGTCCATGCTGGGCTCGCAGCCGATGCGCTCGTCACCGAACATGGCCTTGTGGGCGTCGACGAGGGCCTTGACGTGCGGAGCGGTCTCCTTGTTGATCCACGTGGGGAAGTAAGCCTCGGTCTCGTAGACCTCGCCGGTCCAGGACGGACGGTCGTACATGTACATGGAGACCTTCACGTCGTCGCCGTACTTCTTGGCAGCCGGCAGGTTGCGGATCTCGTCTAGGCAGGACTCCCAGGTCTCACCGGCGGTCATGCGACGGTCGATGGAGATGGCGCAGGAGTCAGCCACGGCGCAACGGCTGGGGCTGGTGTAGAAGATCTGGCTGACGGTGCAGGTGCCGCGGCCCAGGAAGCGGGCATCCTCGAAGTGCTCGGGGTTGTACTTGGGGTCGAGCATCTTGACGAGGCCCTTGATGTCGGTCGACTCGTCGCAGCCGTTGTTGTTGAGGGCGCGGACGTCGGCGATGATGTCGGCCATCTTGTAGATGGCGTTATCGCCGCGGTCGGGAGCGGAACCGTGGCAGGAGGTGCCGTGAACGTCGACGCGGATTTCCATGCGGCCGCGGTGACCGCGATAGATGCCGCCATCGGTGGGCTCGGTGGAAATGACGAACTCGGGCTTAATGCCGTCCTTGTTGTAGATGTACTGCCAGCACATGCCGTCGCAGTCCTCTTCCTGGACGGTGCCGACGACCATGATCTTGTAGCCCTCGGGGATGAGGCCCATGTCCTTCATCATCTTGGCAGCGTAGGTAGCAGAAGCCATGCCACCCTCCTGGTCGGAGCCACCGCGGCCGTAGATGATCTCGTCGGTCTCGTAGCCCTCATAGGGATCGGCATCCCAGTTCTCGATGTTGCCGATGCCGACGGTGTCGATGTGGGAGTCGATGGCGATGATCTTGTCGCCCTCGCCCATAAAGCCCATAACGTTGCCAAGGCCGTCGACCTTGACCTCGTCATAGCCAAGGTTCTCCATCTCGGCCTTGATGCAGGCAACAACCTCACCCTCCTCGCAGGACTCAGAGGGATGGGAGATCATAGCGCGCAGGAAGCGAGTCATATCAGCACGATGGGACTCCGCAGCAGCCTTGATAGCGTCGTAATCGAGTTCTTTAGCCATTGTTCATAACCTTTCAAACGAAGGAATCTACCTGTGAGGTGGCGGAGCGATACCTATTTACTCCGCCCCAACGATTAGCAAGTGGGATATTCGCCTTCCCAAACAATTCGACGATACTGGTCGGGGTCCGTGTCACCTTCCGTGGAGAAGCAGAGCACGGAGCTCGTCTTGTCCAGGCCGATGAGTTCCTTGAGCTCGGCGTACTCGGGATCGAGCATGAGAGTCTCGACCAGGCCGGTGGTCACAGCGCCGGACTCGCCGGAGATGACGCGCGGGTCGCCCTTCTCGGGAGCGCCCAGGGTGCGCATTCCGCGAGCGGTGACCCAGTCGGGGCAGGACACGAAGGCGGTGGTGTGGTTGCGCAGGATATCCCAGCCCAAGATGTTGGGCTCGCCGCAGCACAGGCCGGCCATGATGGAGGGCATGTCGCCGTCCACGATGCGCGGGTCGCCGTCGCCGGCGGCAGCGCCCTTGTACAGGCAGGCGGCAGGCGCGCACTCGACCACGACGAAGGTGGGCGGGTTATCGGGATACAGGTTGGTGAAGTAGCCCACCACGGCGCCGGCGAGCGAACCCACGCCAGCCTGGACAAACACGTGCGTCGGGCGGTTGATGGCCATCTCGCGCAGCTGCTCGGCAGCCTCGGAAGCCATGGTGCCGTAGCCCTCCATGATCCAGGACGGGATCTTCTCGTAGCCCTCCCAGGCGGTGTCCTGAACGATGACGCCGCGCTCGCAGGCATCGGCCTCGGCGGCGGCCATGCGCACGCACTCGTCGTAGTTGACCTCTTCGATGGTCACCGTGGCGCCCTCGGCGGCGATGTTATCGAAGCGGGGCTTGGTGGAACCCTTGGGCATGTGCACGACGGCCTTCTGGCCCAGCTTGTTGGCAGCCCATGCCACGCCGCGGCCATGGTTGCCGTCGGTGGCGGTAAAGAAGGTGGCCTGGCCAAAGTCCTTGGCAAGCTGATCGGAGGTCAGGTAATCGAAGGTGCACTCGGCAACGTCCTTGCCGGTCTCGTCGGCAATGTAGTTGGCCATGGCAAACGAACCGCCCAGAACCTTAAAGGCGTTGAGGCCAAAGCGATAGCTCTCGTCCTTAACGCACAGGTTGGACAGGCCCAGGCGCGCGGCCTGGCCATCCAGGCGGGCAAGCGGAGTGACGGTGTACTGGGGGAACGACTGGTGGAAGGCGCGGGCCTTCTTCACGTGGTCGAGGCTCATGATTCCCAAGTGCTTGTCATCGCTCTTGGGCATCGTGTTGCCCGCCCACTGGATCTTATCGGCCATACGGTGAACTCCTTAAGTTCTCTCTTGCCGGCCCCCGCATACGCGTTTCAGCCCGATCCCATTCACACGGCTGAACTTTTATGTGGATGCCAAACAAAAAGTTTGTTAGCACTGTTCTATCACACTTTTTGATTGGAAAACCTAACAAATTGTTTGTTGCCGTAATCGGTACCTTTTCGCCGCCGAACGGTTACATAACGCAGCGACGCTTTCGTTATTTGCGAACAGGTGTGGTTTATGGCAAAGTATGCCCAAACTAATTTTTAGGAAGGCACCCATGACCCCCGCACAGATTGAGTTTTACAAGCGCCTCGCACACGGTCTGGCGCTCCAATTTGGTCCCAACTGCGAAGTCGTCGTCCACGACCTGGAGACCGAGGACGTGGACCGCTCCATCGTAGTGATCGAAAACGGCCACGTCAGCGGGCGCAAACTGGGTGACGGCCCCAGCCATATTGTGCTTGAATCCATGCACGAGGGCACCGCCGACGTGCACGACCGCGAGCCGTACCTCACCAAAACCGCCGATGGCAAGCTGCTCAAGTCCTCGACCATCTTTATCCGCAACGATGAGGGCAAGCCCGTCGGCATTTTGGGCATCAACTTTGACATTACGCTTATGAAGGCTTTTGAGCGTTCGCTCGACGCCTTTACCGGCACCGGCGGCACGGGCTACACCGAGCCCGAGCCCATTACCAAGAACATCGGCGACCTGCTCGAGGACCTGCTGCACGAGTGCGAACAGTTTGTGGGCAAGCCCGCGGCACTCATGACCAAAGACGAGCGCATTCGTGCCATTGGCTACCTCGACCGTCGCGGCGCCTTCCTCATTTCCAAGTCGAGCGAGCGCGCCTGCGAGTTCTTTGGCATCTCCAAGTACAGCTTCTATAGCTACCTCAATGAGGCCAAGGCGGCAACAGGCGACAAGTAGGCACTCGCCTGGATTGCCCCTCCCCTTTTGGGCGCGAGTTCTGGAAAGCATGAATCCAAGACCGAGCCGCTTGGAAAGTTCCATATAATCGATGTCATTAGTATTTCGAAAGGGTGGAACAGAATGGCGTTGAGCAAGGCATCATGCACCGGTCGCGGATTGATTCCGGCAATTGGTGGACATGTGCACCGCATGTTCGATGAGGGTGAAGACGACCTGTTTTCGCTGAGCCTTGACGACGTGATGGATGATCGCCCGTGGACCGCCGACGAACTCATGGGCGGTGGGGCTCGCCCGTCAAGCCCCAATCCCGCACTTGCGCCTAAGCCCGCATCTGCGCCGGCTCCTGCGCAGTCGCCTGTTTCGACGCCCGCGTCTGCGCCCACGCCCGCTCCCCGCCCCGCAAGCGACCCGTCCGAGACGGCAGCATTTCTCGCTGCAGCGACGCAGGGCAAATCGGCCGACAGCACCGTTATGTACAGCGCCCAGCAGTTGCCTGTTCCTGCGGCACGCAAGCCTCCGGTCGCAAGGCTCGACGAGCCCGTTGCCCATCAAGTTGCCTACGATTCCTGGGCTGCAACCGATCTGGATGAGACCTCTACCGGCATGCCGGCGCTCGATGTTCCAGTTAACCCGCTTTTTGCCGCCAACACGAGCGCCGCGGACTATGAGGGCGGTGCGGCATATTCCGATTATTCCGATGGCTATGCTGGCACCGGTCGCATCGAGACCGAGGATTATGGCACCGCATCGAGCGATTATCTCAACGATCCGTACGCTGCCACGCCTGCACCGGAATATGACCCGGAGGCCGCGTCCGCGCCGGCGTATACCAAAAGCACGGGCGAAGAGCGCTTTGCCGATTATTACGCCGAGGAAAAGGCGCTGCGTTTCTCGGAATTTCCGCAGGCAGTCACGGTTGCCTTTATCGCCATTGTCATTGCCCTGCTCGGCGTCATTGCGTTTGAGGGATTCCGGCTGTTCTCCGGCCCCACCCAAGCGGAGTCGGAGACCCAGCAAAAAGAGGACGATGACGAGTATCTGGACATCAACACCCTCAAGGGCGACCCCAACGACGGGGACGATGAGTAGCGAGAGCTGAAGGCGGCCGCAGGATCCCGCATCCAGCACCGGCTTCTAAGTGCTGTTTTGTCATCCAGCTACACTTTTCCGAAGTTTTAAGGTGCCTATTTCGACACTTTTCCGTACTTTTACACGGCTGATTTCGACACTTTTTCTGATTTAAGCCTAGCGACAGCCGGCGAAATCAAGCGCCGCCCGCGCGTCATTTCGCAAGCGGTGCCTGATTTCTGTCCGTACACGTTGATAGACTCCATCGTGCCCGCAAGGAGCGGGCGTGTTTTATCCAGAGTCGGGGTAGAGAGTTGGCTCCACGATTCCGACGCCAACCGGCCAAGAGGCACGGTGGCCCTGCCAACATCGATGAAAGGAGTCCGTATGGACAATTTCTCTGTGCGCAGCGAGCGTAACTTCCACAACCTGATCGTCAAACCGAATCACATGCATCTTCTGGATAAGCCAAATGGCTACGCCTCGGCCATGATCAAGAGCAGCCTCTCCCACCAGATGCGCTTTACGGTACAGAAGCTCGAGGAAAAGCTCTGTGCTGCTGGCAATCCGCATGTGTTGCAGATCAAGCCACTCGGAGACGACTCGCGTGAGCCATCTAGCTGGAAGCTCTTTGCCGACGGCGCGTGCATCGCGGACGGCTCGGTCGACTTTGCCCGCAAGTATTTCTGCGAGAGCGCCGAGGTGTTCCTGGATCTGTGTCGCGATGCCGTCGACGCAGCCGAGCTACGCCAGTGGAGTCAGAGGGAGTACGAGCTGCTGAGCGTGGCGCGCGGGATCGCGGGGGCGTAGGCAGACAGACCAGACAGCTCGTCATACTGGTTGACGCTTCGATTCAAACAGCAGGGCGGGCTCGCGCTTACAGCCCCGCCATGCCAAACCGAATGGCGTTCTCAAAAGGCCTACCCCCTCCGCCTTCAGCTTTAGCAGCAGGTCGCCCAGCTCGGAGCACTTGCTGGAAAGGCGCGTCTGAGCTCGCTCGCCCATCCCCCACCGTTGACGGACCTCCTGGGCGCGCGGGCTCACGCGGTAGTCCCCGTCCATCATCTGCTTGAGCAGCTTGGCGGTCACGCGCGCATCGGCTAGGGCGCTGTGGGCGTGACCCGTCGACTCGTCGAACTCGATGCCAAACCACGTCGCTGCGTCACTCAAAGAGACGCACCCGTGGCTGCTCATGTCCATGATCGAGGTGTAAAACGCCTGCAGGTCGGCCCAGTCCGTAGGAAATGCGGAAAGATCGATGTGCTTTGCTTGACACTCGATCAAAAGCTGTCGACGATCCGCCCCGCTCCAACAGACCACCTGGGCGGAGTAGCGCCCGATCCAATCGCTGAGCCTTTTGATCACCATGTAGAGCGGATCGGCCATCGCGGTGCCCACGGCCGATATCCCTGTGAGCTCGCGGACGGGGAACGCAACGCCTTCGGTAAATTCCGTCTGTACAAACTGCGAGAACTCGCCCATAACGTTGCCGTGGTAATCGAGCTTGACGGTGCCGGCCTCGATAATCTCATTGCACAGTCCACGGCGCTGACGCTGCTTTGGCACCGGCGCAAACTCAAAGTCCAGCACAATCTGGCGCGCAAAGTTCGTCGTATCGATAGCCGAGATACACGGCGTCTTTTCAGCTGACACGGTTGGGCCTTTCTCCGTCAACTGCCGCTCGTTACATAGGCGGCTACATTGCCGTAAGGATAGGCGCCCGTGCGGACACAAAAGCGGGACGCAATGCCACGCGCGCCAGGCATACGCCATGCAGACGGCCCCAAGAGAATCGCCCGCTCTATTCAAATGCCTGAAAAAGATTTAGGCCCGGTGACTTGAATCAGAGGTCATCCCGGGCCCATCAGAGCTCGTAGAGCTCTTGGTTGCTTTGGTCTCGCTCTTCACGGCGCTTATCGAACTTTCCGAGGCACTCAAGCAGCATTCGAAGCATAAAAAGAGGGGTCGACGCCGTTAAGGCATTGACCCCTTAAACTGAGTAACGGCGCTGCCCAGCTCTTCACTACTTGGGCTGCCGTCGACTTTATTCTACCCACGGGTGCCAGGTTTAACAAATGGATTTTCGGTAACGAGGCCTCGGCAACCGCCGCCTTGATTGGCGACCCATGCTCTGCCACAGGCCGAGGGTTGTCGAAAAGTCGAACATTATAGCTACCCATAATATAGCCAGCTATAACGTCATTCGACGACCGGCGCAAACGCCCACGCGGACACGAAATGCGCTGCGGTGCCATTGGGGATTATGGGATGCGCTTTCCGCTCGAGGCCTCAACCGGAAACGACATCCCGGTCTGAAGGTCAAATCCGGGGCGTAGTTTCCGCTTGAAGACCGATTCGGAAAGGTTGTCCCGTTCTGGAGCCAAATACTGGGTCGTAGTTTCCGCCAAGCATGCCATCCGGAAAGCGTGTCCCGTTCTGAGCCTGAATTCTGGGATGAACTTTCCACTGAAGCATCTACTGGAAAATGCATCCCGTTCCGAGGCTTAATTCTGGGATGCACTTTCCGCGGAGAGACTACCGTTTTTCGAAAAAGTACACGTCCCTAAACTTACCAGGTCTTCATAACTTGTTGCCGTTCACGGGAGCCAATCACCGCCCACCGATTCGAATGTAAAAATGTCGCCGAAAACAGGCCATCTACCTGCATGGTTAGATTTTGGTCAGCTTTTGGTCAGTTGGGCGGCAAGTTGCGGCTGATACGTTTTTTGCTACCCAAAAGGAGGCGGTAGCTCATGACCCATTGCAATGACCAACTCATCGACCAACTGCTCACTCAAGCCGAACAAGAGGGGCGCTGTCTGATTCCCCCGAGCACGGCAATCCGAAAAGCGCTCCTTCGGCGCACCGGCGGCACGGTTGTCTCGCCCATGCCGGGGTTGTTTGCGCGAAAAACGCGCTGGGATGAACTCAACCGAGCGCAACGCCATTGCGAAATCCTCCGCGCCCTTGCGATCATCCACCCCGATTGGACGTTCTGCTCGTTTTCGGCAGCTTGCCTGCTGGGGCTCGAGGTCTCGTGGCGACACCTGAATGTCGTGCATGTTTGCAGCTCGACAAAGCCGTCGGCTCGCCCGGGCGCACATATTCAGCGGCACCAGATTGAGCCGGCCGGAGCAATACGCAGAGCCGGCATATCGGTAACGCCGCCCATCCAAACGGTCACAGATTGCCTGTTGCAGACCGGTTTTGCCGACGGCATGCCCATTGCCGATTCGACGATCTCAAAGCTCGGCCTTGCGCGGGAACAGCTGATGGAGGCCGTCGAGCAACGAGCGACCGCCTGCAATGGTCGCGCGATTCGCACCGCCCTCACAACACTTCGATATGCCGACGCCCGCGCCAAGAGTGGTGGAGAATCGGTCGCCCGAGCCGTCATGATCGAGACGGGCTTTGCACCCGACTGGCTTCAATACGAGCTGACGGACCCCTTCGATTCGGCCAAACCCATACGAACGGACTTTGCCTGGGAGCGCCAGGCGCAGGAACTCACGCTGGGCGAGCTCGACGGGCTCATCAAATATACCGACCAGACCATGCTGGCCGGACGCACCACCGCCGAGGCGCTCGTTGCCGAACGACAGCGCGAGGCGCACCTATCGCTCTACGGCCACCCTCTGCTGCGCTTTACCATGAACGAGGTCCGCCCGGCAGGAATGCTCGCCAAAAAGCTGCAGACGGCAGGCATCCGGCAGACCGCGCTGCCGACATGGCTCAACGAGGTAGACCTGTAGGAGCTGCTAGGCCACGCATCGCCAGATCGCATCCCCCTATCTGGGCCGCGTTTTCCCAACGACCACGCCAACGGAAAGTGCGTCCTAGCCTGGACGCTCAAAACGGGATGCACTTTCCGGATGGCGGGCCTGGCGGAAAGCGTGTCCCGGAATCCCGTCTCAGAGCTGGACAGGCTTTCCGGTTGAGTCCTTCAGCGGAAACCGCATCCCGGAATAAACACTCAAACTGGGATGCGCTTTCCAAACGACCGGCCAGCGGAAAACTCATCCCATTCTGAGGCATGATTCCGGGACACAGCTTCCGCATGCGGCCCCGTTGGGAAAGTTCATCCCGTTCTGAGACCGAATTCCGGGACGCCGTTTCCGCCTGAGGCTTCAGCCGGAAAACGCATCCCACTCTGGAGCCGAATTCCGGGACACGCTTTCCGCTGGAGGGCCGATTCGGAAAACGAATCCCATTCTGAGCGCTCATTTCGGGACGCAGTTTCCGCTCTAAGCAAAAGGCCCCGGCTCACGATGGAGCTGGGGCCAAAGGCGCAGCTTATACAGTTGATGGCAAGCGCAGACGGCAGTCAGCAATGGTCGTCCGCGCTCTACTCTACCCGCGGTGACGGGCGCGGCTGTACGGCGTATCCACCATGGGCAGATCCGGACGCAGCTTCCCGTCAAACGCGCGGTAGGCGTTCTGCACGGCGGGCGCCGTGGGGATCGTTGCGATCTCGCCGATGCCCTTGCCGCCGTATGCCACAGGCAACAGCTCGTCCTTCTCCACGTAGATGGCGTGGATATCCGGAATCTCGGGCGCACGGAACAGCCCGAGCGTACCGTACCTTGCCTGGGGCACGCAGTCCTTGAGCGGCCAGTCCTCGGTAAGCGCATAGCCCATACCCATGAGCACGCCGCCTTCGATCTGACCCTGGATGGAGATGGGATTGACAACCTTGCCGGAATCGTGCGCGGCATAGACCTCGCTCACGCGGCCGTCATCATCCAAAATGACCACATGTGTGGCAAAGCCGTAGCAGATGTGGCTCTTGGGGTTGGGAACGTCGGCGCCCAGCTTGTCGGTCGGCTCCAGATACACGTAGCCAAACTCGCATCCCTCAAGCGCCTTGATGGCGGTCGCGGGATCCTGAGGATGCATACCCTGGCCGGCGACGAGCTCCTGCGTGCGCAGCTGATAGGCGCGACCGTCGTCGTACTCGATCTTGACGCCGTCGCCATGCGCGCTCACCGGGGCGGTAGGCGCAGGCTTGCCGGCCTCGATGCCAACCATGGCATCGCGCAGCAGGAAGGCGGCACCGCGCACGGCCTCGCCGGTCACGACCGTCTGGCGCGAGCCAGACGTGGTGCCGGAGTCGGGAGCGTTCTCGGTGGAGCACTCGCCATTGGCAATGCAGCTCAGCGGCAGACCGCAGGCCTCGGCAACGTCCTGCAAAAAGACGGTGTTGCAGCCCTGGCCGATGTCGGACGTGGCGGCGTAGACCACGGCGCAGCCATCCTCGACGCGAATCTTGCAGCGACCGGCATCGGGCAGGCCCACGCCCACGCCGGCGTTCTTCATGGCGCAGGCAATGCCGGCGTGGCCGGGATGCGCGTAGTAGGCATCCTTGACCTCGAGCAGCGTCTCCTTAAGCGCCGTGGAGCAGTCGGCAATCTGACCGTTGGGCAGAACCTCGCCCGGCTCGATGGCGTTTCGGTAGCGAATCTCCCACGGATCCAGGCCAACCTTCTCTGCCAGCAGGTCGATCAGGCTCTCGAGCGCAAACTCGGACTGGCAAACGCCAAAGCCTCGGTACGCGCCGGCGGGCGGGTTGTTGGTGTAGTAGCCAAAGCCGCGAATGTCGGTGTTCTGGTACTTGTAGGGGCCGACCGCATGCGTGCAGGCGCGCTCGAGCACCGGGCCGCACAGCGACGCGTAGGCGCCGGTGTCAAAGTTGATCTCGCAGTCCAGGCCGGTAAAGTTGCCCTCGGCGTCGCAGCCCAGTGTAAAGGTGCCATCCATGGCATGGCGCTTGGGATGGAAGGCGAGCGACTCAGCGCGCGTGAGCTTGCACTTCACAGGACGCTGGAGCTTATAGGCAGCAAGCGCGGCCAGGTGCTGGATCGAAACGTCCTCCTTACCGCCAAAGCCGCCACCCACGAGCATGGTCTCGACGACCACACGCTCGGGCTCGTTGTCCCAGCCAAACATGTGGGCACACTCTTTGCGCGTGTCGTAGGCGCCCTGGTCGGTCGACTGCACCTTGACGCCGTTCTTGTACGGGAAGGCGACGGCGCACTCAGGCTCCAAGAAGGCATGCTCGGTAAAGGGCGTGGTAAAGCGCTGCGTCACGGTGAACGCGCTCTCTGCCAGCGCCTTGGCGGCGTCGCCGCGCGTCACATGGCGGCTCTGGCACACGTTGTCCTTGAGCTCCACCGTGTTGCCAAAGGCAAAGAAGCTGTCGTGCAGGCGCGGGGCGTCGGCAGCCCTGGCCTCGACAATGTTACGCACGGGCTCCAGCGGCTCGTAATCGATCTTTACGAGCTTCTTGGCCTTCTCGAGCGTCGCCTCGTCCTCGGCAACCACCAGCACGATGGCGTCACCCACGCAGCGGGTGATATCGCCCGCCGCGATCATGACGTCCCAGTCCTGGATAAGGTGGCCGACTTGGTTGACCGGCACGTCCTCGGCGCGCAGGATGCCCACCACGCCGGGCAGAGCCTCGGCTTTGGAGGTATCGATGGAAAGCACGCGGGCGCGCGGATACTTGGAGCGCACGGCGCTGGCGTAGGTCAGACCCGGCTGATCGAGCTCGTCGATGTCGTCGGGATATTTGCCCTCGCCGAGCACCTTCTTGCGCACGTCGATACGAAAGGCGCGCTTGCCCACGCCGTAGTCATCGCCGCGCTCCAGATCCTCGTCGATCTGCTTTTCGCCGCGGAGCACCGCAGCTGCCAGCGAAATGCCCTCGATAATCTTTTTGTAGCCGGTGCAGCGACAGACGTTGCCGCGAATGGCGTACTTGATCTGCTCCTCGGTGGGCTCGGGGTCCTCGGCGATGAGCGCCGCACCCGCCATGACCATGCCGGGGATGCAAAAACCGCACTGCACGGCGCCCACAGCGCCAAAGGCGTACACAAAGGCCTCGCGCACGTCCTCGGGCAGGCCCTCGACGGTCACGATGTTACGGCCGGCGGCAAGAGCGGTGGTCAGCACGCACGCCTTGACGGCCGCACCGTCCACATGGATGGTGCAGGTACCGCAAGCACCTTCGGAGCAGCCGTCCTTGGCGGAATGGATGTGCAGGTCGTCGCGCAGGTAGCGCAGCAGCGGTTTGTTTTGGGTCGTTGTGCGCTCCACGCCGTTAACGGTAAAAGTGAATTCCTGTGCCATGGTGATTCCCTTCTACACGCCGGCGGCGATGCCGGTGCGGTCGTGAATGGCGCCATGCGGGCAGACGACGGCGCACATGCCGCACGACAGGCAGTCCGCGCCGTCGATATGGGCGCAGTTGTCCTCGATGCGGATAGCGCCGGCAGGGCACTTTTTGGCGCACATACCGCAACCGATGCAGCTCGTGTCGCAGATCTTGCGCGCAATGGCGCCCTTATCGGTGTTGTTGCAGCGCACCAGAATGTTCTGGTAGCCGGGAACGAAGGCAATCACGCGCTGCGGGCACGCCATGCCGCACAGGCCACAGCCCGTGCACTTGGAGCGATCAACGCGGGCGATGCCATCGACCAGCGCAATGGCGCCGTGGGGGCAGGCCGTGACGCAGGCGCCACAGCCAATGCAGCCTTCGCTGCAGCGGGCGTCGCCGCCTGCGGAGGCACAGCCGCTTCCGCAGGCAACGTAGGCCACGTTATGTTGAATGGATTTGGCCATAAGAGACTCGCCTATTTCTTAAGGAGATACGGATAGCTGTCGCGCACGGCCTTGATGGTCAGGCGGACGGCCTCGGGCAGACCGGTGTTGACGGCATCGACCGAGACGGTGCGAACCGTGCCGGCGATGCGAACCTTAAAGTGGTCCTCGTCCACGGCCAGGAAGCCCTCGTTCTCGGAGTTCTCCATGTCCTGATCGCTCCAGAACAGGGTGAGCTTGTCCTTGTAGGGACGACCCTCCTGGTAGGGGCAGAACACGGCGCAGTTGCCGCACTCGTTGCACATGCCGTCGACATGGACGACCTGATGCTTGGCCAGGCCCGGCACCTTAATTGCCACGTTGGCGCGGTTGGGGCACACGTCGCAGCAGACCTCGCACACCGAGCCGCAGCCCAGGCAGCGGGTCTTGGTGCAGTTGCGCTTGTCACGACACAGCGACCCCTTGCGCTCGTAGCAGGTGTCCTCGCGGCCGGCCTGCTCGTTGCAGTCGACGTACTTGTTAAAGTCCACGCCGGCGATGGCACGGGCGACCTCGGCGGCGTCGGCGATAGCCTCGACCACGGTGGCCGGACCGCGACGGCAGTCACCGGCAGCCCAAACGCCCTCGACGCCGGTGGAGGTGGCGGCAAGGCGGCCGCGACGGTCGTGCTCGACGCCCGCGGCATCGTACAGGCTGGCATCGATGCCCTCGCCCACGGCGCAGATCACCGTGGTGGCGGAAAGCTCGACGGTCTCGCCCGTGGCGACGGGGCTGCGACGGCCGCTTGCATCCGGCTCGCCAAGCTCCATAACGTCGCAGGTCAGCACGGCGCCGTTAAGCGCCTTGGGGGCCAGCAGCTCGCAGAACTCAACACCGTCGGCAAGAGCAAGATCGAGCTCTTCCTCGTCAGCGGGCATCTGCTTCTTGGTGCGGCGATACACCAGGCGCACGTTCTTCACGCCGGCCAGGCGCTTGGCCACGCGAGCCGCGTCCATGGCGGTGTTGCCGGCGCCGATGACCACGACATCCTCGCCCAGCTCAAGTTTCTCGCCCTTCTTGGCGGCCTCGAGGAACTCCAGCACGTCGAGCTCGGCGCCCTCGCCCAGGCCCGCAGAGCCGGGCATCCAGGCACCGGTGGCCACGACCACGTCGGTAAAGCCCTGGGCCTTGAGCTCGTCGATGGATTCCACGCGGGCGTTGAGCTGCACCTTGGCACCAAAGGCCAGGCAGAGCTCGGCGTCGTGGGAGATATCGTCGCTGGCGATACGGAACTCGGGGATGACGTGACGGACCACGCCGCCGAGCGAATCGCGGGCCTCAAAGATGGTGACGGGCACGCCGGCACGTGTCAGGAAGAACGCCGTCGCCAGGCCGGCCGGGCCGCCGCCGATAACGGCAACGTTGCGCTCGCCGTCGTTGGCGATGGCCTGGGCGCGCAGCTTGGGCAGCACGGCGGCCATGGCCTCGCGGGCGGCCTTGAGCTTGCTGGCGCGAATCTGGGCGCCCTCGGGCTCGTAAAACGCACGCTCGCAGGCACGGCCGCAGGGATGCGGGCAGATGGTGCCGGTAATGAACGGCAGGGCGTTGCGCTCGATGATGATGTTGAGCGCGTCCTCGAAGCGACCTTCGTCAACAGCCGCCAGGTAGGCGGGAATATCCTGCTGGATGGGGCAGCTCGTACGGCACGGCGTGGTAAAGCAGTCGGAAAGCGGGCTCTTGCCGGCGACCTTGCGATCGGGCAGCGGGCGCAGCGGCTTCTTGTAGAGCGGGTTGGTGAGCGAGTCGGTCTGGATCGCGGTCACGGCCTCGAGCGAGACGCCCTCAAACGGCTTGCCGTCCAGGTCGGTAAACTCGCCGGCCATCTGGCTAAAGCGCTCGTAACCACCGGGCTTGAGCACGTCAGTCGCCAGGGTGACGGGCCAAATGCCGGCGTCATACAGGGCACGGATGTTGTAGACCGTGGCACCGCCGGAGTAGCTGATGCGCAGCTTGCCATCGAACTGCTCGGTAATGCGGCGGGCGGCCTCGATGGTCAGCGAGAACAGCGAACGGCCGGACATGTACATCTCGGTGGAAGGCAGCTCGTTCCTGGTCACGTCGACGGGAAACGTGTTGGTCAGCTTGACGCCGAACTCCAGACCGCGCTCGGCGCACAGGACAATCAGGCGCTCGAACATGGGCACGGCATCGGCCCACTGCAGATCCTCGCGGAAGTGCGTGTCATCAAAGACGATATAGTCAAAGCCCAGCTCGTTGAGGCGCTGACGTGCAAACTCATAGCCCAGCAGCGTGGGGTTGCACTTGATGTAGGTGTTGAGGCCCTTCTCGGTGATGAGGTAGGTCGCGATGCGCTCGATCTCCGCCGGCGGGCAGCCGTGCAGGGTAGACTCGGTGATGGAGTTGGAGACGCGCGCCGGGATGGACTCGACAAACGCAGCGTCGACATGCTCAAACTTGTCCAGGTTGGCAAGCGCCCAGGCACGGCACTCGTTCCAGACGTCGGAGCCGCTGGCATCCTTCATGCCCTCGATGTAGGCGTCGACCTTGGGGCTCTTAATGCCCTCCAGGTCATAGCCCACCGACATGTTGAAGACAAAGCCGTCCGGGCTGCCCAGACCGTACTCGCGAGCGATCAGGTGGCAGGCAAACCATGCCTTCACATACTCGGCAAAGGCCTGCGGAACCTCGAGCTCGGTCGACCATTCGCAGTTGTAGCACTCGTCCTGAGCCACGATGCAGGGCTTGTTGACGCACTTGGAGAGCTCCTCGCCGTCCATAACCTGGACGGTCTTGAGCTCAAAGAAGCGAGAACCGGCCACATAAGAGGCCACGATGTTCTGGGCCAGCTGCGTATTGGGACCGGCAGCCGGGCCAAACGGAGTCTCGATGCGCTCGTCAAAAATGGGAAGCGCACCCTCCTGGTTGGTCGTGACCATCTTACGCACGCCAAAGATGGCGTCCTGGGTCTTGTGCTCCTCGATGATCCAGTTCATCAGCTGCGAAAACGAGATCGGCCTCATGATGTCGCTCATAGTGAGCTCCTCTCTGTAACGCCCGGCGAGACCGCGCGGCGGGCGCAAATACGGTGTAGCGCTAGCACAGCGCCGGCGACCCCGCGGAGGCCGCCTATGCGCGCGTCGGATGCGGCGAAACATCCGACGCGCGCGAATCTACTTGTGAATTAGTAGGTTCGATCGTTGAGCGTGCTCCAGAGCTTCTTGGACTCGGCCATGGTCCACGCGTTGATCTTGTCCTCATCAATGCCAACGAACTCGCGATCCTTGTACAGGACGCGGCCGTTGATGATGGTGGTGCGGCAGTTTTTGCCCATCATGCCAAAGAGCATGTGGCCGTCGATATTCTCCTCGCTCAGCGGCGTAAAGGGCTTGTAGTCCATGACGATGACATCGGCGGCAGCGCCGGCCTCGAGCACGCCGAGCTTGCGATCGAAGTACTTGCTCGCCATCTTGGCGTTGTTCTCGAACAGCATGGTCATGGCCTCGCACCAGCCCACGTTGGGCATGGCGGCGTTGTGTCGCTGAATGATCAGGAAGACCTTAAGGCTCTCGAGCATATCGTGGGTGTAGGCGTCGGTGCCCATGCACACGGGGATGCCGCGGCGGAAGAACTCGAGCACGGGGGCGCAGCCCACGGCGTTGCCCATATTGGATTCGGGGTTGTTGACGAGCCAGGTACCGGACTCCTTGACGATATCCATCTCGGCGGGCGTCACGTGGATGCAGTGGCCGAGCATGGTGTCGGGACCCAGCAGATTGTGCTGCAGCAGGCGCTCGACGGGGCTGATGCCACCGCGGTTGAGGCGGGAGTCCCACACGTCATTCATGCCCTCGCACACATGGATGTGGAAGCCGGTCAGGCCGTTGTTGGCCTCGGCCATCTTATCCATGGTCTCGTCCGACAGCGTAAAGGTGGCGTGACCGCCAAACATGGCGGCGATCATGTGGTTATCGTTATCGCGACGCTCCTTGGCGGCCCACTGGGCAAACTCGGCGTTCTCGGCAATGGCCTGGTCGCATTTTTCCTGGCCGCGACGATCGGAGACCTCGTAGCACAGGCATGAACGCATGCCCAGCTCCTGCGCGGCATCCTTAATGGTAAAGAGGCTTCCCGGGATCTCGCAGAAGCTCGCATGGTGATCGAAGATCGTGGTGACGCCATCGCGGATGGAGTCAAGAATCGTGGCATAGGCGCTGGCCTTGGTGCCGTCGAGCGTCAGGTTGTCGTCGATCTTCCACCACTGCTGCTCAAGATTCTCCAGGAAGTTGGTGGGGTTGCAGCCCTTGATGGCAAGGCCGCGGGCCAGACCCGAGTAGATGTGGGTGTGGCAGTTGATGAGTCCGGGCATGATGAGGTTGCCCTGGGCGTCGACGTACTCGGCATCCGGGTACTTGGCCTTGAGCTCGCACTCGGGGCCCACTTCGACGATCGTATCTCCGTCAATGGCGACCGCACCGTTTGGAATGAACGGGGTCTGAGCGTTGCGGGTAAAGACGGAACCGTTAGCGACCAGAAGCATGGATGCTCCCTTCAACATCAGAGGCGGGGTTTGACACCTCTGACATGGCGGAGTGCGAAGCGCCGGCCTACACCGGAAACGGGCCCTCTCCCGTCAACGCTTCACCAAAGGGACAAACCCTTTGAAGTGCGGCTTGGCGCCGCATGACGTCGGCGGACGAGGCGATACGTCCGCCGACAAATAGCACCGAATTGGTTACTTCTTGCTCTCGGGCAAGACCAGATCCACGGCAGCGTCCTTGGCAGCATCGATGTGCTGAGCCACGACCGGCGTCTGCGGAAGGATCAGGTTAAGGACAATAGCCATGATGGCGGTGGGGGTTACAGCATTGGAGCCGATGACGGTGGGCACCCAGGTGGGCATACCCTCGCCGGCAAGGCAACCGCTGGCCATCCAGATACCCAGGCCAAAGACGACGGAGGTACCGACGATGGTGGTAGTGCGCTGCGTGAGGCCCTCGCGGGTGAACATGCGCACGCCGTTCATGGTGATGGTGCCAAAGACGCCGACGGTCGCGCCGCCGATGACGGGCTGCGGGATAGCGGAAAGAACGGCAGAGAGCTGCGGGAACAGACCGGCAATGGCAAAGACGGCCGCGATGATCACAAAGACCCACTTGTTGACGACCTTGTTGGAGCAGATGATGCCCACGTTCTGGCCAAGGGCGCTGGTGGGAAGACCGCCCAGCAGGCCGCCGACCATAGAGGTGAGGCCCTGGGACACGATAGCGCCGGAGAGCTCGCGCTCGGTGGGCATACGGTCGATAGAGCCCAGGCAGGCGGCGGAGACGTCACCGATAACCTGGATGGCAACCATGGGGAACACGACGGCGAGGGTAATGCAGACCTCGGGATCAAACTCGAGCACGTAGGGTATGAGCTTGGGAAGGGCGAAGACCTGAGCGGTAGCAACGCTGGAGAAGTCGATCATGCCAAAGGGGATCGAAACGATCATGCCAACGATCATGCCAAAGAACACGGATCCCAGCTTGAGCGTGCCCTTGCCAAAGTTGGCGAGCGCAAAGACCACGGCGAAGGTGATAAGAGCGACACACCAGGCCTGCGGGGTGCCCCACAGCGGCGTGCCCATGCCGCCAGCCATATACTTTACGGCCGTGGGATACAGCGAAACGCCGATGGAGAAGATAACCGTACCGGTCACGACGGGCGGGAACAGCCACTTAATCTTGCTGTAGGCCAAACCAAAGAGGACCGCGACGGCACCGCCGACAATCTCGCCGCCCAGCAGCGCACCAAAGCTAAAGCCCGAGGCGCCCATGGCCTGCAGGGCCGGCAGGAACGCGAACGAAACGCCCATGACGATGGGCAGGCCGCCGCCGATGCGACGGAAGGGAGCGAAGGCCTGAAGGGCCGTGTCGATTGCCGAAAGAATAAGCGCAACCTGAATGATGTCGGTGCTCTGCTGGCTATTAAAGCCGTAGACGCCGGCCATGATGACCGCCGGGGTAATAATGCCGGCAAACGATGCCAGTACGTGCTGAAGGGCACACGGGATCATTTCCTTAACGGGCGGCATGCCTTCGCGAGTGAACAGGGCTTCAGTGCCGTTCGTAACCGTCTCCTGGGCCATTTGACCACCAATCCTCGAAGTAGTTGTTTTCGCATCTAACGCTCTATTGTGACGCAGTGCGGGGGTGAGGTTGTGCCTTCGTTGCATATCGTATTAAAGATGATTCTCATTCTCAATAATAATTTTTTGTTATCAGACTATTCTTGAGCTGAGGCAATGCATTTCCGCAGGTCAGGAAAGTGTCTGGTCAAAATAACATCTAACTTTTCTTTTGGTCGACCGTTTACCGCCAAATTCCTACCGCTCGTCCGTATTACGCAATGTACCTGCGAATATGCGAGTCAATAGACACCGTGTTACCATGAGAAAAAATTGTTATGAACATTTCCGATTTCACCCAAAGGAGTTGCCCGTGAACGAGACCGTACGTCGCTTTTTGCCGATGGTCGATTTCCTGGAGCAGATACTCGGCAAAAACAGCGAAATCGTGCTGCACGATTTCTCGGATCCCGACCACGCCATCGTCGATATTCGCAACGGCATCGTGAGCGGCCGCAAGGTCGGCGGTCCCGCCACCGATCTGGCACTCAAGATCATGCACGATGGTACATATCGCGATCTGCCGTTCATTACGGGCTACGAAGGCCGCGGTGCCGGCGGCAAGACGCTGGAATCCGCAACGTACTTCATTCGCGAGGACGGCGAGATCGTCGGCATGCTCTGCGTCAACACTGATCTTTCGACCGTGCGCAACATCAGTGCCATGGCCCAGCAGCTTATGGCCTGCTTTGACGCCGCTCCCGCACGCACCGAGCCCTCCCCCATCGAAGTCGAAAGCCTTTCGGAGTCCACACAGGAGCTCATCGACCGCAGCATTTCCGAGCTGCTCGAAAGCCGCGGGCAGGATGTCGCCTCGCTTGGGCAGGCCGACCGCGTGGACGTTATCCGCCATCTCAACGGAAACGGCGTGTTTATGCTCAAGGGCGCCGTTGCCTGCGCCGCCGCCGCGCTTGGAATCTCTGAGCCCAGCGTCTACCGCTATCTGCAAAAGGTCCGCAAGGAGGGCTAACCCACTGATCCCTTGGGGACGGAGGAAAACGGATCATTTTTGTCGCATCGCTTGACAAAAGACCCTGCAGCTCGCACGCGCTGCAGAGTCTTTTTGCATGTCATGTTTAGTTGTTGTCAACGCCTTAGAGGGCGGCGATGACCTCGATCTCGACCAGACCGCCAGCCGGAAGGGCGGCAACCTGGAAGGCGCTGCGCGCGGGGAACGGAGCCTCGAACTTGGAGGCGTAGATCTCGTTCACGGCGGCGAAGTCGGCGATGTCGGCCAGGTAGACCGTGGTCTTGACGACATCGGCAAACGTGGCGCCGGCAGCGGTCAGCAGGGCCTCGACGTTAGCGAGGGACTGCTTGGCCTGAGCCTCGACGCCCTCGGGCATCTTGCCGGTTGCAGGGTCAATGCCCAGCTGGCCGGACAGAAACACCATGTTGCCGGTCTGGATGCCGGGGGAATACGGGCCGATGGCGGCCGGTGCGTTATCGGAAGACACGACGGTCTTGCTCATGTTTTTCTCCTTACAATCAAATAGAGAGCGTGAGCGCGGCGTTCGCACCGGGAGGCACAGTTCGGTCTGAACACCGCGCTTGATTGGGATAGTAGGGGATGATTTTGCCCGATGCAAGATAATTATCAGATTGCGATAATATTTTATCGCCCAACGGCGCGTACGGGCCGACGAACGGCGTGACTGGCAACCTGCCTAAAAACTGACCCCTTTTCCTCCGTCCCCTTCGGATCACGTGATCCCTTAGGGACGGAGGAAAAGGGATCATTTTTGCCCGAGAGGCTGCTGAAGACTTTGTCCTGCTTAGGCTGCGGGCATCGCCTGCCGCGACGGCACCACTATACTTTTGAGTATCTGAGCATTTTGAAAGGCAGGATATGACCGCAACCGCCAGTCGAACCACCAACCGCAGGCCCGAGCTCTTGGCCCCCGCCGGAGGCCCGGAGCCCTTTGCCGCCGCACTCGCTGCTGGCGCCGATGCCATCTACTGCGGCATGGGCAGCTTCAACGCCCGCCGCAAGGCAACGAACTTTACCGACGAGGCCTTTGAGCAGGCCTGCCGCGCTGCACACCTGGCCGGCTCGCGCGTTTATGTCACGGTAAACATCGTCATCAAGCAGTCCGAGATGAGCGATGCGCTGCAGCTCATCCATCGCTGCTCCACGCTGGGCGCCGACGCCTTTATCATCCAGGACTGGGGCCTGTTCTTTGAGGTCAAGCGCACCATGCCCGGCATCGAGACACACATCTCGACCCAGGCGAACATCCATGATGACCGCGGAACGCTTTGGTGCCGCGAGCAGGGCGCCGACCGCGTGACCTTGTCGCGCGAGCTCTCCATTGACGAGATCGCCGCCATCCACGACGCCGCGCCCGACGTTGACCTCGAGGTCTTTAGCCACGGTGCCATCTGCTTTTGCTACTCGGGCCTGTGCCTGCTGTCGAGCTTTGCCATGGCGGGCCGCTCGGCCAACCGCGGCATGTGCGCTCAGCCCTGTCGCTTGCCTTACGAGCTGATCGACGAGAACGGCCGCGCGCTCTCCCCCGCCGGCCGCGAGCGTGCGCTATGCCCGAGTGACACCAACACGTCGCAGCTTGTTCGCCGTCTGTATGACGCCGGCGCCGCATCGCTCAAGCTCGAGGGCCGCATGAAGGCCCCCGATTACGTGTATTCCATCGTCGACGTGTATCGTCATCAGATTGATGACATGCTGGCCGATGTTTCGACCTCTAAGGATGAGGATGCCGCCCGCCAGCGCCAACTCAAGCGCTGCTTTAACCGCGACTTTACGCACGCCTATCAGGACGGCACCTCGGGCGACGAGATGATGAGCTACGAGCGCTCCAACAACCGCGGCCAGATCGTGGGCACGGTGCTGGGCAGCCGCCTGGCCAACCGCGATGTGCGCGGGCTCAAGCCCGACGACCGTCGTCGCCGCGCCGCCATCGCCCGCATTGAGCTGTTTGAGCCCGTGGGCAAGGGCGACCTGCTGGAGCTTCGTCACGACGATGAGTTCGACCAGTTCCTGACCACCATCGCCGCCGAGGATGCGGCTGCCGGCGACATCATCGAGTGCCGCGTGCCCCGCAGCATGCCCGAGGGCTGCCGCGTGCGCGTGATTCGAAGCCAGCGCGCTATTGACGCCGCCGGTGCCGCGCTCAAGCGCGACGTGCTGCGCCGCCGCGCCGTAGATGTGTCCGTTGTGGCACGTCTGGACGAGCCATTTACCGTTACGCTCACCTGCTGCGACGACCCCGCGCTCACCGCCACCGCCACCGGCTTTACCGTCGAGGCCGCCAAGACTCGCGCCGTCGAGGCGGCCGATCTGGTGGAGCACGTCGGACGCATGGGTTCCTCGCCCTTTGAGGCTGCGAGCTTTGATGTGGCGCTCGATGAGGGCTGTGGCATGGGCTTTTCCGCCGTACATAAGGTGCGCGCCGCCGCTTGCAAGGCGCTGGAAGAGGCCATTCTGGCACCCTACGAGGAGCGCGCGAAAACGCTCGAGTTGCCGGTGCTCGACAAATGTACGCGCCCCATGCCCGCACACTACCGCGATGAGCCGCAGATCTGCGCCGCCGTCACCTCGCTCGAGGCCGCCGAGGCCGCTCGCGCCGAGGGTGCAACGCGCATCTACATGACCACCGACGCACTCGATGCGGCCGAACTCTCCCCCGCCGATGCATTTGAGCAGGGTATTGTGCCCGCACTCGACGAGGTCTGCCGCGCCGTTGACCACGTCCGCGTTGACCCATGGGTTGTTGCCGGCGCCACGGTCGCTATTGGCAACATCTCTGAGCTTGCCCTGGCCGCCCAGGTTGGCGCCACGGCCGAGATTCGCTCTTGCCTGCCCGTGCACAACACGCCTTGCATGGAGGCACTTGCCGAGCGCGGGGCCGGCGCGTTTTGGCTTTCGCCCGAGATCACGCTCGACGAGATTATCTCGCTTGGCACCTCCGCGCCCGCAGCCCTGGGCATCACCGTGTTCGGCCGCCCGCGCGTTATGACGAGCGAGCACTGCATCCTGCAGGTGGCCAACGGTTGTATCCACGATTGTGCCAGCTGCCGCCTGCGCGTCCGCAAGCTGTCGCTCAAGAATATCGACGGCAAGGTCATGCCCGTGCGTACCGACATCCACGGCCGCTCACGCCTGTACGATGCCTACCCTATCGACCTCACGCCGCAGGTTCCACAGCTGCTCGATGCCGGCGTGCGCCGTCTTATGGTTGACGGAACCCTGCTCGAAGCCGATGAGATTGGCCGTGCCGTTGCTCGTGTCCGCCGCGCCATTGAGGCAGCTCAGGCAGGTCGCAAGCCCGCTGCCCGCCTGCGCGGCGCCACCTCGGGCTGCATGTTTGTGGGAATTAGCTAACCGAAAGGCTTACACGTGAACGAAGAACCTCAAGTCCTCTACTGCGACGCCTGGCTCATGGCCATCGATAAGCCCGCCGGCATGATCGTCCACGGCGACGGCACCGGTGAGCGCACACTTACCGACTACGCCAGCGACCTTTTGCTGGCGATGGGCGACGGCATTGCCGCGACCGACATGCAGCCGCTCAACCGCCTGGACCGCGACACCACCGGCGTGGTGCTGTTCTCGCTCGACAAGCAGACGCAGCCCGCCTTTGACCAGATGGTCATCGACCACGCTTTCGAAAAGCACTACCTGGCGCTCGCCGAGGGCAAGATCGACTGGAACGAAAAGCTCATCGACAAGCCCATCGCCCGCGACCGTCACGACAGCCGAAAGATGCGCGTCGGCGCCAGCGGCAAGCCGTCTCAAACGCGCGTGAAGGTGCTCAAGCGTCTTAAGAGCCGTCGTGGCCTGCCCACGCGCTCGTATATCGATGTCGAGCTGCTCACCGGCCGCAAACATCAAATCCGAGTGCACCTGGCAAGCGAGCGCCATCCCCTGGTAGGCGACGAGCTCTACGGCACGCCGCGTCCCTGCGGCCTTATGCTCCACGCCCACAGCGTGTCCTTCACGCATCCCGTAACCGGCGAGCACATCCACATCGAAGCCCCCTGCCCCTGGGAGCCCTAAAACCTGCCAAAAAGGGACAGGTTTATTTTGGCAGGTTTTATCTGGGAAAACGTCAAAGCCACCACGATGGCTCAGCCGTGGCGCCAAAACGTCTCGATCTGTAACAGTTAGAACCCATTTTCCGGTCTATCAGTTACAGATCGAGACATTCGAATCCCCCTTAGGGGAAAATCTCAATCTGTAACAATAACTCGGCAAAATCGGTCCCAGCTGTTACAGATCGAGACAAAGGGACGGCGCGGTTCGGAAGTATCTCAATCTGTAACATCTAGCCCACTTTTAACGGTCCAGTTGTTACAGATTTAGACAAACCGGTAGACAACAAAAGCGGCAACGCCCGGGATGGACGTTGCCGCTTTTCTACTGAGAAAACTAAATGGCATTGGCCTTAGCCTGCCCCCGCTCGCTAGACCGTGATGACGTTGTCCATCGACTGGTACTTGGCGGGCACCTCGCCTGCGGTAATAATCGTTGCATCGCGGAAGTCCGCGAACTTGACGGGCGCCACCATGCCAAATTTACTGGCGTCCGAGATTACGAAGCGTTTGGCGGTATGACGCATCGAGATACGCTTGACCTGCGCTTCCTCGATATCCGGCGTGGTGAGACCTTGCTCGGCGGCGATGCCATTGGAACCCCAAAAGCCGCAGTTGAAGTTATAGCGGTCCAGGGTTGCCAAGGCATCGGGACCGACGAGCGCCTCGGTCTCGGGCTTGAGCTCGCCACCCAGCACAACGGCGCGCATACCGCGCAGGGCGAGATGCTGGGCATGGAGCACAGAATCGGTCACATAGGTGACGCCGTCGAGATGCGGAAGATACTCGATGAGCTTGAGGGTCGTGGAGCCCGAATCGATATACACAAAGCTATCGGGCTCCACCAGGGCCGCGGCGCGGGCGCAGATGCGCTCCTTGTCATCGTTATGGAGATCACTGCGCTCGCTGATCGTCAGGTCGCGCGTCACGTGCGCGCGCTCCAGACTCGTCGCGCCTCCGTGCACCTTGGCGATACGGTGCGCGCGGTCGAGCGTTTGCAAGTCACGGCGAATGGTGGACGGTGTCACGCCCAGGGCCTCGGCAAGCTCCGGCACGGTAACCGAGCCGGTCTGCTGCACCATCGACACGATCGCGTTGAGCCTATCTTCCGCAAGCATCGCTTACTCCTCCTCGGGGTACACGACTCCCCAATCGGCGCGGAGCTTGGTCATCAGCTCCATAACATCAGAAGCATAGCCCAGAAGTTCGCGCTTCGAATCATCGCCAGCAACGGCCTTCTCCAGGTCGGCCATCTCGTAGCACAGCGCGTAGGCCTCGGTGCCAGCGTGGACCTCCTCACGGTGACCGTCCGCGGTCCAAACGATCGTCGCGTGATCGGCGCGCGGATAATCGTTGACCTCGATATAGCACTTGTCGAAGCTGATGACCGAGCGCTTGGGCTGCTTGGAGTGGAGCGTGAGGCTCACCACACCCAGCTGCTGTTCGGCATTACGGCAGACGATGCCGCCCGCAACGTCAACGCCGGTCTCGCAGGTGTTGCCAAGCGAAACGACCTCGGCGGGCTGGCTCGCCATAAACAGGCGCATAACGGACAGTGCATACACGCCAATATCGAGCATGGCACCGCCGGCGAGGTTGCGGTTGTAGAAGCGATTAGTCAAGTCGCCGTACTCCTTATAGCTGCCAAAGTTGAGCTGGGCGAGGTTCATACGGCCAAAGTCGCCTGCATCCATGCGACGGCGCAGCTCCTGATACAGCGGCATGTGAAGCACCGTGGTGGCGTCCATAAGGACCACGTTGTGCTCGTCGGCGATAGCACGGGCCTCGTCGAGCTCGGCAGAGTTAAGGGTAATGGCCTTCTCGCAGAGCACGTGCTTGCCAGCGGCCAGCGCGGCACGCAGGTAGCTGATATGCGTGTTGTGCGGCGTGGTGATATAGACGGCGTCGATGTCCGGATCGGCGTAGAGGTCCTCGACCGTTTCATAGACCTTCTCGATGCCATACTGCTCAGCAAAAGCTTGAGCCTTGGACAGCGTGCGGTTGGCGACACCCGCAAGCTTGCGGCCGGCAAGAGCGAGAGATTGGGCCATCTGGTTGGCAATAACGCCGCAACCGATCACAGCCCAACGGAGCTCGGGAGCCGTAAAGATGTCCTCGGGGAACGGCTTGTCCTGGACCGAAGCGAATGCTGCTTTGGCGGCTGCCGCGGCGTCGAGTGGAACCTGCTTGGAATCTGCCATCATGCGCCTCCTGAGTTATCGGAAGTCCTTCATTTCTAACAGCCCTATACTCGCACAAATACGCGCGCATTTGCTCGTATTTGCGTGTTTATTTGTCTAACGGTCATTATTTAGCCATGGTTTGCATATGTTTGCGCGGTTACATGCAATATCGCGCAAGACTATGCGCGTAAATACGCATGCAGCGATCATTGTAAAATATAAAGGTGCGGAACACCAAAGCCCTAAAAGGCAGAGCAGGCTGCATTACTCCACCCCTCTAGGAAGGCACCGGACATCAAAGGACCGTCCCAAACTGCCGTCACATGGGGAACGTCCCCAGCTGCCGACAGAAAAGGAACGTCCCCAGGTGCCGGCATTTCGAGAGCACTCAATTAAGTCTGTCCCCAGAGCACTCATTTAAGTCTGTCCCCAATGAGTATGTCCCCAATGAGTACCCAATAAGTAGGGATAGAAAAAGGCCCGGGTGCCGTGGGGCATCCGGGCCTTTGCTAGCAACTTGATGTTGCGGGCAGCTTAGAACTTGTGGCCGCACTTCTTGCAGACGCGCAGCTTGTTCTTGCCGTCCTTCTCGTGACCGACGCGGGTAACCTTACCGCACTCGGGGCAAACGAGATTGACGTTGGAGGCATCGATGGGAGCCTCCTGCGAAACGATGCCGCCCTGCTGGTTGGCAGCATTGGGCTTGACGGCCTTCTTGACGACCGAAACGCCCTCGACAACGACCTTGTTCTCGGCGGGGAGAGCACGCAGGATAACGCCCTGCTTGCCGCGATCCTTACCAGAGAGAACCTGGACCTTATCGCCCTTCTTGATATACATATATCTCCCCTAACTACAGGGTCTCGGGAGCGAGCGAGACGATCTTCATGTACTTCTTGTCACGAAGCTCGCGAGCGACGGGCCCGAAGATACGGGTGCCGACGGGCGAACCATCGTTGTTGATGACAACGCAGGCGTTCTCATCAAAGCGAATGTAGGAGCCATCCTTGCGGCGGATCTCCTTAACGGTGCGAACGACGACGCAACGGACAACGTCCTTCTTCTTGACGTTGGCGCCAGGGGTAGCCTCCTGGACAGCACCGATGAACACATCGCCGATGCCTGCATAACGACGCTTGGAACCGCCAAGCACCTTGATGCAGCGAATCTTGCGAGCGCCGGAGTTGTCGGCGACGTTCAGCATGGTTTGCATCTGAATCATGGTAGATGTTCCTCCGAACTAAGAACCTAAGAGAGGTGCGCAGCCTTTATACGGCCTGTGGTATGCAAGCCAGGCATACGCACATCTTCGGAAACGTACAAGTCGTAAGAGCGACTGCTTATTTAGCGCGCTCGACGACCTCGATGAGGCGCCAACGCTTCATCTTGGACATAGGACGGGTCTCCATAACGCGGACGGTATCGCCCACGCCAGCCGTGCACTCCTCGTCGTGAGCGTGCAGCTTCTTGGAGCTGGTCATCATCTTGCCGTACTTGGCGTGACGCTTGCGCTCGGTGACGGTGACGACAATGGTCTTGGCACCGGAGACGGAGGTAACGACACCCGTACGGACCTTACGCGTGTTACGCGAATCAGTCATGTTCTCTCCTTAGGTCCTACTCGGCGACAGCGGGCTTCTCCGCTGCGATCTCGCGGGCGCGCTGCTCCGTGAGGACGCGAGCGATGTCCTTCTTCACGGTGTTGACGCGAGCGGTGTTGTCCAGCTGGCTGGTGGCCATCTGGAAACGAAGGTTAAAGAGCTCGGCGCGCATTTCCTTCAGCTTCTCAACGAGCTGAGCGTCCGAGAGCTCACGAATCTCTGCGGGCTTCATTAGTTCTCCTCCTTGGCGGCGGCGGCGTCCTCAGCAGCCCACTTGGCCTCGAGAGCGGCCTCCTCAGCCATCTCCTTCTCGATGCGCTGCTCAGCGTTCTTGGCAGCAACAATCTTGGTCTTGATGGGGAGCTTGTGCTGCGCAAGACGCAGAGCCTCGCGAGCGACCTCCTCGGGAACACCCTTGACCTCGAACATGATGCGGCCGGGCTTAACGACGGCCACCCACTCCTCGGGGTTACCCTTACCAGAACCCATGCGAGTCTCGGCAGGCTTCTTGGTGATGGGCTTATCGGGGAAGATCGTGATGTAGACACGACCGCCACGCTTCATGTAGCGGGTCATGGCAATACGAGCGGCCTCGATCTGACGGTTGGTGATCCAATGGGCCTCGAGAGCCTGGATACCAAACTCGCCGAAATGCAGCTCGGTATTACCCTTGGCCTGGCCCTTCATGGAGCCACGCTGCACCTTGCGGTGAAGAATACGCTTAGGGGCAAGCACTACTGACCCCTCCTCTCGGAGTTACGACGACGAGGACGGGAAGAGCCCTCGAGTGCAGGGTTGGGAACAGGCTGGCCCGGGAGCTTCTCGCCCAGGTAGATCCAGACCTTCACGCCGCAAGCGCCCATGGTGGTGCTGGCGACAGCCGTGCCGTAGTCGATCTTGGCACGGAGGGTGTGCAGAGGCACGCGACCCTCGCGGTACCACTCACGACGGCCCATCTCGGCACCGCCGAGACGACCGGAGCACTGGATACGGATGCCCTTAGCGCCGGCCTTGCGGGCAGACTGGACAGCCTTGCGCATAGCGCGACGGAAGGCAACGCGGCCCTCGAGCTGCTCGGCGATAGACTGAGCAACGAGGTTGGCGTCGAGCTCGGGGCGCTTGATCTCGACAACGTCGACGGAGAGCTGGCCCTTGGAGACGCCAGCGACCTTCTCAAGCTCGGTGCGGAGGGTATCAATCTCGGCACCCTTCTTACCGATGACAACGCCGGGGCGAGCGGTGAGGATGATGACCTTCACCTTGTCGCCAGCGCGCTCGATCTCGACGCGGGAGACAGCTGCGCGGGAAAGACGCTTCTCGAGGTACTTGCGGATCTCGAGATCGTTACCGAGGGTCTTAGCGTAATCCTTCTCTGCGAACCAGCGGGAGCGCCAGTTCTCGGTGATGCCAAGACGGAAGCCGGTGGGGTAGACTTTCTGACCCATACAGCTTTACGCCTCCTTTCGAGGAGCAACGACGACGGTGATGTGGGAAGTACGCTTCAGAATGCGAGAAGCGGAACCCTTGGCGCGGGGACGGATGCGCTTAAGCGTCGGACCCTCGTCAACATAGGCAGCGGCGACAACCAGGTTGTCGGCACGCAGACCGTTGTTGTTCTCGGCGTTCGCAACGGCGGAACGGAGAACCTTCTCGACATCCACGGCGACGGCGCGGTCGCAGAAGTGGAGGATGTCGAAGGCCTGAGCGACAGGCTTGCGGCGGATCAGATCGACCACCAGGCGGGCCTTGCTGGGGGAAACACGCACGTACTTAGCGACGGCGCGAACCTCGGTGGCCTCAGTTTCAATAGACTTAGTTGCCATTTACGGTTAACCCCCTATTTGGCCTTGTGGCCACGGAACGTACGAGTCGGCGCGAACTCGCCGAGCTTGTGACCAACCATGGACTCGGTAACATACACGGGCACATGCTTGCGGCCGTCGTGGACGGCGATGGTGTGACCAACCATCTCGGGGAAGATGGTGGACGCGCGGGACCAGGTCTTCACGACGTCCTTCTTGCCAGCCTCGTTCATCGCGGTGATACGCGAGAGAAGGCGAGTCTCCACGAACGGGCCCTTTTTGAGACTTCTGCTCATAAGTGCTTTCTCCTAAAACTCGGTATCCGAAATTACTTCTTACGGCGACGAATGATGTGCTGGTTCGAGACCTTCTTCTTCTTGCGCGTACGAAGGCCCTTCGTCGGCTTACCCCAGGGGGTAACAGAGGGACGACCAGAGGTGTGGTTCTTGCCCTCGCCACCGCCGTGCGGGTGGTCGACAGGGTTCATGACGGTACCGCGGACGGTCGGGCGCACGTTCATGTGACGCTTACGGCCGGCCTTGCCGATGACGATGTTGGCGTGATCGGCGTTGCCGACCTCACCGACGGTGGCGCGGCAGGTAACGAGGATGCGGCGCATCTCGGAGGAAGGCATACGGACGATAGCGTACTTGCCCTCCTTACCCATCAGCTGGCAGGAGTTACCGGCGGAACGGGCGATAGCAGCGCCCTTGCCCGGCTGGAACTCGACGGCGTGGATGAGCGTACCGACGGGGATGTCGGCGAGGGGCAGAGCGTTGCCCGGCTTGATGTCGGCGTCAGAACCGGACATGATGGTCTGACCGACCTCGAGGCCCTTGGGGGCCAGGATGTAGCGCTTCTCACCGTCAGCGTAGTGCAGCAGAGCGATGCGAGCGGAACGGTTCGGATCGTACTCGATCGTGGCAACCTTGGCGGGCACGCCGTCCTTGTTGCGCTTGAAGTCGATCACGCGGTAACGACGCTTCACGCCGCCGCCCTGGTGGCGGGTGGTGATGCGGCCGTTGTTGTTACGACCGGCCTTCTTGGGCAGGGGCTCGAGAAGAGACTTCTCGGGCTTGGTGCAGGTGATCTCGGAGAAGTCGGAGATCGTCTGCCAACGCCTACCAGCGGAGGTCGGCTTAAGGTGCTTTACAGCCATTACAATCCCTTTCAATAGGAATCCGTTAGCCATCGCAGACAGGGATTCGAGGTTCTGCCTCGGGTGCGATGACACCGGACGTATACACGGTTCCGGGCGTGTCCATTTTATACGCCCAAAACCTTGAGCTCTCGCCTCCCCTATTTGGGAGGCATGAGCTCACTCAACAGCAGCGAGTCTTAGGCCTGGTTGCCAAAGACCTCGATGGTGTCGCCCTCGGCCAGCGTGACGATGGCCTTCTTCCAAGAACGGGTCTTGCCGGCGACATAGCGCACGCGCTTGGTCTTGGGCTTGACCGTCAGGGTGTTCACGCGAACGACCTTGACGCCGAAGATCTCCTCGACAGCGTCCTTGATCTGATACTTGTTAGCATCCTTGGCGACCTCGAACGTATACTTGTTCTGCTCCATGCCGGAGAAGGAACGCTCGGACACGATCGGACGGATGATGATCTCGTGGGCGGTCATTTAAGCAAGCACCTCCCCGAAGTGAGCGGCGATGTCGGCGGGCATCAGCACGGCGTTGTTGTTGACGAGATCGTAGGTGTTGGCCTCGTCGGCAGTGATGATGAACGTCTTGGGAATGTTGCGGAACGACAGGTAGGCGTTGACGTCCTCATCGCGAACGATGATGGTCAGACGCTTGCCCTCAAGGCCGAGAGCCTTGAGCATGGCAACGGCAGCCTTGGTGGAAGGCTTCTCGAAGCCGTAGTCGTCGACGAGCACAAGCTCGCCATCGGCCAGCTTGGCGGACAGCGCAGAGCGCATAGCCAGCTTGACCTCCTTGTTGTTCATACGCTTAGCGTAGGAACGGGGCTTGGGGGCGAAGACAACGCCACCGTGACGCCACTGGGCAGCACGGATGGAACCCTGGCGGGCACGGCCGGTGCCCTTCTGACGCCAAGGCTTCTTGCCGCCACCGGAAACCTCAGAGCGGCCCTTAGCGGACTGGGTGCCCTGACGCCAAGAGGCCATCTGGCACTTGACGATGTGGTGCATAACGTGGATGTTCGGCTCGATGCCGTACACCTCAGCGGCGAGCTCGGCCTCGGCGACCTTCTTGCCCTCGCTGTTCTTTACTTCAAACTTTGCCATTTAAGTGTTCTCCTTGGTATGACGCTGGGCTAAATGGGCTGGGCCCTTAGGCCATACGGATGGCGACGAGACCATTCTTGGCACCCGGGACAGCGCCCTTGACCAAGATGAGGTTCTGCTCGGCATCGATGCGGACAACGGAAAGGTTCTTGACGGTAACGCGCTCGTTACCCATGTGACCGGCCATCTTGACGCCCTTGAGGACGCGCGCAGGATAGGCGCACTGACCGATAGAACCGGGGTGACGCTGGAAGTGAGAACCATGCGTCATAGGACCGCGGCGCTGACCCCAGCGCTTGATGCGACCCTGGAAGCCCTTACCCTTGGAGGTACCGATGACGTCGACCTTCTCGACATCAGCGAAATCAGCGACGGTGACGACCTCGCCGACCTTGTGCTCCTCGCCGTTCTCGACGCGGACCTCACGAAGGAAACGGACAGGCTCGACGCCAGCCTTAGCGAAGTGACCAGCCATGGGCTTGTTCACGTTCTTGGCCTTGATGTCGCCGAAACCGATCTGGACGGCGTCATAGCCGTCGGTTGCCTGAGTTTTAACCTGCGAGACAGCGCAGGGGCCAGCCTGGATGACCGTGACGGGAACGACGTTGTCGTCCTCGTCCCAAACCTGGGTCATGCCAATCTTGCGGCCGAGAATCATGCTGATCAAGATATGATCCCAACTCTCGCGTGGTCTTGGGACAATGCGTACACCACCGAGCGTACGCCCCTAGAGGACCACTACTTACACGACGTGCTCCCCAGCCTTGTATTGCACCCAGACTACCTGACAACCCTATTAAGCAGGCATTTTGTCCAGCCAGAATACTCCCCTGGTTTCACACAGCTGTTTAGTATACACGGCTGCGGGCGTATCCATCGAGATTCATATTTCACTCACATTGTTTACGCAGGTAAAGTGCGTGGAGTCGCCTGGGCTTGGCAGAGGGGCGGCGAAATATATTAAGTTTGCTGCTCTACAGTCCTGCGCAAGACGGAAAGCACATTAAGTGCTTTCCTTTGCGTGCGGAACTCGCGACAAACTTAATATATTTCGCCGCCCCTCTGCCAAGCTCGGGAGACGACACGTTGATGTCTGCTTAACTCTGCTCGCTCAGCTAATTACTTTGTTGGGGGTCCACTATTTGTTGAAGGGTGAACTTACACTGCATTGGCTCGCCTTCTGCTTGCGGCTTTTCCTCGTCAAAATCGAAGATCATGATGGCGCAGTTGGGGAGTTTTGCTGGGAGCTCGAAGCCCTCTGGGGCTGCAGCCTTGATGAATTGGCGGCTGGCGCTGCCGTGGCTTACTGCTAGTAGGGTTTCGATGCCCTCGGCGCTTATGAGATTGGTGAGAGCAGCTACCATGCGTTCTTGCAACGTTTTGCTTCCCTCTCCTCCAAAGGGGACCAAGTCCTCGCCCGGATCCCAGACGTCGGTAGGTAATGCGTCGTGAGGGCCTTCCTCGAAGGTTCCGTAGCAGCGCTCGATGATGCCTTCGCAGGGCTCAACGTCAGCGTCTGCGCCGAGAAGCTCGGTTGCGACGAGACTTGCCGTGTCCATGGCTCGGCCTAAGGGCGAAGAGACCACTTTGTCGGGGACGACGCCATGGACCTTGAGCCATGCGGCGGCTGTCTGTGCCTGTTGACGACCCAAATTGGTGAGCGGTGAATCGCAGCGACCCTGGACGAGCTTTTTGACGTTGAATTCCGTCTGGCCGTGGCGGAGCAGATACAGCTTTTTCATAGTCTCCCCTTCTGTATAACTTGCTTTGCCGGCACAGCCCTACTCGTGGGTATGCCCTACGTAGTCTTCGTCGATCGTAATCTTTGCAATCGACTTGGGATATTCCGATTCGACCCGTTGTGCCAGCGCGTGTTTGAGCTCATCGGCATCCATGTCCAAATCCGAGGGTCGCACGCAGTCAAAGATCACATTGGTGTGCGTAGGACCCGGCACGCAGCGCAGATCGTGAATTGAAAGGCGGCTATCGATCTGTTGAGCCATGGCGTTAATGCGTAAACGCATGCTCGCCACATTGGGATCGTCGGTCACGATGGGGTCGTAATGGAGCGTGACAATCATACCGTCTTCGTTTCTAAACGACTGCTCGATGTTATCGAGCGTGTCATGGCTTTCCAGAGGGCTGGCCTCGGCTGCCATCTCGGCGTGAGCGCTTGCGAACTTTCTGCCCGGACCGTAGTCGTGAACCATCAGATCGTGAACGCCCAGAACGCCGGGGTAGCTCATGATCTTGTCTCGAATGTGCTTGACCAGCTTAGGATCGGGCGTCTGGCCCAAAAGCGGGCTCACCGTATCCTGGATGAGTTCAAAACCGCTCCAGCCAATATAGGCGCCAACGGCAAGGCCGACCCATGCGTCAAGATTGATGTGCGTCGTCTGCGAAACAATTGCGCACGCCAGCACGGCGCCTGTGGCAAGAACATCGTTCTTGGAATCTTGCGCGGTCGCATGCAGTGTCTCGGACTCAATGCGATCGCCGAGCTTTTGGTTGAGGGCCGCCATCCAGAGCTTTACGACCATCGAAAGCACTAGAACTGCCACCAGGGCAAGCGAGAACTCGACAGGTTCGGGGTGGATGACGCGCTCAACCGAGGACTTCACCAGTTCAACGCCAATCAGCAGCACGAGCGCCGCCACGACCAGACCCGAGAGATACTCGTAGCGACCGTGGCCGTAAGGATGCTCGGGGTCGGCCGGCTTGCTCGCCAGCTTAAAGCCCAGCACGCTCACGATATTCGAGCTGGCATCGGACAGGTTGTTCATGGCATCCGCAACAATCGAAACCGATCCCGAAACCACACCAATGGCACCCTTTGCAGCACAAAGCGCCACATTGGCGACAATACACACCATGCCCGCTAACGTGCCCACACGTGCACGATCACCCTGCGCGCGCTTAACAATCCACTCGACCATCTGCATCCGCCCCCACGGTACTACTTATATATCTATTGCTTGACCGGATTGTAGTGTAGCCACTTTGTCCCCCAGATACAAAAAGGCCGCAGCCCACACGGGCCACGGCCTTGGAACATGACAAAGGAATCGTCCTTTGTCGCACAGATTTATGCGCTTGCTTCAGCAGCGCTCGCCACTGTTTCGGGCAAATCGGCTTCGTCTTCTGCCGCATGCCCCTTCGCCGGCACCACGCCAAAGCAGTAGCTCAGCGCCGCGGACACCGCAAATGCCACACCGCCGGCAGTGCAGCACCACAGCAGGTTCGAGATGCCGCCCGTGGCAAAGCCAATGACCATGAGGACATTCGTCATGCCGATGGTATAGGCCGTAACGTGGCCCACGGCAGCAACAAGGCCTCCGACGGCGCCGCCAATGGCCATGCACGTCAGACACCCGCCATATTTAAAGCCGCAACCGTACAGCGCCGGCTCGCTTACGCCGCCAAGCACGCCCGAGATTGAATAGCCCAGCATGAGCGCCTTCTCGTCCTTATCCGCAACGCGAAGCGACGCGCCAAAGGGCATGCCCCAAACGGCGAACGTTGCCATCGTCGCGGCAATGAGAATGCACGAATCCGTTCCCACACTCATAAACTGCGCATAGGCGAGCGATAGGACAACGTTGCTGACACCCGCGATCTTTAGGAACTCCCAACCCGCGGCAAGCCCCATGAGCGTGAGCAGCGACACGATGCCACCGGAATTGCCAAGCATAAACATAAGCTGGCCCAGCAACATTCCCAGATAGCTGCCCGCCGGCGCCGTGATACACAGGGATACCGGAACCATGACGAGCATGGTCGCAAACGGAACGAACGAAAACGCCACGGCCTTAGGGATAACGCGCCGAAAGAAACACTCCACTCGCCATAGCACGGGCACCGAGATGAGAACCGGAATAACAGTCGTCGTGTAATCATTGACCGGCGCGGGAAGCAGACCATACACGGAAGTCATCGATGCCCCCGTCGTCGATGCGGCATCGACGAGCTTAAGCAGATCGGGCGCAATCAATACGCCGCCCAGCATCATGCCCAGCTGCTCCGAGCAACCGAGCTGGCGGGCGGCCGCCCAACCAAGATAAATGGGCAAAAAGTAGTAGCCGGCGTTATAGAGCCAACTGTAGAACAGGCGATAGATTTCGGAATCGGCAGACCATAGGCCCAGCATGCCTTCGCCCATAATGACGGCGACGGTGCGGAACAAAGCCGCGCAGACAATAAACGGCAGCGTCGACATCATGCTTTTGGACAGATAGTCCACCACGGCCATGGCGTTTGATGAAACCGTCGTTGTAAACGAGGTGTTAGAAACTTGCGACACAGGAACCCTTTCCCAATGTGACATGCGGACTGTCCCTTTGTTACATCGTGCGGTATCGACCGATTGCGCGGTACTTTTCGTAGCGGAGGTTTGTGAGGGTCGCGTCGTCGAGCCGCCCAAGCGTATCGAAGGCATCAAATGCCGAGGACATGACGGCACCGGCAATCTCCTCATGCGACAGGCCCCTATCGTCGACAATGCCGTCGATAATACCGAGCGCCAACAGATCGGGGGCCGTGAGCTTAAGCGCCTCGGCGGCCTCATTCGCGCGCTCGGTATCCTTCCACAGGATCGACGCACAGGCCTCGGGGCTCACGACCGAATAGGCCGAGCTCGAGAGCATCAGGATGCGGTCGGCCACGGACAGCGCCAGCGCGCCACCAGAGCCGCCTTCGCCCGTCACCACCGAGACAATCGGTGTCTTAAGGCCGCTCATCTCCATGAGATTTTGGGCAATCGCCTCGCCCTGGCCGCGCTCCTCGGCACCGATGCCGCAAAACGCGCCCGAAGTATCGACCAGGCACAGAACCGGTCGACCAAACTTTTCGGCTTGGCGCATAAGGCGACGCGCTTTGCGGTAGCCCTCGGGATGCGCCATGCCAAAGTTGCGGCGCATACGCTCTTTGGTCGTGGTGCCGCGCTCGATGGCGATAACCGTCACGGGGCGTCCGTCTTTCCAGCCAATGCCAGCCACCACGGCGGCGTCATCACCAAAGTAACGGTCGCCATGCAGCTCCACAAATCCGTCCAGGCCCAGCGAGATCATCTCACCCGCCGTGGCACGATCTGCCGAGCGGGTCTGCTTGACAATCTCGAGCGCGGTTTTTGGTGCCGCCGAGCGCTTAAACAAGTATCCCAGCTTTTTGCCGCGGCGACCCGCATGCACAATCTCGTGCGGTGCCCCCAGGCTGGGCGCGTGCCCTTCGTGCAGCGCCAGCAGCTCGCCTACCGTGAGCGCAATCTCGCCACGCGGAACAACGGCATCGCAAAAGCCGTGCTCCAGCAAAAACTCGGAGCGCTGGAATCCCTTGGGCAGACGCTTGTGCATGTTCTGCTCGATCACGCGCGGGCCGGCAAATGCCGTCAGGGCATCGGGCTCGGCCAGGATAATGTCGCCCTCCATGGCAAAGCTCGCGGTTACACCTCCGGTCGTGGGGTCGGTGAGCACCGTGATATACAGGCCGCCCGCCTCGCTGTGGCGCCGAACCGCCGCAGAAATCTTGGCCATCTGCATAAGCGAGGTCACGCCCTCTTGCATGCGCGCACCGCCCGAAACGGTAAAGCCGACAACTGGCAATCCCAGCTCGGTCGCACGCTCAAATGCGCGACAGATCTTCTCGCCCACCACGGAGCCCATCGAGCCCATCATAAAGTTAGCGTCCATAAAGAAGAGCGCGGTATCGCAACCGCAGATTTTGCCCCTGCCGCACACAACGGCATCGCGCTCGCCCGAACGCTCGCTCACGCTCTTGAGCTTATCGGCATAGCCGGGAAACGAGAGGAAGTCCTCCGACGCCAGATTGGCATCCCATTCCTCAAACGTGCCCTCGTCGACCGTCATGCGCATACGCGCGCGACCGCTCACGCGAAAGTGTTTGCCGCAACGAGGGCAGACCTCGAGGTTGTCGTGTAGGCGTGCCTCATCGATCACACGGCGGCACTCTGGGCACTTGATAAACACGTGGCGCGCGGGAAACTCGGCGCACGACTCGGTTATCGGCCCCTCAAGGACATTGACCGTCTTCGCTTTTCTATTCATCAGCATAGAGATGCCCCATCAGATCGGTGTGATACATGCCCGACAAGAACTCGTCGTTTGCCAGCACGTCGAGCTGAAGCTCGCTGTTTTCGCTCACGCCCTCAATCACGAGCTCGCCCAGGGCCGTGCGCATCTTGCGAATAGCGCCGTCACGCGTGGGCGCGCACACGATGAGCTTGCCGAGCATGGAGTCGTAGTACGGCGGAACGTTTGCACCGGTAAACATGGCGGAATCCCAGCGCACGCGCGGACCACCCGGCACACGCAACGCGGTGACCGTTCCGCATGACGGCAGAAAGTCCGGCGTTTCGGCATTGATGCGGCACTCCATGGCGTGGTTGCGGACCGGCATGTCCTCCTGCTCAAAGGGCAGAGGCTGGCCGGCTGCCACGCGCAGCTGCCACTTGACCAAGTCGGTATCGGTCACAAACTCCGTAACCGGATGCTCTACCTGCAAGCGCGTGTTCATTTCCATAAAGTAGAAATTGCCGTCGTCCGAATACAGGAACTCAATGGTACCGGCTCCTTCGTAGCCGACGGCACGAGCCAGGTCACGCGCTGCCTTGTGCATGCGAGCACGAATGTCGTCGTGTCCGTCGAGGCACGGCGCGGGGCTCTCCTCGATCAGCTTTTGGTTGCGACGCTGAACCGAGCACTCGCGCTCGCCGAGCGAAAACACATGGCCCTGCTTATCGGCCATAATCTGCACCTCAACGTGGTGCGCCGGCGCGACGAACTTCTCCATGTAGCACTCGCCGTCGCCAAAAACGGCCTCGCCCTCGGCACGCGCCTCGATGAACGCCTTTGCCGCATCTTCCACGCGCTCGACCTTGCGAATGCCGCGACCGCCACCGCCGGCGCGCGCCTTAATAAGCACGGGGCAGCCGATGCGCTCGGCCTCGGCTGTTGCCTCCTCGGGACTTTTGAGCAAATCGCAGCCCGGCACGATGGGCACGCCCGCCGCGGCAGACGTTCGACGTGCGGCGTCCTTGTCGCCCATGCTGTCGATCACCTCGGCCGAAGGACCGACAAACGCCAGGCCATACTTGTCGCAGTCGCGCACGAAGCTCGCCTTCTCGGAGAAAAAACCATAGCCGGGATGAATTGCCTTTGCCCCCGACTTCACGGCACAGGTGAGCACGGCATCGTCGTTGAGGTAGCTCTCGGCAAGACGCGGGCCGCCGATGCAATACGCCTCGTCGGCAAGCTGCACGTGCAGCGCGTCCGCATCGGCCGTGGAATAAACGGCGACGGTCTTGATGCCCATATCGCGGCACGCGCGGATAACACGGACCGCGACTTCTCCGCGGTTGGCGATGAGCACTTTGTCGAACATGAAGCCTTCCTTAACTTTCGTGCATGAGTGCAAAAGACATATCGGCGCGGCAGCAAACCTCACCGTTGACGCTCGCAGTACCCGTCGCAAAGCGGAACGGCCCGCGCGCACGCGTGATGGTGCACACCAGATCAACCGTGTCGCCCGGGCGCACCGGACGCTTAAAGCGCACCTTATCGAGGCTCGTATAGAACGGCGTCGCGCCGCGCGCCTCCTCGTCGCCCATCAGCAGCACGCAACAGTTTTGGGCGAGCATCTCGCACTGAATCACGCCGGGGACTACCGGGTTTCCCGGAAAATGCCCCTGCAAAAAGTACTCGTCGCCCGTAATCGTGATCTTGCCGTGGGCCTCGTCACCCACCAGCTCGGCCTCGTCGAGCAAAAGCATCGGTTCGCGATGCGGCAACAGCTTCTTGAGCTCTTCTTTGTTCATGGACATCACCTATCCGATCCTCATAAGGCAACTGCCGAACTCCACGAGGTCGCCGTCGGCCACGCAGATCTCGAGCACCTCGCCGTCTGCCTCGGCCGTCACCTCGTTGAGAACCTTCATGGCCTCGATGATGCAGAGGGTCTCACCGGCCTTGACCTTGGAGCCCACGTGCACAAACGGCTCGTCGCCCGGCGCCGGGGCAGCATAGAAAACGCCGACCATGGGAGCGGTCACCTCGGTGCCCTTGGGCTCCGGTGCGGCGGCAGGCGCCTGCGCGGCGGGCTCCGGTGCGGCGGCAGGCATGGCGACAGGAGCCACCGCCGGAGCAGTCACGGCACCCGGCATAGGCATGGGCACGGCAACCGGCTGCGCGGCGCTCGCGCGCTCGAGTTCGACCGCGGTGCCATCGGGCTCCTCAACGCGTACGCGCGTGAGGCCGCGGTCCTCCATAACATCGGCTATCTCGGCAAGTCTTTTGGAATCCATGCTCTAGCTCCTCGTATATCTACGCAGCGCGATGGCGGCGTTGTGCCCGCCAAAGCCCAGGTTGGTCGAAAGCGCCCAGGTAAGGTCGGCGCGAACCGCGCGATTGGGCGTGTAGTCAAGATCGCAGGCGGGATCGGGCGTGTGGTAGTTAATGGTCGGCGGCACCACGCCCTGCTCGAGCGCCACGGCGCAGGCCATGACCTCGATGGCACCCGTGGCACCGATCATGTGGCCGGTCATCGACTTAGTCGACGAGACGTGCGCGGCGCGTGCCGCGTCCTCGCCGAGCGCACGCTTTATGCCCGCCGTCTCGGACGAATCGTTGAGCTTGGTCGAGGTGCCGTGAGCGTTGATGTAGAGGCCCTCGGAAGGCTTAACGTCGCCCTCGGCCACCGCCAGCGATATCGCACGGGCAATGCCGGCAGCCTCGGGATCGGGGCTCGTGATGTGATAGGCATCATCGGTGTTGCCGTAGCCCACGACCTCGGCATAAATGTGCGCACCGCGCGCCTGCGCATGTTCCATGCTCTCGAGCACGAGCACGCAGGCGCCCTCGCCCATCACAAAGCCGTCGCGGTCTGCATCGAACGGACGGCAGGCCGTCGCGGGATCGGGGTTGGTGGTCAATGCGCGGCAGGACGTAAAGCCCGCAACGGCATCGGGGATAATTGCGGCCTCGGCGCCGCCCGCGAGGATCGCGTCGGCATAGCCGTGCTTGATGGCGCGGAACGCCTCACCCACCGCATGGGCAGAAGTCGCGCAGGCAGTCACGACGGGTAGGGTCGGGCCCTTTGCCTTATGGCGAATCGCGATGTTGCCCGAAGCCATGTTGGGAATCATCATCGCGATCATGTAAGGCGATGCGCGACGAGGCCCCCGATCGGCGATCGCGTGGACGTTGTCGACGAGTGTCTGCATGCCGCCCACACCCGAGCCCACGTAGACGCCCAGGCGCTCTCGATCGATGGCGCCTTCGACATCAAAGCCCGCATCGTGCATGGCCTCGTCCGAAGCCGCCATCGCAAACTGAACGCAGGGGTCGAGATGCTTGGCGTCACGCTTGCCAAAGTACTCGTTGCCGTCAAAGCCCTTGACCTCGGCCGCCACCTTGACAGCAAACGCATCCGTATCGAAGTGCGTAATCGGGCCGATACCGCACGTGCCGGCGCACATAGCCGCCCAGGTGGCAAGCGCGGTGTTGCCGAGCGGCGATACGGCACCTATGCCGGTGATTGCAACTCTCTGTTCCATCATGGTCTCCTCATCCAAGCCGTTCTTCGGCCCTGGTTTCTACATCGCCATTCCGCCGTCGACGCGTACAACCTCGCCCGTAATGTAGGAAGCCGCATCGCTCGCCAGAAAGCGCACCACGCCGGCCACTTCCTCGGGGCGCGCCATGCGCTTTAGGGGAATCTGCTCCTCGGTTGCCGCGCGAACCTTCTCCGAGAGCTTTGACGTCATATCCGTCTCGACAAACCCCGGGGCGACCGCGTTCACTCGTACGCCGCGGGGCGCAAGCTCGCGCGCTACCGCCTTGGTAAGCCCTATCACGCCCGCCTTGGAGGCAGCGTAGTTGGCCTGCCCGGCATTGCCCATCAGGCCCACAACCGAGCTCATGTTGATGACGCAACCGCCGCGCTGGCGCATAAAGGTCTTGGCGAGCGCGCGCGTCGTATTGAACGTGCCCTTGAGATTGACATCGAGCACGCGGTCGAAGGCATCGTCGCCCATACGCATGAGCAGGCCGTCGCGCGTGATGCCGGCGTTGTTGACGAGCGCCCAAATGGAGCCAAAGTCGTTGAGGACCGTCTCCACGCACGTGTTGACGGCGGCGGGATCGGCCACGTCACATTGATATGCGCGCGCCGTGGCGCCAGCCGCCTCGCAGGCCTCGCACGCCTCGCGCGCCGCATCGACGCTGCCGGCATAAACGACGGCGATATCGTAGCCATCCTCCGCCAGGCCCACGGCACAAGCGCGACCAATGCCGCGTGAGCCGCCCGTGACCAGCGCCACGCGGCGCGATCCGTCGCGCTCGAGCGCGCCGTTGTTCAAGTTGCCCATGTCATTCCTTTCGGGTTACAGCCCTGTGAACTATGCGAGCTCGTCGGCAATAGCTGCGACCTGCTCGGCCGTTTCGCACGAATACACGCGAACGTCGCTCAGCGTACGCTTGACCAGGCCCGACAGCGTTTTGCCGGGGCCGACCTCAATAAACGTGTCGATGCCTTGATCCTGCAGAGCATGCAGCGCGTCGACCCAGCGCACGGCATGACTCACCTGGTTGGCCAGCACCTCCGATGCCGCCTGCGGGTCGGCCGGATAGGGCGCCGCCGTCATATTTGCCATGACCGGAATCAGCAAAGGGGACGGGGCGTGCCCGGCTTGGATATACGTCGCCAGCCCCTCAGTTGCCTCGGCCATATAGGGGCTATGGAATGCACCCGACACCGCGACCTTCATGGCGCGACCGCCAGCCTCTTTTACCAGGGCGTCGAGGTTCTGCAACGCATCGGGCGCTCCGGCCACAACCGTCTGCTGGGGACTGTTGTAGTTGACCGGCCAGCAGTTCTCGCCGGCCTGTTTTGCCAGGCCCTCGACTTGCGCTGCATCGAGCTTGATGACGGCGCGCATGCCGCCGGGGTGACGCTCAGCCGCCGTGGCCATCAATGCCGCGCGCTCACACACGAGCTCAAAACCCGCTCGTGTATCGAATGCCCCCGCAAAGGTGAGTGCAGCGACCTCGCCCAGCGAGAATCCCGCACAGGCGGCAGGCACCACGCCGCGCTCGCGCAGGGCGGCAGCCGCTGCCAGATCGTGAACGAACACGCACGGCTGCGTGTTCTCGGTCTGCGAGAGCTCCTCCTTGGAGGCGCTTCGGCACTGCTCACTGGTCCCCGGGCGCACCTCGTCGGCAATGGCGAACACCTCGGCGGCCGCCGGCGATGCCTCGATCAGGTCGACGCCCATCGCGGGGTGCTGGGCGCCCTGGCCGGCAAACAGAAACGCTACGCCACCCATGCGCACGCACCCTTCAGGACGTGCTCGGCGCCATCGACCAGGTCGTCAACGATTTCACGTGCGCTTTGGCGCTCGTTGACCATGCCGGCAATCTGTCCACACAAAAACGAGCCCTCTTCGTAATTGCCGTCCTTGGCGGCCTTGCGAAGGGCGCCCGTGCCCATGGCCCCGAGCTCCTCGACGCTTACGCCCGCCGCCTCGCTCTTGGCGTAGGCGTTGGTGAAGGGGCTCTTGAGGGCACGCACCGGGTGTCCCGTCGAGCGGCCGGTCGCACGCGTCGAGGTGTCGTTGGCCTTCAGGACCATCTCCTTGTACTGCTCCGATACGGTGCACTCATCTGCGATCAGAAAGCGCGTACCCACCTGCACGCCGGCGGCGCCCAGCATAAAGGCGGCCGCCACGCCGCGGCCATCAGCGATACCGCCAGCCGCAACCACGGGAATATCGACCGCATCGACAACCTGCGGCACCAGTGCCATCGTCGAGGTCTCGCCAATATGGCCGCCTGATTCGGTACCCTCGGCAACCACGGCAGTGGCTCCACGACGCGCCACGAGGCGCGCCAGCGCCACCGAGGCAACGACCGGGATGACCTTGATGCCCGCCTCGTTCCACGCCTTCATGTACTTGGTGGGATTGCCGGCACCCGTCACGACGACCGGCACCCGCTCGTCAATCACGACCCGCGCGACCTCGTCGGCAAACGGGCTCATGAGCATGACGTTGACGCCAAAGGGCTTATCCGTCCTGGCGCGCAGCTCATGAATCTGGTCGCGCAGCCAGTTGGCGTCGGCGTTCATGGCCGCGATAATCCCTAAGCCGCCCGCCTCGGACACTGCGGACGCCAGCGAGGCGTCGGCGATCCAGGCCATACCGCCCTGGAACACGGGCTTTTCGATGCCGAGCAGATCGCAGAGAGGAGTCTTGAGCATCTCTACTTCTCCAATGCCGCCTCGACCGTATCGGCGAACTCGCCGACCGTCTTGGGGTTCTCCTCGGTATCGAGCTGGATGCCAAACTCGTCCTCAACGGCGACGAGGATCTCGACGGTGCCCAGACTGTCGAGACCAATCTCCTCGAGCGTGGACTCGGGCTTCATCTCGACGTCGTCAAGACCGGCGGTCTCGCGGATAACATCGCAAACGCGCTCGAAGGTCTTCTGATCTGCCATGGTAGTTCTCCTTTGTTTGTGCCCTAGGGGCGTTTTTATTTCCTATGTGCGACTACTTCCAACGAAGTAGATAGCCACCTATATCCAGACCGGCGCCAAATCCAACGAGGGTGATGGTGTCGCCCGTGTGAAGTGCACCGGCGTTTGCCAGCCGGTCGAGGGCAAGCGGAATGCATGCGCTCGAAATGTTGCCGGTCTCGCGCAGCGTTCGAACCACGCGCTTGTCTGGCACACCGAGGCGCTTGACCGCCTGACTCAGGATTCGTTCGTTAGCCTGATGGAATACAAAATGGTCGATGTCCTCGACCGAAATGCCCGCATCGCTCGCAAGCTTATGGACCGTGTCGCAAATCGCGTTGACGCCGAACTTGAACACGCGGCGGCCATTCATGGACAGCACGCTCTCGCTATCTGCGGAGGCCTTAAACGGCGAGGTGCCGACCAGACCGGGAACGCACAACGTCTCGACGTCGGGCGCCGTCGAAAGCTCAACGGCAAGGGGGCTGTCTCCCCCAGCCTCAATCACCGCGGCGCCTGCCCCATCGCCAAAGAGCACACAGGTGGCGCGGTCGGTCCAGTCGAGCGCGCGCGTCATCTGCTCGGCGGCAACGACAAGCACATGCTTGGCTCGTCCTCGGGCGATATAGCCCTCGGCAACATCGAGCGCAAATACGAAGCCGGCGCAGGCAGCCGAGACATCGAAGGCAGGGCACGTCGCGCCCAGTCGCTCAGCAACGGCACACGCCTCGGCGGGAACAAGGTGGTCACCCGTCGTCGTCGAGCAGACGATCAGATCCAACTGGCTCGCGTCGATTCCGGACACCTGAAGTGCCCGCTCGCTCGCCGCTACGGCAAGGTCGTCAAGTGACTCGGTGGTGCAGACGTGGCGACTCTTAATACCTGTGCGGGTAAAAATCCACTCATCCGAGGTATCGAGGAACTCGGACAGCTCGTCATTGGAAACACTGCGCTTAGGAAGCGCCGAGCCTGTTCCAAGAATCGTGAAACCCATCACTAACCTCCTTTGAGTTGTTGACATGTTTACATCGACCAAGAGAGGATAGCGCATTTCAGTCGTTGTTAACGTGTTAACATTAAATTGTCCAAATGCGACAAAGGCTTCACATTGTGTCTCTCTCGACACCATTGCGTTATTCACTTATTCATTAAGGAGGTAGCAGCCGTTATGGATGCCAAATTAACGATAGTCGACGTAACCGGATCGACCAACGATGACCTGCTCGAAGCAGGAAAACAGGGAGCGCCGCACGGCACAGGACTTGCCGCCCGGGCTCAGACAGCAGGACGCGGCCGGCGCGGCCACAAGTGGGATTCAACCGCCGGCAACCTATTGCTTTCGATTGTCCTGCGTCCATGCGTTAATCCTGCGAAGTACTCTGGTCTTGCTGCCGTCAGCGGCCTAGCGGTGCTCGAGGCGCTCGAAAAACAGGGTCTTGCAAACGAGATTGGCCTCAAATGGCCCAACGACCTGGTCGCGCGTGGACGCAAACTCGGCGGCATTCTGGTCGAGGCCGCACGCGATAACGAAGGCAAACCTTTCGCCGTCTGCGGCATTGGTGTCAATGTGAACTATGCGCCCCAAGAGGTGCCCGATGGCGGCCTGCCGGCAATCGGTCTCTCGGACCTTAACGAGAACGTTCCAGCTGTCGACATGCTCCTCGATGAGGTCTATCACGCAGTTATAGACGCTATAGATGCCTGGGCAGAACGCCTCAACGCCATGGAAGAAAACACCGGACCGCTCGCGCCCGTCCACGGCGAATATGTCGCTCACCTCAATTGGATTGGAAAGCACGTTATCGCCCGCTCCCCTGCCGGTGACGAGCTGGCGCGAGGCATCTTTAAAACGGTCGATGGCTTTGGTCGTGCGTGCATCGAAACAGAAGACGGCTTGCGATCCTTCCATTTTGAGGAAGCGTCATTGCGCCCCTTGAGCGAGTAGGTCGCCACAGCCAGCCGCTCGGCAGCCTTACCCGGCGATCCAAACCCATCATGCAAAACAAAAGGGCCCCGCTACCGTAACGGCAGCGGGGCCCTTTAAGCTATGAGCGATATCGCTTAGAGCTTGATGTCGATGTCGACGCCAGCGGGGAGGTCGAGACGCATGAGCGAATCAACAGTGCCCGAGGTGGGGTCGAGGATGTCGATGAGGCGCTTGTGGGTGCGCATCTCGAACTGCTCACGGGAGTCCTTGTTCACGTGCGGCGAGCGGATAACCGTGTACAGGTTGCGCTCGGTGGGCAGGGGGACAGGACCGGAAACGCGAGCGCCGGTCTTCTGAGCGGTCTCAACGATGAGCTTCGCGGACTGATCGACGACCTCGTGATCATAGCCCTTGAGGCGAATGCGGATCTTCTGGGTAGCCAACTTAAACCTCCAAAGAGTGCGAGAGATGCTCTCGCGGATTACGTAACAGGGAGCTCGAACTTAGGCGTTCTTGCTCATGACCTCGTCCACGATGGACTTGGGCGCGGGCTCATAAGAGTCGAACTGCATCGTGTAGGATGCACGGCCCTGGGTCTGGGAGCGAAGGTCGGTAGCGTAACCGAACATCTCGCCCAGCGGCACCTTGGCACGGATGAGCTTGCTGTTCTTGCGATCCTCCATGCCCTCGATCTTGCCGCGGCGACCGGAGAGGTTGCCCATAACGTCGCCCATGTACTGCTCGGGGGTCTCGACCTCGACAGCCATGATCGGCTCGAGCAGCTGCGGATCGGACTTCTTGAGGGCGTCCTTGATAGCCATGGAACCGGCGATCTTGAAGGCGGCCTCGGAGGAGTCGACCTCGTGGTAAGAACCGTCGAACAGGGTGACCTTAACGTCGAGGACCGGGAAGCCGGCGATAACACCGGTGTTCAGGGCCTCCTGGATGCCCTTGTCGATGGACGGGATGTACTCCTTGGGCACGACGCCGCCGACGATAGCGTTGACGAACTCGTAGCCGAAGCCCTCCTCCATCTTCTCGAGCTTGATGACGGCGTGGCCGTACTGACCGCGACCGCCGGACTGACGGACGAACTTGCCCTCAGCCTTCTCGACGTCGTGACCAGCGGTCTCGCGGTAGGCAACCTGGGGCTTACCGACGTTAGCGTCAACCTTGAACTCGCGGAGCAGACGGTCGACGATGATCTCGAGGTGCAGCTCGCCCATGCCGGCGATGATGGTCTGGCCGGTCTCGTGGTTGGTGGACACCTGGAAGGTCGGGTCCTCCTCGGCGAGCTTGGTCAGAGCCAGGGACATCTTGTCCTGCTCGGCCTTGGTCTTGGGCTCGATGGCAACGTCAATAACGGGCTTAGCGAACTCGATCTTCTCGAGGACGATCTCCTTGCCCTCGGCGCACAGGGTGTCACCGGTGGTGGAGTTCTTGAAGCCGACGCAAGCGACGATATCGCCGGCGGCAGCGTCGTCACGGTCGATACGCTCGGCGGCGTTCATCTCGAGGATGCGGCCGAGGCGCTCGCGCTGACCGTTGGAAGCGTTGACAACGTAGGAGCCGGACTCGGCGCGGCCGGAGTAAACGCGGACGTAGGTGAGCTTACCGACGAACGGGTCGGTCATGATCTTGAAGACCAGGCCGGAGAAGGGCTCGTCGAAGGAAGGATGACGCTGAATCTCCTCGCCGGTGTCCGGATCGGTACCGGTGACGGCCTCGACGTCAAGCGGGCTGGGCAGGTAGTCGACGACAGCGTCGAGCAGCTCCTGAACGCCCTTGTTCTTGTAGGCGGAACCCACGAAGACGAGGTTGAGCTCGTTGGCCAGAACGCCCTTGCGCAGAGCAGCCTTGAGCTCCTCGACGGTGAAGTCCTCCTCCATGAGGATCTTCTCCATGAGCTCGTCGTCAAAGCTGGCAGCAGCGTCGAGGAGCTCCTCGCGCTTGGTGGCAGCGATGTCGGCAAACTCAGCCGGGATCTCGTCCATCGGCTCAGGGTAGGTCATGCCCTTCTCGTCGGCCTTGAAGTCCCATGCAGTCATGGTGACCAGGTCGATGACGCCCCAGAAGTTGTCCTCGGCGCCCATCGGGACCTGAGCGGCCACGGCGTTAGCGTCGAGACGATCCTTCATGGTCTCGATAGCGTTGAAGAAGTCAGCGCCCACGCGGTCATACTTGTTGATGAAGGCGATGCGGGGGACGTTGAAGGTGGAAGCCTGACGCCAAACGGTCTCAGACTGGGGCTGAACGCCGGCAACAGCGTCGAAGACGGCAACAGCGCCATCGAGGACGCGCAGGCAGCGCTCGACCTCGGCGGTGAAGTCAACGTGGCCCGGGGTGTCGATGATCTGGATGCGGTAGTCCTTACCGTCCTTGTTCCAGAAGCACGTGGTAGCAGCGGAGGTAATGGTTACGCCGCGCTCCTGCTCCTGAACCATCCAGTCCATGGTGGCAGCGCCCTCATGGACCTCACCGATCTTGTGGGTCTTACCGGTGTAGTAAAGAATACGCTCGGTCGTGGTGGTCTTACCAGCATCGATGTGAGCCATGATGCCGATGTTACGGGTATCGGAAAGCTTGTACTTAGGCTTAGCCATGTTAGTTCCTTACCTTAACTTACCAACGATAGTGAGAGAACGCGCGGTTGGCCTCGGCCATCTTGAAGACGTCCTCACGCTTCTTGACGGAAGCGCCCAGGCCGTTGGAGGCGTCGAGGATCTCGTTGGCGAGACGCTCGGCCATGGTCTTCTCCTTGCGAGCGCGGGAGAAGTTGACGATCCAGCGGATACCCAGAGCGGTGGAACGACGGGAGTTGACCTCCATCGGGACCTGATAGGTAGCGCCGCCGACACGCTTGGGCTTAACCTCGAGCGTGGGCTTGACGTTGTCCATAGCCTTCTTGAAGGTAGCGAGAGCGTCGCCACCCTCGGACTTCTCGGCAACGATCTCGAAAGCGGTGTAAACGATGCGCTCAGCGGTGGCCTTCTTGCCGTCAAGAAGGACCTTGTTGATGAGCTGAGTCACCAGGCGGTTGTTGTAAACGGCGTCAGGCTGAACCTCACGACGATTAGCTGCTGCACGACGCGGCATGTGAAATCTCCTTAAGTGTCTACCGTGCGGCGCTCAAGACGGCACACGGCGAAAGTATCAAAACGTTATCTGGCTTATTTGGCCTTGGGGCGCTTAGCACCGTACTTGGAACGGGCCTGCATACGGTTCTGGACCGGAGCAGCGTCGTAGGCGCCACGGATGACGTGATAACGGACACCAGGGAGGTCACGGACACGACCGCCGCGGACGAGCACGATGGAGTGCTCCTGCAGGTTGTGGCCCTCACCCGGGATGTAAGCAGTAACTTCGATGCCGTTGACAAGGCGAACACGGGCAACCTTACGAAGAGCCGAGTTCGGCTTCTTGGGGCTCGTGGTGAAGACGCGGGTGCACACGCCGCGCTTCTGGGAGTTGTGCTGCAGAGCAGCGTTCTTGGACTTCTTGGGCACGGAACGACGGCCCTGGCGAACCAGCTGGTTAATAGTAGGCAAAGCGTACTCCTTCTCGAATGATTCCAGCTTTCTGTAAAGTGCAACGGCTTGAATCGAGGGGTCAGCATCCCCCTACGAAACACGCAGTTCGATAGGATACGTGGCGTTAGCTGTGCCGTCAACAGACCACGCCGCCGGGCGTATCCCAAAATTGGCACATTTCCGCAAAGCCTACACAAAAGGAATCCCCGCCTGTGCGCAAGTGCCCATTCCAGCCGTCCATGTAACGCAAAAATGGCCGCTTCCTCTAGCAGGAAGCGGCCTAGACCTTACGAATAGACGATGGTAAAGGGTACTTCTGTTTCGGTCTCTCCTGTTGATGTGCACCTCGTTCCCTCAAGGGTTACCGATACAACCTGATCGACATTGATGAGCCTTGTCGGAACCCAGATGTTCTCTCCGCTATTGCGCGCCATCGAAACATAGAAATTGTACGCCCCTGCGTCGTCATCTTCGATAATCTGCTCCGATCCATCCTTGTAGCTGACGGTCAGTTTATGATCAACTGCTTCATAGCCCAGATCATCGATGTGCGTCTGGATGGAAAACGGGCTGATCTCGAGAGGCGAGTCGTCGGAGCGGAGCTCCTTTGTATCGACGTGCGCTCCGACGTTAAACTCTGGCGTCGATACCTCGATCACCTTCGCATCCTCACCTTTGCCCTCCGTCCAACTGATATTCCAGGTGACCGCATGTCGTAAATCTCGATCGCGATTCCAAGATGCAAAGTACATCGTGCCGTTAATGACCGTGTCGCTTGATGTGTCTTTATCAATGGTGCAGCGTGTATCAGCCCATTCCTCGCCGAAGTTCATGCTGGGTGTACTGACGCCCCCTTCTTCTTCACCATAGAGAACAAGTTCGCCAAGCTCTGCCGCCGGCTTGTAGTAGTTAACGCCATTCGGATTGGACAATGTAAACGTCACAGCACCGCAACCGTTCTCGTCGATTGCCATCTCATGAATGTCGAGCGTATAGCCGTTGCCCTCGACGGACAGATTGACCTTCTGGACTGCACCCTCCAGGCTTTGGGGCGCGATACCATCACCAAACTCTCTGGTGTAGGTATATTTCGTCCCCGACGAGCCGCCATTTGTCCAGGTAACGGACTCTCCGTTGCCATGGTTTCCCCAGGCAGAGGCAAAATAACTGGAATTGACAACAGCGTAGGCGACCCCTCCGGTCGCCAGCACTCCGGCAAGACATCCGATTACGGCAACATACAGAGGCTTCGCGTGACCCTTTCGGCGAAGCGGCTCGCCAGCAGCGGCATAAAGAACACGGTCAGCAAGATCGCTATCGGCCTGGACGGACTCGAAGGCCTGCTTGATCTGGTTGGATTTCACGGTCGCCCTCCTCTAGGATGAACTTGAGCTTCGATCTGCCGCGAGCTAAACGCGTTCGAACGGTCGCGGCTGGCACATGCAGTAACTCGGCAATCTCTGAAGTCGAGAAGCCCAGATAGTAATAGAGCACGATAGGAATACGGAATCGCTCCGGAAGTCGCATAACGTCTGACAGGACCGCCTTGGTCTCCTCCTGCGCCGTCGAAAGCGAATCGGCCAGATTCTCAATATCCTCCACGCGCCTCCATGGCTTTCGAAAGAGAGATTTGCATTCATTGATCGTGACCCGGATAAGCCATCGACGAAGATGCTCCCAGCTTTCAAATTGCGCATCGCCTTTGAGTAACTTCAGAAAGACGTCTTGGGCAATATCGTCGGCATCGGCACGATCGCGCAGGTACGTCAATGCGATTCGAAACACGACATCCCGGTGATCTTCGACCGCCTGTCTAAAAGCTTGTTCTTCCATAATCACCTCCCGGTGACGTTAATGGTTCTCGATGAGGCCCTCACCATGGATACGCTTTGACCGAACAGAATGTTTCAAATTCAAGCAGGAAAAACCTACCAAAATTAATCCGTCCCATTTTGGCAAGGGATCAACGGAACGCAACAGGTTGAGCATACGCAAGCGAGCGGCCCCCAGAGCGTACAAGGTGGCATGAAAAAGGCAGGGCATTGACCTTTTGGTCATGCCCTGCCTTTTGAATGACAGATTGTAGCTCTGGGGGCCGCGCAGCGACGGAGATTGCCGCCGTTCGTTAGAACGGCGGAACTAATTACTCCTCGTCGTTGTCCTTGGCCTCTTCGGCGTCGTCGGTGTCCACGAGCTGGTTGAGCAGCTCGTCGAGAGAAGCCATGTCCTCGTTGATGGCACCGTTGGCGGGAGCCTTCTTGTCGTCGATCGGGGCGCCCAGGAGCTCCTCGTCGGCGTCGGCGTGATGCGTCGGCGTGGCGGAGGTGCCCAGCAGGATGTCGTCCGGACCGTCGGGGCTAAAGACCATCTGCAGCAGCTGCGAGAGGTCTTCCTCGTCGGCAACGTCGTCGTTGTTCTCGAGGATGTAGAGCAGGTCGTGGGCCTCCAGACCGTCACGGAGCTCCTCGATCGCCTTGGCACCGATGCCATCGATGCGCAGCAGATCCTCCTCGGACTTGCCGACCAAGTCGCCGACCGTCTCGATGCCGACCTCGCTGAATTTGTTGGTCCAGCGCTGCGACACGCCCAGGTCGTCGAACAGGTACAGGCGAGCCTTCTCGGCGGAGATGGTGTGGCCGTTGCGGGTGAACGAACCGTCAGCACCACCGAACTCGTCGTAGCCGGCCCAGTCGAGCTGCTGCGGGAGCTGCTCGTCCAGGTCCTTGAGCTCCACAGGAGCCCACTCGGGCAGCGACTTGGCGTTGGGCGAAGCCGGGCCGTCGATGTCCACGTAGCCGTCGGCCGTGCGATACGTCAGCTTGGCGTTGGCGTACGGCTTGAGGCCGGTACCAGCCGGGATCTTCTTACCGACGATGACGTTGGACTTAAGGTCGAGCAGGTGGTCGACCTTGCCCTCGATGGCAGCCTCGGTAAGGACACCGGCGGTACGGATGAACGAAGCGCTCGACAGCCAGGAGTCGATGTTGGACGCGACCTTGAGCGTACCCAGGATGACGGGCTCGGCCACGGGAGCCTGACCGCCCAGACGGGCAACGCGCTCGACCTCGTCGGCAAACTCGTAGCGGTCGACGTACTGACCAAGCAGGTACTTGGAGTCGCCGGGGTTGGTGATCTGAACGCGACGCAGCATCTGACGTGCGAGCACCTCGATGTGCTTGTCGTTCAGGTCGACGCCCTGGCTGGTGTAGACGTCCTTGACGCTCTCGACGAAGGTGTGCATCGTCGACTCGATGTCGGTCAGCTTGCGCAGGTTGCGGAAGTTGACGAAGCCCTTGGTGATCTGGTCGCCGGCGCGAACCTCGCAGCCGTCCTCGATCTCGGGCATGAAGCGCACCGAAGCGGGGACGCGACGCTCGTCGAGAACACGGGTGTGATCCTCGGAGTCGGTGAGCGTCAGCACGTACTCGGACTTCTCGGGCTTAATCGAGAGGTGACCGGAGTACGGAGCCAGCTCGGCCTCGCGACCCAGGATCTTCTCGTTGACGTTGCCGACGATATCGAACATACGGCTGACCGTAGGCAGACCCTGCGTAATATCGTCGACGCCAGCGACGCCGCCGGAGTGAATGGTACGCATCGTAAGCTGCGTACCGGGCTCGCCGATGGACTGGGCGGCAATAATGCCGACGGCAGTACCGATGGCGACCGGACGACGGGTGGAAAGATCCCAGCCGTAGCACTTCTGGCACACGCCGTACTTGGAGCGGCAGGTGAGCAGCGCGCGGAGCTTGACCTTCTTGAGGCCTGCATCGACCATCTTCTGGATGTCGGCGACCTTCTCGATGTAGCCGTCCTGCTCAAAGAGCACGGTGCCATCGGGAGCCACGACGTCCTCAATGAAGCAACGGCCGACGAGGTCGGTGTTGAGGTCGGTGGTGCCGGGGATGATGAGGTTGTAGGTGACGCCCTCGTGCGTACCGCAGTCCTCCTCGCGGACAATGACGTCCTGGGCCACGTCGACCAGACGACGGGTCAGGTAACCAGAGTCCGAGGTGTGGGATGCGGTATCGACCAGGCCCTTACGGGCGCCGTAGGTCGAAATGAAGTACTCGAGCGGCAGCAGGCCCTCGCGGAAGTTCGCCTTAATGGGAAGGTCGATCGTCTCGCCGGACATGTCCGCCATCAGGCCACGCATGCCGCCGAGCTGACGCAGCTGGGTCTTAGAACCACGGGCGCCGGAGTCGGCCATCATGTACAGCGGGTTCTCCTCGTCGAACATGTCAAGCATGAGCGCTGCGACCTTATCGGTACAAGCGGTCCACTCGTTAACGACTTCGATGTGGCGCTCCGTCTCGTTGATGAAGCCCTCCTCGAAGTACTCGTTGATCTGGTCGACGTTGGCCTGAGCGCGATCGAGCAGCTCCTGCTTCTCGGCAGGGATGAGAGCGTCCCACACCGAGATGGTGAGGCCGGCGCGGGTAGCGTAGTGGAAGCCGGAGTACTTGATGGCGTCGAGGATCGGGCCGACCTTGGCCTCGGGATAGCGATCGCAGCAGTCCGCAACCAGCTTGGCCACGTCGCCCTTGACCATCTTGTAGTTCATGAACTCGTAGTCTTCGGGCAGGCACTGGCGGTTGAAGATGATGCGGCCGATAGAGGTCTCGAAGCGCGCGGTCTTGTTACCGGTGACGTCGTAGTCGACAAACTCGTTCTTGCCGTTTTTGACGCGGAAGATACGGGTGCCGTCCTCGTTGATGACATTGGCGTCGGCAGCGGACACGCGGACCTGAATCTTGGCCTGCATGTCGACCTCGGAGCGGCAGTCATAGGCGTGCAGCGCGTCGTCGAAGCTGGCGAACACGTGGTTCTCGCCCGGCAGACCGTCGCGGACCTGGGTCAGGTAGTACACACCGATGATCATGTCCTGCGAGGGGATATTGACCGGCTTGCCGGATGCCGGCGAGCGCAGGTTGTTCGCAGAGAGCATGAGCACGCGAGCCTCGGCCTGAGCCTGGCTGGACAGCGGCACGTGGACAGACATCTGGTCGCCGTCGAAGTCGGCGTTGAAGGGCGAGCAGACCAGCGGATGCAGGTGGATAGCCTTGCCCTCGACCAGCACCGGCTCAAAGGCCTGGATGGACAGACGGTGCAGGGTCGGTGCACGGTTAAGCAGCACGACGCGGCCGTCGATGACCTCTTCGAGGATGTCCCACACAAAGGTGGCACCACGGTCGATAGCGCGCTTGGCGCCCTTGATGTTCTCGACCTTGCCAAGCTCGACCAGGCGCTTCATGACGAAGGGCTTGAAGAGCTCCAGCGCCATGGTCTTGGGCAGACCGCACTGGTGCAGCAGCAGCTTGGGGTCGGTAACGATTACCGAACGGCCGGAGTAGTCGACACGCTTGCCCAGCAGGTTCTGACGGAAACGACCCTGCTTGCCCTTGAGGGCCTCGGCGAGCGACTTGAGCGGGCGACCGCCACGGCCAGAGACCGGGCGACCACGACGGCCGTTGTCGAACAGGGCGTCCACGGACTCCTGGAGCATGCGCTTCTCGTTGTTCACGATGATCGCAGGGGCGTCCAGGTCGAGCAGGCGCTTGAGTCGGTTGTTACGGTTGATCACGCGACGGTACAGGTCGTTGAGGTCGGACGCGGCGAAGCGGCCGCCGTCGAGCTGGACCATCGGGCGCAGATCGGGCGGAATGACCGGGATGACGTCCAGGATCATGTTCGCGGGGCTGTTGCCGCCCTTCAGGAAGGCGTCAACGACCTCGAGGCGCTTAACGGCCTTCTCGCGCTTCTGCTTCTGGGAGTCCTCGTCGGCGATGATGGCCTTGAGCTTCTCGGCCTCGGAGGGGAGGTCGATGGCAGCGAGCAGGTCGCGGACGGCCTCGGCGCCCATGCCACCCTTGAAGTACATGGAGTAGTAGCGGGTCATCTCGCGGAACAGCGGCTCATCGGAGATGAGGTCGCGCTCGGTGAGCTTCATGAAGGCGTTGAAGGCGTCCGTACGGAGCTGCTTCTCGTCCTTGCACTCTTCCTCGATGTCGACGATGCCGGAGGCGATCTCCTCGGGGGTCAGCGGCTCCTCGTCGGAGAACTCGTCAAAGTTCTCGGGGTCGCCCTGCTCCTTGAGGGACTCGATCTGGCGGGCGCACTCGGCATCGATCTCTTCCAGATCGGCGGCGAGCTCCTCGCGCAGGTCGTCGGCGTCGGCCTCGCGGGCCTCATAGTCAACCTCAGTGATGATGTAGCTGGCAAAGTACAGAACCTTCTCGAGGTCCTTGGACTTGATGTCGAGCATACGGCTCATCGGGAAGCTCGTGGGGCTCTTGAAGTACCAGATGTGGGACACGGGAGCAGCGAGCTCGATGTGGCCCATGCGGTCGCGACGCACCTTGGCCGAGGTGACCTCGACGCCGCAGCGCTCGCAGACGATGCCCTTAAAGCGGATGCCCTTGTACTTGCCGCAGGAGCACTCCCAGTCCTTGGCGGGACCGAAGATCTTCTCGCAGAACAGGCCGTCCTTCTCGGGCTTGAGGGTACGGTAATTGATGGTCTCCGGCTTCTTGACCTCACCGTGCGACCAGGAACGGATCTGGTCGGCGGAGGCAAGGGAGATCTTTACCGAGTCAAAATCAGTAGCTTCGAAATCTGCCACAGTCAACTACTCCTTATCAGTGGTCGTGGCGGCGACAGCCTCGGGTGCCTCGGCGGTCTCGGCATCCTCGGCCTCGACGTCGGCGTCAACGCCGGCGAGCGCAGCCAGGTCGTCGAGAGCGGAGGTCTCCTCGGCGGTCACGGGGGCGGAGGCGTCCTCGTCGGCATCGTGCATGGGCTCGATGTCCAGTGCGAGGGAGCGAATCTCCTTGACGAGAACCTTGAAGGACTCGGGGATACCCGGGACCGGAACATTCTCGCCCTTGACGATGGACTCGTAGGTCTTGACGCGGCCCACGGTATCGTCGGACTTGACGGTCAGGATCTCCTGCAGGACGTTGGAAGCACCGTATGCGTACAGTGCCCAAACTTCCATCTCGCCGAAGCGCTGGCCGCCGAACTGGGCCTTGCCGCCCAGAGGCTGCTGGGTAACCAAGCTGTAAGGGCCAGTCGAACGAGCGTGGATCTTGTCGTCGACCATGTGGCCGAGCTTGAGGATATAGGACGTACCCACGGTGATGGGCTCGCGGAACTCCTCGCCGGTGCGGCCGTCGAACAGGCGGGTCTTGCCGCGCTCGTCAAGCTGGGTGACAAACTCGGGGCGCATGTGATCGCCAAAGGCAGCGGTGGCCTTGTTGAGCATGTTCTTGTTGGCGCGACGGATGACCTCGGCGATCTCGTCCTCCTTGGCGCCGTCGAAGACGGGCGTCGCGGTGAAGAACGGACCGGGGACGTACTTGTCGGAGTCGGCATCCTCGGTATCCCAACCGCAGGCAGCAGCCCAGCCAAGGTGGCACTCGAGCAGCTGGCCGACGTTCATACGCGAAGGAACGCCCAGCGGGTTGAGGATGACGTCGATCGGGGTACCGTCAGCCATGTAGGGCATGTCCTCGACCGGCAGAACGTTGCAGATAACGCCCTTGTTGCCGTGGCGACCGGCGATCTTATCGCCCTGCTGGATCTTACGACGCTGGGCGACGTAGACACGCACCTGCTCGTTGACGCCGGGGGCCAGGTCGTCGCCGTTCTCGCGGCTAAAGCGGACGACGTCGATAACGCGGCCGTAAGCGCCGTGAGGCATCTTAAGGGAGGTATCGCGAACGTCGTGAGCCTTGGCACCGAAGATGGCACGCAGCAGGCGCTCCTCGGCGGTCAGAGCGCTCTCGCCCTTAGGCGTGACCTTGCCGACCAGGATGTCGCCAGGGCCGACCTCGGCGCCGATGCGGATGATGCCGTCCTCGTCGAGGTTGGCAAGCATGTCCTCGGAGAGGTTCGGGATCTCGCGGGTGATCTCCTCGGGGCCGAGCTTGGTGTCGCGGGCGTCGATCTCGTGACGGGTGATGTTGATGGTCGTCAGCAGGTCCTCGGCCACCAGGCGCTCGGACACGACGATACCGTCCTCGTAGTTAAAGCCTTCCCACGGCATGTATGCCACGGTGAGGTTCTGACCCAGTGCAAGCTCGCCATGATCGGTCGAAGGACCGTCGGCCAGGGGCTCGCCCTGCTCAACGGTGTCACCGACGCGCACGAGCGGACGGTGGTTGATGCAGGTGGACTGGTTGGAGCGCTGGTACTTGGCCAGGTGATACTCGTCCATGCCGCCGGCATGCTTGACGATAATCTTGGCGGCGTCGGCAAAGATGACCTCGCCGGCATTCTTGGCCAGGGTGACCTCGCCGGAGTCCAGAGCGGCGCGGCGCTCCATGCCGGTACCGACATAGGGAGCGGCGGGGTGAACCAGCGGCACGGCCTGACGCTGCATGTTAGCGCCCATCAGCGTACGCTTGGCGTCGTCGTGCTCGAGGAACGGGATCAGCGTGGCTGCGACGGAGAGCATCTGACGCGGCGAGACGTCCATGTAGTCGACGTCCTCGACGGGCACGTCGGCGGGAGCGCCGAAGGAGCCGTCGAAGTCGCGGGTACGGGCGATCACGGTGTGCGGACGGACGATCTTGCCCTCGGCATCGGTCGTGATGAACTCGTTGGTCTTGGGATCGAGCGGCGTGTTGGCCGGCGCGATGACGTGCTTCTCTTCCTCGTCAGCGGTCATCCAGTCGATCTGGTCGGTGGCAACGCCATTCTCGACGCGACGGAACGGGGCCTCGATGAAGCCATACTCGTTGACGCGGGCGTAGAGGGCGAGCGAGCCGATCAGGCCGATGTTGGGGCCTTCGGGGGTCTCGATCGGGCACATGCGGCTGTAGTGCGAGTTGTGAACGTCGCGGACGGCCGTCGGCACGTTGGTGCGGCGGCTGGAGCCGGACTTGTGGCCGGCAAGACCGCCAGGGCCGAGTGCGGACAGACGGCGCTTGTGGGTCAGACCGGTCAGGGGGTTCGCCTGGTCCATGAACTGCGAGAGCTGCGAGGAACCGAAGAACTCCTTGATGGAGGCCACGATCGGACGGATGTTGATGAGCGACTGCGGGGTGATCTCGTCGATGTCCTGGGAGCTCATGCGCTCACGGACGACGCGCTCCATACGGCTCATGCCGATACGGAACTGGTTGGCGACGAGCTCGCCGACGGTGCGGATGCGGCGGTTGCCAAAGTGGTCGATGTCGTCGACCTTGAAGCCCTGCTCGCCGGCAGCGAGGGACAGCAGGTAGCGCAGCGTCGCGACGATATCCTCGTCGGTGAGCACCGTGACCTCTTCCTCGGTGGTGAGGTTGAGCTTCTTGTTGACCTTGTAACGACCGACGCGGGCCAGATCGTAGCGCTGCGGGTTAAAGAGCAGGCCCTCGAGCAGGCTGCGGGAAGCGTCCACGGTGGGAGGCTCACCCGGGCGCAGGCGACGGTAGATCTCGATAAGGGCATCCTCGCGGGTGAGAGCGGTATCGCGCTCCAGGGTGCGCTTAATCACATCGGAGTTGCCGAGCAGCTCGATGATGTCGTCGTTGGTGACGGCAATGCCAAGGGCGCGCAGGAACATCGTGGCGCTCTGTTTGCGCTTACGGTCGATGGAGACCATGAGCTGGTCGCGCTTGTCGACCTCAAACTCGAGCCAGGCACCGCGGGACGGGATGATCTGGGCCTTGTAGATCTGCTTGCCCGAATCCATCTCGGAGCTGTAGTACACACCCGGGGAACGGACGAGCTGCGAGACGACGATACGCTCGGTACCGTTGATGATGAAGGTGCCCTGATCGGTCATCATGGGGAAGTCGCCCATAAAGACGAGCTGCTCCTTGATCTCGCCGGTCTCCTTGTTGGTGAGACGGACGTCGGTCAGGAGCGGGGCCTGATAGGTCATGTCCTTCTCGCGGCACTCCTCGACGGTGTGCGCAGGGTCGCCGAACTGATGCTCGCCGAAGGTAACCTCGAGAACATGGTTCTGGCTCTGGATGGGGCTGGATTCCTTGAACGCCTCACGAAGGCCCTCGTCCTTAAAACGCTCAAAGGATTCCCTTTGAACAGAGATAAGGTTGGGGAGCTCCATGGCCTCCGGGATTTTCCCGAAGCTGACGCGCTTGCGCTCAGTGGCAGTGTATGCGTAGGTCACCAGGTTTTTCCTCCTTCACGGAAATGCTCGGTGGGTTGGCGAGGCATAGCTTCGCCAGTTATCGCAACCTAATAGTTTATCAGGTACCGACCGTTGGGCAAGAAAAGCCTTGACGCGATTGAGTTTTTGGAGTAGCAAAGTTTTTCGACAGAAAACACGCAGGTAAATGTATGTGTATCGAACATCTGTTCATATATTTTCTGTGAACAGAGAGCCGGCAATCGCAGCTCTTATAAAAAAACGGGCGCGAACCGAGGTCCGCGCCCGTAAATGTCGATGCCCGAAGGCTTACTTGCGCATCAATCCGCCGCGCTCGTCGATGGCGTCCCAGAAGGCATTGGCAAAACGGGGGTCGCTTGCAGCCATGAGGGCGTTGGTGGCCATCCAGCCAGAGGGAGTGCCGGTGTCGTAGCCCGACAGCGGGTCGATGACGACGGCATACATGGCCTCACGGTCAAGCGAACGGGCCATGGCGTCGGTGAGCTGGATCTCGCCGCCCTTGCCGGCCTGCTGATCTGCCAGCAGGTCCATGACCAGCGGGCTCAGCAGATAGCGGCCGACGATGTACAGGTTGGACGGAGCAGCCTCGGGAGCGGGCTTCTCGACCAGACCGCCGATACGCCAGACAGCGCCCGGCTCTGCATCGGCAACGTCCTCGGCGCCCTCGAGCGAACCGACGCGCTCGCCGGCGATAACGCCGTAGCGGCTGACTTCCTCGGGCGAGCAAGCAGCGACGGCGATAACCGAAGCGCCACCGTGCTCCTTGGAAACGGCGAGCATCTTGTCGCAGATGTCGCGGTTAGGCACAACGTAGTCGCCCAGAAGAACCAGGAAGTTCTCCCCTGCCACGGCGTCGGCAGCAGAGCGGATAGCATGGCCGAGGCCCTTGGGCTCGTACTGATAACGGAAGTCGACCGGCATACCGCCAGCGTGGGCGACGGCATCGGCATAGGCGTTCTTGCCGCGCTCGCGCAGCAGGTTCTCGAGCGAGCGATCGGGCTGGAAGTAATTCAGCAGCTCGGGCTTACCGGGAGATGTAACGATGATGGCGTCGTCGACTTCCTCGGGGTCGAGCGCCTCCTCGACGACGTACTGAATGACGGGCTTGTCGAGCACCGGCAGCATCTCTTTGGGCGTGCACTTGGTGCCAGGCAGAAAACGCGTGCCAAGACCGGCGGCGGGGATGATTGCCTTCATGTTATTCAAAGATCCTTTCGCAGGCGCAAAAGCGCCCCATGCGTGCGGCACACAGCCGCAGACCAAATTGCGATACCCAAGCATCTTACCGCTGGAACTATATGTCGCTACAAGGCAGAGGCAATTCTTCAGCAGGTCAACGCAAATTATTGCTCGAATGGTGCAATTTTATTGCCCAACGGCAGGGCACCCGATACGACGCAAATCACAGAACATGGCAGTTTGAGCTACCGATGTCGAGGGACCGAAAAACAAAAAAGACGGGGCTCGCAATGCGAACCCCGTCTGCAAAGAAATCTGGCGAGAAAGCCTGATTACTTGAGGGTGACAGCAGCGCCAGCAGCCTCGAGCTTCTCCTTGGCAGCCTCGGCGTCCTCCTTCTTGGCACCCTCGAGAACAGCCTTGGGAGCGCCCTCGACGACCTCCTTGGCCTCCTTCAGGCCAAGGTTGGTGAGCTCACGGACGGCCTTGATGACCTGGATCTTGTTGTCGCCGAAGCCCTCGAGCACGACGTCAAACTCGGTCTTCTCCTCGGCCTCAGCAGCGCCAGCAGCGGGAGCGGCGACAACAGCGGCAGGAGCAGCGGCGGAAACGCCGAAGGTGTCCTCGATAGCCTTGACGAGCTCGGAAGCCTCGAGAAGGGTCATTTCCTTAAGAGCATCGATGATCTCATCGGTGGTAAGCTTAGCCATTTCTAAGTCCTTTCGGTTTCCGTGCCTGTGCACGGAGATCAGTTAAAACACGGCGCGAATGCGCCAGGGGTGCGGCGTTGCCGCCGCGGGTGAAAACAGCGACTAGGCTGCCTTCTGCTCGGAGACCTGCTGGATCGAACGAGCGAGACCAGAGGAAACGCCGTTGACGCAGACAGCGATGTCGCGAGCGAAACCGGAGATGAGACCGGCGATCTGGCCGAGAAGCTGATCCTTGGTGGGCAGCTCGGCGATAGCCTTAACATCATCAGCGGAAACGGCCTTGCCGTCGGAGATACCGCCCTTGATCTCAAGGACGCCCTTGGACTTAGCGGAGAAGTCCTTAAGGGCCTTAGCGGCCTCGACCGGCTCGGTCTCGTAGAACACATAAGCGACGGGGCCGGCGAGGATCTCGTCGATCTCGGGCTGCTCCTGGTTCTTGAGAGCGATCTTGACCAGGTTGTTCTTGTAGACCTTCATCTCGGCGCCGCACTCGCGAAGCTGATGACGCAGCTCCTGAGCCTGCTTAACCGTCAGACCGTTGTAGTTGACGACGAACAGACCGGCGTTCTCGGCGATACGGGACTCGATCTCTGCAACCTTGTCGATTTTGTACTGCTGGGGCATGAATTACACCTCCTCGAATTCTTTCCGGGCACGGTCCGCCACAAGGACGTGACGGGGGCATGTCCAAAAAGAAAGCCCCCGCGCTGCATGAGCGACGGGGGCGAGAAGACATATCTACTCGACCACCTCGGCTGGCGGGAAGTCCCATTAAGCTCGCGGGTAAGACCCGTTTGCGCCGGCTGTCTCTGGCAGCGGATTCGTGCGTGAACCGAAAGTATTATGGCGGGGACCCCGGCGTCGGTCAACGGGAAACCGGGCTGCACACAATTCCACCATCCGGCCGCACCGCCGAAGGCCAGGCGCAAGGTTTTCGCTCGGTCAGGTCCTGGGCTCGCACGAAGAGCACATTAAGTGCTCTTCGGCTCGTGCGGAATCTACGAAAACCTTGCGCCTGGCCTTCGGCGGCGCGGCCTGCGGTGACTTTGGGGCAGCCCGGTTTCCCGTTGGCCGGCGCCCCCACTCATAAGCCTTAAGTCGGTGGGCTGATGTGTTGCGTCCCTGAGGGCTACAAGGTTGAAATGAAGGCGGACAGGCGGCGGAGGCCTTCGTCCAGGTTTTCGTCGGAGACGCAGTAGCTGAGGCGGATGTGGCCTTCGGTGCCGAAGCAGTTTCCGGGAACTAGGGCTACGCTTGCCTCTTGGATGGCTTTGATGCAGAAGGCTTCGCTGGTTAGGCCGAACTTTTTGATGCTCGGGAAAGTGTAGAAGGCTCCTGCGGGCTCTACTACGTCGAGGTCCATGGCGTTTAAGGCTGCGAGTACACGTTCGCGACGGGCTCGGTAGACTTCGAGCATGGGGGTGGGGTCGACGGTCAGAGCTCGAGCTGCAGCGTCCATCTCAAATGAAACGGCACTCGATACTAAGTATTGGTGAGCCTTGGCGATCTCGGCGATGACGGGTGCCGCTGCTGCGAGCCAGCCCAGGCGCCAGCCGGTCATAGCCCAGGGCTTGGAGAAGCTCTCGATGACTACCGTCTGCTCACGCAGCTCCGGGTGGCGCTGGGCGAAGCGCTCGTAGCCGTCCGCGTAGACCAAGCGGTTGTATACGTCGTCGCAGATTACGTAGATGCCCGCCCGGTCTGCCACGCGCGCCACGGCGTCGAGCGATGCCGCGTCAAGGATGCAGCCCGTAGGATTGTTGGGCGAGCAGATGACGATGGCTTTGGTCGCCGGCGTCACGCAAGCACGAAGTGCGTCCTCGTCAATCTGAAATTGCGCGGGCTCCGTATCCAAAAAGACCGCTTTGGCGTGATTGGCCACGACGATGCTTTCGTACAGGCCAAAGGCCGGCGTGGGGATAATGACCTCGTCGCCGGGGTTGAGCATAGCCATGAATGTTGCCGACAGCGCCTCGGTCGCACCGTCGGTCAGGATGACCTCATCGGCGGAAAACATAAGGCCCGCGTCCCCCATGTAAGCAGACAACGCCTCACGCAGGGCGGGGCGACCGTTGTTGGGCGGATAGTGCGTATCGCCGCGGCCCAGCGCGGCGGTCACCTCGGCGCTAATCACATCGGGCGTGGGAAAATCGGGCTCGCCGAGCGCGAGCGCGATGCACCCCGGGTGCTGGGCGGCGAGCGCATTGATCCGACGGATGCCTGAGGGCTTGAGCGTGGTAAGCGAGGTGTTCATGGGCAGACGCATGGCGTTCCTTTCGTAAGGGTTGCACTAGGATAGCGCGGCGGGACGCCACCAGACGGTGTAACCTAAACGGAAACCAACCGGAAAGGAGGCGGCATGGAGACGACCGCACGCGGCGATGTACCAAAAACGTTGCGAACCATTGCGTATATCAGCATTCCCGATAGCGCCGATCTTGAGTTTTTGCTCTGGGACCTGCAGGATGCCATCGCCGCCTATGCTCAGCTTTCCGGCACCGCGCTCCCCCACCCGGTCGACTTGAAGGCAAATGACGCCGGCAGCGTTGCCGACGGCATCGTGCTGGCCATTGAAGATGTGGCTGACGATGAGACGTTGACAGCTATCGAGCAGGCGCTTGAGCGCTTTGGCGGTACGGGAACACGTGTCTATGCCGTGATTCGAGCCGCACAAGAGGGCACAGAGCAGGCGCGTGGGACAGCCGTTCGCCTGCACAAGGCATGTGAGCGCCATGACCAATTGTGGTGTGGCGGCGTTGCCATCTGCGCTGGCAGCGGCATTGCGGCGCTTCGCCATTCCCCACGCATGGGCCTCTTGCGCCGACCATTTTCGGAAGCGATGGATAAGCTTGTGGGCGCTGTGCGCATGGGCTGCTCCGTCGAGCATGCACAGCGACTTGGCGGCGGCAATGCCGCCAACGTCGACACCGACGGCATGGTGCGCGTCGAGCCCGCGCTGCCCGCACCGATCTGGCATGCCATCATGAAACGCCTCGGCACCCGCGCCCAATCAGATATCTAAATTACAGAGCACCCCAATCAACGGCATCGCGCCAGCGCTCGACAAGGCGTTCCAGGCGCCATGCCGCATTGGCGGGACTTGTCGACGGCAGAACGATGGCGGGCAGCCCGGTGCGTTCTTGTAGATAGCGCTTGTAGAGTCGGCCAGCTGTACCACCGTTGCATATCACCTGCTCAATGGGAGCTGCGCCCGTAATGCGCTCGATATCTGCCGGAACGACGTTTTTGATGCTCGCGTCACTCGAGCCCTTAATGTCGCAGCCCTCAATCACATCCCACAGGGCTACGCCGCCGTTCAGCAGCATGGATCGCTTGGCGGCAATCGAGGCGTCGAGCGTCGCAGGCTCGCTGCCTGCCAAAGGGTCGCCCTCGTTGGGCGGCACGGGCACACCGAGACACGCGGCCATCACGCGCCAAAAGCGATTCTGAGGGTTGCCGTAATAAAAGGCATTGGCGCGCGAAAGCACCGAGGGAAACGACCCGAGCACCAAAACGCGCGAGTGCTGGTCGAACACGGGCTCAAACCCATGCTCAATATGTTGATAGCCCACGTCGGACGCAGCCATGGCCTAGGCCCTCAACAGATAGCGCACCTCGTAGGGCGCAAGCTCAAGGGTGCCCGTCAGCTCGACCGTGGGAGCATCGTCGGCAAGCAGGTCGACGAAGGAGCCGTTGAGTTCGCCGGCGCCAAAGGTGTAAGGCTCGCCCACGGCGTTCACCGCCACGAGTACCGTCGCGCCGTCACAGGCGCGCTCGAACAGCAGCTGCTTGTTCTGGATCACCACGTTGCGATAGGCACCGTAGTTGAGAGCACGGGCAGCCGCGTCGTCGGCCGAGCGAAGGTGTGCGAGTTGCGTGATGAACGCCGTCAGCTCGTTGGGCGCAGGCTCATCGAGCGCAGGGCGCAGCGCCCAGTCGCCATCGGGGCCGCCCTTTTCGCCAGCAATTCCCCACTCGCTGCCATAGTAGACGCACGGGATGCCCGGCATGCCAAAGAGCATGCCATAGGAGGGACGCAGGCACGACTTGTCGGTGAGGATGCTTGCCAGGCGCGGCACATCGTGGTTGTCGACAAACGACAGCAGGTGCTTGCCGCGGTAGATGCACCAGGGGTCGCCGCCAAACTGGCGGTGCAGCGAATGGGCGATCTCGAACATGTTGACCGAGTTAAAGCTGGAGTACAGGCCCTTGTAGCACTCGTAGTTGGTGCAGGAGTCGAGCATCTCGTCGTTGACGATCTGGTTGTAGTCGCCGTGGAGCGTCTCGCCAATGAGCACAAAGCCGGGCTTGAGCTCACGGGCAAAGCTATGCAAACGACGCATGAAATCGCGGTCGAGCATGTAGGCGACGTCCAGGCGCAGGCCGTCGACGCCAAAGACCTCGGCCCAGCGGCGCACGGACTCAAGCAGGTAATTGACCACGGCGGGGTTTTGCAGGTTGAGCTTCACGAGCTCAAAATGGCCTTCCCAGCCCTCGTACCAAAAGCCGTCGCCGTAGCACGAGTCGCCATCAAAGCTGATGTGGAACCAGTCCTTGTAGGGCGAGTCCCACTTGCGCTCCTGCACATCGCGGAAGGCCCAAAAGCCACGGCCCACATGGTTGAAGACGGCGTCGAGCACCACGCGAATGCCATGGGCATGCAGCGTCTCGCACACGGCGGCAAAATCGGCATCCCCGCCCAGGCGACGGTCGAGATGGCGCAGGCTGCGTGTATCGTAGCCGTGGCTATCAGACTCGAGCGGCGGGTTGATGAGCACAGCGCCAATACCGAGTTCCTGCAGGTAATCGGCCCATTGGGCGATTTTCATGATGGGGGCATCGGGGTTGGGTGCAGTGCCGGCAGCTTGGGAGAGTTCGTCCTCGGCAACGGGCGCGGCGTTTTCGCGCGGAGCTCCGCAAAAGCCCAGCGGATAAATCTGATAGAACGTCGTCTCGTATGCCCACATAGCAACCTCCCGGTAAGCTCAACACAACGACATCCATTGTATGCCCGGCTTGTATCCTCTTCCCCAAAATAAGTTGCGGTGGAATAGTTCCTGCTTGGGCCTTCAGAGGCCTTAAACAGGAACTATTCCACCGCAACTGATGAGGGGACGTGGTTAGGCGACAGGCTTTGCGCGACGAATGGCCGGGAACATCACCGTGATAGCGAGGATGACGCCCACGGCAGCGATCGCACCGCCCGCGTAGCCGATCAAGGCGATACCGGGGTCCGAAACCACGGCTCCGCCGATCGCGGTACCCGTGCCAATGCCCAGATTGAACAGGCCCGAGAAGATCGACATGGCGACGGCCGACGAGTCCGCCGGCGTGTACTTGATGAGCTCGGCCTGAAACGCCACGTTAAAGGCCGTGGCGCAGCAACCCCACAGTGCGCAAACAGCGAGAACCGCAGCGAGCGACGATGCGGCCGGACCCATGAGCAGCAGGGCCGCTGGCACGCCGGAAAGCGTGATAGCCAAGAACGGGAAGCGGTGCCCATCGAACAGGCGGCCGAACAGCCAGCTTCCGAGCAGACCAGAGCAGCCGAACGCCGTCAGCGTCATAGTGATAGCGCTTGCGTCGACATGCGCGACCTGAGCCAGGAAAGGCTCGATATAGCTATAGCTCGCGTAATAGCCAGTTGCCATGAACACCGTGACCACATAGAGCGCGATGAGGAACGGGTTCTTGAGCAGCTCGGGCAGCTGCTTGAGCGTAAAACGCTCGCCCGCTGGCATGGCAGGAAACACCGTGGCCTGGTAGACGACCGCGACAGCAGACAGCGCTCCGACCACAGCAAACGTCATGCGCCAGCCCACGGCCAGGCCAATGGCGCGGCCGAGCGGCAGGCCGAAGATCTGTGCGATGGAAGAGCCCGTGGCGATCATGCTGATGGCGAGCGCCCCATGGCGCGTGTCAACCAGGCGCGACGCCATGATCGAGGCGACCGACCAGAACACGGCATGTGCGCAAGCGACCACCAGGCGCGCGCAGACCAGGATGGGATAGGTGGGCGCCACGGCGGACAGGAACTGGCCCAGCGAGAACACGGCAAGCACGCCCAGCAGCATCCGCTTGAACTCAAAACGCGAGGCAAACACCATGAGTGGCAACGACAGCAGCATGACGCCCCAGGCATAGACCGAGATCATGATGCCAGCTTGGGCCTCGGTAAGCGAAAACGATGCGGCGATGTCGGTCAGCAGGCCGATGGGCATGAACTCCGACGTGTTGAACACGAACGCGCAGCAGGTGAGCCCGATAAGCGGGAGCCACTGCTTGAGCGTGATGCCGTCTTGCCTTACCTGACTCATATATAACGTCTCCAATCATTTTGAGCGGAGGCGATTATATAGCAACGGCCCCGCATCCGTCAGCAACAGATACAGGGCCGAAAACAATTCGATACACAGAGGTTGCGCCGTCAATAAATAACTAAGCCAACCCCAGCAATATGCCCGCCGAATGCACGACAAACGCCACGATCCAGGCGACCGTCACCTGAAACGCGAATACGGCCACGGCATAGCGCGCGCCCAACTCGCTCTTGACGGCGCCGATGGACGCCACGCAAGGCGGGTACAGCAGCGTAAAGACCAAGAACACGTAGGCGGTAAACGGCGAAAACATGGCTGACAGTGCCGCGGGCGAGGTTGCGCCCAAAAGCACCGTGAGCGTCGAGATGACGCTCTCTTTGGCAATAAGTCCGGTGACGAGCGCCGTGGATGCACGCCAGTCGCCAAAACCGAGCGGGGCCAACACCGGCGCGATGATGCTACCCAGACCAGCAAGCAGGCTTTGCGACTGGTCGGCGACCACGTTAAAGCGGATATCGAACGTCTGCAGGAACCAGATGACCACCGTAGCGGCAAAGATAATGGTAAAGGCCTTGGTGATGAAGTCCTTGGCCTTATCCCATGCCAGCATCACCGTCGTCTTGACGCTCGGCAGACGGTAATTGGGAAGCTCCATGATAAACGGAACCGGGTCGCCCTTAAATGCCGTGCGGTTGAGCACCAAAGCCGCGATGCAGCCGACCACGATACCGATCAGATAGAGCGAGACCATGGCGGGGACCGTCGCCTGCGGGAAAAATGCTCCGCACAGCAAGCCGTAAACCGGCAGCTTAGCCGAGCAACTCATAAACGGCGTGAGCATGACGGTCATCTTGCGGTCGTGCTCGGATGGGAGCGTACGGGTCGACATGATAGCCGGCACGGTGCAGCCAAAACCGACGAGCATGGGCACGAAGCTGCGGCCCGACAGGCCAAAGCGACGCAACACCTTATCCATGACAAAGGCTACGCGTGCCATGTAGCCGGAGTCTTCCAGAATGGAGAGGAACAAGAAGAGCACGACGATAATCGGCAGAAAGGTCAGCACGCTGCCCACACCCGTAAGCACGCCGTCGACAGCCAGCGAGCGCACCACGTCGTTGGTACCGAACGCCTTGAGGCCCGCATCGGCCGAGGCGATGATGACCGCGATGCCGTCCTCCATGAGTCCCTGCAACGCCGCGCCGATCACGCCAAACGTCAGCCAAAAGACGAGGCCCATGATCACCAGAAACGCTGGAATGGCCGTATAGCGACCCGTCAGGATGCGGTCGATCTTGACGGAGCGCACGTGCTCGCGGCTCTCGTGCGGCTTGACGACGCAGCGCCCACACACGTCGCCGATGAAGCTAAAGCGCATATCGGCCAGCGCGGACAGGCGGTCGGTGCCGGCCTCGCCCTCCATCTGGGTAATGATGTGCTCGATAGCGTCGAGCTCATTGCGATCCAGGTGAAGCGCCTCGGTTACCAGCTCATCGCCCTCGACCAGCTTGGTCGCCGCAAAGCGCACCGGGATGTGCGCCGTCACGGCATGGTCCTCGATCAGGTTAGCAATACCGTGGATGCAGCGATGCAGCGCACCGCCGTCCGGACCGTCGGGCGCGCAAAAGTCCAGGCGACCGGGGCGCTCACGGAACCGCGCCACGTGCAAGGCATGATCCACCAACTCGCCGATACCCTCGTTGCGGGCAGCGCTAATGGGAACAACGGGCACGCCCAACAGGCTCTCGAGCAGGTTGACGTCCACGGCGCCGCCGTTGGCGGTCACCTCGTCCATCATGTTGAGCGCGATGACCATGGGGCGGTCGAGCTCCATGAGCTGCAGTGTCAGGTACAGGTTACGCTCGATGTTGGTGGCGTCAATGATGTCGATGATGGCGTCCGGGCGCTCGTCGAGGATGAACTGACGGCTCACGACCTCTTCGCCTGTGTACGGCGACAGGGAGTAAATGCCAGGCAGATCGGTAACGCTCGCCTCGGGATGGTTGCGGATGGTGCCATCTTTGCGGTCGACCGTCACGCCGGGAAAGTTACCGACGTGCTGGTTGGAGCCCGTCAGCTGGTTGAATAACGTGGTCTTGCCGCAGTTTTGGTTGCCGGCGAGGGCAAAGTGCAGCGGCGCGCCCTCGGGCACGGCCGTCTTTGCCGCACGGGGCGAATACGTCCCCTCGCCCAGGGCCGGATGCTCCGTCGTGCCGATTGCGGCGTTAGCGCGCGGACCCGTATCGGTGTCGTGAATACCCACAAGCTCGATGCGAGCGGCATCGTCCTTGCGCAGTGTCAACTCGTAGCCACGCAGGCGGATCTCGAGCGGGTCGCCCATGGGGGCGTACTTCATCATGGTGACTTCGGTGCCCGGCGTTAGGCCCATGTCCAAAATATGTTGTCGGAGTGCTTGGTCGTCCGATGTAACCGATGCGACAACGGCGTCCTTTCCAATCTCGAGTGTATCGAGCCTCACGTCCGTGTTCCTCCCCCGCCGCCCACAGGGCGTTGCATTTAGTTAACCTTGGCTAACCGTTTGCCACGGCTAACCAACTGTAACCATGCATGATAGCGCGAACACGCAACGACGTTCAATCGACAGATTGTTGCAAGGGGGATTCTGGGTCATTGCTTCCCAGACGGGCCTGCTGCGGAAACCGAATCCCACTCCGGAACACCTAAACGGGATGGGCTTTCCGGTTGAAGCATCTAGCGGAAACTGCAGCCCGGAATCGGCGCTCAGACTGGGATGCAATTTCCCAATGGGGCCCTCGGGGAAACTGCGGCCCGGAATCTGCTCTCGAAACGGGACGTGGTTTCCCCGAGGACCGAAGCAGCCGCCCGCCCCTCGACAAAATGATCCGTTCCCTCCGTCGTATACGGAACGTCCAAGGAGTGTCCCAGGGTGCCGGCACAATAGGAACGTCCCCAGCTGCTGGCAGCATTTCGCCGCAACAGCAAAAGCCCGCGCTGGCAACAAATGTCACCTGCGCGGGCTTGGTGGGCGCCCCCAAAGGCACGTTATAGAGACCCACATCAGTTATGGAGTGCCAAGCAGCACCGATACGCGATGCCCGCCGGCTTACCAAACAATGAAACTCGCCATAGTCTTAGACAATCGGCGCAATGCCGGCAAAGTGCAGATACAGCGAGATGATCGCCACGACAATGACCACTGCTGCGATCAGTTTGTCGTGCAGATGCGGAAGCACCTGCTTGCCGCGCCCGCGCTCGCCCACAATGTAGACGGGAATGGCCGGGGCAAATAGGATCGTCGTGATCATGACGCCCTGGAGCCCCGTCGACCACACAAGGAACAATGTGTAGATGAAGCCGAGCGTGCCGAAGAATCGCGCCTTGCCGACGCTTGGCGCATGCGGCCCGTCCAGATGCTCGTTCTTCCAGCCAATCACCATGTAATAAGCTGCCGAGCACACGTACGGAACCAGGATTGTGTTGACCGCGCAGCTATAGAAGAACTGGTAGGTGCTCGCCGCCACATACGACACGATCAAGAAGAGCTGCGTGATGCCGGAGCTCACGAGAACCGTTACCACCGGGGCGTCGTGCTTGTTCGTCTTGGCAAACGCCAGAGGGAAGGATCCCTGGCGCGCCGCCTCGAACGGCGTCTCGGACGCAATGATGACATAGCCCAGCAGCGCGCCGACCAGCGAGAGGATAACGCCAAGGTTTACGATGGCAGCACCAACCGGACCGATTGCGCACTCGAGAATTCCCGCCATGGAGGGCGTTGCGAGCTGTGCCATCTCCTCGCGCGGCATAATGCCGAGCGACAGCATCGAGATGATCAGATACAGCGTGAATACAGCCGCAAATCCGAGCGCCGTCGAGCGGCCGACGTCACGCACGTACTTAGCACGGCCCGAGATAACGACAGCGCCCTCGATGCCCGTGAAGACCCAGACAAGGGCGATCATGGTCGAGACAACCTGCTCGCCAAAGCCAGGACCAGCCGGCTCTCCCCAGAAGTTGTCCATAAAGATATCGACGTTGAACTTACCCAGGAGCACGATACTCAGCACAAAGAGCCCCAGCGGCACCAGCTTCGCCAACGTGACGATCGTGTTAATGCCCGCAGCCTCCTTAACACCACGAAGCACAAGGGCGGTAAGGAACCACAAAAACACGCTGGCGCAGACGATGGAAAGCAGGTTGTTACCCGCGCCAAACGCAGGGAAGAAATAGCCCAGCGCGCTAAACAGCAAGAGCGCAAAGCTCACGTTGGAAAGACATGCGCTGATCCAGTAGCCCCAGGCGGAGTTGAATCCAATGTAATCGCCAAAACCGGCCGCAGCGTATGCATAGATGCCGCCGGTCAGGTCGGGACGGGCCTGAGACAAACCGTTGAACACCATCATCAGCGCAAAGACGCCAATGAAGCAAATTCCCCACGAGACGATAACCGCACCGGTATTTGCCCCGCCTGCTGCCATATCGCCGGCAAGCGAAAAGATGCCGCCACAAATACTGGCGGTAATGACCATCATGGTCAGACGAAAGAGATCGAGGCCATTAGGGTCGATAATCTCGTCGTTTTGAGCTTTAGAGGCCATTGTATGTGCACCCCCTTCATCATGTGATCGAACGAAAGATGGCCCGGACGTCCCGAATCGGGTGCCGGGCCATCGGTCAAGCGATCATCAGGCTGTTACAGCTATCGCGTTAGAAGCGCAGCGACAGGCAAGAAAGGCCGCCGTCGACCTTGCGATACTCGGAGGTATCGACGACGAGCGTCTTGTAGCCCAGATCCTGCACGGCCTTGAGCACGGTCGGATAGCCCTCGGCAACGATGACCGTACCGTTGACCCAGATGCAGTTGGCGCCGTAAGCCTCGTCCTCGGGCACGACGATCTTGTTGTACTGGGCAAAGTCGGGCTTATCGATGAACTCACCGGAGACGAGCATGTTGTTGTCCTCGATGTAGTTGACGCCCGTCTTGAGGTGCAGGACCTCCTCCAGCGGAACCTCGGAGCCCTCGAGGCCCCAGCCTTCAAGAATCTCGCAGAACTGGCGGATACCCTCTTCGTTGGTACGAGCGGAGCGACCGACGTAGAAATGGTCGCCGACCATCATGACGTCGCCGCCGTCGAGCGTGCCCGGAGAAACGATGTGCTTGACATGCTCGTCGTCAAAGAAGCGACGGACGGCCGGCTCGATCTCGTCCTTCTCGCCGTTGCGGCTGTCGGCGCCGGGGTTGGTAATGATGGCGCCGCAGCGAGTGATAACGGCCGGATCTTCGACGAAGCAGCTGTCGGGATACTGCTCGAGTGCCGGCAGTACCGACACGTCAACGCCGCACTGCTCGAGCGCATGCTCGTAATCGTAGTGCTCCTCGATGGCGCGCTCGTAGATGGGCTGGCCAAGCTCGGGGGCACTCGTGATGCCATTGCTCAGGGACTTGCCGGGGCGGCGGATGATGACGTGGCTGAACTTGGTCATGATGATCCTCCTTGGATCTCTTGGCAGAGAGCGGGACTTCTTTGCGCCCGCCTTCCTTTCGATGGCTTTATCTTAGGGCGGTTTTCTTGTTTTGTATATTGTATACAATCCTGAACGGTAGATATTCCTCGGTAAGCGTATTCTTACGTATCGGCGCAAAGTAGCACGATTTAGCTGGTCGTTCTATAATTCGACTGAGCTATTCAAGCGAAACGTATTTGCTTTTAGAAATATACCGTTAAGGAACATAGGCTCATGGAAACGCTCAGAAAGCCCCTGAAGGACCACGTATACGACTATATTTCGAGCCGTATTGACGCCGGCGAGTTGTCCGCCGGCGACCGGCTGAGCGAGCAGGCGATCTGCGATGCCATGGGCGTGTCGCGCACGCCGGTCCGCGAAGCGCTCATCCAGCTGGCAAGCGACGGCTACCTGGACAATCTCCCCCGCCGCGGATTCCGCGTCCGTGGGTTCGATCAGCAAAACGCCGTTGAAGTCTTTGAGATTATGGGGCCGCTCGACGGGCAGGCCGCATATCTCGCCTGTCCGAATCTAACTGACGACGATATTACGCAGTTGAAATTTCTCGTCGGCTCCATGGACCTCGCGATCCAAGGCGGTCTCATCCGTAAGTATGACGACATTCAGCGAGACTTTCACCTTACGTACTTCAACCGCTGTGGCAACGACCGTCTGCGCGATATGATCTCGCAGCTCGAGCGTTGCTTTATCAAGCGCGATTACGAGACTGTCGATCAGGAGACGGCGTGTAAGCTGCTCAATAAAGCCAACAACGAACATGCTCATATTCTTGAGTTGTTCGAAGCACGAGATGCGACGGGCGTGCGCGACTACGTTCGCGATGTCCATTGGAACACGGAAAACGCCCAGTTCACCGTCTGGTAGAAATACAACAAGGAAAGCTATCAGACGCCCATCTCACGAGAGTGGATAATCCCCCGTTTTTGTCGAAAAGCAGACCAAAAAATGGGAGATTATCCACTCTCGTGCTGCGCGGTCTAGAAACCGTGGCGCTCCAGGAAGCGGAAGGCTAGGCGAATCCAAGGGCGGACCGCCACCTGCTTGTCCTCGTTGTCGACCGCGGTGTTGGCGTTGCCGAGCGAAAGGCCGTGACCACCCTGGTCGAAGACGTGCATCTCGCATGCAACGCCCTCCTCGGCCATGCGCTGCGCAAACGGGTAGACCTGCGCGATCGGTGCCGTCTTGTCGTCGGACACGCCCCACACAAAGGTCGGTGGCATCTGGCGCGAAACATGCGTGGTGGGGCAGATGTCGGCCAGATGCTCGTCAGTTGCCTCGCCGCCCGTCACCATCGACAGGTAGTCGTTGAGCAAATCGCGTCCCGTCTTGCCGCCCGTCTTGGGCACGCGCAAGTCAATGCGCGGATCGCGCGTCTGCATGTCGCGCACATAGGCAAAGTCGAGCAATGGATAGCCCAGCACCACGGCATCGGGACGAATGTCGTCCGGACGCGCCCCGGCAAGTGCCGCGAAGGGGCCGGTCTTCCATTGCGTTGCCAGCGAAGCGCAGATCATGCCGCCCGCCGAGAATCCCACGACGCACACGCGCTTAGGATCGACATGCCACTCGTCGGCGTTGGCGCGCACCGTGGCGACCATCTTGGCAAGATCTGCCTGGGGGTGCGGAAAGCTCACGTCACCCGTAGAACTCGTGACATAGTTGAGCACAAAGGCCTGGTAGCCGCGATCCAAAAATGCAAACGCCACCGGGTCTTGCTCGTGCGGAGCGATATGCGTAAACCCGCCTCCGCCGCAGATGATCACCGCGGGGCGGCGGCCATTGGGCTTGTCGGGCAGCGGCTCGGCACCCAAATACGTAAACGTCGCCGGATAATCCTCGGTCGGCTCCTCGCCCCACAGCGCATGGTTCTCGACAATCATATGTGCTCCCCTCGCGCAAATTATGCGCCCTTGTTTTTCGCCTTCAAGCGTACCCCACTTGAACCCGTGGCGCAGAAACACACCAGCAATAAGTTTCCCTTCAACTGATATATCACATAATCCCAGCTCAGAGGTATCGCTGAGCAGCGTAAAATAGGGGGCGTTGACCAAGCCGCGAAACACATATGAAACGTTTCCGGCAAACCAAACGCGCGATATGCGCCTATCTTAAGTTGGAGGCAACTATGGGTCTGCTCGATTCGCTTAAGTCCACCTTCACCTCGACCGGCGAGGCGTCCGTTCCGCCCGCAGCAAGCTTCGCTACCCGCGAAGGCGTCATCTATGCCCCCGTCAACGGCGTGCTCGTCAACCTGGACGAGGTTCCCGACGAGACGATCGCTTCGGGCATGCTTGGCCAGGGCTATGGCATCGAGCCCATTACCGGCACCATCTATGCGCCCGCCAACGGCCGCATCGGCGCCACCACTGTCACCAACCACTCCATTGGCATGATCACCGAGGACGGTCTTCGCGTGTTCATCCATGTTGGTCTGGGCACCGTGGAAATGAACGGCAAGGGTTTTGCCCGCTTTGTCGAGATGGGCGATGTGGTCAAGGCAGGCCAGCCGCTCATCAGCTTCGACCGCGAGGCCATTAAGGCCGCTGGTCACGAGGACATCGTGACCGTCATCGTCTCCGAGCTCGATCGTCTTAAGAGCATCGACCATGTCGGTGAGTCTGGAACGCTTATCGGCGGCAACCCGCTCGTCAAGCTTGGCGACCCGCTGCTGGTAGCCAAGACCAAGTAGCCAGGCCCCGCGCCACACAGCCAAAAGGCACCTCGTCAGGCGCCCGCGACCATTTGGCCGCGGGCGCTTTTCGTTTGAAAAACCATCCCGCCAATGCCTTATCTGTATAGCCCAAATGAGCCGAGCTGCTAGAATATCGAACTGTATGGATAACTATCATTCAACCGTTATGGGAGGATACGTGAACCGCACCAAAATCGCGCAGCTCTATGCCGATGCCGAGTCGCTCGGCGGCCAGACTGTCACCGTCGCCGGCTGGGTTAAGTCCGTCCGCGACATGAAGAACTTTGGCTTTGTTACGCTCAACGACGGCAGCTGCTTCCGCGACCTGCAGGTCGTCATGAACCGCGAGGCACTCGACAACTACGACGAGATCGCCCATCAAAACGTCTCGGCCGCACTCATTTGCACCGGCACCGTCAAGCTGACCCCCGATGCGCCCCAGCCTTTCGAGCTTTCTGCCACCTCCATCGAGGTCGAGGGCACGAGCGCCCCGGATTACCCGCTGCAGAAGAAGCGCGCAACCGTCGAGTTCCTGCGCACCCAGCAGCATCTGCGCCCGCGCACCAACCTGTTCCGCGCCGTGTTCCGCATCCGCTCTGTCGCGGCTGCCGCCATCCACCGCTTCTTCCAGGAGCAGGGCTTTGTCTACGTCAACACCCCCATCATCACCACGAGTGACTGCGAGGGCGCCGGCGAGATGTTCCGCGTGACCACGCTCGACCCCAAAAATCCGCCCCTCACCGAGTCCGGCGAGGTCGACTGGAGCCAGGACTTCTTTGGCAAGCATGCAAGCCTCACCGTGTCCGGCCAGCTCAATGCCGAGAACTTTGCCATGGCCTTTGGCGACGTGTACACCTTTGGCCCCACCTTCCGCGCCGAAAACTCCAACACCACGCGCCACGCCGCCGAGTTTTGGATGATCGAGCCCGAGATGGCCTTTGCCGACCTTAACGACTACATGGATAACGCCGAGGCCATGCTCAAGTATGTCCTCAAGGACGTCATGGCAGCCTGCCCCGACGAGCTCAATATGCTCAACAAGTTTGTGGACAAGGGTCTGCTCGAGCGCCTGGACCATGTCGCCAACTCCGACTTTGCCCGCGTTACCTACACCGAGGCCGTCGAGATCCTGGAGCAGGCAGTCGCTGCTGGCCACCAGTTTGATTACCCCGTCAGCTGGGGCATCGACCTGCAAACCGAGCACGAGCGCTTCCTGACCGAGGAGCACTTTAAGCGCCCGACCTTCGTGACCGATTACCCGGCCGAAATCAAGGCCTTCTACATGCGCATGAACGACGACGGCAAGACCGTCGCCGCCGCCGACTGCCTGGTGCCGGGCATCGGCGAAATCATCGGTGGCTCCCAGCGCGAGGAGCGCCTGGACCTGCTCGAGGGTCGCATTAAGGATCTTGGCATGGCCCCCGAACAGTACAAGTACTATCTGGACCTGCGCCGCTATGGTTCCTGCAAGCACGCCGGCTACGGCTTGGGCTTCGAGCGTTTGGTGATGTACCTGACCGGCGTGGGCAACATCCGCGACGTCCTGCCTCACCCGCGCACCGTGGGCAACGCCGACTTCTAATCGTCGGACGCTAGCTCGCGTCGCCACACGCCAACGCTCATCGCACAAGCGTCTCTCGGCATCGGTCGAGAGACGCTTTTTTCAACAGCATCCGTCAAGCTTTTGGCAAGCTTTTGGTCAGTTGAGCAGGGCTGTTGAAAACTCGAGCCGCCGTTTGCCGACGACTACCGACCGCCCAGAGCGCCCTGCGCCCCTGGGAAAACCCCGCGTCCTAGGCTCCATACCGTTGCCACCCAAAACGGAAAGGACGTGGGCACCATGACCGAAACCGCTGTTGAAACCTACGACACCACGACTAGAGGCGCCGCCTCGATGGCAGCCTATCGCGCCGTTCGCATCCTGCAACTATTAAGCGAGAACACCGGCGAGGACAAGGCCATGCTTTCCGATGAGTTGATCCGGCGCCTCGCCCATCCCGACGACCCCGCCCGCATGCCCATTTCGGCGGCGCGGCGCAGCATCTACACCGCCATCTCCGCACTTCGCCATGCCGGATACGAAATTGAGTACAAGCGCGGCGTGGGCTATCGGCTCTTGACCCGTCCGCTCACCGATGAAGAGATCATCCGGCTCCACGGCATGGTCATGCGCAACCGCTCCACGCCTATCGCTATCCGCAAGAGCATGGCGCAGCATTTAGTTGCCATGGCGAGTGCCGACGTTCGCGGCTACCTCGATACACCCGAACCAGCCCCAAGCGCAGGCAGCAAGGCTACCAAGGCAACACGCACGCCCATCAAGCGCATCGACACGTGTGAGCTCGTCGAGCAGGCCATCGACCACGGAACCACGGTGAGTTTTGATATTTCGAGCGTCACGACGCGCGGCGAAACCGAAGCAGCACGGATGACACTCCGTCCCTTTGCCATCAGGCAGCGCGATGGCATCTCGTATTTGCTGGGAACGGTCTATGACGCCCGAGGCGCCGATGACACGTTGCGTACCGTAGAGATTGGCCGAATGAGAAACGTCACCACACGTCTCCTCGACGGCAAGAAGCTCTTCGCCGCCCTGGACGAGGACGACACCTCCTCCGCCGCATAAGACCCTCCGCCGCCCATTCGACTACCCGTACCGCCCATCCGATTCTGTATTAAAAAACCCGCCAGGCTGTTGTAAAAATGGACATCAGCGCTACTATAGTTCCACTTGCACTTTGTCCCAGTGCAGTGTTTCCAGCCATTTTTATACTGGGGGTAATGATATGAAGGACATCACCATCAGCCGCAGGAGCCTCCTGGTCTCCGCCGGCCTGCTCGCACTCGCCCCGCTCGCCGGATGCAGCGGCAACTCTGGTTCCGGCTCTGCTGCCGCCGGTTCCGACTACACCATCGGCGTTCTGCAGCTCACCGAGCACTCCGCGCTCGATGCCGCCAACGACGGCTTTGTCAAGGCCATCAAGGAGAGCGGCCTTAAGGTCAAGATCGACCAGAAGAACGCCCAGAACGACCAGTCCACGTGTAAGTCCATTGCCGACAAGTTTGTGGGCGACAACGTCAACCTGATTTATGCCATCGCCACGCCCGCCGCGCAGGCTGCCGCCGGCGCCACGGCCGATATCCCCATCGTGGGCTGCGCCATCACCGACTACGCCGCCTCGGGCCTGGTCCAGGACAACGATAAGCCCGGCACCAACGTCACGGGCGCCTCCGACCTCACCCCGGTCGCCGAGCAGCTCGAGATGATGCAGAAGGTCCTGCCCGACGTAAAGAAGATCGGTCTGCTCTACTGCACCGCCGAGTCCAACTCCGACGTCCAGATCAAGGCCGCCAAGAAGGAACTCGACAAACTGGGCCTGGAGTACACCGACTTCACCGTCTCGAGTTCCAACGAGATCCAGTCCGTCGTCGAATCTGCCGTGGGCAAGGTCGACGCGCTCTACTCCCCCACTGACAACACCATCGCCGCGGGCGCCTCGCAGGTGGGCCAGATCTGCAAGGAGAACAAGCTTCCCTTCGTGACCGGCGAGGAGGGCATGTGCATGGCCGGCGGCCTGTTCACCCTCTCCATCAACTACGAGGATCTGGGCTACGCCGCGGGCGAAATGGCCGTCAAGATTCTTAAGGGCGAGGCCAAGCCCGAGGATATGGCTATCGAGCACCTCTCGAGCAAGGACCTGGTCGTCGTCAAGAACGACGAGATGGCCGAGGCCCTAGGCATCGACCTTTCCGCTCTGGACGAGTAGCGCCATGCGCGGTAACGCGTCTAGGGCCCGCACGCGCGCCACAGCCGCGTTATTCAATATCTGAGTCCTTGGGGCGAACGCTAAAGACCGGCGTTCGCCCTGCTTGTTTCGGATGAGACAAAACATCCGTCCGCAGCTCTTTTATGCATTGGTACCGCTATTATGGAAAATCACGTGTCCACCCTATCCTAGGAGGTATGAAGCATGCTCATTGCATTGCAGGGCGCCGTTTCGCAGGGCGTCCTCTGGGGCATTATGGTGCTTGGCGTGTTTATCACGTTCCGCCTGCTCGACATCCCCGATATGACCTGCGACGGCAGCTTTGCCCTCGGCGGCTGTGTCTGCGCCGTGCTCATCGTCAATAACAACGTCGACCCGCTGCTCGCCGTGCTGGCCGGCATGTGCGCCGGCGCCATCGCCGGTGCTGTCACGGGCATTCTGACCACCGTCTTCGAGATTCCCGCGATCCTCGCCGGAATCCTCACCCAGATCAGTCTGTGGTCCGTCAACCTGCGCATCATGGGCAAGTCCAACACGCCCATCCTCGCCAAGGGCACCATCTTCTCGTCTGTTAGCAACATGACGGGCCTGCCGCAGTCCACCGTCGCCATCATCCTGGGCATCTTGCTCGCTGTGGCTATCGTCGCCATCCTGTATTGGTTCTTTGGCACCGAGATCGGCTCGGCACTGCGCGCCACCGGCAACAACGAGTACATGATCCGCGCCCTGGGCGTCAACACCAACTCCACCAAGATGATCGCGCTGGTGCTCTCCAACGCCCTCATCGGCCTTTCGGGCGCGCTCATCTGCCAGAGCCAGAAGTACGCCGACATTGGTATGGGCACCGGTGCCATCGTTATCGGTCTTGCCGCCATTGTTATCGGCGAGGTGCTCGGCCGCCTGCTGCCCGGCGGTCTCACGCAGTTTAGCGTCCGCCTGGCCTCCGCCGTCTTTGGCTCCGTGGTCTACTTCCTCATCCGCGCCATCGTGCTGCAGCTGGGCATGGACGCCAACGACATGAAGCTGCTCTCCGCTGTGATTGTCGCCGTGGCCCTGTGCGTGCCCGTGGTTTGGGAGCGTTACAAGCTCCGCAGCTCCTACACGAGGGGAGATGAGGCAGATGCTTAAGCTCTCGCACGTCAAGAAGACCTTTAACAAGGGCACCGTCACCGAGAAGCGCGCGCTCACCGGCGTCGACCTTACCCTCAACGACGGCGACTTTGTAACTGTGATCGGCGGCAACGGCGCCGGCAAATCCACGCTGCTCAACATGATTGCCGGCGTATATCCGCTCGATTCGGGCGTTATCGAGCTCGACGGCACCGACATCTCGCGCCTGAGCGAGTCGCAGCGCGCCAAGTACCTGGGCCGCGTGTTCCAGGACCCTATGCGCGGTACCGCTGCCGACATGCAGATCGCTGAGAACCTGGCCCTCGCCAAGCGCCGCGGCCAGCGTCGCGGTCTTTCGTGGGGCGTCACCAAGGCCGAGAAGGACGAATACGTTGAGTTGCTCAAGCGCCTGGACCTTGGTCTGGACACGCGTCTCAACGCTAAGGTCGGTCTGCTCTCGGGCGGCCAGCGCCAGGCACTCACCCTGCTCATGGCCACGCTCACCAAGCCGCGCCTGCTGCTGCTCGACGAGCACACCGCGGCCCTCGACCCCAAGACGGCATCGAAGGTGCTCAATCTGACCGAGGAGATCGTCGACGAGAACCACCTGACCACGCTCATGGTCACGCACAACATGAACGACGCCATCCGTCTGGGCAACCGTCTGATCATGATGCACGAGGGCCATGTGATCTACGACGTGGCCGGCGACGAGAAGAAGTCGCTCACCGTGGCCGACCTGCTGCAGAAGTTTGAGGAGGTCTCGGGCGGCGAGCTCGCCAACGACCGCATGCTGCTGAGCTAAAACCTGCCAAAAAGGGACAGGTTTATTTTGGCAGGTTTTATCTGCATAAACGTCAAAACCGCCGCAAAGGGGTCAGGCACCTTTGTGGTGGTTTTCGCATATCATATCGATATTCCGATATTCAACCAGGCTCAACCGCGAGGCGCCCCATTCGCGCCCAGCCACCATCGTTATATAATCAGCAAAAACATGCGGGAGAGGAGCGGCACATGTCATTGCGAGACTGGCTATTCGGCACCGGCGAGGACCCACAGGGCAGACCGACAGAAGAGTCCCTTGCACCCCTCGGCGCCACCGAGCTCGCACGAATCGAGGAGGCGTCCACCCGCTCCCTCGCGCTGCGCAGCGGCGAACGCTTGGCCGCCGCCGTGGATCAGCTCGTCCCGCTCGGCGCCACCTGGGGCCAGGCGGCGGCCACGCGCGGGCTCGCCGTCGTGAAGTTCCCCGAAGGCGTCACATGGGCCGACCTCTGCGTGAGACAGTCCGACGGCTGGAACCTGCTCTCAAGCTTCAACAAGGAGACGGGCAAGTTCAACAAGATGGCCGGCATCAAGCAGGCGGGACTACAGCCCCAAGCCGTCGCCAACATCGCGCTCCAGAGCGCGGCGGTGGCCGTCGGCATGGCCTACATGAACGAGATAAACGACAAGCTCGAAGGCCTGCAAGAGGGAATCGAGGAGATTCAGCGCGTCATGGAGCGCCAGCGTGATGCGAGGCTCAAGGCTGGCTACGACGCGCTCTACCGGCTCTCCCTGAACCTCGGGGAATCCGCCACCACGGAGGGCAAGTTCACCGTCGGGCTCCAGGTCATCGAGGACGCCACCCGCGCCGCCGAGGAAGCGTGGAACTACCAGCTCTCCGAGATCCAGAACCTCACGGAGACACTCGCGAGAAAGAAAAAGCTGGACGAGAAGGAGATCGCCTCCGAGATAACCCTTCTCCAGGAGAAGGAGCGTCGCGCGGTCCTCGCGTTCCAGCTCATGCTCATCGCCCAGCAGGTCGGTATGCGCTTCGAGAGCGACTACACCGCAGCCCGCATCAAGAAGAACAAGAAGATCGTCGAGAAGTGCCTGGGCGAGCACGCCCAGCGCCGCGAGGAGTACCGCCGTATGCTCGGCAAGAAGGTCTCCAAGCTCGGCGGCCCCGTGCTGAAGCTTGCGGACGCCGCGAAGGACGAGGGCTACGAGGCCGCGAATGTCATCATAGGAGTGCTCCACGAGGTGAGCAGGCAGACAGCCCGCCTCAACCCCGTCGAGATGCGTAAGAAGGCCAAGGAGGCCAACCGTACGCACAAGGCCCTCATCATGGACTCGCTGGACACGGGCAACGCCGTCCGCCAGCTTGCCGAAAACTACGAGGATGAGCTAGACGAGCTCGACTTTGCCTTCAACCAGGCCGACACAGTGGTCATCGAGGACGGCCAAGTCCGTCTCTTCGTCACGGGAGACGTCGATAAGGGTGAGGATAAGGCCGAGTAGCCCCCCACCAACCTGCGCCGCCGCGAGCGGGCCAAGCTACCAACCTCGGGTCCTCCGCGCCATGCCCGCGTCCGCGCGGGTGCGTTCCGCCTGTGGGCATCTGTGCCGTACGCCGCCGGTCGCGCCCGCGCGTGCCCAAGCCGGACACGTCGACCACCACGACCACGCAGGTCACCACCAAAAAGACGGCCGGCAAGCTCGCCGCAACGGGGGATCGCACGCTTGTCATGGTCGGCGCGTGCCTCATCGGCGGCATCGTCATCATCGTTCTGGGCATCATCTGGAAGCGCCGTCGCTAGATTACGCCACGTGGCCTACATCCCGTACTATTCAAACCTTATACCGAGCGCAGAAGCCCGTCCGAACATGATCGGACGGGCCTTTTGGTGGGTATCATGGATGGACGTATCTTTAGGAGGTTCCCCCTACATGGAATTGTTTGAGCCGATTCTTCATTTCTTTTCGCAACGGTGGGTCCACAACATCATTTGGGCCGCCGTCCTGGCCCTTGGCACCGCCGTCGCCGCCAAGGTGGCATCCAAGACCCTGCACCACCTACTCAACCGTGACGACAACCCGCTTCCCGCATCGAGCATCTTCATCAACATCGCGCGTGCCGTCATTTGGATGATCGGCGGCAGCTTTATCCTCGACAACTGCTTTGGCATTAACGCAAACGCGCTCGTCGCCGCTCTTGGCGTCGGCGGCATCGCCATCTCGCTCGGCTTTCAGGACACGCTATCAAACCTTATCGGCGGCATGCAAGTGACCTTTATGGGCATCATCAAGCCCGGCGACAATATCGAGGTCGGCGGCGTGTCGGGCGTGGTCCAGGACATCACTTGGCGCCACACGACCATCGAGGACGCCTGCGGACAGACCATCATCGTCCCCAACTCCAACATCTCCAAGAACACACTCGTGCACCTCATGCCCTTTGGACGCGTTGTCGTTCCCGTCGCGGTGAAGGACACGTCAAAGTGGGACTCGCTCGATGCGCTGGCAGACGAGCTCGCCTGTGCCACCAAGGTCGCCGTTTCACCCATCTCGGGCTTTGACAAGGAACCCTACGTGCTCTTTAGCGAGATCGGCGACTTTGGCATTAAGGGTAAGATCATCTTTATCGTCAGTGACGACAGCACCACCTTTACGGCAGCCGACGCCTGCATCCGCGCCATCGCCCCCATCATCGCCTAAAACCACCGCAAAGGGGACAGGCACCTTTGTGGTGGTTTCGCATCGTGGTACCATGGTTCATATCGTTGTTTAAACGACTAAGGGAGTAGACACCATGGAAGAGGCCTATCGTCAAGCGCGCAAGCGCGGCGAACAGGGACGCCGTCGCGCCATCAGCCAAAGCGAGCATCCATATCTTACGGACCTCGACAGCTTGGTCGCCCAGCTTCCCTGCGGGCAGCGCGAGAACATCGGCCTGCGGGACATTCCGCTCGAAATGGTCGTCGGCACGGTTACCAAAGGTCGCCAGTCCGCCTTTTCGTGTAACTTTATGCCGCTGCTCCCCTGGAATACCGAATTCGCCCGCAAATGGTCCAACCTCTACGATATCCAAATCTCCGAGGGCTACCGCGACCCCATCATCGTCACCGAGTTCATGCACCGCTTTTACGTCCAAGAGGGCAACAAGCGTGTCAGCGTCCTCAAATTCCTTGACGCTCCGACGGTTTCGGCCAAGGTGACGCGTCTGTACCCCGGTAAGTGGGATTCCGTCGAGAGCCGCCTGTACGGTGAGTTTTGCGCCTTTTGGTACGTATGCCCCCTGTACGAGATTGAGTTTTCGCGCGAGGGCAGCTACGAGATGCTTGCCAAAATGCTCGGCCAAGATCTTGTCGAAAAATGGCCTCAAAAGAAGGTCGACTACCTACGTCACACCTTCCTGCTCTTTAAGCGCGCCTATCTTCGCGCGGGCGGCGACCACTTGGACATTACGCCTGCCGATGCCATGCTCGTCTACCTCAACGTCTACAACCAGGACCGTCTGCTGGATACGCCGACGGATATCGTCGTCAACCGTCTGTGCAAGATTTGGCGCGAGCTTGTCATTGCCGGCAAAAGCGACGAGGACAAAGTCGATCTTGTCGAAGCGCCGCAGCCCAACGAGAAAGAGGGCGCACCGACAAAAGCTACCTCGGGCGTGCTCAACTTCTTTATGAGCAAGACCGTCTACTCCACTGCCAATCCCATGCGAATCGCCTTTATCCACGAGTTTCCCTGTGCCACGTCGAGCTGGGACAGCCTACACGACCAGGGCCGCCGGTATCTTGATGAGCACTTTGGCGGCATCGTGCGCACCGAGGCGTTCGAGGACTGCCACGATTCGGACGTGTTCTACGCCGCCGTCGAGACAGCCGTAAAGCACGGGGCGAACGTCATCTTCTCGACCTCACACCGGCTCATGGAATACACGCTCAGGGCGTCAGTCGAGTATCCCCAGGTGCGGTTCCTTAACTGCTCAATCGGCCTTCCCCACCAAAGCGTCCGCTCGTACTTTGGAAAGATGTACGAGGCCAAGTTCCTACTGGGCGCCCTTGCCGCCAGCATGGCCGACAACCACCGTATTGGCTACCATGCGTCGGTCTTCGCCTCGGGCGCGCTGAGCGAAATCAACGCCTTCGCTATCGGTGCCTCGCTGCTCGACCCTCGTGCGCAGATTATCCTCACTTGGGGAGATGTTCCCGCCGGCGGTCTTGCCGAAGCCATGTGTCGCGAGGGCGTGAGCGTCATGACCGGCGCCGATATGTCCAAGTCTCTCGAGGACCCCACCGCCTACGGGCTTCACCGTCTGGTAAACGGCAAGGAAGTTACCGGTATTGCTATGCCGGTATGGAACTGGGGCCGTTACTACGAACTCATCGTACGCAGCCTACTGCACGGCACATGGGACGAGACCGCCGATGACCAGCAGGTGCGCGCCGTCAACTACTGGTACGGTATGAGCTCCGGCGTCATCGATATTCGCTACGCTCCGGGCCTACCCTATCAGACGCGTAAACTTGTGCAGCTACTGCGCAATGGCATCGTCGAGGGCTCCATCAATCCATTTGGCGGCGAGCTCCATAGCCAAGACGGCGTGGTGCAGATCGAGGGCTTTCCCCCACTGCCGAGCACGCAAATCGTCGAGATGGACTGGCTGGCCGACAACGTGGTGGGCACCATTCCGCAACTCGACGATGAGCCGAAGGTCCGCGCCCTATGAAAATCCTTGCCATAGCCGATACCGAAGAGCGATGCCTGTGGGAGTGCTTTCGCAAGGAGCGCTTTGAGGACGTTGACCTGATTCTATCCGCAGGCGACCTGGATCCGGACTATCTTGAGTTTTTGGTCACTGTCATCAACAAACCGCTTGTGTACGTTCGTGGCAACCACGACGACCGCTACGCGCGCCATGCACCGGGCGGGTGCATTTGTGTTGAGGACAGCGTATATGTGTACCGAGGTATTCGCATTGCGGGTCTGGGCGGTTCCATGCGCTACCGCGACGGCGCGAACATGTATACCGAGCGCGAGATGGCAAAACGCATGCGCAAGCTATCGCGAAAAATCGCACTGGTAGACGGATGCGATATTCTACTTACCCATGCACCCGTCGCAGGCATGGGCGACCTGGACGACCTGCCGCATCGAGGATTCGAGTGCTTTAATGCGGCTCTTGAGTCTTGGGGTCCCGACTATATGATTCACGGGCATGTGCACCAAAGCTACGGCCCCAACTTTCAACGCGAGCGCCAACACCCATGCGGAACGAAGATTGTCAACGCCTGCGGCTATACCAAGATCGAAATTGACGAGGCGCGCTACCCCACGCGCGGTTGGAAGGCCGCTTGGCTCAACTCGCAAACCATGCGCCGCGAGCTCAAACGCCACGAAGCAATCGAGTCTTCAACCGCCAGAACCCCCTGGTAACTGCCAACAACCACCACGAAGGGGATAGGCACCTTTATGGTGGTTTTGCTGACTCGTCCGACCTGTCCATCACGGTGCTTGTGTAATTAACGAGAACACTCATTGTTTTGTAAGGACGGCGCTCACGTGCCGTCTTTTTTTGTCAACTTATGCAGTCTCGACCGTGTTGTATGTAGAGGGACCTCGCGAGACGCCTTCCCTATATCCACCACGACCAATTGGAGGTGACACTATGCCTGCACGCCGTAACCGCAATAGCACGCTCCGATGCGATGCCGATCAGATCGAGCGGGAAGCAAAGCGCTTGGTCGACACGTATTCCGACCTCATCCTTCGATTGTGCTATTCGGCCCTTGGATCCGCTGACGACGCTCAAGACATCTGCCAGGACACGCTGATCAAGATTCTCCAACGCACTCAACCGTTCGACTCGCTCGAACACGAACGTGCTTGGGTGATCCGAGTCGCACTGAACGCATGTCGCGATATCGGCCGTACGCACGCGAATCACCCGGTTGTCGACCTCGATTCGCTCCCCGATTTCTGCGCACCCGTAACACATACCGAGCAAGAATTCGCGCAACGCGACTGCGCCATTCTTTCCGCTGTCACGGCCCTGCCTCAAGCACAGCGCATCGCCATCTTTTTGCACTACTACGCAGGCATGAGCATCAGGGAAATCGCAGACGCCGTTCACGCGACGCCAGCTGCAACCGCCCAGCACCTTAGCCGCGGACGTGCGTCACTTCGGCTTTCCTTGAAAGGAGACCACAATGACTACGAATTCGAATGACTATCGCCACGCCCTGGAGCACATTTCGTTTACCGATAATGCGAAGCAGCACATGGCAAACTCGATTGCTCAGTCCGTCGCCTCGAGCGATGCGGCGACCGCTCAAAGCAACTTTAATGGCACGCGACGCAAGCCGCGCATCGCCCGCCATCCCGTAAGAACAGTCGCTCGCATTGCCGCTGTAACGGCAGTCCTCGCTATCGTCATTGGAGGCGCTGGCACGGCTATGGCAACAGGCGTCCTGCCGCTTCCTTCTGACATGCTTTCCGACATCTTTGACGGACCTGCTTCTCAAACCGAGATCATCGACCGTATTGGCCGGCCCGTCGGTGCTAGCTGCTCCAACAACGGAGTCACCGTGACCGCCGACGCCATCATGGGCGACAAGGATATGGTTACCATCGCCTATACGCTTACGTTCGACGATCCCGCTGCCCTGAAAAAGCTTTCCGAGCCGGGCGAGAACGGAACTATCGCCGGAAGTGTCGATGGAAACGTATACGTTGATGGCGAGCATGGCGGCCAAGGCCAATCATGGCTCATTGACAAGAACCCCAATGACTCCAGCATTCAATACTTTGCACAGTTCAGCGTTGAATCACCCGGCCTTATGGGCAGGACCGTCCGCACGCATATCAACTCTCTCGTTGTGCCACGTGCTGGCAAAGAGCTTCCCGAGTATAAGAAAATACTTACGGGCCCATGGGATCTTAAGTTCCAGCTGAATTACGAAGATACATCCGTTACGATTCCCGCGCCCAAATCGGTCAACTTTAACGGCACCAAGGCGACGATTCAAGAGGCCACCGTATCCTGCGTTGGCGTTTCAGTCCGCTACAACATAGATCGTTCCATCGAACACGACAACAACAGCGGCAAGATGTCTCAAAACATGGAGGAGTCTATGGATGCCGTTGGCAACATACCCCTCATCGTGACGTTCAAAGACGGTCATGTTGAGGACGCAACCAGCCACAGCGGCTATTTCGCAAATAAACTGGATAACGGCACCACTGATGTCCACAAGACCTGGCCGTTCTCGCAAGTTTGTGACACAGACAAGATTGCAAGCGTACAAATTGGCGATACGGTCATTCCCATGAATTCGTAACGCTACGCGGCTCGTATATGCACCCGGTTCCGCACTTCGCGTCTAAAGATGCGCTGTCATCGAGCAGCGTGAGCGCAAGGCCGCCCGTATGGTCGGCTGGGAACACCTCGTTGCGCTAAAAACCACCACGAAGGGGACCGGCACCTTTGTGGTGGTTTTGCTGACTCGTCCGACCTGTCCCAACGGTTTGTCTCAATCTGTAACAGGTAGGGCCCAAATAATCGGTTAGCTGTTACAGATCGAGACAGACCACGGATGCTCAGCCGAAAATCTCAATCTGTAACAGGTAGGAACGATTTTGCCCCTTAGATGTTACAGATTGAGATATTTGACAGCTTGAATCGGCATCGCCTACAGCGCGGCGACGACCTTGTCGCCCATCGTCGTGGTGCCGAGGATCTTATCTGCCGGGGTGTTGACATCGGCGATGTCACGGGTGCGCCAGCCCTCGTCGAGCACGCGCGCCACGGCGCTCTCGATCCACGCGGCTTGCTCGCCCATGTCGAGCGCGTAGGTCAGCAGCATCGCCACCGACAAGATTTGAGCCAGCGGATTGGCCACGCCGAGCCCCGCGATGTCAGGAGCGCTGCCAGCGCTCGGCCCAAACAGCGATACGCCATCATCCAGCGAGGCAGAGGCAAGCATACCGAGCGATCCGGTAATCTGAGCCGCCTCATCGGACAGGATGTCGCCGAACATGTTCTCCGTCACCACGACGTCAAAGTCTGCCGGTCGACTGATGAGCTGCATGGCGGCGTTGTCGACGAGCAGGTCCTCAAGCTCCACGTCGGAGTACTCCTCGTCTTGCACGCGATGCACGATCTCGCGCCACATGCGGCTCGTCTCCAGCACGTTGCGCTTATCAACGCTCGTCACCTTGCCGCGACGTTTGCGCGCCGCCTCAAATGCCTGGCGCGCAATGCGCTCAATCTCGTACTCGCGATACTCCATCACGTCGACCGCACGCTGACCGGCCGCACCCGCAGCGCCCGCGCAGGTCACGGATGCGGGCGCCAAAGTCCCACGGCATGTTGTAGCCCATCGTATCGGGGATGTTCACGACCGTGGCACCGGCCTTTACGGCCGCCTCGATAATGCGCACCAGAAACTCCTGATCGGAGCGGCCGGCATCCTCGGCATAAAACTCAACATCGTCAACGAACTTGCGAGCATGTTTGACGGCATGGATCGCTCACTCAATTGCCCTTTCCTCAGTCATATGGAGCTTGTCGCGCAGGTGACTGGTGCTCACACCCAGCCCTGTATGGATACGGGGCCTCTGGGCCGTTTTGAGCGCCTCTGCAGCCACTTCGATATCCCTGTCGACAGCGCGCGTCAGGCCGCATACCGTGCATCGGTCGCCCGCAATCTTGCCAATCTCCTGTACGGAGCGAAAGTCACCAGGACTCGAGATGGGAAAGCCCGCCTCGATAACGTCCACGTTCATGCGCACCAGCTGGCGGGCGATGAAGAGCTTTTCCTCGGTATTCATGCTGGCGCCCGGCGACTGCTCACCGTCGCACAGGGTGGCGTCAAAGATTGTGATTTTGCGGCTTATATGTTCCTCCTGATTGACCGTTTTATGACAGATGGCTTTCAGGAGAGAGAGAAGGCCTAGAGATAGAAAAATACCCGTGTCGCTCATCACGCCTGAAAGCGGCAGACGATAGCGCACCCGGGTACAACAAATCGTTATAGCGAGATTACAACCCTAGCGCGCTATCCAATCTAGTAGCGCTATGCCTAGGAGCTGTTGCGTGTTCTTAAACATGTTGGGCTCCCTTCGGCCTCGGGTAGTACTACATCGCGCTAAAGTACAACACAAGTAAAACCACCACAAGGGTGCCTGTCCCCTTCGTGGTGGTTTCGTTGACTCAAAAGCAAGAGACCCGGTCCTGCACGAGGCAGAACCGGGTCTCTTTAGCAATGCTTGCTTTGCTCAGGCAGTAACTGTTAGTTACTCAGCCAGGAAGTCGCGCTGGATAGCGGGATCGACCTTGACGCCAGGGCCCATGGTGGAAGACACGGAGATGGACTTGACGTACTTGCCCTTAGCAGAAGAGGGCTTGACGCGCAGAATCTCGGTGTACAGGGCAGCGTAGTTCTCGACGAGCTGCTGCTCGGTGAAGGACTTCTTGCCCAGGGGCACGTGGCAGATGCCGTAGCGGTCGGCGCGGTACTCAACGCGGCCAGCCTTGAGCTCGGAGACCATCTTGGCGACGTCCATGGTCACGGTGCCGAGCTTGGGGTTCGGCATGAGGCCACGGGGACCAAGGATCTTACCGATGCGGCCAACCTTGGCCATCATGTTCGGCGTAGCGATAGCGGCGTCGAAGTTGATCTCGCCCTTCTGAATCTGGGCGACAAGCTCGTCGGAACCGATGATGTCGGCGCCGGCAGCCTCAGCCTCGCGGGCCTTCTCGCCCTCGGCGAAGACGGCAACACGAACGGTCTTGCCGGTGCCGTGGGGCAGGGAGATGGAACCACGGATGTTCTGGTCAGCCTTACGAGTATCGATGCCCAGACGGAAGTGGGCCTCGACGGTCTCGTCGAACTTGGCGGTGTCGAGCTCCTTAATGAGCTTGGCAGCCTGAAGGGGGGTGTAGAGCGTGGCGCGATCGATCTTCTCGGCAGCGGCGTTATAGCTCTTACCATGCTTAGCCATGTGCATTACCTCCTGTGGTTAAACGGGCGTGAGCCCTCCCACATCGTATCGTGTGCCCTATTGCACACATTTAACGGGCGCCCAGGTCGGAGCACCCGTCGTTACCATAAGAAATCGCTACTCAGCGATGGTGACGCCCATGGAACGGGCGGTACCGGCGATGATCTTCTTGGCGGCGTCAATGTCGTTGGCATTGAGGTCCGGCATCTTGATCTCGGCGATCTTGGTGAGCTGCTCCTGGGAGAGCTGACCAACCTTGTCGGCCTGGGGCTTAGCGGAACCAGACTTGAGGTTCAGCTCCTTCTTGATGAGGTGAGCCGCCGGCGGGGTCTTGGTGATGAAGGAGAAGGACTTGTCCTCGTAGACAGAGATCTCAACGGGGATGATGTCGCCCTTCTTGTCCTGCGTCTCGGCGTTAAAGGCCTGGCAGAACTGCATGATGTTCACGCCAGCAGCGCCCAGGGCGGGGCCGACGGGAGGAGCGGGGTTAGCTGCACCAGCAGGAATCTGGAGCTTAATGACGTTGGCAACCTTCTTCTCAGCCATGGTCATTCCTTTCGAATCACGAGTGTGAAGTACTTGCTATATCGTAAGCACGCACGTGTTAGAAGCACTCCTGAGATGAGCAGTCACAGAAGAAGCACGCTCGCGCGAACGGACGAAAACTTAAGCGATGACAGCGACCTGGTTAAAGTCAAGCTCGACCGGCGTCTCGCGGCCAAAGATCATCAGCGTGACCTTGAGCTTGCCAGCCTCGGTGTTAACCTCGGAGACCTTGCCATCAAAGTCGGTAAGCGGGCCATCGGTGACGCGGACGGACGTGCCGACCTGAATATCAACCGAGGTGCGCTTGGGCGAATCGCCCTTACCGGGACGACGAGTCATCTTGTTGTACTCGTCACGGGAAAGCGGAGCGGGCTTGCCGTTGCCGCCTAGGAAACCGGTGACGCCGGGCGTGTTGCGAACACACGTCCAAGCATCGTCATCCATCTCCATGCGGACCAGGACATAACCCGGAAAGATCTTGGAATCCTTGGTCTCACGCTTGCCACCCTCTTTGATCTCGGTGACGCGCTCCATAGGAATCTCGATATCAAAGATACGGTCCTGCATGCCCATGGTCTCGATGCGATGCTCGAGATCGGACTTAACGCGGTTCTCGTATCCAGAGTAAGTGTGAACGACGTACCAACGCTTAGACATGGTTTAGCCCCTCAATCCAGAGAACAGAGCAAGAGCCTCGCCAAAGCCAGCATCGAGCAGAGCGATGACGACGCCGACGACGACCAGAGAAGCGCAAACGACGACCGAGTAGTTCACGAGCTCCTTCTTATCGGGCCACGTGACACGCTTCATCTCGGACTTGACCGAAGCGAAATACTTCTTGGTGCGGGCGAAGAAACCAGGCTTCTCGTTCTTCTTGGACTTCGCAGCCTTCTCGTTCTTCTTGGCAACGGCCTTCTTGGCCTCAACCTTGGAGTTGGCGGCAGCGTTGTTGGCAGGTGCCGGCTGCTGAGCCTTCTTCTTGTTCTTCTTGTTGGCCATTTGGGTTACCTCCGCGCAATGCGCTTATACATGAGTAAACCGTAAGCCCCCAATTGGGAGCTTACGGAATAATGACTGGCACGCCAGGAAGGACTCGAACCCTCAACACTCGGTTTTGGAGACCGATGCTCTACCAATTGAACTACTGGCGTATGTGACTAGAGACTAGCGAGTCTCTTTGTGCAGCGTGTGGTGACGGCACCAGGGGCAATACTTCTTAATCTCCATACGATCAGGCATGGTCGACTTGTTCTTGGTGGTCGTATAGTTGCGGCGCTTGCACTCAGTGCACGCAAGAGTAACTAGAGTACGCATGTATCCTGAACCTTTCATTTCCGCCCCGTACGGGCACGAGTTGTTACTTTATCAGCTCCACGTAAGTGCTGTCAATGAAAACCTCGAGTCAATTGGTTCTCGGTGGATCCATTCATATTTGGAACACATCAATGAAGCCATCGAGAGCTAATCGACGGTGCATCCAGGACCATTATCGATCCTCTCGACACCAGCAACGGATCAATATCCATTGCAGAAAAGAACCCGGCACCCAAATAAGTGCCGGGTTCTCTAAGTCAGCTATATCAAAGAGCAAATTTACTCAATGATCGTGGAGACGATGCCCGAACCGACGGTGTGGCCACCCTCGCGGATAGCGAAGCGCAGGCCCTCCTCCATGGCGATCGGGTGGATGAGGTCGCCCTCGATGGTGATGTGGTCACCAGGCATAGCCATCTCGGTGCCCTCGGGGAGCTTGACCGTACCGGTAACGTCGGTGGTACGGAAGTAGAACTGAGGACGATAACCATCGAAGAACGGGGTGTGACGGCCGCCCTCCTCCTTGGTCAGAACGTAGATCTCGCCGGTGAACTTGGTGTGCGGGGTAACCGAACCGGGCTTGCAGAGAACCTGGCCGCGCTCGATGTCCTCGCGCTTGATGCCGCGGAGCAGCAGACCGACGTTGTCGCCAGCCTCGCAGAAGTCCATGGACTTACGGAACATCTCGATACCGGTAACGACGGTGTTCTGGGTATCCTTGATGCCGACGATCTCGACGGGCTCGTTGAGCTTGAGCTCACCGCGCTCGACACGGCCAGTAGCAACGGTACCACGGCCGGAGATGGTCATAACGTCCTCAACGGCCATCAGGAACGGGAGGTCGTTGTTACGAGCAGGCGTCGGGATGTACTCGTCGACAGCCTTCATGAGCTCGCGGATAGCGTCCATCCACTTGGCGTCGCCCTCGAGAGCGCCCAGAGCGGAACCACGGATGACGGGGATGTCGTCGCCGGGGAAATCGTACTCGGAGAGGAGCTCACGGGTCTCCATCTCGACGAGGTCGATGAGCTCGTCATCGTCGACCATGTCGCACTTGTTCAGGAAGACGACGATGTAGGGAACGCCGACCTGACGGGCGAGCAGGATGTGCTCGCGGGTCTGAGCCATGGGGCCGTCGGTAGCGGCGATGACCAGGATAGCGCCGTCCATCTGAGCAGCACCGGAGATCATGTTCTTGACGTAGTCAGCGTGGCCCGGGCAGTCAACGTGAGCGTAGTGACGGGCAGCAGTCTCGTACTCGACGTGGGAGACGGAGATCGTAATGCCGCGCTCGCGCTCCTCGGGAGCCTTGTCGATGTTCTCGAACGCAGTGAAGTCAGCCTTGCAGCCCTCGGTCTCGGAGAGAACCTTGGTGATGGCAGCGGTCAGCGTGGTCTTGCCGTGGTCGACGTGACCAATGGTGCCGATGTTAACATGCGGCTTAGTGCGCTCAAACTTCTCTTTGGCCATAAAGCCCTCCTCTTAACAGGTCGTCCCCGGACGGGACTTTGCCTTTATACCATAGTGGCCTCTCAACATACTATTGAGAAGCCACCGTGTTACCTATGGTAGCGGTGACTGGATTCGAACCAGTGACGCCACGGGTATGAACCGTGTGCTCTAACCAACTGAGCTACACCGCCGGATGGAGCCTGCAACCAGACTTGAACTGGTGACCTCTTCGTTACCAACGAAGTGCTCTACCGACTGAGCTATACAGGCACTTGACGGGTGGGAGCTATAGGATTCGAACCTATGTAGGCAAAGCCAACGGGTTTACAGCCCGTCCCCATTAACCACTCGGGCAAACTCCCAATCGTTCAAGTATCCGCAGGTCCTTTGGTCTTTTGGACCGCCGCCCCCGCGAACGAAAAAGATAATACGATGCAACCTTGGGGGCTGTCAACGAAAACCTCTAGATACACGGTTCCGGGCGTATCTATATAGCCGTGACCTGCGGTTTTATTGAGTTTGGATATGAAGGACGGTGGTTTTGGATACAGAGGTGACATTTCCCAAGGTAACACTTTGGCGTAGTGGAGTACACCTTCAGGATCGAACTTCGATAACAGCCTATTTGCACCTATATATAGGTCGAGATCGGGCTTCCGTGGCAGATTCGAGCGTGGATTTTCTTCCGTTTGAAATCGAGCGTGGACAATCTCCCACTATTGGCGTGCCCCCAAGGCCAAAGTGGCAGATTATCCACGATCATTCACTAAGCGGGAGATTTTCCACGCTCGTACGTCCGATAATCCTCGCTCGATCAAGTAGACCAGGGCCTTCACCGTTTTCATCTCGTTCTGTAACAGTTGGAAAACATTTTTCCCCTTTCTGTTACAGATCGAGATACTACGCATCGACCTCAGCTTACGTCTCAATCCGTAACAGCTAGAACGGTTTTCAGCCTCTTCGTGTTACAGACCGAGATGTTATCGTCCGTCCCTTGGCAATGTCTCGATCTGTAACAATAAGGAGGGTCTTCAGCCCGCCCGTGTTACAGATCGAGACAAACCTAAAGCCTGGTGGGAGTCAAACCCGCTGACATGTCAACATAAATAGAAACGGGCCCTGTCCCATATAGAGACAGAGCCCGAAACTCTCATGGAGCCAGTGACAGGAATCGAACCTGCAACCCACTGATTACAAATCAGTTGCGCTACCGTTGCGCCACACTGGCACACTTGGCGCTTTCGCGCGAAACCAATTAAGAATAAAGGAATTGCTGACAAGGCGCAACAGACCCTTTGACCGACCACATCTCAAAACTATTCGTCAGAACGAATAGTTTTATCCGTTCGCCAAAACCAAAAACTATTCGTTTTGGCGACGGCAACCCACAGTCCGTTGATTACAAATCAACGGACCGGCCAATTGGGAAACGGGTCTCTATGGATAATCCCCTACCTCCCGCGCAACGCCTTGAGCTTGGCCAGGGCCTCGGGGCTTAGGCGGCTGCCCAGGGTCATCTTGATCTGGGGCGCTTCCTCTGCCTCGTGAACGTCGTTATCGATCTGCTTGATCTCGTCCACCAGCATACGGCTCGAGATGCGCGTGACGCCCTTACCCATAACAACGGCCTGAATCGTGCCGTCACTCGATACCACGGAGCACGCGCGGCCTTCCTCACGTGCCTCGATGCAGAGCTTCTGCACCACGGTATCGGCCGAAACACCCGTCGGCGAAAACTCAATGCGCACGCCGCGGGCCGGCAGGTTGGGACGCTCGTTGGAAATATTGCCCGCGCCGTCGAACACGATCACGGCCTCGTAGCGGCCCTGGGCAAACGCGGCAACGTCGTTGATGAGCGCCGTGCGCGCCATATCGTGGACATCGCTAGAGTACGGATCGTCAGAATGGTCGTACACGAGCTTTTCGTAGCGCGGCGTGCAGTGGATCACGTTGTAACCGTCGACCACCAGCAGCTCGGGCTTGTTGGAGTGCACCGTCGAGACTGGGTCGGCGATAGCCTGCGCAAACGCATTGCCGCCCACGCCGTAGGTCGCGGCCGAAACAATCGGCTTGGCCGAGCCCTCGCCAAAGCGCTTGGCCTTGGACTTGGCGCGGTTCTTTTTGGACATGCGCTACTCCTCCCCCATGAGCTCGCCGGCGTTGCGGCGCAGCCACTCAAAGCACAGCGCCGTGGTCGCCTGGGCAACATTGAGGCTCTCGGTCATGCCGCGCTGGGGAAGCTTGGTCAAAAAGTCGCATTTCTCGAGCACCAGGCGCGAGATGCCGTCGCCCTCGGAGCCCATGACGAGCGCCACGCGGCCCTCGAAGGGAGCATCCCAGCAACTGCCTTCGGCGTGCTCGGAGGCACCGCCCACCCAAAAGCCAGCGGCCTTAAGATCGTCGAGTGCACGGGCGATGTTGGGCACCTGCGCGATAGGCAGATGCATGACGGCGCCGGCTGAAGTCTTGTAGCTGCCCACGGTCACGCCGGCGGCACGCTTGTTGGCGATGATGACGCCGGCCGCGCCCACAACCTCGGCGGAGCGCACGATCGCACCAAAGTTGCCATCGTCGGTCACATGGTCGAGCACGACGACGAGCGCCGGTCCGTCACCCGCGCGGTCGAGAATATCGGCAACATCGGCATAGGGGAAATTTCCCACCTCGAGCGCAATGCCCTGGTGGGCGCCATGGCTCGACAGCGCATCAAGCTGCGCGCGCGACACATACTTAATGCGAACGCCCGCGGCGTTGAGGTCGTCGACCAGACGCGACAAGGCGGCATCGCGCTCCCCGCCCTCGGCAATGAGCGCACACTTGATGGGAAAACCGGTGCGCAGCGCCTCGGCGGCAGCACGACGACCTTCGATAAACTCGCCCTTGGGAGCCTGGACAGCGTCGCGGTTGCGATCGCGCTGCGGACGTGCGGCCTGGGCGCGATCGCGCTGGCCCTTGGAAGCAGCAGCGCGATCATTTCGGCGAATCGGACGCGAGCCAGAAGCGGCCTGCTTGCCGCCACGAGGTGCACGCTTGCGATTGTCGGCCATAAGACGGCCTCCTTAAATAGAAAACGAACAAGAATCGACCGTCCGAGCCACGGCACCTTGCCTTTCAATCGTCGGGCATGACCACCAGGTCTATGCCCTCCTCTTTCAAGGCAATCTGCCGCACCTCGAACGGTCGACAAATACTAGAGACTCTTAATACGAGTACCGGCGGCAGTATCCTCGATCGTCAGCCCGAGGTCCTTGAGCTGGTCGCGGATGGCGTCGGCCAGATCCCAGTTCTTGGCGGCACGGGCCTCGGCACGGGCCTCGAGAATCTTGGCAGCGGCCTCGTCCACGTCGTCACCCGTGTAGGCGACCAGGCCGGCGGCAACGCCCAGCAGGCCCAGCGGCAACTCGACCTTGGGCTCGGGGAGCTCGACGCCAAACGTATCGAGCAGCTCGACCAGCGTATCGGCAGCAGCAAGCGCAGCGGCCTTGTCGGCAGCATCGCCCGCCTGCTCCAGGTACTGGTTGCACTCGGTCACAAAGCCAAAGACAGCACCCATGGCACCGGCAGTGTTAAAGTCGTCGTCCATGCACTCCTTAAAGGCGGCACGGGTCTCGGCGGCCTTGGCGGCAAACGCCTCAGATGCTGCCTCATCGGCATCGGCCGCCGCATGGTTCGCGGCCCAGCGCAGGTTCTCGACCGTACCGGCGATACGCGTAAGCGAGTTCTCGGCACCCTCCAGGCGCTCCCAAGAAAAGTCGAGCGGCGAGCGATAGCTCGTCTGCAGCATCAGCAGGCGCAGGGCCGCAGCAGAGTGCTGTTCGAGCACCTCGGCCAGCGTAAAGAAGTTTCCGAGCGACTTGGACATCTTCTCGCCGTCTACCAGCAGCATGCCCGTGTGCATCCAGGTGTTGGAGAAACCCTGGTGCCAGGCGCAGGTGGCCTGGGCACACTCGTTCTCGTGATGCGGGAAGGCAAGGTCGGAGCCGCCGCCGTGGATGTCGATCGGGGTGCCCAGGTAGCGATGCACCATGGCGGCGCACTCGGTGTGCCAACCGGGACGGCCTTCGCCCCAGGGGCTCGGCCAGCTGGGTTCGCCGGGCTTAGCGGCCTTCCACAGGGCAAAGTCGAGCGGGTCGTTCTTGTCCTCGTTCTCCTCGATGCGCGCGCCAACCATCAGATCGTCGATGTTGCGGCCCGAAACCTGACCATAGTTGGGATCGCTGCGCACGGCAAAGTACACGTCGCCGTTATCGGCGGCGTAGGCATGGCCCTGCTCGATAAGCGTCTTGATCATAGCGATCATGGGGCCGATCTCCTTGGTGGCGCGGGGGCGCACATCGGGATCGAGCACGTTGGCGGCACGCATGACGCCGATGAACTTGTCGGAGAACTCGGTCGCGACCTCGGCGGCCGTGCGGCCCTGCTCGTTGGCGCGCTTGATGATCTTGTCATCGACATCGGTGAGGTTCTGGGCGAACGTGACCTCGTAGCCGCTCGCGATGAGCCAGCGACGAATCACGTCAAAGCTGATGAACGTGCGAGCATTGCCGATGTGGATGTTGTCGTAGACCGTGGGGCCGCACACGTACATGCGGACCTTGCCGGACTCGATGGGCTGGAACTCTTCCTTTTTATGGGTAGCGCTGTTGTAGATACGCATTCGTTACTCCTTAACGGTTTTCTGTAGCAGGCAGACGGCCCAGGCGCCAATTCCCTCGCCCTGGCCTTCCCAACCGAGCTTTTCGGTCGTGGTGGCGGCGACGCCCACGTTTTCGACGTCGGCACCCAGGGCATGAGCAAGGTTGGCGCGCATGGCATCGCGGTGCGGAGTGATCTTGGGTTGCTGGCAGGCAATGGTGCAATCGGCATCGACAAACTCAAAGCCAAGCTCGCGCGCATAGTCCATCACGCGAGCGAGCAGCACCATCGAATCGGCACCCTCGTAGGCGGGATCGGTGTCGGGGAATAGCTTGCCGATATCTCCCCCGCGGCAGGCGCCCAGAATGGCGTCGGCCAAGGCGTGCGCGAGCACATCGGCATCCGAGTGGCCCAGCAGGCCGCGCTCGTAGGGAATGTCAACCCCGCCGATGATACATCGACGCCCCTCCACCAAACGGTGGACGTCGTAGCCGTGGCCAATGCGCAGGTTACTGAACATGGGGAAGGTCCTCTCCCTCGGCCATGCGACCAAGCAGAATCGCGGTTACGGGACGCAGGTCCTCGGGCACCGTCACCTTAAGGTTATCGCGCGGGCTCTGGACACAGCGGACGCGCCCGCCCATGCGCTCGACCAGCGAAGAATCGTCGGTCCCGATAAAGCCCTCGGCGATAGCTGCGGTGTGGGCGCGCTTCATGGCGTCGACGCTAAAGATCTGCGGTGTCTGCGCGGCCCAGTAGAGCTCACGCGGCGGCGTCTCGACGATATTGTCGCCGTCGACGATCTTGAGCGTGTCGATCGCGGGCTGACCGCATACGACACCGTCGAGGGCGCGGTCGTCCACAAGCACGTCGATCGCATGATCGATGGCCTCGGTCGTGATGAGCGGACGGGCGCCGTCGTGGATGGCGACATATTCGAAACCCGCCGGAACCGCATGCACGCCGGCACGGGTGGAATCCTGACGGGTATCGCCGGCATCGGCGAAGCTGATGGGCGTGTTATACGAATACGGGTCGATGGCCAGGCGGCGCATCTCGGCACGACGCTCGGCAGGGCAAACCACGACGATGTGGCCGACCTTATTGCTACGGTCAAATGCGCGGATGGACCAGCTCATAAGCGGACGGCCCGCTACATTGACGAGCTGCTTACCACCGGGGTTACCAAAGCGCTGGCCGCTGCCACCGGCAACGACCACGGCGCATACGGGCGCCATTATGCGTTCCCCTGTTTGGTACCCTTCATGCGGTACAGGGAGTCCGCAAGAATGGCAGGGTTGTTGACGCCAAAGTCGCCCAGGCGCTCCGGATCCTCGCTGATGTCATCCATGAGCTCCTGCAGCGAGCCGTACTCGTCGACGATCTTCTCGGCCACGCCGTCGCGCACGACGGACACGCGCGAAAGCGTGCGCAGGCCCAGCGGCGTCATGACGGAGTCCTCGTCCAGGTCGTCGTAACCCAGAACCGCCGCCACATGCTGTGGGTCGGACAGGTCCTTAGGCGTCATACGGCTCAGGTTGGCGCGGATCTTTTCGGCATTGGCCTCGGAGGAATCACTCGCATAGTCGCGAATCATCAGGTCGTACTCGGTATCCATGCTGGAGCCGGCGAGCTGCTCGAGCTGCATCTGCACGAGCTTGCCCTGGTTGCCCAGCTTGACAATGCAATCCTTAAGTTCGGTCTTTGCCTGCTGCATGATCTCGAAGCTCGAGAAAATCCCGGTAATGTCGGCGAGCGTAACGTAGTCGTCGAGCTCGAGGGCCGTCAGGCGCAGTAGGGAGCGGTCGAGCGACTGACGGGTAGTCTGGAGCGTGGCGACGAGCTGGTTGACCGAGCTCATGATGGTGGTGACGGGCTGGATCTCATAGCTCTTGCCGTGAACGTACACGTTGACGACGGCACGACGGGCCGAGACCGAGATCACGATGGCATCGGTGAGCACCGACATGCGAGCGGCAGTGCGGTGACGCATGCCCGTCTCGCTCGTGGCAAGCGAGGGATCGGGATTGAGGTGGAAGTTGGCGCGCAGGATCTGGGTGAGGTCGCCGTCGATAACGATGGCACCGTCCATCTTGGAGAGCTCGAACAGGCGGTTCGAGGTGAACGAAATGTTGAGTGGGAAGCCGTCGTTACCGGCAGCGAGCACGTTTTCGGTGTCGCCGACGCAGATAAGGGCACCCAGGTGACCGGCGATGATCATGTCGAGGGCGGTGCGGATCGGCTGACCAGGTGCCGTCAGGCGGATGGCCTGTTCCATACGCTTTTGCAGCTCGTTCTTATCCAAGGCATCGCTCCCATCGCATACGCTCCATAAACGCTAAATAGTTTCTCACGGTTTGTCCCCGCGGCGCTCGCGAAATCCGATGCTTACAGAATGAGCGAACACCGCTGAGAGCCTCAACCCAAATGAGCTGTTCATGTGGTAGCATCGGGATTCACATGAATGAGGGAGTAGTCGCGTGACCGGGTTCGCCTCCGGTGGCGCGGCAAGTCAACATACTGGCCGACACGGTCTGGCTTGCCTTAATGAACGAGACTCGTGGTTGTACGCGCGGCGCGTACGCCACGGGTCTTTTTTGTTGCTCCCCTGTCAGAAGTACACGCGGGTTCGCCCGCAAGGAGGGAGCCAAACCATGGGACTCGTAGAGCTCGTGCTGCTCGCCATTGGCCTTTCGATGGACGCCTTTGCCGTATCCATCTGCAAGGGCCTTGGCATGAAGAAGATCAACCTTAAGGTCGCCGTAGTGCTCGGCCTGTTCTTTGGCGGCTTCCAGGCCGGCATGCCCGTGATCGGATGGGCGCTTGGCAGCCAGTTTATGGGCATCATCGGCCCCATCGACCATTGGATTGCCTTTATCCTTTTGGCCTTCATCGGCGGCAAAATGCTGTGGGAGGCTTTTACCGAGGACGAGGATGAAGGCGACGGCAAGAATGCCGAAAAGATTGAACTGAGCGAGTACCTGATCCTCGCCATCGCCACTTCAATCGACGCCCTGGCCGTGGGCATCTCGTTCGCCGCGCTTTCGGTCGACATCGTTCCCGCTGTATCGCTTATCGGCGTCACAACGTTTATCTTCTCCGTCGCCGGCGTAGCGATCGGCCACACCTTTGGCGCGCGCTACGAAAAACCTGCCACCATCGTGGGCGGCATCGTGCTCATCCTCATCGGACTTAAGATCTTGCTTGAGCATCTGGGGATTTTGGCGCTGTAACGCCAAACACAATCGCTCAAAACTCAACGCCAGTACAAGGCCTCATGCAAAGTTTTGCATGAGGCCTTTTCGTGCAGACTTTTGCATGTCATACTGATATGCAAAAGTCTGCACGTTAGGAGATCGCCGTGAATACCCTTCCCATCACCACACCGCGCCAAGCTGGCATCTACGTGCGCCAGGCACGCGAGGCTCAGGGTCTCACCCGTGCCGCCCTCGCCAAAACGGCCAGTGTTTCAGAGCGCCTGCTCGCATCGCTCGAGCTAGGAGACGCCACCGGCATTCGGCTCGACAAGTTACTGACCGTCTTTAACGCACTCGGCATAGGTCTCTTTGCGCAAAGCGATAACGACTCCATCGCATCGCCCTCCGAACATCCGACGACGATAGCGGACTTCCCTATCGCGAACTCGAATGCCCTGCCAAAGCCAAGCGTAGGCAGACGACCCGCCCGACAAGGAACGCCATCTTCCTATGGTGCCCTGCTGGCCCAAATCGCAGCCGAGCAAGGCCTTTCCGACACTTCAGACCTCTCCTTTGGCTGTAAGGTTGTGAAATAAATGGCAGAGATGGAGCTTGCGACCCTCATTTGTGGCGAAATCGCAGGCACTCTCCGGCAAGACGAGCATGGACTCTGCAGCTTTGTATACGCCCCAACCTATCGCGGAGCACCACTATCGCTTACAATGCCGCTTTCCAATCGCACGTATGGCCATAACATCGTCCGCCCGTTCCTATTTGGCCTTTTGCCCGACAGCCAAGAGCAGCGTCGCGCTATTGCCGCCGAGCATGACGTTGCATCCAACAACCCCGTCGCCCTCTTGTGCCATATCGGTCTTGACTGCGCGGGGGCCGTTCAGTTTTGTCGAACCGATCAATTAGGCGCCGCCCGCGGCAGGGTCTCGGCATACCGCCCGCTTACCAATTCTCAAATCGCTCACAAGCTCAAAGCAATTCGCGATGACGAAAGAGAGACATGGATGGGCTCCAACGAAAGCTGGTCCCTGGGCGGCAACCAAGGCAAATTTGCACTAGCTTGGCATGATGGCCAATGGTGCGAATGTCTAGGGTCATCCCCCACTACCCATATCTTCAAAAATGGTGTCGTTGGGTTCAAACATCAGGCCTTAAACGAATTCGCCTGCATGAAAACGGCTCGGCGTGTTGGCATTCCAACTGCCAACGTCTCCTATTGCACATTTGAAGACGAAGCCGCGCTCGTCGTTGAACGGTACGACAGAATGGTCAATAGCAGCGGAAATATCGAAAGGCTGCATCAGGAGGACTTTTGCCAGGCGCTCGGTGTATTGCCAAGCCAGAAATACACCGCCGACGGAGGACCAACCACGCGAGACATCCAAGAACGACTGATTAACACAGTCCCCCACCACATGAATCTTGTGCTTTTTACCTATATGTTGTTCTATAACGCCATTATCGGAGCGCCTGACGCACACGCTAAAAACTACTCGCTCATCCTAGGCAAAGGCACAAACGCAGCGCTCGCACCCATGTACGATGTCGCATCGGGCTTGGCGTACGAGCGTATGCGCCGCCGGGCGCGCCTTGCCATGAGCGTTGGCGGCGAAAATCGAGTGGGGCGCATCGGTCCAGGCGCTATCCGCCGATACCACGGTATGGGCGACCCCGCGCTGGAGGCGGCGCTCACCGATGCCGGGCTATCCGAGAAGTTTTGCTTTGCGACCATGATGGACCTCGCCTACGAGGTGCCCATTTGCATGGAAGAGATCATGGACGAATACGCCGACCTGCCCGGCATGGCGGACCTGCGCGAGCACATGCTCGGCCCCGTCCGCGAAAACTGCCAGCGCACCCTCGACCTCATCAAGGCGGATATGGGCTAGGCGCCAATCAATCCACATTTCTTAAAAGAAGAGGGGGGCACCCGTCGCAAAAGTTCGGATGCCCCCTCTCGTAATGTCATTTGCAATCCGCTAGCACGTGGCTCGAACTGCTGCTAGCGCGACCTTTACGCAGCGAGGCGCTTGAGGACGTCGATGAGCAGCTCGTAGAAGCGCCCGGCAGAAGCGAGCTCCATGCTCTCGTCCGGGGTGTGGACATCGGAGAGCGTCGGGCCCACGGCGATGGCGTCCAGGCCGTGCAGGGCCTCAGCAAACAGGCCGCACTCAAGGCCGGCGTGAATGGACTCGATGCGCAGCTCGGAGCCAAAGAGCTCGCGATAGCTCTCGACAAAAACGTCGCGGACCGGCGAATGCTCGGCATAGCTCCAGCCGGGATACTCGAACTCGAACTTGGCGTCGAAGCCCAAGACATCGGCCAGCGTCTGCAGGCGGTCCTTGAACTCGTTCTGCAGCGAGGTGATCGAGGAGCGCGGGGACAGCATGATCTTGACCTGGTCGTCGGAAGTGGCGACCACGCCGATGTTGGAGGAAACCTCGACGGAGCCGTCGGTGGCGACGTTGCGGCGAATCACGCCGTTAGGGGCAAGACGCAGGGCGCGGATGAGGGCAAGCGCGGACTTCTGATCCATGGCCTCGACCTCGGCGTCGTCGGCAATCTCGACGGTGCAGGTAAAGCCGGGGTCGAAGACCTCGAGCTCGGCAGTGACGTCGGCGATGATGCCCTTTGCGATCTGGGCCGCGGCCTCGGCGGCAGCGTGGTCGGCGTAAACCAGCTCGGCCTTGCACTCACGGTTGATGGCGTTGTCCTTAGTGCCGCCGTTAAAGCTAACGATGGCGGGCTCGCCGGCGACCATCAGGCGGTCGATGATGCGGGCCATGATGAGGTTGCCGTTGCCGCGCTCCAGGTTGATATCGTTGCCGGAATGACCACCCAGTAGGCCGGAGATGTCGAGCGTGAGGGTGCTGCCGGTCTTGTGCTCGCGCACGATGGGGCAGGTGTAGGTAACGACGACGCCACCGGCGCAGCTGACGGTGGCAACGCCCTCTTCCTCGGAGTCAAGGTTAATCATGGTGCGGGCGCTAATCTGGGACTTGTCGAGCGTCTCGGCGCCGACCAGGCCAGTCTCCTCGTCGGTGGTGAATACGCACTCGAGGGCGGGGTGAGCAATCGAATCGTCGTTGAGCACAGTAAGCATCAGAGCGACAGCAATACCGTTGTCGGCGCCCAGGGTGGTGCCGTTAGCGGTGAGGACGCCGTCCTTCACGACCAGGTCGATACCGTCGGTCGTAAAGTCGTGCTCAACAGAGCCCAACTTGTCGCACACCATATCGATGTGGCCCTGCAGCATCACAGTCGGGGCATTCTCGGCGCCGGCAGAAGCGGGCTTGCGAATGATGACGTTGTAGACCTCGTCCTGGTACACATCGAGGCCGCGCTCCTTGGCAAACGCAACCAGGAAATCGCTGATGCCCTTCTCGTTGCCAGACCCACGGGGGATCGCGCTGACCTCCTCAAAGAAATGGAACAGCTGGGCGGGCTCGTAGCCGGTAATCTTGTAGTCCATGGTGCCTCCTTGGCGCAACTGGTTAGACAGTAAGATATGCGACTTGTATATTCCCAGACTTTGCGTGCATAAACCAGTCGAAAACGCCGAGCGCCCTTGCATCATCGGCTAACGGTGAACCGCATAGCGCAACGGTCATAACTTCGCAGCTCTACAAATCGAGGCGCCCTTGCCAGAACGCCTCGATTACACGTATCAAATTGTCGCCACAACTTACAGCGCGCCGGAACCGGCTTGCATCATGCCGCCGGGGCCCGAGGTCACGCCGCCGCTCACGGGCGCGGCGTTGCCAGTGTGCGGTGCCGCCGGGGCGGTATCGCCACCGAGCGTACCTGCCGGACGCGGTGCCGGGATCTCGCCCGTGCCGTGGCTAAAGACAAACTTGCCATCGGCCACGTCGCACAGGACGGTATCGCCCTCGCCCCATTCGCCGGCCAGAAGCTCCTCGGACAGCGGGTCCTCGATGAGCTTTTGGATGGCACGGCGCAGCGGACGCGCGCCGTTGGTAAGGTCGGTACCCTCCGCCACGATCTTGTCATAGGCCGCATCGGTGAGCTTGATGTTCATGCCGTTGGCGATCAGGCGCTGACGCAGGTCGTCCACCAGCAGGTGCGCGATCTTGGTGAGATTCTCGCCCGAAAGCTTCTGGAACACCACGATGTCGTCGATACGGTTGAGCAGCTCGGGGCGGAACAGGCGCTTGAGCTCGCCCATCGCGCGGCCGCGGATCTCATTCGAGGTGAGGCCCTGCTCGCCGGTGGTGCCAAAGCCAACGCTTGCATCCTGCGCAATCTCGCGGGCGCCCACGTTAGACGTCATGATGATCACGGTGTTGCGGAAATCGACCGTCTTGCCCTGGCTATCGGTCAGGCGGCCCTCCTCCAGCACCTGCAGCAGGATGTTGAAGATATCGGGGTGCGCCTTCTCGATCTCGTCGAACAGCACGACCGAGTACGGGTGGCGACGAACGGCCTTGGTGAGCTGGCCGCCCTCGTCGTGGCCAACGTAACCCGGAGGGCTACCGATGAGCTTGGAGACCTCGAACTCGCTACCGAACTCCGACATATCAAAGCTGATGAGCGCGTCCTTGCTGCCAAAGAGATACTCCGCCAGCGTCTTGGCGAGCTCGGTCTTGCCCGTGCCGGTGGGACCCAGGAAGATAAAGCTGCCGCCGGGACGACGGGGGTCCTTGAGCGGCGAGCGGCTGCGGCGCACGGCCTTGGCAACGGCCTCGACAGCCTCATCCTGACCGATGATGCGCGTCTTGAGCACGCTTTCGGCCTGCAGCAGGCGACGGCTCTCGCTCTCGGTTAGCGAGGACACCGGCACGCCCGAGGTCACGGACACGATATCGGCGATCTGGGAGACATCGATGGTGAGCGGGCTGGCGTCGAGCTCGGCCGTCCAGGCAGCCTTGGCCTCGGCGAGTTCAATCTCGGCAGCCTTCTGCTGCTCGGTGATCTCGGCAGCCTTGTTCATGTCGTCGCTCTCGGTGGCCTCCTGTGCGGCGGTCTTGAGCTGCTCGATGCGATGCTCGGCCTCGCGCACCGGCTCGGGTGCGCGATTCGCGGCGATGCGAGCGCGGGCACCGGCCTCGTCAATGAGGTCGATGGCCTTATCGGGCAGGAATCGATCCTGGATATAGCGGTTGGAGAGGTTCGCGGCGGCCTCGATGGCACCCTGCGTGTAACGCACGTGGTGGTGCTCCTCGTAGCGCGGCTTGAGCGCAGTCAGAATCTTGACCGTGTCCTCGACACTCGGCTCCTCGACATCGATGGTCTGGAAGCGACGCTCGAAGGCCGGGTCCTTGGTGAGGTACTTGCGGAACTCCTCGGCCGTGGTGGCGCCGATAATCTGGAAAGCACCACGCGCGAGCACGGGCTTGAGCATGGAGCTCGCGTCGATGGAGCCCTCGGCAGAACCGGCACCGATGATGGTGTGCATCTCGTCGATAAACAGGATGACGTCGTCGGCTTCGGTGGCCTCCTGGATCACGTTCTTGAGGCGCTCCTCAAACTCACCGCGATACTTGGCACCCGCCACGAGGCCCGGCAGGTCGAGCGTCCAGATGTTCTGGTTCATGAGGTTCTCGGGCACGTTGCCGGCTGCAATCTGCTGAGCCAGGCCCTCGACGATAGCCGTCTTGCCCACGCCGGGGTCGCCCAGGATAAGCGGGTTGTTCTTGGTGCGGCGCGAAAGGATCTCCATCATGCGCTGGACTTCCTTTTCGCGACCGATCACGGGGTCGAGCTCACCGTCACGCGCCTTCTGCGTGAGGTTGGTCGCGAACTGCTTAAGCGTATCGGTGCCACTCCCCTTTTGCTGAGAGGCATCCGAGCCGCTAAAGAACGGCAGGCCCGCACCGGGACGCCCGGCACCGGCGCCGGCGAGCGGACGCTTTTTGTCCTGGTCCTTGGCGGTGAGTTTCTCGATAGCCTTTTTGATGGAGGCGGACGACACACCCAGGCGCATGAGGATGTCCATGGCCATGCCGTTGCCCTCTTCGACGATGCCGATCAGCAAGTGCTCAGTCGACACGTAGGTCTGGTTGTTCTCACGCGCCACGCGGAATGAACGCTCCATCACGCTAATGACGAGCGGCGTAAAGGCGAGCTTGGCTGCCTCGGTCTCCTCGCTGGGCTCGGGAACCGTGGTCTGGACCTCTTTGAGAGTATCCATGATGTCATCGTAGGAGATGTCGAGCGAACGCAGTGCCTCGGCGGCAATGCCCTCGTCCTCCTTGGCAAGCGCGAGCAGCAGGTGCTCGGTGCCCACCTTTTTTGAGTGAAGATCGAGCGCCTCTTGCTTGGCCATGGACATGACCTTGCGCGCACGATCGGTAAAACGGTCTAACATGCTAGTTCCTCTTAGACGAGCTAGTTTTTCAAACGCAAAGCGCCGCCCCGCGGCAGCGCTTTGGTCTCTTTACCCATATGGAGTATATGTTAACCGTTGGGACCTTTCCCGCCCGTAGCCGCACGACAACGTCTACAAAAAAGGAATTGCTCGGGTCCGTTTGGCGGTTTGGTTTTGAGCTGCTGTCTAGCAGGCGGGCTCGACACCCATGTCCTCGGCAACGTCATTGACAGCATCGGCAGCGGGAGCACCCGGCATGCGCACGAGCTCCATATGCTGCTCTTCGAAGACGGTTCCCATGGGAAAGGCGCGGCGGAAGACAAAGCGAGCAACCGGACCGGCCACCAGCAGGTTCCAGGGCAGGGCCATGATAAAGTTGCGCGGAATGTTAACGAGCCACATCATCGGCAGTGCCTGCAGGTTTGCGAGCGGGCCGCCGGGCATGTGGAACAGGCCCTCGCACGCACCGTAGAGCGACATGATGATGACCATAGGGACGACCATGCAGAAGCTGACGGCGAGCGCCATGGCAAGCGGCGAGCTCTTGCCCGGCGTGACCAGGAATTTAAAGGCGAAACCCTTGGCAAGGGGGCTGGCAACAAACCAGTCGCAGCACATGGCAAAAACGTAGGCAACGGGGAAGCCGAGCCACGCGGCGGCAACAACCTCGCCGTTGATGGCCCCATGCTGCAGGGCAACGTTGTAGATACTCATCCAGAGCACCATGCAAAAGCACATGATAAAGGTGAACAGCAGGCTCTCTCGTTTGTTGATAGGCATAAAGGGCAGATTCCTCTCTGTGTTGTGCCGCGGCACCACGCAACAAAAACGGGCGGGCAAGATGGAGCTGTTGGGACTTCATCTCGCCCGCCCGTGGTACGTGCGTCTGCGACTACTTATGTGGTGAAACCAGCCTAGCACGAAAACCCCGCGCTTCGTAAGCGTTGAGTTTATGAAGATGCAGGGCACCAATAATCCCCCGACCCCATAAGTTGCGGTGGAATACGGACTGTTTTGACCCTTTAAGCAGCAATTCAGTCCCTATTTCACCGCAACTCATTTGGTGCAAAGTAACCTGTCCCCCTTGCACCAATTAGCTGGTGTGGCGCCAGCGAGGGTCGGTGAGCGTACGCGCCACACCCAGGCCAACGGGCAAAAACGCCACGATGAGCACTGCACGCACAAACCAGCCGAGCATATTGACCGTGTCGAAGGTGCACATGTAATACATCGAGCGATACAGATACAAGCCCGGCACCATAATGACAATCGATGGCACCGTGAGGGCGATACGTGGGTAGGTGAGCTTGATTTCGGCTAAGCTCGCGAGCAGCCCCGATACCAGCGCGCCAATAAACGCTGCCGCCTCGGGAGGCATACCTACGCTCAGGCCCAGGAAGGGAAACAGCGTCGGCGCATCGACAAGGGTCAGACGCAAGGTATTGGACACGGCGCCGATCAGCCCAGCTGCCGTGGCCATCTTTACCGGGCTGTTGAACATCACTGAGAAGCCGAATACGCCAACGAAGCTCATTAGCACGCGCAAGAGCGTAAGGGCAAGCGGCGAAAGGCCGAGCGACGCAAAGTCGTCCGGCGCCAGGCCAACACACTCGGCAACCATCCAACCTACGAGCGTCGCCATCACAATAATCGACACAGCATACGAAAGACGCTCAATGCCGCTTCGCATGTCGAGCTTAGCGATGTCGAGACCTGCCGTAATGAGAGGAAAGCCGGGGATCACAAAGAGCATGGCGCCGATATAGCCTTCTTGGTGCGACATTGCCCCCGGTATGACCTGGCCAAGACCGAGCAATGCCAGCAGATACGAGACGCAAGCGAGTGCAACGCCGATCGTCAGCGCGCTAAACTGGCCAAGGCCCTGCTTAAGAATATGGGAGCGAGCAAAGTTACCGACACCAGCGCCCACAAATGCACAGACCATCTCGATAGGACCGCCGCCGAGCAAAAAGACGAAGGCGCCGCAAGCACAGGCCGCCGCAAGGCCCTGTTGCCAGGAAGTGTAATCAGGTTTTGAACTCTCAACGGTCTTGAGCATCTCGTGATACTCATGCACCGTAAAACGACGGCCATATGTCTCGATTTCCTTAAGGAAGCTCTCCATCATCCAAATGCGATGGGTATTGACGCCCGTTGTGGGCAAGCTGACGACTTCGTTAAAGCAGTGACCATCTTCAATACAAGTACACTCAAACGACAGGAGACTTAAGTCAACGTGGATGGTGACACCGAGCACGGCGGCGACGCGATTCATGGTATCGCGTACACGCCAGGCACCCGTTCCGCTCGCGAGCATAAGCATGCCGGTGCGGCAAATGATGGATGATTTGTCGATAAGTGGCGCATCGACGGCAAGCTCATCGCCTGCCGTCACGATCTGGCGCCAGTCAGTTTTCATATGGAGCGCGCCGGCACGGACACCGTGGTGCAAAGAAATTCTCGAAAGCAGCGAGTCGGGGCGCGAAGGCTGTGGGGGTTCCGTCGATTCATTCTCAACCTCATCAGCCCCTTCACCCACTAGGTCAAATGAGTCAAGCGATGCCGGCTCGCGACGGTCGATCAGCTCCTCGTCCTCATCATCAAAGTAATTAAACTGATCGAGCATGTCCTCTTCGATCGCGCGCTCGCTCGCATCGTCCATCCCGATGCTCCCTTCCTATCGACTAACCCCCATCCTAGGCAGCGACGGCTAAAGGAAACATAAAAGAGACGGCTGTCGGGCACGGGAGACGCAAAATCGTCAATGCGCCGGTGCGGTCGTTGGGTAGTCATTGGGGACGTTCTTGAATGACTAGTCGTTTAAGAACGTCCCCAATGACTACATCGATGTGTTGGCAACGTCAGCGAGCGGGTCGCATTTGTGACAAGGTGACGTGAAACGAAAGGGCGCTGACCTCCTGGTCGCGCCCTTGAAGTTGAACGTCAGATTGTCCAAATGCGGCCCGCGCAGCGTCGAGCCGTTACGCGGTTCGTAGAACCGCGTAACTAGTTAGTACATCTTTGCGCCGGCGGGGATGGAAGCGTCGAGCTGGATCAGGTTGAGACGCTCCTCGCCCTCCTCCTCGTGGATGGCGCTGATGAGCATACCGCAGCTGGGGATGCCCATCATCTTGCGCGGAGGCAGGTTGGTGATGGCGAGCAGGGTCTTGCCGACCAGGTCCTCGGGCTCGTAATAATCGTGAATGCCGGAGAGGATGGTGCGGTCGGTGCCGGTGCCGTCATCGAGCGTAAAGTTCAGCAGCTTCTTGGACTTCTTGACGGCCTCGCATGCCTTGACCTTCACGGCGCGGAAGTCGCTCTTGGAGAAGGTATCAAAGTCGACGAACTCCTCAAACAGCGGCTCGACGGCAATCTTGGAATAATCAACCGTGGGCTTGAGCGGCTTGACGAAGGGGCTCGCGGTGTTGCCGGCCTCGGCAGCTTTGGCAGCAGCGGCACCGGACTGGAAACCCTTCTCGGGCTTCATGTGCGGGAACAGCAGCACGTCGCGGATGGAAGCCTGGTTGGTGAGCAGCATGACCACGCGGTCGATACCGATGCCGATGCCACCCGCGGGAGGCATACCGTACTCGAGGGCACGCACGTAATCCTCGTCGTACTCCATGGCCTCATCGTCGCCGCCGGCCTTCTCGGCCATCTGGGCAGCGAAGCGCTCGGCCTGGTCGACCGGGTCGTTGAGCTCGGAGAACGCGTTGGCGTACTCGTGACCGGCGATGACCAGCTCAAAGCGATGGGTCAGGCGCGGATCATCCTCAAAGCGCTTGGCAAGCGGGCTAACCTCGATGGGGTAATCGCACACGAAGGTGGGGTTGACGATGGTGTCCTCGCCCAGCTCGTCATAGATCTCGGCGATGATCTTGCCGGCGGTCCACTCGGGCTTGATCTCCAGGCCCTTCTCGCGTGCGGCGGCAGCAAGCTCCTCAACCGGCGTGTCGATGGTGACCTGCTTGCCGAGCACGTCGGAGACGATATCGGTCATGGAACGGCTTGCCCACTCACCAGAAAGGTCGATGGTCTGGCCCTGGTACTCAATAACCTCGGGGTTGCCGATAGCCTTGTTAGCGGCCTTAATGACACCCTGGGCGAGCGCCTTCATGCCCTCGAGATCGGAGAAGGCGCGGTAGGCCTCCATCGTGGTGAACTCGGGGTTGTGGGTAAGGTCCATACCCTCGTTGCGGAAGATGCGGCCGATCTCGAAAACACGCTCAAAGCCGCCGACGATGCAGCGCTTGAGGTGCAGCTCGGTGGCGATACGCAGATAGCACTCCTGATCGAGCGCGTTGAAGTGCGTGATGAACGGCTTGGCAGTAGCTCCGCCCTGGATGGTCTGCAGGATAGGAGTCTCAACCTCCATGTAGCCATCGGACTCCATAAAGCGGCGGAACGTGGAGAGGATCTGTGAGCGCTTGCGGAAGGTCTCGCGAACGTCGTCGTTGGCGATCAGGTCGACATAACGCTGACGATAGCGGGTCTCCTTGTCGGAGAGACCGTGGAACTTCTCGGGCAGCGGGCGAACGGCCTTGGACAGCAGCGTCGCGCTCTTGGGGGCAACGGAAAGCTGGCCACGCTTGGTGCGCACGACTACGCCGGTCACGCCCAGGATATCGCCCAGGTCGAGGGCCTTGAGCGTATTCCAGGCGGCCTCGTCCATATCGTTGATGCGGCAGAACAGCTGGATCTCGCCGGTCGCGTCGCGCACGACGATGAACATGATCTTGCCCTGACCGCGCTTGGCGACCACACGGCCGCCGATCTTCACGACGTCCTCGGTGTCCTCGCCATCGGTGAGCTCGGCGTACTTAGTCTCGATGTCGACGACGTAGTCCTCAATCTCGGAGTGCTCGGGATAGGGGTTCTGGCCCGCCTCGAACAGGGCGGCGCGCTTGGCCAGGCGGGTGGCGCGCTCGTCGTTGAGCGTCGATGCCTGATCGGCGGCGTTCTGGTTCTCTGCCATAAGTTAGCTCCTCAAATTAAAACGCTCCCCAGGATTCGGTCCCAGGGAGCGAAAACATACCTTTACGCGGGACCGTGGTCTAGCGTGCGATCTTGGCGATGGTGTAGACGCGAGTCTTGCCGGAAGGCGTAACGACCTCGACGGAGTCGCCCTCGCCGTGACCGATGATGGCATGGCCGACCGGAGACTCGTTGGAGATCTTGTGCTCGAGCGAGTTGGTCTCGGTGGTACCGACGAGCGTGACTTCCATGACCTCACCGTTGGGATCGATCAGAGAAACGGTGGAACCGATGGAGACGGTCAGATCGCCCGTGGTGGCAGCAACCTGAGCGTTGGCGAGGATGGCCTGAATCTCGGCAATGCGAGCAGCATTCTGGGCCTGCTTGTCCTTGGCGGCGTCGTACTCGGAGTTCTCCGAAAGGTCGCCGAACGCGCGGGCTTCCTTGATGTCCTCGACGATCTCCTTGGCGTAATCGCCCTCACGCCAAGCGAGCTCCTCGACGAGCTTCTGGCGGCCCTCAGCGGTCAGTACGATCTGGCTTGCGTCCATACGGATATCTCCCCAACTATGATGTAACGATCAACTGTCAACAAAACGAAAAAGACCGGCTAGCCTGCGGGCAAGCCGGTCAGGTGCTCACCCCAAAGGGATGGGACTACTCTGCGTCCGCGTCGCTGTCCTCTGCCTTCTTTTGCTTAGCAGCAGCGAGCTTGGCCTCGAGCTCTGCGATCTCCTTGTCCTCCTTGGACTCCTCGACCACAACGTCCTCGGCCTGCTTGGTTTCGCCCTTATCGTCGCCCTCCATACCCTCGCGGATATTCTTGACGGTAGAGCCGAGAGACTTGCCGAGCTTCGGCAGGTTCTTGGGCCCGAAGATAATCAGGACAACGACGAGAATAATGATGAGCTCAGGAGCCCTCAGTCCAAACATGTAGACCTCCACAATACAGCGAGACAAGCTCGAATGAGTATACCGCGGGTATCGCGGTATCACAACAATAGCTAAAAAAAGGGACCGCAAGAAGCGGTCCCTCCTCATGCTCTGGTCGGGTTGACTGGATTTGAACCAGCGACCCCTGCGTCCCGAACGCAGTGCTCTACCAAACTGAGCCACAACCCGTTAGCTCGACTATAGTAACAAAGATTTCCGTCGTGTGCTAGAGAAATTTTTACTTCTTTGGCCTTGATTGGCAACTTCATCCGAACACTTCCCACATTCACCCGCACATGTGCGGGTGAATGTGGGAATCCGATACCCTGAGGGCCGGACCGGCCGGCCCCGGGAGATCGGAGGACGGCATGTCCGGAAAGAGGAAGAAGGGGGCCGGGAAGGCGGCCCCGAGGGCCTACGGCAGGCTCACCAGGCACGAGCGGGACACGGTCCAGAGGATGCTGGAGCGAGGGGCCTCGTGCAGGCAGATCGCGAGGGA
>CADFMD010000003.1 GCA_902835305.1 Coriobacteriaceae bacterium
GATGCGACACTGAATGTGTCCATCCTCGCAGTATCCGGTTCTCAAGGTGCACGCCCCGCGGCTGATCCGGTCCGACCGGGCCGCGCGGCAAGGAGATATATTGCCAGACCGCGAAGCGATGTGGGACGTCAATTCCACTCTTCACAAGTCCTACACAATATATCGCTTCCTATATAAATAATAGAAAGGCTGGTGCAGAAATACTGCACGTATCAGATGATGACCCTTCGGTTTAGAGATATATAAAGATCGGTCACCTGTAACTGTCTATCTACCCGCGCTTTTGCTATATAAACCAGCGCTTTAGATAAGAAGAGGGAGCGCCGCGCACAGCGCGACACTCCCCTAGCGATTCAAGAGAATCAATTAGGCCTCGAGAGCCTTCTTGGCGATGGTAGCCAGCTCGTTGAAGGACTCGATGTCCTCGTAAGCCATCTGAGCCAGGACCTTGCGGTCGAGCTCGATACCGGCAACCTTCAGGCCGTGCATGAACTGAGAGTAAGAGATGTCGTTCAGGCGAGCGGCAGCGTTGATACGGGTGATCCAGAGAGAGCGGATCTCGCGCTTCTTGTTGCGGCGATCACGATACTGATACTGCAGGGAGTGCTGGACCTGCTCTTTAGCATGCTTGTAAGTACGCGAAGCGGCACCGTAGTAACCCTTCGCACGGTGCATAACGGTACGGCGCTTCTTCTTGGCGGCAACAGCGCGCTTAATACGTGCCATGTTCTATCAACTCCTAGACGGTTAAACGAAAAACGGGAACGCGAACTTAGGCGAGACGCGACTTGATGACCTTGCGGTCGGCAGCGGCAATCTCGGTCTCCTGACGGAAGCCACGCTTACGCTTGGTGGACTTCTTGCTCAGGATGTGGCTCTTGAAAGCCTTGGCGCGCATAAGCTTGCCGGTACCAGTCTTGCGGAAACGCTTCTTGGTGCCGCTGTGGGACTTCATCTTAGGCATGAAATACTCCTTAATCGGTTACAGAACACTAGTTACTTGGTATCGCTTGCCGCTTTATCCTCATCGAAGGCGCCCTTAATCGGAGCGAGCAGCATAAGCATGTTACGGCCTTCCATCTTAGGCTTGGACTCGACCGTAGCGTAAGGCTTGAGATCCTCGGCGAGACGCTCGAGAACGTTAAGACCCTGCTCCGGGTGAGCCATCTCACGGCCGCGGAACATGATGGTGATCTTAACGCGTGCGCCCTTCTTGAGGAAACGCAGAACGTGGCCCTTCTTGGTCTCGTAGTCGCCAACGTCGATCTTGGGTCGGAACTTCATTTCCTTAACCTCGACCTTGGACTGGTTCTTGCGAGCAGCCTTGGCCTTCATGGCCTGCTGGTACTTGAACTTACCGTAGTCCATGACCTTGCAGACCGGCGGCTCCGCGTTGGGAGCGATCTCGACCAGGTCGAGACCCTGATCGTCAGCGACGCGCTGGGCATCGCGGATGGCGAACAGGCCGAGCTGAGAGCCATCGACGCCAATCAAACGGCACGAAGATGCAGTGATCTCGTCGTTGATGCGGGTGTCATCAGACTTAGCTATTTTCCCTACCTCCATTCATAAAAAAATAACCCGGCGCTTCTTTGCAACCAGGTCGTACACATAGACATCCTCGGTATGAGGAAGGGAATCTAAGTTGTATGACCAGTCAGCTGCTCATTGGCGCCAAAAGGTGGGAACCCTCGGGTTCCTCTTTAGGGCATTGCGGGAACAACGCCTTGCGAATAATAACACGTACCGCGCGTTATCACATTACGTACACGAAAAAGGGGTCTTGACCCCCTTGAACCCCTTGAACGCTCACTTGCATGTATGGTGCCCGAGGCGAGACTCGAAGGGCCTTCGCTTCGCGAAGCCCCGGTCTTCGGGCGCACGGCGCCCTCGCCACGCTCCGCTACAAACAGGCCACAGGCCTGTTTGCTTAACGCTCCGCGCGCTCACGCGAGTTCGGCACGAAAAAGGGGGTCTTGACCCCCTTGAACGCTCACTTGCATGTATGGTGCCCGAGGCGAGACTCGAACTCGCACGTTGTTGCCAACGGTGGATTTTGAGTCCACTGCGTCTGCCAATTCCGCCACTCGGGCACGTAATGCGTGAGTTAGTTTATCACAGCTTTCTGTTGATTAGTCCGAAAATGGAACTTCAAGCATTTCGACGAGCTCGACCGTGCGGAGCATCTCGCGCTGACGGCATCCACGACCGTCGACCGAGGCCTCACCCATCTGGTTGTCGTAGGGGTCCTCGCGCATACCGTCGAAAGCAGGCACAAACTCAGCCTGGAATCGATCGTTGGCCACCATACGCCACGGGTCGAGATTGCCAAAGTAGTGGCGACGACGCCATTCCTCCCCCATCCTGCGCGCCGAGGAACCAAACGATACGTCGGCGTTAAGCCAACCGGTCTGTGGCGTATAGAACTCAGCCCAATCGTGCGGCCCCAACGAATCGGGCGCAACATACAGGCCGCTCTGCCAACGGGCAGGAACGCCCGCAATGCGGCACATGGTGATAAACGTGAGCGCCATAACGCCGCAATCGCCGCGGAGCGAATGCGCACAGTCGTCGGCAATAGATCCCAAAAGCAGGTACGGTGGCTGATAGCGATAGTCGATATGCTGTGTCAGGTAATCATAGATAGCACGAGCGCGTTCGAGCGGATCCTCGAGCCCGTCAACGACATGTTCGGTCAGTTGTTGTAAATATGGCGTGAACGCAATGTGCGGACGGTCCTCGGAGGTGTCCTCGGGCAGCGGCGCGTCCATACACGGATGCGCCGGAAGCGCACCTCCATAGATATCACGATAAGCGGCATCGATATGATAGCGATAGGTCACCGAGAATGAATGTTCGGTCGAAGATGTCCAGGAGGCAGTACGAGCCGAAACGTTCTCAGAGGCAACGGTGCCCTCCGACGTCATATCGAGAACCTCGATATAAGACTGTTGACGACAGGCGGCGGCAACGGGTAGCCACGCGCGAACAGTCTCTCCCTCCAGAGCCCCGGGGACAGACACGGATGCCTTAAGCGTGATGGCACGAGCCAACCCGTTTTGCGACTCCATCTCCCTGAGCATCTGGTTACGCAGCGCGATGCCATCCGTAGAATCGGGACGCAGGCCCGGAACCTCCTTAGGGTACACGCGAAGCGAATCGAGGAAGTTGTCGAGTACGAACAGCTCGCCATCGATAAAGCGCCAATCAATACGCTTACGGTCAATCAGATCGTCAAACTGCTCCTCGGTAAACTCAGGCCACTCCTCGCGAACCATCGCAATAGCCCGATCGCGCGACACCGAAAAATGAAGCGGCGTCTCGAGCATGCGATACCGCTCGGCACGAACACAAGCAGCCAGCGAAGGCTCAGGGTTCTGCTCCAAAAGGCGATCGCAGGCAGCAACAGCCTGCGTCAAATATCCGGCATCCTTAAGACGAAGAATCTCAGGCGGTAGCCCAATATCGAGATGGCGAAAATCATCACAGCAAACATCGACAGAGCAACCAACAGGACCCTCGTCAATAACCTCCCCATCCGAAGGCAGCACATCAATAACAGCCATACCAAACTCCAAGTCATTAGAACTCTTGAAGCACATTGTAGCGAGATAAAAAAGAAAGCCCCAACAAAGGAGCCATCAACACCGATAAACGGTAGCCAAAAATGAAATCAGCCCAGTAACCCTGTAGCGAGTTAACGAAGGAGACCCCGTTCGCCCGGAGCTTTTCCCATTGCGCGACTTCTGGCAAAGCCAGGTGAGCGCAAGGGAAAAGCGTAGGGCGAACGGGGCCTCCGGCGGGAAAGTTAAACCGCTACTTACGCCTTGTTGACGGAGCCAAACTCCTCCATGAGCTCCTTGGTGCGGGCAACGATGTTGTCGCGACCAGGCTTGAGGAGCTTGCGGGGGTCGAAGCCCTTGCCCTGCTGATCCTTGCCAGCCTCGATGTACTCGCGGACGCCCTTGGCGAAGACGAGCTGCAGGTCGGTGTTGACGTTGATCTTGGAGATGCCCAGGGAGATGGCCTTCTTGATCTGATCCTCGGGGATGCCGGTGCCACCGTGCAGGACGAGGGGCAGGTCGCCGGTCTGGGCCTTGATCTCGCCCAGACGCTCGAAGGAAAGGCCAGCCCAGTCGGCGGGATACACGCCGTGGATGTTGCCGATGCCGCAGGCGAGGAAGTCGACGCCCAGGTCAGCGATCTGCTTGCACTCAGCAGGATCAGCGAGCTCGCCGCTGGAGGTCACGCCGTCCTCGGTGCCGCCGATGCCGCCGACCTCGGCCTCGATGGACATGCCCTTGGAGTGGGCAAGCTCAACGAGCTCCTTGGTGCGGTCGAGGTTAAGCTGGAAGGTCTCCTCGTGAGAGCCGTCATACATGATGGACGTGAAGCCGGCCTCGATGCACTTGAAGCAGTCCTCGTAAGAACCGTGATCGAGGTGAAGGGCGACGGGAACGGTAACGCCCGTGGCCTCGACGGCAGCCTTGACCATGTCGGCGCAGACCTTGAAACCGCCCATCCACTTAGCGGCACCAGCGGTGCACTGAAGGATCAGCGGAGACTTGGCCTCCTCGGCGGCCTGGAGAATAGCCAGGGTCCACTCGAGGTTGTTGGTGTTGAAGGCACCGAGACCGTACTTGCCGGCTTCGGCCTTCTTGAGCATGTCTGCTGCGTTGACGAGCATAAAAGAAACCTCCTGTAAGGTTGCTCCGATAACGCCTGAGATTTTACCACGGCGCACCCGAGCGTAAACGTTCGTTTGTTCACGAATATCGTCCAAACAGACTTTTTTGACCGTTTGCCCTACGGAATCGGCCCGTTGGGGAAAAATAGCTTGACGTTTGGACGCTTCTCGTGCTTCAAAAGCCGACTATTAAGCTACATCTGCATGAAAGGGTTCTGCATGAGCTCGCGTGCCATGGTGGTCGAATCGCCATGGCCGGTTAGGCAAACGGTATCGGGTGGGAGAAGCCGGGCGAGCTTGGAGAGCGAGCGCAGAATCGCTGCCTCGTCGCCACCGGCAAGATCGGTGCGGCCGTGGCTGCCCGGGAATAGCGTGTCGCCCACAAAGGCAATGTTCCCCTGCTCGGTGGCAGCAAACAAGACGATACCGCCCGGCGTATGCCCGGGTGTCTCGATAACCTGCAGGCAAATGTCACCCAGCTCAATGGTGTCGCCCTCGGCGAGCAGGCGCGTCGGCTCCCCGGGGCCAGGCGTCTCAATGCCCCACATAGCTCGTTGTTCCTCGATGTTCGCATGCGGCACCGTCACATCCTTAGCACACAGCTCATACTGGCAGTCCTCGCCAACGGTGGTTCGCACGCCGGCAACACCACCAACATGATCGGCATGGCCATGAGTGCATACGGCGCCAAGCACGCGTACGCCGGGATGCTCGGCCCGAATATGCTCCACCAAGCGCTCGCCTTCCCATGCGGGATCGATAATCACGCACTCATTGGCCGAAATAACAGCATAGCTATTGGTCTGAATGGGACCGTTTACGAGCGTCTCGATCTCGACCGATCCCTTGGGAGTTACATCCAAGGGCACAGCACTCATGTCCCTCTCCTCTCTATAAAACTCGAGGCATCAAACGATGCCTCGAGTGTAGCGAATATCGATAATGTGGCACGTTCGTCGCGACTAAACGCGGCGCTTAAGCTGGGCTCCACCCTCGCCGGGCATCAGGCGGCGCGCGTCGTAGACCGAGTCAACGCTGCTGATGGAGGCCAGCAGCGGATCCAGACCACTCGCGTCCGAAATCTCGACCATAAAGCGCAGGGTTGCAATACCCTCGCGGTTGGTCGACGTGGCGGCAGAAAGGATATTGCCGCCCGCATCGCCAATGGCGATGGTGACGTCCTTGAGCAAGCCCATACGATCCAGGCACTCGACCACGATCTCGACCTGGAAGAGGGTGTCGGCAGCGCCGTCCCACTCCACTTCGATCATGCGCTCGGGATGCTCCATAAGACCCTTGACGTTGGGGCAGTTGGCGCGATGCACCGAAACGCCACGACCGCGCGTGATGAAACCGACGATGTCGTCGCCCGTCACCGGATTGCAGCAATGCGCCAGACGGACCAGCAGGCCGCTGTTGCTCTCGCCCTTGACGATAATGCCGTTGCTGGCGCTCTTGCCGCGCTTTTGCGGCTTGCGGTTGGAGCCGCGGGCAGGCTGTTTGACGACCTCGGCGATAGCCTCGGCCTTGGAGAGCTGCTCCTCGGGCTTGGGGTCCAAGATCTGCTCGACTTTGTTGCCCACGGCACGCGGGGCGACTTTGCCCGCCCCAACGGCTGCGAACAGGTCCTCGAGCTGCTTGTAGTTAAACTGCTCCGCCACAGCATTGAGCGCACGCGTGGAACGCGGCGTAGAGATGCCATAGCCGCGCTTGCGCAGGTCCTTGGCCAGTATATCGCGGCCGGCAGCAGCGTCATCGTCTTTGGTCGCGGCGGCGAAGTAACGGCGGATCTTTGACTTGGCGGAAGGTGTCTTAACGATCTTGAGCCAATCACGCGACGGCTTGGAACTCTTGTTGGTCAGGATCTCGACACGGTCACCCGTCTTGATTTCGTGCGTGAGCGGCGCCACCGCACCGTTAATCTTGGCGCCGACGCAGTGGTTGCCGACCTCGGTATGAACGGCGTAGGCAAAGTCGAGCGGCGTAGAGCCGGCACGAAGCGCCATGACCTCACCCTTGGGCGTAAAGACAAAAATCTCCTGGTCAAACAAGTCAACCTTCAGCGAGTGCAGGTATTCCTTGGCGTCGGTAATCTCGTCAGAAGCCGCCCAATCGAGCGAATGCTTGAGCCAGTTAATCTGGTCGTCCAAACGTTGAGCGTCATTGGTCTTGGAAGCAGACGATCCGCCCGATTTCTTATACAGCCAGTGGGCGGCAATGCCGTACTCGGCCTGCTCATGCATCTCGTAGGTTCGAATCTGAATCTCGAGCGGACGAGCTGTGGGGCCGATAACCGTCGTATGGAGCGACTGGTAGTTATTGACCTTGGGCATGGCGATATAGTCTTTAAAGCGACCGGGCATGGGGTGCCATAGTGTGTGCACCGCGCCGAGCGTGGAGTAGCAATCGCGCACCGAATGCGTGATGACGCGCAGTGCCACCAGGTCGTAGATCTCGGAGAATTCCTTGCCCTTGCGCTTCATCTTTTGGTAAATGGACCAATAGTGCTTGGAGCGGCCATTAATCTGGAAGCCCTCCAGGCCAATGCGGTTAAGCTCATCGGTGAGCGTCTTGATGGTCTCGGCCAGATAGCGCTCGCGAACCTCGCGCGACTCAGCCACCATGCGCGCGATGCGCTGGTAGGCATCGGGCTCCAGGTAGAAGAAGGACAGGTCCTCGAGCTCCCACTTAATAGAGCTCATGCCCAGACGGTCGGCCAGGGGCGCGTACACGTCCATGGTCTCGCGAGCCTTAAACAGGCGACGGTCCTCGCGCAGGGCTGCAAGGGTGCGCATGTTATGCAGGCGGTCGGCAAGCTTAACGATAATGACGCGGATGTCCTTGGACATGGCGAGGAACATCTTGCGCAGCGTAAGCGCCTGCTTCTCGTCCATGCTATCGACTTCAATGTTGGTGAGCTTGGTCACGCCATCGACGAGCTCGGCCACCGTATCGCCAAACAGGCCGGAAACATCGGCAAGCGAGGTCTCGGTGTCCTCGACGGTATCGTGCAGCAGCGCGGCGCACACCACATCGCAGTCCATCTTGAGGTCGGCCAAAATGATGGCCACCTCGACGGGATGGTTGATGTACATCTCACCCGAGCGGCGCTTTTGGTTGCAGTGCTTCTCGGCAGCAAAGCAATAGGCCTGCTCCACCTTAGAGAAGTCGTCCTCATTCATATATTTGAGGCACAGGCGCTCCAGCTTGTCGTAGCTGTCCGCCATAATCTCGGGCGGCAGCTCATCGGCATGCTTATAGTGCTCCATCTCCGAAAACGGCTGGAGGGTGGAATCATGGGCGGTACGGGCTGCGGCATCCATCGAGGTCCCCTTCCCCTAGGCCCGCGGTACGATCGGGCGGTTAACTTTGGCTAGCATATCAGAAGCGCACGAATCGAGCGCCCAGCTCCGGAAAGCCGAGAACTCCATGCGCGAGCGCAAGCCCTCCAAATAGCGAATTGACCTGCTCAATTGCACGCGGCCGGGGTTTTCGGCCATCGCGATGCGACGGGTGTCATCAAACCCCGAAACGCGACAGAAACCAAGCTCTTCGAAGATTCCCAGGCCGCTTTCCACCGAGCGCTCGTCGACCGGCGTGCGAGCATCGATGGCGAGGCACATCTGCGCGATGTCGATATCGCTCGCACTAAACGAGTCGTCCCCGGTCTTGCCGCGGTTGGAGCGCCACATAGTCTGCAGCGCTCGATAGAGCGTGACGAGCTCATCGCGCTCGGGCGCGTAGCAGTCGAGCAGGCGCTCGTTAATGCGAGCGTCACGCGACGAATAGAGCAGGTGAATCACGGCAGGCTGTCCATCGCGACCGGCGCGTCCGCTCATCTGGTTAAACTCAATGGCGCCAAACGGCATGTGGTAGAGCACGACATGGCGAATATCGGGAAGGTTCACGCCCTCACCAAAGGCAGAGGTCGAAACGATGCAGCTGAGGCTTCCGTCACGAAACGCTTCCTCAACACGGCGACGATCGGAGCGCGCAAGCCCCGCGTTATAGAACGCGATGCGGGTCGCGCAATCGGGTACCCGCTTGCGCAACGTCTTAGCAAGCGCCACGGACTGGTCGCGCGAGTTGACGTAGATGACGGTCTTCTCCCCCGTCGCCACGATTGACACCAGGCGGTTCTCGCGACTCGCAAGATCTCGGTCATCCTCGAGCTGCAAGTTCTCGCGCACCGTCTCATCGACCACCGTACGGGTAATCGGTAGCACGCGGGCGAGCTCGGCCACAACCGGAGCCGTTGCGGTAGCAGTCGTGGCCAGAACGACCGGGTCGCCCAGGGCCTTGAGGATATCGGGCATGTCGAGATAGGCGCTGCGGTCGCCGCCCTTGGCAAGACCGGCATGATGCGCCTCATCGATAACGACAAAACCGATGCGGCCCGAACGCGCAAAGCGGTCGCGGTGAATGGACAGGAACTCGGGCGTCGTGAGCACGATGCCGGTGCGGCCCGAAGCCAAGCCGGCAAACACGTCATCGCGCGCCGCCTCCACGGTCTCGCCGGTCAGCACGCCTACGCCAATGCCGAGCGCGGCCATCGTCGACGAGAGGTGATAGGCCTGGTCGGCAACGAGCGCGCGCAGCGGATAGACAAAGATGCTCGCACGCCCGCGAAGGACCGCCTCGCGCGCGGCATGCACATGGAAGATAAGAGACTTGCCGCGCCCCGTTCCCATAACGGCCAGAACACTTTGGTGATCGGCTAGGGCATCGAGCGCCTCGACCTGCGCGCGGTGCGGCTGGTTCGAGCCGATAAAGCTATGGATAAGCGAGCGCGTCAGCTCGGTATAGGAAAGCTGGGCAAGCGTTTGGCGCTTGCGGGACTCCAGACGAAGACCGGCGTCCGCAGGCTCCACGCCGCGGCGAAGCTCACATGCCGGGTCGTCAACGCTGGGCGCCGTGGTATCGCGGACCAAGACATCCTTAATCATGAGCTTGGGCTTTACGCGACCTTGCCAATGCTCGGCCACCGCCTCGAACACCAAGTCGACGGCGCTGTCGCAATTGATGAGCCTATCGATCTGCGGCACGCGGAACATGATGGCCGGCACGCTCGCGGCGCCATCCGTCGCCACGAAGCGCATGTGCTCGCCGGTTTTGCCTACCACGGCGCGATCGCACATTGTCACGCCCTCGGAGGCCAGAAGCGGCACCTTGTTGCCCTGGCCAAACGGCTCAAGACGGGAGATCTGCTCGATGGTCTCAATATTCAACTCGGAAAGGTCAACGGTGGCGGCAACCTCGTCAGTGTCCTCAAAGTCCTCGGCGGGAAGCTCGGACAGCACGGCGGAAAGACGTCGACGAAACTCATCGAGCTTGGACGCCTCGATGGTCACGCCCACCGCGCCGGCATGTCCGCCGCGACGAATCAACAGGTCGGAACAACGCTCGACGGCGTCAAACAGGTTAACTTTGCCCACCGAGCGACCCGAGCCGCGTGCAATGCCGTCCTCGATCGAGAACAGCAGCGCCGGCACGTGGTAGCGATTGGTCAGGCGGCTCGCCACGATGCCCTTGACGCCCTCGTGCCAGCCCTCACCACCCACGACGATCGCGCGCCCGCCGTCATACGTCTCCTCGACTTTCGCCATGGCATCGCGTGTGAGCTCCGCCTCGATCTCGCGGCGCTGACGGTTGATCTCCTCGAGCTCGGCCGCCAGCGCGCTTGCCTCGATAGGATCGCGGGCAAGCAGCAGGTCGAGCGCCAGCTTGGGATCAGCCATGCGGCCGGCAGCATTCAAGCGGGGAATGAGCGAAAATGACAGGCCATCGGCCGTAATGCTAGAGAGGTCAGCCTTGGCGAGCGCGGCCAGCGCGATATAACCGGGGCGGGCGGTCACGCGCATCTGCTGGATGCCCTCGGCGACCAACGCGCGATTCTCGGGCGTGAGCGGCATCATGTCGGACACGGTGCCCAGCGCCGCGACCTCTATCAGCGAACGCCAATACGACGGCTTGCCCAAACGCTCGCCCAGAACCTGCACCAGCTTGAGTGCCACGCCGGCACCGGCAAGCTCGCGCGAGGGACCCTCGTCCTCGAGCTTGGGGTCGGTCAAGGGCACGCCCTGCGGCACCTGGTCGGACGGCTCGTGATGGTCCGTGACCACCAGGTCGATTCCCAGGCTCTCCAGATAGGAGACCTCCTCCTTCGCCGCGATACCGTTATCAACGGTCACGATCAGATTGGGTTGTGCGAGCTCGTTGACGCGGTCGAGCGCCGCGCGCGAAAGACCGTAGCCCTCGTCAAAGCGATGCGGGATGAATGGTGTGACATTGGCGCCAAACGTGCGCAGCGCCTCGGTCAACAGACAGGTCGACGTAATACCGTCAACGTCAAAATCGCCAAAGACCGCGATGTGCTCATGGTTGCGAATAGCACGCTCGACGCGGTCGGCAACGACCGACATGCCCGGGATAATGAGTGGGTCGGCCCAGTCGCGATCGAGCGAAGGCGTCAAAAACAGCTGGCCTTCTTCGATGGATGTAATGCCGTGCGCGACCATAATGCGCGCCACCAGCCCGGGTATGCCCAGGCCAGCCGAAAGCTCCTTTTCGAGCTCGGGGTTTTGCTGAGCGACCGCCCAGCGATGCGTCGTCTTAAGCGATGACATAGGCACCCACCCCCGATAGGGGCAGGTCGCCGCGATACCTCTCACGGTTCATAGCGATGAGTCCTCTGTGTATGCCCGCTTCGGCAGGCAGATCTGTTGAACGGATTTATTATACCGTGCAGTACGGACGCGAAACGCCGCAGCACGCCGCGGTTTCGGTAAACGATGCCGGTAATAGCCTCGAAATATTCGAGCGTTTCTGACGCACGGACGCATGCGAGCGTCTAGCATATCCATTCAAAACGGATTCACGAGCAAAGGGAGTCACAAGAGCGTATGAAGCAGTGGGTTGGACTGGGCAAATTTCTCGCGGGGCACATGCAGGTCATCGTTCCGATTTGCGTGGCGCTCGGCGTGCTCTTTCCCCAGCAGATCGGCGTGCTCAAGCCCATCGTTCCCGCCCTGTTTGCCTTTATGACGTTTCAGGGTGCGCTCAGCAACACCTTCCACCAGGTAGCTGAGGTGTTCCGCCGTCCCCTGCATCTGATTTTGGCGCTGCTCGTCTCGGCGGTGCTTATCCCTATCGCAGCCTATGCCATGGGATCGTTATTCTTTGGCTCCAATCCTAACCTTGTCTGCGGCATCGTGCTCGAGTACAGCGTACCCGTGGCAGTCACTGCCTTTATGTGGATTAGCATGTTTGGCGGCAACGGCCCACTCGCACTCACCATCATCCTGACGTCTTCGGTTATGTCGCCCGTGACGATTCCGCTCACGCTCAAGCTCCTGCTGGGTGCCACCGTCGCAATCGATGTGCCGAGCATGATGCAGAACATGGCCTTTATGATTGCCATCCCTGCCATCCTCGGCATTGTAATCAACGAACTTACGCGCGGCTGGGGACACGAGAAACTCTCCCCCGCGCTTTCGCCCGCCTGCAAGTTCATGATGATGGGTGTTATCGCGTCCAACTCCACCGCCATGAGCGAGTACGTGCTGCACATGAACACGGTGCGCCTGGAAGTCGCCCTCTTTATTTTGGTCTTCGCCATCAGCGGCTTTGTCGTCGGTTTTCTGGTCGCGCATGCGCTGCATCTGCCATATAGCGAGACGACCACCATGTGCTTTACCTGCGGCATGCGTAACATCTCTTCGGGCGCCGTCATCGCCACACAGTATTTTCCCGGCGAGGTCGTGTTTCCCGTCATGTGCGGCACGCTGTTTCAACAGGTGCTGGCCTCGATTATCGGGCACCTCTTTGAGCGCCTAACCGGCGAGGAACGCGCCAAACAGCGCAACCGGGTCAAGGCCGGGCGCGACGCGATGGCACGCTAGACTGTCCGCATTGCGCGGGCGTTAGCCTTGCTATACGAGCGTTTCCAGATGCGCGCGTAGGCGCTCAGCATCGATATCGAGCGTGGTCTCGGCATTAACCTGGGCCAGACGATAGCCCACGAAGTAGGGCGATACCACCCAACGTGGCAACGCCTTGGCAATGGTCCGGCCGTCCATGTGGTAGAAGAACAAGTTGTACGACTCCGCGCGACCGCCGTGGTGTTCGTGCAGGATATAGCGCAGGGCCACCTGAATCGCATCGGCAAACAGGTCCGCTTCGGCTTGGTCGTGGGCGTCGTCGCTGGCGGCGATTCCCTGCGGGGCTGAAACATTGACCTCAAAGAACCCCATGATGGGCTCGGTTGAGATGTTGACCGAGATTCTCCCCTGCTGCCAGACATTGATGCCTTCGAAATTGGCGGAAGTCAGCGCCGCATAGCCGTCCTCCTGTTCCAAGCCCACAATCTGCATGTGCGGATGGACGAGACTGCCGCCCGAGAGCGGACCCTTGTTCTTGTACATGAGCACACTGCGGTACTGTTGGGAATCGATCAGCTGCTGCCAGCAGCCCAGGGCAAACCGCATCACATGATGCAGCTCATCCGGTTCATAGATCACCAGGTCGGCGTCGTGATTGGCCGACTCGATCAATACGGTCTGACGGGTGGCCCGCAAGGTCTTGAACTTATTCTCGAGCCATATGCAGTCGCCATCGCGCTGGATGATGTTGGCGAGCCCCTCCGCGTCGCAAAAGGGGCACGCGGTGCCGGGACGACGGTTGTCGTCGGGCTTGCCGTTCGCCTGCTGAACGTCAAATACCAGCGCCACGGGTTATACCTCCAGCGGCACGATCTTGGTGCCATGGAGCTCGGAGACGCCGAGCGCCGCCGCGACCGCGTCGCGATTTGCCGTAGTGATGCCGCCGCCGGGAAGGATGGTCAAACGATCGCCCGCATACTCGATTAAACGATCCAGGTGATCGAAATTATCCTCGATCGACGTACCGGCAGCGCCGCCATGCGTGAGGATGCGCGTAACGCCACAGTCGGCAAGTGTATCAATCGCATCGAGCTGAGCCTCGGGCGAGAGCTGGTCAAATGCCATGTGGAAGGTGATGTCGATGGGCTCACGTTTGCACTCCTCGGTCGCGCAGCCCGTAGCCATAACGAGGGCGCCGAGGGTGAGTTCGTCGAGCGCCCAGCCGCCGGCACAGGGCTTGCAGCAGCCAAAGACCAGGCCATCGACGCCGGCGCTCACGGCAAGGCCCAGGTCCATCTCCATCATGCGCAGCTCGTCCTGGTTGTAATGAAAGTCGCCACCACGCGGACGAATCATGCACATCACTCGCGCGTCATGCTCGTGAGCATAGCTGACCGTAGTGCTGATAACGCCGGCCGAGGGCGTGGTACCACCAACGGCAAGGTTGTCGCACAGCTCGATGCGCTTTGCACCGGCATCGATAGCTGCCGGCACCCGCTCAAAGTTCTCGGCACAAAACTCATACAGCATAGATAGACCCCCAAAGACAGCAGATGTTTTCCGACGGGCATTGTCACACATCCCCATGAAGTTGCGGTGGAATAGGGACTGTTTTGGCCTCTGGAGCCCGTATTCAGTCCCTATTTCACCGCAACTTAAAGGGGTGCTGACCGAAATGGTCAGCACCCCTTTTTGCTGTATAGAAGTAGTCGTTGGGGACGTTCTTAAACGACTATTCATTCAAGAACGTCCCCAACGACTATCCCAGGATCAGGCACGCTTTGGTGCGGGAAGGTAGCTGCTCAGAAATGTGGTCGAATGAGAGTTGCATCAAAGGAGCACTGGTTGGTGTTTCGCGCGATGCGTCAACCGACACTCGTCGCTATACCGGGGACAGACAGACCGGGCTCCCTATACGACAACTGTTGACATCATATACTATGTGTCATATAGTAGGTGTTACACAGTATACTACGAAAGGAGGTGTGCGGATGGAGGCACAGATGAAGCGCGGCTTCCTCGAGGCCTGCGTGCTCGCGGCCGTCTCGGGCGAGGAATCCTACGGCTATCAGATCGTGAAGGACGTGCCCGCGAGCATGGGGCTCACGGAGTCCACGCTCTATCCGTTGCTCAAGCGCCTGGAGAAGGCAGGGTGCATCACGGCGCGCTCCGCCGAGCACAACGGGCGGCTGCGAAGGTACTACCGCATCACGGACACCGGGCATGAGCGTATCGCCGAGTTCCTCGCCGAATGGCCATCCGTGCAGGAAATCTACAGTTACGTGAAGGGAGCGCACCATGACGCGCGATGAGTTCTTGAACCGGCTGGGCGAGCTTCTGGCCTGTCTGCCGGCAGATCAGGTAAAGGAAACGCAGGAGTTCTACGCGGAGGCCATCGCCGACCGTATGGAGGACGGCATGACGGAGGCCGAGGCTGTGGCCGCCATGGGCACGCTCGGTGAGGTCGCCGAGGCAACGCTCGACGAACTGCCCGCCGTGCCGCGCGCAATTGCGAGGACAAAGCGCAAGAGCACGGCGCTTCTATGGGCGCTCGCCATCGTGGGCTCTCCGGTATGGATTCCGCTGCTGTTCGCGTTCGTCGCCGTTGCCGCTACAGTCTACATCTGCATTTGGGTTCTTGCGCTCTGCGTGTGGATCGTGGCCGCGGCATTCGGGGGCGCGGGCGTGGTGGGGCTCCTGTTCACCGTGGACGGCATCATTATCGGGCATGTTCCGTACGTTTTAACCTCGATGGGAATGGGATTCGCTTCCATCGGTGTGGCGCTCCTCGCGGGAGCCGGTGCCTGGACGGCGTCCAAGCAGATCGCGCGCCTCTCTGCCCTTTGGGCGAAGAAAGCCGTTTCGCCCTTCTGGAAAGATCGAGGCAGTAAGAGCCGCAGGGGCGCTGAAGCGGCGCCGCTTACGGCATAGGAAGGAGTGCAAACATGTCCAGCGTAAAAAAGATTTACCTTGCCGTAGCGGGTGGGCTTGTTGCCACGGGGCTCGTCCTGGCTGCTATCGGATTTGTGGCCTCCGGCTTTAACCTCGCTGTGTTCAACACACAGATCGACCTGCGCGATGACACCATCATTCTGGGTGGTGTTGAAATAGACGACCCGACAGGGCTTCCACTCATCGAGCAGCTTGCCGAGGTTGGCGAGATCCATATTGGATCTGCAACGGCTGGTTCGTCTTCTCCTCGCAAATGATCGAGCTCGTAGCAGCCATCCCCCTTCGGGCGCACCACGACGGGCGTAAGCACGCCGCCCTCGAAGCCTTTTGACCTAGTCGCTGGGGACGTTCTTAAACGACTAGTCTTTCAAGAACGTCCCCAGCAACTACCCCAAATGCCAGAACCAAAGCAGCGCCGCAAGCAGAGGACGGACAGCGAGCGGGCACCAGAGCGAACAAATTGGCATGAAAAGAGGACGGCATAGACCTTCTGGTCATGCCGTCCTCTTTGAATGACTAGTTGTCGCTCTGGTGCCCGCGCAGCGTCGGCCGGTCCGCCGTTCGGTAGAACGGCGGAACCTCCTAGCCACCCAGATAGGCTTTACGCACGTTATCGTCGTGCAGGAGCTCTTGGCCGGTGCCGGTCATGGTGATCTTGCCGGTCTCGAGCACGTAGCCGCGCGTGGCGATCGAGAGCGCCATCTGCGCGTTCTGCTCTACCAGAAGCACCGTGGTGCCGGCCTTGTGCAGGTCCTCGACAATTTGGAAGATCTGCTCAATCAGGATCGGCGCCAGGCCCATGGAAGGCTCATCGAGCATGAGCAGCTTGGGGTTGCTCATAAGGGCGCGGCCCATAACGAGCATCTGCTGCTCGCCGCCCGAAAGGGTGCCGGCGACCTGGCGACGGCGCTCCTTCAGGCGCGGGAACTGCTCGTAGACGCGCTCAAGGCCCGGAGCAACCGTGGACTTGGGCTGCGTGTAGGCGCCCATCTCCAGGTTCTCCTCGACCGTCATCTGCAAAAAGGCGCGACGGCCCTCGGGGACCTGAGCCAGGCCCTTACCAACCAGCTTATCAGCGGGCGTATGGGTAATGTCCTCGCCCATAAACTTGATGGAGCCGGTCTTAGAGCGCAGCAGGCCCGAGACGGTCTTAAGCGTCGTGGACTTGCCAGCGCCGTTGGCACCAATCAGGGCCACGATCTCGCCCTCGTTGACGTTAAAGGAGATGTCCTTGATGGCGTGGATGGCGCCGTACCAGACGTTGATGTTGTAGACGGAAAGCATCGGCTCTGCCATTTAGTTCTCCCCCTTATCCTGCTTGCCCAGATACGCCTCAATAACAGCGTCGTTGTTCTGGATTTCCTCTGCCGTGCCCTTGGCGATGACCTTACCAAAGTTAAGCACGCAGATGCCCTCGCAGATGTTCATAACGAGCGACATATCATGCTCGATAAGCATGATGGCGATACCAAAGGTGTCGCGAATCTTAACGATGTTCTCCATGAGCTCCGCGGTCTCGGACGGGTTCATGCCGGCGGCAGGCTCGTCGAGCAGCAACAGCTTGGGGTTGGTGGCAAGAGCGCGAACGATCTCCAGACGACGCTGGGCGCCGTAAGGCAGCGAGCCGGCCTGCTCGTTTGCCAGGTGCTCCATATCAAAGATGGACAGCAGCTCCATGGCGCGCTCGTGGGCGGCTTTCTCGTGCTTCCAATACGTCGGCAGGCGCAGCACGCCCTCAAAACCGGAGTAGCGCTCCTGGTTGTGCAGACCGACCTTAACGTTATCCTCCACCGTCATGGTGTTGAACAGGCGAATGTTCTGGAAGGTACGGGCAATACCCATGCGGTTGACCTGATAGACCGACTTGCCCGAGGTGTCCTCACCGTCGAGCAGGATGGTGCCGTGCGTGGGCTGGTACACCTTGGTGAGCAGGTTGAAGACCGTGGTCTTACCGGCACCGTTGGGTCCGATCAGACCGGCGATCTCGGTCTTGCCGATGGTTAGGCTAAAGTCGTCGACTGCCTTAAGGCCGCCGAATTCAATGCCCAGGTGGATGCACTCGAGCGCCGGACGCTCGCCCAGGTCGCGGTCGGGAACGATGGCGCCAGAAGGATACGGGACCATCTTGCCCTTGTTGAACTCAAATTTACTGGGCATCGGCTGCCACCTCCTTCTTGGAAGCAAAGCGGTCCTTAATGCGTGCGAAGAACGCCTTGAGCTGCGGGTTGTTGGTAAAGATCATGACCAGGATCAGCACGATAGCGTAGATGAGCATGCGGTAGTCCGAGAACTGACGGAGCAGCTCGGGAAGCACCGTGAGCAACGCCGCCGCGATGACGGAGCCGCGCATATTGCCCAGACCGCCCAGGACCACGAACACCAGGATGAGGATGGACGTATTGAAGTCGAACTTGGTAGCGGAAAGCTGCGAGAAGTTACCGCCGAAGAGGGCTCCGGCAGCACCGGCGAGGGCAGCGGAAACCACGAAGGCGATCATGCGGTACTGGGTGACGGAGATGCCCACAGACTCGGCAGCGATCTTGTTGTCACGCACGGCCATGATGGCACGGCCGGTACGGCTGCGAACCAGGTTGAGCACGATCACGAGCGCGACCATGACCAGGATGGCACCGGCGAGGAAGGTCGAGTACGTCGACACGCCCGAGGCGCCCTGGGCGCCCTTGATGATGGCGGTGCCGTCCTCGAGCAGGTGCAGGTCGTCGATCGTGGAGTTACCCGTGATGTTAAAGATCACATGCAGGCCGCGGGAGTCGACGCCCACGATAAGACAGGTGACGATCTCTTTGATGATCTCGCCAAAAGCCAGGGTCACGATGGCCAGGTAGTCACCGCTCAGGCGCAGGACCGGGATGCCAATCAGGAAGCCCAAGATGGCAGCGGCGATAGCGCCGACCACAATGCTGATGATCAGACGCATCGGGTCGGACGGAACGGCGCTCTCGAGCGCGACGGCGGTAACGATGCCCGTGTAGGCACCGACACTCATAAAGCCCGCATGGCCCAGCGACAGGTCGCCCGCGATGCCGACGACGAGGTTGAGGGAAATGGCCATGACGATGTAGGCCGTAATGGGAACCAACTGGCCGGCGATCATGCGCGGGATCATATGGTTGGACTGCATAAAGAACACGATAGCAAATGCCACGACGCACATGGCGTACGTGACAAAGTCGTGACGCGTCTGCTTGTCTTTAAGAAACTTCATAACGCTCACCTACACCTTCTCGGGAACGTACTTGCCCAAGAGGCCGGCAGGCTTGACGAGCAGGACGATGATCAGAACACCAAAGACGATGGAGTTGGCAAGGCTCGTGGAAATGTAGGCCTGCGCCATCGCCTCAATGATGCCGATGAGAATGCCACCGACAAAGGCGCCGGGGATGGAGCCGATGCCACCGAAGACGGCGGCATCGAAGGCCTTGATACCAGGCATGGCGCCCGTGGTGGGCTGCAGCACCGGCGAGTAGGAGCACAGCAGCACGCCGGCGATGGCGGCAAGCGCAGAGCCGATGGCAAACGTCATCGAGATGGTGCGGTTGACGTTGATGCCCATGAGCTGAGCGGCGGCCTTGTCCTCGGACACGGCGCGCATGGCTTTGCCCATCTTGGTCTTACCTGTAAAGAACATCAGACCGGCCATGATAACCAGGCAGGCGACGATGGTGACGAGCGAGACGGCGCTTACGTTGAACTTGGCCAAGAACTCCGGCACCTGGAAGGTGACGAGCGAAGTGAAGTTCTTGGGCGTGGCGCCCCACAGAAGCTGCGCGGCGTTCTGCAGGAAGTAAGACACGCCGATGGCCGTGATCAGAACGGCCAGAGGGCCCGCCTGGCGCAGCGGCTTGTATGCCAGACCCTCGATGAGAACACCGAGAACCGTGCAGACCACACAAGAGAGAACTACAGATGCCCAGCCCGGGAGGCCGAGATACGACGTGGCGCAGAACGAGACATAGGCACCGACCATGATGACGTCGCCGTGAGCGAAGTTGAGCATCTTGGCGATACCGTAGACCATGGTGTAGCCCAACGCGATGATGGCGTAGACGCTGCCCATGGACAGGCCGTTGACCAGGTATTGGATAAAGACCGTCATGTTCCACATCCCCCTTTCGAATAGGTTTCCAGTTGATGTATGAAACAGGGACGTTACATCGTCCCTAGATACCAAGCAAGCAGGGAAGGCCAAAACCTCCCCTGCTTGGGATCAAAACCGCTCTATATAAGGCGGCCTATTAGGCCTGTACGTACTTGCCGTCGGTAATGACGTACGCCGTCGGGTCCTTCTGGACCTGACCCTTGTCGTTCCAGGAGAGCTTGCCAGTCAGGCCGTCAACGGTAATGTTGCGCATGGCCTCGGGCAGCTTCTCGGCAACCTCGGTGGGGTCGGCGTCGACGCCCAGGCCGGCCTCCTTGAGAGCCTCGACCACAGCATGCACGCCGTCGTAGGCGTCGGCGGCAAACTGGTCGGGGGTATCGCCGTACTTATCCTTGTAAGCGTTGACGAAGTCGGCGTTCTTCTCGTCGTCGGCGGAGAACGGGGTCATGAGTAGCAGACCCTCGGCAAGAGAGGTGTCGAAGCCCTCAACGCCCAGGATGCCGTCCATGCCGTCGCAGCCCATCATCTTGACGTCGTAGCCCATGTCCTTGGCGTTCTTGAGCAGGACGGACGCCGGCGTGTAGTAGATCGGCGCAAAGATCATGGTGGCGCCTGCCTGCTTGGCCTTGGTCAGCTGGTTGGTAAAGCTCGTGGCGGAGTCGTCCTTAAAGGTCTCCTCGTCGACAATCTCGAGCTTGGACTTAGCGGCCTGGGCCTTAAAGGAATCTGCGATGCCCGAAGAATAGGCGTCGCCGGAGTTATAGAACAGCACGAACTTCTCGTTCGCATACTTCTGCGCCAGGAACTTGGCAGCGTTGACACCTTGGTTGGGGTCGGTAAAGCAAACCTGGAAGACGCAATCCTTGCCCTTGGTAACGTCCTCGGAGGACGCGGACGGGGTGATCATGAACGTCTCGGGGTCGTTGCCGCACTCGGCGGCAACGGCGACCGACGCACCCGTGGTGGTCGGACCGACGAGGGCCTGCATGCCCCAGTCGAGCAGGGTGTTGAAGGCGTTGACGGCCTTCTCGCCGTCAGCCTGGTCGTCCTCGGCCTTGCTGACAAGCGGCAGCTCCTTAGTCGAGAAATCCTTGCAGCCAAGTTCGACAGCCTGTGTAACGGACTTGCCGTAGGACGCGTTGGCGCCGGTCAGCGGGCCGATGGTGCCGATCTTAAACGAAGCGTCGCCCGACGCGGAACCGCTGTCGCCGCCGTTGGAGGAGCAGCCAGCTAGAATGGACATCGCCCCCAGACCTGCTGCGCTCGCGATAACGCTCCTGCGATTCATAACAGGGTTCAATGACTTACCGGTGAGGCTCGACATGCGGCTCTCCTCTCAAATCTCGTCGGGTTTCGGTTACCCGACAGGCCATCCTTCGCCGTGTTCGGCGCTCGCAAAATACTAGACGCTTTAGTTAAGGAAAGTGGCGATTATTTCAACTTTTCTTTGGATTTGTTCGTTTATCCATAATTCTGCGTATTTCTATTACTTTATGCAGTAATGCCACTTTATTGTGTGAAAGTAATGTTTCCGTTCTGTTACAGGCGTCCCTGCCCTGAATAAAACGGCCTCACCGGTCGCGTTTTGCGCGCACCTAGGCGGCGATGTACTTGCCGTCCTGAATCACATAGGCCGTAGCGGGCTTTTCAACCTGGCCCTTGTCGTTCCACGTCAGCTCGCCCGTCAAGCCCTCGATCTTGATCTTGCGCATGGCCTTGGCAAGGTCGCCGGCAATGTCGGCGCCGTCGGCCGTAATGTCAATGTCTGCCTTATCGATGGCCTCGGCAATCGCGTGGACGCAGTCATAGGCATCGGCGGCAAACTGGTTGGGCGTCTCGTCGTAGGCGTCCTTATATGCCTTGACGAAGTCGGCGTTCTTCTCATCGTCGGCAGAGAACGGGGTCATGAGCAGCACGCCCTCGGCAAGAGAGGTATCGAAACCCTCAACGGAGAGCAGGCCGTCCATGCCGTCGGTGCCCATGAGGGTCATGTCGTAGCCCATGTCCTTGGCATTCTTGAGCAGGACGGACGCCGGCGTGTAATAGATCGGTGCAAAGATGAGCGTGGCGCCGGCCTCCTTGGCCTTGGTGAGCTGGTTGGTAAAGCTCGTGGAGGAGTCGTCCTTAAAGGTCTCGGTATCGACGATGTCGAGCTTGGATGCCTTGGCCTGCTCGGCAAAGGCATCGGCAACGCCCGAGCTGTACGTATCGCCGGAGTTGTAGAACAGGGCGATCTTGGCGTCCGCATACTTCTCGGTCAAGAACTTCGCAGCGCTGGCGCCCATGGTGGGATCGGTAAAGCAAACTTGAAAGACCGTGGTCTTATCCTTGGTGACGTCGAGCGACGAGGCCGAAGGCGTAACCATGAGCATATCGTCGGCGATCTCGCCCGAGACGGCGACAGCGGCACCAGTTGTGACGGGGCCGACGAGCGCTTGCATGCCCCAGTCGCACAAGGTATTGAAAGCGTTGATGGCCTTCTCTCCGTCGGCGACATCGTCCTCGGACTTAAGCGAGAGTTTGAGGTCCTTGGTCGAAAAATCCTTGGCAGCGAGCTTGGCACCCTTCTCGGCCGAAACGCCATAGGTTGCCGCGGCGCCGGTCAGAGGGCCGATGACACCGATCTTGAAGGTCTTGCCGTCATCGGCGGAGCCGCCGTCCGAGCCACCCGACGAACAACCAGCGAGTGCCGCGGTGCTGCCGAGCGCCGCGGCACCGGCGAGAAAGTTCCTACGGCTGAGCGTGCTGTTGATGTTGAACATGGTGTCCCCCTTTTTCGCTGGCCGCGGTGCGGCCGTCTTGCGGTACGGGGCAAACCTTATGGCGCAAACGTTGACAGTTTGTTACGGAAGTTCGTTTGTAGCGAGCATGTTTCCAATGTTTCCGCAGCGTTTCGGGGGTGCCGTTTTGTGCGACTCCTGTTGCCTGGCGAGCACACGCCCTCGGTTCACGCTAGAATGCACTCAACCTTTAAGCGGTTAATCCATCCATAAGATGCACGAAGGAGCTATCTATGAGCGAACCCCTGCGCACCGTGAACGTCGGTCTGATCGGTCTGGGAACCGTCGGCGGCGGCGTGGCCCGTCTGATCAAGAGCCACCACGATGAGTACCTGGCAGCCTACGGCATCGACCTTAAGCTGACCCGCGCCTGCGCGCTTGCTTGGGAGCAGGCCGAGGCGGCAGGCATTGAGCGCGAGGCCTTTACGAGTGACTGGCATGACGTCGTCACCGACCCTGCCGTCGACATCGTCGTCGAGCTGATCGGCGGCGAGCATCCCGCAACCGAGATCTTCACCACCGCCTTCGAGAACGGCAAGCACGTCGTCTCTGCCAACAAGGCCCTGCTGGGCCGTCATGTCGAGACGCTCGCCGAGAAGGCGCGCGCGTGCGGCGTGCAGATTAAGTGCGAGGCCAGCTGCGGCGGTGGCATCCCCATCGTGAGCACGCTCGAGCACGACCTGGTGGGCAACAAGATCCTGACCATCGCCGGCATTCTCAACGGTACCACCAACTATATCCTGTCGCGCATGGACGCCGAGGGCGCCGATTACGCCGACGTGCTTGCCGACGCGCAGGCCAAGGGCTATGCCGAGGCCGACCCGTCCGCCGACGTCGACGGCTTCGACGCCGCCAGCAAGACGGCGATCCTCGCCTCCATCGGCTTTGGCACCCGCGTTACCACTGATGATGTGTACCAGCAGGGTATCCGTACCATCGGCGCCGAGGACATCGCCCAGGCCCGCGAGCTCGGCTACACCATTAAGCTGCTGGGCATCGCCCGCAACACCGACGCCGGTGTCGACGTCCGCGTGCACCCCACGCTCATCCCGGCAGACCACATGCTTGCCAAGGTCAACGGCGCCATGAACGCCGTCTACGTGGTAGGCGACGCCGTGGGCGAGACCATGTTCTACGGTGCCGGCGCAGGCTCCTTCCCCACCGCGAGCGCCGTCGTGGGCGATATCCTGTCGCTCTCCGAGCAGATCAGCCGCGGTGTGGCTCCGCTGCCCGAGATTGAGCCCTATGGTCACAACCTCGCCTTTAAGCCCATGGACGAGCTCCAGACCAAGTACTATGTGCGCCTGAAGGTCGCCGACCGCGTGGGCGCCCTGTCCGAGACGGTCGACATCTTTGCCAAGCACAACATCTCGATCTCGCTCATCAACCAGGTCGAGGACGGCAAGTCGGGCGTCAGCGATGCCTGCTCGGTCATCTTCCTGACGCACCGCGCGCTCGAGAAGGACGTCCAGGCTGCCGCCACCGAGCTTGCCAGCGTCGACTGCGTGGCCGAGGTCGCCAACGTCCTGCGCATCGAGGACGTCGAGGCCTGGACCGAAGGCGTCATGGCCAACTAGCCCAACACCCGCTTAACAATACGCGCCTCAGGGGCTCCCGTCCTATGTGGGACGGGAGCCCTTTTTAATCCGGCTTCTAAGCACAGCGGCAAAGCGGCATTTGCACGAGCCGTTCATCGGTAGCGCGGGTTACCGTTCACCGATATGCGAACGCAGCCGATTCCGGCTCCCGTTACGCTGTGCTGCGTATGTCCGCCCGCGATGAGAGGAAGCACTATGTTGCTCGAGGGCAAGAAAGCAATCATCACCGGAGGCACGCGCGGTATCGGCTATGCCATCGCCTGCCGTTTTATCGAGGAAGGCGCTGCCGTCACCGTCTTTGGCTCGCGCCAGGAGACTGCCGATGCAGCCGTCGAGAAGCTCACCGCAGCCTTCCCCGAGGCAAAAGTTTGGGGCCGTTCCTGCGATCTCACCTCGCTCGAGGCCGTGATCGAGGCCTTTACCCAGGCTGCAGCCGACATGGGCGGCTTGGACACGGTCGTCAACAACGCCGGCATCTCCCAGCGCTCGCCCCTTTTGGACTACACGGCCGAAGAGTTTGCAAAGGTCATGGACCTCAACGTCATCGCCGTCTTTAATGGCCACCAGGCTGCCGCCAAGATCATGACCGAGGCCGGCCACGGCGGCACCATCACTACCACAAGCTCGATGGTCGCCAAGTACGGCCAGCCCTCCGGCGTCGGTTACCCCACGTCCAAGTTTGCCGTCAATGGCATGGTCCAGTCGCTCTCGCGCGAGCTCGCCCCCATGGGTATTCGCGTCAACGCCGTCGCCCCAGGCGTAACCAAGACCGATATGGTCGCCAACCTGCCCGAAGAGGTCATCAAGCCCATCATCGCCACCATTCCGCTGGGTCGCATGGGCGAGCCCGAGGATGTCGCCAACGCCTTTGTCTTCCTGGCGAGCGACATGTCCGCCTACGTCACGGGCGCCATCCTCCCCGTCGACGGAGCAGCCCGCTCCTAAAGGTCGCAAGCCACGACTCCTAGCCTCAACATTGCTCAACGCAAAAGGCGCGCTGCCTGCATCAACCGCAGGCAGCGCGCCTTCTTCTGTTTGAAGTGGAAACCGTGTCCCAGTATTCCGGCTCAGGCCGGGACGCAGCTTCCCTCAGGGCCATGTTTCGGAAAGTGTGCCCCGTTTTGAACGCCGATTCTGGGACGCAGTTTCCGCAACGAGTCTCTCGCGGAAACTGCATCCCGCCCTGAGCGTCCATTCTGGGATGTGGCTTCCCGATGGGGACCGACGCGGAAGCTGCGTCCCGTTTCGGATCTTTAAAGTGGGATGCGCCTTCCCCTAGGGAAGCATCTCGTTATTTGCCGTCGTCGTCCTCGGCTTCTTCTCTTGCATAGAGCTCCAGCATGCGGCGACGGTATTCGCGCACGGCGAGCTTGGCGCGCTCCAGGCGGCGGCGCTCACGCGGAGTCAACTTGGACGGGTCAATCTCGTCGCCATAGGTCTTCTCGGCAAGCAGGTGCGCCGCGTCCACGATGCGGGCATCGATGTGGCCGCTCGCCGCCTCGGCGGAAAGACGCTCGGCAATCGTATCGAGCGTAGGCAGGCCCTCGAATACGCGACCATGGCCATGCGAAGTCAGCAGCTCATGCTCGCGCGCGAGCAAGCTCGCTAGGTCGTGGTGGGCGCGCAGGATGTCGAGCGCATCGGATGGATGCTCGGCAACCTCTGCCACGGCGGCAACCGGCGCGGCATCGACCACGCGGTAGAAGAGCTGCGCGAGCAGTGGCATCAGGAACACCGTGATGGCGCCGGCCGCCACCATAACCGAAGCGACGTCCTGTGATAATGCGCCGGCGTTGACAGCGACGCTCGTCACGGCGACGATAATCGGCAGCGCCGTGGTGCAGTAGAGCGCTACGGTAATGCGGCCGTGGGCAGAAACATCGCGCGTCTTGGGGCAGATGCCCATGGAGACAACGATGGGCGCGGCACGAATGATCAGCAACGCCGCGATAAAGCCCACGAGCAGACCCGGGCGCGACGCCACTGCCGTCAGGTCGATCTTGGCGCCCGATACGGTAAAGAACACCGGAATCAAAAAGCCGTAGGCAAGACCGTCGAGCTTAGTCTCGAGCGTATGGTTGCCCTCGGGGATGATATAGCGCAGGACAAAGCCCGCGGCAAAAGCGCCCAACACGATATCGAGGCTAAAAATGGCGGAAAACGCCACGAGCGTGACCAGGATGAGCACTGTGAGGCGCACGAACGTCTGAGAAGTCGTATCGGCGCGCTCCTGAATAAAGGCAAAGAAGCGGCTGCCAATACGCTTGGAGCGGCTGGGGACCACGGCAAGCAGCACGCACACCACGGCGAACAGCCCCAGGATCAACAGCGTCTCGACACCCGTACGGGCAGACAGCAGCACCGACATGGCGAGCACGGGTCCAAGCTCGCCCCACGTACCATAGGCAAGAATCGAATCGCCGACGCGCGTCCCAGCAAGCGACCGCTCGCGCAAGATGGGCATGAGCGCCCCAAGGGCCGTAGAGGTCAGGGCGAGCGTCACGGCGATACCGTCGAAATGGCTGACCGAGAACCATGGGGTAAAGCGCACGGCAAGCCAGGCGATGCAAAATGTAACAACCCACGTGGCCATACCGTAGCGCCCCTCGACGCCCGTGATGTTCTTGGGGTCGATCTCAAAGCCGGCAAGCAGGAACAAAAAGGCCAGGCCAAGCTCGGACACGAGCGAGACCTCGGCATCCACATGGATAATGCCGAGCATATGAGGTCCCAGCACCGCACCGAACACGAGCAAAAAGACCGTCTCGGGAACGGGCTTTCCGGGAATCGCCGAGGCGATAAAAGGACTCGCAAAGGCCACGAGTGCGATGATGGCGAGTGAAACGAATGCCATGTGATGCCTTTCTCTTGATTGCGCATCACTGTAGCACCCTCGCCGTCCTCAACGCGCCGCGAGCTGTCGTATCATAGTGAGGTTTACAAACATGTGGCTCAAGGCGACCGCAGGGCAGACCCCGCAAACCGACCGCTGCCGCATACCGTACCGTACGCCCAACCGATCAGGAAGGCAGGAACCAATGGTCTCTCGTATCTACGTGGAGAAGAAACCCGGGTTCGACGTCGAGGCTCAGCAGCTCAAGGGCGAGCTGACCGAGATTCTCGGCATCAAGGGCATCGAGGCCCTGAGGATCATCAACCGCTACGACGTCGAGGGCATCGACGAGGAGCTGTTCCGCTCCTGCGTGCCGACCGTCTTTAGCGAGCCCCAGGTCGATGTGACCTACGACGAGCTCCCCGCAAGCGATGGCGCCGTCTTTGCCGTCGAATTCCTGCCTGGCCAGTTTGACCAGCGCGCCGACTCCGCCAGCGAGTGCGTGCAGCTCATCAGCCAGGGTGAGCGCCCTGCCGTGCGCTCCGCCAAGGTCTATATGATCTCGGGCGCCCTGGACGAGGCCGCCATCGAGGCCATCAAGCACTACGTGGTGAACCCCGTCGAAGCGCGCATCGCCTCGCTCGACCTGCCCGAGACGCTGTACATGGAGACCCCCGAGCCCCAGCCCGTCGAGGTGCTCGACGGTTTCCGCGAGCTCGACGAAGCCGGCCTTGCCGCCTTTATTTCCGAGCGCGGCCTTGCCATGGACGAGGCGGACATCGCCTTCTGCCAGCAGTACTTCCGCGATGAGGATCGCGACCCCACCATCACCGAGATCCGCGTGATCGACACCTATTGGTCCGACCACTGCCGCCACACCACCTTCGGCACCGTCCTGGACGACGTGACGATCGATGACGCCGTGGTGCAGCAGGCCTTCGACCGCTACATGGAGATGCGCCACGAACTCGGCCGCGACGCCAAGCCCGTCTGCCTCATGGACATGGGCACCATCGGCGCCAAGTACCTTAAGAAGACCGGCGTCATGACCGATGTCGACGAGTCGGAGGAGATCAACGCCTGCACCGTCAAGGTGAAGGTCGATGTCGACGGCGAGGACCAGGACTGGCTGTTCCTGTTTAAGAACGAGACCCACAACCACCCCACCGAGATCGAGCCCTTCGGCGGTGCCGCCACCTGCGTGGGCGGCGCCATCCGCGACCCGCTCTCGGGCCGCAGCTATGTGTATCAGGCCATGCGTGTCACCGGTGCCGGCGACCCCACCGTCCCGGTTTCCGAGACGCTCGAGGGCAAGCTGCCGCAGCGCAAGCTCGTAACCACCGCTGCCGCCGGCTACTCCAGCTACGGCAACCAGATCGGCCTTGCCACCGGCCAGGTCAATGAGCTCTATCACCCCGGCTACGTGGCCAAGCGCATGGAGGTCGGTGCCGTCGTGGGCGCTACCCCGGCAAACCACGTGCGTCGCGAGTGCCCCGCCCCCACCGACAAGATCATCCTGCTGGGCGGCCGCACCGGCCGTGACGGCATCGGCGGTGCCACCGGCTCCTCCAAGACCCAGAACACCGAGTCCATCGAAACCTCGGGTGCCGAGGTCCAGAAGGGCAACGCCCCAGTCGAGCGCAAGCTGCAGCGTCTGTTCCGCCGCGGCGACGCTTGCCGTCTGATCAAGCGCTGCAACGACTTTGGCGCCGGCGGCGTCTCGGTCGCCGTGGGCGAGCTTGCCGACGGCCTGTATGTCGACCTTGACACCGTGACCAAGAAGTACGACGGCCTTGACGGCACCGAGCTCGCTATCTCCGAGTCCCAGGAGCGCATGGCCTGCGCCGTCGCCGACGATGACGTCGAGGAGTTCATGGGCTACGCCGCCGAGGAGAACCTGGAGGCAACCGTCATCGCCGAGGTTACCGCCGAGCCGCGCATGCGCATGGCCTGGAACGGCGTCGCCATCGTCGACCTATCCCGCGAGTTCCTCAACTCCAACGGCGCGCCCAAGCACCAGGTCGCCCACGTGTGCGCCCGCAGCGTGTGGCAGCCCAGCTGGGCCGGCACCACGCTTGCCGAGCGCATGACCTCACTCGTCACCGATCTTAACGTCGCCTCCAACAAGGGCCTTTCCGAGCGCTTCGACTCCACCATCGGCGCCGCGACCGTGCTCATGCCCTTTGGCGGCAAGACACAGCTCACCCCGAGCTCGGCCATGGTTGCCAAGTTCCCCGTGGACGGCGAGACCACCACGGCGAGCGCCATGGCATGGGGCTTCAACCCCTACCTGATGGAGGCCGACCAGTTTGCGGGCGCCTACCTGTCCGTAGTCGAGTCCATCGCCAAGCTCGTGGCCGCCGGCTTTGAGCACAAGCACGCCTACCTCTCCTTCCAGGAGTACTTCGAGCGTCTGCGCACCGAGGCCGAGCGCTGGGGCAAGCCCACGGCAGCCGTCCTGGGCGCCCTCATGGCTCAGGTCGACCTGGGTGCCGGCGCCATCGGCGGCAAGGACTCCATGAGCGGTTCGTTTGAGGACGAGGCCGGCGAGCTCAACGTTCCGCCGACTCTGATCAGCTTCGCTGTGGCCGTGGGCCGCGCGGCCCGCGCCGTCTCGCCCGAGTTCAAGGGCCTCACGCACCGCGTCGTCCGCATCGCTCCCGCCACCTACGGCGAGGACTACCGCCCCGACGCCCAGCAGCTGCTCGCCGCGTTTGACGCCGTCGAGGCGCTCACTGCCACCGGCGACGCCCTGGCCGTCTCCACGCCCGGCTACGGTTGCGGCGCCGAGAGCCTCTTTAAGATGTGCGTCGGCAACCAGATCGGTATCGAGCTTGCCGAGGACGTGGACGTGGAGAGTCTCTTCACCCCGCTCTACGGCAGCTTTATCGTCGAGCTCGCCGAGGATGCCGAGCTGCCCGAGGTCGCCGACGGCGTTGTCGTCGAGCCCCTGGGTACCACCGTCGAGGGCTATGTCATCGACACCGGCTCCGAGGTCATCGAGCTCTCCGAGCTCCAAGAGGCCTGGGAGAGCGGCATCGAGGGCGTCTTTGCCTACCGCAGCGCCGGCGAGCAGCCCGAGGTCGAGACCGTCGACTATCGCGCCAAGGATATCCACGTGTACGGCGGCGCCAAGATCGCCCGCCCGCGCGTGATCATCCCCGTGTTCCCCGGCAACAACTGCGAGTACGATAGCGCCCGCGCCTTCCGTGCCGCCGGCGCCGAGGCCGACACCTTCGTGATCAACAACCTCACGCCCGAGGCCGTCGCCGAGAGCACCCACGAGCTTGCCCGTCGCATCCGCCAAAGCCAGATCGTCATGATCCCCGGCGGCTTCTCGGGCGGCGACGAGCCCGACGGCTCCGCCAAGTTCATCACGGCGTTCTTCCGCGCTCCCGAGGTCACTGAGGCAGTCCGCGACCTGCTCAAGGCCCGCGATGGCCTGATGCTGGGCATCTGCAACGGCTTCCAGGCTCTTGTCAAGCTCGGTCTGGTGCCCTACGGCGACATCGTCGACGCCACGCCCGATGCGCCCACGCTGACGTTCAACACCATCGGTCGCCACCAGAGCCGTCTGGTGCGCACCCGCATCTCGTCCAACCTGTCCCCGTGGCTGTCGCAGTGCAGCCTGGACGACCCCTACACCGTCGCCATCAGCCACGGCGAGGGCCGCTTTGTCGCCAATGACGAGGTGCTCGCCCAGCTGATCGCCAACGGCCAGGTCGCCACGCAGTACGTGGGCGAGGACGGCAAGCCCAGCATGGATCTTTCCGTCAACCCCAACGGCTCCGCACTCGCCATCGAGGGCATCACGAGCCCCGACGGCCGCGTCCTGGGCAAGATGGGCCATGCCGAGCGTCGCGGCGACAACCTGTACCGCAACGTGCCCGAGCATGTCCCCGGCGACAAGTTCATGCCGATCTTTGAGAGCGGCGTAGCCTACTTCGCCTAAACCTTTCCCATCGGGTACAATCCCCTCGGGTAACAACGCCCGCCACCGACACATCCGGTGGCGGGTTCTTTTTTGCTTCGCGCATGTAGGAAGGACATCATGGAAAGCCGCAAGTCGTATCTCGCCACCCTGCCCGGACTCATCCTGGGCTGTCTCGTTTGCTGCGCGCTCTGGGGCTCCGCCTTCCCCTGCATCAAGATCGGTTACGAGCTCTTTGGCATTCCCGCACACGATAGTGCCTCGCAGCTGCTCTTCGCGGGTCTGCGCTTCACGCTTGCCGGCATGCTGGTCATTGTTGGCATGAGCGTGGCCCAGCGCCGTCCGCTCGTTCCGCAAGCGCGCGATATCAAGCCCATCTTTGTCTTGTCACTCTTCCAGACGATCGGGCAGTACTTCTTTTTCTACCTTGGTCTCTCCCGTGCAAGCGCTATGTCGAGCTCCATCATCGAGGCCAGCGCCAACTTCCTAGCCATCCTCTTTGCCGCCCTGGCGTTTCGCACCGAGAAGCTCAATGCGGCCAAGGTGCTCGGCTGCGTCCTGGGCTTTGCCGGTGTCGCGCTCGTCAACCTTTCGGGCGCAGACGGCACCTTTGGCTTTGCGCTCGACGGCGAGGGCTTTATCCTGGCCTCCACCGTCGCGGGTGCCCTTTCGACCTGCCTGATCGGCATCTTCTCGCGCGAGCACGACGGCGTCTTGCTTGCCGCGTGGCAGTTCTTGGTCGGCGGCCTGGTCCTCACCGCCATCGGCTTTTTGATGGGCGGCACGCTGTCCCCCACCGCGATCATCCCCGCCATCGCGCTCATCATCTACATGGCGCTTATCTCCGCGGTCGCCTACTCGCTGTGGTCGCGCCTGCTCGCCGTCAACCCCGTCAGCCGCGTTTCGGTCTTTGGCTTTATGAACCCGGTCTTTGGCGTAGCGCTGAGCGCGCTGCTGCTCGGCGAGGGCGCGGGCACGAGCCCCGTTACCGTCATCGTTGCCCTGCTGTTGGTCTGCGGTGGCATCATCATTGTCAACAAGCCTAAAAAGGCCTAACAAACCAGGCCCTTGCATATGCCGCACCTGCAGCGGACATTCGCGTGGTCGCTTTTTTCTAGCGTATCTGGATGCCGGCTTTTTTCTTCTCGTGCTTTACGCGGTAGAGCTCCGCATCGGCAGCGCGAAGCAAGTCTTGCCAGGTATCGACGCCATCACCCATCCGTGCGTAGCCGATAGACATCCGCAACAGATACGGCACCTCGGCGCGCGCGAGCTCGTCGTTGATCGCCTCGCACAGATGTATGATGTCCTGCTCTGCTGTCCCCTTTTGGAGCACTACGAACTCATCGCCGCCATAACGTGCGATAAAGCCACCAGACGCCGAGCAGACATCTTTGAGTGCGGCGGAGATAACCTGAAGGGCATGGTCGCCCTCCACATGTCCATAGCGATCGTTAATCTGCTTAAAGCCATCAGCGTCCATCATAAGCAGATACACATCGTCCGTATGATCCACATTTGAAAAGAGCGACAGCATATAGGTCTCAAAGCGGTTGCGGTTGTTGAGGCCAGTCAACGGGTCGGTCGAGATCAGCTGCTCCTGGTAGACGATGTAGAGCAGCAGGATGCTAATCATTATGCCGACACAAAGGCCGGGCACCGAGTATACGACCTGAAAGGTACCGCCCACCAGAGCGGGAATAGCGAAGAATGCCAGAGTTCGATAAATGGCCTTCTTTTGTAGGCTTTCAACCCGTAGGGAATGCACAAAAGCATGCAAGGACGTATATATGACGTAGCAGTAGCTCACGATAGGCCGAATCATATAGGCGACACCGCGGCGGTACACGCCCTGCAAATCGATATAGAACAGGGCGTGCGTCCAGTAACTGGTAAACGCCAGCACGACCACCAGAACCGTAGGCAACGCTACAAGCACCACCCTATAGCGTGAGGTCACAAGGCGAGAACCCTGCACCGTCTCGGAATAGATAAACCAAATGAGACACGCGATGGCAAAGAGCGAAAACGAAACCGCGTTGGAAATCCAGTTGGCAGCAATACCCAACGTGCCGTCCACACCGTCCGAAAGCGTCCAGATCATATCGAATAATATGTACGCGGCAGAGGTGTAGCCAAGCATGCTAAACAATAGCTGCTGGGTGCTCGAGAATAAAGAGCGACGGCTTCGCGCGGCAAGCCCGATAAGAACAATCATGCAGAGCAGGAATATCTCAATCTTGAGTGCCTTAACCACGAGACGCCATCCTTTCAATATCCAAGTGGTCAGAATCGCCCGAATCGTGCCTGGGCAATAAACACCCCCCCCTATTCCGTAGGAGTAAAGGGAATCATAGCAGAGCGCCCGAACATAACTGCAAGAAAGCATTCGTTCGGGCGCTCAAGCGGCGCGAATTGCACGCCGGCATCATTGATGGATGACGGTTGCTACTCGCCATCGATATCAGTCGCGACGGCTTCCTCGATGGCCTCGACACCGGCAGGCGACAGATCCTCCTTGCCCTGACAGAACTTCTTATCGACCCAGCCGGTCAGAATCGGGGCCATGATTGCCGTGATGATGACGGCGGTGGCGATCTGCGCATACGCGGTGGGCGCAAGCTCGGCATAGCGCGGAGCGACCTCGGCGAGGGCGACCGGCGTGGTCATGGCCGTGCCGGCAATGGTGGAGCAAGCCACGGCGGCCTTGCCGTTACCGCCGCACAGGCGCTCGAACGCAAAGGTGATGGGACCGACGACAAACAGCGTGACAAGGCCCAGCAAGATGCCGGAAATGCCGCCGGTGACAAAGCTCGACAGGCTCATGGACGCACCGAGCTGAAAACCGATGACGGCAATCGCAGGATTGGCGCCGGGGACCAGCAGGTTCTTGATGAACGGGAAGAGGTTGCCCAAAACCATACCGATGACAAGCGGCAGGATGGAGCCGACGATGGTGCCCAGCGGGATGTTAGCAAGACCCGAGACGCCCAGGATGATCATGGTAACGGCGGGGCCGGCCGTAAAGAACAGGATACCGACGGCGCCCTGCTCGGACTCATCGCCAAACTCGCCCATGATGCCCGTATAGAGCGCCATGTTGCAAAACGTGATGCCGCCGATAATGGAGACCGAGCTCAGGCCCAAAAAGTTGTCGTTAAAGAAATACGCAACGCCCAGGCCCAGCGCAGCTGCCACCACAAGCTTAGGGATCAGTACGACGACGCCGGTCTTGATGGCACCCGGCGTGGACTTAAAGCTGATGCCGGCACCCACGAAGAGTAGGATCGCGGCGACGATGGTATTGGAACCGCCGCGACAGGCGGCGGTAAAGAAGCCACCGATCTCAAAGACCTGCGGGCAGAAGGTATTGAGCAAAAGGCCGACGATCATCGGGTAGATCATGATGTCGCCCGGGATTCGCGGTACTTTGAATTTCTTTTGCTCGTTGGCGGTCGCTTCCTGTGCCATGAAACCCCCATTTCCGTTGACGGGACATAAAAGCCCACGTCACACTTTGCTACAGTAAAGTTTGACCATGGTACCAGAAGAAGCAGACCGGCTCGGTGAGAAATTCGATTCGTTGTGCCGGGACGCTAAACGTGCCCCGCTCTTATATGAAGCTCAAAACGATATAGAACACGATGCCCGAGACGCAGCACCACAACATCGACTTTGTCTTGATTGCCACCGCCACGACGCCGGCGGCCGCAATCCAGGGAATCAAGCCCTGCCACAGGCCGGCGTCGAAAGCGCCAGGGCTTATCAAATCGTTGGCGACCAGCGCCGCAAAGGCGGCAGGCGGAATATAGCCCAAGGCTTCGGTAACGCGGGGCGACAGCGTTCTCCCGCGCAAGGCAAACGCCGGGGCAATGCGGAAAAACGCGATGGCCGCCCACGACGAGAGCCACAGGACCAAAAACTCGTTAACGGGCATCGCGGGCACCTCTTCCTTCGGCGAGGGCATCGCACGCGAGCGCCGCGGCAACGCCGACGAGTACGCTTACCGGCACGGCGACATTCGTCCACCCCAAGAACTTGCATACGGCGACGGATGCCGCAGCCAAAACGGCAGCTACGGCATTGCCGCGCGACAGTCGCTGCGAAAAGAGCAGGCAGATAAAGAGCGATGTGCAGACAAAACCTGCAAGAGCGGTGGGGACATCGACAACGGCACCGACAACGGCGCCCATTGTGCACGAGACGCCCCATGTTGCGATGAGAATCACGTTGAGCGCAAAGGTCTCGCGCGGACCCCAATCCTGCCCCTCAATCAACTTGGCAAGCGAGATGCCATATGCCTCCTCGGTGAGCGTCGCGGCAACAGCCAGCGTCTGACGCTTCGAGGCGCCCGCCAGATGCGGTGCGATCGATGCCGAGTAAAGTGCAAAGCGCGAGGAGATTGCGGCGACGCTTGCGATAATCGATGCCGCAGGCACGCCCGCCAGCCACAGGTTGCAGACCATAAACTGTCCGCAGCCCGTCACAAACGTGCTGCTCAGGGCAAAAACCATCCATGGTTCCATCCCCGTCTGCGCCATAATCATTCCGCACGGCGCACCTATCGCAACATAGGTAAGCATCACCGGCCAGACGGTTTTAACGATTTTGAGCACCATAGCGTTCCTCGTCCCGACAAGATTTCCGAGCCGCATTCAACGGCGCGGCAGAACCATCGCCCGATGGCAACCGAGTTCACCTACAATTGCCACCGGATCGAAAGACACAACTTTTTAGGAAGTCATTATGACAGCTATCGATCAAACGCGGGCTGCCGCGGCCTTCAAACGCTATACCGATGCCTACGATGCCGCCAATCCGCGCATCGCACTCAAAATCGAGCATACGTACCACGTTGCCGAGGTATGCGATGCCGTGGCACGCGAACAGGGCTGGTCACCGCAGGACATTGACCTGGCATGGCTTTGCGGCCTGCTACACGATATGGGCCGCTTTGAGCAGCTACGACGCTGGGACACCTTTAAGGACGCCGAGAGCATGAGCCATGCAGCGCTGGGCATCGAGGTCCTCTTTGGCGAGAATCCCGCCGATGCACCCGCCGTAACGAGCATCCGCGACTTTATCGATGACCCGGCAGAAGATGAGCTCATCCGAGCGAGCATTGCCTATCACAGCGATTTCCGTCTACCCGCGCAGCTCGACGAGCGCACGCGGAGCTTCTGCGACATCGTGCGCGATGGTGACAAGATCGACATTATGCGCACCATCGCCGACAGCACCGTCGACACTATCCTCAAAGTGGATGAGAACGCGTTTCTAGCCAGTCGCTTCTCGGCGCCGACGCTTGCCGCCTTTGACGAGCATCGCTGCGTCGCGCGTGACGAGCGCAACGAGCCGGCGGACTACCTGGTGGGACTCATCTGCTTTATGTTTGAGCTCATCTATCCGGCGAGCCGCGCGCTGGCGCGCGAGCAGGGTGATATCTACCGCCTGCTCGACGCGCCCTTTGGCATTACGCGGCCCTTTACCGACCCCGCCACGCAGGCAACCTGGAGCCGCCTAAAGGACGAGATGCGCGACTGGCTGGCGCGTGCCTAGCGCTCAAGCTGGGCCAGCAGCTCCTCGACGACCTCGACGGCGTCCCCAACAACCTTGTACTGGGCAGCACCAAAAATGGGGGCATCCGAGTCCTCGTTGATGGCGATAATGCACTCCGCCCCACCGATGCCGGCAAGATGCTGGATGGCGCCCGAAACACCGATACTCACGAGAAGCTTGGGCGAAACCGACACGCCCGTCTGGCCAATCTGATGGCGATACTCCAGCCAGCCGGCCTCCACCACGGGTCGCGTGCAGCCAAGCTCGGCTCCCAGAGCCTCGGCGAGCCTTCGCATCAGCGGCAGATTTTTCTTGGAGCCAATGCCGCGGCCCACCACGACCAGACGCTCGGCATCGGCAATTGAGGCCTGCTGTCCCCACTCCTCGGCGGGAATCGAGATCTCGACACGGGCCTTAACGTCCTCCGCAAGCATCACCTGGGTAATCGTGCCGGAACGGCCGTAGTCGAAGTCGGGAGCCTTAAAGATGCCGGGACGCACCGTTGCCATCTGAGGACGATGATTGGGGCAGACGATGGTGGCCATCAGGTTGCCGCCAAACGCCGGACGCGTCTGTTGCAGCAGCCCCGTCTCCGCATCCATCGAAAGTACGGTGCAGTCAGCCGTAAGGCCCGTCTGCAAACGCACGGCAACGCCGGGTGCCAGTTCGCGGCCAAAGGCGGTCGCACCGTACAGAATGGCCTCGGGCTTGCGCTCTGCCACCAAATCGCAGATCAGCCGGGCGTAAACCTCCGCATCGTTCTGGTGCAGACGCTCGTCGCGACAGACCAGGACCTCGTCTGCACCGGCGCAAACCAGATGCTCCAGGTCACCGAGAGAACCCTCGGGGCCCATACCGACCAGCGCCACCAGACGGCAGCCGCGAGCATCGGCAAGCTCGCGGCCCTTGCCCATGAGCTCATAGGCAACGGGAGTCACCGTATCGTGCTCGTCGGTCTGTGCGAACACCCAAATGTCTCGATATGCATCAAGGTCCACCACACCAGCGGCCTCGTCACGCTCGATCGAGATAGCGTTGAAGGGGCAGGCGTCGACGCACCCACCGCACAGGATGCAGCCATCGGTTACGCGGGCGCAACGGTTGGGCCGCTCGCCTTCCACTACGATGCCGCCCGAGGCACAGGCGCGAACGCAGCGACCGCAGCCGATACAGGCTTCGCTATCGATAATCAGTCCGCTCATCTACGCCATCCCCTCGATAATCTTGGCAAGTTTTGCCGCCTGCTCGAACGCCGTTCCGTCAACGGCCTCGCATGTTTGGTCGCGGTCGGGCACAAACGATCGCACGACCTGCGTCGGCGAGCCGGCAAGGCCGCAGCGCGCGGGGTCGGCGTTCACGTCGGCAGCGTTGGCCACGCGCACGTCCGCCTCCTCGGCCGCACGAATGCCGGCAATACTCGGCATGCGCAGTTGGCCAATCTCCTTGGCGGTCGTCATCGCGCACGGCATCTCCAGATACACCGTCTCCTCGCCGGCATCGCAGCCGTGAACAAGCGCCAGTGAACCACAGGTCGTAAAGCCTGCGCTCTGCACGCAGCTCACGTCGGTCACGCAGGGAATCTCAAAGGCACCGGCAAGCTCGGGACCAATCTGGGCCGTATCGCCGTCCACCGCCATCTTGCCGCAGATGAGCAGGTCGAAGTCCTCGTCGAGCGCCTCGATGCCGCACTTGAGGGCATAGGTCGTTGCCAGGGTATCGGCACCTGCAAAGGCGCGATCGGTTAGCAGCAGTGCGTCATCGGCGCCTCGGGCGATGCAGTCGCGCAATAGCGATTCAGTCGCGGGGATGCCCATCGACACCACCGTTACGCGCACGTCCATGCCAAAGCCGATAAAGTCGTCCTTCAGCGCCAGCGCACATTCCAAAGCGCTCGCGTCAAAGGGATTAATGACCGCCTGCTTGCCATCGCGCACGATGGTATTGGTCTTGGGATCCATCTTGACCTCGGTGCTGCCCGGCACCGCCTTGACGCACACCACCATATGGAAATCGCTCATCTTCACGCGTCCCCTTTCTGGACGAGCTCATCTAAGAGCTTCTCCGAAAACAGGTTACCGCGTCCCAGCTGCCCGGCAGGATCGAGCTGGAGCTTGAGCCGCGCCGACTCGACCATGGCCTCGTGACCGTACATCGTCTCCAAGAAGCCCGCCTTGATCTTGCCGACGCCGTGTTCGGCGGAGACGGCGCCGCCCATGGCCGTGACTTCGGAAGCCCACTGGGCAAAGAGTTCTCCGCCGCGGCGGTAATCCTGCGCATCGCGCGGCAGAATGTTCACATGCAGATGGTTATTACCGATGTGCCCCCAGGCGGCAGATTCAAGCCTACTTTCGGCCAACGTGCGACGATAAAGGGCGATGACATCGGCCAAGCGTACGTTGGGCACCGACATGTCCGAGCCCAGTTTGGTGATGGTGGGATCCGTGCGGCGACGCTCGTCGATGAGCATGTTGACGCTCTCGGGCACCGCATGGCGGAAGAATCGCTGACACTCGCGATCGACCTCGGTGCGCGCGACCCATGTCGCATCGTCGCTGCCGCCCGCAAGCTCTAGTACCCACCCCAAGTGATACAGCTCCTCAGTCGCCTGGGCTTCGTCGTCGCAGTCGAGCTCCACGTAGACACAGACCCTGGCGTCTTTGTCGAGCGCCGGCAGCGAGGCGAACGCGGTCGACTGCTCGCGTTGACGACGTAGGATATCCAGGGCGCCCGCATCGAAATATTCGATGGCAGCCGCGTGGGACAGAACGGGACGCACAGAATCGGTGAAGGACACGGCCTTGTCTTCGCTGTCAAAGAAGCAGCTCACGCCCCAAACGACCGCAGGCGCCGACTGCAGGGCAATCTCGAGCTCGGTGATAACACCGAGTGTGCCACACGCACCGATAAACAGATCGATGGCATCCATATCGTCAGCAACGAAATAGCCCGAAGCATTTTTGGTCTTGGGCATGGTGTAGTCGGGAAGGTCGAGCTCGAGCGTGCGGCCCTGCACCGTGACGAGCGAAAGACGACGACCCTGTGCAAAAACCTCGCCACGGTGAAGCTCGAGCAGGTCGCCATCGGACAGCACGACATGAAGGCCCGTGACGTGAGGGCGCATGGGGCCGTAAGCGTAGCTACGGGCGCCGGAAGCGTTGCATGCCGCCATACCGCCCAGGCAGGCAGATGCCTCGGTGGGATCGGTAGGAAAGAATTGCTCGGGAGCTTCCTGGAACTCCTCGTAGGCCTCAAGCGATGCCTGGTCCCAGCCGGCAGTCGGCAGCACTTTCTTGCCCAGTTGCTTGCGCAGCTCAGACAGCACGACGCCAGGCGCCACACGCAAAAGAAAGCGGCCCTGCCCATCGCGGTGAATGCCTAGGTAGCGATTCATGCGGGAAGTATTGAGAATGTGACCGCCATGAGGCACGGCGCCGGCGGCAAGACCGCTCCGGGCGCCCTGAACCGTCACCGGGACACGCTCGGCATGGAGCTTTTTCAAAATGGCGCGGACCTCGTCCTCCGTTGTCGGAAACGAGATGCTCGAGGCCTCGCCCGATGTGCGAGACTCATCGCGACCATATTCTTCGAACTCGTCGGTGAAGGGTTTGATGGTTGCAGACACGCGAACTCCCCCTTTAGCTAACTACAGTGTTTGCAGGGAGATGTTACCGCATCGTTTCATCGACGTGACTGAGACCGTCTCCATAATTGGCGAATTTTACGTTTGTGCAATTCGGCGAACGGCGACGTTTTCTCGGCAGGCGCTCTATTTAACGCGCCCCTTCCCATCGTTGCCGCGCGCACAATTGGCGCTCGAAAAAACTTGAGATATTTTTTAGCGTCTCTCAACTGCGGCGATGTAAATCCGTCAAGCATTTGGTCAGAAATTGGTCAAGTTACGGCTGATACGGTCGGCATCGACAGCCAGAACCAATAGAAGGTTTGGTCCAAAAGCAGGGAGGTTCCCATGGCATATTACTGGCCCCAGTACGGCATCGCCATCGAAGTTGACGATGACCCATATCTTCTGCCCTTCGACGAGGAAGCGTTTCCCGATGCGGCTGTCTATCACGTCACCACCGACGTGATTTGCGATCCCGAATCGTTTTCGGCACTCGCCCACCACATCGCCCACATCCACGACATCAAACTCGACCCAAACTTCGACGAGCTCATCTACTCGCGACGCCTCATGCTCCACATGCTCTTTGGCGCCGATCCGTCCACGTTCGCGCGCGTCTATACCACTAAGGATGCCGCATGAGCGTAAGGAAGCAGTCGAGCCCCCTAGGGTCGAAACATCGAAAAAGGCTCGGCGTTGTCTGCCTGGCCATCGCCTGCGCCCTTATCGCCGTCGGCCTTTACGCCTGGCAGTCAAAGCCTGTCGCCGAGACAGGTGCCTCGGTCACAGCGGCGGAGGGTAAGTCGCGCCAGGAAATCCAGGACGAGCTCGATGCCATCGTCCGCGACAACATGATGACGATCTCGGTCGCACCGGTCGCCCAGCTACAAAAAGGCGGCAAGCTGCGCGTCAACGTGCAAAACATCCAGGATAACAAGTTTCCCCAGCGTTTCCGCGTGATCCAAAACGACGAGACCATCTATGAATCGGGCGTGGTCGAGACCGGCAAGACCGTCGAGACCTGCCCTGCAGGCGACATCAAAGAAGGCGAGGCGTATATCGAGATCCAGGCGCTCGACGCCAAGACCTACGACGCCCATGGCAATCCCACGCGCGTCAAGGTGCGCGTTGCGCAGGCCGAAGACTAGATCTGCCACCTGTTGCGAAAACGCGCACCCACACCGCTTTCGTCTAACCCTCACGGAAACGGTCCGTGACGAATAGAAAGGAACGATTATGGACATCACCAGGAACTTGAATGGGGCCAGGGTGCTCGTCGTGGGCGCGGGGCTGATGCTTGCACTCTCAATGGGTGCCGCGCCGACCACCGCCCTGGCGGAGGGACGCACTGGAACCACCAACGTGACCATCTGGACCGAAATCGACAACATCAAGTTCAAAGCCCCGACCGTCATTCCGTTCGTCGCTAAGGCAGACGGCACGCTCCAGGGCCCTTCCGAGAATACAACCACCATCGACAATCTTTCGGCCTATGGCATCCACGTTACCAACATGAAGATTGCCGCCCAGAAGTCCTGGAGCATCGTCGCCGACGCCAAGACGGGGACCGCCCAGAACTCCATCGATTTTAAGGTCGGCCCAGACAAGGCACTCCAAGACGCCCACGCCGCGACGCAGGAAGCGGGCCTCGATCTTTCCAAAAATGCATCCTTCGACATGGGCTACCAGGGCATCGCCGATGGTACGGACAAGATTAAGCTCAAGACAAGCGGCAATGTCGCCCGCGTCACGCGAGACATCTTCCATGTGACTGGCGAGGGCGACCAGGTCGCAAGCATTACGTGGACGGTCGAGCCCGGTGCGCACACGGCCTAAGGCGATTGTCCTTGCCGTCATCATCGGCGTTGTAACGTTTGCCCCGATCGCCGCCTTTGCCCAACAAGAGCAAGCGCAGGCTGCCACGCAAGTGACTGTCGATCTATCGGAGCTCGAACGCAGTGGCCAACATGAGCCCCTCGCGCAAACGGCCGACACGCGACAGCTCCTGGCAGCAGGAATCGCCGCGGCAGGCGCAAGCGCCATCGGCCTTGGCCTGCGCATCAAACGCAGCCAGTAGCCGCGAAAATCGAGACCGTCCAGAACAGGTAAGGAGAACCCATGGCATCAAAGAACCTTTTGCCCGTTGCCGCGCTCTGCAGTGCGCTTGCCACCGGCATGCCCGTCGCCGCTCTAGCGACACCCGCCGTGGACGTCCCCTTACCTGCCGTCAACTGTCTCGCCACAAACCAGATGAGCACCATCGCGCGCCAACGCTTCTCGCTTGCGCAGGCAAGCATTTCGGCCTCGGGGTGCCTCCGTCGCTGCACGAACAGCTCGATAGTCGTGGATACCGAGCACTCGAGCACAACGGACGGCCCCCTAACGGGATGCGTTATCTGCACATGGCGTGCAGCTGCAACTGATGCCGATGGCGATTCCTGCGACGTGGAGCTGTGCCTCGACATCACCCTGTCCGATGACTCGGCGGACGGGGCAACAGTCGCCTTCGACAGCACGTTTTTCGAAGACGGAGGAGGTGTATGCCTGGGCTGCGTCCCCTCGAGCGCCGATGGCACGCAGCCCGCTATCTCATTCACCGCATCGTTGAAAATGACCAAGGCGGGCACCGACGCTACAGCAAATGGCGAAATCCCTCTGATGTTCTACGCGAGCGGCACAGAAAGCCAGGAGATTCGGGGCAAACAGCGGACCGGATCGCTCAGCCTGACGCGAGGGGCAGATCCCGGTCCTGTCGATATCAGTGCCGAAACGCAAGATGTGCATCACGTCCTTGTCGATCCGGCGCTCCTCGAGATGGAATGGAGCGGAGTAGGAGCGGTCGGACTCGCCCCCTCGACGGGTGACATCGCAAGCGACTCCAGCGAGAGCAGCGGTGAAATAGCGCCTGGGGACAATGGCGCACCAGGCGGCATAACACCGCCATCGAACGGTCCTTCAGCCACTTTCAGCGAGCCAAGCGAAACAGCCACCGCAGTGGGCGGCACGCAAGCTGGCGAAAACTTGGGGTGTCCCATGCCGGCAGACATCGACGAGGGCAATTGTTGCATGATGGTCGCGCTCGACCGCACGGAAACCGTCGACGCCGCGAGCGTTGGGGTCGCCACCGATAAGCCCGTCCGCAAAGCAGCCATTATCGCATTCCCTAAAACCGTCGAAGTTGTTTTTCTGCCATCGGGCGAGGTCGTAGCCCCTACCCTGCTCACCTTGCTTGGGGCAAAGGGCACGGCCAACCAAATCGACAACCTCACGGTCGTCGACCCTGCGACCACCGCAAAACTGCACCTGTATGCCGTAACCTCAGACGGAGGCAAAACCGAGGAATTCGACGGTGAGAACCTCCTGAATAACCGGATACTCCATAAAATGGAAGACGTCTCGTATCAAATTGAGCTCGAGGGATTTGACCGAGCTCGAGATGCCGATATCATCGCCGCGGCCATTGAGCGCCCGCAGCGACTCATGACGCTGTGCTTCGATTACAGCCCTTATGTCGTGATGGGAGGCTGAGGCTTGGGTACCAAATGCCGCCATTAATACCATTTATATAACGTATAGGATGAGACATGACGCACCCTGCAGCCCGTTCTGCTACGATTGCCAGGTTGGCATCAATATGGGAGGGTTCATGCCGGGTTTGGGAACGGTCATCAACGTCGCACTTTTGATTGCGGGCGGACTGCTGGGCCTTATAGGCGGACGCTTTATCACACCCCGCATCCAAGACACGCTCATGAAGGCGTCGGGGCTGTGCGTTTTGTTTATCGGACTGGGTGGCACCATGCAAAAGATGCTCGTCATTGACGGGAAAGCGCTGGCGACCACCGGCACCACCATGCTCATCGTCTCGTTTGCCCTTGGTTCGCTCATCGGCGAGGCCGTTAACCTGGAAGCCGGCATCGAAAACCTGGGCGAATGGCTCAAGCGCAAAACCGGCAGCGAGGGAGACAACGAGTTCACCAATGCCTTTGTCTCGACATCGCTGACCGTCTGCATCGGTGCCATGGCTATCGTGGGATCAATCCAAGACGGTCTGCTCGGCGACTGGTCCACACTCGCCCTCAAGGGTGCGCTAGACTGCATCATCGTCTGCACCATGACGGCCTCACTCGGCCGCGGCTGCATCTTCTCCGCCCTTCCCGTTGCCGTATTCCAGGGAACGATTACGCTGTTTGCCGGCGCGCTCTCCCCCATCATGACCGCCGCCGCCCTCGACAGCCTATCGCTCGTGGGCTCTATGCTCATCTTCTGCGTCGGCGTCAACCTGATCCGTCCTCAGACCTTCCGCACGGCCAATATGCTCCCCTCCGTTGTCATAGCCGTCATCTACGCCCTCCTGTTCTAAATCTATCTACGTAGCGGTATCTCGAACACCTGTTTGATGCTGTGCTATGATATGAGGTCACCGAAGCTGCGTTAGGAGAGGAGAGACGGTGGCCGACCAGGACATCAAGATGCTCATCGAGCGCATTATGGCCGAGGCCCGGACCCATCAGTCTGCTCGCTTCTCAAACGAAGTCTATGCTGACGAGCCGATTCTCAAAACCGGTCGTCAAATGCAGAACTTCCTCCCCGACCAGTACCGCAAGATGCGCGAGATATCGCGTTGGCAAGAAGACCCCAAAGGCGGCGCGGGTCGCTGGCTTTCGGAAGCCGAGCTTTTCTACCGCCAAGGCCTGTTGATGGCCGACTTTGAAGACGACTGCCCCTACAACGGCACATTCAAGTCGTACTTTCCCACCTACAACGCCATGAGCGATCGGCAGCTGCGCGGCTATTTTACTTGGCGCGCCCAAGTGCGACGCGGAACCGTCGAGGAAACGTCTACGTCCTTTGCCTTCCTGTATCTCTATGAGCTGATCTGCGGCATTGGCGTTGATGACCCGCTCGATGGCTTTAGCAAGATCAAGGCCTTTTGGGATGCCTACCGTGCCTTCGAGCCCGGCATCGACCGGTTTGCACGCGTGTGGCTGCAAGATTACGCCGTATTCCACGGGCTCGACCCCAAGCTGCTTCGCGACTCTAAAACCGTCATGTTCGATAACGCCCTTATCGAGCTGCGGCGCGCGGCTCGAGACCTTGCGCCTACACCGACGCCGTCGGACTTGGCCCCCAAGCGCCGCAAGACCTCCGAGCCTACGCTCCCCCTTCCGCCCGACGAGGCGGGCGAGGAGCGACTCATGGCCGCCATCAATGCCCTCTCCACGTACAACCTCAATAACTCAAGACTCGATCGCGGCCACCATCGCGACCTACGCCACGTGGCATGCGCCGTATATGTCCGTATGGCGCGCTACTATGACACACACCGAAAGACCGGCATCGTAGCGAGCTTGTTTGGGGAGGAGACGACCATGCCCTACACCATGTTTGCCTCGGCCGTGTTCTTTGCGCCTAATCGCCACGAGGATTGCGAATACCGTCTGGACCCCATCCATATTTACCGTTGCCAAAATGGCTTTTGGGAATGCATGCGAATTCATGGCAGCAGGCAAAAGAGCAGCAAGCTTGGTGAGATGATGCGCGCCTGCGACCAACGCCTGCGCCTGGCCCTAGACCCCACCCACCCCCTAAAGGAGGAGAAGGTCCCCAAATATCTAGCCAAGATCATCGATGACGAGATCGTGGCATGGCTTTCGTGGGACGCCGCGCACCAACCCGTCAAGATCGATATCGACCTGAGCCAGCTGGGGCACATTCGGAGCGTCGCCGCGCAAACGCGTGAAGCGCTTTTGATTGATGAGGAGCGCGAGGACGATGTGCTCGCAGAGGTCGATACGGCGGATTCCGAGCAGCCGAAAGCCGAGCCCGCAGCAGACGCGTTTGTCAAGCCGGTCGAGGCACCCATTCGGCAGGACGAGGCCGACGAGCCGACCATATCCACCGAACAGTTTGGTGTCGTGGCACCGCTGCTCGCACCGACGCCCGCGTTCGCAGCTGCTGCGCCCGCTGACGCCGCGAACGAACTCGCGCCTGCCGCAACCGCGTATTTGCGCGCACTGCTCGAGCAAAACGCAGCGCAAGCGACATCGGCAGTGGAGGGGTCGGGCCAGAGCGAGGATATGCTCGTCGACAGCATCAACGAGGCGCTCTTTGACCTGGTGGGTGACACCGTTATCGAGTTTGGAGCGGCAGGGCCGCAGATTATCGAGGACTACGAAGCAGACGTGAGAGGATACCTAGACCATGAGTGATACCGCATCCGCAGCACCCCGTGTGCCCAAGCGCGTCGCCGCCGTCATTCTCAACTCGCTCAAGGGCGGCGTTGTCCCGCGCATCGGCCTTCCTTACATCACCGTAGGGCGCGAGGTCGAAATCCGCGCCCTGCTCACCGATCTGAGTCTCATCGCTGACGGCGGCGCGAGCTTCCGCTTTCTGGTCGGTCGTTACGGCGCCGGCAAGAGCTTTTTGCTCCAGACCATCCGCACGCACGCCATGGGCGAGGGATTCGTCATCGCCGATGCCGACTTATCCCCTGAACGCCGTCTGCAGGGCGGCCAGGGACAGGGCCTTGCCACCTACCGTGAGCTCATCCGCAACATATCGACCAAGACGCGCCCCGAGGGCGGTGCGCTCAACCTTATCCTGGATCGCTGGGTCGCCTCGTGTGCCGATGCCGACGAGTCTGCCGTCAATGCCCAACTGGCCCCACTCGAGGAAATGGTCCACGGCTTCGACTTCGCCCGCATGCTCCGCCGCTACCGCGCGGCCGTATCCGAGGGCGACGAAGAAGCTATGAGCCGCGTGACCAAATGGATTCGCGGCGAGTACCGCACCAAGAGTGAGGCACGCGCCGAGCTGGGCTCCTCGACCATCATCAGCGATGACGACTGGTACGACTACGTTAAGCTCATTGCGCGCTTTTTGGTCTGCAGCGGCTACAAGGGCATGCTGGTGCTCATCGACGAGCTCGTGAATCTGTATAAGATTCCCAACGCCATCACGCGCCAATACAACTATGAGAAGATCCTGACCATGTACAACGACACGCTCCAGGGCAAGGCGCAGTACCTGGGCATGATCATGGGCGGCACGCCAACCTCCATCGAAGACCGCCGCCGTGGCGTGTTCTCCTACGAGGCCCTGCGAAGTCGACTCGCTCAGGGCCGCTTTGCACGCGAGGACCTTAAGGACATGCTCGCGCCCATCATCCGCCTGCAGCCACTCACCTACGAGGAATTGCTGGTGCTGATCGAAAAACTCATGCAGATCCATGCCGGATACTTTGGCTGGACGCCCACGCTTACCGAGAACGACTTGGTAGACTTTCTCAAGATTGAGTTTGGCCGCGTGGGAGCCGATACGCACCTGACGCCGCGTGAGGTCATCCGTGACTTTATCGAGCTGCTCGATATCCTGTGCCAGAACCCCGATGCAAACGTGGCCGAGTTGCTGCAAAGCGTCGGCGGCGACGCGCTGGCGCCGGCAGCCGCAACAGGCGACACCGGCGCTGCAGACGGTGACCGCAACTTCGCCGAATTCACCATCTAACCTGCCAAAAAGGGACAGGTTTATTTTGGCAGGTTTTATCTGGGCAAACGTTGAAGCAGCAATGCAGCAAGCCGTTGCCAGCCGCGTTGAGAGATTCGTTTTTGAGAGGAGGCCCCGTGAACGCCTTTGACAGATATGCTCCGTTTATCCAAGACTTCATCTACTCCCACGATTGGGAGAGTCTGCGCTCTATCCAGGTTGCAGCGGCAGACGCCATCTTTAACACGCAAGATAATGTGCTCCTGACGGCATCCACGGCTTCCGGCAAAACCGAGGCAGCCTTCTTTCCCATCCTGACCGAGTTTTGGGAGAACCCGCCCGCAAGCGTGGGCGCCCTCTACATCGGCCCCCTCAAGGCGCTCATCAATGATCAGTTCGTCCGTCTCAACGACCTCTGCGAAGAGGCCGATATCCCTGTCTGGCACTGGCATGGCGATGTCTCGCAGTCGCACAAGGCTAAGCTCATCAAAAAACCGAGCGGCATCTTGCAGATTACGCCCGAGTCACTCGAAGCGCTCTTAATCCATAAGCACATGGCGATCCCGCGCATGTTTTGCGACCTGCGCTACGTGGTCATCGACGAGGTCCATTCGCTCATGCGCGGCGACCGTGGCGGGCAGACGCTCTGCCTTATCGAGCGGCTCTCGCGCATGGCCGGCGTGCAGCCTCGACGCATCGGCCTTTCTGCCACCATCGGCGACCCCGAGCGCACGGGCGCTTTTCTCTCACAGGGAACGGGGCGCGACTGTGTTATCCCCCGCTTTGAAGAACCGCGCCGCGTGTGGCGCATCTCCATGGAGCACTTCTACAACTCGGGTCCCCAGGCACAGCAGCGGGGATTCGAGAGCACGGGTCCTCAAGAGGCCGAAGTGCTTGCGTGCGAGCGTATCGAGGCGGCGGCATCCGCGGCACTGCCCGCCGGCGCCCAAGACATGCGTCACAGCGGACAGCTCACACAAGAGGAGCGCCGTCAACGTCGTGAGCGGGCACGGGGCAAGGCCGCTCCCAAGGACCGCCAAACTTCCTCGGCCCCCGAGGGCGAAGTCGACATCCCACGAGCGACCGAGCAGGCGCTTCTCAACCCCACCGACACGGCGCCCGACAACGCCGACCCCGGTATGGGCTATATCTTTGAACATACGCGCGGCCGTAAGTGCCTGGTCTTTGCCAACTCGCGCGAGGAGGCAGAGGCCGTGTGCTCCATGCTGCGCAGCTACTGCGAGAGCCGGCACGAGCCCGACCGCTTCCTTATCCATCACGGCAACCTCTCGGCATCGCTACGCGAGACGGCAGAAGAGCTCATGCGCGACGAGGAACAGGCACAGACAACCGTCACCACCTCCACGCTGGAGCTCGGCATTGATATCGGTCGCCTGGAGCGCGCGTTCCAGATCGATGCACCGTTTACCGTCAGCTCCTTTTTGCAGCGCATGGGGCGCACGGGACGCCGCGATCTTCCGCCCGAGATGTGGTTTGTCATGCGCGAGGAAGAGCCCGAGCCGCGCACGATGATGCCTGAAACGATACCTTGGAAGCTCCTCCAGGGCATCGCGCTCGTACAACTCTATCGCGAGGAAAAGTGGGTCGAGCCGCCCGAGCTCGATCGACTCCCCTACAGCCTGCTCTATCACCAGACCATGTCGACCCTCGCCAGCACCGGCGAACTCACGCCTGCCGAACTTGCCCAGCGCGTGCTCACGCTCAGCTATTTCCACCGCGTCTCGGCCGATGACTATCGCGTACTGCTGCGCCACCTCATCAAGATCGACCACATCCAGGTCACCGAGGGCGGTGGGCTCATTGTGGGCCTCGCGGGCGAGCGCATCATTAACAACTTTAAGTTCTATGCCGTGTTCCAGGAAAACGAGGAGTTCACTGTTCGCAGCGAGTCGGCCGAGTTGGGCACGATCGTCAATCCCCCACCGCCCGGTGAGCGCATCGCCATCGCAGGCCATTGCTGGATTGTCGAGGAAGTGGACTGGAAGCGTCATACCGTCTTTGCCACGCAGGTCAAGGGCCGTGTGCCGGCCTACTTTGGCGACTGCCCCGGTGACATCAATACACACGTACTCGAACGCATGCGCAAGACGCTCAACGAGCATGCGGCATATCCGTATCTCATGGGCAACGCACGGGCACGTCTTGCACAGGCTCGCCATGCGGCCGAGATTTCGGGCGCAGGGACCAAGCCACTCATCAACCTGGGCGGCGATACCTGGGTGCTCTTCCCCTGGCTGGGCAGCTACGCCTTTTTGGCGCTCGAGCGCATGCTCAAGATTAAATGTGCCGCTGAGCTGGGCCTTCGCGGACTCGACCCGTCACGCCCGTACTTTATGCAGTTTAAGATGAAGGCCGACGAGGAGACGTTCTTTGAGGTGCTCGCCGCCGAGGCCGAAAAGGACTTCGATCCCATCGAGCTCGTCTATCCTGGCGAGGTGCCTTACTTTGACCGCTACGACGAGTTTGTTCCCGAAGAGCTCGTGCGCAAGGGCTTTGCCGAAGGCGTGCTCGACATCGAAGACATGAAGCAGCGCGTTCTCGGCTGGCGCCTGGCCAAGAAATAGCTAAAAGAGCCCCGTCACAAACAGACTGGTCGCAGGAAGATGTGCTAGTCGTGGAGGGCAGCGCCAAGGAAGTCGACGTCAAAAGGCACGGCTTCGGCAAAGGCGTAGTCGCCGTCGCTGGCGATGAGCAGGTAGTTTTCCTCGCCGCCGAACTCCGTATCGCCACATGGGACCACCCAGGCGTGGACGAATACCTCGAGTGCCGTGGCAGCGCAGTCGCGAAGGAACGTCACATCGCTCCCCTCGTTTGCGCTCACGATATTGGCCACGTAGATACCCCCGGGGTTCAGGCTGCCCCGCACCAGGCGCAGCGCCTCAACGGTCGCCAGCTCGCGCACGGGCTCGGCACCGCCAAAGCAATCGCTCACGACCACGTCGTAGCGACGATGGCCCACGCTCGTCACACCCAGATACGAGCGAGCCTCAGCGGTAATCACCCGCAGGCGATCGCCCACCGCGTGCTCCAGTTCATCCAGATAGAACCAACGGCGCGCCAAGCGCGTAATCTCTCCGTCATACTCGATGACGTCCATGCACAAACTCTTGTGCGACATCAGCGCAAATTTGGGATAGGCAAACCCACCGCCGCCCAGCATAAGTATGCGGTCGACGCCGTGACCATAAACGTCGCGCATCACATCCTCGGCCTCAAATACGTCGTCAAACGCACGATAGTACGCAAAGACGGGCTCCGCCCAGCGCTCGCCAACGTAACTCGCGCTTTGGTAGACGCCGCCCTGCACGAGCACACGGACCTCGTCACCGCTCTCATCGTGCACGCGTTTCACACGCGCCAACCCATTGCGAGTTCGCGCAACCTGCAGACAGGCGGCACGAACAGCGACGGCGGCCGCACCAAGCGCCGCGGCTCCCAGAGCAACGCCGGCAACGACGCCGGCAGAAACACTCGGCTTGTTCATCTAGAGCTCCTTTTGCAGATAAAGGCCATGGTCATAAAATCCAAGATGGCGATAGTACTCGCGTGTGCCAATCGCGCTAATCACGTTGATACGCGCATAACCCGCATCCCGGGCAATCTCGCACGCACGCTCTACGAGCAAACGCCCCAACCCGTGATGCTGCGCCGCCTGGCCCTGGTCGCCCACGCGCGCCGCCATGCCATACACGTGCACCTCGCGAATCATCGCCTCGTCCGGCGTCGTCGGCAACTCGTCCGCATGTGCGGCAACAAACGAATGGTCGGGCAGCGACAACCGCAAAAAGCCCGCGATCTTGCCCTGCGGCGTCACCCACTGCAAAAAGCGCTCACGCGTCACCGGCGTCTCGTAAGCGACCTCATCAAAAGACAGTTCATCCAGGTCGGCACCCGCCGTGCTGATCTCGCGATAGCGAATCTCGCGCACCGTCGCACCGTCACCCCGAGCAGCCAGGCGGTTCTCAACGAGCTGACGCAGGTTGGGCTTCTTGTTGCCCACCATGATATCGTCGGAGCTAAAGTCGCGGATCATGCGACTGATGCGGCAGAACGCCGGCGTCACCACGATGTCATCGGCCAACACATCAAGCAGCTCTTCCTCGGTATAGGGGCGCCACTCGCCACGCTCATAGCAGCCCACCAGACGCGAGCCCTCGATGAGCGCGCACGGGTAGACCTTGACCTCGTCGGGCATAAAGGCCCCTTCGGTCATAAAGCGTTCGTAGTCGCGCTTGTCCCCCTCGGGCGTGGCGCCCAGCAAGTTAAGCATAAAATGCGCGTGGATCTTAAAGCCAAACAGGCGCGCAAGCGAAAACGCCCGCTCGATCTGCGCCACCGAAATGCGACGCTCGTTGATATCGAGCAGGTGCTGGTCGAGGCTCTGGATACCCATCTGGATCTTGGTGCAGCCCAGGCGGCGGATGAGCGTAAGCGCCTGCGGCGTTACAGCATCGGGGCGCGTCTCGATAACGAGTCCCACCACGCGGTGCTTCGCCGTCTCGTTGATGCGCTGCTGACGCTCGAGCTCCTCCATCGTTGCCGTCTGCCACTCAGTGACCTCGCCCCACGGCGTACCGGGACCGTACAGACGACGCACCGCACGGTTATAGCCGCCCACGGCAGCATCCACACGCCCCTGCTCGTCGGCAACGCCGGCAGCAAGCTCGACCTCGTCTGTCGCAATGCCGGCGGCCCGATAGCGCTCGCGGCGCTCTGCTACCACAGGCGGCAGGGCATCGGCGGGAGCGTCATCGAGCAGACGCCCCGCCTCGGCACGACTGATGCCCGGACGCGCCAACATGGGGTTAGCCGCCACACCAGCCACGGCATCGTCATTGAGCGCGCGGAAGAGCTCCGACATAAACCACGTCTGATACCCTTGCGGATAGTCGCTCCAGGTACCGCCGAGCACAATGAGCTCTATCTTGTCGATCGCATGCCCCATCTGCGAAAGCGCCGTCAAACGGGCACTCACCTGCAGATACGGGTCGAAGCAGTTTTGCTCCGCACGGGCGCATGCCGGCTCGGCGTGCAGATAGCTCTTGGGCATGCGCAGGTCGTTGGGGCAAAACAGGCAATCGCCCGAGCACGGCCACGGCTTGGTGATGACGGTAATGGTCGCCACGCCCGAAGCCGTGCGGCGCGGCTTCATACGCAGCACCTGCAGCAGTTGGCGTTCCAGATCGGAATCGACATTCCACGCAGCCCACCGAGCCGGCTCCTCACGTTTAACCCGTTGGTAGAACGGCAGCAGACGGCGCTTGGCCAAATCGCGTTTGTCGGCACCCTCACGGCGCGCCTCGGCATGTATCAGTTTGACGAGTGCCTTGTCGTCCACGGTCTCGCCGCGACGCAGAGCCTCGAGTATGTTCAAGATAATCTGTTCCATGCCCCCATTGTAAAGGCAAAGGCGCCGGAGCCCGTCACAGCTCCGGCGCCTCCATCAAAGAGCATGCCTATATGTACCGATCCCCGAAAACCGCATGTCACTCCGGATCAAACGACATGTCGCCCGAACCGACCTCAAAACGATACGTAGCAGACTTATCGCCGTTATCGAATTCAGAATTCAATATGGTCTCGCCATCGTAGCCAAGCGGAAGGAAATCGCTCTCGAAGTCGCCGCTGCCCAAGGTGAGGCTCGCCGTAAAGCCCGTAGAGTTCGGAACCGTTATCTCCACATCGCCCGAGTCCACGCTTACGTCCATCGACTTCGCGGGGGCCTGGTAGAGCTCGAACGTCACATCGCCCGAACCGACCTTGGCATTCAGGGTGTCGGTTACAGTGCCCGCAAACTCAACGTCTCCCGAGTCCAACGTCAGGTTGAGGTCATGACACGCAATGTCCGTGACCGTCAGATCGCCCGCTCCTACATTCGCTGTAATGCCCACCATGTTATCGGCAACTTCGCGCGGCAGTTCGACGGTAACCGTGCGGTCAATGGCGCGCTCGTCATCACAATCGAACTGGCGAATCTTGAGCGTAGAACCCTTAACCTCGGCCAGATTTTGGGTTGCCGCATCGAAGGCGACGGTCCCCGTTGCCACGCGACCGCTTTCAATTACGCGCACCGGCCCGCCGGAGACGTGTTTGACCTCGACCGTACCCGACGTCACGTCCAAGTCAAGCGATGTGAACGCGTCGGCATCAAACGTTTCGCTCGAAAGCTGTTGAGGCCGAGCGGAATAGTTACCGCTATTCAAGGAATCGTCCTCGTCAAACGCATCGCCCATACCAGACAAGCCGGATACAACATCGTCGAAATCCCACGGTCCATCAAAATGAATCAAAGTCCGCGAAATGCCAAAGACAAGCCCGATGATGAGCACAAACGCTCCGATGCCAATGCCCAAGCGCCTCTTAGACTCATGCGAGAGCTTCATCATTCATCACCTTCTTTGGCACTCGACTCAGCGGTGGTCGCGGCAGCCATGTCAGCGTCAACCGCTGTGGAAACGTCCTCCCCCTTAGTCCTAGCGACCGCCGGCGCCGGACCAACCTGAATATCCCCGCGCGCCCAATCGCCATCGAGCGCACGTGCCACCCAGTGATAGATGGGGATCGTAAAGAAAATCAGCGCGGCAAAGGGGCCGGCGCCAAACAGGAACATCAGCAAAAAGAACAGCAGCCAGCACACGGCCCAGTACGGGAACGACTGGAACGGACCCTTCACCGGAGTCGGGCCGGCCGCACCGGCACCCGTCACCTGCGCCGTAGCGGCATTGGCGGCCTGCGCGCTCCAACTTGCAGCTTGCGCCGCCTTGGCCGCGGCATCACTTGCCTGTGTAGCTGCCTCCGTGGCGCGTGCCGCCGCCTCATGGGTACGGGCGCGCTCTGCTGCCTCGGCCTCGCGCTGACGGGCGCGATCCTCGTTCTCAAACTCGATATCGTCCTCGATCTCAGCGCTCGGATTGAGGAGCTCGTCCAGACTCACACCGTAGAGCTTGGCGAGCGAGATCAGGTTCTCGGTATCGGGCGAGCTCTCCGCGCGCTCCCATTTACTGACCGCCTGGCGCGACAGCCCCAGCTTTCGTGCCAGCCCTTCTTGGCTAAAGCCCTTGCTGCGACGAAGGTCGGCGAGCCGCTGCGCAGTTTCTACATTCATGGTTCCTCCTATGTGATGCCAGCCGTGCCGCCGGACCGTTTTTGTTCTTAAGGCGCCTTGCACAGTTAAAAATCTATCCGCCACCGCCAAAAGCATGCCACCTATTCTAGTGAGATTTTTGACAACCGGCGGTTGCGGGTGCATATGAGCTGCGGAAATGTGTCCAAACAAAGCAATGACCCTCAGCTCGGTTGTCCCCGTTGCGGCGTTAACGGTAGTATGGTCGTACTGTTTATTCCACACCGCCAACGGAGGGAGTTCCGCGCCGTGAACCGCGATTTCGCCTCGTCGCTCATCCAGCTCAACAACACGTTCTATCGCGAGCACTCCGCCTCCTTTTCCGATACGCGCCAGGCCCCGTGGCCCGGCTGGGTGCGCACCATGGATATCGCGCTCGAACAGCTCGACGTCGCCACGATCGAGCATCCCGTCCGCGTCTTCGATCTTGCCTGTGGCAATATGCGATTCGAGAACTTTGCCGCCGGCGGCGCACTTGCCGCCAAGGGCGTCGATGGCGCAAACCCCTCGGCAGACGCCAGCTGCCCGTTTGAGTTCTATGGTGTTGACTCGTGTCAGGATTTGGCTATCGATGCGCACGGTCACGCCCTGCGCATTCCCAACCTGCACTTCCAGGAACTCGACGTGCTCGATGCCCTCATGAAGCTCAACCCCGCCGAGACACCCGACGTGCTTTTCGACGCCCCGCTCGCCGACATCTCGGTCTGCTTTGGTTTTATGCACCACGTGCCGTCGTGCGAGTACCGCGTACGCGTGCTCGACGCCCTGGTGCGCCAGACGCGCCCGGGCGGCATCATCGCCATCAGCTTTTGGGAGTTTATGAACGACGAGCGCATGGCGCGCAAAGCCGTTCGCGCCGAGGCCCGCGCCGAGCTCACCCCGCCGTTTGAGGGTTACGATTCCGCACAGTTCGAAGCCGGCGACCACCTCATTGGCTGGCAAAACGACCGCCACGCCTACCGCTATTGCCATCACTTTGACGACCAGCAGATCACCGACCTGGTGCGCGGCGTCCGTACGTTCTACAAGAGCGGCGAGGTTCCCGTACGCGAGCTCGAGCGTTTCCACGCCGACGGTCGCAGCGGCGAGCTCAACCGTTACGTGATTCTCAAGCGTCTATAGGCGTCAGCGACTCGTCGCTGAGCCGCACCGCATCTTTTGGGCAAATCGCCCCCCTTCTAACCCATCACCGGAACGTGCAGCCATGCGTTCCATACTTATGACCAAGGAGCCTCATGGGAGCCGTCCACGTTCGCACGCCTAAGAACTTTGTACTCGAGGAGCGCCTGGAGCGCTACGCCGATGCGATTGAGACGAACCCCGAGGCCTATGCCGGAGATTGGCGCGAGGCCTGTGCGCCCGCAGGCAGCAAGCCTTTCGAACACCTTCATCTGGATCTTGGTTGTGGCAAGGGAACGTACCTTGTAGAGCGCGCGGCCCGCGAGCCAAACACGTTCTTTATCGGCATGGACCAGGAGCCCATCTGCATCGCCTATGCCGCACAGAAAATCTGCGAGCAGGAGCTGTCCAACGCACTTGTCCTGCCCCGAGGCGCCGCATCGCTGCCGCAGCTGTTTGCCGCAGGCGAGCTCGATGCCATCACCATCAACTTTCCCACGCCGCAGCCCAAGGCCAAGTACGCCAAAAAACGGCTCGTCCATGTCGACCATCTGATGCTCTACCGCCCGCTCTTTGCAGCCGGCGCCACCGTCACGCTGCGCACCGACAGCAAACCGCTGCGCGACTACGCCCTGGGGCAGATTGCCGCGGCCGGCTACGACACGCTTTGGGTAAGCGACGACGTCCGCCGCGACCATCCCGAGCATCCCGAGACCGAATACGAATGCCGCACGCGCGAGATGGGTGCCGTCGTCTATGGCATTTGCGCCACACCCGGCGCGCAGCCCAGCGATGAACAGCTCGCGGCGGGCCGCGCGCAGGAGCAAAGCCTTGCCTGCTACCTGCCCGAAAACCTCGATGAGCTCACCTATGTACCTCTGGGTATGGAAGAGGCCGTCGAGAACTTTAGAAACCGCGCCCGTAAAGGCAAGAAGCGCCTGCCGCAAGAGTCCTAGGGGCTTCTGATGGTCGCGGCGTCGGCAAACAAGCGCAAATTGGCGCCAGCGAACGGCCCTCAAACCTAAGTGAGTAGACTTTTTTGCAATAGCCAGGCACAGCCCGCATAGCGAAACATAAAACCGCAGGTAGAGCCCTTGCGCAAAAGTCATGTGCTCGCAATATCGCAAAAAGTCTACTCACTTGGCTAGCGACTACACTAAACGGCTGGGCAGAACGCCCATTTCCTGCATTTTCTTGCCTGCGAACGCATCGATGCGACGCTACGCCATAATAGTTGGCGGACAATCGCGAGAGAAAGCAAGCACATGGCACAGACCACGACAGATATCGCCGCCAGCACCGTCTCCGGTGCCGGAGCCGCCAGTTCATTCTCGGGCGGCACGGGAACCGAAGCCGAATTCGGCTCGCTCGGTGCGCTCTCCCCCACCTGGTGGGAGCCCGAGGACAGCAGCGAGCCCGAACCGTGGCTCACGCCCGACCAGGCCTTCGAGCGCTTCTTTGAATGGACGAGCGACCGCGGCATTGAACTGTGGGACCACCAAGAAGAGGCCCTCATGGACCTGGCAGCCGGCGATCACGTCATTTTGGGCACACCGACCGGATCGGGCAAATCGCTCGTCGCGCTGGGCATGCTCTTTATGGGCATGGCGCAGGGCAAGCGCTGCTATTACACGGCCCCCATCAAGGCCTTGGTCAGCGAAAAGTTTTTCGACCTGGTGCAGGTGCTCGGCCGCGATAACGTCGGCATGATCACCGGCGACACGCATATCAACACCAAGGCACCCGTCATCTGCTGCACGGCCGAGATTCTTGCCAACGACGCACTGCGCGAGGGCGAGGACGCCGATGTTGGCTGCGTCGCCATGGACGAGTTCCACTACTTTGCAGACCCCGACCGCGGCTGGGCCTGGCAGGTGCCGCTGCTCACTCTGCCCCATACGCAGTTTATGCTCATGAGCGCCACGCTCGGCGATGTCACCGCCATCGCCGCCTCACTCGAGGAGCACACCGGCGCTGCCTGCGACCTGGTCGTCGACGCCCCGCGTCCTGTTCCGCTGAGTTACGACTATGTGACGACCTCCCTCGAGGGCACGGTCGAGCTCGCCATGCGCCGCGACGAGACCCCACTCTATATCGTGCACTTTAGCCAGGATGCCGCACTTGCGACGGCACAGTCGCTCGCCAATTTTGGCATTGCCAGCAAGGAGCAGCGCGAGGCCATCAAGGAGGCGGCCAAGGGCACGAGCTTCTCGACGGCCTTCGGCAAAATCCTCAAGCGCTTGCTCGGATGCGGCGTCGGCGTGCACCATGCTGGCATGTTGCCGCGCTACCGCCTGCTGGTCGAGCGCTTGGCGCAGCAGGGCCTGCTACCCGTCATCTGCGGCACCGATACGCTCGGCGTCGGTATCAACGTGCCCATCCACACCGTGGTGCTCACCGCGCTCACCAAGTTCGATGGCTACAAGATGCGTCGTCTGCGCGCCCGCGAGTTCCATCAGATTGCCGGTCGTGCCGGCCGCTCGGGCTTCGATACCGAGGGCATGGTCATCGCCGAGGCACCCGAGCACGAGATCGAGAATGCCAAGCTTATGGCCAAGGCGGGCGACGACCCCAAAAAGCTCCGCAAGATTAAAAAGAAGAAGGCCCCCGAGGGCTTTGTCACCTGGAACAAGCAGACGTTCGAGCGCCTGATCGAGACGCAGCCCGAGACACTCAAGCCGCGCCTGCGCATCACGCACTCCATGGTGATTAGCGTGGTCGAGCAGGGTGGCGATGCCCGAGCCCGCGTACACGACCTCATCGAGACGAGCCTGCAGACCCCCGAGGAAAAGGCTAAGCTCGAGGTTCGTGCCGACGAGATCTTCGCCACGCTCATCGATTCCGGCGTCGTCGTGCGCACCGAGGTGCCGCCCGCACCCGACGCTCCGGCTGACGCCGCGCCGGACATCGACTACGCACTGACGGTCGACCTGCCCGAGGACTTTGCGCTCGACCAGCCGCTCTCGCCGTTTTTGCTTGCCGCGTTGGAGCTGCTCGATCCCGAGAGCGAGACCTATACCATGGACCTGATCTCGATGGTCGAGGCAACGCTCGAGGATCCCAAGCAGGTGCTGCGCGCTCAGGAGCGCGCAGCGCGCGACCGCGCGATGGCCGAAATGAAGGCTGACGGCGTCGAATATGAAGAGCGTCTGGAGCGCATTCAAGACGTCACGTATGAAAAGCCGCTCGAGGATTTGCTCGACGCCGCCTTTGACAAGTACTGCCAGGAAGTGCCCTGGGCAAACGACTACCAGCTCTCTCCCAAGAGCGTTCTGCGCGATATGCTGGAAAGCGCGAGCGATTTTAAGGGCTACATTCAAAAGCTCGGCATCGCCCGCTCCGAGGGCATTTTGCTGCGCTACCTGGCAGAGGCCTATCGTTCGCTCGACCGCACCGTGCCCATCGAGAAGCGCGACGAACGCCTGCGCGACATTATCTCGTGGCTGGGCTTTGTGGTGCGCTCGGTGGACTCGAGCCTGGTGGACGAGTGGGAGAACGCCGGCAACCCCGCTGCACTCGACGCCGCACCGCCGCAGGGCATCGATGAAGTCGTGGCAGACCGCCGTGGCTGCACCCTGCTGGTGCGCAACGCACTCTTCCGCCGCGTGACCCTTGCCGCCCGCGAGCACATTCGCGACCTGGGCGAACTCGACGACGACTGGGGCATGAGCGAGATCCGCTGGCAAAAGGCCCTCGATGCCTACCATGAGCAGCATGAGGAAATTCTCACCGACGGAGACGCCCGCAGTGCCGCGATGTTTTCCATCGATGAGTCCGACGAGAAGACCGCGCACGTATGGCACGTGCACCAGATCTTTGCCGACGAGGATGGCGACCACGATTTTGGCATCATGGGCGATGTCGATCTGGACGCCACGCAAGACGGCGGCGAGGTAATCTTCAAAAACTACCGCGTCGGCTTTATCGAGGACCTGCTCGAGAACTAGCCAAACATACTGGAACGGAATAAAACGGGGCCGTTGGCACTATCGCCAGCGGCCCCGTTTTTGCACTATCCGCTATGCCTTACTCGGCATCCTCGACCTCATACGAATCCGCCTCGGCTGGCTCATCGTTTGTCTCTGCCGCAGCCCCGCGTGCCTCGTCAAACGCCGCCTTCATGGTCTTGTTGCCCCACGTGAGCTTGCGAATGGTAAGATCGTCGGCTTTCTTGTTGGCAAGGCGCAGATTGTTCTCGGAGGACAGCAACGCCTCCTTGGTTTTCTGCAGATGGCTAATCGTCTTGTCGATCTCATCGATTGCCGTTTGGAACTTGCGGCTCGCGATCTCGTAGTTGCGGCCGAAATCGTTCTTGAACTTCTCCATCTTGGCTTCGAAGTTCGTGACATCGATATTCTGCTGCTTGTACTCCGCCAGCTCCTGCTTATAGCGAAGCGAACCCATGGCGGCATTGCGCAGCAGCGTAATGATGGGAATGAAGAACTGCGGGCGGATCACATACATCTTCTCGTAGCGATAGCTCACGTCCACGATTCCCGCGTTGTAAAGCTCGCTCTCGGGCTCGAGCAGCGTGCAGAGCACCGCGTACTCACAGCTTTTCTGGCGACGATCGTGATCGAGTTTCTTAAAGAAGTCCTCGTTTTTATGCTTGGTCGCGGTCTCGTCATTCTCGTTTTTCATCTCGAACATAATTGAGATGACCTCGTTGCCGCTCGCGTCGCACTCACGGAAAATGAAGTCTCCCTTGGTGCCCTCGGATGCATCGTTATCTTTCTCGAAGTACGCATTGGGAAACGCCGTCATGCGCAGACGGTTAAACTCGGTCTCGCAGTGCTGCTCGAGCGACTCGCCCACCATCTTGGTGGACAGGCGAACCTTCATGTCCTTAAGGCGCTCAATCTCTTCATCCTTGTAGCGAATCAGGTCATCGCTCGCGCGCTTGGCCTGCGCAAGCTCGAGCTCGTGTGCCGCCTTGGCTTGCTCCTCGCGAGAATCGCGCACCGCCAGCTCGCTCGTCAGTTTGGCACGTGCCTCATCGCGCTCTCGCTCCGCCGCGGCGACCGCCTCTGACAGGTTCATTTTTGCCATCAGTTCCTGCTCGCGCAGCTGGGCACGCAGGCCCTCGGCCTCTTGCTCGGACTGAGCCTTTGCGGCGGAAAACTTCTCTTGCACCTTCGCGCGATAGTCAGTAAGCGCGCGCTCGGCCTCGCTGCGAGCGGCATCGAGCTCACGCTGCGACTCTGCCGCGGCGGCGGCAAGCGCCATCTCCTGGGCCTTGTCCGCCGCGGCGATCCTGGCCTGCAGCTCGGCAATCTGAGCGTCGCGCGCGGACAGGTCGTTTTGAGCAGCATTGCGTGCCGCCGCCTCGGCAAGCCTGGCTTCATCATCTTTGCGCTCCAACTGCGCACGTAAATTGTCGATCTCGCGCTGAAGCTCGGCATTCTCCTTTTGAGCATCGGAACGGGCCTCAACCGCCGCGCGCTGACTTGCACTCTCGCGCTCTGCGGCAGCGCCTTCGAGCTTGGCGCGCAGCTCGGCAAGCTCAGCGTCGCGCTTGGCAACCTCTTGTGCCAGCTGCTGAGCTGCAGCGTTCTTCTGCTCGACAAGCTGAGCGTCGCGCTGAGACTCTGCCTTTTGCAAAGCAGCCGTCGAGCGCGAGCGCTCAAGCTCCAGTGCCTGCTCACCCTCGCGCTGGACCGCCTTCACGCGCTCATCCAGGTCGCGCGAGAACTCGGCATCGCGCACCTGTTTGACGATATCTGCATAGCCGGACGCATCGACCTTAAACACTTCGCCGCAATGCGGGCACTTGATCTCGTTCATGGCAGCTCCTCGATGGACGCAAATTTAAACCGTCTACACTCTACCGCGCCGCGCGGACAAAAAAGGCGCCGCTGTCATAATGGCAACGGCGCCAGAGCCACCACAAAGGTGCCTGTCCCCTTTGTGGTGGCTCTGGCGCCCTATAACCCAAAGAAGCTAAGAATCTGATCGCGGCTTACGGGCTTGTACTCGTTGGCATCGAGACCGACATCGTAGCGAAAGATAGGGCGTTCGCGATCGCGGTTGCGCACGTTGGTGCGGTCTCCCCTGCTGTGGATATGCCCGTGTAGCATGATGGCGCCACGCGCCTTGCCGTTCCAGCTGAGCATGGGGTAATGGCTCAAAACCAGGCGATGGCCCTTGGCATAGCCAGGAGCAATCTCCAGGTAATCGCGCACGTCTTCCCAAATCTGCGGTACGTCGGGATCTTCCCAGTCGCTGTCATGGTTACCACGGATGAGCGTCACATTCTGGCATTCGATGCACTCGCGCAGGCGCACCGCCTCCGCCAGGGGCAAACGATAGGTAAAGTCTCCCAAGATATAGAGGCGGTCGTCCACAGCCACGCACTCATTGATGGCATCGATGACCTTGCGGTTCATCTCCTCGACCAAATCAAACGGTCGATCCATGTCGTGCAAGATATTCGTATCGCCCAGGTGCAGGTCGGCGGTAAACCACATCATCGTCTCTGTCCTCATTTCGCAACGCGTCTAACACGTGCCTAGTATACAGATGCAGCGATGCGACAGTTACCCAAAGAGCCCGCCGAACAGACCTCGGCGGCGCTTGTCCTTTTTATTCGAACCTTTATCCTGGGTGTTCTTATCCTTTTGCTTTTTGCGATCCTGCTCCAGCTCATCGTCATCGAGCAGCATATCCCACTCAAACGGATCGTCCGTCAAATCGAACAGGTCGTCGTCAAACATGGCAGCCTCCATTGCCGACTAGCGAGCATCCACCACATAGAGCCCAACGCGCACCTGATGCCACGGGCTGCGCTCGGGGGCAACCTGTTGCACACGGGCCTCAAATACGTCCTCGTGGCCGTAATACATCATCAAGGACAGTGGGCCGACCTCGTTTCCCGGAACGTAGCCAAGTTTGGTCTTGCCATAGTAGATCGCAACTGCCTCGGGGTCATGAGGATTATCGCGCTCGGCACACAGCGTCAGTTTATCGCCCGCTTTAAGATCACCTAGGACCAAAGCGCCGTCGGCATATTGAAATCCTGCAATGTGAAATGACAGAAGAACACGTGAAGGCTCGTACATAGCAACTCCCCTAACGGCCGGATAAACCGGCGTTTAACCTTACAGAGAAGTCTACGAACTCGCGCGGACACAAATTCGCCCCACCCGTGCCTTTTCGACCGTTTGTCGCTACACCATCTGATTCTAATGCACAAACATGCGCACGAACTTGTGCTTCCAGCTTGCGTAAGGAGCGTAGCGGAATGGCACGTCCAGCCACGTTGCCTTGTTCACGATGCTCTTCTTGTGGCTAAACGTATCGAAGCTCTCGCGTCCATGGTACTGCCCCATACCGCTCGCTCCCATGCCGCCAAAGCCCATATGGCTCGTAGCCAGATGCATGATGGTGTCGTTAACGCAGCCGCCGCCAAAGGGCACGTAGCGCACAAAGCGCTGCTGAACCGCGCGATCCCGACTAAAGATATACAGGGCCAGCGGCGTCGGGCGATTAGTGATGAACGCCTCGGCCTCGTCTAGGCTCTCAAACGTCAGCACCGGCAAGATGGGACCGAAGATCTCCTCCTGCATCACGGCGTCATCGGGGGTCACGCCGTCTAGGATCGTCGGCTCAATCTTGAGCGACGACTCGCGCGCCGTGCCTCCCAGCACAACCTTATCGGGGTCGATCAGCCCGCGCACGCGCGCAAAATGCTTGGCGTTGACAATATGACCGTAGTCCTCGTTGTCGAGCGGGTGCTCGCCAAACATACGGCGGGCCTCTTCCCTGATGAGGTCCAGCAGCTCGTCGTGCACGCGCGCATCGACCAGCAGGTAGTCGGGCGCCACGCAGGTCTGCCCTACGTTGAGCCATTTACCAAAGGCGATACGCCGTGCCGCGACCTTCAAGTTTGCCGTCGCATCAACGATGCAGGGGCTCTTGCCGCCCAGCTCAAGCGTCACGGGCGTGAGGTTTTTGCTCGCGCGCTCCATGACGAGCTTGCCGACCGGAACGCTACCGGTAAAGAAGATCTTGTCCCAGCACTCGTCGAGCAGCGCTTCGTTTTCGGCGCGGCCGCCCTCGACAACCGTCACCAGACGCGGATCAAACGCCTCTTCACAGATCCGCTTGAGCACCGCGCTTGATGCCGGAGCATAGGCGCTCGGCTTGATGACCACGGTATTGCCCGCGGCAAGGGCGCCGGCAAGCGGCTCGAGCGTTAGCAAAAACGGGTAGTTCCAGGGCGCCATAATGAGCGTGACGCCATAGGGCACGGCTTGCGTTTTGCACACACTCACGGCGTTGGCGAGGTCACACGGACGCAGGCGCGGACGACTCCATCGAGCCACATGCGCAATCTGATGACGAATCTCGGAAAGCGAGGTGCCGGTCTCACACATATAGGCCTCGTCATGCGACTTTCCCAAATCGGTCTTGAGCGCATGGGCAATATCGGGTTCGTGCGCCCGCACTGCGTCGCGCAAGCTCACGAGCGCGCGACGGCGAGCGTTAACGTCAAACGTGGCGTGCGTCTTAAAGTAGGCGCGCTGATCGCCGACGATGCGCGCAATTTCCTCGGTGTTCATGGGCCCTCCTAATTCTCGTCTTCAAACATACCACCCGCAACGACCTCGTACATATGTTCGAGCTCCAGACGGTCCATTAGAAGCGGAACGGGGTATAGCGGATTGGCCTCGGCATCGGCATGGGCCGCCATTTGCGGAATATCGGAGCGGCGAATGCCCGTCACATATTTGGGAATGCCCAAGGCGGCATTCATGCGGTCGACCCAATCGATAAAGGCCTCGGCCGCAAGACTGTCCTGCGCGGTAGCCGGCGCAATGCCCGCCATGCGAGCAAGATCGGCAAGCTTGGGGGCGGCGGCGTCACCATAAGCGCGAAGCATGTGCGGCAGGATAATCGCGTTGGCCAAACCGTGCGGAATTCCGTATCGGCCGCCCAGACTGTGCGCGATGGCGTGAACGTATCCCACATAGGAGCGGGTAAACGCAACGCCCGCCTTATACGCCGCCGAAAGCATATTGCGACGCGCACGCATGTCGTCGCCATGCTCATAGGCCTCGAGCAAATTGTCGTGGATGAGCTGCACCGCCTGGCGCGCCATCTTGCGCGTGTAGGGCGTGGTGCTACGGCCGATAAAGGCCTCGACGGCATGCGTCAGGGCATCCATACCCGTCTGCCCCGTAATGGAGGCGGGCAGGCCACGTGTAAACTCGGGGTCGTGCACCGCAAAGCGCGGAATAAGCACAAAGTCGTTAATGGGGTACTTGTAGCGCGTCTCGTCATCGGTGATAACCGCCGCGAGCGTGACTTCGCTTCCCGTACCGGCGGTAGTGGGAACCGCAATAAGCAGCGGCAGGCGACGATGAATCCGCAGCAGGCCGCGCATCTTGTTGATGGGCTTGTTTGGCTGCGCAATGCGTGCGCCCACGCCCTTGGCGCAGTCCATGGCTGATCCTCCGCCAAAGCCGATAATGGCCCGGCAGGCGCTCTCTCGGTACAGGGACGCCGCTTCCTCCACGTTTGAGACCGTGGGGTTTGCACGCGTTTCGGCATAGACCGAAACGCCAATCCCCCTGGATGCGAGCGCCGTCTCGAGCGGTGCCGTGAGCCCCAGACGGGCAATGCCGGGATCCGTCACGATAAGGACCTTCTGGATCGAGCGCTTTTGAAGCACCGCGGGCACATCCTCGGCATGCTCTAAAATGCGTGGCTCGGTATAGGGCAGGATTGGCAATGCAATGCGAAAAACCGTCTGATATGTTCGGCACCAGGCACGACGGGCTAGATGCATAAAGGAAACTCCTTCATTTGTTGATAGGTCAACATTTGCTCGCCCGATTGTACTCAGCGGCGTCCGTATATGACTTGCAAACCGTTAATCAATCAACATCTTCATATCTCAAAATTGTTTTATTAAAAATCATTCCTAATAGGCTTCACATTTGGTTGCATTTATGGATAATAGAACTCGTCAAGACGCACGTCCGGAGAGGGCCCTTACGGGACCGGACGAGCGCACAATCGCCATCGATCGAAAGGATCGAATCATGAAGTTTGTTTGCCCCGTTTGCGGTTATGTGGAAGAGTTCGACGGCGACCAGCTGCCCGAGGACTTCAAGTGCCCCCAGTGCGGCGTTCCCGGTTCTCGTTTCCTGAAGCAGGAGGAGGGCCAGCTCGAGTGGGCTGCCGAGCACGTCGTGGGCGTCGCCAAGATGGAGGGCGTCTCCGAGGACATCGTTGCCGACCTGCGCGCCAACTTTGAAGGCGAGTGCTCCGAGGTCGGTATGTACCTGGCCATGGCTCGCGTCGCCCATCGCGAGGGCTATCCCGAGATCGGCCTGTACTGGGAGAAGGCTGCCCACGAGGAGGCCGAGCATGCCGCCAAGTTCGCTGAGCTCCTGGGCGAGGTCGTGACCGACTCTACCAAGAAGAACCTCGAGATGCGCATTGAGGCCGAAAACGGCGCCACCGCTGGCAAGACCGATCTCGCTAAGCGCGCCAAGGCCGCTGGCCTCGATGCCATCCACGACACCGTGCACGAAATGGCTCGCGACGAGGCCCGCCACGGCAAGGCTTTCGCCGGCCTGCTGAAGCGCTACTTTGGCTAAGCCAACCGCTTGAGACATAACCTCTAGCTCGATGAGGCCCGGACCGTATTGGTTCGGGCCTTTTTGTGTCTCGAGGACTCGTTAACGCCCTGAAATAGAGCTATCTTCGGCATCGGTCTCTCGTCAAAAACTAAGTGAGTAGACTTTTTGGAACTTGCCGAGCAGACCATCCGTATTGCTTTATAAAGTCGCAGGTAAATGACTTGTTTCAAAACGGCCTGGTCGCCAAAGTGCCAAAAGCCTACTCACTTAGAACCGCAGCCGTCCACGATCGAGCTGCTTTGTGTCTAACGGGCATCTTTCCGTCAATTACTCCCAATTTTGTCCAGTCAACGAATAGTTCAGACCGGAGTAATGTCTCAGCCCTTTGCTCATCTGAGCTTTTATCACGATATTCAGCATCGAGCATCCTGCATACGGCCTTAACGATCGCGTGGAATCTACCCTCATCGGATATCTGTCTGTGTGTCAGGAGAAATACATCGTAGCCCATGGCCTGAAGCGCCGTCATGCGGTCGGCGTCACGCAAACCATCCCCGGCTCGCCCGTGTGAGCCCTTTCCTTGGCATTCAATGGCCACCTGTCGCTCTCCGTCCGGCGAAGAAAGAAGTAGGTCGATATATACACGGGACTTGCCTACAATCGCCCGAGCACTTGCGCTTAGCGCCACTTCGACATTGAGCTCTATGCCGCAAAAACCTTCGCCTCCCAATGATCGTGGCAACCCAAGCAACAAATACGTCTCAACCTCAAAAGGCGATGCGGCACCCAGTGGAACGAGATGCGATACCGCGACAAATCGCTTACCGTAACGCATCCCACAAACATCTGAACAAAAACGGTCAAGATCTCCGTCCAAAACCAAAGCGTCGCGCCGCCACAAATTTGAGGCGGCACCGTCCTCGGACGGGCAACGTGCCCAACCAAAGGTTGCCGGAATCGCGCCCGACTCAATTGCACGCGAAAGCTCTGCCTCGAGTGCTGCTGGCAAGGCACAAACCGTAAACAAGCCGCACATCTCCGCCAATACCAAAAGCAGCTGGAGATCCGTCAGATGCCGCGACATGATGAATGCCGTCAGCAAAGGAGATGTGACCAAAAACCCATGTTCCGTTTCCAGCACGGATTCCCTGGGAAGCTCACCAAGGAACAGCCGTTGCCTAACGCTGGCAGGACAAGTCCGCTTATTTCTCGTCCCAACCAATGTATGCAACGGCAAGCCGAGCGCAACCGCAGCCGTCGGGTTACGGGCGAGGCCATATCGCTGCCGGTCTTCTTCCGGTCGTGGAAGTGGCGGACACAAAGCGAGGGCTTGAGGAGGCAAACGCCAGTACCTAAAAGCCGATATGTCACAAAGTAGATCCTTCATAGGCACAGGAAAACACGGATTTCAACCCGGGTACTCCCGCATTGGCGCGAACGTACCGAAAAGGGCACCGAACGGACTGTTAAGTTTTCAACAGCCTTCCCCAACTGGCCAAAAGCTTGCCAAGAACTGGACGGAGTCCTGTTGAAAACCCGCTATTTCTCTCATGCGGAAGCTTTGCACAGCAAGTGAGTAGGCTTTTTGGAAACTCCCGAGCAGGCAGGCCATCTTGTCTTGCAAAGCCGCAGGTAGACGACTTGCTGCAAAACGGTCTGGTCGGCATAACGCCAAAAGTCTACTCACTTAGGCTAGAGGGCACCCCCATTAGCTGTGATTCCAGGGTGTTTAGCGCATTTGGACTCAAATCGTCATACTGGACAAGGATTCGAGCCAAGTTTTTAGGGACAGATGCGCCATCGGCACACCAAAAGCAGTCACCGATATCGATATAAGGGATATTCGAGTGCATAAGTGCCCGCGTAAAAGAGCTTCCGCCCGCGCCACGCTCCGCAACCACGATGCAGTAAAGGCCCGCGTCTGCATGCTCGATCGAGACCTCTCCTGCCGGAAATACCTTCCGCACAAGCGCCATCAGGCCATCACGCGCCTCGCGAGCACGAACGCGCACGCGGTTCACATGCCGCTCGTAATCGCCCGATTCCAGCAAACGCGCCAAGGCGACCTGGTCAACAGAACTCACCGACGAGGCATAAAAGCCAAGGCTGCGTCTAAACCGTTCCATCAGCTCATCGGGCAGGACCATATACGCCAAACGCAGGGCCGACGACAGACTTTTTGAAAACGTGTTGGTGTAGATGACCGATTGGGCGGCATCAATCGACGCGAGCGCGGGAATCGGCTTACCGGCAAGGCGAAACTCGCAATCAAAGTCATCTTCGATGAGATACCGGTCCGGCTGCTCGGCGGCCCAGCCCAGCAGGGCATAGCGACGCGCAATGCTCGTCACAAGGCCGGTCGGATACTGATGGGACGGCATCAGGTGAAGGACATCCGCCCCGGTTTTCTGCAGAGCGCTCAAGTCCACGCCCTCACCGTCCAACGGGATATGCCGCACTTCGCAACCCATGACCTGATAGATGCGCGTCAAGCGCAAATAGCCTGGATCCTCGACGGCATACACCTTGTCCGCGCCAAGCAACTGAACCAACATGGTATCGAGCAGCTGGGCGCCCGCACCGATAACGATGTTGTCGGGGTCGACATTCATGCCCCTTGTCCCGCGCAGATGGTGAGCAATTGCGCGTCGTAGCCGAGCGGTGCCCTGTGCCGGCGCGGTCGAAAAGATTTCGCGTTCGTCTTCGGATGCCAGCGTCGCCCGTAGCGCGCTTTGCCAAAGCCGCGCCGCCTCCAAAGCGGAAGGAGAGAGCGCATCGAATCGCTCGACCTGTCCGTTGACATCATACGCGCTGGGGCCCACAGAGACGGCATCTCGGTCGATGCCCTCCGCAGCCGAAGCCAAAACCGGTGCATCCGGAAGTTCACAAGCGTAGTAGCCACGACGCGGCATTGAGCAAATATAGCCCTCGGCAAGCAACTGGCTATATGCATTCTCGATAGTAATGACACTGATTCCCAGATGACTGGCAAAGGCGCGCTTAGACGGAAGATGCTCCCCCGCCGCAATGCGTCCAGCAACGATATCATCTCGAATTTGCTGATAAATATACTCATAAAGCGATGCCTCGCCGCGTTTTTCCAAATTGTAGTCAAGCATGAGTTTGTCACCTGACCTTATTAAGTCATTCATTCTGGTATTAGTCTGACCTTGTAATTATCTCGAAAACTGAGTATTTCGCCATACCCAGCTCCCCGATAGGATGTTCCGTCAAGCAATGCACATGCCAACCAAGGGAGCAACCATGGCAGAACAGACCAACAAGGCCGATCGCGTCAAACTCAATCGCGAGCTCGCGCAGATGCTCAAGGGCGGCGTCATCATGGACGTCACCACGCCCGAGCAGGCACGCATCGCCGAGGAGGCGGGCGCCTGCGCCGTCATGGCACTCGAGCGTATTCCGGCCGATATCCGTGCCGCAGGCGGCGTCTCGCGCATGAGCGACCCCAAGATGATCAAGGGCATCCAGGAGGCCGTCTCCATCCCCGTTATGGCCAAGTGCCGCATCGGCCACATTGTCGAGGCGCAGGTCCTGCAGGCCATCGAGATCGATTACATCGACGAGTCCGAGGTTCTCTCCCCCGCCGACGATGTCTACCACATCGACAAGACCCAGTTTGACGTGCCGTTTGTCTGCGGCGCCCGCGATCTGGGCGAGGCGTTGCGCCGTGTTGCCGAGGGCGCCACGATGATTCGCACCAAGGGCGAGCCGGGCACGGGCGACGTCGTTCAGGCCGTGCGCCATATGCGCAAGATCCAAAAGCAGATCCGCGACGTTGTTGCCCTGCGCGACGACGAGCTCTTTGAGGCAGCCAAGCAGCTGCAGGTTCCGGTCGAGCTGGTGCGCGAGGTCCATGCCACGGGCAAGCTCCCCGTCGTAAACTTTGCCGCCGGCGGAGTCGCGACCCCCGCCGACGCCGCGCTGATGATGCAGCTGGGCGCCGAGGGCGTCTTTGTTGGCTCGGGCATCTTTAAGAGCGGCGACCCCGCCAAGCGCGCCGCCGCCATCGTCAAGGCCGTGGCAAACTTCACCGACGCCAAGCTCATCGCCGAGCTTTCGGAGGACCTGGGCGAGGCCATGGTGGGCATCAACGCCGACGAAATCGAGATCATCATGGAGGAGCGCGGGCGCTAGTCCAGCAGAAAGGATCGCACATGAGCGATTATGCAGACCAAACGGTCGCCGTGCTGGCGGTCCAGGGCGCTTTTGCCGAGCACGAGGCAAGACTGTCCGAGCTGGGCGCACGTTGTATCGAGCTGAGGCAGGCGGCCGATTTGCAGCAGAACTTTGACCGCCTGGTCCTCCCCGGCGGCGAGTCCACCGTTCAGGGCAAGTTACTTGCCGAGCTTGGTATGCTCGATGAGCTTCGCACCCGCATTGTTGAGGGCATGCCCGTCCTGGGCACCTGCGCCGGCTTGATTCTGTTGGCGCGCGATCTTGCCGCCCACGACGATAAGGGGACGCCGCGCTTGGCAACCATGGATGTGCTCGTTGAGCGCAATGCTTACGGCAGACAGCTCGGCAGCTTTCGCACCAAGGGGCAGGTAGGCGGTATCGACGGTGAGGTGCCGCTGACGTTTATCCGCGCGCCCCGCATCGTCGAGGTCCACGGCGACGCCAAGGCCTTAGCGAAAGTCGACGGGCGCATCGTCGCCGCCCGCCAGGGCAACCAGCTCGGCGTAACCTTCCACCCCGAACTCGATGAAGACACCCGCCTCCACGAACTGTTCCTGCAAATGTAGGCAGCATAGAAACGAGCGTGGATTTTCGGACACACAACAAATGAGAGTGGATAATCTCCCACTTTGAGTTTGAATGCAGGCTCAAACCGGGAGATTATCCACTCTCATCCCATGTAGTCGTTGGGGACGTTCTTAAACGACTAGTCAAACAAGAACGTCCCCAATGACTACCTGACAAGGAGTGTCCCAAACTACCGGCAGAAAAGGAACGTCCCCAACTGCCACCCCCGGAGCAAGACAACGCCGCTGGTTGAGCATAAGTCAGCGAAAACGCCCCTAAGCGAGCAAGGTGACGTGAAATGAAAGGGCGCTGACCTTATGGTCGCGCCCTTGAAATTGAACGTCAGATTGCCACTTAGGGGCGTTTGCAGCGTCAACTGGTTACGCGGTTCGTAGAACCGCGTAACTAATTAGAAACGGTTGCCGCGGAAGCCGCCACCGTTGCGGCCGCCACGGTCGCCACCGCGACCGCCGCGGTCGTTACCACGGTTGCCGCCGAAGCCACCACGGTTGCCACCGCGATCGCCATAGCCACCACGGTTGCCACCAAAGCCGCCGCGACCGCCACGGTCGCCGCCACGGTCACCAAAGCCGCCACGGCCACCGCGATCGCCACCGCGACCGCCGCGGTCACCGCCACGGCCACCGCGATCGCCAAAGCCGCCGCGACCGCCACGGTCGCCGCCACGGCCACCGCGCTCGTCACGGCCGCCGCGAGGACCGCGGTCCTCGTCCAGGCCCATGGCGACGAGCGGAGCGATGACCTTATCGAGAGCGGCCATCAGCTCGGTGGCCTCCTCGTAAGAAAGCTCGGGCAGGAGCTTCTCCTTCTTGTTGGCAAGCTCGACCAGGCCCTCAGCGGCATCCTCGGCAGCGAAGACAACGATCTTGCGCATATCGCCCTCGGCGTCGTCGATGCGGCCGACCAGATCGGCAGCCTCGGCCTCGGCCATCAGACCATCGAGCTCACGAAGGCGCATGCCCAGCAGGTCGGACATTTCCTTCTGCTCCATCTTGGGCTTGAGGTCAAGGAGCTTAATGGCGCGCTCGATGTTCGCCATGCGCTCGGCCTTGGCCTCCTCCTCCTTGGAAATAGCAAAGCGACGGCTACGCAGCAGGCGAGCGGCCTTCTGCATCTTGTCCATCAGCTCTTCGTCATCGTAATCAGCGGCGGCCTCGACAACCTCGGCCTCCTCCTCGGCGGAAACCTCGTCAGCAGCCTCAACCTCGGCAGCTTCGGTCTCCACAGTCTCGACTGCCTCAACCTCGGCAGCCATGGTCTCGTTCTCGGTCTCGTTCATGATCTCTTCGTTCTCAGACATGAGACTCCTTCTTGGCCCTCTCGGGCATCATCGCCCCATTCGCGGGGCCCGTCGCGCACTCTTTGCGCTTTAAACATTCATGCCTCTCGGCAAAACGTCCATTAGTTTATGGTGTCGTCACCCAATCTAACTGCAGAATCTATGTGCACACATTAATGCGACATGTGCGACTCGCGGCGAGCGTACACCAGCGACACCGCGAACCCGACAACGGCAATCACGGCCGCCACGCGCACGGCGGCTGCAAATCCTATCGCCTGGGCAACGTCCGACGCAACGCCTGCGGTGCCAGCAGCCACCGCAGAACTCGAAAGCAGGCCGATAAACAGCGACGGACCAAACGACGCGGCAATCATGTTCCACGTGTTAAGCAATGCCGTTCCGTGAGGATGCTCAGCGGCGGGGAGCGTCTCCAAACCGGCGGTCTGCGAGGGGCTCAGTACCAAACCGACGCCGGCATACACCACAACGGTCAGCAGCACGACAACGCCGATGTTCATGCTTGCCGCGGTCATCGAGATTGCCGTCTGCCCCACAGCGATCAGGGCAAAGCCGACCGGCAGCAGCGGCCACGCACCACGGGCATCCATCACGCGTCCGCCCACAATCGAGGTCACGGCGTTGCAGGCGATCGCCGGCAAAATGAGCAAACCCGCGACAAGTGCGGTCATGCCGTATGCGCCCTCAAAATAGAGCGGCAACAAAACGCTCATCGAGAACGTCGTCATCATCGACACCACCACAAGCAGGCATGCAGGCCAAAAACGAACGCTCGCCATGGGACGCACGTTAAGCACCGGATGCTCGAGCTTGAGCTGACGAACCGCAAACAGGCCGAGCACCACAACAGCGGCGAAAAGCGCCACGATACCGGCCATCACATTGGTCGAGAACTCGCCTACGGAATACACGAACGCCGTAATGCCGGCAGTGAGCAAAACAACCGACAGAATATCAAGCGTGGTGTTCGAACACTCTCCGACATTCCGAACGAGCTTTGCTGCCGCCGCGGCGACCACGACACCGCCCACCAGCGGCACTACGAACACCGCCCTCCAGCCAAACAACGTGCACATAAGACCACTAATCACGGGCCCAAACGCCGGCCCTAGCGTAATGCAGGCACCGCCCAAGCTCAGATACAGACCGAGCTTCTCGCGCGGAGCACAAGATAGCACCACATTCATCATGAGCGGAAACAAGATGCCCGATCCCGCAGCCTGCAAAATACGACTTGGCAGCAAAACGGTAAACGACGGGGCGACCAGGCACAGGACTTCTCCGGCGACCATGCATCCGCATGCGAAAAACAGCAGCTTGCGCGTCGAGAAACGACCGGACAGAAAGGCCATGATGGCCGTAAAGATCGACGTCACGATCATGTATCCCGAAACGAGCCACTGCGCCGTGGTAGCGCTCACCGAAAAGACCGCCATGATGTCGTGCAACGCCACGTTAATAATGTTCTCGTTAAACGCGGCGACAAAGGCTGCAGTATACATTACGACGAGAAACGCCGCAGTGGCCGATGGCGCTACTTGAACTTGTTGCTGAGATTTGCTCCCCATGCATTTCCTTCCTCTTGGAACGACAGTCGCATCGCCCCAGAGGAACAGTCCAGGGCGAGTATGAGCCCTAGACTTACGTCAGACGCCGCACGCGACGGATCCGACAACATGGTCCAACGTTGAAAGATTGTAACGCTGACGCGCAGCTTTCCTTCCGCGCTATTATTAAAAGTCCACGAAAGCACGAGACATGAGGAGCCCGCCATGATTAAGCCCATCATGAAATCCGAGTTCTTTTTGCGCCTGCCTTCCGAAGACGCGGGACCCGACGATGCCGCGACCGGGCAGGACCTCCTGGATACGCTCCATGAGCATGAGCACGAGTGCGTGGGCCTTGCCGCCAACATGATTGGCGTGCGCAAACGCATCATCTGCGTAAAGGACGGCAACAGGGCGCTGCTGATGTACAACCCTCAAATTCTTGAGCAGGTCAATTCCTATCAGACGAGCGAAGGATGTCTCTCGCTTTCCGGCGAGCGCCCCTGTACTCGCTATCGCCGCATTAAGGTTGAGTATTTGGACGAGAATTTCGTCCACCGCATCAAAAACTTCTCGGGCTACACCGCCGAGATCATCCAACACGAAATCGACCACTGTTGCGGAATCGTTATTTAGTTCCGCCGATTCAAGAAAGCTCCCTGCAGCAAAACAACTGCAGGGAGCTTTTCATAGTGCGGAACTTCTATCCCACTAGCTCTGGCGGTAATGGTCGAAGAAGTCGGCGAGATCTTCGAGGGACTCTTTGAGCACTTCCATGCGCGGCAGGTACACGATACGGAAGTGGTCGGGCTCAGCCCAGTTAAAGCCGCCGCCGCGCGTGATCAGGATCTTCTTCTCGTGCAGCAGGTCAAGGGCGAACTGCTCGTCATCGGTAATGTTGAACTTCTTCACATCCATCTTGGGGAAGATGTAGAACGCCGCACGCGGCTTAACCACCGAGATGCCGTCAATCTTGTTGAGCGCCTCATACACAAAGTTGCGCTGCTCGTAGACACGGCCGCCGGGGCGGATGTAGTCGTTGACGGACTGATGGCCACCGAGCGCCGTCTGAACGATCGACTGAGCCGGCACGTTGGAGCACAGGCGCATGTTGGAGAGCATGTTGATGCCCATGATGAAGTCGCTCATGCAGCGCTGGTTGCCCGAAAGCACCATCCAGCCAATACGATAGCCCGCGATCATGTGCGACTTGGACAGACCGCTAAAGGTGACGCAGGGCAGATCGGGAGCGAGCGAGGCAATCGAGACGTGCTCGTAGCCGTCCATGCACAGGCGGTCGTAGATCTCATCAGCAAAGATCATCAGCTGATGCCTGCGTGCAACCTCGACGATGCCCTCGAGCACCTCGCGCGGATAGACGGAACCCGTGGGGTTGTTGGGGTTGATGATGACGAGGGCTTTGGTCGCGCTCGTGATCTTGGACTCCATATCCTCCAGGTCGGGATACCAATCCGCCTGCTCATCGCACAGATAGTGCACGGGATGACCGCCGGCAAGGGTTGCGCACGCCGTCCAGAGCGGATAGTCGGGGCTGGGGATCAGAATCTCGTCGCCATTGTCGAGCAGCGCGTTCATCGAAAGCTGAATGAGCTCGGACACGCCGTTGCCCGTGTAGATATGCTCCATCTGAACGTTGGGCAAGCCCTTGATCTGCGAATACTGCATGATCGCCTTGCGCGCGGAGAACAGGCCACGCGAGTTGGAATAGCCTTCGCAGTCGGGCAGCTGCTGGCGCATGTCCTTGATGACCTCATCGGGCGTGCGGAAACCGAAGGGCGCCGGGTTGCCGATATTGAGCTTGAGGATGCGCTCGCCCTCGTCCTCCATACGGGCGGCCTCGTCGACGACGGGACCGCGCACGTCATACAGGACGTTATCGAGCTTGGTGGATTTAGAAAAAGTACGCATGGTGGTGCTCCTTGCAATTTGAGCTGAGGGATGGGGTTCGGGCTTGGAATCGTTGCGGGGTGATGATGCCTCGCCTTGATCGGCGTCGCCGGCAAGCAGCCAGGTAACATCGACCTCCAAAATACGGGCGAGCAGCTCAGCCACATCGCGCCGCGGAATCGTCTTGCCGCTCACATATTGGCTCATCTGACTCTTGCCGAGTTTTTTGCCGAGCATCTCCGATGCGCGGATCACGTCCGACTGGCGAACGTCGCGATCGGACATAGCCTGTCGCAGACGATCGCTAAACGTCTCTTGGGCCACTAGAACCTCCTTGCTGGCAAAGTTCAATTTATACAACACGAATTGAACCTGAGTTCAATTTAGGCAGCAGTATAACGCCGTGCTATTTCGAAAAGTTCAATTTCAAAAATAAAATGAGCAAGACCTCGAGATTTATCCCAAGGCGATAACGACGTGCACGCATTTAGAGGTATTCGAGGAAACGAGCGGCGGCAAGCGAAACATCGGCCGTTCGATATATGGCGTTGATCTGCCGATGGGGATGCCCCTCGAGCGGACGCACAGCAACATCGAACTGGCAGCGACGCAAGATGAGCGCGGGAAGAATGCTCACGCCCAGGCCATCCTCGACCATAGCCATAATCGCATAGTCATCCCAAGTCGACAGTTTTGAGCGCACCGCCAGCCCCGCCCGACGGAATAGCGGCGTAATCTCATCATCGGTACCCCGTTCCAGCAGAATAAACTGCTCTCTTGCCAAATCGGTAAGAGAGACGAACTCCGCCGTGGCAAGCAACGAATCTGTCGGCACCACCGCCATCAGCTCATCACACACTAAAGACCGTGATGCCATGCCGTTTTCTCGGGGCTCACGCGGGATAAAGCCCAGGTCGCAGCGCCCCTCCGCCACCCATTGTTCAATCTCTGAGTAATCGCCCATCAGCAACTCATAATCGACGTCCGGGTGATCGGCGCGAAAACGCGCAATGACCGGTGGCAGCACGTGGGTCGCCACACTCGAAAACGTACCAATGCAGATCTTGCCGCGCATGAGCCCACGCATCTCGTCCACGTGTCGCTGCAGGCGGCCAAACTCCTCGCAGAGCGCCTCAACCGCCGGCATGATCTGCCGCCCATCGGCAGAAAGCACCACACCCTCGCGGCTGCGGTCGAGCACCTTAAAACCCCAATCGGTCTCAAGGTCGCCCACCATGCGGCTCACGCCCGACTGCGAATAGCTCAGCCGCTCGGCGGCGCGCGTAAAACTGCCGGCACGCACCGTCTCGAGCAGCACCTGCATCTTTTGAATATTCGTTTCCACGGCACCCCTCCACCTTTACATGAGTTTTTGTCATGTTATCCATGCATTATATTCGCTTTTCTTCTAAAGCCAGTTCACCCATAGTGAACATGCTCGGATATAGAGGGGATGTCAGCACATGAACAACGGATTGTTTACGTACTTAGCAGCATTGCTATTGTTTGGCTCCAACGGCATCATCGCCGCTGCCATCGCGCTGCCGAGCTCCGATATCGTACTGTTGCGCACGTTTTTGGGCGCTCTCACCCTTGCCGCCATCCTCTTCATAACCAAGCGCCATAACCTGCAGGCTCCGTCTCGCCCCCGCGAGGCCGCAGCGCTCATCGTCTCGGGCGCCGCGCTGGGCGCCAGCTGGATTTTCCTGTTCCGCGCCTATCAGACGATCGGCGTTGGTATCTCCTCGCTGTTGTATTACTGTGGCCCCATCATCGTTATGGCCCTCTCCCCGCTCATTTTTGGCGAAAAGCTGACCGGCAGCAAAATCGCCGGCTTTATCGCCGTCGCCTGCGGTGCTTTTCTCATTGCGGCGCAAGGTCTAGGCGGCAATATGCCCATTGCGGGTATTGTCTGCGGCATCGTCTCGGCCTTCTGCTACGCATTGATGGTCATCGCTAGCAAGGGTGCGCCACACATCGAAGGCCTCGAGAACTCCACGCTCCAGGTGAGCGCCGCCTTTGTGACCGCGCTGGCCCTCACACTTATCACGCAGGGCGCTCCCTCATTCCTGTCCGCCGGCGTCGCCGCCAGTATTGATTGGCGCGCCGTCGCTATGCTCGGCGTCGTCAACACCGGCATTGGTTGCCTGCTCTACTTTAGCGCCGTCGCCAAGCTGCCCGTCCAGACCGTCGCCGTCGTCGGCTACCTCGAGCCGCTTTCGGCGGTCGTGTTCTCGGCCGCCCTTTTGGGTGAAGCCATAACACCGGTCCGCCTGATGGGCGCCGCGCTTATCATCGGCGGCGCGCTCTTTTGCGAACTCGCCGGCAAACGCGCAAACGCCAAGGCTGGCATCGCCCAGATAGCACGTGCTTAAAAGCCCCTGCTTTGAAATGCTACCTGCGTAGATAAATAATCCCCAGCTGAGGATTATTGTCTAAAATAACCCGATGTGCCAAACTGCTCTTGTATGTATAAAGACGGCATAAAGTTTTTTGTCCTAGACAGATAACCGGATGTCTAAGGGAGTCCTCGTGGCACACAACAAACTGGAGGCAAACCTCCAAGACCAGCGCGGGCAAGGCGGGCACGGAGCCATCCCCCTCTCCGCTGGCATGCTGCTCGTAACGCTCGGCGTCGTCTATGGCGACATCGGCACGAGCCCTATGTACACCATGAAATCAATCGTCGCCAACAACGGCGGCATCGGTACCGTCAGCGAGGACATGATCCTGGGCGCGCTTTCGCTCGTCATCTGGACCATGACGCTCGTGACCACGGTCAAGTACGTGGTAATCGCCATGAAGGCCGACAACCACAACGAAGGCGGCATCTTCGCCCTGTTCAGCCTCGTACGCAAGGTGGCACCATGGCTGATTCTGCCCGCCATGATCGGCGGCGCGGCGCTGCTCGCCGACGGCATCCTCACCCCCGCCGTCACGGTCACCACAGCCATCGAGGGTCTACGCACCATCGAATGGGGCCATGCGCTGCTGGGCGACGGCCAGACCAACGTCATCATCATCACCATCATCATTATCTGCGGCCTATTTGCCATGCAGCGCGCCGGCACCTCGTCAATCGGCAAGCTCTTCGGCCCGCTCATGACGCTGTGGTTCCTGTTCCTGGCAGGTGCCGGTCTGTTCAACATGCTCGGCAACCTGTCCATCTTGCGCGCGCTCAACCCCATCCGCGGCATTATGTTCCTGTTCTCGCCCATCAACCATTCGGGCATTATGGTGCTCGGCTTTGTCTTCCTGTCGACAACCGGTGCCGAGGCACTCTACTCGGACATGGGCCACGTGGGCAAGGCAAACATCTATGCATCCTGGCCATTTGTTAAGGCGGCCCTTATCCTCAACTATCTGGGTCAGGGAGCTTGGCTGCTCGCCAATAACTCCAACCCCCAGATGCTCGCGATGGATATCGTCAACCCGTTCTATATGATGCTCCCCGAGCCCCTACGCCCGTTTGCCATCGTGCTTTCGGCCGTGGCGGCCATCATCGCCTCACAGGCGCTCATCACCGGCTCGTTCTCGCTGGTATCCGAGGCAACGCGCCTCAACCTTATGCCGCACCTGCGCATCCACTACCCCAGCGACACCAAGGGCCAGCTCTATATTCCGCTCGTCAATAAAATCATGTGGGTCGGCTGCATCTTCATCGTGCTGCTGTTCCAGAACTCCGAGCGCATGGAGAGTGCCTACGGCCTCGCCATTACCGTGACCATGCTTATGACCACCACGCTTTTGACGAGCTATATCGCCGGCATTCTCAAGCACAAGCTGGGCGCCTGCGTCTTCGCCCTGCTCTTCGGCGCCATTGAGCTGTGCTTTTTCGCCTCGTGCCTCACCATGTTCTTTGACGGCGGCTATGTGATGATCTTCTTGGCCGCACTGCTGTTTGGCCTTATGTATGTGTGGCGTCGCGGCACCGCCATCGAGCGCACGCAGACGATTCTGCTGCCCGTCTCCAAGTACATCGACCAGCTCAATCGCCTGCGCAATGACGAGACCTATCCCGTGCTCGCCGACAATCTGGTATTTCTCACTAACAGCCCCGACCCGCTCACACTCGACCGCGACGTGCTCTATTCCATCCTGGACAAGCACCCCAAGCGCGCCAAGGCATATTGGTTCATCAACGTGCACGTTACCGACGAACCCTATACGCACGAGTATTCCGTCGAGACCTTTGGCACGGACTTTTTGTTCCGCGTGCGCCTGGACCTGGGCTTTAAGGTCAACCAGCGCGTCAACGCCTATCTGCGTCAGATCGTCGGCGACTTGATGGCATCGGGCGAGCTGCCGCCGCAACATCACACCTACTCCATCTACGAGACGCGCGGCAACGTAGGTGACTTCCGCTTTTGCATGCTGCGCAAGATGCTTGCCCCCGAAACGGACATCAACCGCAATGACCACCGCGTGATGGCCATCAAGTACGCCGTCCGCCGCGCCTGCGGAAGCCCGGCACGCTGGTACGGTCTCGAGAACTCGGCCATCATCATTGAGTACGTACCGCTCTTTGCCCGCATGCGCCCGGCCGTCAAACTTGTGCGCACCCAGGTGCCGCTCGAGGTTCAGATCGAAGAGGCCGAGGAAATGGAGGTCGACATCTTCTCGGACGACTTGGTCAACGGCAACGAGGCCGGCAAGAGCATGAACGTCGATCCCACCGAGCTGCTCGAGAGCGTCGCCGATACGCCCGAACAGCAACTCGACGGACTCGAGAGCACCCAGTTCAACGACGCCAACTTCTAACACGCCACCAGCCATTGACGACAACGGCCTCGCATCTCATAAGAGGTGCGAGGCCGTTTTATGTCGCAACGGACCAGTGAGCTACGAACGGCGCGGCTCGGGAACCACGAGCCTATCGGGGCTCGCGCCCTCGGCATCCATCAGGCTCACGTAGCGAATCGACGGATCCCCATACATCGCGTAGTAATAATTGCCCGTGCGCGCGCTAAAGCATCCGGTGTAGATAGTCTTCTCGAACTTGCCATCGCCCATCCTGGACGCTCCCTCGATCATCACCACACCCTCGAGCGAGCGGAACATGCGAACGACGTTTTCGGTCTCGCTCTCCTTTTGCGGGTAATTGGCATTGAGGTACGCCGCCTTTACAAAACGGCTCGGCGAATAGCAATCGCCCGGAATGCCGCGCATGCCGGCACCGGCTCCATAGGGCTTAAGCTCGGCGCCACGCCATGTCGCCGTCTGCGGAAAATCGCTTGTGGCGGTGATATAGGTGCGCAGGTTTTCCATGTGCCACGGGAAGGTCGGCTGGTTGGCAAGGGTGTCGACCGGATCGTCGTATACATGCAGGCCGTCAGCCATCATCTCGACCACGATGCTGCGCTGGCTGTCGCCGATAATCCAATGGAGCAGCGACACGCCCAGCCCCTCTCCGGCAGATTTGGCGACAATCACCGTGTCGCGCAGCGCGGCCTCGACCTCATCGACCGTCGAGAACGTCGCTGCCACCCACAGGGGAAACTCATAGGCCGCGATATTGTTCTTGCCGTCGACAGGGCCCTCGGCATACTCGGCATAGCCGGGAAAGTTGAGCCCCGCCACAGCCAGACCCGCATCGTTACCACAGTCGAAAAACATGGGATAGTTCTTGTAATCGATGCACATGCCGATTACCGCGTGTGCCGCCGACGCATCGTCGATAAACGAATACGGAATGTGGAACCCGCGCGGCATCACGCGAACCTGTTGGCCGTAGTCAAAGCTCCAGTCGAGGTTGCGGCCCAGATACATGTGGCCAGAATTATCGGTAAATCGAATGCTCGTGCACATAGCGCCTCCTAGCTTTACGGTCCTGCTAAGGTTATTGTCACCAAACAAAAAGGCGCTAAACACAAAAGCCCGGACATGACAACAATGTCACGCCCGGACCAAAAGAGACGAAGTGCGGTGCTTTGGTCCCCTTAGACCAACTTTCCAAGACAGTGGTCGATCATATGCTGGACCATCTGCGCCTCGAAGCCCACAAAGTCCTGCTTGCGCTCGCGCATCTTGCCATCGACGATCTGGTCAAAGGCAACCTTGCACTTGATATAGCGCGTGGACTTGGTGACCTCCTCGTGCGTCAGGCAGCTCTCCTCCATCTTGCTGGCGCCCAGGCCAAACACCAGACGGGGGTTGTAGAGCACGTGGGGCTCGCCGGCGTCGTCCAGGTAGACGCAGACCTTCTTGGTAACGCCAATCTGGTTAGCGGCCAAGCAGCCGGCATCATCGAGCGACTTGATGGTATCGATCAGGTCCTGAGCAACCGACTCGTCCTCGACGGTCGCAACCTCGCAACGCTGGGACAGGATAGCCTCGTCGTGGCAAAGCTCTTTAATCATACGTTCCTCCATAGGGGTCGTTGTAACCGCTTAAGTATACGGTACCCACACATTTTCATGCGATAAATACCGTCCGTCTGTTACAAAGCGCCGAACATCAACATGCGAGGAACAGCAAGGTTGTAAAGGCGATATAGTAAATGAGTTCGTGTCAATCGGCCTAAACTCGGGGCCGAACAAGGAAAGGGTATGCATGGACGAACTTTTTCACGTCAGTGAGCGCAAGTCCACAATCGGGACCGAACTTCGCGCTGGACTGACAACATTCCTGGCGATGGCCTACATCATCGCCGTCAACCCCGCAGTGCTCTCGGGCGCTGGCATTGATGCGGGAGCGCTCGCCTGCGCCACCTGCCTGGGCGCCGGCATCATGACCATCTGCATGGGCATCTTCGCCAACCGCCCGCTCGCCTGCGCGTCGGGTCTGGGCATCAACGCCATGATCGCGGGCATCGCCACCACCATGTGCGGCGGCGACTGGCACGTGGCCATGAGCGTTATCTTCCTCGAGGGTATCGTCATCTTGCTGCTCGTCCTGTGCGGCCTGCGCGAGGCCATCATGGACGCCATCCCCGTGGTCCTGCGCCACGCCATCTCGGTGGGTCTGGGCCTGTTTATCGCCATGATCGGCCTGTGCGACGCCGGCATCATCACCGCTGGCGCCGGTACGCTCGTCGGCCTGGGCGACATCGCCTCCCCCACCTTTATCGTCGGCATCATCTCCATCGTCGTGACGGTTGCCCTGGCTTCCCGCAACGTGCCGGGCTCGCTGCTCATCGGCATCATCGTCGCCGTTATCGCCGGAATCCCGCTGGGCGTCACCCATGCGCCCGAGGGCCTCATCGCACCGCTCGACTTCTCGACCTTCGGCGCCCCGTTTGCCAGCACTGCCGACGGCAACCTTGCCATCGTGAAGGTCCTGACCGACCCGATGCTGCTCGTCGTTGCCTTCTCGCTGCTCATGAGCGACTTCTTCGACACCATGGGCACCGCGATGGCCGTCGCCAAGCAGGGCGAGTTCTTGACCGAGGACGGCAATGTCGAGGACATCCGTCCCATCCTGGTCGTCGACTCCGTGGCCGCTGCTGCCGGTGGCTTTATGGGCGTCTCCTCCATCACCACCTTCGTCGAGTCCACCTCTGGCGCTGCCGACGGTGGCCGCACGGGCCTCACCTCCGTCACCACCGGTGTGCTGTTCATTCTCGCCGCGTTCTTCTCCCCCATCGTCACCATCGTTTCCAGCGCCGCCACCTGCGGTGCTCTGGTCTACGTCGGCTACCTCATGATGAGCGAGGCCTCCGAGATCGACTGGTCCGACGTGTCGCAGGGCTTCCCGGCGTTCATGATTGTCGCCGGCGTGCCCTTCACCTACTCCATCTCTGCCGGCATTGGTCTGGGCTTTATCGCCTACGTGGTCGTCGCGCTCTTTAAGGGCGAGGCCTCCAAGATCAAGCCGCTCATGTGGATCGCAGCCCTCGCCTTCCTCGTCTACTTCTTTGTAGCGTAGGCGCAAGATTCGCAATACCAAACAGCAAAGCGCGGAGTCGCATCGAGTGGCTCCGCGCTTTGCTTTTAAAGCCAGGCACCACACGGACACGCGATGTATTGCTTCGCAAGTTTTGGACGTTTTGCTCTCCAAACGGCACTACCGACGGCTACATCCTGCAGATATGCTGGATATAACCGCATAGGCCCTATGAGGATGGGAGTAACCATGGCCGCCTTGTTCACGACCCCCAAGCGCAATGACAAAACCTCTGGAGCCCATTTTGTCGAGCCCGACCTGCGCCGTCGCACGCTGCTCGCACACGGCAGCTGGCGCCGCGTGACGCGCCGCATCGTTGTAGGCGCCGTATGCGCGCTTACGGTAAGCTCGCTGCTCATGCCGAGCATCTCGCTCGCAGCCGAGTGGGTGGACGTTGGCGGCGTCCGCCACGAAGCGGCCGCGGGCCCCACGGGAGACGCCGCCGGTACCTGGTCATGGGATGGCGCCGATGACATGAAGCTCAACGGCTATAACGGCGGCGCGATCGAGGCAGCGGGCAAGCTCAACGTGAGCTACGAAGGCAACAACACCGTCACTAACGACGACGGCCGCGGCATCAAGGTTAAGGATGGCGCGAACGAGAACGCCGAGCTTAATATTCAGGGCGACGCGTCCAGCACGCTCAACGTGACATCTTCTCGTGACGCCATCACTTCCGTCGGCAACATCAACATCGACGGCGCTGGCACTGTCAACGCCACGAGCACCGAGCACGACGCCATCGATGCCGGGGGCGATGTCACCATCAAGGGCTCGGGAAACGTTAACGCCACGGGCGATTCGGATGGCATCAGGGCCGACGGCAACATCACGATCGACAACAGCGGAACCGTCACCGCCAAGGCCACCGAGGATCAGGGTATCGATGCTAACGAGAACCTCATCATAAAGGGCGGCGGCAAGGTAGAGGCAAGCTCTATCGAGGACAATGCGATTTGGGCCGACGGCAGTATCGAGATCTCGGGTGGCAGCCAGGTCAAGGCAAGCTCCGAGGAAGACGCCGCCATCGACGGTAAAAACAGCCTCACGGTCACGAACGCTTCCCTCAACGCAAGTGGCGTTGGGTATGGCATCTATGTCTACAAGGGCATCACGCTCGATGGCGCGACCGCGACGATCCGCGCAAGCTCAGATGGCGGGGAAGTCAGCGCACTCTTCACCGATGAGGACGACATCGTCATCAAGAACGGCTCGACTGTGGATGCGCTCGCAGAAGGCAGGTTCTCGGTTGCAATCTCCACCAGTAATTTCTACTCCGGCGAAGCGGGTGGCCATATCTACATCAGCGACTCCGTTGTCAAGGCCATAGCCCGCTATGCCGAGACCGGCGACGACGGCCCCGACCACTACAGTGGAGACCAAAACGACGAAATCATCCCTGAGTCCGAGGGCCTGAACATCGGCATCTTCGCGCAGACCAGCGAGGGCATCACGCCCGCGACCATCTCGATCGTCCGCAGCAGGGTCACGGCCGAGGGAGACACGGCGGCAATCTTCGCCCTTGCCATGAGCGCGGACGGCAAGGCGATCGGCACCATCGAAATCGAAGGAGCCACCATCCAGACGCCTGAAGGCGGCAAGGTCATTGACTATCGCAACAAGGAAGAACTCAGCGACGGCATCGTCTACGAGGCGGGTCAAACCATCGGCACGGGCGACGCCGTGATCGACTCCCCCTACAACGAAGCAGTCGCCAAGAGCACGGTCATCGTGCCTCCCGAGGAGACCAAGCCCGAGGAAAAGCACGGCAAGACCAAGCCCGAGGGTTCCAAGTCCGAGGGCACGAAGACAACCAAGACCGTTGCAGTTGCAGCCAAGGGAGCCAAGACCGTCGGCAAGCTCGCGGCAACCGGCGACACCTCGAACGCAGCCATCGTGGCAGCCGCCCTTGCGGGAACAGCCGCCATCGCCGCAGGCGCCCTGGCGAGTCGCAAACGCTCGTAAACACTTTTTCGCACAGGACGGGTGGATCGCAGCCCTTGCCTTCCCCGTCTACTTCTTCGTAGCGTAAGGGCAAGGCTGCAAAAGCTGAACAATAAAGCGCGGAGTCGCCATGCGGCCCCGCGCTTTTCTTTTAGCGTCGGTCCCTGCGCCGGCGTGCGGCCTATTTCTCCCCCATTTTGGCCATTTTGCCCTCCAAACGGCACTACCGCCGGCAACATCCAGCAGATACGCTGAACCTAGCCGTATAGGCCCTATGAGAACGGGAGCAACCATGGCAGCCTTGTTCACGACCCCCAAACGCAATGACACTACCGCCGGAACCCATGTTGCCGAACCCGACGTTCGCCGTCGCATAGGACTCGCGCACGGCAGCTGGCGCCGCGTGACGCGCCGCATCGTCGTAGGCGCCGTGTGCGCGCTCACGGTGAGCTCGCTGCTCATGCCGAGCGTCTCGCTCGCGGCGGAATGGGTCAAGGTCGGCGAAACCAAATACAACGCCGGCACTGCGGCGGGCGACGAGACCGGCACCTGGTCGTGGGACGGCGCCGACGACTTGAAGCTCAACAACTATAACGGCGGCGAGATCCAGGCCGCAGGCAAGCTCAACGTGAATTACTCGGGAAACAACATCGTCACTGCCGACTGGATCGAAGGCATCAAGGCTTCTCATGGCAAGAATGAGAACGCCGAGCTCAATATCCAAGGCGACGCGGGCAGCACGCTCAGCGTGACATCTACTGAGGACGCTATCCTCTCCACGGGTAATATCAACATCGACGGAGCCGGATCCGTCAACGCCACGAGCGCTGGGTTTGATGCCATCGACGCCGAGGGCGATCTCGCTATCAAAGGTTCGGGCAACGTCAACGCCACGGGCGTATCGGATGGCATCAGGGCAAACGGCAATATCACGATTGACGACAGCGGGGCCGTCACCGCCAGGGCTACCAAGGACAAGGGTATCGGAACCGACAAGAACCTCACCATCAAGGGTGGCGGCACAGTCGAGGCAAGCTCAGCCGATAGTGAGGCCATTTGGAGCGGCGGCAACATCAATATCTCGGACGGCAGCCAGGTCAAGGCGAGCTCCGAGAAAGACGCCGCCGTCGAGGCCAAGGGCAGCCTCGCAGCCACAAACGCCTCCCTCAACGCAAACGGTGTTGAATATGGCGTCTATGCCCACAAGGGCATCACACTCGATCATGCAAACGTGACAGTCCGCGCAAGTAAAGGCAGATACGGTGACGCCATTGCCCTCTTCACCTACCAAGACGATATCGTCGTCAAGAACGGCTCCACCGTGGACGCGTTTGCGGAAGGCGAGGTTTCGGCTGCATTCTCCACCAGAAACGATCGACCCAACGAGGAGGGTGGCCACATCTACATCAGCGACTCCGTTGTCAAGGCCATAGCCCGCTATGTCGAGAACGGCGACGGCCCCATCCCCTACAGCGAAAACCAAGATGGTGAGACGAGCCCCGAGCCCCAAGGCGAGAACATCGGCATCATCGCCCAGACCAGCGAGGGCGTCACACCCGCAGTCATCTCGATCATCCGCAGCAAGGTAACGGCCGAAGGAGATACAGCGGCAATCTTTGCCCGTGCCATGAGCGCTGACGGCAAGACAATCGGCACCATCAAGATTGAGAACGCCGCCATCCAGACGCCCGAAGGCGGCAAGGTCATTGACTATCGCAAGCTCCGTGACGGCATCTACGAGGCAGGCCAAGCCATCGGCACAGGCGACGCTGTGATCGACTCCCCCTATAACGAAGCTGTCGCCAAGAGCATGGTCATCGCGCCTCCCGAGGTAGCCAAGCCGGAAGACCCCAAGCTCGACGAGACCAAGCCCGCAGAAAGCAAGCCCGCGGAGTCCAAGCAGAGCCCCAGGCCTGAGGGCTCAAAGTCGACCAAGGCCGTTGCGGCTTCAATCACGAAAGCCAAGACTACCGGCGTGCTCGCGGCAACCGGCGACACCTCGAGTGCGGCCATCGTGGCAACCGTCCTTGCGGGAACAGCCGCTATCGCCGCAGGCACCATGGCGAGCCGCAAGCGCTCTTAGACGCCTCTGCGCACATGGCAGCTCCCGCGAAGGCCCCGAGTCCCAGCACCGTTTAACAACGCCACCGCCGAGCTCCCCTCCGGCGGTGGCGTTTTCCATATGCGTCCGCAGGGTATGCACGAGATTGTCTTTGGTCTAGCCCAACCTGCATGAGCCGGCGTGCGACAATGGGGGCCGTCGATATCACAACGCCGAGAGAAGCCCGTCATGGAAGCGCATCAAAAGCAGATAACCGTTCATGCACAGCATGCCGAAAGCGCACCAGTCATCTATCTTCCCGTGGTCATGGGCGACGGCACGGAGGTTTATGAACGCTGCCGAGAGCTCAACTGCCCGCCGTTCACCCTTGTCGCCATTGGCGGACTCGATTGGAATCGTGAGCTGAGCCCCTGGGTATGCGACGGTACCGTGCGCGATGCCGAGCCCTTTGGTGGACAGGCCGCTGGTTTTCTTGACGAGTTGTTGAAGCAGATAATCCCAGAGGCCGAATCATCGCTCCCGCAACCGCCCACCTGGCGCGGCGTTGCCGGCTACTCGTTGGCGGGTCTTTTTGCACTGTGGGCACTTTGGCAAACAGATGTCTTTGAGCGCGCGGCGAGTGCATCGGGGTCGCTGTGGTTCCCCGGCTTTATCGACTACGCGCGCGAGCGCACGATGACAGCTACGCCCGACGCCGTCTATCTGTCACTCGGCAAAAAGGAAACCAAGACGCCCAACCGCATGATGCGGCACGTACTCGACGATACGCGCGCGATGGAAGAGCTGTTTATCGAGCGTGACATTCCAACAACGCTGGAGCTCAACCCCGGCAATCACTTTACCCAAACTGACCTGCGCATGGCACGCGGCATCCACTGGATACTGACGCATTAAAAATGGCATCCACGCGTACATACGCATGGACGCCATTTTTAATTTGGCTGAACGCAGCTGCTATTCAGCAGTCTCCTCAAGCTCGGAGACATCAAACTCAAAGTCGTTGCCAGGCAGAATGGCATTGAGCACGATGCCCACCAGCGATCCCACGGCAAGGCCCGAGAGCGAAATGGTCACGCCGCCCAGCTCCAACACGATGGCGCCGGCAGTGCTGTACGCAATGCCGAGTGAAAGCACCAGCACCAGGGCGGCCACCAGCACGTTGCGGTTGTTCTGGAAATCGACCTGGTTCTCGATGAGGTTGCGGACGCCCACGGCGCTGATCATGCCATAGAGCACGAGAGACACGCCGCCGATCACACACGCCGGCATGGCCGCAATGACAGCCGCGAACTTGGGGCAGAACGAGAGCACAATGGCACAACATGCGGCAATGCGAATCACGCGCGGGTCAAACACACGCGTTAGGGCAAGCACACCGGTGTTCTCGCCATAGGTGGTGTTAGCCGGAGCGCCAAAGAGCGATGCGAGAATGGTCGCCAGGCCGTCGCCAAGCAGCGTGCGATGCAGGCCAGGATCGGCGATGTAGTTACGCTCGCAGGTGGAGCCGATAGCCGAGATATCACCGATATGCTCGATCATGGTCGCAAATGCCAGCGGCATAATGGTGATGATGGCCGTCGTGGCAAGACCGCTATCGAACTGCGGCCCAAAGAGTGCAAACACGGTGTTGTCCCACACGATGGGCAGACCGACCCACGGAGCGGCGGCAACGCCCGAGAAATCAACCTCGCCGAGCGCGGCGGCAACGGCATAGCTCACCACAACGCCCAGCAAAATCGGCACGATCTTGACCATGCCACGGCCCCAGATGTTGCAGATGACGATAACGGCAACGGCAATGACAGCCACAAGCCAGTTGGTCTGGCAGTTAGCAATAGCGGAACTTGCCAGGATCAAGCCGATGGAAATGACGATGGGGCCAGTCACCACCGGCGGAAAGAAGCGCATAACGCGCTTGGCGCCAAACGCGCGGAAGAGCGCCGCAAGCACCGGATAGAGCAGGCCGGCACAAGCTACGCCCAGGCAGGCGTAGGGCAAAAGCTCGGCCTCGCCGTTGGGCGCGATGGCGGCATAGCCCGCGATAAAGGCAAACGAAGATCCCAAAAACGCTGGCACCTTGCCGCGCGATAGGAAGTGGAAGAGCAGCGTGCCCAGGCCGGCAAACAAAAGGGTCGCCGAAACCGAAAGGCCGGTGAGCACAGGCACCAGCACGGTAGCGCCGAACATGGCAAACAGGTGCTGCAGGCCGAGCAAAAACATGCGCGGGCGACCGAGCGACGACGCATCGTAGATGGCATCGGCGACGGCGGGCGTCGAGGATTGGGACATGGATGTCCTTTCATAATGGAAGGGCGCCCGGGCATATCGGATAACCTGCCCGAACGATACGATCCGAACCATTGTACGCGATACGCAACGTCTCGCACGCGCCGTCGCCTGCGAACGGTAGCGTTACTTCCAAACGCGCTCGGCGATGCGTTTGACCAGGGCAATCTTTGCCCATTGCTCGTCCTCGGTCAGCTTGTTGCCAATCTCGCAGCTGGCAAAGCCGCACTGGGGAGACAGATACAGGTTCTCGAGCGGCACATACTGGGCAGCCTCGCGGATGCGCTCAACGATAACGTCCTCGTCCTCGAGCTCTGCGGCCTTGGTGGTCACCAAGCCCAGCACGACCTTCTTGCCGGGTGCAACGTAGCTGAGCGGCTCAAAACCGCCGGCGCGCGGCGTGTCGAACTCCAGATAGAACGCATCGACGTCCTCATGCGCAAACAGATATGGAGCGATGGGATCGTAGCCGCCTTCAAAAGCGTAGGTGGAGTGGTAGTTGCCGCGGCACACGTGCGTGTTAATGACGAGGTCGTCGGGCTTGCCCTCGATGGCGGCGTTGTTGAGCGCCACGCCCAGCTCGCTCACCTTTTGCAGGTCAACCGGGCTCATGCCAGTCTTGGACACAAAGTCGGTATCGCAATAGATGCCCCAGGTGCAGTCATCAAACTGGATGTTGCGGCAACCCGCTGCGTACAGGTCGGCGATCACCGTGCGATAAGCGGCTGCAATTGCGTCGGCAAGTTCCTCATCGGTCTTATAGACAGCGCGCAGGCTCTCCTGCTGGCCATCGCAGCGGTCGAGCGTAACCTCCGAGAACGTCTGGATCGGCGCCGGAATGGTCTGGCGCGCAACCTGGCCCTCGCCCTCAAGCACCTTGACAAACTTAAAGTGCTCGACGAAGGGGTGGTTCTCGCCGCTGATGGGGCCGGTCACCACGGCGGTGTCAGCCGTGGTCTCCTCGTCGTGGAACATATAGCCCGTACGCGAGGTGCGGCGTTCAATGCCGTTGAGCCCCCACATAAAGTCGAGGTGCCAGTAACTGCGACGAAACTCGCCATCGGTAATCACCTGCAGGCCAGCGGCCTTTTGCTTTGCCACCAAATCGCGAATGGCATCGTCCTCGACGGCCTTAAGCCCCTCGGCATCAAGCGTGCCTGCCGCATAGGCAGCGCGGGCGTCCTTTACGGCCTGCGGACGAAGAAAGCTGCCGACGATATCGGCGCGAAACGGCGCGTTCGGTTGAATCGAAGTGCTCATGGATATCTCCCTTTGCATTGGTTGCTTTACTGGGACAGAGTATGAGCGCTCATATGGCCATCGTAAAATATATGTTTATAACAGTTTGATATAGATGCTTCCTATATCAGCTAGGACTGCCATAAAGAGATTTGATCCGTGCAGAACGCAGCAGCTTAGATGTGCTGACGAATCGCGTCAATATAGGCCCGACCGTAGCGCGTGAGCGTCGTGTTCTTGCGCGTGATGATGCCAATTTCCATGTACTCGTCCACATCGAGCGGAATGGAGATAATACCCGGCCCGTTGAGCTCGTGGCTGATCACGCCCGAACACACCGTGTAGCCGTTGAGGCCCATGGCCAGGTTGAACAACGTCGCACGGTCACGCACGCGGATATTCTTGCGACGCTCAAAGGTCGAGGTCAGTTCCTCGGAATAGTAAAACGAGTTATAGCTGCCCTGCTCGTAGGACAGGAACGGGTAGTCTTCCAAGTCCTCGAGCGTCACGCTCGAGCGGCCCGCCAGCGGATGGTCTGCGCACACGAAGACATGCGGCGTGGCGCAGAAGAGTCCCTCGAATACGAGCTCGTTGGCGGCAAGCATGCGCTCGATAACCTCGCGGTTATGCTCGGATAAGTATAGGATGCCCAGTTCGCTTTTCATATGCGCGACATCCTCGATAATCTCGTGAGTCTGCTCCTCGCGCAGGGTAAAGTCGTAACGCGTGGCATCGAACTCGCGGATCACGTCGACAAACGCGTTAACGGCAAAGGAATAATGCTGGCAGCTCACACTAAAGTGCGGCACCTGCTCGGATGCGCCCTTGTACTTGCCCTCGAGCAGGTCGGCCTGGTCGAGCACCTGGCGCGCATAGCCCAAGAAGGCCTCGCCTTCCTCGGACACAACGACGCCCTTGTTAGTGCGCTCAAAGATATGCACACCCATCTCGTTTTCGAGATCGCGAATCGACGCGGTAATCGAAGGCTGCGACACAAAGAGCCGGCGCGAGGCCTCGGTGATGCTGCCGCATTCGGCAACCTTTACAACATATCTGAGCTGCTGAAGCTTCATAGCCTTCTCCCTAGACGTTCGTGACGCCAAAACCCGCCGCGTCCATTTGGCGCATAAACGACGGCATCTCCCCCGTCGCGGCGCAGGCGGCAATCTGATGTAGAGCCCCGGCGACCGCATCGTCTGCCGCAGCGCCGATATGCCAGCGCGCGGCAGCCGTGACGGCCTCGTTGGCATTGGCGACTGCAACGGAATTGGGAACGGCATCGATCATGGGCAAATCGTTATCGGAATCGCCGAATACGGCCACCTCGTCGGGCGTCAGGCCCAAAGCGCGCGCCAGCTCCAGCGCAGCACAGCCCTTGTCCCAGCCGGTCGGAAGAACGTCGAACAGGCGCACGCGGTTGTTGGGAAACACGAGCGAGAGCTCCGGCACCTCGGCGGCAACACGCTCGCGCAGCTCGGCGAGCTCCTCGCGCGAACGGGCACTCCAGATATTCGCCTTGTATACCGGGGCATCGTCAACGACAGGGCGACAGGGAGCCTCTTCGCCCTTGAGCCACGCGTTGCCGCCTGACTCCATGGCGCGACGCACACGCTCGGGATCGCTTGTCACGCAATAGGCGTCGTTGTCCCAAAAGCCATCACCCAGACGGTAGACCTTCAAATAGGTATCGTCGGTCTCTTGCTCCAGGTAGTCGGCCAGGCGCATAAGGGCATCGTTATCAGTTGCGCGCGAGGCAACCGCCTCGCCATCGACAAACATCACCTGGCCGTTGCAAAACGCACCGGTCGAGAAGCACTCGGAGCGATTGCGGAACATCCAGCTCATCGCGGACGGCTGGCGACCCGAAACCGGGCCAAAATGCAGGCCCGCCGCCTGCATGGCATGAATGCCCTCGATGGCGCAGTCGCTGGCGCCATCGTGTCCAGCAGGAATCAGCGTATCGTCCATATCGGTCAGCACAAGTTTGATCATAAGGTCCCCTCGGTCATTCTTTATCCCGTCTATTGTAACGACCTGCCAATAAGGGATAGGTTTATCTTGGCAGGTTTTATCTGGGAAAATGCAGCGCCCCTGTTGCCACCTGCCAAAATAAACCTGTCCCATATTGGCAGGTGCGCTAGTATAGGGAACAACAGATTCGATGCGGGAGTGCCGGCGGTGCAAACCACAAGGCTGAGAGGGCATAGGGCCCAATCCTTTGAACCTGTCAGTTAATGCTGGCGTAGGGAGCATGCCGCCTTTACAGGGGCGCTGTCTATGCACAGCGCCCCTTTTCTATGCCAAGGAGGCATGTGCAGTGATTGATTCGGAACAGCTTAAGCAACATATGGTCAAGGCCGTAGAGGAGATTCGAGCCACCAATCCGATGGCCGGCTCCATCACCAACACGGTGACGATCGACTTTGTCGCCAACGCGCAGCTCGCCGTGGGCGGTTCGGCCGCCATGGTCTATCTGCCCGACGAGGGCGAGGCGCTCGTTGCCGGCGGCGCCGCCATCTATCTCAACATGGGCACGCTCTTCCCCATCTACGAGCAGACGATTCCCCGCGCGGCCAAGGCGGCACACGACGCCGGCAAGCCCTGGGTGCTCGATCCGGTGGGTCTGGGCATCGGTAGCCTGCGCACCAAACTGGTAAGCGTGCTCAAGCAGTACAAGCCCACCATCGTGCGCGGCAACGCCTCCGAGATCATCGCGCTCGCCGGCCTGTGGGGTCTTGAGGGCGAGGCGGCCGATCTGAGCCGCGTACGTGGTGTCGATACCACCGACACGGTCGACGCCGCCCGCGATGCCGCCGTGGCGCTCGCTCGCTACACCGGCGGCGCCGTTGTGGTCTCGGGCGAAGTCGACCTGATTACCGACGGCACGACCGTGGCCAAATCCCACGGCGGCAGCCCGCTCATGTCCAAGATCACCGGCTGCGGTTGCTCGCAGGGCGGCGTGCTGGCCGTGTACGCCTGTGCTACCGATCCGTTTACGGCAGCAGTCTGCGGCACCGCCGTCTACAACGTTGCCGGCACGCGTGCCGCCGCCGTCGCCGATGCCCCGGCAAGCTTTAAGGTCGCCTTTATCGACGAGCTCTACCGCGCAACCGCCCAGGATATTGCCGACAACCGACTCGAGCTCGAGGAGGCATAAGCCATGTCCGAACCCGCAACCAATGCCGGCATGAACACGCTCGTCGCCGTGGCCATCGCCCCATGCGGCACCGGCGACGAGCTGTCCGCCGAGGTCGCCGAGGTCGTGCGCGTCATTCGCGAGAGCGGCCTTCCCAACCGCACCACCTCGATGTTCACCGAGATCGAGGGCGACTGGGACGAGGTCATGCAGGTCGTGCGCGACGCGACCTTTGTGTTGGCGAGCAAGGGCATCCGCACCGAAGTCGTGCTCAAAGCCGATATTCGACCCGGATTTACCGACACCATGACCGGCAAACTCAAGCGCATGGAAGCGCAGATCAAAAAGCAGGAGGAAGCACGATGAGCATCCGCGACAACCTTGATATCTCGGCCTATCTGGTACTCGGCCCCGAAAACACCCTCGGACGCCCCGTGGGCGATGTGGTGGCCCAGGCACTCGACGCCGGCTTTACCTGCATCCAGGTGCGCTCCAAGGTGGCAAGTGCCCGCGAGATCATCGCGCTGACCGGCGACGCCGCGCAGGCAATCGCACAGGCCGGCAAGACCGGTCAGGTCGCCCTGTTAATCGATGACCGTCTGGACTGTGTGCTTGCCGCGCGCGAGCAGGGCATTGCCGTCGATGGCGTGCACGTAGGCCAGAGCGACATTCCCGTCGAGGTCTGCCGCAAGCTGCTGGGCCCCGACGCCATCGTGGGCCTTTCGGCCCGTTGCGAGGAGATGCTCGAGTACGTCAAGACCGCCGACATGAGCCTGGTCGACTACCTGGGCATCGGCCCGCTCCACGAGACCGAGACCAAGCGCGACTGCGGACGCGCGGCCGACGGCTCTATCATCACCAAGAGCTTTGAGGACCTTGCCGCACTCCACGCGGCAAGCCCCGTGCCCATCGTGGTGGGCGGCGGCGTTAAGACGGCCGACTTGCCGCAGCTTAAGGCCACCGGCGTCGACGGCTTCTTTGTGGTAAGCGCCGTCTGCAGCGCCGACGACCCCCATGCCGCAGCCAAGGAGCTTGTCGACACCTGGCAGCAGGCATAGGCATAGGCCGAACAGCTGCTCCGCAGCCTCATACCTTCGACAGCGGAAAGCGCATCCCAGTTTGGACGTCCATTCTGGGATGCGCTTTCCATATAGAGGGCCAGCGGAAACCGCATCCCAGTCTGAGCGCATATTCCGGGATGCGCTTTCCGTAGCAGCCCTTACCCCGCCAGATACGCTTCCAGCGCGGGCAGCGTCGTCTCCGCATCGTGGCGGCCGATCTGGTAGATGCGCTCGAGCTCACCGGGCTCGCGGCACAGTGACGGCACCTTCACCGATTCGCTCGGCCGCACCACAAAGATCTCGCCAGCGGCCTCGCGACGCGCCAGGTCATCGAGCGTGGCGTTGTAGACCTCGTGCCGATGCTCAAGCGCCGCAACAAACGCCGGATAGTGACGATACACGCGACGCAGCATGGGCATCACGCTGTTGGGCTGCTTTACAAAGCCCGCCGGCTGCGTCAGCACCACCACGTTGCGGTCATAGCCCTGCGCAAACAGCCAGGCACTGGGAATGGAATCGGCAACGCCGCCATCCAGGTACTTATGCCCCTCAATGGCGACAGGGCGTGTTGCCACGGGAATCGCCGATGACGCGCGAATCCACTCGATGTCGCGCTCGTCGCCATAGGGCAAGTCATGGTAGACGGCCTCGCCCGTCTCGATATCGGTACACACGCACGTAAACCGCATGGGACAGGCGCGATATGCCTCCAGATCGATGGGATCGCGCTCGATGGGCACCTCGTGGTAGGCAAACTCGGCATTGAACATATCACCGGTTCGCAACCAGCTCGTCACGCTCGCATAGCGCTTGTCGGCGCAATAGGCCTTGTTGTAGCGAATGGCACGGCCGATCTGGCGCGATTTAAAGTTGTAGCCAAACGCCGCGCCCGCCGAGACGCCCACCATATGGTCACAGGTCAGGCCGCACTCCATCCATACGTCGAGCACGCCCGCCGTATACATACCGCGGTAGCCGCCTCCCTCGAGCGCAAGCCCCACCGTGGGCGTCGTATCTGGCTGTGCCATGCGACCATCTCCGTTCCTGCGTTTTAAAACGAAACAAGTATACCCGTCAACATATATCGCCTCAGTCGCATTTTCATCGAACATCGTCGCGTTACCGTTTGGCGAATAATGGCGAATAATGGCCGCCCGCAACATGGGCACCCCTGCATAATTCCATACACTTGTTTATACTACTCAGTAGTTATCAGCAACGAACGTCAGCCGACAAATAAACCCAACGACGCAGCAAGGCGGGGGCTTGGAAACACGCGAGGCGTTGAGCAACAACGCGTGTGCACAACGAGCTCGCCCGACGCAATCCGCCCCGACCCCAGAAAGCCGCCTACAGCATGGATACCCCCAGCAATTACACTGAAACGCTCGAAAAGACCGTCCGCGACCTTCTCAAGCGTCAGGAGGATCTGGTCAGGACCGCCTTTACCGACCAGCTTACCGGGCTTGGCAACCACGGCGGCTTTGCCCGTTCCCTCGAGGAGCTCTGGGAGCAGGACACCCCCGTTACCATGGCGTACATCGATATCGACAATCTCAAGCACTGCAACGACGTCTTTGGCCATGACGAGGGCAACCGCTATATTTTGCAGGTAAGCCTCCATCTCAAGCTGTATATGGAGGTGGACGAAGCGGCGTTTCGTCTGGGAGGCGACGAGTTTGCCATCCTGTCTACGATTGCAACCGAGGACGACCTCGCCGAACGTCTGGAACGCTGCCGAACGGTCCTGCTCAAAAACAACGATGCCGAGATGCCTCACTCGTTTAGCTACGGAGTGGCACACGCCGACCCCGCCCTGGGCGAAGCCCCCAATCGCTTGACGAACGATGCCGACCATCGCATGTACGACTACAAGCTACGTCATGCCGTGCACCTTGATCGACGCAATATCGTACAAGCCCACACCGACGACTTCGAAATAAGCGATCGAATTTTCGACGCCCTTTCGATGCTCAACGAAGGCCGCTATTTCTTTATCGAGAACTTGGACAAACATCGAACCCTTTGGTCACAAGGCGCCTTGCGCGATCTTGGTCTTCCTTCGGAGCATATAGACAACTGTCACGATTATTGGAAAACGCGTGTCCATCCCGATGACCTTGAGGCCTATACCAACGACATCGACCAAATCTATGACGGCTCCAAACATCGTCACGTCATGCAGTACCGCGTGCGCAATGCCGCCGGCGATTACATCCTCGGCCGTGCTCGCGGGTTTCGTATCGACGGCGACGGAAATGTCCCCTCGCTCTATGTCGGCGAGCTCGTCAACCACTCGCTTGCCGAGACCGTCGACGCCGCCACGGGTCTCGGAACGCAGCGCACGCTGATCAACGCTATCGATGCCTGCCGTCGCGACCGTTGCGAGACGGGGCTTATAGCAGTGCGCGTTCGCGGCACGGCAAAGCTCAACGAGCTCTACGGGGCCGAGGCCGTCGACAACATGCTCGCCGAATACGCAGGCCGCATGCTGTCGATTACTCGCGGCAGGAGTCGCGTCTTCCGTTCACGCAACGCCCAGTTCGTCGTGCTTAGCAACAATTTGGATCACGAAGCATTCGAGCAACTGATCCAACATCTCAAAGAGGCCGTTTTCGCTCCCGTTCGAATCGCGGGCGACACTATTACCCCCGTCTGTCTTGTCGTTCCGGCCTTTTACGAGCACCTGACCAATCAAACGGCCGCCGTTTTAGGCGAACTCGACCGTCGCATTCGCACGGCCGGCGGGCTTGTTCCCAACGACAGCCTCCCCATACCCGAGGTGGAGCGCAAAAGCGCCATCGCCGAACGCATCGATCCGCTCACGGGTCTCTATCGACCCAGCGAGTTTATGCGCCGCGCCAACGAATTTCTCGAGACAAGGCGCAACGGCGCCTGGTGTATCGCCACCGTCGATATGGGGCACATGCGACTGTTCAACGAATGGCACGGACAGGCCGAGGGCGACCGCGTACTCGCCGATGTGGGCACGGTTCTCAAGGACATCGAGAATGCCGCCATGGGCGTCGCAGGGTACTGGGGCCAAGACGATTTTTGCGTACTCATCCCCTTTGAACACGACACCGTCCATCAGATCTATAGCCGCGTTCGCCAGGCCGTGGCCAAGCATGATGACGGCGTGGGCTTCTGGCCGTCCATGGGCGTCTACCCCATCGACTCCAACGAGGAAATCACCATCGATGCGCAGGCCAAGGCCATGTTTACCAATCGGCGCGCAAAAAACGACTTTAAGGAGCGCATTGCCATTTTCCGCCCCGAGGAATACGAACACGAAATCGCGTTCCACCGCACGCTGACCGAATTCCAGTATGCGCTCTCAAACGGCCGCATTACCTACTACTTGCAGCCCCAGGTCGACATGGAAACCGGCGAGATCGTTGGCGCCGAGGCGCTCACACGCTGGATTGACAAGGATGGCTCCCTCATTTCACCTACCACCTTTATCCCCGCTCTCGAGGAAAGCGGTTTTGTGGTGACGCTCGACAAATATGTTTGGCAGGGCGTCGCCTCGTGGCTGCGTGAGTGCATCGATCGAGGGCTGCGCGTAGTTCCGATCTCGCTCAATGTGTCGCGCGTGGATATCCTTGCCTGCGACGTCGCCGAGCATATGGGGGCGCTTGCCGCCCAATACAACCTACCGCCCGAGCTCATGCGCATTGAGATCACCGAGACGGCTTATACGGGAAAGTCCGAGGCCGTGGATAAGCTGACGGCCGACCTACACACTCGCGGTTTCTCGACCTACATGGACGATTTTGGCACCGGCCAGTCTACGCTCGCGATGCTCAAGAACGTCAACGTCGACGTCATCAAGCTTGATCGCACGTTTGTGCCCACCGACCGCGATCAAAGCCGTAGCGCGCAAATCGTTTCATCAATGCTCGAGATGGCGCAATCGCTCCATCTGCCCGTTGTAATCGAAGGCGTCGAGACAAACGAGCAGGCGAACATGTTGCGCCAAATGGGTGCCCGCTACGCACAAGGGTTCCTCTACCACCGTCCCATGCCGGTGGAGGATTTTGAGGCATTGCTCGATGGCGGCGCCGGCAACTGATACGCTCGCGCGCAAAACACCACCGTCTAGGGGAGCATTTGTCCCCATTGGCTAACTCATATCCCCAATTCAAACCGAATTGGGGATATGATACGGGGCGTCCTGTCACCCAAGGAGGTTATCCATCATGAACGAGTCGTATCGCCTGGGCGAGCAATCAATCATTACCCATCTTCAGCGACTCGCGAACGGGGCCTCAACCGCCGAGCTCGATGTCGCTGCGCTGCCCCCGGAGCTGCGTGCCATCGGCGAGCAACTGCAGAAAACGCTCGCCATCCTGCAACAAGAACGCGAGCTGCTTGAGCACGGCGCCTATATCGACTCGCTCACCAATCTTGGCAACCGTGGCGGACTCGACCGCCATGTCGATCAGCTCTGGCGCAAAGGCACCCCCTTCACCTGTGCCTATATTGACATCGATCGCCTCAAGCATTGCAACGATAAGTTTGGCCACGCCGAGGGCAATCGCTACATTCTGAGCATCTGCCGCGCACTCACCGAGACAATGGAGCACGATGAGTTGCTGTTCCGTATCGGTGGAGACGAATTTGTACTTATATCCCCCACGACAGACGAAGCCGAGCTCGAGCAGCGCCTGGAGCGGACGCGTGCCAATCTTATCGAGGCAACATCAGGCGGCAAGGCGCCCATGATCGCCAGCTTTAGCTTTGGCTGCTCGCGCGTCGACCCACTTGCAGGCGATACGCGTCGCCAGATGACAAAGGACGCCGACCGCAAAATGTATCGCTACAAGCTCATGTACCGTGTGCAACAACCGGAAGAAGGCGATGCGCTGCAACGCCCGATCACCGAACAACCCCCCTGCAACGACCGAGTGTTTCAAGCGATCTCCATGAGCTCCGAGACACGCTATCCATTCATCATTAACCTCGACACCGGCGAATCGCAATGGTCGGTTAATGCCGTGCGCGATTTTGACCTACCCTCCCAGCATCCCTACAACTCGCTCGATATATGGCTTGCCCGTGTTCACCCCGAGGACCGCGACAACGTACGTGCCGAGCTCGATATGGTGGTAAACGGCACGTGGCACTTCCACTGCATGCAGTATCGCGTCATGAATACCGCCGGAAAATACGCGCTTTGCGACTGCACGGGTTACCGCCTGGACGGCACCGATACCGAGCCCAACATGTATGTGGGCATTGTCACCAACCGAAGCTTGGCAGATACGACCGATTCCGTGACCGGTCTGGGCGATATCCACGCCCTGGTCAACGCCATTGGCGAGATGCGTCGCGTGGCACGAAACGCGGGCTTGATCGCCATTAAAATCGACGAAATCGCACAGGTCAATGCCCGCTTTGGCTTTGATGCAGGCGACCGCGTTTTGGCAGAAAGCGCCGCCTGCCTCATGGATTGCTCGCGCGGCAAGGGTCGTCTGTTCCGCTCGACCGGACCGATGTTCGTGGCGCTCTTTGACGAGCTTGATCCCGAAGAGACCGACGCGGTTGCAGACGAAATCGAGCGGTTCTTGGGATCGCCCGTGCTCTTGGGCTCATTTGAATATCAGCCGCCCCTTCGCGTGGCCACACTTCATCTGGACACCGTCGACCGACAGCCTGTTTCCATTTTGAACGAACTTAATGCGCTGATTAAAGAGACGCCGCAGGTACCGGGCACCAAGCTGGACTAGCGTTATGGGGCGCATGATGGTTAATTTCCGATCTCAACCGAACACATTGGGCAAATAGGTCGTACCCGCAGTTAGCCGAACGTCCCCGCAGTCCCTCCCGGGGCCCGGGGGCACCGTTTCGATACTCTTAGTTTACTTTGCCTGATGCAAATAAGTGCTCAACAAGATAGAACCTATCCCCCGCCACGGATATGCCCTCGAGTAAATCTGTTAAGCCAAGCCTATCAAATTCTATTGACAATTGGCTGCATTGGTCCATTTTGTCGTCCAGCCACTTCCGCTGGCTATCGCCTCATAAACACAAACCTAACGAGCCGCACGAACGACAAAGAGGCCAAGCTGAACAGAAGTAGAACCAAAACTTCAAAAACGCTGGTATTCCAATCGCGTACCCAGTCCTCTACCGCCCACAAGAAAAACAGCAGCCCCATCCATAACGTCACAGAAGAAATCAGCTTTGCGTAAGGGCGTATATCAATCTCGCTCTCCCTTTTTGTGACATCATATCCAGCAATTGAGCAGAGCCATCTTCCTCTTCGGTATTGGATTGAAAGGACAATCAAGGCAATCGAAGTCATCAAGCAAACAGCATCCTCTGTTCCCATAGAGTTTCCTTTGCTTTCCATCCTAGTTACGCATTCACAATCGAATCAAACCAAGTATGAATTACTCGATAGCAACCGCCTTAGTATAAACCATAGCCGCCGCAGCAGCCCGCCTTCCAAGGCCTCAAAGCTCGCCATCGAGGGCGACCCGCCCAGACCCCTTACAATCTGCTCGAACGAGGCCCCGCACTCCAACATCCTCTGGACCGTATCCCGCTCGTACCTGGTGAGCGTGCCTGCCGTGGGCCCTCGGGGCCGACATCGTGCCCCACGCCATCTGCCCGCTCGTGCGATAATCCTCCGCAGAAGTCACCGACAGCAGAGGGAGTTTGTGATGAAGGTTCTTTTGGTCAATGGCAGTCCCAAGGCAAACGGCAATACCGCCCGCGCACTCGCCAAGGTCGCCGAGCAACTCAACGCCGAGGGCATCGATACCGAGGTGTTCCAGCTGGGCGCCAAGCCCATTCGCGACTGCATTGGCTGTGGCCAGTGCGGCAAGCTGGGCGGTCGCTGCACCTTTGACGACGACGTGGTCAACGAGCTGATCGCTGCCGCCGAACAGGCCGACGGCTTTGTCTTTGGCTCGCCTGTCTACTACGCGCACCCCAGCGGCCGCATTCTCTCGGCACTCGATCGCGTATTCTATGCCGGTAGCAAAGCTTTTGCACACAAGCCGGGCGCTGCCGTCGCCGTCGCCCGTCGCGGCGGTACGTCGACGACCTTCGACGTGCTCAATAAGTACTTCACCATCAACCAGATGCCTGTGGTAGCGTCCACGTACTGGAACAACGTGTTTGGCTGCGTGCCCGGCGAGGCCGATGGAGATGCCGAGGGTCTGGCCACCATGCGAAACATCGGCAAAAACATGGTCTGGCTCCTGCGTTGCATCGAGGCGGGCAAGGCTGCCGGCATCGAAGCCCCCGAGGCCGATCGCGAGCGCACCAACTTTATCAGGTAGAACGGCGGAACATACTATGAACGTGCAAATCTTCGGCACCAAAAAGTCGTTCGACACCAAGAAGGCCCAGCGCTATTTTAAGGAGCGCCGCATTAAGGTGCAGTTTATTGACCTTAAGGAAAAGGAGATGAGCAAAGGCGAGCTCACGAGCGTGATGCAGGCGGTCGGCGGCATCGACAAGCTGCTCAACCCCAAAGCCAAGGACGAGGAGACGCTCGCGCTCATCCAGCACCTCACCCCTAGCCAGCGCTTCGACAAGTTGCTCGAGAACCAGCAGGTTCTAGCCGAGCCCATCGTGCGCAACGGCAAAAAGGCCACCGTCGGTTATTGCCCCGATGTATGGGGAGCCTGGGAGTAGCCTGTGTTATTTGCCGGCGCGTGGGTATAAGAGCAGGCGTTTGGCATAAGATTCAACTGTAAGCCATGTCTAACAAAGGAGGGCATATGCCCAACAAACCCGTGAAGATCATCATGCTTACCGGATACCTCGGTGCCGGCAAGACCACACTGCTCAACCACATCCTCGCTAACGACGGCGGCATCCGCGCCGCCGTGATCGTCAACGATATCGGCGAGATCAACGTCGACGCCAGCCTCATCGCCGACGGCGGCCTTTCCGAGACCGACGACCTCATCCCGCTCACCAACGGCTGCATCTGCTGCACGCTTTCGGACGACCTTGCCAACCAGCTGCAGGGCATCGCCGATTCGGGCAAGTTCGACTACATCATCATCGAGGCCTCGGGTATCTGTGAGCCTATCCCCATCGCCTACACCATCTCGAGCTTCTGCGACGAGGCCAAGGTGGGCGGCCAGCCCAAGCTTGCACTCGACAACATCGTGGCTGTGGTCGATTGCGCCCGCATGTACGACGAGTTCAACGGCGGCCGCGACCTGTTGGCCGAGGATATCGACGAGGACGACATCGAGAGCCTGCTCATCCAGCAGATCGAGTTCTGCTCCACGCTGATCCTCAACAAGACCGATACCGTGAGCCCTGAGCAGATCGCCGAGCTCAAGGCTATCGTGCGCAGCCTGCAGAAGGACGCCGTGATTGTCGAGGCCCAAAACGGCGAGGTCCCCATGGAGGAGCTGCTCGACACCGACCGCTTCGACTTTATGCGCGCCTACAACTCCGCCGCCTGGATCGAGGCCATGGAGCATCCCGAGGAGCACGACGACCCCGAGGTGCTCGAGTACGACATCGAGACCTTTGTGTACTCGCGCCGCAAGCCGTTTGACCTGCAGAAGTTCACCGATTTTGTTGAGCAGGAGTGGCCCGACGAGGTCATCCGCGTCAAGGGTCCGCTGTGGCAGACCGGCGATCCGGACATGTGCTACATGTTCGAGCAGGCCGGCCACCAAATGCGCCTGATGGAGAACGGTCTGTTCGTTGACTCCGCGCCCGAGGGCGAGAAGCAGAAGATCATCGACGAGAACCCCGAGATCATGCAGATTTGGGACGACGAGACGGGCGACCGCATGACGAGCCTGTGCATCATCGGCCGTCACATGGACAAGGATGCGCTCATCGCCTCCCTCGATGCCTGCCTGACCGACTGGCACCGCGCCTAGATTTATCCAAGCGAGCATTTTTCCGCCTACGTAACCGCCAAACCACCACGAAGGTGCCCTTCGTGGTGGTTTTTCATTCTGAGCCAAGGAGATTCATGTTCAACATTGTGCTGTATGCGCCCGAGATTCCGGCCAATACGGGCAATATCGGCCGCACCTGCGTGGTTACCGGCGCCCGCCTGCATCTGGTGGAGCCGCTGGGGTTTTCGCTCGACGACAAGACGGTGCGTCGCGCCGGCCTGGGCTACTGGCAAAATTTGGACGTGACGACCTATGCCGGCTGGGAGGATTTCCTTGCGCGCAACGGCCTCTCCCCCGCCGACGAACGCCTGCATCTGCTGACCAAAAAGGCGCGCCGCACCTATGCGCAAAGTACCTACCGCGACGGTGACTTTTTGGTCTTTGGCAGCGAGAGCTCGGGGATTCCCGAGCCACTGCTTGCCGCAGCGCCCGAGCGCTGCGAGCGCATCCCCATGTTGCGCGATTGCGACTCGCTCGAAAACGCCGACGCCTGGGAGGCCCACGAGGAGTCGCTCAGGCATACCGAGGACAGCCACGAAGCCATCCTTCGACAGGATATCTGCGGCAACTTCGTCGACCCGGACGACTACCGCATCAGCGCTCTCAACCTCTCCAACAGCGCCGCCATCGTCCTCTACGAGGCCCTGCGCCAAACAGGCTTTCCGGGAATGTGACAAAGGGACTGTACCTTTGTCACACAATTAGGTCCGCACCCCTACCTATACCGATTTACACCAAACGCCGCCAAAGTTCTCCGCCATCGAAGAACACGGCCGGCTATCCTTCTGCATCGCAAGCCTCAACCACACCGTTCACAGCGGCCGTTTCCATACCCACTAGTATTGCAACACGCTCCTGTTTTTCAATGATGAATCGCTTGTGGTAGAAGATGTTGGCATATTGCAAAACACGATTCATCTGCGAGACATCAAACAAGGCGCCGACAGCGCCGCCAAATACGGGAATAGCCTTGCCGAGGGATTTTTGAGTGATATTCCTGCCAATTTGCTCGAGTACGTTTTTGAAAACACTGCTCTCGATCGACTTCTTACCGGCATTCTCGAGCGCCTTACGCGCAGCGACATTAGCAAGAGCGCGAATCTGCGTGACAAGCATAGCCGCGCCGCCCCGTGCCGCCATGGCCGTCCAGCCCTTCTTGACTGTCTGTTTCACGCCCTCCATCTCGGCCACAAGCATCACCTTACCGATTGCGAGAGCCATGCCATCAGCAGAACCTGCAGACGGAGCCATCGCGTTTGAAAACACATCGCCCGCAATGACCATTTCAGCCGGATCTTCTTTAACGTTAAATCCGTACATCATGGCCACTGACTGCACCGCACGATAATAGAGGAACATGCTGAATACGATATTGAAAGGCAGACCGGCAAAACCAGGAGCACCCGTCACCGCACCCTCGGTCGCCGCAAGCAGCAGGTGCTTACCGTTCTCACCTGCCGCAATCTTCGCAACGTCAAAACTCCGAAGCATGAATAGCTCATCAATCGAACGGATAGTAACGTTTTCAAGAGTGGTGTTTGCGGCCTCAACAATCTGCGCCTCAGTAACGCTGTACTTGGCAGCTTGCTCCTCGATAACCTTGAAACCATCGACAACCTGCTTCATAACCTGTGCATACAGCTCTTGTTGCTGAATCTCACTTGTAAGCCCGTCGAGCGCATCTCCAACGGTAGCACGAAGATTTTCCGGTATCTTTGACCCAGCCTTATCGGTCAGCTGTTTGAGTTTTGAAGGCGCCACCATCTTTTCGTATTGCTCAGTCAATGCCTCGAGCTCGGCAAGCTCTCGATTGGTCAGTAACGGGTCGGGCAACACCCAATCACCATTACCGTCGATGAACGTCGACGACAGACCGAGTTGCTCTTGTCGCTTTGCGTTGTAGCGTTCGTTCGCCGCGGCTGCGGTTGCAGAAGCAATCCCGTTTGCAAAGTCCGAAACACCTTTAAGCGCATTATCCGCCAACGGGCTAGCGGCTTCCGCCAATTCACCCGATTTCTTTTGAGCCTCCTTGACCACATCCATAATGGCGTTTCCAGCGCCATTAAATGCTCCAGTCATTATGTTCTCCAGCGAAGAAAAACCAATACCGGACTTCTTCTGTTTTTCGAGCTTCGCCTCAACAAACTGCTGCTGTTTGTCCGACACGCCAATCACCCTTACTTAAACGTAACGTTAACATCGACATCGTCGCCGCATAGGGCTTTGACCTGTTTTTCGATCAGACCACGGGCTCTGTCATCAGATTCTTTGAGCATATTGCTCTCTTTGACCTTCTTGGTCTGCTCTTTCTTAGCCTGTTTCAACAAACCGTTCAGATCGTCTGTACTCACTTGATTCCAGTTCAGAAAACCATTGTCCTCAACATATTTCTTCAGTGTATTGGGGTCTGTTGAGAAAGAGGTAATTTCCGAGTGAGGCAATGTAACCTTTACGCTCTTGACCTCTGAGCTCTTGTCGTTCATATCAACCCGCTTGATTTCAGTCTTCACTTTATCGGCATTGATCCCGATGTCAGCCTTGCCGTCAATCGTTGCGACATATCGCTTAGACGTAAAGGGGTTTTCCCACCCAAGCGGATTCCCCGCTTCGTCAATTGAGAGCAGCTGCGTGAAGTTATATTCGTACGTCACGAGCTTTACGACCGGAGTAATCTCCTCACGAATCGAATCATCGGTGATCGTTGTGGGATTACGCGTCAAATACATCCAGATGCACCCGGCAGTCGCCACGGCTGTAACGGCCAGCAAACCGCCAAAGACAAGCTTTTGCGTTATTGTTGTAAACAAGTTAGTTTTTGCCATCCTGTTTCGCCTTTCTTTTATTAGCTCGACTTTTCCATCATCTTCCATCGTGCGCATGGCTGCACGAATCATTCTGTCAACGGCTTAATGCAAAACGCGACCGTTCGGAGAAAACGGTCGCGCTCTCTTTCCTATTCCCGCGAATTATTCCTTGACACTGTAACTCGATACTGTCGGTGCAACCCTCGAAGCGTCAACCTCGCTCATTACCTCAAACTTCACCTTCTCGCCAGGCGCCCAGGCGGATGTATCTGCGTAGCATTCTTCCGCCCTTACACCATCGGCATCGTAAAGGGCAACATTTAGAAAAACGTTTTCGAACGATATGTCGGAGGTGTTTTCGACGATTGCGGTGTACGTATAGAGGCCGTAGCCATCGTCACTTTTCTCAAAGGTCGCCGATGAGAGCAGACCGTTGATGGCCTCATCATTATGCGTCTTCTCCTCTACGGTCCTACCGTTCTTGATCAGCTCGTCAAACGCATCACGATACTCGTCATCGACCGTCAAGTCATACCGATCAACCAGTTTCTTAAGCTGTGCTGATCGTGCGTCGTAGGCCCTTTCCCATTCGTCGTAGTACTTGGGATCCGATTCCGCGTACTTCTTGACAACATCAAGCTGATTATCAAGCAGGTTGAGATAGGCGATGACGTCTTCTTGCATCTTAGTGTCTTTAAATGACGCCTTTTTGAGTTCTTTGTCGTTATCGACCTCGGTTTTAATTGCCTCTTTTCGCACTTTATTCGAGCCTAGATCAGCATCCTCTCCCAGTGAATCAAGGTAATCAGACCGCTTTTGATAGCCTTGAGCAATCACGGCCATTGCACGGTCGTCGGCATAATCAGGCTCATCGTTTTTCTTCTCGGCCTGCGAGCAGCCGCTCAGCAGAAGAGCCCCACAAAACACCGTCACAAATAGCGCGATCGCCGCAGCTATCCCATAACGCCTTTTCATTTCGTCCTCCTTTAAATACAAAACAAAACACGATATCTAGCCACCTCGTCAAAAAGCAGACGAATTGGCAACGCGGTGGCACTATTTGGTTCTAGGGCGTGAACTGGATAATCATCGAGGGAAGGAGTGAGCTCTGTGCAATAAACTCCCCTCGTCAAAATGTCTAGCTAAAGAGGACGGGCAGACGGCGGACGGTCAAAACTGGTCGCGTCCGCCCGCCTCCAACGGTCGAACGTCGATGCGCTAACGTTCAAAAGCGCGGCGGCCTCTCGCCTCGTGACCTCACCCCCTTCATATGATCTGATGACATCGCGATAGCTATCTGGGCGTTCGAGTGCCGGCCTCCCAAATCTCACGCCACGCAGGCGCGCCGACGCGATACCCTCCGCCTGGCGCTGCTTGATGTTTTCGCGCTCTAGCTGCGCCACATAGCTCAAGATCTGAAGGACCAGATCCGCCATGAACGTTCCCGTGATGCCATCGGGCTGCTCGCGCGTATCGAGTAACGGCATATCAAGCACCACGATGGCAGCACGCCTATTCACCGTGATGCGTCGCCATTCATCGAGGACTTCACGATAATCGCGACCCAAACGGTCAATACTTTTGATTACGAGAACGTCACCCTCGCGCAACCTGCGAAGAAGACGCTGATATTGGGGGCGTCTAAAGTTCTTACCGCTTGCCTTGTCAGCGTAAATCCGACCCTGTTGGACGGGAAACCTTCCCAGTGCGTCCAACTGGCGATCCAAGTTCTGGTCTGCGGAAGAAACACGCGCATACCCAAAGATTCGATTGTCCATAATTGCCCCTATCGGCCGCCTCTTGGCAGCATCAGCTCAAGCGAGAGCCCACTCACTATAGGGCGTGCAAATTTCGCGAATGGGCTAAGGTCATTTTGGCCCTCAGACACAAGCTGTTCAAGCGCTACATCGATAACATGCTAGCTTTTAACAGCAATTAACTGCTTTTTACCAGAATTGGCTAGAAAAGAAAAGCGTGATGCTGACAGGCTTTGCCAGCATGAGACAAAGGAACTGTCCCTTTGTCTCATTCGGTTAGAGATAGCGGCCAGTGATGCTCTTGGAGTAGGCCGCGATGTCGCCCGGTGTGCCGACGCAGACGATTTGCCCGCCGGCATCGCCACCGCCCGGGCCCATGTCGATCACATAATCGGCGTTACGGATAAGGTCGAGGTCGTGTTCGATCACGACAACCGTGGCGCCCTTGGCAACAAGGCCGTCAAACACACTCAGCAACACCTGAACATCGAGCGGATGTAGTCCGATTGTGGGCTCGTCGAACACAAACACGGCATCATCCTGCACGCGGCCCATCTCGCTCGCGAGCTTAAGACGCTGCGCCTCGCCGCCCGAAAGCGCCGGTGTGGGCTCGCCAAGTGTGAGATAACCCAAGCCCAGGTCGTGCAAGGTCTGCAAGCGCGCCTGAACCTTCTTGAGTCCCACCGTGGCGTCGAGGGCCTCGTCCACACTCATGTCCATAAGCTGCGGCAACGTCAGCAAGCTCCCGTCCTTGCCCTCGCGATGGATATGCGAAGCCGCATCTGCATAACGTGAGCCGCGACATGCCGGGCAGACGATCTCGACGTCGGGCAAAAACTGCACGTCGAGCGATATCGAACCCGTGCCATCGCACGTAGGGCAGCGCAAAGCGCCAGTGTTGTAGCTAAATGCGCCTGCCTTGTAGCCGGCTGCCTTGGCCTCGGGCGTGCGGGCGAAGGCGCGACGCAGTTCATCATGGATGTCGGCATAAGTCGCTACCGTCGAACGCACGTTGGCACCGATGGGCGTGGCGTCTATCAGGTTGGCACGTGCAATGCCCTCGGCATCGACCCAACGCACGTGTTTTGGCAGGCGCTCGCTGGCTGCCTGCGCCTTAAGTGCCGGGATGAGTGTCTCGAGCACCAACGTCGTCTTACCCGAACCCGAAACGCCCGTCACCGCGACAAGGCGACCGCGCGGTATATCGACTTCGAGCGGTTTGACGGTATGGATGGCATCGGTCGCCATGCGGATATGGCCCCGGTCAAACATTTCGTCGTCAGGCACCTGCGGACGCAAGCGCTCAGGCTCCGAGCGCAAAAATGGGGCGATGCGGCTGCCCTGCGATTGTTCGACCTCGTCTACCGTACCGGCGGCGATTACATGGCCGCCGCCTGCTCCCGCAACGGGGCCCATCTCGACCAGATAGTCGGCTTCTGCCAGCACGCGCGTGTCGTGGTCGACAACAACCACGGTATTGCCGTCGACCACCAGATCGCGCATCACGCCCACCAAGCCGTCGACATTGGCAGGATGCAAGCCGATCGAAGGCTCGTCCAGCACATACAGCACGCCCGTCGATCGGTTGCGCACCACGCGGGCAAGCTGTACGCGCTGGCGCTCACCCGTGGAAAGCGTGGCGCCGGCGCGGTCGAGCGAAAGGTAGTCGAGACCCAGATCGACCAGGCGACGGGCCGTGCTCAAAAACGAATCGCAGATATCCGTCGCCATGGGCTGCATCTCGGTCGGCAAGGATGCGGGCACTCCGCGCACCCACTCAATCGCCTCGCCCAGCGTCATGGCCGCCGCCTGCGCCAGATTGATACCGCGCACCTGGGGCTGGCGCGCAGCCTCGGAAAGACGCGTGCCTCTGCAATCGCGGCACGGTCCCTCGCGCAAAAAGCGCGCAACGCGCTTGAGTCCCTTATCGTCCTTAACCTTGGCGAGCGCATTCTCGACGGTATAGACGGCGTTGTAATAGGTAAAGTCGAGCGGCGTGGCGCCCTCGCCATTTTTGGGAACGTAGAGAATGTGCTTCTTAACTGCCGGGCCATGGAACACGATGTCGCGCTCTTGAGGCGTGAGCTGGTTAAACGGCACGTCGGTACGCACGCCCATCTCGCCGGCCACCTGCTTCATCAGGTCCCACATGAGCGTGCCCCAGGGAAGCACCGCGCCCTCGTTGATGGTCTTTGACTCGTCGGGCACCAGGCTCGCCTCGTCCACCTCGCGCATGGCGCCGGTGCCGCCGCAGGTAGAACACGCGCCGCCACTGTTAAAGGCAAGGTCCTCGGCACCCGGCGCATAGAACTCGCGGCCGCATGCGGGGCACGTGAGCGACAGGCCCGCCGCCACGTTAAGGCTCGGCTCCACACGCGCCCCGCAATGCGAGCACACGTGATGGGCGCAGCGGCTAAAGAGCAGGCGCAGGCTGTTGTTGAGCTCGGTCATGGTACCAAAGGTCGAACGCACGCCCGGTACGCTGGGGCGCTGATGCAACGCGAGCGCCGCCGGCACGTGCAGCACCTCGTCCACCTGTGCGTGCTCGGCCTGCGTCAGGCGACGTCGAGTATAGGTGCTGAGCGCCTCCAGGTAACGGCGCGAGCCCTCGGCATAAAGAACTCCCAGCGCTAGCGAGCTCTTGCCCGAACCCGACACGCCGGCAATACCCACGAGCTTTCCCAGCGGAATATCGATATCGATGTCCTTGAGGTTGTGGACACGCGCGCCGCGTACCTCAATAGCGCTTGGTTGTTGCGACACCGTCATCGCTTCCTTTCCTGTTGATCGAATGTGACAAAGGGACAGTCCCTTTGTCACATCACTCGTGCCATAAAATGCGATCGCGAATGTACGCACCCAGCATGGGCACGGTAAACCGGACGAGGCCGTATCCGGCAGCCTCGATGACGCGCTCGCGAATCAGGCTTGCGCGATATTTACTCGCCCAGCTCTGGGTACGGTCGCAGCGCTCAATGATATCCGCCATGCGCGTCGGCTCACCCTCGTCAGCAGCCATAGCTTCGATAAAGAGGCGTTGCGGACTGCGCAATCCATAATACAGGGGCGCGTCAACCGCTTCGTAGAACTCAGAGACGGCATCCGCATGGCCATCCTCGACATCGCGCCTTTCAATGACCCGCGAGTAGCGCCGGACAGCAGAGCGCCACATGTAATAGCCCACCAGCTGAACCATATAGGGATGCCCCATACTCTTGCGTGCCGCAAGGCCCGCCGTCTCCGCGTCGACGCAAAGGCCAGCATCTTTAACCGTCTGGATATATGAATCGCGCACCTTGGGCAAAGATATCGCCCCCAGCGTACGCTGCTGGGCACGCCGCAAAAACGTCACGCTCGGCTCTTCGAGCAGATCGTCAACCATACTGGGCAAGCCGGCGAATACCAGCGCAAGACCGCGCTGGTCGCTATCGGACAAGCCCGTGGCATCCTGATCTCCGAGCACCTGCTGATAGAGAACGGCAAGAGCCGCCAGTTCCTCGATAGACGCAGATTGCGCCTCGTCAATCGCAAACAGTATGCCCTTGCCTGGACCGAGCTTCTTGAAGCGCTCGTTGACCAGCCCTCGCAACGTTTCGCCCTTTGCTCGCGCCGCCTCGACCGACATCCGGCCAAACGACGGACCGAATTCCATTGACGTCACAACGGGTTTATTCGAGCGGAGCGCGTCGGCCAATCGGTCGCATAAGCCAAGCGAAGCGGAATCGGAGACAACCGCCCATCCGCGCTCGCTGGCTAGACGTTGCAGCTCCCGCAGGAGAACCGTTTTGCCACAGCCGCGGTTTCCCGTAATGAGCATGAGCCTGCCCGGCGCTCCGGCGCCGTTGTCGAGTCCTTCCTCAAAATCTTCGATGACCGACTCGCGACCGATGAGTATCGGAGGGCGCTTGCCAGCCGTTGGCTTAAAGGGATTTGGATTCATGTCGGCCTCCTCGGATTGGCAAAGGCTAGCAATAGTTATACCAACTTATACCGAGTTATACCAACTGAATGTGACAAAGGGACTGTCCCTTTGTCACATGTGGCCGAAAAATTTTGCGTCGGCGGGGCGATAGGGGCGGTAGGTGGCGGGATCGATCTTTACGTGCGCCGCGGCGGGTACGTCGTACCATTTGACCGTATAGCCGGCGCCGTGAGCGCAAAAGACCGAGTCGGGCGTGTTGGGCAGATCGGCCTCGGGCTCATAGGCGGCCGCCTCGATGATGCGCTCGGCATCATGGCAAGCCGCATAACCAGCGAACTCAAGGTACAAATGCCCGCGGCCGCTCGTGTAGGCAGCCACCTCCAGCGCATAATCCTGTACCTCGGATGCCGGTACGCGACCCACGAGCTTCGCCCGGTCACCCGCCATCGCCGGCGGCTCGTACTCGGCGCCCATGCGCGTGACGTCCGAGAGCGCCCTGCCCACGCACTCTCCCGGCACCTCGAGCTCAAAGTGGTACCACGGCTCCAACAGTACCGCCGCACCCGCCTCGCGCGCCTGCATCAAACCCTGGCGAATCGCGCGGTACGTGGCCTGGCGAAAGTCACCGCCCTCGGTGTGTTTGGCATGCGCGCGGCCGCCCGTGAGCGTAATGCGCACATCGGTGATGGGCGAGCCGGTCAACACGCCCAGGTGATCGCGCTCCATGGCGTTGGTGAGCGCCAGGCGCTGCCAGTTCAGATCGAGCTCGTCAGTCGAGGTAGCGGTACCAAATTGCACGCCTGAGCCCGCCGGCAGCGGCTCAAGGCGCAGGTGCACCTCGGCGTAATGGCGCAGTGGCTCAAAGTGGCCCACACCCTCGACCGGCTGCGAAATCGTCTCCTTATAGAGAATGCCGCCGGACTCAAACTCAATCGTAAGGCCAAAGCGATCGGCCAACACCCGCTGCACGACCTCGAGCTGCACGGCTCCCATCAACTGCAAGTGAATCTGCTCAAGATGCGTATTCCAGCTTACGCCGAGCATGGGGTCTTCGTCCGCCAACTCGGTCAGCGCTTTAAACACCGCATGGACATCGTGTTCGCCCGGTAGCACCGTATAGGTGAGGACCGGCGCAATGACAGGTGCATCGCCCGCGGGCTCCGCGCCCAGGGCATCACCCGGGCGAACGTGTGCGAGGCCCGTCACGGTGCAGATGCCGCCAGCGGCAACTTCCTGGGCAAGCTCATACTTCTCGCCGTTATAGATGCGTACCTGATCGACCTTCTGCTCCCATGCCTCGGCACCGGAACGTCCGTCAATCATCTGTTTGGCATGCAGCGTGCCGCCGGTCACTTTAACCCAAGCCAAGCGCTCGCCGCGAACACCGCGGCTGACACGATAGACGCGCGCAGCAAACTCCGGGAGCCACGCCTGTTCACGCATCAGCGCGCATATGCCATCCAGCAGCTCGTCAACGCCTTGGTCCTTGAGCGCCGAGCCGGCAAAGCAGGGAAAGAGCTTGCGCTCGGCAACCATGCGCGACAGCGTTGCAACAGAAAGCTCGCCCGCCTCAAGAAACTCCTCGAGCGCCGCCTCGTCCAACGCAGCAGCGTCCTCCTGAACGGTGCCGCCCGCCAGCAGTTCGCTGGCATCCAGGCAGCCCTCGGAAAGACGTTGCCCAAGTTGTGCCAGCAAAACCTCGCGGCCGGGATGCTCCAAATCGATTTTGTTGATATAGATGAACGTCGGAATGTCATAGCGCGCAAGCAGGCGCCACAGGGTTTCGGTGTGCCCCTGCACGCCATCGTTGGCGCCCACAACCAAAATCGCGTAGTCGAGTGCGCGCAATGTGCGCTCCGCCTCGGCAGAAAAATCGACATGCCCCGGCGCATCAACGAGCATGACGTGGGTATCGCCATGGTCGAGCACGGCCTGCGACGAGAAAATCGTAATGCCGCGCTCGCGCTCGATCGCGTTAGTGTCCAGATGCGAATCGCCATCGTCCACGCGGCCGCGCTTGCGAATGCGACCCGCGTTGAACAACATGGCCTCGGCCAACGTTGTCTTGCCGGCATCGACATGCGCCAAGATTCCAACGACCGCTTGTTTCGACATGGCTCTCCTCTTATTGCAAGCCCATCGCACGCGGCAACGGGCGCTCTCGTTCCACACTGGATGATACAATTTACGGGCCGGCGGGCGAAGCGGGCCCTATCCCCCGACCGAGCTCATCGCTCCGCGTTGCCGCGCAGCGATTTTCGTAGGTTCGCGCCTTGCGAAAGCCGGCACCTCCCCTTTTTGTCTGCCCGGGTTCATCTGGAACGGCAGCGACGCGAGCCCCACAACAACGCGTTTTGCCAAAAAATGGCCCCACCCGGGGCCATTTTCATTTAGATGGAGTGTTGGTATGCGCCTGGGCGCTTATGCCTCGCGCAGCCAGTCGAACGCAACACGCGGCGTGCCGTCCGACACATGGATAATGCCGACACGCTCGAATCCCGCCTTGATGCTCGCACGCTGCATGGGCAGATTGTCCTGATGCGTGTCGATGCGCAGGTGATCGGCACGCTCTTTGGCAAAGGCGAACATCGCAGCCGCGATACCGTGCACGGTGCCGTCGGATGCCACACGGTGCAGCACGGCGTACGGAGTGTCGCTGCGCCACCGACCGTCCTCAATGACGTCATAGCACTCGTCCGGACCCGGTAAAAAGGCAAACGTCGCTACCACGTGACCGTCAACTTCGCACACATAGCTGCCACCAGCGGCGATATCGGCAGCCAGCTGCTCGGCCGAAGGCGTGCCCTCGGGCCACTGCGTGGCGTTGCCATGCGCGCGCATAAAGGCGCGGGCCGCGTCATAGATAGCCATGACGGCGGGAATGTCGGTATCGAGGGTTTTTCTGATCATCACGCGGCGACCTCACGTTTATTGGTATCACTTTGACTGAGCAATGATACCAACGTTTGGAGAGGGGCGCGAAGCGGATGGGAAGCAAAAAGCGAGCCGCCTGGTCAAAGGCCAAAAGCGAGTTTTTGGGCGCTGCCACCGGCGGCGATATGAGCGATCTGTTTGCGCGCGAAGACGAGCGCCGCGACGCACTAGACGCCGAGCGCGATGAAGCCTGGCGCTACAAGTCGTGCGAACGCAAAAACCGTTACGACACGCGCGCCGAGGCCGAGGCAGTTATGGCCGACTGCGAAAACCGCGGGCGGCGCGGCCTTGCCTGCTACAAATGCGAATACTGCGGCGGATGGCATCTGACGTCGCACCCCTGGAAATAGACCCCGCATCGGCACGGCGCTGGCGAAGCGCCGGCCATCGTGCGCAAGCTACGGGCGCGGCGGCACCAAAACATCGTAGCGAACGGCCTTGCCCGCGAGCTGATAGCTCGGCTTAACGCCGGCAAGCAGCGGCCCCTTCACCGGCCGCTTGATAACGACCTTACGCGGGTGCACCGCAAGCGCGGCTTCGACCAGCGTCTCCTCATCGGCACACGGCTGTTCCAGATGATGCAAGAGTTGGAACTTCTTTTTCACCGCCGCGCTCTTGGTGCGCCCGGGAAACATGGGGTCCAGATATACCACGTCAGGAGCGGTGAGCTCGCCCTGCCCGATCAGCTCAGCTACATGGCGAAGGCCGGCGATGCTGTCCTCGCCCGCATGCAAGCGCATTCGTGCCACGGCTGTCGCAAGCGCCGGATCATCTGTCGCGCGATCCAAGGCATCCTTGAGAAGCGCCGCGATCACGCAATCCTGTTCATACAGATCGACGGTAAAGCCCGCGGCCGCCAGCAGCAGCGAGTCCTCGCCAAAGCCTGCTGTGGCATCAATCGCCCATGGTTGTTCGATGCCTTTTGTGCGCACAGCCTTTACCAACAGCTCTTGCTGCAGACGACCCTGCTTGAGCCGTGGAAGCATGCGGCCAAAATCGGCACGCAACTCCATCGTGCCGTCGGTGAGCGTAAGGCCCTCGGACGTCCGCACGAGCTCGAGCCCAGCAGCCCGAGCAACAGAAAAGGGATCGACGACGCCCATGGACACTCCTTAGCAAACAAAACGAATACATGGGCGCCATTCATGTCGGCACCCAACCGTCCGTTATTGTCCCACATGCGACATGGTCCACAGCATCCCAATGCAAAGCACCGCCATCAATACCGTGCACACGGCAGCGATCACAGAATCACTCATGCGCCTTCCCAGCGACCGCGGCTCATCCACTTGCTTGACTCCGTACATCATGGCTCCTCCTTCGGTCCAGCTCTTACCATGGCCTCATCATCGCAGCGCCGCGCATGCGCTGCCATCGATTTGACTTACGTCCAGCTTTCCTTTTTGAAAGGTTGAACCGTGCAGGCAAGAGACGCTTTCAGGCGCATGCATCGCCGCGTTGAACTACAATGTGCTTCACCATATGTGCAGCACATAGGGTGCGCCAGGTTGGCGTACTCGTATCGAAAGGACCAGCCATGAGCTTCACTCGCAAGACACTCAAAATCCTTGCCCTGATTTATTTTGTTCTGGGCATCGCCAGTCTCGTCATAGGAATCGCCGGCATCGCGACCGGCAAGTTCGAGTCCACCTACGGATCGAACGCCATGCTCGCCGCGGCCGTGATTATCGCCAAGGGCCTCATCGATCTTGCCGCGGGCGTTGCGGGCATCAAGGGTGCCAACAAGCCTTCGCAGGTTGACGGCGCGTTTAAGCTCGGTATCGTTGCTGCAGTCGCCACGCTTGCCCAGGCGGTGCTCACGCTTCCCGCGTTTGGCGGCGACGCCATCAACTTTGGCGCCTTTGTCATCGTGGTGTACGACCTGTTCTTTGTTCAGCAGGCGCACGCCGTCAAGGCCGAGAACAAGGACCGCCTGTAAGCGCTCGCTTCTCATAGCCTCTGCAGCCAAGCAACTAAAAAGGGCCGATCGCACATCTCCGCGGTCGGCCCTTTGCATTTGCCCAGATAAAACCTGCCAAAATAAACCTGTCCCTTTTTGGTAGATTAGTGGCGGTACTCGGCGATGATGAAGTCGATGTCGGTCTGAAGAGTGTCCAGGTTTGCCAGGCGCTCTTTGTCGGCGGGGCGCGTACGGTAGTAGTACGGCGTCATCTGGAACACCGCCTCGATGTCAGCCTGGGTCTGGAGCGTAATGTTCGCAGACACCCGCTGCGTTCCCACCAACTCGAGTTCGGTAGTCTTCGGCAGCTTCTCGTCGTTAAGGTACGGCGTGTCGTAGAGCACCTCCTTGAGCCCAAAGAGATGACGGGCGCCCGGCACCACGGTGTAGAGCGAGCCCTCGGGCGCCAGCACGCGGGCAAACTCGCGCTCGTTAAAGGGAGCAAAGAGCTCGGTCACCATATCGAAGGCGTCATCGGCCACGGGGATATCCTTCATGTTGGACACGAAGTAGGTCGCATCGCCGCGCTTGGCGGCAAGGCGCACCATCTCTTTGGCCAGGTCAAAACCGTAAGCATCCACGCCCGGCACCGCGCCCATGGCACTCGTGTAATAGCCCTCGCCACAGCAAATATCGAGCAAGGTCAGCTGCTTGTCCGTAGACACCCCGTGCTCTGCCGCCCGCGCGCGCACCAGCTCGACCATCGCATCGCGCAACGGCGCATAGTAACCGCGGTTCAGAAAGTCACGACGGCTGCGCGCCTGCGACTTGGGATCGCCCATGGAGTCGCCGCTCTTGGACGAGCGCAGCAGATACAGATAGCCCTCGCGCGCACGGTCAAACCGGTGTCCGCCCGCGCACACAGCACCGCGCTCGTCGTCCACCAAAGGCTCATGGCAAACGGGACACAACAACATGGCAACTCCTTAGCGCGAACAACACAACGCCCACCATTGTCTCACGCATCCCCCGCCTCGTCATTGGGGACGTTCTTGTTCGACTAGTCATTTAAGAACGTCCCCAATGACTAGTCTGAAGGAGTGTCCCCAGCTGCCGGCAGAAAAGGAACGTCCCTAAGTGCCGACTAGTCGATTAGGAGTATCATCGTCTGCGCAAATAAGCACGAATGAGCATGTTAGAGATTGAGAGCGTATGGCAGACACCGCATCTAAGCACATTGACATGACCACCGGCTCGCTGTGGCGCAATATTCCCCTGTTCGCCTTTCCCGTCGCCGCCACGAGCATCCTTGAGCAGCTGTCGAACCTCATCGCCACGGTCATCATCGGTAACTTCTCGGGCGACCAGGGAACCCTCGCCATGGCGGCGGTCGGCTCCAATGTTCCGCTTACCAGTCTTATGATCAACCTGTTTATTGGGCTGTCGCTTGGCTCCAACGTGGTCATCGCCAACGCCATCGGCCGCAACGATCAGAACATGGTCAAGCGCGCCGTCCATACCTCGATTCTGATGGCACTCGTGGGCTTTGTCGTCATCGCGCTGGGCGAGATCTTTGCCGAGCCCATGCTCGCCGCGCTCAACGTCCCTGACGAAACCATGCCGCTCGCATCGCTCTACCTGCGCGTCTTTTTGCTCAGCATGCCCTCGATCTTGCTCTACAACTTTGAGGCCGCAATCTTCCGCTCTGTCGGCATCACCCGCATGCCGCTGCAGGCGCTTGCCGTGTCCACCATCCTCAACATTGGCCTGGACCTCATCTTTGTCCCCGTGCTCCACTGGGGCGTCGCGGGTGTCGCCATCGCCACCGCCATCGCCTACACCGTCAGCGCCGCCACACTCTTTGTCCACCTGCTCAAGACCGACTCCGTCGTCCGCGTCACCCCACGCGACTTAGGCTTAGACCCCGTCGCCCTCAAGCGCATCGTTAAGATCGGCCTGCCCGCCGGCATCCAAAGCGCCGTCTTTGCCGTCGCCAACATCATCATCCAGTCCGCCATCAACAGCCTGGGCACCGAGGTCATGGCGGCATCCAGCGCTGCCATGAGCCTGGAGTATGTGTGTTACAACCTGCTCAACAGCTTTAGCCAGGCTTGCACTACCTTTGTGGGACAAAACCACGGCGCGCGCCAGATCGACCGTTGCACCAAGACGCTCAAGGTCTGCCTGGTCGAAGGCGGCATCGTTGCACTCACCACCATCGTCATCATCGTCAGTCTGGGGCGCGAGATCCTGGCGCTCTTTAACAGCGATCCCAACATCGTCTCGATCGGCTATATCCGCGTGTGCTCGATCTTCCCGGCATACGCCTTTAGCATGTTCTACGAAAACATGTCCGGTTACCTGCGCGGCTTTGGCATCTCGCTCATGCCTGCCCTCATCACCATGATCTGTGTCTGCGGCATCCGCTTCTATTGGGTATTCTGCGTGTTCCCGCACTTCCGCACCTTTCCGAACATCATGATGGTCTACCCCATCAGCCTGGGCACCACGGCGTTCTTTATGGTCGTGGCGGTATTGCTCTGTCACCCGGCACGCACCTACCGTCTGGCGCAAGCCAAGACCGGGACGCGCTAGGCATGCGCGGCAAGGCGGCATACGGCAACTAGCTGACGATATGCGAGCTCATATAATCGATAAAGCGCCTCGTGGCGATAGGCATGGTGTCCCAGCTGCGCCAAGCCGCCACCACATCGCGCGAGGGAGCGTGCACGATGGGACGCACGCGGATACCGGCCTTCATGCCCTCGACCGTACGACGGTAGAGCATGCTCACGCCTAGGCCCTCCTCCACCATCGCCATAATGGTGTAGTCGTCGGTAACCTCACTCGTCACGCGCGGCGACAGCCCATGCGCGGCAAAGGCATCGAGCACCAGACTCTGTTCGCCCTCATCCAGCAGCACAAACGGTTCGGACGCCAGGTCGGCGAGCGTCACCTTTTCCTTTGCCGTCAGCGGATGCGCGGCCGGCAACAGCGCCACCAGCTCGTCGTGATAGACCACGCGCTTCTGAAGCCCCGTGGTAAATCCGCGTGCCGTAAAGCAAAAGTCAACCACGCCATCGTGCACCCACTGGGCGTTGCGCGTGTAATCGCCCTGCTTGAGCGTAAAGTGAACGCCCGGGTGCAGGGCCCCAAAGTCGCGGATCACGCGCGGCAGCACGGTACGACTCACGTTGGTAAACGTCGCAATGCGAATGTCAGTCGACGAAAGCCCCAGCAACTCCTGACGCTTGCCCTCAAGCTCGGCCTCGGCAGTTACAATCTGGCGCAGATACGGCAGATACTGTTTGCCGTCGCGCGTAAGCGATACGCCCTGCTTACCGCGCTCGATAATCGTGGTGCCCAGCTCGCGCTCGAGCGCCTTGACGGCCTGGCTCACCGCGCTTTGCGTATAGCCCAGCTCGTCGGCCGCGCCCTTCAGACTGCCGCAATCGACCACCATACATACAATCTGATATCGCGATGCCATCGTGCCTCCACATCGATGTAGCCGTAAAACGTTTTGCCAGCGCTTTTTCTAGCAACATTAGTATTTCTTAATCATACTGAAGATACATTCGCTTTACTACATCCACATCTGGGAGCAGAATCCTTTTTGCGAAACCGTTCTGTAATAAAAGGAGTCCCATGGATCGCAAAAAAGCAATCGCGCTCTCATTTTCCGTTCCCGTCGCATGGGGCTTTTCGTACCCCCTCATGAAGATCGGCATGGACAGCATGAACGCCACGAGCATCGTTGCGCTGCGCTGCATCATCGCCTTTGTGGCCTGCCTGCTGCTCTTCCACAAGCGCGCTTTCCGCATCAATCGCGACCTTATGGTTCGCGCCGCCATCATCGGCGCCATCATGGCAACCGAGCTCACCTGCATGTGCTTGGGCTCCAGCCTTACTTCCGCCTCCACCGCCGGCTTTTTGCAGAGCCTGACGGTCGTGATCGTGCCGTTTGCCAACGCCGCCCTGCTGCGTCGCGCCCCCGAGCGCAAGGTGCTCGTCGGCACCGCCATCGTCACCTGCGGTATGCTGCTGCTCTCGGGCGCCGACTTTACCAGCCTGAATCCCGGCGCGATCATCATGTTGCTCTCAGCCTTTATCTATGCCAGCCACATTATCGTAGCCAAGCGCTTTGTCGAAGAAGTCGACCCACTGGCCTTGGGTGTTTGGCAGCTGGGCTTTGGCGGCCTGTTCTCGGGCATCGCCGTATTTGCCTTTGGCGGCTTTACGCTTCCCAGCACGCCGAGCGAGGTCGCGGTCGTCGTCGCGCTCGCACTCATCTGCTCTGCCTACGGCTTTATCACCCAGACGCTCGTGCAGCCCCACGTGCCCGCCGAGACCACCGGCTTTGCCTTCTCGCTCGAGCCGGTCTGCTCCGCCGTCTTCTCGTTCTTCCTGGTCGGCGAGGTCCTGAGCCCCATCGCCTTCTTTGGCGCCGCCCTCATCCTCACCGGCGTGATGGTGGCAACCGTCGAGCTCCCGTGCCTTCGCTCGCAAGGACACGCTCACATGGCAGGAGCGCCCGAGCGCGTCTCGTAGACCCCACTCTTCATGCAGCCGCGGCATAAAGGCAACCGGTGCGCCTTTACAATAGATGCCAACAGAGCATCTGCCATAAAGGAGCCCCATGGACACCGCAACTCGCGACCGCAACATAACAACTTGGTTGGGCGATGCGCCGCAGCCGGTACGTGACACGACGAACCAGCTGCTCGAGCGCATCGCCCTTTTGCGTGCCGAGCAGACTATCTACCCAGCACAAGACGACATCCTCAATGCCCTCGCCTATACGCCGGCCAACCAAGTCAAGGTTGTCATTTTGGGTCAAGATCCCTATCACGAACCCAACCAGGCCATGGGGTTATCGTTCTCGGTCCCCGCGACGCAAACCAAGTTGCCGCCGAGTCTGCGCAACATCTATAAGGAACTCAAAGCCGATCTGGACTGCCCCATTCCCGCCACGGGAGACCTAACCCCATGGGCACAACAGGGCGTCCTGCTCCTCAACACCACGCTCACCGTGCGCGAGCATGCCGCCAACTCGCACGCCAAACTGGGCTGGAGCACGCTCACCGACTATGTTATCGAACGCTGCTGCCTGCTGCCCCAACCGGTCGTCTTTTTGGCATGGGGACGCTTTGCCCAGCAAATGGTTGAGGGCAAGCTCGACGCAATCGGCGCGGGCAAGGCAACCGGCAAGTTCTGCCTGGCCTCTACGCACCCCTCGCCGCTTTCGGCCAACCGTGCCACGGCAGAACTCCCCGCCTTTATAGGGTCGCGCCCCTTCTCCGCTGCCAATCGGCTACTCGAACAGCACGGCTCGACCCCCGTCAACTGGACTTGCCTCGGCTAAAAATCAATACATCAAAAACGCGCCCGACGGATTTCCATCGGGCGCGTTTTCTACTCGGGCCAGATAAACTGAGTGCGGCCGGCCTCGCCGCCATCGATCAGCAGGCTCTGCCCGGTCATAAACCGGTTGGTCACGCCCACAAAGTAGATCCACTCGGCGATCTCTTGGGCGGTGGCCCAGCGTTTAAGCGGCGTGAGCTCCATAATCTGGTTCCACAGGTGCTCGTCTTCCATCACGCAACGGTTGAGCGGCGTGATAACGCCGCCCGGGTCCACACTGTTGGCGATGGCCTGCGGCGCCAGGCGGTTTGCAAGGTTCTTGGTGTAGGCGATAACGCCACCCTTGCTGGCAGCATAGGCGGGAAACTCCGATCCCGTATGTCCGCTCGCCGACCCCACATTGACCACGGATTGGATAGCAGGCGCCGGCTTGGCGGCAAGCCCCTCTCCCACAAAGGCGTAGCGCTCGGTCACGTTGATGGTGCCACGCAGGTTGGCGGCAATGTCATCGGCCGAATCCTGCGTACCGGCAACGTTCACGATTACCTGAGGCTCAAGGTCGCCTGGAAACGAGTTAGGCTCGCATACATCAACGATCAGATGGCGGTAGCGCTCGTGCTCAACCGTCGCCGGCAGCAGGTCAAAGCCCACGACCTCGTGGCCCTCGTCCAAAAAGCGCTGCACGCACGCGGCTCCGATACCGCCCGAAGCGCCCGTGATCAAAACCCGCATACTTGCTCCTTAGGCAGCTGCGTGGCGCTCGAGGTACTCGGAGCCCACATTCTCGCGCTCCCAGCCGCGCACGACCTTATAGCCCACGGGGCTCAGAAAGACCTCGCACAGCAGCTCGGCGACAGCGCCGGTCAGCGAGCACATAAGGACCTGCACCCAGGTCCAACCAAAGAACGTGTGGCTCACCACAATGGCAAAGACCAAGTTGTCGATAAACTGGCCAACACCCGTGGACACATAAGAGCGGAAGGCAAAGCTCGCAAAGTTATTCTTTTTGAGCATGCGGCCGAGCGACTGGTTGAGCGTGGAGTTAACCACGGCAGAAACGAGCATTGCCAGCGAAGAGCCCAGCACCACGTACCAGGTGCCGCCGATGGTGGCGTTAAGGGCGGCGTTGACCTCGATCATACCCGTGTCGTAGTAGGCACCCCACATGCCGGGCGTGAGCGAGCATGCCCAAAAGCACAGGCTCACGGCCAGGTTGACCAGCAGCGCGAGGATAGAGATTTTGATGGATGCCTTGGCGCCAAAGCGCTTGCAGATCATGTCCTGGCACAAAAACGAAACCCAGCTCACCACAAAGCCGCAATCGAGTGCCAGATACGGCAGGCTGATAAGCTCTTTGTTGGCCAGCAGGTTCATCATGATAACGCTCACGAAAAACAGCGAAACCGTTGCCGCGGGAATGCTCCGCAACAGGACCTTGTAGTCCTCCATGACCTTCTTGATCATTATGTACTCCTTTGGTTTTAGGTTTAACGAGCAGGATATCGGACCCGAACTGCTCGGACGCCCCGGTCTTGAGACGACGGTGGGTATGATAGCCGCTCACACGGCATCAGGCAAGCAAACGGCGCGGCAGCCCCGCAAGGCCACCGCGCCGGTGCGCTAAAACGTTACGTTGCCAAACTCCGACAGGATGAGGTCGGGGTTATGGTCGGTCGCCCAATCCACGTTCCATGGGCTCGTGAACAGCAGCAGCTTGCCGCCGCGCATATCCTCGACGCGCAGCGTGTCGCGCGTGAGCGAAAGACCCGGGATGTCGATGGTGTCGGGGTCGTTCTGGATCCAGCGAATGTCCGTATAGGGCAGCGGCTGGCGACGAACCTCGACGCGATACTCGGCCTTCAGGCGGCGCTCGAGCACCTCAAACTGCAGCACGCCGACCACGCCCACAATGACGCTCTCCATGCCGGCGCCGAGCTCGCGGAAGATCTGGATGGCGCCCTCCTGGGCAAGCTCCTCCATGCCCTTCACGAACTGTTTGCGCTTGAGCGTGTCGACCTGCGTGATGCGGGCGAACATCTCGGGGGCAAACGTCGGGATCTGCGGATACTGCACGTGGCGCTTGCCGGAGCACACGGTGTCGCCGATGCTAAAGATACCGGGGTCGAACAGGCCCACGATATCGCCGGCGTACGCCTCGTCCACGATAGCGCGGTCGTCGGCCATCATCGAGGTGCCCGTAGCCAGCTTGAGCTTGCGGTTGCCCTGCATATGGAAGGCATCCATGCCGCGCTCGAACTTGCCCGAGCAAATGCGCACAAAGGCAATGCGGTCGCGGTGGTTCTTGTCCATGTTGGCCTGGATCTTAAAGACAAAGCCGCTAAAGTCGTTCTCGGCGGGCGCGACCGGCTCGCTGGTGAGCGTATCGGTATAGGCGCGCGGCGTCGGCGCCAAGCGCAGGAACTCCTTAAGGAAGGGCTCCACGCCAAAGTTGGTAAGTGCCGAGCCAAAGAACGCCGGGCTCAGCTTGCCACAGGCCACGGCATCCAGGTCGAGCTCGTCACCGGCGCCATCGAGCAGCTCGATGTCGTCCATCAGGTTCTTATGGTTCTCCTCGCCAATAAGCTCATCCATGGCGGGATCGCCCAGCTCGGCCTCGACCTCAGCGACCTTCTTGGTGGCATTGGCGTGACCGTCGCCCTCAAAGGCGATAACGCGACGGGTCTGGCGATCGAATACGCCGCGGAAGTTACGACCGCTGCCGATCGGCCAGTTCATGGGATACGTATTGATGCCCAGGACGTTCTCGATCTCTTCCATGAGCTCAAACGGATCGCGAGCCTCGTGGTCGAGCTTGTTCACAAAGGTGAAGATGGGGATATGGCGCAGCGTGCAGACCTTAAAGAGCTTTTTTGTCTGGGCCTCGACGCCCTTGGCGCCGTCGATGACCATGACTGCGGCGTCGGCGGCCATAAGGGTACGGTAGGTATCCTCCGAAAAGTCCTGGTGGCCGGGGGTATCGAGGATGTTGACGCAGGCGCCGTTGTAGGTGAACTGCAGCACCGAGGAGGTAACGGAAATACCGCGCTCCTTCTCGATGTCCATCCAGTCCGAGACGGCATGCTTGGCCGAGCTCTTGCCCTTAACCGAGCCGGCGGTCTGGATGCTGCCAGTATAGAGCAGCAGCTTCTCGGTAAGCGTGGTCTTACCGGCGTCCGGGTGGCTGATGATCGCGAATGTGCGGCGCGACGAGATTTCATCCGACAGGCTTGCCATGCGGATCCTTTCTTGCATTGAGTGCATTACGTCGTTGTAACCGCACTATTGTAGCCGCGAAATCCCGCCGCAGGGCGCCTATCAGGACAAATTCATCAGCTGAGCTCGCTGCGCCGGGCAGCCGCCTCAAGGATTGTCTCGATCTGTAACAGTAAGACGGGTTTTGAGCCCCTACCTGTTACAGATCGAGACAAACCGGCAGGCCCGCCGGCACAATCTCAACCTGTAACATCTAGCCGCCTAAATCAGGTCTAACTGTTACAAATCGAGATAAACGAGAAGGCGAGCCGCCAATGTCTCGTTCTGTAACATCTAGCCGCGCAAATCGACTCTTACTGTTACAGATTGAGACAAATAGGCAGGCGGGCAAATAAGATCTCGATCTGTAACAGCAGACGACCCAAAACGGACCTAGGTGTTACAGATTGAGATTGTTTTGGAGCAAGCGCGGTGCCGGCGGACTATTCCACATTTAGCTCTTGCATAACTGTGCATAGTGTATATATACTGTGCTTACCGGTTATATACACGTGTAGCCCAACAGCTAAGGAGCCGCTGTGGACATCATCCTATCCAATTCGAGCGACAAGCCCATCTACGAGCAGATATCCTCGCAGGTCAAAGCCCAGATCCTTTCGGGCACCCTCGCTGCGGGAGCCAAACTTCCCAGCATCCGTGCGCTCGCGAGCGACCTGGGCGTGAGCGTCATCACCACCAAGCGCGCCTATGCCGATCTGGAGCAGCTCAGCTTTATCTGCACCGTGCAGGGCAAAGGCTGCTTTGTCGCCGAAGGCAACCAGGAGCTTTTGCGCGAAAACCAGCTCTGCCATATCGAAGAGTTGCTTGCGAAAGCGGCGAGCCAAGCCGAAGCTCTGGGCGTCACACGCGACAAGCTGCACGAGATGCTCGACCTTGTAGCTCCCGAAACCATGCAGTAGCCATCTGCAAGAAAGGCTATACCATGCAAAACTTGCTAGAACTCAAAGGCGTCTCACGCCGCGTAAGCGACCGCTTTTCCCTACGCGATGTCACACTCACCGTGGAGCCCGGCCAGATCGTCGGCTTTGTGGGCGCAAACGGCGCCGGCAAAACAACGACGATTCGCGCCGCACTCGGGCTTATAAAGCTCGATGCCGGCGAGGTGCACCTGTTTGGGCAGCGCTGCGACGCCAACGTGCCCGACGAGACGCAGCGCCATCTGCGCTCCCGCGTCGGCCTTGTCCTGGACACGTGCCCCTTCCCCTCCACGCTCAAGGTGGGCGAGATCGAGAAACTCGTAGGCCCGGCATTCCCCACGTGGAGTCGCGAAACATTCGCCGGATTCATCGACCGATTTGGCCTTGACCCCAAAACCAAGGTCAAAGACCTCTCCCGCGGCATGGGCATGAAGCTACAGCTCGCCTGCGCGCTCAGCCACAATGCCAAGCTGCTCGTTTTGGACGAAGCCACTGCGGGCCTTGATCCCATGGCACGCGAGGAGCTGCTCGATGAGCTGCTCGCCTTTGTTTCCGACGGCCAGCGCAGCGTAGTGCTCTCGAGCCATATTACGTCCGACCTCGATCGCGCTGCCGACCGCGTCATCTGCATCGATAACGGCTCGATTGCGTTTGACCTGCCGCGCGAGGACATTACCGACCGAGCCGGCATCGCCCACTGCGCCCAAGCACAAGCCGCCGAGCTTATGGCTTGCGTCGAAGGCGCCCGTGCCGCCCACCACGCCTATAGCGTGGACGTGCTCGTGCCCAACCGTCGCGAAACGCTCGAGGCCTTCCCCGAGATTCCCTGCGATCGGGCAACCATTGATGACTATCTGCGCCTCATGTTGAAAGGGGCTTCGAAATGAAACGCGCCTTTATGTCCGAGCTCGCCATCGTTCGCACGCTCGTCCCGAGCATCGCGGGCGTCGGCCTGTTCATATTTGTCGTGCTGACCCTCGCCATCGCATCGGATGGCGATTCCGGCATGAGCGCCGGTGCCTGCGCGGTCAGCGCCATGTCGCCCATCATGGTCATGAGCTCGCTGGCCGGCTTCGACAATCAAAACGGATGGGAACGTTATCGGGCAACGCTGCCCCTCTCGCGCAAAGACATCATCTGTGCACGCTACCTGAGCATCATTGTCTTCTCGGCTGTCATGGCGTGCGCCGCCGTACTGTTGAACATCATCGCCCTCCCAATCCTCAACAACACAGGTATCCCCTCGACGGGACAGACTATCTTTGAGATCGCAATCGCCTCGGTGGCGTCGATGCTCATCTCCCTCATGATCGTGTTTTTAGCGCAGCCGCTATTCTTCCGATTTGGACATATGGAGGCGCTGCGCCTATCCGCTGGCCTGTTTGCCCTGCTCGGGTGCCTTGCCATGGCCGCACTGAGCTCCTCCAACCCCATCAGCAACTGGCTCATGTCGATTTCCGGAGCGAATCCCGACCCTGCCGTGCTAGGCTGTCTGTGTGCAGGAATTGCCGTGCTGGCCCTCGTGCTATGTGCGCTTAGCTGCGCCATCAGCATCAAGGTCTATCGAGCACGCGACCTGTAGGCAAGCGCGGCATCATCGGGCATGCGCCGTAGACCTGGCGCGGTTTTTTTGGGGAGGCGCTCGGCCCGTGTCTACGCCCTCACACCGGGTTTGAAATGTTTGTACTGCCCGTGCGCCCCCGTGCTACTTGCGCAGCGGCTTGGGCAGCGGAATGCCTGCCGCAATGACGGAGGCGATGATCATGCAGACGATGCCCTTGAGCGGGAAGCACATGAGCAGCAAACCCACGACCATGACGGGCTGGCGCATGACGGCACCCATCGTCGAGGCGGTACAGACGGCGACGCAAAAGACCGGATCGGCGCCCGTCAGGATGGCAAGACCGTAGCCCAGGCTCACGCCCGAAAAGATGACGGGGAAGAAGTGGCCGCCGCGCCAGCCCATATTGATGAGGGCGGGAGTCAGCATGGCCTTAACAAGACCGGTCGCGATGAGCACACCGGCGGGGATGGTCAGATAGGTTTCCATGAGCACGTCGGCTTGGGTCTCGCCGGCAAACATGGTGTAGGGCAGGACCGTGCCGCAGATGGCGAGCGCCAGACCGGCCAGCATGGCCTTGACGACAGGGCGCTCCCCTATGGCGTGAGCCAATGTCTCGCTCGCGTGCTCCGAGACAAAGTACAGCCAGCCGCAGGCCGTACCGATGAGTGCCAGGGGAATCAGCCAGACAAGCTCGAGGTTGCCCACCTGGGCAGCCTCGAACCTCGGCATACCCATACCGCCGCCCATAAGCTGGCCAAGCAGCAGATAGGTGCCCAGGCCGCCGGCAATCGCGATGCCGTAGACCACGGTCTTTTGCGCCTTGGGCAGTTTGATGGTGATCTCGTCGGATTCGGAGTCTCCATCGTCGTCGGCGCCCTGGCCGTCAGCGCTACCGGCGAGCGGCGCCACAAAGCCAAAGACGGGCGCGGTGAAGAGCGCCGTCAGGGCGGCCTGGGTGCCCAGCAGCGTGAGCTGCCTAAACTCGACGCCAAAGCGACGCATGCGGTCGCCGACCCAGCTGCACAGGCCCGCGATAACGCCGGTCAGGCCGGCCTCCGGTCCAATGCTTCCGCCAAACAGCAGCGGCAGCAATGCCGCAAGCGAAAGCTTGCCCAGGTTGTCGTACGGGTAGCAACCGTCCTGTTTAACCTTGGCCATCACCTGGTTAAGGTCGTCGGTCTTGGTGCCCGTCATCTTTTCGTACAGACCGATCAGCAGGCCGCCCAGCAGGCAGACGAAAAACGGATACGGCAAAAACCCGAACGGGCCGCTCGCGAGCTCGGGCGAAGCGACGCCCAGCATGTGCGGGATCTCGGTCCATAGATAGTCGATACCGTGCTCCATCGCAAAGAAGAACAGCCAGACCGCAGCACCTGCAAACGCACCGGTCACGGCCACGCTCACTAAGAACAGCGCACGGTTTTTGGGTTTTGCAAGGTTATCCATCGGGACCTCCCGTGGTCAGAATCGGCAAAGATACGTTTTATTGTAGGACGGGCACAGCGCGGACGGGCCAACCATCTACGCCGCGAACAGCGCCGTTGGGTGCCGCACACGCGACGGGCCCAAGGCTTAGCTGCCGATAATCGATGCGATTTGGTGCAGGTCGTCGGCAAAGTAGATGCCGGCCTGGCGCTGCGGGCTCGATAGGCCCTTGTCGATCATGTGCCCGAGCAGCGACCTAAGGTCGTTGTAGTAACCGTCCAAGTTGTACAGGATGCACGGCGCGCTCAGATGGCCCAGCGACACGGCCGACATGACCTCGGCAATCTCCTCGAGCGTGCCCGTACCGCCCGGAAAGGCAATGAACGCATCGCCGAGCTCGATCATCTTGGCCTTGCGCTCGGCCATGTCGCTCGTCACGATAAGGTCGTCGATGCCATCGTGCTGAAACTCGGCCTCGATAAAAAAGCTCGGCTCCACACCGGTCACGTGCCCGCCAGCATCGAGCACGCTATCGGCGAGCGCACCCATCAGGCCCGACTTGGACCCGCCGTATACCAGCGCGTGGCCGTTGGAGCCAATCCATGTGCCGAGCTGCTGCACCGCAGGCAAAAACGCCGGGTCGTTACCGACGCTGGCGCCCAGGTATACCGTGATATTCATATTCAGCCCCCTTGTTGTGACGTGCGGCGCCCGCCCTAGCGTTGGCGTCGGCGATATTCGCGCACGCGGCGCGACAGGTCGGCGAGCTCATCGCGGTCAAGCTCTTCCAGGTGCTCAAGATCATCCATAAAGCGCGCCATGGTGTCCTTTTGGCGCATCTTGATGAGCGTATTGCAGTAGTTCACCGCCACGCCCGTAAGCATGGCGATGTAGAAGATGCTGATGACGCTCAAAACGACAGTGATGGCGCGGGCAACCGGCGTTTCGGCCGGAATATCGCCAAAGCCGATCGTCGATACGGTCTCAAAGCTAAACCAGAGGCCATCGCCAAACGTAAGGGTCGTGGGCTCGGACAGCCAGACTGCCGTCGAACACAGCAGGTAGAAGATAAGAAACAGGCCCGTGATGCGCGCAAAGCCAGCCTGGCGCAACACGTCGGCAAGCGTCCTCAACTTGTTCATCGCGACCCCTTTTCCAGATACCCCATCACGTTCGCTCGGTATTGTCCCACAACCGGCAGCTGGGGACGCTCCTTTTGTGCCGGACAGATTGGGAACGTCCCTAAGTGCCAACTCCGGCAAAGAGTGTCCCCAGCGACTGGTCGTTTAAGAACGTCCCCAATGACTACCCATCTGCCGGGTGTTAGGGTGGCTGAGCTGGTATCCTTATGCGCGTATTGTCTCTACTCGATAGGATTGCATGTGAAACCTTCCGCCGTCCTTCGCTTAGCTCTATATCGCACCCTGGCCGTCGCGCTTGCCGCGCTCACAGTACTGAGCGCCGTCCTGCCCGCACCTGCCTTTGCCGCTGACTCAGACCAGCAGGTCAAGAAAGTCCGCGTTGGCTGGCTCGTCAACAATGCAGGCTTCCAAGAAGGCACGCCGGGCGAGCGCCTCTCGGGATGGGGCTACGAATACCTCCAGACCCTCTCGTATTACACAAAGGGTTGGCAATACGAATACGTTAGCGGCACCTTCACCGAGCTTTTGGACATGCTCGAGGCAGGCGAGATCGACCTCATGCCCAACATCTCGTATTCGGAAGAACGCGAGCAGACGCTGCTCTTTTCCTCGAACCCCGAGGGCACCGAGCGCTACTACATCTACGCCAAGCCCGATCGCGACGATCTGGCCAAGGGTGACCCCCAGGCGCTCCAAGGTCTCACCATCGGCTGCAACGCTGGCGTTATGCAAACCATCGTCGGCCAGCAGTGGCTCGCCGACCAAGGCGTCACCTGTACTTATAAAGAAATCGACACCGGCGGCGCCCTCTTTGAGGCGCTTTCAGACGGCGAGGTCGACGCCATCATCATGAACGACACCATCTCGTCGCCCGATGCGTCACCCATGTTCTACGTAGGATCGAGTGACTACTATTTTGCCGTTCCCAAAAGCCGCCCCGATTTGATGAACGACATCAACGCCGCCATGACGGCCATCGCCCGCGTCAACCCGCGCTATAACGACGAAGTCAAATCGAGCTACTCGGCCCAAAACAGCGGCTCGTCATCGCTCACCGGCCCCGAGGCCTCCTGGCTCAAAGCAAACGGCAACACCATCACGCTCGGCTATCTTGTCAACCAGCTTCCCTACTGCACGCAAAATGACGATGGCGAGATGGAGGGATCGCTCACCTCGCTTGCAACGACGCTGCATGACAAGTTTGGCATTACGGTTAAAACCGTCGCATTCTCAAATAACGAGAAGATGGTTGAAGCCCTTTCCGACGGAACCATCGATGCCGCTCTGCCATTCTTTCGCGACTACTGGCTTGCCGAACAGAAGGGGGTCGCCCAGTCAAACTCGATGGGAACGGTTTCCCTAACCGCTATTCACGTCAGTAACGACCTAGACAGCGACCTAAAGGACATCGCTTGCACAGAGAACGCGATCATCAACCGGTTTGAGCTCGAAAGCCTCTTCCCCGATGCGACGGTAACCGAATATCCGAATAAAGACGAAGCGCTCAATGCTCTCCGTGTGGGAAAGGCACGTTGCATCATCGTCCCCAGTACGCGCCTGGAAACCATCCGCGACACCTACGACATCGAGGATTTTGAAACGCAAGAACTCACCAACACGGCAGAACTATCGTGCATGATTCCGCGCGGCAAACCCGAGCTGTTGGGAATCATCAATAAGGGCATCATCAATGCAGGCGAATCGCTCTCTGCGAGCAGCTATTCCCCCACATCGTACTCGGCGCAAGAATCGGACACGTTCCAGTTTGTCTACCGCAACCGCACCGCCATTGCGACCGTTATCATCTGCATGTTGCTCACCGGCATCGCCATCCTTGTCTGGTCGCTTCAACGTGCACAGGAAGCACGGCAGAAAGCCGACGCCGCCAACGCCGCCAAAACCGCTTTCCTCACGCGCATGAGCCACGACATCCGCACGCCGCTCAACGGCATCCTGGGCCTTATCGAAATTGAGGAATTGAAAGAAGGCGACATGCAAGTCGCCCGCGAAAGCCGCGCCAAAGCGCGTGTTGCCGCCAACCACCTGCTGTCGCTCATTAATGACATCCTCGAGATGGGCCGGATCGAGGAACGCAAAGTAACGCTCGATCACGAATCGTTCAATCTTAAAGAACTGTGCGACGATGCGCTCGTACTATGCAAGCTTCGCGCATCGGACCGTGGCATAACAATGCTCGACACCAGCGAACCCTACGTTGTCGACCAATACATGATCGGCAGCCCCACCCATATTCGGCAAATCCTCGTCAACCTGCTCGACAACAGCATCAAGTACAACAAACGCGGTGGCACCGTCACCTTCTCGTCGACCATCAAACCGCTCGACGACGAGCACGCCGTGTTTTGCTTTAGCGTCTCGGATACCGGCATTGGTATGACGCCCGAGTTTTTGACGCGCATTTACGAGCCGTTTGCCCAGGAAGGCGACGATGCGCGCAGCAAGTTCCAAGGAACCGGCATTGGCATGTCAATCGTCAAATCGCTCCTCGACATGATGGGCGGCACGATTGAGATTTCGAGTGAAGTTGGCGCGGGAAGCACGTTCAACGTCCAGATTCCGCTCGACATCGACAAGAACCCTCGGGCAAGGGAATGTGCGGACGAGCAAACATGTAACTGCTCGCTTGCCGGCATGAGCGTCCTTTTGGCGGAAGATAACGAGCTCAATGCCGAGATTGCCCAAACGCTGCTGGAAAGCGAGGGCATCGTCGTGACTCGCGCCGCCAACGGCAACGAAGCGGTCGACCTATACGTCGGCCATCCCGCCGGCAGCTTTGATGCGATCCTGATGGACATTATGATGCCGGGCATGGATGGCTACGAGGCAACCCGTGCGATTCGCCTGAGCGAGAAGGCCGATGCGGCCGACATCCCCATCATCGCGCTCACCGCCAACGCCTTTGCCGAGGACGCCCAGGCGGCACACGATGCCGGCATGAACGCCCATCTGCCCAAACCGCTCGATCTTAACAAGCTCAAAAACATGCTCGCCTGCATCAAGGAAAACGGAGTTGTTTCGTTATAGTTTGTGCTCAACCACCCTGCACAGGTAGAAAGGAAGCCAACGATGTTTAGGCCTTTACGCCGAAAGAAACGTGCCATCACCGACGAGGAGGCGCGCGAGCTGCTGGCAACCTGCAAGCGCGGCGTCTTTACCGTTAACGGCGACGATGGCTACCCATACGCCATTCCCGTCAACTACTTCTTTGACCCCGAGCACGACAAGATTTATTTCCATGGCGCCAAGGCCGGCCACAAGGTCGATTCACTCAAGCGTGACGATAAAGTCTGCTTTACCGTTTATGGCAACGAGTGGTACAAGGACGATGACTGGGCTCCCTACGTTATGAGCACCGTGGTCTTTGGCCGTTGCCGCCTTGTAGATGAGACGCCTTCGTTTATCGAGGACAAAGTCCGCCAGCTCGCGCTTAAGTACTACCCTTCCGCCGAAGAAGTCGAGGAGGAGATTACCAAAGACATCAAGGGCGTCCAACTCTACGAGATTTCGATTGAACATCTTTGCGGCAAGCAGATTCATGAAAAGTAGACCCTAAAGCAGGTCTTGCAGATAGCAATATGGCCCGGTTCCAACCAACATTGGAGCCGGGCCATATGCTTATGAGGCGTCGGCGGCTAAGTGCGCGAGCGCCTCAACGAGCTCCTGCGCACTCACGGGTTTGCTCAGGTGGGCGTCCATGCCCGCCTCACGCGAAAGCTTACGGTCGTCGGCAAAGGCGTTGGCGCTCACCGCGATGATCGGCGTGGTCGCGGCATCCTCGCGGTCGAGCGCTCGAATCTGGCGCGTGGCCTCAAGGCCATCGATGCCAGGCATCATAATGTCCATCAACACCACGTCGTACTCGTGCGGTGCGCTCGCGGCAAACGTCTCGACAGCAGACTCGCCGTCCTTAGCATGCGTCACGATGGCACCGGCACGGTCGAGCGTAAACTGTGCGATCTCGGCATTCAGGTCGTTATCCTCTACGAGCAAAACGCGCAGGCCCTGGAGCGCATCGTCGCCACCTGCATCCACGTGAACTGCCTGAGGAATCTCGGAGCGCTTGCATTTCTCAAACGGCAGGCGGATGGTAAACGCCGTCCCCTGCCCCAAGGTGCTCGTAAAGTTCATGGTTCCGCCCATAAGCTCGACCAACTGCTTGGCAATAGGCGCACCCAGGCCAGTTCCCGATGAGGCACCTTCCACCTGTTGTTCCTCACGGCAAAACGGCTCGTAGAGGTGCTGTTGAAACTCCTCGCTCATGCCAATGCCGTTATCGACGATCGTGTATTCATAGACGGGGACGCCATCCACCGGCTCTACTTCGCGGCATGTCAGGCGAACATAGCCGTCCTGGCGGTTGTACTTGACGGCATTCCCGGCAATATTGAGCAACAGGCGCTTGAGGTGCGTCACGCTCACCCGGGCATAGGGATGATCAAGAGTCCGTTGGTCGCAGATAATTGTCACCAGACGCTCCTCGGCCTGGCGCTCCAGAATATCACACACCTCACGGTTGAGGGCCACCATATTTGTAGGCACGAGATTCAGGTCGACCTGCCCGCTCTCCAAGCGGCTCATATCGAGTGCCTCGTTCGCAAGGTCGAGCAGTAATCCCGATGCCGTCCAGATCTTTGAGCGGCACTCGGTCTGTTTTTGCAAGTCGTCTGCGTTGGCATTGCCCACCTCGACCATACCGCGAATGCCGTTGATAGGCGTGCGCAGGTCGTGACTCATGCGACGCAGAAACTCCGTCTTTGCAGAGTTGGCAGACGAGGCCTCGCGCACTGCCTTTGCCAGCTTGTCGCCATAGTCGCGCTCCTGCAGCAACAGGTCGGTCAGGCGTTGGCGCTCTGCATGGCGGCGCACCAACGCAGTTGCGGCTATAGCGCCGCCGTAGAGCACCAACACGCTGGCAACTACAACTGCGACGGTTTCAAAGTAACGCCGCGCGGAAGCGTAGGTGTACACGTAGAATTGGCGCGCTTTACCAAAAGCGCCCAGATACCACTCGCCGTTGGCGTTGACCAATCTAACCTTACCGGCCAGGCAGCGTTCCTTAATACCGTCAACTATGGTGGCGTCTGTCACAGGCAAAACGAATGCGCCCGACGTGGTGGGTTCAACGGCATTAGTCGCAACAACCTTGCCATCGTTTTCGATCACGATATTGCCGCTATCGATGGTTTCATAACCACCGAGCAAGCTCTGCAACTTGAGCGTATTGCTCGCGACCGCCTTGGCACTCTGGTGCCTTACCGCGATAACGATACCCTCGCCGTCCCGCCGAGTCACGCAGCCAATGTCTGCGACCGAATCGTCCGCAAGCGTGATGCGGGCGGAATAGGACTTAAGCGGATGGGCCGCCACCTCCAGCACAGGTGCTTCTTTGAGATGCGCGGCGAGCGATTCGTATCCCACGTCATCCGTCGAGGACTCGGACACCAAGTTGCCCGATGCGTCCGTCACGATCAGCGCGCTCACGTTGAGCTGGTCGGCATATTGTTTTAGCGTGGCGTTATCCACCGAGCCGTCGCGCTCCATATCGCGCGCCGCCTCTCTGGCAATCTCCATAACACGAATCAGGTTTTTGGTCGCATAGGCGCTGTTGAACGCATCGTAGGAAAGGCTCTGCGTCGCCACGTAATCGACAACGTCGGCAAAGCGCTGCTCGGCCTGGGCCGTCGTGTAACCGTAGCTCAACATGCCGGCAACAACCGAGAGCGCTATCCCCAGCAGGGTGGCAAGGAGCCATATCCGGGGCGAACGATCGCCCCGCTCCTCTACAGTGTGGTCGGGCGCATCAATCATGACAGGCCCTCCATATTCAAAAATGGCGAAGGGTCATCAAAGTACTTTGACACCAGGCGTTCCATGGTGCCATCGGCAAGCATTTCTTGGTAGGCGCGGGTAAGCTCAACCTCGATGCCACGCGTATCGTTGATATCAAAGGCGGTGCCCAGACCAACCTCTAGCAGCGGCTCATTCAAAATGCGATACGTCACGCCATAGTCTTTTTCGTAGGTGAGCAGCGAGGACTCATGCGAGGCAATGGCATCGACCAGGACCTCGACGAGCGCCGGGTTCAGGTACGAGCGGTCCGAAAAGCTGTAGAGCTCCTTGATCTGCGGAACGCTTTCGTTGGTACGATTGAGCAGAATCGATTCGGGCTTGGTGGTGGACTGGACCGCCACGACCTTACCCTCAAGATCGGCAAGCGTATAGATATCGCTTTCGGGATCGACAGCAACCACCTGGCGGCTCGCAAGGTACGGACCGGCCCAGCGATACTCGCTTTCGCGACCCGTCATACTAAAGCTACCCATGACGCAATCGAGCTCGCCGCTCGCCAGCAGCTCTTTCTTCTTTTCCCAGTCGATCAGCTGGTATTTTGGCTTGTAACCAATGCGGGCCAGCGCCTCGGTCAAAATCTCGACATCCAGGCCAACGATATCGCCGTACTCATCGCTATACACAAACGGTGGATAGAGATCGCTTCCGACGTTGAGCGTCTTAAGGCTGTCGTCTTTGACCTGCGAGGAGGCCGAGTCTTCTAGTGCAGACGTCGAGGCTCCGTCATTCGACCCAGAACAGCCAGCTATCGCCACGACGAAGGCGCTCACTACCGCAAGCGCAACAAACAACGATATGGCAACCGAGCGACGGGGTCTTTTCATCGAGCTCCAGACGGTCCTGTTTACAGACTCAAGTGCAAAAAATAATAGCAGACGGAACCGCGCTCGCGCTCAATGGTTAACAGGCGCTTTACCATATGGGGCCTTCCGGCCAGCCTGGCAGAAAAGCCCCACGTGCAGCGCTCACTTACCGTACATTAAAAACGTAGCGGTCCAGGCGGTCGCACGCCTCCCTTACACGCGAAAGCGGCAGCGCCAGATTCACGCGAATGTGGCAGGGCCCGTGGAACGGACGGCCGTCCTGATAACCCACGCCCACACGCGCCCCCTCGTCGAGCAGCCACTGAATATCGCAGCCATGCTCGCGGCACCACTATGGGAATGCGGACAAATGGCCGGTTAGTCCTGCGCGTCGTCGACGGCGGTTACCGTCAGCCTGGTTCCGTCAACCGTAAACGATATGTCGAGCCCGGCGTAAGCCAAGTGGTACACGCGGTTTGGCTCGTGCTTGCTGCCCGCGCGGCGCGGATCTTGGCGAAGGACCTCTATCAAGCCGGAGAGCTTTGCGAGCGGGACCATATCCTGCAGCGCATGCGGAAACTCAACGTCGAGCTCTTGCCATGGCGCATCTTCAATCCAGCCGCCGGTCGCATCCGGGTGACAGTCCGCAAACGGAATGTAGGGCTTGATATCGTAGATGGGCGTGCCGTCGCGCAGATCTGCTCCCAGCACATGGATGATGGGGCCGTCGTCGGTAAGCTCGGCACGATCGAGCTTGACGCAGGTAAGACCGATGGGATTGGGGCGAAACGGGCTGCGTGTGGCAAATACGCCCACGCGCTCGGCTCCACCCAAGCGCGGCGGTCGCACGGTCTTCGACCACTTGGCGTTGGTGCCGGACCTGTCCTGCGTCTTGGCATCGGCGGCGATGTCTTCCGCCGTGCCGCCGGGCGTTCCGTTTTCAAAGCGCCAGAGCAGCCACAGGTGCGAGAAGGAGTCCAAGCCCTCAACCGCCGCGTTGGAAGCATATTCCGGCTCAAAGACAATGCACCCCTCAAGATGGGGCGCCAAAAAGCTGTTGCGCGGGATGCCGAACTTCTGCGGCAGGTCGGTATGTATGTGTGCAATAGGTTCCATGCCGGTCATTGTACGGCATGAGGGCATGGACGCTGCGTGCAATCCCCCACCACGACCGCCCTTTTTGCAACTAACGGTTGCTTGGAAGGGCATCGGCCGCCGCGTATGCTTAAAGCCGCAAGCAGCAGAAAGGAGCTATCATGGCCTTTGCAGAAAAACTCATCGCCGTCCGTCGTGCCAACAGCCTCACCCAAGAGCAGCTCGCCGCCAAGCTCTATGTCACGCGCCAGGCCGTGAGCCGCTGGGAGCGCGGCGAAGTCACCCCGGGCATCGACATGATGAAACTCATTGCCGCCGTAACCGGAGAGCCGCTGTCCCACTTGCTCGAAATGCCTGAGCACTATTGCCAGAGCTGCGGCATGGTGCTCACGCCCGACGACTGCGGTACCGATGCCGCGGGCGCCGCGACCGACCATTACTGCAAGTGGTGCTACGACCGCGGCAAGTACACCTACGACACCACAATGGAGGCAATGATCGAGGATTGTGCTCCGCGGCTGGCACAAAACACCGGCATGTCGCTCGACGAAGCTGTCTCGCTCATGGGCGCCGTGCTGCCCCAACTGGAGCGCTGGCGCTCCGTGCACGAAAACGAGGAGCGCTACGGTGCCGAGGCGCGGGCGCGCTATGGCGATGAGGCTATCGATACGGCAAACGAAGCGCTGTTGGACATGGACCCCGAAACCTGGAACGACATGAAAGAACTCGAGCGCGCGATTTTAGGCCAGCTCTCGATTGCCATGGACGACGGCGATCCAAAGAGTAACGAAGCCCGCAAGCTTGTCGCAATGCACCGCCGATGGGTTGGCCTTAACTGGGGACACGAGCCCCAGGACGAAGCATACCTGGGCCTCGCCAATGGTTATCTTGCCGACCAGCGCTTTGTTGACTACTACGACAAGCCCTGCGGCACCGGAGCCACGGCGTTTCTGGTACAGGCAATCGAGTCGTCGTTGACGCGTGCATAGACCGCGGCGGCTTTGGGTATTTCAATCGAAACCTCAACCGATTGGAGACCTATGGCTACTGATCACGAGCTCGCGCTCTACGTTATGACCGGCTGCCCGTATTGCATAAAGGTCAAGCGCTTCCTGGCCGATAACGGCGTGACCATCCCCGAGCGTAATATCTCGACCGATTCCGATGCCGAGCAGACGCTCATCGCCGTCGGCGGAAAGCGCCAAGTTCCCTGCCTGTTCATTGACGGCACGCCACTCTACGAGTCGGGCGACATCATCGCGTGGATACAGAAGAACCTGCTCTAGTCCGCGCGCCGCGGTCGGCCGGCCCCAACGCACAAACCCATACGAACCAAACATGTACGCCAGCATCCAAAGTCGACATTTTCCGACATCTTTGGATGCTGACGTACAGCTATTTGTGGGCAATCGTTGGGGACGTTCTTAAATGACTAGTCGTTAAAGAACGTCCCCAACGACTAGTATCGATTTAATAGAACATACGTTTGCTTTTTATGCTATACTCGCCTCAAGGCATGAGAATGGTCGAGAGTTCCCGCGGAGGTCCCCAATGACACGCTGGAGCGAGCCCGGTAAGTAAGATCGGTGGTTACCGCACTCGTCCATCTCAGACAGGCTGCGCTCCTGTTCGTCGTCGCCATCAAAGAACGACACTCACAACCAAACGTTTCCGTTATCCGTGAGCCACACAGGAGTGCATCGTTATGGCAAAAAAGATTCCAACCTTTACGTCCGACACCGTATCAAGCGCCTGCTCAGATATCAGCAAGATCGTTGAAGCCAAGAGTCTCAATCAAAAGAGACTCGATCATGAGACTTCGTTAGAGGGGGCGTTGCTCATTGGGCGCCGCCTCGAACAAGAGACTGCCGGATACCCCATTACTAATCTCAAAGGACTGCTCTCCCCCGTCGGCGGCCATCTACACAAGCACTATGGCCCCCGCCTAGGACAATCCTATCTCGCACGCTGCATTAAGTTCGCTCGCGCCGTTCCCAAATACGCACCTTTTCGATCAGAGCTTGACCTAGCCCACTATGAGGCACTCGCTCGCGTCACAAACGAGTACCTGCGTCTTGAGCTCATGAACGTCGCGGCCGACAACAGGTGGCCCTCATCGCACATCGCGCTTCACGCCAGATACCAGAATCCACAACATGCTCCAAGCAACAGAGAATTCCGCGAGCTCACAGCGAACCAGGAAGTTTGGCGCTTTGCCCGCGCTTATACAGATGCCTGCGGAATCATTTCGCTCGAGAAGTTTGTTGAGCTTTACAATTCTTGCGCTCCCGAACCAGTCTCGATATTCGAAGTAAATGAAACTATTTGGAAAATCAAAGAGGAGTCGGGGCGCATCGACAACCCCTGCATACTTTCCAAGGACGGAGAGCTGTACCTCATAGCGCCGGAACTAGACGACACGGTCGAAAATAACCCTTATTACTACGACGACTACGGATATTCCTATCGAAGATACGAACGCCATAGCGAGTACACCCAGGAAATGCGCTCGTTACGCGAGCGACGTGTTCAGAGCAGGAGGGCGGCCATATTCACTGGCCATAAGCAGCATCCAATCGAAAAACTAGACTATGAGGACATCGTCTGTGGATATGCCAGCTACACACAATCTGTTAATAATCTCAAATTGTATATCTTGAATGATTCCAAGCTGGGTGCCGCAAGCCTTCACGCAAGAGAGGACGAGTTCGATTTCATCATGGCAAAGCTCTTGCGTTCTATTGGTCTCAACGGCATGCCGACAGCACAACAAACAACCGAAGATGCCGAATTTTTATTGATCGTCGTACGACCCGATTTTTACAAACAAGCGGAGATAAACAAGGTCTCCAAGCTCCTCGCAATAGTCTATGAAAACACTCCCCTCTGGGAGTTCAACGGACGCTCATACACCGAGCTAAAGAGCGAAAAAACGCTAGAGCCTCCGGTGCCAACTTTGCAACGAACAGTCCAACCAAAACAGGCTGCTTAACCTAATTAACTGCTTGTATTTTTGTCTACAAAACTGTATACATAAAGAGAGGTCCATATGGAGCTCATCGCAATCCACCCCCATGCCCTCAAACACGGGCTGACAGAGACGGATATTATATGCGCCTGGAACTCCGCTTTTGCATGGTTCAGGCGTGATCTTGAAAATGGAGGCATCGATTACGTTCTCGTTGGACTTGATGGAAGAAGCCGCCTCATGGAGCTCATTGCTCGATGTTGCCCCGACCGAGATGGTTACATCATTTACCACGCCCTTGTCCCTCCTACGCGCAAGGTGCTCAGGGAAATCGGAATCGATCGATAGGAGGCGCTATGGACGCTAAACAGCTCGAAAAGATGATGGGGTTTGCTCCCGGTGAGCTAGAAAAAGCCGCAGCGGCATACGAAAAAGATGAGTGGCCGAAGGGCCACACCGTCAAGTTGGGAAGGCCGCCGATTTCCGATGAACCAAGCGTTGTTTTATCGGCACGTGTGGGCGAATCGGTTCTTGAAGCATTTGACGCAAAGGCAAAGCGCCATGGGCAAACGCGCACGGAGCGACTCAGGGAACTCATTACACTCGATGCAATGATTGCCTAGTCCCCTGCCGAACCAAACATGTACGTCAGCATCCAAAAACGATATTTTTCGACATCCTTGGATGCTGGCGTACAGTTTTTTGCATGGGTCCGGCACAGGCGATCCGTTCTTCTCCGTCCCCAAGGGATCATTTAGCCACAAAAGCGGGCGATGGGCGCAAGCTGCTGCTCGCGAAAGACACGGTCGACAGCAGCACGGTATTCATCGACCTTTTTGGTCTTGCGTACGAGTTTGTGAACGGTCGCGGGATCGGCGAAGGCGCATTTGGCGTAGAACCACCACTCCTTCATGCGAAAGACCGCGTTGCCCCCAATCTCGTCCGCATAGGCCGCAAACAGCATGTCATGGAAGCGTTGCAGCTCAGCGGCGGTAGCGGCAGGGTCGCCCTTAACCATGCGAGCCAGCGCGGGATTCGCAAGCAAGCCGCGCCCCAACATTACGTGGCGTGTTCCGGGATAGGCCTTCACCAGCGCATCCATGTCCTCAGGATCAAAGATGTCGCCGTTATAGGCCACGGGGAACGGCGCCCGTTCCAGCGTCTCGCCGTAAAACTCTTTGCGCGGTGAGCCCGTATAACGGTCCTTTTGCACGCGCGGATGCACGATCAACTCCGCCAGCGGCATTCGGCAATAGAGGTCGAGCACGCGCTCGTACTCGTCATCGCATTCGAGCCCCAGTCTGGTCTTGACCGACACCGGCAAGGGCGAGCGTTCGCACACGTCGCTCAAGAACACCTCGAGCTCATCCAAATTGCGCAGAAAGCCCGAACCCTTGCCCTTCGCGACCACCGTACCCGAAGGGCAGCCAAGGTTGAGGTTGACCTCGCGGTAACCCATATCGGCAAGCACCTGCGCCGCCCACACAAACTCGTCCGCATTCTTGGACATCAGCTGGGGCACCACGTTAAGTCCCTGGTTGTTGGCAGGATCGACCTCTTTAAACGCCTTGCCGCCAAAGCGATTGCCCACCCGCGGCGGCGGCAAAAACGGCGTGTAATAACAATCGAGCGCGCCGAAGCACTCCGCATGCACGCGACGGAACACATGCCCGGTAATCCCCTCCATAGGGGCCAGCGATAAATACATCAACATCCATTCTCAAATCAATGTGACAAAGGGACTGTCCCTTTGTCACATAATACGCCCACCGAGGGCGGGGGTTCTCTATACTGAGTCACATATGACGGTATCGCGCCAAAGGAGAACGCCATGATCACGTCGCAGATATCCCTGCTCGCGCTCATCTTGGTTGGGGGCATCGGCATCCTGCTTATCGGAGTGAGCGCGCTCATGAAAGCCGCCGCTCGCAAGAAAGCCAAGGCCTGTACCGCCGTGACCATGGGAACGGTCATCGACCATCGCTTTATGGGCGAAGGCAGGATGTATCCCGTTTTGGAATACGCCGTCGACGGCACGCAATACCGCGCGAAAAAACAATTCCGTGGCATAAAGACCAAAAGCTTGTCGGGACTCCCCATCCGCACGCAAGCCACCGCCCACGAAGACGCCAAGGGGCTGGCTGCACGTGCAGACAGGCCCCATCGCCCGCCTAGGCACCCTCGCGGAGCAGCTTTGGCCCCTCGGTAGCCAAATGACCGTGTACTACAACCCCAGCAACCCAGACAAAAGCTATGTCGAACGCCCCATCGTGGGCAACTTTGCCACACTGATGTTTAACATCGCGGGCTTCTTGCTCATCGCGATGAGCATCTTGCTCTATGTTCTTATCCAGCGCTAGCTCAAACTGATGCGCCCCGCACCCCATGCGCCGCAACGACCGCCACGACACCAAGGAGCAGCTATGGCTACACTTTCCGAACAAGAACGCAAGCGCATCCAGCGATACTGCATCTGTCCCAAGGTTGCCGGCGCGGCGCTTGCCATGGCGTTTGTGCTGCCTTTTTTGATCATTCCCTTCGAAATGATTGACGATATCGTCTTCCATCATGAAAGCTTCCAGGAGACGGGCATGATGACCGCCTTGGCGCTCACCGCCGTCGAGCTCGCCATCTTCTGCTATTGCGCGCTCGCGCCGCGCTTTGGCATGCGCGGCAAGCAGTGGAAAGAAATGCAGCACCGACTCGTCGTCGAGCAGGCTGAGAAAGACCGCTCGGCACAAATCGCAGGTGTTATCGGTACGCAGGCCGCCGCGCGCCTGCTCAAGAACAGCGACAACGAGACCGCACGCAACCTGGGCGGCGCGGCAGAAGTCGCCGCTGCCGTAGGCGCCGTCGCCACCGCGGCAGACGTGCTTGCCGAAAGCTTTGCCAACGCAAAGGCAATGGCAGAGGCCTGTGGCGTGCCCGTCCCCCGTGCAAAAAAGTGGATCGTCGCGCTTGTGGCGCTGCCCCTCGCGATCGTGTGCGGTGCCTATATCCCGCAGCTGGCGCAGGGAAACATCGAGATGCAACAGAACGCAGCGGCCGCGGCCGAGCAGATCGCCATCGCTCGCAAGGCATTAGAGCCCGCATGCGAGTACGTGTCCGCCGATGACCCCTACGAGCGATATCAAGATTACGGCTATCATGTCCGCGGCTATCTGCACGAAGGCGACTCCGACGCCCAGAAGACCCATACGTATCTGGACTTTGACAACAAGGGGACGCTCAAGGAAGTGAGCTACGCGGCAGAGGTCGACCCCAGCGCGAGCCTCGAGGATAACCTTGCCCGCATCGAACGCGAGCTTGACGAGCTTTCCTCTGCCGTTCAAACCGTTGACGTCAAGACGGTGAGCCCCGAGCTCTTGGCACCGCAGAAACTCCCCGAAGAGTTTAGGCAGGCATTTTTGAACGGCTCACTCTACGAGAGAATCTCTATCAGGACGAGTGACGACCTCATCAAAACGTATTACTCGTTTGATACGGATCCCGAGGACGAGTTTGACGAGTACACCCATCCAAGCGTCCGTATTACGCTGATGGGCAAAACAAACTAGAAGGCGCGGGAAGGGGCCACCCCCTTCCCGCGCCTTTTCATCCAATGTGACAAAGGGACTGCCCCTTTGTCACATTATTCGGAGCGTAGGGCTTCCACAGGGTCTTTCTTGGATGCGCTGCGAGCCGGCAGCAGGCCGGCAACGACCGTCAGCAGCACCGAAATTACAATGAGCACCAGCGCGTCTTGAACGGGCAGGCTCATCAGGTTGGGCACCTGCTTGGCCGCAAGCGCCCAGGCATTAACCGGAAAGCTCACGGCCACCACGACGACAATGGCAAAGACGCCGGCAATGAGGCCTTCGATAAAGGTCTCGGCATTAAATACGTTTGCCACGTTGCGCTTTGACGCGCCGATCGCGCGCAGGATGCCAATCTCCTTTTTGCGCTCCAGCACGCTGATGTAGGTGATGATGCCGATCATGATGGAGCTCACCACCAAACTGATACTCACGAATGAGATGAGCACCAAGCTGATGGTGTTCACGATGTCGGTCACCGAGCCCATGATGATGCCCATGTAGTCGGTATACGAGATTGCCTGCTCATCGTGACCAGCGGCTTTGACCTGCTTGTTGTACGCATCGATGTAATCGAGCACGCGCTCCTTGGCCTCAAAGTCGCGCGGGAAAATCTTGACCGAAATGGGGTCCGCCTCGTCCGCATAGCCCAACGTGGCCAGATTGTTGTCGTAGGTGAGCTTCGACGCCTTGGCATAGCTCATCATGAGCGAACTCAGGTCCTCAGCGTCCATGTTAAAGTGGATAGCGCGAGCAAAGGCGTTCGCATCCACGCGCATGGCGCTCGCCAGGTTGGCAAAACTCGAAGACATCTGCGTCGCCATCTGGTCCATAAGCCCTGCCGCGCCCGCCTTGAGCTGGGTTGATACCGTCGTGGCAATCTGCTCGCTGACCGCCTTCATCACCTGATCCATAGACTGCTGCAAATACGGAGCCAGCTGCTTTTGCACATAGTCGCCCATCACCTGCTGCAGACGCTCGGCCAGGGCATCGCCGCCGAGCGCCCTGAGCTGAGCCAGGTATTGCTGGGCTGCGACATCATTCTCAAGGTACGCTGAGAATGCGGCAGCGAGCTTTGACGCGTCCTTAAGATCTTCGGGTGACAGCGCCTTAAACTGATCAGAGCGCATAAAGCCCTCAAACAGCTGGTTGGCAAGTGCTCCCACCTGCTGCATTTGCTCAGGCGTGAGCTCAAGACCATCAAAGATGCCCGAGAAATCTGGGGCCGGCGCTTTGGCCATGATGTCACTAAAGTCGATGTCCCTCCCAACACCCGAAAGGTCAATGTCCAGCCCGGACAAGTCGAGACCAGAAAGGTCCATACCGCCGGCTGCGCCCGAGAGCGCAGATGCATCGAACGAGAACGCGCTCTTCAGTGCCGCCTCGTCTACGCTGAACATACTGCCCAAATCCACGCCCTGCTTGGCTTCGCCCTGCAGCTCGTCGAAGGTTTTGCCCGTAAAGACATCCGTCTCGGGGTGGGCAAGCTGCTCCTGCACAATCTGCGAATCGGCAGCACGCTCCATAAGCTGGCGAGTCAGCGCATGCGTATAGACAATGCCCGGGGACAATGCGCTCGCGTTTGCCGTCTCGTTGGGTCGCACCACGCCCACAATGCGCACGTCAATACCGTCGGCAACCTTGGCTTTCATAAAGTCGGCGTCGCCAGACATGTCAGTCCACATGCCGGTCTCTTCGTTTTTGCGATAGGCATCGGCCGGCGACAACACCTTAAACGTCGTGGACAGTGCATCGTCGTAGGTAAAGTCGCTGCCGGTCTTGGGCGTCTTGACCTTGCCGTCGGCCGTCATGGCACTGTTAACCAGGTCGTTGAGCTCATCGATATCCAGCGCGCCGATACTGTAGAGCGTGTAGTCGCCCACCGTTCCGCGGCTCGAAAGCACCATCACGGCCTCGTTGGCGGACGTAGGCCAATGGCCGGCAACGACATCGTACTGGCTGTCGAGCAGGCTCTGGTCGTCAATCATCTCGTTAAAGACCGACGTTCCCATGGATTCCATGCTCACCGTTGCCGCCGAGCTCGCGCCTCCGCTCATGGCCTCGGTCATGGCGTTGGGCACCAGCCGGACAGGCTTCTCATCGCCATTCCCGGCACGATAGACAACCGGCGTCACGCCGTAGCCGTACTGAATGGCGTTGACCTCTTTATCGATGCCGTCGCCACCGGCATCGAGCCATGCCTTAAAGCTCGTCATGTCGTTGGACTTAACGCTTGCGAACATATCCTTTACGGCCGTGACCACAGGGATCTTATCGGTCCCCTGAGCCTTGCCGTCGGTGCCGTCGTCGGACGAACCCTCGTTCTTGGACGTATCGTCATCCGTGGCCCCATGCCCGCCCATCATGGACGACAGGTCGTAATCTTGTTTGGAAATCGTAAGCGGGTAGCTCGAGAGTGTGTCCTCCTCGACCTTTTTGATGTAGCCATTTACGCCATTGGAGAGCGCCAGAATCGCCGCGATGCCAATAATGCCAATCGAACCTGCAAAGGCAGTCATGGCCGTACGGCCCTTCTTGGTCATGAGGTTTCGGGCAGAAAGCCCCAGCGCCGTTACAAAGCTCATCGAGGTTTTGCGCGTGGGCTTGGCCTCGCGACGCGCGGCCTCGGCAGCATCAAAGGGATCTGAATCGTCGGTGATCTTGCCGTCCGCCAGGGTGACGATGCGCGTGGCGTACCTGTATGCCAACTCGGGATTGTGCGTGACCATGATGACCAAACGATCGCGCGCAACATCCTTGAGCAAATCCATGACCTGTACGGATGTCGTTGAGTCCAAGGCGCCGGTCGGCTCGTCAGCCAGCACAATCTCGGGATCGTTGATTAAGGCGCGGGCGATGGCGACGCGCTGCATCTGCCCGCCCGAAAGCTGGCTCGGGCGCTTGTCAACGTGCTCGCCCAGGCCAACTGCCTCGAGCGCCTTGCGCGCACGCTGGCGGCGCTCGGCATGCCCCACGCCCGTGAGCGTAAGCGCCAACTCCACGTTTTCCAAAATGCTCTGATGCGGAATGAGGTTATAGCTCTGGAACACAAAGCCGATGCGATTATTGCGATAGGCATCCCAATCGCGGTCGTTGAAGTCCTTGGTCGAGATGCCGTCGATCAGCAGATCGCCCGAATCGAAATGGTCGAGTCCACCAATGACGTTGAGCATCGTAGTTTTACCCGAACCCGAGGGACCCAGGATGGCTACAAACTCGTTATCGCGAAAAGACAGGCTTACGCTGTCGAGCGCTACCTGCGTAAACGACTGCGTAACGTACCTTTTGCAAATAACTCTGAGATCCAGCATGGACGGCAACCTCTCTCGCGCGGGCGCGCTCGCCCGCTCCCCCGCCGTTCACGTTCGGCGCGTTTGTCCTACTCTATCCTCATTTTTGGCCGATACCAGTGAGGAATGTAACGAAGCGCGCCAAAAAACGAACGGGACAGCACGCCGCATGGCGCACCATCCCGCATATAACATCCCCGATGCGACAAAGAGGCTGTCACTTTGTCACATTCCAATGCGCGCTACTTTTCGAGCCCGCACGGCATAACGTTAGCGCTGCCGCGGCGAGCCTCAGTCACGGCTGCAAAGAAGCGATAGCCGCCCGAGAAGTTAAAGCACTCAAAGCCATGCTGCGCCAAAATACGGCAAGCAATGTAGCTGCGAATGCCGCTCTGGCAAATCACGTAAACCGGCTTGGCCCGGTCGAGCTCGCCCAGGCGATTGCGCAGATCATCGACGGGAATGTTTACGAAACCATCGATATGCCCGCGCTCATACTCCCCTTCCGTACGAACATCGAGCAGCTGCACGCTGCCATCGCGTGGCAAGTTGGGCTCGTCCTCCCAATGCCACTGCGCCAGTATGCCGCGATTGAGGTTCTCGATCATAAAGCCCGCCATATTGACGGGATCCTTCGCCGATGAATACGGCGGCGCGTATGCTAAGTCCAAATCCTTAAGCCTATCGCCGCGCATGCCTGCCTGGATGGCAGTCGCCAGAACGTCGATACGCTTGTCCACACCATCGATGCCCACGATTTGCGCACCCAGCAGGCGCAATCCCTGCTTCTCGAAGACAACCTTCATGGTCATGGGCGTTGCACCCGGATAATAGCCCGCATGCGAACCGGGCGACAGGACCACGCTGTCGCAGTCAATTCCCGCCGCGTGTGCCGCCTTTTCGGATAGTCCCGTGCTTGCCGCCGTCAAGTCGAATACCTTGATAACCGATGAGCCCAACGATCCGAGGTAGCAGCTGTCCATGCCGGCTATGACATCGGCGACGACACGCCCCTGCTTGTTGGCGGGGCCGGCGAGCGAAATGACCGCGTCCTCGCCGGTCACCTGATGCGTGACCTGCACGGCATCGCCCACGGCATACACGTCGGCAGCAGAGGTCTCCATGCGGTCGTTGACCACAATAGCCCCCTTGATGCCCAGTTCGAGCCCCGCCTCTTGCGCCAGATGGCTCTCAGGTGCCACGCCAATGGCAAGCAGCACCATATCGGCTCCGATAGGGTCATCGCCCGCAACATGGGTGACAACACGGCCATCAACTTCCTCAAAACCTGTCACATCGGCCTTGAGGCGCAGATCAATACCGTGCTCACGCACCTCGGTATGCAAAAGGGTCGCCATGTCGCAATCCAGGTTGTTCATAAGCTGGACGGGACGCTGCAGAAGGGTCACCTTGAGCCCCAGCTCGCACAGATTCTCCGCCGTCTCGACGCCAATGAAGCCGCCGCCGATCACGACGGCACTGCTCGGTCGCCGCTCTCGAACATAGCTGTGAATACGCAGCGTGTCCTCAACGGTGCGTAGGCTAAAGATTTTATCCGAGTCGATGCCCGGCAACGCAGGGCGAATCGGCTTTGCACCCGGCGACAGGATGAGCTTGTCATACGTCTCGACAAATTCCTCGCCCGTCAGCATATTGCGAACCTCGACCGTATGCGAATCGGGATGGATGGCAAACACCTCGTGACTCGTCTTGACCGCAATGCGAAAGCGATCCCAAAAGCCCTTGGAAGACTGCAGCGTCAATGCACTCTCTTCTTCTATCACACCGCCAATGTAGTACGGAAGCCCACAGTTGGCATACGATACAAAACCCGTGCGCTCAAAGATGACAATTTGGGCCTGCTCGTCGAGTCTGCGCAAACGTGCCGCCGCCGATGCGCCGCCCGCGACGCCTCCAACGATAACCACCTTCATAGCCAACGCACCACCTTTCCCGTGTAGCCGCTTATGCCGCCGATATTCTTGACACTGCCATACCCAGAACGCTTAAGAAAACTCACAGCTTGGTTGCTTCGCGCACCGCTCAGGCAATGCACGAAAAGCTGCGTGCCCTTTCGACGTATACCCATGATGCTACCCCGAAGCAGAAAAAAGAGTCGCTGTTTCCAGCGACTCCCCTTCAGTTGTCTGTCCCACGGACTTACTGTTCGCTCTTCGCGAGTGCCTGATCGATCAGTTTGTTGAGCGCCTCGCGCTGCTCAGCGGAGTTGATGCCGCCCATGATCGGCTCTCCCACAATGTTACCGTTCTGGTCGATCACGTAGGTGGTCGGGAACGAGTACAGGTTGGAGGTGAACTTTCCGGCCTCGCTGTCCGACTTAAACCAGATGTTCTTATACGTCACGCCCTTCTTGGAAAGCACGTCCTTGGCATCGGCCACCTCGTCTTTGTTGCCATCGAGCGTAAAGGAATTAACGCCCACGACCTGGCCGCCCTTCTCGGCAAGCTCCTTGTTGAGCTTCTCCAGATCGCCCAGCTCTCCCACGCACGGCTTGCAGGTGGTAAACCAGAAGTTCATGACGGTGACCTTGTTCTTGGAGAACAGCTCGTCGCTGTTTACATCGTTGCCGTCCAAGTCCTTGCCCTTAAAGCTGGGGAACTTCGTCTCCCCGCTCTCGCCGTTGGTCATGCCCGCGGTCGAGGCATCGACGCTCTCTCCCTCGCCGGGCGTGCTGCCACATCCGGGGAACTCCTTCTCCAGCGCCATGAGCTTGTCCTCGATCTCCTTGACCTGCTGCGCGCCGGCCTTAAGCGTCTTAAGCTCGTCAGCCGCAAACTGATCCTTGGCGCCCTCGATGGTATCGAGCAAGAAGTCACCGTAGTTCTTGCCGTCCTCAATCATGGGAGTGTCTTTGTTGGCCGCAAGGAACACCTTTTCCCATAGGGCGTTATCGCTCGCAAAGATCTCGTTTTCCTTTTGCAGCAGCTGCTGGTACAGCTCGGCCGCCTCCTCGGCACTCGACGGCTTTTGCGCTATGAGCTCGGCAATCTGCGCATCGCCGCTCGTGGCATCCTTCGCGTCGCCCTTGGGGGCAGAGCACGCCGCGAGAGTCAGCGCCAGCACGGGCAGCATCAACAGAGCCGCAATTTTTGACAGTTTCATGGTTCCTCCGTTTATATCGAAACTTATATAGGTACCTATTTGTTTTCGCGGGCTTGCGTGGACTGCGCGGGTTTGTCGCCCGTCACACCCAGCCCGTAGCGAAAGCTAATAGCATCGACGGGGCACGCGCCTACGCATTTGCCGCAACGAATGCACTCGGCATGGTCGGGCGTACGCGTAACGTCCACGTCCATCTGGCACACCTTGGCGCACTTGCCGCACGAGACGCATTTACAATGATCGACCTGAATCCCCAGCAACGACACCTTGTTCATGAGTGCATAAAATGCGCCGAGGGGGCAAATCCATTTACAGAAGGGGCGGTAGAACAGCACGCTCAGCACCGCAACCGCAATGAGGATCGCGAGCTTCCAGGTAAAGAGCTTTCCCAGCGCAGAGCGGATTCCCATGTTCATGATGGACAGCGGAATCGCGCCCTCGAGCACGCCCTGCGGGCAGATGTACTTGCAAAAGAACGGGTCGCCCATACCCACATCGTTGACCACCAAGACGGGCAGCAGCACCACGGCAAACAGCAGCACGGCATACTTGATGTACGTGAGCGGCTTGAGCTTTTTCGTGGAGAGCTTCTTGCTGGGAATCTTATGCAAAAGCTCTTGCAGCCATCCAAACGGGCACAAAAAGCCGCATACAAAACGTCCCAGCAGCACGCCGATTAGAATGAGCGTTCCGGTGACGTAATACGAAAAGCTAAACTTAGACGAGCCCACCACCGACTGAAACGACCCGATGGGACACGCACCCGAGGCCGCCGGACACGAGTAGCAGTTGAGCCCCGGCACGCAAACGGCTTTGCCCGCCCCCTGGTAGATGCCCCCCTTGGCAAAGTTAGGCAGGTGAATATTGGTCGCAAGCGTCGCCGCCGCCTGAATCAATCCGCGGAATCTCGCCAAAAGATGCGATGCAGTGTTTTTTCTTTTATCCAATTCCGATACACTCCAAGCACAGCCTGATTGCCTTGGCCAATACGGCATCCGCTTCGCCGCGCATAATTCCAAAGCCAACCATGGCTACCCCAACGATCAGCAAAGCCACCTGCGCCACAGGCTTAATCGCTTTGAACAATCTGACCACTCCTTTCGTTTCGCGACCCATTGGACCATACCGACTATAAAATCCGTGTTAAGCGTGAATGACTATGCAAGGAGAACGTTATGCGCATCTTGGTCGTCGAGGACGAGCGGGCACTGTGCGACGCGATCGCACGCAGCCTGCGCAACTTGGCCTATAGCGTCGACTGCTGCTACGACGGGCAGCAGGCCCTCGATCTGCTCGATGTCGAGACCTTTGATCTTGTCGTGCTCGACCTCAATCTCCCCCATGTCGACGGCATGACCGTGCTCAGGCAACTCAGGACAACTGATTGTGAGACCAAGGTGCTTGTGCTCTCGGCACGTGGCGAGGTCTCCGACAAGGTAGCGGGGCTCGATGCGGGCGCCAACGACTACCTCACCAAGCCGTTCCATCTTGACGAGCTGGCGGCACGTATACGCAGCCTCACGCTCAGGCGCTTTACGCAAAGCGACGTTGTCCTGACCTGTGGATCGCTGAGCTTTGACACCAAAGCGCGCCTCGCCTCCGTGGGCGGCGAGACCCTATCCCTCACGCGCAAGGAGACCGGCATCTTGGAATACCTGATGCTTAACCAGGGGCGGCCGGTGAGCCAGGAAGAGCTTATCGAGCATGTATGGGACAGCAGCGTCAACAGCTTTAGCAACGCGACCCGCGTGCACATCTCGTCGCTGCGCAAAAAGCTGCGCGGCGCGTTGGGGCACGACCCCATCCGCAACCGAATCGGCGAAGGCTACGTTATGGAGGACGGCAAATGAAGCGGCTGTCTCTGCAGTGGCGCATCACGCTGATGACGGCCCTGTTGGTATGTTCGACCTGCGTACTTATGAATTGCCTGGTTGGCTACTCCGGCATGCGCTATATGGACTCGATTGGTGCAGAAGCGTCGGCGCACAGCAAGGTGGAGACCGCAGCGCCCAGCTCATTTGACCCGACAAACAAAGAGCTCGACGACGCGCTGACCATCGTCGTGAACGACGCCCAAGAATCGTTTGGCGCGACGAGCTGGTATATAACTGCGGCGGTGACGCTGCTCGGCGGCGTGCTGGCCTACTTTGTAAGCGGACATGCGCTGCGGCCGTTGCGCTTCTTTGCGACGCAAGTCGAGAGCGTGCGGCCCGACAACCTCGCCGACACAAAAATCAGCGAGGACGTGCCCTCTGAACTCAGGCGCTGCAGCGCGTCGTTTAACGACATGATTACCCGCCTTGACGAGGGATTTTCCGCACAAAGACAGTTTACGGGCAATGCGGCGCACGAACTGCGCACGCCGCTTGCGCTCATGCAGGCCCAGGTTGAGCTGTTTTGCGCCGAGCACCCCGACGTCGACGCCGATACAGCGAGCCTGCTCGGGCTGCTGCAGGAGCAGACCGAGCGAATGACGCACATGACAAAGACCCTGCTCGAGATGAGCGAGCTGCGCAGTGTCCCTTGCAACGATGTGATTGACCTAGCGCCGATGATCGAAGAAGTGCTCACGGACCTGGCACCCCTTGCCGAGCAAAAAGACATCACGCTTACAAGTGAGGGCGACGCGCAAACGATCGGCAGCGACACGCTGATCTATCGGTTGCTGTTCAACTTGACCGAAAACGCCATACGCTATAGCGCGCCCAACTCGACCGTGCAAATCAACGCCTGCGCCGAAGGCGACCGCGTGCTGCTACGCGTGCGCGACCAGGGACCGGGCATTCCCGAGCAATACCAGACGAGCATCTTTCAGCCCTTCTTTCGCGTCGACAAATCGCGCAGCAGGGCATATGGCGGCGTGGGGCTGGGGCTTGCACTGGTCTGGGAGATCGCCGCACTCCACGGCGGTTCCATCGAGGTCGAAGAGAGCTCAGAGAGGGGAACGACTATGCTCGTGACTCTTCCCACTCGCGCGCTCGGCTCATCAAAATAACGAACGGGACGGCACGCCGTGTGGCGCACCGTCCCGCACATATCATCGCCGATGTGACAAAGGGACTGTCCCTTCGTCACATCTGCTAGCTCTCGTCGCCCACCAGCTGAGTTAGCTTACTCCCACTCCACCGTGCCGACGGGCTTCGGCGTGAGGTCGTAGCACACGCGGCAGATGCCGGGAACCTCGGCGGTGACGCGGGCGGTAATGCGCTTGAGCAACGCCCAGTCGAGCTCAGGCACCTCGGCGGTCATGACATCGACGGTGTTGATGCAGCGGATGATACAGGGCCAATCGTAGGCGCGCTTGCCCTCGCGCACGCCGGTTGCGCGGAAGTCGGGCACGACGGCAAAATACTGCCAGATGGTCAGACCGGCCTTGTCGATCTCCTCGCGCACGATGGCGTCGGCTTCGCGCAGCGCCTCAAGACGGTCGCGGGTGATGGCACCAAGGCAGCGGACGCCCAGGCCGGGACCGGGGAACGGCTGGCGCTCAACCATGTTCTCGGGCAGGCCGAGCTCGCGACCCACGACGCGGACCTCGTCCTTGTACAGCAGTTTGACGGGCTCGCAGAGCTCAAACTGCAGATCCTCGGGCAGACCGCCCACGTTGTGGTGAGCCTTCACGCCGTCTTGGGACTCCAGGATGTCGGGATAGATGGTGCCCTGGGCGAGGAAGCTGACCTCATCGCCAACCTTGCGGGCCTCCTCCTCGAACACGCGGATAAACTCGGCACCGATGATCTTGCGCTTGGCCTCGGGCTCCTCGACGTCCACGAGCTTATCCAGGAAGCGATCGGTCGCGTCCACATAGACCAGGTTAGCGTCCATCTGGTTCTTGAAGACGTCGATGACCTGTTCGCTCTCACCCTTGCGCATCAGGCCGTGGTTCACATGCACGCAAATGAGCTGCTTGCCGATGGCCTTGATGAGCAGGGCCGCGACAACCGAACTGTCGACGCCGCCGGAAAGAGCCAGCAGGACCTTCTTGTCGCCGATCTGCTCGCGGATTGCAGCGACCTGCTCATCGATGAACACCTGGGCAAGTTCGGGAGTGGTGATACGCACCATGTCGTCGGGACGCTTGTTGGGATCCATGCAGAGCTCCTTCTCGATTCGATGGAAATGCGCCGCGCGTATGCAGACGCACCGTCATATGACCTCATTATATGCAGAACGAGATGCGTTTCCCATCGCTGCGACAGAGCTTTTTGCAGGGGCGGCAGTTTTTCTATATCCCAAGGTCAGCTAGACTTCGGTAGCCACCTTGGGAGCATCGCCAATAGACTCTTCCTTTATACGTTCGGCACAATCGTAGGCGATACCCACAAATTCCAGTCCCGAGCAACAAGAGTACAATTGCTGCTAGTGTTGCCAGCTGTTGGGAGATGGAAGATGGACTGCGATGGCTACCCATGCGTTCCCATGCCGTTAATGTGCACCGCCTTTGTGCCGGGGCAGATTGACGCTGCGGTTGCAGGCATTTCCGACCCCGATTCACGCGCCATCGCCACGGCAGAAGCGCTGTACTTTCGCGGACAGGCCGCACTCGCCGCCAAGACGGCGCACCCCTATCTTGACGTCACCGATCCCGCGCTGCGCTATTCCGCATGCTTTATCTGCGGATACGCCAGTCTGTCGCTCAACCGTATCGCCGACGCCCGCCGGTGCCTTGCGGGCATCCTCGATACGCCGGCCGACGAGGAATCGCCCGCCGTCCACGCCACGCATATCCTGTTCGCCTCGGCCGCGAGCGTCCTGCTGCACTTGCCTTCCCCGTATTCTGCCGAAGAGTTTTATCCACTTGCGGCGCACCTACCCGAAGGCCTGCGACTGTTCGCCAGCTACGTGATGGCGCACGCCTTGTATCTGCGCGGCGAATACGGCCGCAGCCTGGGCATGGCGGAAAACGCCCTAATTATGAAACAGGGAAGCTATCCCATCTCGGAACTGTTCCTGCACCTGGCAGCTTCCATGGCATGCATGAGCCTCAAGGACATCGACGCCGCAAAAGCGCATTTTGGAGCCGCTTGGGACATTGCGCGCCCCGACGGACTTATCGAGCTCATTGGCGAGCACCACGGCCTTTTGCAGGGGCTCATCGAGGCATGCCTAAAAACGCAATACCCTGACGACTTCGCACGCATCATCGAGATCACGTACCGCTTCAGCTACGGCTGGCGGCGCATCCACAACCCCGATTCGGGCGAGGACGTTGCCGACGATTTAACGACCACAGAGTTCACCATGGCCATGCTCGCCTGCCGCGGATGGACCAACGCTGAAATCGCAGGCCATATGGGAGTATCGCCGGGCACCGTCAAAAACCGCCTATCCGGCGTATACGCAAAGCTTGGCATCGGCACACGCGCCGAGCTGGTCGCGCACATGTTGCGTTAGCGACCGGGCTGCCAAGCGCATCGAACGCGTTCCGGAACCCGGCGCTTCGCTCGATCAATTTGGACATTTTGACCCTTGAACGGCACTACCGCCACGAAGCGTCTTCTCGCAAAATTGGATTATTTCCACCGATATTTGCGGGATGGGAGCCCAAGATGCTTGATCGCCGTTCGTTACTTGTTGCTGGAGCGTCCTCGCTGGCGAGCATTATGTTGCCTCGCGTGCCGGGAAGCGAAAATGCCTTCCTGCTGCCGTTCGCGCCCACCGCGGCCTATGCCGACGAAGAAGATCCCTTCAAGGTGCTCGTTCTCTCGCGCACCATGTTTGGTGTAGTCGTGGTCGACGTCGCCAACAAGAATACGCCCATCGCAGGTGCCCAGGTCACGCTCACATCGCGCTATGCCGTAGGCAAGCAGCTCACCGCCACGACCGATGACGAAGGCACGGCCATCTTTGAGGTCGCCCCTCTTTCGGAAGACTACGTGGACGAGGCAACGCTTCTCGACGCGTACGACTTTAACGGCGGCATCTCCATTAGCATGGCGGGCTACCGCGATGTCGAGATTCCCCTTGCGCGTATCCAGGGCGGCACCGCCATAACCGCACCCACACGTCCGCTGTCCGACGGCGAGCCGTACTTCCGCCAGCTCACATTCGACGAATGGGACATCCAGTACGCTGATGCCACGTTCATGGCATTGCCGAAGGACGACGCGGCAAACGACCAACCCGACACGCATGCCTTTATTGTACAGGCACATCTGCCACAGGGTGGACAGGCAACGCTGCACATCAACAAGGTAATGCCCGCCACGGGTAGCTCGCCCGAAACCGTCACGCAGATCGGCCAGATCAAGGCCAGCGCATCAGGCGCGGATAATCTGGCGACGTTCACACTCGAAGACAAGTTTCTCGACGCGGCATCGGGCCTTCTGGAGGAAGGGTGCAAGCTGCGCTTTGTCCTCGACTATCAGGGCAAAACCTACACGCTCTCATCCCCCATGGCCGTTGTCACCGCGCCGGCCGCAAAGGCGGAATCGGGCTCGACCACTATCGTCCCCACTACCATGGACCAAGAGGTCACTCCGTTTGATTTCCCCGCGGCGTTTCCCGGCATCGGCGGCAATAAGTTCACGTGCTGGATACCCACATTTCCGATCCTCTTCGATTTCTCGTTTGCTGGATACGTGCTGTTTGGCGGAGGATACAAACCAGCCAGCTATATGAACGATTCGGGCAATCCGGATCCGGAGTACTGGAAGAAGTCACCGCGCGAGTCGGGCGCCAAGCAGGCAAACCGCTACCTCGACGAAATGGAGGGGAAGTGGAATCAGTACAAAAGTATGAGTGCCGGTTCGGGCACCGATCCAAGAAACACCAAGCTCCTTCGCCACCATTGCACGCCGCTGTTCACGATGGATATCGCCACACAGCTGTACGGCTCGCTCGCCTACGATTGGGTGGGCAAAACCTGGGGTGACAACAACGACCCCGCATACGGCAATATTAAGGCCCTCTTCCAGGTAAGAACCGACCTCAATTGGACCGAGCAGTTTACCCTAGGACCGGTGCCGTTTTTCCTAAACGTCAACCCCTGGGTGCTGGCAAAACTGGCGCTCGCCGTGGGCGCCCACACGCACGGCAGCGGCGCGGCGTTTTTCAAGAACATTTCGCTCGACTATTCCAACACGTCGGGCTCGTTCACCATCCAGATCGGACTTGCCGTCACCTTTGGAGCCGGCATTGCAGGCGTCGCTTCGTCCGCTGTGCGTGGCGCCGCATCCCTCACACTGTTCATTGGGTACGAGAAGGCAGATGGACACCAGCTTCCGCGGCTGCGCGTAGGTGCAGACGTCGATGTCGATGTGATACTCCAGTTCGTAATGTTCAAGTGGACCACCAAGGCTTGGTCGGGGTCGTGGCCCACACTCATCGATTCGTGGAATATGTCGGTGAACAATGGCGACCAGTATGTGCTCCAACGCTCTGAGCTGGCATTGGGTGGAGATACGCCTTACACGCTGGATGCCTGCTTCGGCACGCCCGGCAACACCGAGGCAGGTGGTGTGCCGCAGTTTATCGCATCGGCCACCATCGTCACCAACGCCGAGCTGCTCGCACGCGCCGAGGTTAAGGCCACTGCCGTAAACGCCGCGCCTGTCGTGCGCGATTGGGATCAAGCGGTCACGCGCATTGAGCTCGAGGCGGATTCAGAAAGCGACGACACGGGACAGATCGAGCATTTCGTCCATGCACTGGTAGAGAACGACGAAAATGCCGCACCGATGTATGAGTACACCTACATCGGTCAGTCAACGAACGCCGTTGCGGACCCGAACGCCAATTCTGCCGGCGTGTCGGAGGACGAGCGTGGCGGCGTCAAACCCTCGAGCGACAACGTGCTGTTTTCCGGCGTGCTCAGCGAAGCCCACATGAAGCTAACGATGATTGCCGGCGTAGAATGCCTGTTCCGTATCGCCTCGGTGCGCTACGGCGACAATGGCCGCTCGCGCCTGGTGGTGCACACAAAGGCAAACGGCACGTGGTCCGCTCCCACGCCCGTGGACTTTCCCCTTGGGTTTGGCGAGGGCGACGTGGAGCGCGACGGCATATTCGATTACGACTTCGACGTGGTGGAATATACGGACGGAAGAGGAAACCAGGACGCCTACGTGCTGCTGGTCTCGGGCGAGCGCCCCGCCGGCGACAACACCCTTTTCGATACGGCAAGCACAGCCGGCATACTGTCCGTTGTGCGCCTGCGCATAAGTAATGACGAGATCCGCGTGGTGTCGCATACGTCATGGCGCAGCATCTCGCGCGGCCGCCTGCAAGAGGATGGCTACCATTGCCTGCAGTGCCCGCGCATCACGGCAGGCAAGACGCTGGTCGACGGGCGCCTGTCGGGTGCCTACCTCCACCGCCGCGGAACCACCGCAGAGAAGGCGCTCGGCAGCGAGGCCGAGGTTGCGCTGGAATGCTTTACCCTGTGGTCGGATGATTTGGGCGACAGCCTGACGTTCCGCCAAGTTCTTCGCTTTCCGCAGGCACCGTCGAGTATCGAGCTGAGCGAGCCCGAGAATATCAACGGCAAAATGGTGGTGCCCGTTGCGTACGAGACCGCAGACGGTTGCGGCTGCGCATCGTACGCCGTGATCGGCCAGTCCATTGCGGGCTGGGGCGTTATGCCACCAGACGCCACGGTGCCCCATGCGGTGCCGTGGCCACAACATTCGGGCTTTTTGGCCACCGTCAACGAGCAGCTGCAGCATATTACTTGGACGCGAGGCGCATCGGCATTTGCAACGCAGCCCGTGGGTGCCGCAGGCTGTGGCCCGGCATCGTTTAGCGTAAGCAACAACGGCAGGTGCGCGCTCTATGTAGAGAACACCGATGGCAAGGTGGGGCAAACCTACGACGAAGAAGGCAACCCGGTAGCAGTAATGGGCAAGCACTTCCGCATCTTCGCCAGCACCTTGGCAGGCGATCTGTTCACGGAGCCGTTCGTGATGTGCGAGCTGGACCATCCCGTCGATCAGATAACGACATTTTTGACGTCGGGAGGCATGCTCTCCGCGCTCGCCACGCACATTGTGAGCGCGAAGAAGAGCGAGGCAGAGCTGCACGGCATCGAAGTGCCTCTGGTGGCGTGTGCCACTCCGACGGGCGCGGTCGCTACCTCGGGCGCGGTGGTGCCCGGAGCAGCAGGCGAATCCTTCATGGTCACGGTGCGAAACGACGGCAACACTTTGCTGACTGCCGGCACAATCGATCTGTACCGAGAGGGCTCCAGCCAGCCGTTCTCCAGCGCATCCATCGGATTCGGAGCGAACGCACGCATGGCTTCGATCTACGATCCAGAGCTTGCCGAAGACGCTTCGGCCAACGACATGGCACACGTAAAGTACGCGCTCGAGACGCTGGGCGCACGTTTTGCAACGCACCCGCTGGTAGCCGACAACGGCAACGCCGTGCTGGCACCGGGTTGCACGGCACAGTTCCGCATGAGCTTCGCCATCCCCGAGAGTTGGAGCGACGAAGTGGGCAAACGCGTCACGCTGTATGCGAAGGCGCGTAATCTGGTGGCGCTCGATCCCGTAACGCTCGAGGAGATCCGACCGGGCGCAAACTCGGCGCTGAGTGCCGTTCTGCACGAGCTTCATGTGCCCGACGCGGCATGCGAACGCTCAGAAGTTCAGGTCGGCGTATGCGACAGCGCGGATACGACAGGACTTCACGACGCCCCGATGACAGCAGACGGCGATGGTAGCTCGAGTGGCGGCGGTACTGACGAGGGCGGCGGCTCCGGCGGAAGCAGCTCCGGCAGTGGCAAGGACCACGGCAATAACAAGCGCTCCGGAAAAGCGGGCGCGCTTGCGGGCACGGGCGACAGCAACGTCCCCCTAACCGCAGCCGCAGCAGCGCTCGCCGCAGTTGGTGCCGGCCTTGTCGCCTACAGCGCCCGCCGCACGGCGCTCGAAAAAGACACCGCCAATGAGGACAATTCGGATAGGCCTCGCTAGCTCCTAGTTACTTTTGTGAGAGGCGCCGACTCGGCTCATCGAACATCAAAATGGGCTGGTTCTGAATACCCAGAGCCAGCCCATTGCGCATTAAATGTCGTCTGAGGAGTCGAGTTCTGCCTCGAGCTTGGCACGGCGTCTTTTCGCCGTGAAAAACGTTGCGCACAGGACAGCAAACGTGGCCGCGAAAATCGTCGCACCGCAGAACACGCCCGTGACCAGGTTCGCCAACCAAAAGACGCTTTCGAGCGGTACGATCTGCGCCTCAGCGATACAGCGCATTGCGGCAATAACAAGCGCGAACGCGGCGCCGCTAAGACCGCTGACAAGCAGGAAATATCCAACAGGAAGATGCTCGGTTTGCCCAAAACGATTGGTATCGACATAGCCCTTCCGCGTTTGCAGTCCTGCGCAAATCAACATCACGAGAACGAGCCACAAATACATGGCTGCCTCGAACGGCGTTGCAAAGCCATGCGGCATTTCACTAGCGTCGCTGTGAACCCACGTAACCTGTCGAGCTATAAACTGGTAGAAAAAGATCATCAACATGCCAAACGAAAGCAGCACGAAGCCAATCTTGTAGATCTTCGCGTTCTCAGCCTCCAGGCGTTCATCCTTTGGGCCGGCATATTCACGCCACTTTTGCACGATTTTCAGATCTTCATATTTCATAGTGAACTCCTAAAGAGCATTAGGGTCGGCGTCGGTTTCGTCTTCCCAAAACAAGTCGTTCAACGTAACGCGCAGCGCCTTACAGATTGCCACGCACAAATTGAGCGTGGGGTTGTAGCCGCCCGCCTCGATAAGGCCGATGGTTTGGCGCGTAACGCCCACGGCTTGGGCTAAGTCAGCTTGCGAAAGGCCAGCCGCCGCGCGTGCCGCCTTCATGCGTAGGTTCTTTTTGCCCGGCATGGAGTTCCTTTCGTAGTAATGGACAGATATCCGTTGCAACATGACAGAAATATATTGCATCCTTCACAAGATATCAACTATATCTGTCATTATGGAAACCATGTCCGCCATCGCCATGTGGACATAACAATTTCGATTCGCTATTCAATCTTACTCGGACAAAACCGAGTCGGAAGGACCCGAGTAAGTGGAACTTATCAGCATGACCAACGCGCACGCCAATAACCGGATTTGCCGGAACCATGCGTGCCCCATCGTTTAATAGCTCCGTTATTGTTCGATGATCTTCTTGACGACCGCGGGAACGCCTGCCGCCACCACGTTGTCCGGAAGGTCTTCCGTCACGACGCTGCCCGCGGCAATTACGCAACCGCTGCCGATGGTAACCCCCTGCAACACGGATACGTTCGCGCCAAACCAGCAGTTATCGCCTACAACAATAGGCAGAGCCTTCTCGAGACCCAAGTTGCGGTCCTTTGCCTTTAGGGGGTGCGAAGCGGTGTAGAAGCCGCAAAACGGCCCGATAAACACGTTGCCACCAAAGGTGATAGAGCCGCCGTCCATAAAGTAGCAGCCATGGTTTACAAAGCAGCCCTCACCAAAGCTCGTCTTGCTCCCGTAGTCAAAGTAGGCAGGCGAAAGGACCGTCAGCCCTTGCGGAAGATCGGTATCGAGCAAGGATTTCAAAGCGTCAAGCTGCGCGTCGCTTCCGGGTTTTGCCATATTAAAGTCATAGCAGAGCGCCTCCGCCTTTGCGCGTTGCGCCAGGAGCTCCTCGTCAAAGTTGGCATCATGCCACTCCCCGCGCTCCATCTTCTCTTTCTCAGTCATTGCGCCCCCTCAAACAACATGCAGTCTTGATGCGGCAATTCTACCAGCCGATAAGCCACGGTTTTAACACGAGCACCACGCCGCGCAGGGAATGACCGCAGAAGCTAAAGGTCACCGACTCCGAACGCGCGTTCGATGGAATTCGTGTTAGTTGGAATCGTCCGAGGCCTGGGCTATGCTACCTTGACTATCTATATGACTACAACGCAGCAAAGGAGCATCGAGAGAGCGAGCATGGCAAAAAACACCGCAAACTATGGTAACGACAGTATTCGTCAGCTCAAGGACGAGGAGCGCGTACGCCTGCGCCCCGCCGTTATCTTTGGCTCGGACGGACTCGACGGCTGCGCGCATGCCGCCTTCGAGATCCTGTCCAACGCCGTTGACGAGGCGCGCCAGGGCTACGGCAAGCTCATCACCCTTACCGCCTTTCGCGATGGTTCCATTCAGGTAGAGGACAACGGCCGCGGCTGCCCGCTCGACTGGAACCCCTCCGAGAAGCGCTTTAACTGGGAGCTCGTCTTTTGCGAGCTCTACGCAGGTGGCAAATACAACAACAACCAGGGCGGCGACTACGACTTCTCGCTCGGTACCAACGGCCTGGGCTCGTGCGCGACCCAGTACGCATCCGAGTACATGGACGTCACGGTTTGGCGCGACGGCAACAAGTACTCCCTGCACTTTAAGAAAGGCAAGGTCGTTGGCGCCAAAAAGAAAGCGCTTGAGATCGAGCCCAGCGACGAGGACCGCACCGGCACCACCATCAAGTGGCGCCCCGATCTTGAGGTCTTTACCTCGATCAGCATTCCCCACGACTGGTATCGCGAGACCATGCGCCGCCAGGCCGTGGTCAACGCCAACGTGACCTTCCGCCTGCGCATTGAGGGCGACGATGGCGAGTTTTCCGAAGAGGATTTTTGCTATCCCAAGGGCATCGAGGACTACGTGCTCGAGAAGGTCGGTACCGACTACCTTACCGAGCCCTTCTTTATCGAGGCTGACCGTCGCGGTCGCGACCGCGAGGACCTGCCCGATTACAACGTCAAGATCACCGCGTGCATGTGCTTCTCGCGCACCTTCATGATGCAGGAGTACTACCACAACTCGTCATGGCTCGAGAACGGCGGTTCGCCCGAAAAGGCCGCCCGTAGTGCTCTGACCAGCGCCATCGATGCCTACATCAAGCAACAGGGCAAGTACAACAAAAACGAGAGCGGCATTAAGTGGCAGGACGTCCAGGACTGTCTGGTGCTGGTGACCAACTGCTTCTCCACCCAGACGTCCTACGAAAACCAGACTAAGAAGGCCATCAATAACCGCTTTATCCAGCAGGCGATGACGGCATTCTTTAAGGAGCGCCTCTCGACCTATCTGATCGAGAACAAAGACGCCGCCAACAAGATCATGGAGCAGGTGCTCATCAACAAGCGCTCGCGCGAGAACGCCGAGAAGACGCGCCAGAGCATCAAGACCAATCTGCAGCAGAAGACCGACATGGCCAACCGCGTGCAGAAGTTCATCGACTGCCGCTCCAAGGACAAGAGCCGTCGCGAGATTTACATCGTAGAGGGCGACTCGGCAGCAGGCGCCATCCGCACCTCGCGCGATGCCGAGTTCCAGGGTGTTATGCCCGTCCGAGGCAAGATCCTCAACTGTCTGAAAGAGGACTACCCGCGCATCTTTAAGTCCGACATCATCATGGACCTCATGCGCGTGCTGGGCTGCGGTGTGGAGATCAAGGACAAGCGCATCAAGAACCTTGGCGCCTTTGACCTGGACAACCTCAACTGGAACAAGGTCATCATCTGTACGGACGCCGACGTCGACGGTTATCACATCCGCACGCTTGTGCTCACCATGCTCTATCGCCTGGTGCCCACGCTTATCGACGAGGGCTACGTGTATATCGCCGAGTCGCCGCTCTACGAGATCAACTGCAAAGAGAAGACCTACTTTGCCTACACCGAGCTCGAGAAGAACGGCATCCTCAAGGAGATTGGCGACCAGAAGTGCTCGATCAACCGCTCCAAGGGTCTTGGTGAGAACGATCCGGACATGATGTGGCTCACCACCATGAACCCCGAGACGCGCCGCCTGATCAAGGTAGAACCCGAGGACGTCACCAAGATGGAGACCATGTTCAACCTGTTGCTGGGCAACGACGAGACGGGCCGCAAGCGTCACATCTCCGAGCACGGCAAGGAATACCTGGACCAGCTGGACCTGCAATAGCAGCAAATCGATAACGACGGCCCATAAGAAGTTCAAGAGGAAATCGTGGCAAAGAAGAAGACGAAGAACCAGCCAAAGAAAAAGCAGGTCAACGCCGAGAACGTCATCGGCCTGCACTCCGAGGTCACCGACCAGCCGATTACGCAGACGCTCGAGGTCAACTACATGCCCTACGCTATGAGCGTCAACGTCTCGCGTGCATTCCCCGAGATCGACGGCTTTAAGCCCTCGCACCGCAAGCTGCTCTACACTATGTACAAGATGGGCCTGCTCAAGGGCGAGCGCCAAAAGAGCGCCAACATCGTGGGCCAGACCATGAAGCTCAACCCACACGGAGACGCCGCCATCTACGAGACGATGGTGCGCCTGGCCACGGGCAACGAGGCGCTGCTTGCTCCTTTCGTGGAGTCGAAGGGCAACTTTGGCAAGTACTATTCGGGCGACCTGAGCTACGCCGCCTCGCGTTACACCGAGGCCAAGCTCTCCCCCATCAGCGCCGAGATCTTCAAGGACATCGACAAGGACCCGGTCGACTTCGTCGACAGCTACGACGGCGCCATGAAGGAGCCGCGCCTGCTGCCCACCACGTTCCCCAACATCCTTGTCTCGGCCAATAAGGGCATCGGCGTCGCCATGGCGTCCGACATCTGCGGTTTCAACCTCAACGAGGTCTGCACCGCCACGATGCACTACCTGCAGGATCCCGACTGCGACCTGCTCGAGTACATGCCCATGCCCGACTTCTCGACCGGCGGCGAGATTATCTACCGCCGCGAGGAGATGGAGAAGATCGTCGAGACCGGCCTTGGCAGCTTCCAGATTCGCTCCCGCTGGCGCTGGATTCCCGAAGAGCGCATCATCGAGGTCTACGAGATCCCCTACACCACCAAGACCGATGTCATCATCGAGCGCATCGTCAAGCTCTCCAAGGAGGGCAAGGTCAAAGAGATCGCCGACATCCGCGACGAGACCGACCTTTCGGGCCTGCGCATCGCCATCGATCTTAAGCGCGGTGTCGACCCCGATAAGCTCATGGCCAAGCTCTATCGCTCGACCACGCTGCAGGATTCATTCTCGTGCAACTTCAACGTGCTGGTCGACGGCTATCCCCGCGTTATGGGCGTGCGTCAGATCCTGCACGAGTGGGTCAAGTGGCGTATTGAGTCCACGCGTCGCCGCATTAACTTTGACCTGGGCAAAAAGTCCGAGCGCCTGCACCTGCTGCACGGCCTTGAGGCAATTCTGCTCGACATCGACAAGGCCATCGCCATCATCCGCGGCACTAAGCTCGAGGCAGAGGTTGTACCCAACCTTATGAAGGGTTTCGACATCGACGAGACCCAGGCCGAGTTTGTCGCCGAGCTCAAGCTCCGCAACATCAACGAGGAGTACATCCTCAACCGCACCAAGGACATCGCTAAGCTCGAGGGTGAGATCGCCGAACTCGAGGAGATCCTCTCCAGCGAAGAGAACATCAAGAAGGTCATCAGCGACGAGCTGGCCGCGGTTAACAAGAAGTACGTGATGCCGCGCCGCACGGGCAGGATCGAGCCCCATGAGGTTATCGAGGTAAGCTTGGAGCCCGAGGTCGAGGAGTACCCGGTTACCATCATGCTTTCGCGCGATGGCTACCTCAAGAAGATGACGGACCGCGTGCTCAAGAAGGCGACCACGCTCAAGTACAAGGACGGCGACAAACCCTTTATCGAGTTCCCGTCCTCCAACACGCACGAGCTGCTGGTCTTTACCAACAAGAGCCAGGTGTACAAGTGCAAGGTCGCGGCGTTTGAGGATACCAAGTCGGCCCAGCTGGGCTCGTACCTTCCGACCGATCTCGAGATGGAACCCGACGAGAGCGTCATCTGGGTCATCGACCCCGAGGACTACAAGGCCGACGTGCTGTTCGTCTTTGAGAACGGCCGCGTGGTGCGTGTCGCGCTTTCTGGATACGTTACCAAGACCAACCGCAAGCGCCTTAAGAACGCCATCTACGGCGGCAGCAAGCTGCTGTATGCGCAGGTGCTCAAGGAGGACCGCGACCTCGCGCTGGTCTCGAGCGACTACCGCCTGATGAACTTCAACACGTCGCTGCTCAAGACCAAGACGACCACCAACACGCAGGGCGTCCAGGCCTTTACGGCCAAGAAGGGCCGCTCGGTCACCACCGTCGGCACGACCGAGGAGATCCTCGGCGCCGGCGTCTCGGCCGAAAAGTTCACCGCACAGAGCCTCCCCTCTGCCGGTGCCCTCATGAAAGAAAACGACATGCCGAGCCTGTTTGACTAAAACAACGGCGACCAAACCGTCATGGTTTTACAAAGCAGCGGGGCCCGGAGCGCAGTAAACGCTGTGCCCTGGGCCCTATGCATTACACCAGCATCATCCCTATAGACAAAATGCCGCATAAAGTGGAACAGACATAAGCCCATCATTCATTCCAAAGGGCTTAGTCGATAGCCTGATAAGGCGTACGCCCGGATGGGTCTTTTTAAGTGAGGACAGGCTTCGAGATCTTGTGTTCTCTCCCGCCTTGACTTCAATCGCAGACAAGCATCCCTGCTTCTCTACTACAAAGTCGATTTCCGCACGATTATCTCGCGCCCAATAATGCAGCGGATAGCCCATGGCTGAAAGCTGTTGGGCGACGTAGTTTTCGGTAAGTGCACCCATGAATGTGCCGCCGATGCCGGCAAGAATATCGGCGCGTTGAGCACCGGCCTTGGAGACGAGCAGCCCTGTATCCGCCTGATAGATTTTAAAAGCAGAAGGGTTAACGAAGGCCTCTAAAGGGCTTTCGATCTGCCCGACTAGGCTGCAGCGCGCCACCGTACCCGACAATACAAGCCAGTCGAGAGCATCTCCAAAGAGAGACGCATTGCCCCCCGCTCGCACTACCTTGTATTGAAATTTGCGATTCTCTTTGGCAAGCTGCTGTGGAATGGAATCGAAGCACGCACGCGTCTTTGCGCTCAAGCGTTCATCAGCATATTTATTGTTGTCGGCGGAATATCCGTCGAGAATAATCCGATGCTTTTCGGCCACATCAATGATTGACTGATCATCGATGTACGTTTGGACCGCCTCGGGCATTCCGCCAACAACAAGATACTGTCGATAGAGCCCAAGCGCCTTTTCATGAAGGCTTGGCGCAAGAGGACCCATTATCTCGAATGATGAGCGTATCTCGTCGACCAGCTGATCGTGCCCCATCGCCCAGAGAAACTCCTCGAAATCGAGTGGAGCCATCTCAATCAAGTCGGTCTTTCCGACGGGGAACGAATACGACTGATGGTTAATGGCAACCCCAAGAAGCGACCCGGCAGCCGCAACGTAATACTCGGGAGCATCTTCGCAAAAGTATTTAAGGGAAGTGAGCGCTTCCTCGCATGCCTGGATCTCGTCAATGAACAGTAAGGTTTTGCCAGGCACGATACGCTGTCCCGTACGAGCCTCGATCGCACGTACGATCGAATGAGGGTCAAGACCGCCCGAAAAATCCGCTCGCGCCGACCGGTCGTTCTCAAGATTAACGTAGACAACCGATTCGAAAAGATCCTGGGCGTACGTTCTGAGCAAATAGGTCTTGCCACACTGGCGCACGCCTTTGACCAGCAAAGGTTTTCTATCAGCTCTGTCTCGCCATTCCCTAAGGAGCTCGTCTGCCTTGCGACGCATACGTAACCTTCCCTCATGAACTTCTATTTGACAATATTTTAACGCGGATTAATTTGTTTTCAGTTATTTTTCTGCGTTTAATAATTGTTCTATACGGCACTTGAGGGAATTCGCCCCTATCTCTCGGTAAGGACAGCAAGCATTTCCACCAACGCTGATTGCCATGCGTTCTTCTTGTCCTTAGGCAAGCTTGCGAGCGAGCTCTCGCACCTCTTTCAACTTGGGCGAGGATGCCATGCTGTCGCGCTCGGTCATACCGCTGATGGTGACAATGCCCTGGTCCTCCCACTTGCAGTACGCGCAGGTTGACTTGTACATAGCGATCGCCGCATCATAGACACCCTCGCTGTGGCTATCGAGCAAAAGGGCCGTCTTGGTGAACGGGAAACCCGTGGCACCGAAGGCGTACAGGCGGTCGATGGCGGTCTTTTCCTGCGCAGTGATGTCAAACCAGTAGATAGGCGAAGCGAAGACAACCATGTCGGTGTCTTTCAGCGACTCAATCACGTTGGCCATGTCATCCTTCTGCACGCAGACGCCCTCATGGGCGAAGCAGTACTGGCATCCCAAGCAGCCGGCGATCTTCTTGCTGGCAACGCGGATGACCTCGACCGTATGGCCGCCCTCACGCGCGGTCTCGGCAAACGCCTCGACCATGGTATCGGTATTGGCGCCCTTACGCGGGCTGCCGCTCAATACAACGATATTCATAGGATTCCCTCTCCTTCATGCTGCAGGCGCGCAGCATTTTTTCTTGTAACCAAAACAAATGGGGTTAATCAATCGCCAGCAGGCCATATCTCTTGCTCAAGTTCCCTAAAGAAGCTCAAGGCGATTGCGATTGCCTTATACAACATCGAAAACCAAAGAGGGGCCATAGCAACGTCGCCTGCCTGAACTGGCACGCTGTCAAGATCAACTACGGGGATCGCGACGAGCCGATACCGCCCGCATGCCCCCTTCGGAATAGGCGCTGAGCAGCTCCTGAGCGTGGGCAAACTCGGGCCCTCGCCTCCAACCGAGCAGGCGGTTGACCGCGAGATTTCCCTGGACGTTGTGGACGAAGAGCAGATAGGCGTCCTCGCGCGAAAGCCCAGTCTCCTCCATGATCGAGGGAACCATCTGCTCGGCGCCGCGCTCGACGACGCGCTGTGCCACCCGGGCGTACGCGTCGTCATCCGAGTAGAGCAGATAATAGTCATCGTTTGCCGGCGGACGCTGGCAGAGGGCACCCGCCTCCGTTCCCTCGAGCGGTGGCACCGCCGCCAAGGCCTCGTCGATAAGCGCGTCAAGCAGGGCGAACTTGTCCTCGTGGTGCAGATAGAACGTGCCACGGTTGATATCGGCGCGGCGGCAGATATCCGCTACCGTCATCTTCGCGAAGCCGACCTCGGCCAGCAGCGCGAAGAACGCCTCCCGTATGACCGAGAGTGTATAGCGTCGGCGACGATCGATCTTCCCCGCTTCCATTACCCCTCCAATTGCAACGCTCGACAATGCCCGGCAAACGCTCGTTTATCGACAGCAGGCCGAAGCTGTTCATTGCTCTTAAGCAAATCGACATGGATACTTTTTATAGACACCTGTTTATAATAGCTGAAAGAAGGTATCCAGTGACCCTGTACGAGCAGCTCGTTATCGAGCTCACCAACCGATCGTTTTCCCTTCATGCCGCCTACCGCAGCGGCAGCACGCCCTATGAGCTGAGTGACCGCGAGCCCGAGCCCTACGACCAGCAAATCGAGGACTTCGCCCGTATGATCGAAGAAGCCGATTGCGTGCTGGTGGGCGGGGCCTCCGGGCTCTCCGCGGCGGGCGGCGGCGACTTCTACTACGAGGACAACGCGACCTATCGCAAGCATTTCGGCAAATTCGCCGAGCGTTACGGTTTCAAGGGCGCTTTCGAGGGGTCGTTCTACCGCTGGCCCACCGCCGAGGCGCGCTGGGGATACCTCGCCACCTTCCTCGACACCACGCTCAACGCCCCGCTGCGCAAGCCCTACAAGGACCTCGACGCCATTCTCGCCGAGAAGGATTTCTTCGTGCTCACCACCAACCAGGACACGCAGTTTGTGAAGCTCTATCCCTGGGAGAAAGTGGCAGAGATCCAAGGCGACCACCGCTTCTTTCAGTGCTCCCGCTGTTGCACCGACGCGGTGTGGGATGCGGTCGAGCCGGTCTCCAACATGGTAGAGGCCATGGGAGACGGCCTTGAGGTTCCGACAGAGCTCGTGCCGCGCTGCCCGCACTGCGGGGCAGAGGCGTTCCCCTGGGTTCGCGGCTACGGCAACTTCCTGCAGGGCGAACTCTACGAGGAGCAGTACCGCAAGGTGTCCGACTGGCTCGACGCGCACGCACGGCAGAGGATCCTCTTCCTCGAGCTGGGTGTGGGCCGCATGACGCCCGCGTTTATCCAGGAGCCGTTCTGGGCCCTCACGGCGCAGTTACCGCAGGCCAGCTACATCGCCGTAAACAACAAGACGCAGTTTCTCCCCCGCGCGATCGAGGATCGGGGGCTCGCCGTTCGCGCCGACATCGCCGACGTGCTTGCCGACGTGCGCAAGACGCTGGGGAGGTAGCGCATGGAGACGGCGAAAGCAGTTCGCATAGGCAGGGCGCTAGCCGAAGCGGATCTTGTCATCATCGGCGCTAGCAACGGACTGGACATGGCAGAGGGGCTCAACCTTTTCTGCGCCGATGCTCATTTCCAAGAGGTGTACGGGGACCTCGCCCAGGCAGACGGCATCGGCTGCATACTGCAGGGGCTTGCCTCCCCGGATGCCAGCGTGCGACGCCGATGGGCCGAGCGGTTTCATCAAAAGGAATATCTCGAATATGAGCCCAGCCCGCTCATGAACGAGCTGCGGCGTCTTACAGAGCACGCTGACACCTTCGTGATCACGTGCAATATCGACGGGCACTTCGTACGCGCAGGGTTCAACGAGAACCGCGTGCTCGAGACGGAGGGGGGCATACGCACGTCGATCGACGAGCGGCGTCTCGCCCATCCAGACGCCCTCGCCACGGCCCAGCTCGAGGAGCTCGAGCGCCTTGTGCAAGCCCATCGCAACGGCAGGGTCGCCATCCTCGAACTTGGCGTGGGACTGCGCAACGGCATCATAAAGCACATGCTCGCCCAGATCGCGAACGTCTGCGAGCACGCCACCTACATCGTGTTCAACTACAGCCAGGCCATGGCGCCCGACGCCTCGTGCGAGACGATTCTCGTTGACGGCGATATGACCCCGGCTTTCGAGGAGATTGCCCAATGCCGTCTCTAGAGAGGGAAGCGTATAGGCTTCGAAGCCTTATCGACGATGCCGACGCCATCATCGTCGGCATCGGCTCGGGCATGTCAAGCGCCGCCGGGTTCAACCATTACAACCGCGCAGGCATGGCGCGCGCCGGAATGACGGACTGGCAGCAAGCCTTTGGCTTCAAGAGCCTTTTCGACGGCTTCTACCACCTCTACCCCAGCCTCGAGCAGCAATGGGCCTACTACGCGCGATACATCGACTTCATGCTGCGCGAGCTGGCCTCGCAGCCCTATCTCGACCTACGGTCCCTCATCGGCCATAAGGACTACTTCATCCTGAGCACCAATGTGGACACCCAGGCCGAGAAGACGTTTCCCGACGAGAGAACCTGTAACTATCAGGGAAGCTTCGCGCACCTTCAGTGCAAGCAGCCATGCTGCGACGAGCTCTTCGATGCGAGCCCCTACGTCGAGCGCATGCTCGCGGGCATGGCGGGGTTCGAGGTCCGCAGCGAGGATGTCCCCCGATGCCCGCATTGCGGCTGGCAGCTTGTGCCGTGGGTGCGCGACGACACGTTTCTGCAAGGTGCGGCATGGCGCGAGAGCCTCGGACGATACGAGCGCTTCGTGCGCGAGCGCAGCGATCGCCGCGTGCTGTTGCTGGAGCTCGGCGTGGGCGAGATGACCCCCGGCATCATCACGCTCCCGTTCTGGAGCATGACCGCGAAGCTGCCGGATGCGCACCTGTTGAGCGTCAACATCTCGAACGGCTCGGCTCCGCTGCAGCTCGGAAGCAAGGCAGGGGCGATCCAGGCCGATTTGGGCACGCTGCTCTCGGCGGCGCGGGCAGGTGGCGAGTAACGCGGAGCGGTAGACGCGCAATGAGGTTTTAGCCGCAGCCTCCGAACGAGAGGGCTCGGAGGCTGGTATTCCTGAATCGCAGGTCACGATGGGTTATCGGAATCGCGAAGAGCGGATACCGCCAGTAAGCCCCCTTCGGAATAGGCGTTGAGCAGCTCCTGGGCATGGGCGAACTCGGGGCCTCGTCGATAAGCGCATCGAGCAGCGCGTACTTATCCTCGTAATGCAGATAGAACGTTCCCCGGTTGATCTCGGCGCGGCGGCAGATGTCCGCCACCGTCATCTTCGCGAAGCCGACCTCGGCCGGCAGCGCGAAGAACGCCTCCTGTATGACCGAGAGGGTGTAGCGCCGCCGGCGGTCGATCTTGGTTTCTCCCATCGCCTCTCCAATCTGAGTCGTTTGACAATGTCCAGTAGCTGTTCGTTTATCGACAGGTGCACGCGTTTGTTCATTGCCCCTGCGAAAATCAACAAGGATACTGTTTATAGACACCTGTTTTTTATAGCTGAAAGGGAGCACGGATGACCCTGTGCGAGAAGCTCGGCATCGGGCTTGTCAGCCGATCGTTTTCCCATCGGGCCGTCTATCGAAACGGCGGCACGTCATACGATTTGAGCGATTGCGAGCCTGCTGCTTGCAAGCAAGATATCGAGGCTTTTGCCCGCAAGGTGGGGGAGGCTGATTGCGTGTTTACGGGAGAGGCAGGTAGGCAGGCGTTATGAGCATCTGCATCAAAAATCAGATTCAGAATATGAATATCGTCATCGGCTGCACGGTGGGGTGTCCATATTGCTATGCCCGTAACAATGTGAAACGTTGGCATATGATTGACGACTTCGCTGATCCTGCGTTCTTCCCGAGCAAGCTCAAGATGATGGAAAAGAAACGCCCGCAGAACTTTCTCCTTACCGGCATGAGCGATCTCTCCGGGTGGAAGCTGGAATGGCGAGACGAGGTATTTGCAAAGATCCATGAGAATCCACAGCATCAGTTCCTGTTCCTGACCAAGAGACCCGATTTGCTGGATTTAGATACCGACCTGGAAAACGCATGGTTCGGCGTTACGGTGACGAGGAAAGCGGAGCTGTGGCGTATCGACGCCCTTCGGAAAAACGTCAAAGCAAATCACTTCTTCGTTACTTTTGAGCCGCTATTCGACGATCCCGGTACGGTCGACCTTTCCGGAATCAACTGGATCGTCGTCGGTACCATGACCGGGGCGCAGAGCAGGAAGGTTCATACGGAACCGGAGTGGGCATGGTCTTTGACGGACCAGGCGCACGCGCTTGGCATTCCAATGTTTATGAAGGAAGACCTCGTCTCTGTCATAGGGGACGAAAACATGATTCAGGAATTGCCGGAAGAATTCGAAAGAGTGCTGGAGGTGCAGAGAACATGGCGGAAGTGATCGATGGAATCCTCATCAATGAGGTGGAAGCAAAGAACATCATGACCAAGTCCAGCCTGCCGGTAGGCGGCTACTCGGTCAATCCCTATGTAGGCTGCACGCATGCCTGTAAGTATTGCTATGCCTCCTTTATGAAGCGCTTTACCGGACACAAGGAGGAATGGGGCACCTTTCTTGATGTGAAGCATTGGCCGGAAATCAAGAATCCGAAGAAATACGCTGGACAGCGGGTGGTTATCGGTTCTGTGACGGATGGCTACAATCCACAGGAGGAGCGATTCGGGAATACCAGGAAACTCCTGGAGCAGCTGATTGGCAGCGATGCAGATATTCTGATCTGCACAAAGTCCAATCTTGTGGTACGGGATATCGATCTGCTGAAGAGGCTTGGACGAGTGACCGTTTCATGGTCGATCAACACGCTGGATGAGAACTTCAAGAACGATATGGACTCCGCGTCGAGCATCGAGCGTCGTATCGCTGCTATGAAGCAGGTGTATGACGAAGGTATCCGTACGGTCTGCTTCGTGTCCCCGGTATTTCCCGGCATCACGGATTTTGAGATGATTTTTGAGCGAGTAAAGGATCGGTGCGATTTGTTTTGGCTCGAAAATCTCAATCTTCGGGGTGGTTTCAAAAAAGCGATCCTGGATTATATCGCCGAGAAACATCCCAATCTCGTACCGCTTTACGATGAGATCTATAACAAGCGCAACCGTAGCTATTTTGAAGCGCTTGAAGTAAAAGCCGAGGAAATGGCCAAGAAGTACGATTGCCCCTTTGTGGACAACGAAATGCCTTATGGCAGAGTCCCCCAGGGGCATCCGGTGATCGTGGACTACTTCTATCACGAGGAAGTCCGAGGGTCAGATAATAGCGGAAAAAGAAATCGTTAAACGGAAACCGACGACGATTCGCTCGAGCGATTAGCGTCCACGCGTGGCTTCTGCCGATTGGCGCAACGGGCGACGGATTAAGGGATCGCTCGGGCGGATGATCCCGCTGCAGTACAGGCGGTCGCTCAATTTAGCGGCATGAGCGTTTTCGCACGGAAAACCAGTATCCCCTGTGCCGAGTTTAATCGTAGCGAATACAATGGGTACTGAGCATCAATCGAAAGTAGTCAAGAGCCTTTTCGACGGCTTCTACCGCCTCTACCCCAGCCTCGAGCAGCAATGGGCATACTATGCGCGATACATCGACTTCATGCTGCGCGAGCTGGCCTCGCAGCCCTATCTCGACCTACGGTCCCTCATCGGCCATAAGGACTACTTCATCCTGAGCACCAATGTGGACACCCAGGCCGAGAAGACGTTTCCCGACGAGAGAACCTGTAACTATCAGGGAAGCTTCGCGCACCTTCAGTGCAAGCAGCCATGCTGCGACGAGCTCTTCGATGCGAGCCCCTACGTCGAGCGCATGCTCGCGGGCATGGCGGGGTTCGAGGTCCGCAGCGAGGATGTCCCCCGATGCCCGCATTGCGGCTGGCAGCTTGTGCCGTGGGTGCGCGACGACACGTTTCTGCAAGGTGCGGCATGGCGCGAGAGCCTCGGACGATACGAGCGCTTCGTGCGCGAGCGCAGCGATCGCCGCGTGCTGTTGCTGGAGCTCGGCGTGGGCGAGATGACCCCCGGCATCATCACGCTCCCGTTCTGGAGCATGACCGCGAAGCTGCCGGATGCGCACCTGTTGAGCGTCAACATCTCGAACGGCTCGGCTCCGCTGCAGCTCGGAAGCAAGGCAGGGGCGATTCAGGCAGATTTGGGCGCGCTGCTCTCGGCGGCGCGGACGGGCGACGGTGCTTAAGCCTCCTTGTTGGTCGCTTTAAGGTATGCATCGTCGCCCACGGGCTCCAGCCACTCGTTGGAGGTCTCCTCGCCCGGAACCTCCAACGCGAGATGCGAGAACCAGCTGTCGGGCGCGGCGCCGTGCCAGTGCTTCACCCCCGGGGCGATGTTGACCACGTCGCCGGGGCGCAGCTCCTGTGCCGGCTTTCCCCACTCCTGGTAAAACCCTCGACCAGCCACGCAGACGAGGATCTGCCCACCGCCGCTTTTGGCGTGATGGACGTGCCAGTTGTTGCGGCAGCCGGGCTCGAACGTCACGTTGTGGACACCGACCTGCTCGGTGGAAAGGGGCGCGAGGTAGCTTTGCCCGATAAAGTACTTCGCGAAGGCGTCGTTGGGGGCACCGATGGGGAAAACCATCTCGTTTTGGTGCTGAGCCCTTGCGTCGGCGGCATCGTCGGCCGCCCAGACCTCCTTCGCCATGCGGAAGGCAGCCCACGCCTTGGGCCAACCCGCATAAAACGCCGCGTGCGTAAGGATTTCCGCTATCTCCGTCCTGGTCACTCCATTGTTCTTTGCGGACATCAGGTGATATTTGAACGAAGAGTCCGTCAGCCCCTGCGACATCAGGGCAACCACCGTCACCACGCTGCGGTCGCGCAGGGAGAGCTCACTCTCTCGGCTCCACACCTCGCCGAACAGCACGTCGTCGTTGAGCTGTGCGAATTTGGGAGCGAACTCCCCCAGGGCGTCTCTGCCTGCCGTCTGTTTAACTGCCATGATCGATTTCCTCCTGTCGATAGTTTTGGCACAAATCTGTTTCCGCGCGGCCAAACAGCCCGGCTAGATTCCCATGCCCATTCGCCGCGCCTGCTCCAGAGCGGGATGCCCGGCGATTTCGCCCACGCCGTTCACGCCGCCGGCGAAAACCGTTCCAGCGAGCGTGCAGCGGGAGAAACAGTCAACCCATCCCTGCATCGCCTTTTTCGCCCCGTCGAAGGTCGAGCGCCCGTTCTCCGCCGCCGTCGCCAACAGATATGCCTCGGTGAATGCATAATCGGAGCCAAAAAGCGGGTTAGCGCGGTCCAGCATGGTTTTGAGCTGGCCGCAGACGCTGTAGTAGTAGACGGGCGTTGCAAACACCAGCACATCCGCATCGTGCATTTTGGCGGCAATTTCCACGGCATCGTCTTGGATGACGCAACGCCCCAACTTTAAGCAGGCAAGGCAGCCCCTGCAGAAGCCCATTTGCTTCTCGCGCAGACGCACGGTCTCAACGCTGTGACCTGCCTCCCGCGCGCCGTTGGCGAAAGCCTCCGCCAGCGTCTCGGAATTGCCATTCTTTCGTGGACTTGAAGAAACTATCAAAACCGTTTTGCCCATTACGGAATACCCCTTGCGCTCCCGATTTACATTGACGAGAATGAAGGTAATACCTAAACCTGACTTTAGGTCAAGGAATGAATTCGACATTGTTTCGGAGGAGCCATGTACACAATCGGACAGGTGGCGGAAATGTTCGGTTTGCCCGCTTCAACGCTGCGATATTACGACAAGCAGGGATTGTTCCCGGGGCTGGAGCGGGCATCCGGCATTCGCCGATTCAGCGATACGGAACTCGAAGCGCTTCGGGTCATCGAATGCCTAAAGAAGGCTGGAATGGAGATCAAGGACATCCGGCTGTTCATGGAATGGTGCGCAGAGGGTCCCTCAACATACCCCAAACGCAAGGCCATGTTCGAGGAGCGCAAGGCCCACATGGAGTCGGAGATCGTGAACATGAACCGCGCGCTCGACATGCTGAAGTTCAAATGCTGGTACTACGAGCAGGCAATCCAAGATGGCAACGAGGATAGAGTGAAGGCGCTGATTCCCGATAATTTGCCAGAAGAAATCAAAAATACCTACGATAACGCCCACACTCAATAATGCCGCCCGATGCTCAAGGGGCTTTGGCAAGGAGTCGTTTTAGGCAGATATGCAAAAAGATAGCCTCCGAACCAGAGGGTCCGGAGGCTTTTATTCCCGTTATTTCGCTGGTGGCTTTACTCTATGGCGGCGCCGAAACAGCATCAGGCGGTACTCGACGGTATCAAAACGCGAGTTCAAAAGCCAGTTCCCGCTATTCCCGCTCAGTGACTAATCCAGGCCGAGTGTTGTCGATGCGTGTCGCGTCGTACCGCCTAAGGGCCAATTCGTGCGCAATTTGGGCGAATCAGGCCCTTAATTCGCGATTTTGTGAATGACTCAATTGATTCGCAAAACCGCAGGTCGCCTTTTTAATCACTCCCTAGTTTCCGCCGGGGTTCGTAGCGGGTGGCGTGAAAAGGGGTGATTCAAAGGGTCGGAGAGATGTCTATAGCGCAATCTTCTGGTATTGGCGCAGTGAGGGACTTCTCACCTCCATCAGTCCAAATCGTCAAGCTCCGAAAGACGTCGAGCTAGAGAAAAGGACCTATTTCCCGTCATGGATTGGGTTTACCTGCATGACTAGAGCCCTGGTGTAATTGGCTGGATCACCGTTCCGGGAACCGGTATCGACCTACCTGTCCGCCAAGCTCCTTCTTCAGCTCCAGCTTAGTATCTGACTCACACCGTTATAAGCAAAACCGAAGAGATGCGTCTTGGCCAAGAAATAAGGTTAGCCTTATCTTACTGCATGATTCGTGTGTTATAGTTAGATTGCTCTAACTGTTTGGGGGGCGATAGCCATGCACGAACGCAAGGGCTTCTGGGACAAGAATGCCAGTCGGTACGACCGTTTCATGCGAAACGACCGGGCGGCGTATGAGAAGATGTATGGGCTGATCCGGCCGGTAGTGAAAGCAAAAACCGTGCTGGAGGTTGCCACCGGCACGGGGCTTATCGCAAAGAGCATCGTAAATGCGGCGGCGCACATCGAGGCTACGGACGCCTCTGCAAAGATGATCCTTGAAGCAAAGCGGGACAATCAATCCGCAAAGCTGCACTTTTCCGTACAAGATATGTTCCGCCTGCCCTATGCACAGAAGTCCTTCGAAGTGGTGATTGTGTCCAACGCGCTTCACATAGTGCCGCATCCGGAAAAGGCCCTGCAAGAAATCAGGCGGGTGTTGAAGGACGACGGCGTGCTCATCGCTCCAACCTTCACCCACGCGGGGAACTCGGTTTCCGGCAAGGCAAAAGCCTTTTTCATGAGTATGGCGGGATTCCCCCTCCACAGCAGGTGGACAAGCGAGGAATACCTGCGTTTCCTGCGTCAAAACGGCTGGGCGGTGCAGAAAAGCTCGGTGCTGAAGGCCTCGTTCCCGTTGACCTATGCGGAATGCACGAAATCGGAGGGGCCAGATGTCGTTCTTTGAAAACACCCGCAAGCCCGTGGGCCTCGGCGGAAAACTTATGGTTGCCATGATGAATCTGGGCCACAGCCCTGTGGCGCGGTGGGGACTTCAGTTTCTACGACTTGCGCCAAACGCCAAGGTGCTGGATTGCGGCTGCGGCGGCGGGGCGAACATAAAACGGCTGCTGAAAAAATGCCCGCATGGCGTCGTCAAGGGCATCGACTATTCGCCCGTCAGTGTGGAGAAGGCTAGAAAGCTCAACCGAACTGCAATTCAGGAGGGGCGTTGCGCCGTTCTGCAAGGCAGTGTGGCGGATATGGCGTTTGAGGATAGCTACTTCGATGCTGCCACGGCCTTTGAGACCGTCTATTTTTGGCCTGATTTGCCCCGATGCTTCCGTGAGGTCTGGCGGACGCTGAAGCCAGGCGGGAAAATTCTTATCTGCAACGAGAGCAATGGCGATACAGACAGGGACGAGAGGTGGACGCAGATCATCGGCGGCATGACCATCTACAAGGACATTGAATTAAAGGCGTGTTTGGAGCAGGCGGGTTTTCACGAGGTGCAGATACGCAAAAAGAAAAAGTGGCTCTGCGTCACGGCGCGGAAGTAAGGGCATCAAGCACGGGCGTTTTTGCATCCATCCTGCACATGGCGATAGGCATGACGGTCATAGCGGCTATGCTGGCGGCAATTATGACAGTTTTTATTCACTGAGGAAGAAACCTATGAAATATAAAATTGAGAAAAACACCGTGCAGGAGACGCTGATCCTCCCGCTGTATTCCCGGAAGCTGTGTACGGAGCTGTACCCGAACCTTTACAGGGATGAAACAGCGGTTCGCCTGCTCGACCAGATCGGCTACGACTTTTCAGAGGCAGAGAAAAACTCCCGCAGCCTGATGCAGCGCTTTGGTGCGCTGGAGGTGGCCACACGGCAAAGTGATCTTGCTTTCGAGGTGCGGGATTACCTGAAAGACCACCCCAATGCGGCGGTGGTCAATCTGGGCTGCGGGCTGGACAACACCGGCAGAACCTGCGACAACGGTAGATGCAAGATCTACAATCTGGACTTCCCGGATGTGATTGCCTTGCGGCAGCAGCTGCTGCCCGCCGGGGATCGAGAACAAAATATCCCCTGCGACCTGAAAGACACCGCATGGTTTGGCAAAATCGATGCCTCCGGCGGGGCGGTGTTCTTTGCCTCCGGAGTGTTCTATTACTTTCTGACCCAGCAGGTCCGGGAACTGGTGCGGGGGATGGCGGACGCTTTCCCCGGCGGTGTGCTGGTCTTTGATGCTGCCAATCGGACGGCAGTAAAGATGATCGCAAAAACATGGCTTAAGACTGCAAAAATCAAGGATGTGGGGGCATATTTTGCGGTTTCGGATGCCGCCAAGGAAATCGGCACGTGGAACAGCCGTCTGCAGGTCACAAGTCGCGGCTATATGCTGGGTTACAACGATTTGAGAGACCCTTCTGTCAGCGGCTTTTTCCGGTTTCTCGCAAGGGTCGGTGACAACGGGATGAAAATGCAAATCGTGAAAATAAGATTTTGAGAGGCAAAAACGAAGCGCATTCACTTTGACGTTGAAGAAGACGGATTTTACGGCGCATATTGGGCGTGCAAGGGCACGCATACAGCAGCGGGCACGGATTCGATTGAAACCGTGCCCGCTATCTGATACTATATTATTATATCGAACGTCTGTTCTATTCCAACTCAATAGTTAAAAACTATCTCCGGTTTGTTCCAGTTTGCCGCAGTTCGCACCAGTTTGTCCCATTTACACCCAGTCTCAAAATCGCCGTGAATCCATGGGGCCAAATCTGGGTCACGGATTTCGGGGCGGGGCAGGGTGTTTTAGCGGGTCAAGGTGGGTCACGGCAAACTGCGATAGCAGCTAATGATCACATGGACATTGCATGTCAGAGGAGGCAGGGTAGAGAAGCCTCTACAGGCCCCAGCAGCTACGATGGATCCCCGACCTTCGACTTGTACAGCTCGATCAGAAGCTCTGAGCAGTCAATGCCCGCTGCCTCAAAAACGATCTTCAGCGTTTCGATTTTCACATAAGTCGAGCTTCCGGGATTGAAGTAGATTCCCTCACCGACTTTGAAGCAATAGTCGCTTTCTTTCCATGAGAAATACCTTCCCGGGAAGTCCGAGCCCTCAGGGACGAACTTATGGAAGACGACTGGATCAAGCTCGTAAACCATGGAAAGCACGCCGCAGATCATGTCAACCCAGGTCTTCGCCGTGAAGCGAGATCCCATGAAGCTGTATGCGGCGATCTGCCTGCCGGTGAACGAGAAATCATCGTCGAGGGCATGCTCCTCGTAGGCGTCGTTGCCCCACTCGAAGTCGGACTCGATGGATGGCCAAAGCTCAAGGAACTTCCTCTTCATGAGCTCGTTGCGAGCCTTCAGCTGCTCCTCGCCCCAGGCCTCCTGCTGGCAGACGAAGCCGTTGATCCTGAAGCCAGACTGCTTGAAGCCGTTCTCCATGTCCCGCTTCTCGGCAAAGCGCCTGTTGCTGTATTTGGAGTTGTATGCGGTAAGCGTCAGATTCGCCATGCTGTTCAGCCACCTTGCGTGAATTGCGGCGAACTCAACGCCCAAATCCTGCTGCCAGCTTGTCGAAAGCGTCTGGGGCATGATGTGCTCAATGCTGAAAGACTCATCGCGAAGGTTGTCGACGACGTTGACCCTTTCGAGGCTGTCTCCGTTTTCAAGACGATCGAAGAGGTAGTACTTGTAGCTCGCGATCCTGTAGAAGTCCCTCTCTTCGAACGCTTGAATGAACTCGGCGTCGTCGGGGAAGTGGCCGCTGCCCTCCTTGGAGAGGAGAACTTTGTTCAACACGTCAGGATATGAACCGCCGTCTTTGACGCCTCTCAAAACCTCGCTGTGCAGAGTCTCGAAGACCTTGTTGAGCGCATTTGTGGGAACCTTGCAGACCCAGCGCCTGAAAAGGTAGGTCTCGACGGATTTGAGCGCCTCGATCACCTGCTGGTCGCTGATTCCTCCACAGCGCCTGTATTCGAATAGATTAAGCGTGAACGGGTTCATGACGCTCATGTCCAGCAGAATAAGTCGTCTCAAAACCGCATCAAGCCGATGGTTTCCAGAATCGGCGTCGTTAATCGCCTTGTAATGCTTTGAGTACTTAAGAAGTTCCTCAAGCAGGACTTTCGTATCGAATGCCTCCGCTTTTACATAGTCCTTGAACACGGAATAGACCTTCTTGATTGCGGGGGTCTTCCTGCGGACGGCAGCAAGCCAATCACGAGCAAAGGAGCTTACGTCGTAGCCGGTATTCTTCTCGATCTCGTTCCAGTACTGCTCGTAATACTCTTCCTGCATTTGGGCATCCAGACCCATGAGGATAAAGTTGCGGATCTTGTCGCCCTCGTTCAGGTCGAGGCCTGTCGAGTTGAGGCTCTCGAAGATTCGCTGGGCGTCATCCTCCTTGTCAAGCTTGATGTCGATGATCATCAGGCGCTCGATGGCATCGCGCAGCTGATCGGCCGTCAGCCTTGTCTTGTCGATACGGCCGCAGAAATAGATGTAATTCTGGGTTACGTTGGAGTCCTGGATGAACTTCTCTGCGTCAGCGGAGTAAAGCGCCTCAAAGGCAGCCTGGTCGTCCTTGATGAGCTTCAGCTTCAGCTTTCGCTCGGACTTATGCCATTTGTCGATGAGGTATTCCTCGTTGATCATGTCGGCCAGATTGTCGTCTTCGGAGGCGATGGCGCCTTCCCTGAGCTTGCTCACAAGCGCAAGGAGAAGGAGGTAAGACGTGGTGATCCTTTGCTGGCCATCGATGACGATGCGTGTGTCGGGGCCATCTGCTTTGGAGACGATGCTTCCAAAGAAATGACTCTCCACGCCTTCTGAAATGACATCCTCGAGGTCGTCGAACAATTGCTTGCAGTTTTCGATCTTCCAGTCGTAGTTGCGCTGATAGACGGGGATAACAAATCGAGTTTTCGTGCCTTCGAGCAAGTTAAGAAGGTATCGTTCTTCGCCTTTCATCTGTTACTCCTAGATAATCTTTGCTAAACGCGGGAGCGAGTCAAATCCCCAGCTTCTTCCAATAAGAACTTGATAGGAATGCTGGTATTTAGAATTGTTTCTGTCTTTGCACCAAATCATGTAGACCAAGGTCTCGAGGAGCTCGTGCCTTGCACCTACCTTGTCTTCGTCGGAAGGGGTCTTTCCCTCCTCGAACTTTATGTACGACCCCCATGTTGCATCCATAAACTCCATCGCCGCTTCGCTCTTAGAGAATGCATGATAAAGAGGCTCAATTTCAAATTTCTGAACCACAGAGGCAAACGCGTCGGCGTCAAATACTTTCAAGGCGAGCATAGTCGGGACCAGGCCGGCATCGGCAAACGCTCGAACCCGGTCGTCTACAAATCCATCGCGGCTTTCCAATACTAAAGGGCGAACTCTGAAAAGCTCAGTCAGATACCTGTTGGCGTCCCTCATCGTCATTCCGTATGCCTCTGCAAGCTCATACGCAATTACGTCAAAGCGGTTGGAGGTTTTTATGAAGCCGTTCGCTTCTAGCTGCTTAAAGCTATCGACCTTTCTTAGAGGGATGGTTAGATCGTAGAAACGCGACAAATAACGTCGGCCGTCAAAACCTTGCCCATACATGCCTTCAACAACATGTGATAGTTGATTGGCGTTGACCGAATACACGATGACTACTCGATCATCTGTAAACAGATTCTTCAACTGCTCGAGCACCTTCATTGCAAAAGAAGGACGGCAACGATCGAGCTCATCGACAATGAGAAGCAATGTGTTGGCTTTTTCAGGGAGAGCTACATCTACCAGGTTTGAAACAGAGGACCTTAGCGTTTCTCTGTCACGATAAGCCTGGATTAAATCTCTGCCCGAAAAAGCGTCTCTTAAAGAGCTGGCTCCGCCATGTCCAAAGACCCCCAATATGGCGTCGAGTGTTCCGGCAATCTTTTCGCCAGCTTCGGTGTCACTGCGAAAAGAGGCGCATGCATCGCCTTGGAGGGCTATAGATGCTGCAATCGAAGGCAGCGGATCATCCCAATGGTCATTTTCCCAGGCGTTGTAGTATACGGGCAAGAAGCTGTTCAGCTCCATATAGGGTGCAAGCTCGCGATTGTTGTCAAGCAATCCGTCGAGGTCTCCGTGAGACTCAAGAAAAGGATTAACCTCTTCAAGGATGCAGGCCACCTGTCTAACGAAGAATGTCTTCCCGCTTCCCCAATCAGCGTCGACGAACAGGGAAAACCCGCCTTCGATGGATTTGAGTATCCCGGCAAACTCGGCGAGATCTCCATTCCTCCCGAGGGCGTCGTTGTGCAGCAGCTTAACAAGGATGTCGCGTGTAGGTGCTGAATCGATTCTTCGCATGTTACTTACTCTAATCCCACTCAATAGTTAGAAACTATCTCCAGTTCGTTCCAGTTTGCCTCAGTTTGTCCCACTTGCATCCAGTCTCAAAATTGCCGCGAATCCAGACCTCGAAGGGTGTCCTCTGCTCCCTCACGGCCTGCTTGAGGAACATGTTGATCGCCTGGGTGGTGCTGATGCCGAGCTTCGAGAAGAGCTTCGCAGCGTCGTCCCTCGTCTGCCTCTCCATGCGTACGGTGACGTTAACTGTCTCCATGCGGACCTCCTTGCCTCGTGTGTGCGCAATACGGCGATTGCACGCGCGGCAGGCGGTATGTTCCTGGAATCCGTCATGGTGTGGCGGATATCCGTCACGTGGCGACTGGAATATGCCGTGACCCGCTCCCATATACAAAGATAGCACCCATGATGCAGTGCGCCATGGGTGCTATCTAGGTTTTCATGCACGTAAATTGCACATATTTTAACTACTCCCACTCGATGGTCGCCGGCGGCTTGGACGTGATGTCGTAGCACACGCGGTTGGCGCCGGGAACCTCGGCCACGATGCGGCCGGAGATGCGGGCCAGGACGTCGTAGGGCAGCTTGGCCCAGTCGGCGGTCATGGCATCGCTGGACTCGACGGCACGCAGGATAATTGGGCGCTGGTAGGTGCGCTCGTCGCCCATAACGCCGACGGACTTAATGTCGGGCAGGACGGCGAAATACTGCCAGCAGCTATGCTCGGAGTTGCGCTCGCCGGTCTGCTCAAACAGACGCTGGTTATAGGCGTCGAGCTCCTCGCGCACGATGGCGTCGGCATTCTTGAGGATCTCGAGCTTCTCCTTGTCGACCGCGCCGATGATGCGGATGGCCAGACCCGGGCCCGGGAAAGGCTGGCGGAACACGATGTTACCCGGCAGGCCCAGCGCCAGACCAAGTGCACGGACCTCGTCCTTAAAGAAGTGGTCGAGCGGCTCGATAAGGTCGAAGTGCACGCCCTCGGGGAACGGGATCAGGTTGTGGTGGCTCTTGATGGTGGCCGTCTTGCCGCCCGTCTTGCGCGCGCCGGACTCGATGATGTCGGGGTAGATGGTGCCCTGAGCCAGGTACTTGACCGGCTTGCCGTCGCACTCGAGCTGCTGGGCGACCGCGAAGAACTCTTTCCAGAACTGCGTGCCGATGATGCGGCGCTTCTCCTCGGGCTCGGTCACGCCGGCCAGAAGCTCGGCATAGCGGTCCTCGGCGTGGACGTGGATAAAGTCGACGTCGAACTGCTTGGTGAAGACCTCCTCCACCTGCTCGGGCTCGCCCTTGCGCAGCAGGCCGTGGTTGATGAACACGCAGGTCATCTGCTTGCCCACGGCGCGGGCGCCCAGCGCAGCCACGACGGAGGAGTCGACGCCACCGGACAGGGCCAGAATCACGCGGTCGTCGCCGACTTTCTCGCGGAACTCGGCCGTCATGGTCTCGACCAGGTTGTCCATGCTCCAGTTGGGCTCCAGGCCGCAGATCTCAAACAGGAAGTTGCTCAGCAGCTGCTGACCGTACTCGGAGTGCTTGACCTCGGGGTGGAACTGCGTGGTGAAAATCTTGCGCTCGACGCACTCCATGGCGGCAACCGGGCACACGTCGGTGCTGGCGGTAACGGTAAAGCCTTCGGGCACCTCGGACACGGCATCGCGATGGCTCATCCACACGGTCTGCTCCATGGGCGTGGAGTTAAAGAGCTTGGCACCGGCTGTGCGCGTGATGGTGGCGCGGCCGTACTCGCCCACCTCGGAGTGGCCGACCTTGCCGCCGAGCGTCACGGCCGTGATCTGATGGCCGTAGCAAAAGCCCAGGACGGGAAGGCCCAGGTCAAAGATGGCAGGATCGATGGTGGGAGCGTCCTCGGCGTACACGGAGGCCGGGCCGCCGGAAAGGATGAGCGCAGAGGCGTTCATCTCGCGAATCTCGTCGGCCGAGATGTCGCAGGGGACAATCTCGGAATACACGTTGAGGTCGCGGACGCGACGGGCAATGAGCTGACCGTACTGCGCACCAAAGTCGAGTACGAGGACCTTTGCGGAAGCCTTTTGATCCATGGTTTCCCCCTCTTGTTGGCGGGGAGCCGGTGCCCACCCGCGTGAATGAACGAAAATAACTTTCATAGTGTACACGTTATATGGGGCTTCTCGTCCCTCGCAGCCATCAGCGCACGGCAAACGCACGACCTGGGCCTTATTTGACGGCAATTGAAGTGATACTAAACGTTACAGATGATGTAATACGTTTGAACATTGGACGCCCTGTGCCACAATACTGCCGAACGACTCCGCCTCTGCGGCGGCAAATACGATAGGAATACCAGCATGAAGCGCATCCTTCTCATCGCCACGGGCGGCACCATCGCATCGACCGAGGACGGCAACGGCCTCTCCCCCGCCCTGACCGGTGAGGAGCTCGCCCAGAGCGTCCCCGAAATCTCGGGCCTCTGCGAGCTCGACGTCGTGCAGCCCATGAACATCGACAGCACCAACATGCGCCCGAGCGACTGGATGCGTATCCGCGACGTCATCGTCGAGGGTTATGCCGACCACGACGGCTTCGTGATTCTGCACGGCACCGACACCATGAGCTACACCGCGGCAGCGCTTTCCTACCTGATTCAGGACAGCCCCAAGCCCATCGTGCTCACCGGCTCGCAAAAGCCCATGGGCAATCCCTTTACCGACGCCAAGCTCAACCTGTACCAGAGCCTGCTCTATGCGCTCGACGAGCACTCGCACGATGTCTCGATTGTGTTTGGCGGCGTCGCCATTGCCGGCACGCGCGCCCGCAAGCAGCGTACCATGAGCTTTAACGCGTTCATTAGCGTCAACTATCCGCCCATTGCCTATATCCGCAACGACCGCATCGTTCGCAACGGACTCCATGGCACTCACCAGAACGAGAACCCGGTTCGTTTCTACGACAGCATCGACCCGCGCGTATTTGTACTCAAGCTTACGCCCGGCGTAAACCCGGGTATCCTGGACGCCCTGGCCGATAGCTACGACGCCGTGATTCTGGAGACCTTTGGCATTGGCGGTATCCCCGAGTTTGGTGAGTCGGGCGAGTCGTTCCAAGAGGCAATTTTCCGCTGGGTCGATTCGGGCCGCACCGTCGTTATGACCACGCAGGTCCCCGAAGAGGGCCTCGATCTGGGCGTTTATGAGGTCGGCCGTGCTTACGCCGATCATCCGGGCATTCTGCGCGGCGACGATATGACAACCGAGACGCTCGTGGCCAAAACCATGTGGGCACTCGGCCAGTCACGCGATGCCGCCGAGATCCAGCGCCTGTTCTACAGCCAAGTCAACCACGACCGCATCCCGATGGCGTAATTCAGTTGTCGACGGGTATCCCCTATTCGATACCCTCGAGAAGCTCTGACACCGTCATGCCAAGGGCGGGCGCGATCTTAAATAGAACCTTGAGCGTGAAATTTGCCGTCCCATCTTCGATTCGGTCGAGGTAGGGTCGGCTGATTCCTGTCGCCACACAAAAATCAACCTTGGAGATACCAAGGTCCCTGCGTGTCTCTTCGACCCGCCTGCCAAGAATCTGTTTAGCACGTTCGTCCATGCAGACGAGTTTGAAATGGAGCCGAACATAAACGTAAATTATAGTTTACGTTTTGCCGAATACACAGGAGTTTTCTATGTCGGGTTCTTCGGTCCGCACGTACCGAGCCACGCTTCGCACAAACAGCGCACCGCCCAAGCTCGTCGTCGTTGAAGCAGAATGTCTTTCGCCCGATGAGCGCACAGCATTTGCATTGCTATCAAGTCGCGTCGCCGCCGTTCTGGTCCCTTGCCCGGCGCAAGGCGAACTTGCCATCCAATGCCAAGCGCACAGCTGCTCGCTCAATCAGGCTGCCGTAATCGCAACCAGCCAACGCGGTCTGCCCCTTCTCCTGGAAGCCGGTATCGCGCTCGCCCTTCGCGGCGCCGGATACGAAAACGAGGCCGCCGCCGACATGGTCTTTAAACCACGATCGAGCGGCGGCCTCGCAGCAGCCATTGAATATGCGTGCAGGCTCGTTGCCTAAAAGGACAAGCTAGAAACCAAAGCCAAAGCCCGTTCCGGTAATCGCCGAGTACATAAAGTAAACGTTGACCACGTTGAGGAACACACCCGTGATGCAACCGTTGCGCAGGTAGCGCTCGCACACGATGCGCGCCATGGCGGCGGAGTCATCATTGTTTTTAGCCTGGCGTCCCGCCGTAAAGTACGTCGCCACGCTCAGCAGCAGGTTGAGCACCGGCAGTGCCAGCAACTCGTAGCTCTTGCCCCAGCGCGTCGCCTCGCCGGCGGCATTAAACTTTGTTGCCACCTCGGGACCAATGTTGGGGATAACGCACGCTGCGACCACCAGCGGAATCACCGCAAGCACGAGCAGTGCAATACCCATGTAGCCAGCTTTTTTGCCATATTTAAACATATGCGTCGTCCTTACACGTTAAAGCGGAAGTGCACGACGTCGCCATCGGCCATGACATAGTCCTTGCCCTCAATACGCAGCTTGCCGGCGGCCTTGGCGCCCTGCTCACCGCCGAGCTCGATGTAGTCGTCATAGCCAATGACCTCGGCCTTAATAAAGCCGCGCTCAAAGTCGGTGTGGATAACGCCGGCGGCCTGCGGGGCGGTCGCGCCCTGACGAACCGTCCAGGCCTTGACCTCCATCTCGCCGGCCGTAAAGAATGACTGCAGGCCGAGCAGCTTGTAAGCCGCCTGCGCGAGCACGTCCAGACCGGGCTGCTCCAGGCCCAAGCTCTCCAGGTAGTCGGCCGCATCCTCGGGATCGAGCTCGGAAAGCTCGGCCTCGATCTTGGCGCAGATCGGCAGCGGCTTGACGCCATCGATTGGCGCCAGGTCCTCGTTGAGCATGTCCTCGTCTACGTTGGCCACATACAGGATGGGCTTCATAGTGAGCAGGAACAGGCCCTTGGCGGCGGCGCGCTCCTCGTCGGTCATCTCCATGGATGCGGCGCGCTTACCCTCGTTGAGCCAGGCAAGCAGGCGCTTGGCGACCTCAAACTTGGGCATGAGCTCCTTGTCGCGCTTGGCCTCCTTCTCGAGCTTGGGCAGCTGCTTCTCGAGCGTGCCCATGTCAGCCAGGATGAGCTCAGTCATGATGGTGTCGGCATCGCCGGCGGGGTCGACGAACTCGCCCGTGCGGCCCACCTCACGCATGACGTTGGGGTCCTTAAAGTAGCGCACGACCTCGCAGATGGCATCGGTCTCGCGAATGTTAGCCAGGAACTGGTTGCCCAGACCCTCGCCCTCATTAGCGCCCTTCACCAGACCTGCGATGTCGACGAACTCGACCGTCGCCGGCACAATGCGGCCCGGGTTGACGATGTCGGCGAGCTTTTGCAGGCGGCTATCGGGCACGTCGACGATACCCACGTTGGGGTCGATCGTGGCAAACGGGTAGTTGGCGGCAAGGCCGGTCTTTTTGGTAAGCGCGGTGAACAGCGTCGACTTGCCCACGTTGGGCAGGCCCACGATACCGATGGAAAGGGACACGACAGCTCCTTTTGGTACAAGCATTTCAAACTGCATAAGTATAGCGCCGCCGCAGCATCTGGGCGAACCCGGACGCCACGGCGGCACGAATGAAGCAGAGATTGGGGTCGCCGACTAGTCTGCGAGCTTTTCCACCTGGTCGAGCACCTTGTTGAGCTTTTCCTTTGCCTCGGCCTTGACCTTCTCGGCCTCCTCGTGAGCCTTCGCCTTCTGGGCAGCCTTTTCCTCGGCCTCGGGGTCGACGACAACCAAGTTGGACGCATCGTGTTCAACCAGCTTGAGCGCATGCTCAGGGCACACCTTGACGCAGGCACCGCAGCCCAAGCAATACGTGGACTCCAGTGCAAAGCGGCCGCTTCCCACCAGATCGCAGGCGAACGTGGGGCACACATTGACGCACTCGCCGCACGACGTGCACTTGTCAAAATCGCATTCCGGCGTGCTCACCCGCATGTTCTGGGCAAGCTCGGGGTGGTTTTGCAGCGTCGAGAGCACCAGCTGCCGCCCGTGCGTGAGCGAACGGCGACGCTTGGTCGTCGTGGTGCCGCACATGGTGTTGAGCGTACGCTCCAACTGGGTAATCTGATGGCGATGGGCTTTGAGCTTCTGCGTCACCGAGGCCAGTGCCGCCGTTGCCGGATTGAGCTTTGTCACGGTAAGGCCCGTGGTGCGGGCGATCTTTTCCATGTACTCCTTGCGCTCGTACTCGCGGCGCTTATGACATTTGAGGCTCTTGGGATCGACCTCCAGACCCATGCCCGTGCCGGCCCACTCCTCGGCCTTCGCAATCGCCTCGCCCAGGATGTCCTCACCGCCGGTGTTGCGGCACTTATCGCACACGCCCAGTGGCAGGTACACGCTCACGTTGGGATAGTCCGCCAGTACCGAGAACCAGGTCTCGGCCGTAATATCGCCCACGCAGGCGACAACAACCTCGTTCTCGCGCGGCATGCGCTTAAGGGCACGCGTGCAGGTAACGTAGGCGGTCTCGTGGCTCGTAGCCGCCGAGACAATGTCGTCGTAAAGGTTTTTGGGCGCCAGACGCGGCGAAATAATCGCCTCAGTCGGACAGGCGGCAGCGCACAGGCCGCACTTGCGGCAGGTATCGAGGATCTCGATGGCGTCTTCCTCGACCTCGATGGCGTTGACCGGGCACACGTCCATGCACGCAGTGCAGCCGCTCTTTTCGTTTTTGCAGGTCAGACACGGAATCGTGTTGCCGCGCGGACGCTCCTTGTAGTCGGCAGGATTCCACTGCGGCGCCGACGGATCGAGCGCGTCGGTCACGCCGCCAAGCGGGTTTTTAAGAAAGTCGAAACCCTTGCTGATCTCGATAATGTCATCAAACAGATCGTGTTCCTGCGCCATGCGCGGCCCCTCCCTGAGCAGTGCAAACAAGCAAGAGATAATAATACGCTATCGGCCCGTGCCTCGGGCAAATTACACGCGGAGCACCTTTGCGGCAAATAGCCTATGGCCTATCGCCGCCCCGATTGCACAAGGTCGATCAAGCGCCAAGCTATGCCTCGCGCATGAGCTCGACGAGCTTTTGCTTGGTCACCTTGGCCTGCTCGTTGGCCATATTGCGTTCGTTTCTTAAGGCCGCATCCGCAACGCTCATCAGGTCGGCATCGGAAATCTCGCCAAGGCCCAGCTCCTCGAGCGTCGTCGGCAGACCGACGCGCTGACAAAACTCGAGCACCTGTTCAAGCTCGGGCGCACGCTCCAGACGAAGCTGGACCACCAGACCAAACGCCACGGCCTCGCCGTGCATAGCCTTGCACTCGGGCAAAATCGTCAGGCCGTTGGCGATGGCATGCGCCAACGCCAAGCCACCGCTCTCAAAGCCAACGCCCGAAAGCAGGATGTTGCACTCGATCAGGCGCTCAACCGCCGGCGATATACGGCCCTTTTTGAGATCGCGCTTGGCAGCGACACCGCACTCCATAAGTGTGTCGTAGCAGGCACGAGCCGCAACCAGGGCCAAGTGCCCCGGCGCGCCACCGTGCTCGTTGGCGCCGTGCGCCGCGGCGCACGAACGCGCCTCGAAGTACGTTGCCAGCGCATCGCCCATACCAGCGACCGTCATACGCAGTGGGGCCGCCGCGACCACGTTGGTATCGACCACGACCAGGTCTGGATTCTTCTCGAGCATCAGGTAACGGTCGAACGACCCATCCTCGTGATACAGCACCGAAATCGCGCTGCACGGACCGTCCATCGAAGCCGCCGTGGGGCATACGCACAACGGCAGCTCGGCATAAAACGCAACGGCCTTGGCGATATCGAGCATCTTGCCGCCGCCAATGCCCACCACCATGTCGCAATACTCGGCCTGGGCTTCCTGAGCCATTCCGACAACGGCCCCTTCCGTACACGGACCGTTATAAATCTTAAAGAACGGCTCGCTTAGATCTTCATCCAGAAATCCATCGACGATCTGCCTGCACAGCCGATCCTCGGTGCCCTGGTCAAACAAGACATAGGCAGCGCAGCCCAACCATGACAAATACCTGCCCTGACGCGAAAGTTCGCCCGGCCCCTGAACATACCGGCCGGGACCGCCATAAACCATAGGAAGCGCCATACGAGAATCCGCCCTTCATCAAACACCGATTGGTGCAAAGTAACCTGACCCCTTTGCACCATAGCAAAAAGGGGCAAAGCCATCTGTTGGCTTTGCCCCTTCCTTAGCTTAGTTTACTCATCCATAAGGTAGTAGTGGCCCAGCGCGTCGGCACCCAGGATGGCGTTTGCGACCATCTCGGGCGTCACCTCAAACGGCATATTGCACATGGTGTCATCGGGCGCGCAGGCGGCCTCGGCAACAATCATGGCCTGTTCGCGCGTAAGCTCGGCAACGCCAAGTTCCTTCATCGTGACCGGCAGGCCCAGCTCAATGCAGAAGCCCAAGACTTCCTCGAGTTTCTCAGTCGGAGCATCCTCGAGTACCAGCTGAACGATGGTGCCAAAGGCGACCTTCTCGCCGTGATACATGCCGTGGCACTCGGGCAGCATCGTCAGGCCATTGTGGATGGCATGAGCAGCAGCAAGGCCCGAGCTCTCAAAGCCAATGCCCGAAAGCAGCGTATTGGCCTCGATGATATGCTCGACTGCAGGCGTGAGCGCACCCTTCTCCAGCGCGACCTTGGCCTTGACGCCATCGGCCATAAGCGTCTCGTAGCAGAGCTTGGCGAGCGCCAGACCGGCCATGCCGCCCTTGCCGCCAGCGCAGGTGCCACCGTCGGCATCATGCGTCGCCTGGGCCTCAAAGTAGGTTGCGAGCGCATCGCCCATACCGGAAACCGTCAGGCGCACCGGGCTCGCCGCGATAACCGTCGTATCCATCAGGACAATGTTGGGGTTTGCCTTAAGGAAGAGATATTTATCGAACTGGCCATCGTCGGTGTAGAGCACCGAAAGCGCCGAACACGGGGCATCGGTCGAAGCAATGGTGGGGCAAATGATAACCGGGGACTCCAGGTAATAGGCGACGGCCTTCGCGGTGTCGAGGATCTTGCCGCCACCGACGCCGACGATGATGTCGCAACCGTTGTCGCGAGCGAGCGCGACCAGGCGATCGACCTCACCCTTGGAGCACTCGCCGTTAAAGTCCTCAAACAGCAGCTCGGCCTTAGCCTCGGCAAAACCGCCCTCGATCTTGGCACCGACGCGCTTCTTGCCCGAAGGCGTCACGATGACGAGGGCCTTAGCGCCGAGCGGCTCGACATAGGAGCCGAGCTTGGCGAGCTCGTCCGGACCCTGGATGTACTTGCTGGGGCTATTGAAAATTGCAGCCATAACTATCCCATTCTCTAAAAGAAAAAAGAAAGGGGCTCCGTACAGATACGTGCGGAGCCCCTCGTTACGATAACAAGAGTCGATTAGAAATCGATGTCGGTGTCGTAGTAGCAGGCCTTGAGGATCTTCTCGAAGTCGGCAGCCTTGGTCTCACGCGGGTTCTCGGGCGTGCAGGCGTCGGTCTCGGCGTTCGCAGCGATCTCGGGCAGCTTGGCGAGGAACTCCTCCTCGGAAACCATCTGCGGGTTCTCGGCGTCGACCTTCACGCCACCATTCGCGTAATCCTTGATGGACTGCGGAATGTTGAGCTGGTCGTTGAGATCGCGAATCTTCTGGACGAGCGCAGCGATGAGCTCCTCGTTGGTCTCGCCGGGAAGGTGCAGGATCTCCTTGGCCACGTAAGCGTAACGCTCAGCAGCACGCGGGTCCTTGGAGTTCCACTGGATTACCTTGCCCAGGTACATGGCGTTAGCGGCACCGTGGATGATGTGGCCGTTCTCGAAGGCAGCACCGGTCTTGTGAGCCATGGAGTGAACGATGCCGAGCAGGCCCGAGGAGAAGGCGATACCGGCGATGCACTGAGCCTCGTGCATGTGCTGACGGGCCTCATGGTCGCCAGCATAGGACTTGGGCAGCCACTCGACGATCTCGCGGATGCCGTGCAGGGCGTTGGCGTCGGTGAACATAGAGGCGCAGGTGGAAACGTAGGCCTCCATGCAGTGGGTCAGAGCATCCATGCCGGTGTGGGCGCACAGCTTGGCGGGCATGGTGTAGGTGAGCTCGGGGTCGACGATGGCGACATCAGGGGTGATGTTGAAGTCGGCCAGCGGGTACTTGATGCCCTTGGCGTAGTCGGTAATGACGGAGAACGCGGTGACCTCGGTAGCGGTGCCGGAGGTAGAGGAGATGGCGCAGAAATGAGCCTTCTGACGCAGCTCGGGGAAGCTGAACGGCTGGATGATGTTATCGAAGGACTCCTCGGGATACTCGTAGAAGACCCACATGGCCTTAGCGGCATCGATGGGCGAGCCGCCGCCGATGGCGATAATCCAGTCGGGCTCGAACTCGCGCATGGCCTCGGCGCCCTTCATGACCGTCTCGATGGACGGGTCGGACTCGACGCCCTCGAACAGCTTGACCTCGAAACCGCCTTCCTTAAGGTCGTTCTCGACGTCCTGCAGGAACCCGCCGCGGCGCATAGAGCTGCCGCCAGAAACGATGATGGCCTTCTTGCCCTTGAGGTTCTTCACCTCGTGGCGAGCGCCCTCACCAAAGTACAGATCGCGAGGATTGGTAAAACGTCCCATACTGTGCCTCCTAAACAAGCCCCTCTTAGACTTGCGTATATAACGGAGCACCCGATTGGCTCCGTTAGGACCGTTTTGCGCGTTGCCGGCGATGACAATGCGCGATGTCTAAACGTCTCAACGCTCAGACAAACACTATTCTACCGTTCTGGTTGGTCAGTTATTCACCTAAAGCCGACAATGATGAAACGTTTTTTCTATCCCTGAAGACCCTTGTGGGGCATTCATACTCCCAAGCTGGGCAAACGTTTTATCAAGGTTGACCACATATCCCGGGCAGGACGGTGCTCCTCCAAAATGTGCCCCGTTCGCCGCCAAAAATCGACCGTTTGCGGCACCGTGATACCACTCGGTCGTCCAAGGTGCCGACATTTGTGCGACATCCGTCTTCGTGGTGCAAAGGTGCAAGTCCAAGTGCGGCACCCCCGGTGTGCCACATGCGGGTAAACTAGAACCTTATAAACTAGAACCTTATATAGAGACATTTGAACCCTAACCGCAGCAAAGGAGGCCCCATGGCATTCGATCCCATTCAAGAGGATTGCCATCGCCTCGTTCTTGAGGCCTTGCGCCGCGACAATATCCCGCTCACCGACGGTGCCGCCGTAGAGCGTCTGATGGAACAATTCACCCGCAACCCTGCACCGCTCATCGTGCACGACCGCGACCGCGCCGGGCACCTCATTGCCAAGGTGGTCGAGGCTGTCGACTACCGCATCCCCTTTATCCCCGACGACGCCCAGGCAGAGCAAGAAGAAGCCGCAGCCGAGAACATGCTCCGCGAGGCAGCCGCGCTCGATCCGACCAACCGGGATGCCCAGCGCATGCTGACGGCGCTCACCGCCGAATCCAACGAGGAATACGTACAGTACCTGGTGTCCAAGTGCGATGAAGTCGAGCATGACCTGGCGCTCAAGATCGCCTCGGCTCAGGACCCCTACGAGCGCGAGGCCGCTGGCGACCTCACGCGCCGCCCCTATCTGCGCTGGCTTGCCGCCTTGGCATCGCGCGCCCTCATTAGCGGCCGCTATCGCATGTCGCTCGAAGCCGCAAATCGCAGCTTGGACTTTGCGCCCAACGACCCCGCTGGTGTCCGCCACACCGCGATGCTCGCCATGGCAAAGCTCGAATACCCCGCCGAGGAGCTCAAAAGATTTCGCTCCGCCCACTCCGTACCCTATCTCGCGAATACCCCGCTGCGCCGCCGCCCCAAAGATCCGGAGCGCGACTTGGACCCGTGGACGCTCATCGCACTGATGAGCGCAGCCTGGCGCGAGCTGGATTACGAGGGCGCCGAACACTACCTGCGCATCCTGGTGCGCTCATGCCCGCATGCAGCCGAAGCACTCTACTTCCAAACCGAGTTTCCCGATGGCGTCTATGCCCGCGTCAACGTGGGCGTGGGCTCCACCGATGAGCTTGTCCTTGCCCTGTCCGAGGCGACGCCGGTGCTGCAGGAGGGCCTGGGCGCTCCCGACAACGCCAGCTTTGCCGCCTGGGTCGCCACCAACGACATCGTGCGTTCCCAGATCGACGAGCGCATCCTGCGCGCAGCCGAGCAGGGTTTGCCGTTTAAGGGAGGAGACCTCTAATGGATCCGAGCGTCTACATCCCCGCCTACCTGGAGCGCACCTATCTGGCGTCGCACCCCGAGCTCACCGATGCAGCACGCGAGCTTGTCCATAACGACGTGAACGTCAACCCTCATAAGTATGCGCAGTCCGAGCATGCCCAGGCGCTGCTGTCCTATGCCGGTGTTCATCGCCACCTGCTCGACGAGCTCCATCGCATCGAGGACATGGGCAGCGACGAGGAGTTTGAGCAGACGCGCAACCGCCTGTTCGACGATATGCGTGATGAGCTGCTCAAGATCGTCCGCATCGATGCGCATGTCCTCGACGCGCAGCTGCTCGCCATCATTTTGGCGGACACGCCCGTCGACGCCTGCCTGGGCGATCTGATGAAGCTCGAGGCGACCACGGCCGATTACCTGCAGCAAAGCGTGCCCGGGTTCGACATGGAAGCCCCGCACTACTGGGCCAATAATGTTTTGGCCGATGGTGTCACCGCAGCAGACCTTACCGTGAGCGAGCCGGCTCTTATCGGGTGGCTTCACACGCTCGAGGCCATCTCGCAGCTGTGCATGGCGAGCGCCCGCTACCGTGCTGCCGCCAACTACGCCCGCCGCGTCCTTAAGGCGGAAGGCTACCCCACCCGAGCCGCAGGCACCGTGTTACTCGCCCTCGCTCGTCTGGAAGACGAGGACGGCTTTTTTGCCCTGGCCCACCAGCTCGAGGAGCAGATGGGAGCCGATGCCCTCGAGAACTCCCCCTGGTACCTACTCGCCCGCACGATCCTGCTGTTCAAAACGAACAAGATGCGCCCGGCGACACGCGCGCTGCGCGAGTTTGCCAACCGTTGCGAGGGCGGTGCGTTCTTCTTACTGAACCCCATGTACCAGACACCGTACCTTCCCTGCCGACCCGAGCCGCGCGACCCCTGGGACCTCTCGCACCAGGCCGTTTGGGAAGCGGACGGCATTATCTCGGACACTCCCGACTTTGCCCCCTGGGCCAATGCCTGCGAAGACGTGTCGCAGCTTGCCCAGGAATTTGCGCGCCGTTACGGCTTTTAACGGCGCAAACGCCACGACCATGTCATTCACGTTAGGAACGGCTTCATGAACTTCCGCTCATCTCTCGCCTGCACCTCGAGCGATATCGCTCGCTGGGGGCTGCGCTCCATCCTTAAGCGCCAGGGCGGCGTACTCCCCGGCCGCATCGCCATGAAGATCGACCCCGAGCTGCTAAGCGACCTCGCGAGCCTGGTCGACCGCAGCGTGGTGATTACCGGTACTAATGGCAAGACCACCACCTCCAACCTCATCGCCGACGCCGTTGCTGCCAGCGGTGCTACCGTGGTGTGCAACCGTGCCGGCAACAATATGGAGCCCGGTGTGGTGGGTGCTCTGCTCGAGGCCCGCGGCGGCCTTAAGCACACTGACAGCGGCAAGCGCGTGGGCGTTTTTGAGTGCGATGAGCTCTACACCGTACGCGTCCTGCCCAAGCTCAAGCCGACGTACTTTGTGCTGCTCAACCTGTTCCGCGACCAGCTAGACCGCTACGGCGAGATCGACCACACCCAGGAGGTCATCGCCCACGCGTTGGAGCTTTCGCCGGCAACGACGCTCATCTACAACGCCGACGATCCGCTGTGCGCCTCGATTGCCGCGCGCGTTCCCAACGCGAGTATTGCCTTTGGCATCGACGGCGCCACCGACACCGAGTCCGACCGCATTAGCGACTCGCGCTTTTGCTCGCAGTGCAACGCGCCGCTGGAGTATGACTACGTGCAATACGGCCAGCTCGGCGCCTACCATTGCCCCTCGTGCGGCTGGGCCCGCCCCGCACTGGTCCGTCGCGTGACGGGCGTGGAGCTCGGCTGCGACGGCTACGGCTTTGACCTGGTCTTTGGATCTGCGCCCAACGCGGCTGCCGCACACATCGCCACACGCTACAACGGCCTGTACATGGTCTACAACGTTGCCGCCGCCTTCTTTGCCGCACATGAGTTAGGCGTGGACACGGCGCTTCTACAGCCTGCGCTCGATGCCTATGTGCCCGCCGGTGGTCGTATGGGGCGCTGGGATATCGCCGGCCGCACCGTCAAGGCCAACCTGGCCAAGAATCCCGTAGGCTTCGATCGCCAGATCCAGTCCATCAAGACGGCAGGCGGCAGACTCTGCGCTTTCTTCCTCAACGACAACGATGCCGACGGCCACGATGTATCGTGGATCTACGACGTCGACTTTGAGCGCATCGCCGACACGCCGGGTCTTGTCGCCTTTGCCGGAGGCACGCGCGCGCACGACATGCAGGTGCGCCTCAAGTACGCCGGCATCGATGCCGCGATTATCTCGGACGTCGCGCAGGCAATTGGCGCCGTGGCAGACGAGGCCGCCGATAACACCTTCTACGCCGTCGCCAACTACACGGCCTTCCCGCCGCTGGTCAAGGAGCTCGACGGACTTAAAGACACCGATGCGGCTACGGTTGCCGCCCACGCTGCAAAGTGCGCCGATGGCAGTGCCGTCCCCGTTGGCGTCGCGCCGACCGAGCTTTCGCGCCCGTTGCGTATCGTCTACCTGTATCCCGATGCCCTCAACCTCTATGGCGACGGCGGCAACGTTATCGCGCTCGAGCGCCGCTGCGCCTGGCGTGGCATTCCCGTGCGCGTGGACGAGGTCCGCATGGGCGAGACGCTCGATTTGCACGATGCCGATATCGTCATGATGGGCGGCGGCTCCGACCGCGACCAACTGGCCGTGGCACACGAGCTGCTCGCTCAAAAAGACAAGGTCGCAGCCTATGTGGAGGACGGCGGTTCGCTGCTCGCCATCTGCGGCAGCTATCAGCTGCTCGGCCGTTCGTACTATATGGGCGAAAATCGCATCGAGGGCCTGGGCGTCATTGCCGCCGAGACCGTACGCGGCTCCGACCGCCTGATCGGCAACGTAGCCGTCAAAACCGACCTGGCACCTGAGCCCTTTGTGGGATTCGAGAACCATGGCGGCCGCACGCTTTTGGACGCCGATGCCACGCCGCTCGGAACGTCCGTCGTCACGGGCACCGGCAACAACGGCGATGATGGCTTTGAGGGTCTCATCTACAAGGGCGTCATCGGCACGTACCTGCACGGACCGGCACTGCCCAAGAACCCCGAACTCGCCGACTGGCTCATCGCCCACGCCCTCGAGCGCCGTGGCGACGCACAGGCCGCCGCCCTGCTGCCGCTCAAGCCCCTCGACGACACCTACGAGCACGCCGCCCACGACGCCGCCATGAAGCTCCTCCCCTAACGCCCCAACCACCACAAAGGGGACGGGCACCTTTGTGGCGGTTTTGACCCGTCCCAACGGTTTGTCTCAATCTGTAACATCTAGACCGTTAAAAGTCGTCTTACTGTTACAGAATGAGATGTTCGTCCCGACGCCTGCCTTTTGTCTCGATCTGTAACACATAGAGCCGATTTATCAGCCCAGATGTTACAGGTTGAGATGTTTGATGATCGGGATAGAGAGCCAGCTCCTATGTGGTGGTTTTTCAGTTTGCCAACGATATGTGAACGGCTAAAAAAGTCTGCTATACTCTTTCCCGCTGTCCCCATCGTCTAGCGGCCAAGGACGCCACCCTTTCAAGGTGGATATCGCGGGTTCGAATCCCGCTGGGGGCACCACAGAATCTGAGAAGCCCGTTACCAATTCGGTAGCGGGCTTTTTGCTACCCATACGCCGGGATTCGAACTCGACAGGGTGCGGAGCTGAGGAAACGCGCAAGCGTTTCCCAGCGCAGCACGCAAGGAGCGGAGCGACGCAGCGAAAGCGGGCGGCGCCAGCCGCACGCGGACATCCCGCTGGGGGCACCATTTAAATCGAGAAGCCCGTTGCCCTCGCGGTGGCGGGCTTTTTTCTGCCTCAACGCCGGGATTCGAACCCGACAGGGTGCGGATCCCGGCATCATCGCAAGGCCTGTGGGCAAAAAATGGCAAATATGAGTACTGTTACCGATTTAGTAACATCTATTTCATGCCTTCAGAAGTCGATTTAGACGTCAGGTGTCCTACGGCGGAAGAATTGCAGACGTTTATCGGCTAAGTACTTGGACATATGTTGTGTAACACTGCATATTTTGCAACTAAATAATGCTACAGGACTTGTGACAGTACTCATATTTGACGTTTTTTGCCCACAACCCTTTATACCTAGGCGAATCGGCGGCAAAACGGGCTTCAAAGCGTCCTTCGCAAACAAAAACCGGGGCCCGCATGATGCGGACCCCGGCTCAATACCGTGACGATATGTCAGTTACGCTCTACACGTAGAACAGAATGTCGTCGTAGGTCGGGACCGGCCAGTAGTCAGCGGCCACGATCTCCTCCATGGCATCCACGGCGGCACGCAGCGTATCCATAGCGGGAACGACCTCGTGCGCGTACACGTTGGCCTGCTCCTGGCCATCGAGGGCCTCGGCCTTCTGATGTACGGCGTCGAGCGCCTTGATGGAGTCGTTGATGGCGGTGATGCCGTTGCAGAGCTTGTTGAGCGTGTTCTGCTCGCACTGCATGGCAGCATCGGCACCGGCGGCACGGATAGCCTCAAGGCCCTTAGCGACCTTGGTGGCATAGGCGGTAATGACCGGGCGATAGGTACGACGCGCCTCGCGAACCATCGTGGTGGCCTCGATGTTCATGAGCTTGTTGTACTTCTCGAGCTTGCAGTCGTAGCGGCACTGAGCCTCGGCCTTGGTCAGGACACCCGTCTCCTCAAAGAGCGCAATGGCCTTATCGGAAACAAAGGCGGGCAGGGCATCGGCCGTGGTCTTGTTGTTGGCAAGGCCGCGCTTCTCGGCCTCGACGGGCCACTCATCGGAGTAACCATCGCCAGAGAAGAGGATGCGCTGGTGGTCGGTCAGGACCTTCTTGCAGTACTCGAGCGCGGCGTCCTGGAACTCGTCCTCGGGCGTACCCTCGAGCGCATCGGCGAAGGACTTGAGCGACTTGGCAACGGCGGCATCGAGCACCAGGTTGGAGTCGGAAACGTTTTGCTCGGAGCCACAGGCACGGAACTCGAACTTGTTGCCGGTGAAGGCGAACGGGGAGGTGCGGTTGCGGTCGGTGTTGTCCTGCATCAGCTTGGGCAGGGTGTCGGCGCCCAGGTCGAGCACGCCGCGCGTGGCATGGACGGAAGCCTTGCCATCGATGATCTTCTCGACAACCTCGGTAAGCTGGTCGCCCAGGAAGATGGACATAATCGCCGGAGGAGCCTCATTGGCGCCCAGACGATGATCGTTGCCGGCCGAGGCAACGGAGGCACGCAGGAGCTCCTGATAGTTATCGACGGCCTCGATCACCGCGGTGAGGAAGACGATGAACTGCAGGTTGTCGAGCGGGGTGTCGCCTGGATCGAGCAGATTCTCGGACTCGGTGCCGAGCGACCAGTTGTTGTGCTTGCCCGAACCGTTGATGCCCTCGAAGGGCTTCTCGTGCAGCAGGCAGACCAAGTCATGGCGGGAGGCGATGAGCTTCATCTTCTCCATCATGACCAAGTTCTGGTCGATGGCCTCGTTGACCTCACCGTAGACGGGGGCGAGCTCATGCTGGCAGGGAGCGACCTCGTTGTGCTTGGTCTTGGCGGGAATGCCGAGCGCCCACAGCTCGTCGTCCAGATCCTTCATATAGGCCGAGACGGTGGGGCGGATAGCGCCAAAGTAGTGCTCCTCGAGCTCCTGGCCCTTGCAGGGAGCGGCGCCAAAGAGGGTGCGGCCGGTGATGACCAGGTCCTTGCGCTTGCGGTAGGCGTCCTTCTTGATCAGGAAGTACTCCTGCTCGTCGCCCACGGAAGGAACAACCTTCTTTGGCGTCTTGCCGAACAGCGCCAAAACGCGCTTGGACTCACGCGAGAGCGCGGTCATGGAGCGCAGCAGCGGGGTCTTCTTGTCCAGGGCCTCGCCCGTGTAGGAGCAGAAAGCCGTGGGGATGCACAGGACATCGTCCTTAATGAATGCGGGACTGGTGGGATCCCAAGCGGTGTAGCCACGGGCCTCGAAGGTGGCACGCAGGCCGCCGTTGGGGAAGCTGGAAGCATCGGGCTCGCCCTGGATGAGGTTCTTGCCCGTAAACTTGGTAATGGCGGTGCCGTCGTGGTTGGGCTCGAGGAAGCTATCGTGCTTCTCGGAAGTAATGCCCGAAAGCGGCTGGAACCAGTGCGCGTAGTGCGTGGCGCCCTTGGAGATGGCCCAGACCTTCATAGCGTGAGCAACAGCGTTGGCCACATCCAGGTCGAGCGGCTCACCGTCCTCGAGGGTTGCAGCAAGGCGCTTCCAAATGTCCTTGGGGAGGTAGTCCTTCATGACTTCCTCCGAGAACACCATGGTCCCGAAGCGGTCAGTAAGTTCGGCCATACGGAACTCCCTTCGTATCGGCACCGCGTGAGAAGCGGTGTTGATTACTAACGAACGAGTCATAGCTTAGACTCGCCGTGTTTCCGCAACATTACCGTTATGTTGCTGTCGCGAAACCAATCAATGAGGTTACCGCATCGCAGCGGCGTTGCCACCCTCAACAGCCAATCAACTGTATAAATTGCAGACCTTTCCCCATGATTTAAGGGTAGTCAATTTGGGATGGGGCTCTATTAACTGGTATTTCACATCAGATACCAGTCTTTACTGCCTCATCTTAGATTGACCGCCATGTTATAGGGAATGCCGATAGCAAGGCATCTTTGATTGGTATCCCCAAATAGCGAGTGAAACTCCACCGTGACACAGTGGTGCTGTAGAATCCTTACAACACATCACACTAATGTATCTAAAGGAGCACGACATGCGCGTCGACGAGGTTTTTAAGCAGGCAGCATCCCAGGGCACCGCACCCGTTTCGTTTGAGATGTTCCCGCCCAAGGGCGAGCTTACCCTCGACACGGCTCGCGAGGTGGCGGGCAACCTGTGCAAGCTTTCGCCGAGCTTTGTCTCAGTTACTTGCTCGGCCGGCGGCTCGGGCAACGGTGCCACCACCGCCCCCATCGCGCATATGATTACGAGCGAATTCGATACGCCCTCGGTGGCGCACCTTACCTGCGTGGGCCGGTCGCACGCCGATATCGCCGCCAAGATCGACGAGTATCGCACCGCCGGCGTGGAAAACATCCTGGCCCTGCGTGGAGATCTCCCTGTCGGCGCGACCGAGGACGACAAGCCCGCCTCGGACTACGCCTACGCCCGCGACCTCATCCCCGAGCTCGTCGACGCCGGCTTTTGCGTGGGCGCCGCGGCCTACCCCGAGGGCCACATTGCCTGTGAGGACCTCAACGCTTCGGTCGAATACCTCAAGCAAAAACAGGACGCCGGCGCGAGCTTCTTTGTGACGCAGCTCTTCTTTGACAACGAGTGCTTCTACCGCTTCCGCGAGCTTGCCGACAAGGCGGGCATCACGATGCCCATCACCGCGGGCATCATGCCGTTTATGGGCAAGTCCCAGATCAGCCGCATGGTCTTTATGTGCGGCGCATCGCTGCCCTCCCCCGTCATCAAGATTCTCGCCAAGTACGAGAACGACCCCGAGAGCCTGCAGGCAGCCGGTGTAGATTATGCCGCCCGTCAGCTTTGCGACCTTAAGGAGCACGGTGCCGCCGGTCTGCACCTGTACACTATGAATCGTCCTGCGATCGCCGCGACCATTATGGAGCGCCTGGGGTAATGGAAAAACCGCACATCGATACAACCGCTGTCGAAGTGCCGGCCGACCTTGCGTCGCCGGCGCTTTACCGTGTCGATGCTGCGCACCATCCCCGTGTCGACCGTGCCGAGATGCTGCGGTATCTGGGCTACGGCGGCCAGCAGATTGAGCCCGAGCTGTCACGACGTATTGAGCTTGTGGTCGAGCGCCTTGAGCTGGACATTGAGCCCCGCGGCGTGCGGCGCGTGTTTACCGTCGATGCCACGGGCGTGGACGAGCAGGGAGAGCCTTGCATCCGTCTGGTTGGCACCAACGTTGAGCTGCGCGGTCGCGACATCTATCGACATCTCAAGGACGCCCGCATGGCCGCGCTCATGGCATGCACCCTCGGCATGGACGCCGAGCGTCGTCTGCGCACCACGGGAGCTCAGCAGCCCCTAGAGGGAGCCGTGCTCGACGCCGCATGCTCTGCCTATGTAGAAGCCGCCGTTGAGCAAATGGACCAGCAGGTCAAGACGGACGCCGCCGTTCATGGGCTCGCCGGCAACTGGCGCTTTAGTCCCGGCTATGGCGACTGCCCGCTCTCGGCCCAGCGCTCGATCGTGAATGCGCTCAACGCCACGCGGCTCATCGGGCTTACCGTCACGCCCACCAGCCTGCTCATGCCCACCAAGAGCGTGACCGCGGTGATCGGTCTGTTCGACGGCGAGGTCCACGACGCCCAGAGCCGCCCCACCTGCAATATCTGCCGCATGCGCGAGCACTGTCGCTTCCGCGCCGCCCACACCACCTGCTATTCCAGCCATTAGGAGCCCTCGATGTTTACTCCGCTTATCACTCATGATTCTGACGGCACTGCATTGGCGGCACCCGTTGATGCCGCACGTCGCAACGGTGCCACGTACAAGACGCGCACGATCGACGATCTGCGCATTAAGGACGATCGCCTGCGTGCGGCCATCGAGGGCACGGGGCATCTGCTGTTCGACGGCGGCATGGGCACCATGCTGCAGGCGGCCGGCATGAAGGCCGGCGCCCTGCCCGAGCTGCTCAACTTTGAGGAGCCCCAGGTCATTACCGACATTCAGCGTCAATATGTCGAGGCCGGCTGCGACGTGATCACCGCCAACACCTTTGGTGCCAACGCCCACAAGCTCGACGGCGCCGCCACCGTGGCAGACGTCTTTGCCGCAGCCGTCACCTGCGCCCGCGAGGCCGGCGCCCGCTACGTCGCCGGCGACATCGGCCCCATCGGCGCGCTGCTGCGCCCCTTGGGTACCCTCAGCTTCGACGAGGCCTACGACCTCTTTGCCGAGGAGGTGCGCTCTGGCGTCGCCGCGGGTGTGGACCTCTTTATTATCGAGACTATGACCGACCTGGCCGAGATCAAGGCGGCAGTCCTCGCCTGCCGCGAGAACTCCGACCTGCCCGTCTTTGCCACCATGACCTTTGAGGAAGACGGCCGCACCTTCTTGGGCACGAGCCCCGAGGTCGCCGCCATCACCCTCGACGCCATCGGCGCCGACGTTTTGGGCATCAACTGCAGCCAGGGCCCGGCCGAGCTCCGAGGACTCGCCGCTCGCATGCTCACCGTCACCGACAAGCCCGTTATGGTGCAGGCCAATGCGGGACTGCCCCGCGTGGACGATGACGGCAATACCGTCTTTGACATCCAGGCACCCGAATACGCCGAGGCCGTCGCCGGCATGATTGAGGACGGCGTGAGCGTCGTGGGCGGCTGCTGCGGCACCACGCCGGCGCACATGGCCGCCTTGCGCACGCTTATCGATAACCACACGCCCAGCCCGCACCACCGCAAGCCCAGCATGTCGGTCACGAGCGCCCAGACGGTCGTGGACCTTCCCTGTGACGGTCACAAGATCGCCGTCATCGGCGAGCGCATCAATCCCACCGGCAAAAAGCGCCTGCAGCAAGCCCTGCGCGACGGCGACCTGGACTACGTCGTGAGCCAGGGCATCAGCCAGCAGGAGCAGGGCGCCGACATCCTGGACGTCAACGTGGGCCTGCCCGAGATCGACGAGGTCAAGATTATCCAACAGGCCACCGAGCAGCTCCAAGGCTCCACGCTGCTGCCGCTGCAGATCGACTCCACCGACCCCGCCGCCGTCGAGGCCGCCGTACGTCGCTACGCCGGCAAGCCCATCATCAACTCGGTCAACGGCAAGCAGCAGATCATGGACGAGATCTTCCCGCTGGTCGCCCACTACGGCACCAACGTTGTCGGCCTTACGCTCGACGAAGGCGGCATCCCCGATACCGCCGAGGCCCGCTTTGCCATCGCCGAGCGCATCGTGGCCGAGGCTGCCCGCTACGGCATCGGCCCGGACCGTATCCTCATCGACTGCCTGGTCATGACCGCCTCGACCAATCAACGCCAGGCCGAGCAGATCCTGCGCGCCATGTCCCTGTGCAAGGAGCGCCTGGGCGTCAAATGCGCGCTCGGCGTGTCGAACATCAGCTTTGGTCTGCCTGCCCGCCCGCTGCTGGGCTCGGTCTTTTTGGCCGCCGCCTTTGGCGCGGGCCTCGATGCCCCCATCATGAACCCGGGCTCCAAGCGCTTTATGGACACCGTCTACAGCTATCGCGTCCTGAGCGTTGAGGACGAGGGCTCGACCGGATACATCGAGCGCTATGCCGGCTGGACCGATCCGTATAAGATCGCCGCCAACCCGGCAGCAGCTCAGGCCGCATCGACCGACACCGTGCCCGCTGCCGGCACCGCCGGCACCGACGGCAACGACGACCCGATTCGTCGCATGGTCGTCTCGGGCCGCAAAGGCGAGATCGCTGCCGAGACCGAGCGTCTGCTGGCAGACCACGACGCCATGGACCTTATCAACAACCACTTTATCCCCGCCCTCGACGAGGTGGGCGTCCTCTTTGACCAGGGCAAGTTCTTCTTGCCGCAACTCATGGCCTCGGCCGAAGCCGCACGCGTGGGCTTCGACACCATCAAGCGCCTGATGCCCGCCGGCGAGATCGCCGACAAGGGCAAGATCTGCGTGGCCACCGTCAAGGGCGACATCCACGATATCGGCAAGAACATCGTCAAGATGCTGCTCGACAACTACGGCTACACCGTCTTTGACCTAGGCCGCGATGTCGACCCGCAAGAGGTGCTCAAGACCGTGCAGGAGCGTGACATCAAGCTCGTCGGCCTCTCGGCGCTTATGACCACCACGGTCGTCGCCATGGAAGAGACCATCAAGTTGCTCCATGCCGAGGTTCCGGGCGTCAAGATCATCGTGGGCGGCGCCGTGCTCACCCCCGAATACGCCAAGCAAATCGGCGCGGACTACTACGCCAAGGACGCCGCCGAGAGCGCTCGTATCGCCGAAGAGGTCTTTGGGAAGTAACACAACGGAAACAACCGAGCACCAAAACGTGCCGCACGCGCCACTTGGCACGTGCGGCACGTTAGAATAGATAAGACTATGCTCGTTTTGGCAGATAGGAGCGCAAGGATGGCGATCACGCCCGCAGAAATCGCGGAAACCCGCGGCATGGTTGAGGAACAGAACCTCGACATCAGGACCATCACCATGGGTGTTTCGCTCATGGGTTGCGGTGACGAGAACCTCGACCGCATGTGCACGAAGATCTACGACCATGTGACGCACACGGCTGAGCATCTGGTCGAGACCGCCGAGAACCTCGAGCGCGAGTACGGTATCCCCATTGTCAACAAGCGCGTTTCCGTCACCCCGGTGGCGCAGATCGCCGCATGCTGCAAGGATGAGGACCTCACCCCCATCGCGCATGCCCTCGACCGCGCGGCCGAGACGCTCGGCATCGATTACCTGGGCGGCTTCTCCGCACTCGTCCAGAAGGGCATCGGCGACGCCGACCGCCGCGTCATCCAGTCCATCCCCCAGGCGCTCGCCACCACGAGCCGTGTCTGCTCCAGCGTCAACGTCGCCAGCCTGCGCGCCGGCATCAACATGGACGCCGTGCTTATGGCCGCCCAGACCATCATCGATGCCGCTAAACTCACGGCCGACCAGGATTCCGTCGGCGCTTCCAAGTTTGTCTGCTTTGCTAACATGGTCGAGGACTCCCCGTTTATGGCGGGCGCCGTCCACGGCGGTGGCGAGGCCGACGCCGTCATCAACGTAGGCGTCTCGGGCCCCGGCGTTATGGCCGCAGCCCTGGAGACGCTGCCCGACTCTGCATCGATGATGGAAGTCGCCGAGAAGATTAAGCAGACCGCCTTTAAGATCACCCGTGCCGGCGAGCTCATGAGCCGCGAGGCCGCCCATCGCCTGGGTGTCGAGAAGGGCATTGTCGACCTGTCGCTGGCTCCCACGCCCGCCATCGGCGACTCCGTCGCTCGCATCCTCGAGATCATCGGCGTGGGCACCTGCGGTGGTCCCGGCACGACCTGCGCGCTCGCCATGCTCAACGATGCCGTCAAGAAGGGCGGCGTCATGGCTAGCTCCAGCGTGGGCGGTCTCTCGGGTGCTTTTATCCCCGTGTCCGAGGACGCCGGCATGATCGCCGCCGTCGAGGCCGGCGCGCTTTCGCTCGAGAAGCTCGAGGCCATGACCTGCGTGTGCTCCGTTGGCCTGGACATGATCGCCATCCCCGGCGACACCCCGGTCGAGACCATCGCCGGCATTATCGCCGACGAGATGGCCATCGGCGTCATCAACAACAAGACCACGGCCGTCCGCGTGATTCCCGCCATTGGCAAGGGCGTGGGCGACTGCGTCGAGTACGGCGGCCTATTTGGCCGTGCGCCTATCATGCCGGTGAACCCCAACGCCGGCACCGTGCTTGCCCACCGCGGTGGACGCTTCCCGGCGCCGCTGAACTCGCTCAAGAACTAGCTGAGGGGGACTGGCGAGGAGCCCCGCCGCCGGGCGGCAGACATATAAGGTCGCCTGCTCGGACAGTCCTGACTCGCACGGAGAGCACATTAAGTGCTCTCCGGCTCGTGCGGAACTCGCGATCGACCTTATATATTTGCCCTCCCCGGGGCTCCCGCACAACGGGACCTCGGTTGGGTTCTATCCCGGTTGCAGTCGCTTCGCTTCTGCTCCACTTTGCTGGTATGACGGTTTGGCGTTGGATCGGTTCTTTCTGATATATGCTGGTTGCGGCTCTTCTTTTGGGAGGAGTCGCTTTTTTGTTGCTAGGAGGTTGGCCCGTGGCTGATGGGGAGAATCGTTCTGAGCTGCTTTCCACAGATTGGAATCTGGAGTGGATGCGTCTGCAAGCTGATCGGCGGCGGGCTGACGATTCTTTTGAGTGGGATAAAAGGGCTCGGCATTTTCGGCCGTTGGAGACTGCCCCTTATGCTCGGGATTTTATAAAGCTGCTGGCGCTTGAGCCCGGCGAGTCGGTACTCGATATGGGGTGCGGGGCTGGGTCGATTGCTATTCCGCTTGCTCAGGCTGGGCATCCTGTGATTGCTGCTGACTTTTCCCCTGCCATGTTGGGCACGCTTGATGCTGGCATTGAGTACTATGGGCTCGAGGATCGCATTACGCCGCTTGAGCTTGCCTGGGACGATGACTGGGATTTGGTTGGACCGGTCGCGAAAGCGGTGGATGTTGCCTTTGCCAGTCGGTCGGTTACGACGACCAATCTAAAAGATGCGCTTGCCAAGCTCGACCGCACGGCTCGTCGGCGTTGTGCTGTCACGATGGTCGCCAACTCCAGCCCGCGTTATGATCTGCACTTGATGAACGCTATCGGCGCCTCGGTTACCTGCAGCAATGGCTTTGTGTACGCCTTCAACATCCTCATTCAGATGGGTGCGTTGCCGCAGGTTACATACTTTGAATCGCCTCGTCGCGATACCTTCGATAGCCTTGAGGCAGGCGTGGCGGATTTTTCCCGTATGCTCGAGCATGGCAACGAGGATAAGATCGACCGCCTGCGCGACTATATCGCTCAGCACATGATCGAAAACCCCCATGCCGGCGAGCCGGGCTCCAAGGGCGTGCCGCAGGGGTGCTATATGCTCGACCATATCCGTAAGGTTCGCTGGGCGTTTATTGCATGGGAACCGGTCTCTGCGCCCAGCTCATAGCCTGTTCGCAGCCCGCACCGCCCACTCACTCGGCATCCGCATTCTTTGCGAACTGGGCAAACGCGCTCCACACCGCGCCGTTCCTGCGCTATCGTGGGACAGCTCACGTAGATTAAGGCCCCGTCGCGGGGCACCCCATACATAGAAAGCGAGAACCCATGGCACTGACAGGAGCCCAGGTCAAGCAGCTTCGCAGCATGGCCCATCACCTCAACCCCGCCATCATCATCGGTAAGTCCGATGTCAACGAGGGCACCGTCGAGCAGACGGTCGCCTACCTGGAGAAGCACGAACTCGTTAAGTGCTCCGTGCTCGATGGCTCCAGTCTTTCCGCCCGCGAGGCCGCCGAAGAGCTCTCCGAGCGTTGCCACGCCGAGGTCGTCCAGGTCATCGGCCGCAAGTTCTCGCTGTATCGCGAGTCCTCGCGCAAGGACATCGAGAAGATCAAGCTCGTCTAAGAGCCAATGATCCGGCGAGCCAACACATGGCAAGCTTACGGGTGCCCAAGTACTTCGGGCGCCCGTTTTTTATCGCTCGACCAGCACGCGATTGAGCCGCCCCTCCACCAAGCGCTCGTATAGACGCCGCGTCTCGGGCTCGGGCACGCCATTGACCTGCTCCCTTAGATGGTGCATATGCCCGCTGTACAGCTCGACGATATCGCGCCGCCGCCCCGCCGCACTGTAGACGCGCATGGCGCAGCGCACCATATCCTCACGCGCTGTTTCCTGCCGAAGCCCCGACTCCGCCAGCCAAATCGCCGACTGCAGATCGTTTTCTTCTAGAGCGGCATTTGCTCCCTTAATCATGCAATCGATGTACTTTGACTGCATAATGCGTCGCATACGCAAAAAGTAGGTGGGGTTACAGCCATTGGGAACATACAGCGGTCCGGCATAAAGCTGCTCAATCTTAAGGCACAGCTCAACTAAATGGGGCCCGCGCGCACCCGTGCGATTTCCCAAAACCTCGCGGCTTATCTGGTCAAACAGCCGTACATCGGTCTTGACGTAGTCGCCGTTGAGTCCGATGCATTCATTTTGGATGAGCACACACGACTTGCCATCCGGCGTCGGTCCCAAAGCCGACCGCAAGCGCGATATCGTCGAGTACAGGTTGTTGCGGGCGCTATTGAACTCGGCATGGGGCCACAGCTCCATGGCCAGCGTCTCGCGGTCGACGAGCGCATCCATGCCCAGTGCAAGCCGCTCGGCAAGTGTCGCCGCCTTCTTGCGGCGCCACATTTTGTCCGTGATGGGAAACCCGTCGCGCTCGGCGCGAAACGCCCCAAACATGCGAATCTCGATATGGTCGATGGTATCAACGGCTTCAACCTCGCCGGCCTGGAACAGGCGCTCGCCTTCCCCTTCCAAATCGTCGCGCAGCGAGTACCGCGACAGCTCGCGCACGGGAAGCTTCTTGCGAATCCTGGTCGCCGGCTCGCCCAGACAATGCATGGCAAGGCGCGCAAAGAGCCGATACGATGGCTCTAGAATCCCCGCGCGATTCATGGACATCCAGGCCGCAAGATCGCTGTCTCGGCCCGCACAGGCCAAATGCAGCGCCACCATCCAGGCCTCCGCTCCACCAACCTGCGTCTGGCTTATATCGAGTAGCTCCGCTTCCTCGCGCACCGAAACCATCGAGGTGTTACGCAGATACGCCGCGCGCTCCAACAGCAATGCGTTATCGCGCATGTACGCAATCGACTCCTCGGCAAGTTTGAGCACTTGGACCGCACGGAACTTTGCATTAACCGGCCGTCCCTCTGCCAGCGACTGCCAGCCTTCTAGCAACAGGCCAAACAGCTGAATCTGGTTGTCGCGTATGCGCACGGCAAAACGATCGAGCTCGTTGAATGCCGCGTCGTCGGTTACCGGCAAGCCGGAAAGGAGCCGCCGTGCCGCCAACACCATGCGCACCCAGATAGCCATCGCCTTGAGCCCACGTACGTCGAGCGCCTCCCGCACCACCGTCATCTCGTCGTCGCGCTCGTCGGTTCCCGCAAACGACCCGTCAAAAAGCTCCACCAGCATGCTGTCGGCCCGTATAACAATCCCCGCGATGTCGAGCTCGCAGTCGTAGGCCTTGCTCGTTTTGAGCTGCTGTAGAACGCCGCCGTCATCTCCCCGCTCGGTCAGGCAGCGCTTGACCTCGATATGCGCGGACAACATATCGAGTGCGGTATGGGATGTCTCGATTTCTGGCACGGTCAGGTTCGTAGGAAGCCCAAGCCCGTTGTCCCCATAGCAAACAGCCGTCAGTGTCTGGGCCACCCTCCATGAAACAGGGTCTATTTCGCAGGCCGCCCGTTCGCCCCCGCGCTCGATGACCGATGCCATATAGCGAGCGAGCTTTGTATTGGACACGCTGACCGCTGCCAGATATACGCCAAGCGCCTCGGCAGGCGTTGGCTCTGGAGCCGGATCCTCGGCATCGATCGTGCCCAGCGCTGCTCGGCAGATATCGGCCCCGTGCCCCGTCAGAGCCAGATCGACCCCATACTGCCCAGCAAGTTCAAGGACCGCATCACGGTCCAAAAAGGCGTCCGCCAGGCCCATCGCCGCATCGCATCGGCCCGCCTTAAGCAAAATCCGGGCCGCCCTCGGAACAAGTTCGGGGCGAACCTCGGCCACCAACTTACGCAAGCGCAAGCGTCCGTTATCCTCCGTGCCCAGACACGTAAAACTCCGCTCGGCGGGGTCCAAGCCAAAGATCGGGTAGTCGCGTACGAAGTAGGACTGGTCGACCATCGATAGCCTCACCCCGCAAGCCTCGAGTTCTGCGATATTGCCCTCGCCCATCAAAATCATGAGACATGCCACGCAAAACAGTGCATTATTGTCGAGCGAAGCCAGGTCGACAAGTGCCGCGCCATATACGTTGACAATCTCGTTTTCGAGCAGACCGGCTACGTCGCCTTGGCCATACAGACCCGTCTGCAATGCCGAAACGAGCTCGGGCACGCCCTGCGTGAGCTGATAAAAGTCGAGCGATGTGCTGATCGAAAACGCCGATGCCCACGCCGAATACTCATAGGCATGCACCTTGAGCATCTGCGCATTGATCTTAACCGAATCGCCCAGCCCATGAATCAGTTGACGATTTGAAGGACGGCAGGAGATAAAGACCCCCACCCCCATAGCGCGCAGGCCGCGAATCCTGTCGATGAGGTCTTCGGTATCGTGCTGATCGAGGTTTGGCACATTATCAATCGCGATAAGGGAGTGCGGTTTGTCTTTGAGTTCTTCGGTAACCACCTCGAGCTGCATAAACACCTCGCGCCCAGTGGCGCGATCGGCCTCGATAATCCGCACGGGGCCTCGCGTCGGGTCGCATTTAACCTCATGGGTGTACTGCAGCAGCACCGAGGTCTTCCCAAACCCGTCGGGCGCATAAAGAACCACGATGCCGGCCTTTCGGCCCTTGGCGAGAAGCTCATTCATCAAGCGTTCGCGTCGCACCATATAGCCACCGCCCAGCGGCATCAGCTCGAGGTCGTCCATACTGCCCAAATCGTTTACCATGCCCGCTCCTCAACTCGACCGTATGGACACTGTAACCGCAAGACCATACAAACCGCGCTATGAATAGAGCGACCTTGTGTTCTAGGTTGTCTTTTGGTACGCAAGCGGCAAGTTTTTGTACAGCGAGGGCCGATTGTTATTAATCCCCCGACTAATCGGTCTTTAAGCAGGTAAATGAGCTTGTCAGCTTGTCCCATCTAAGCGGCAGTGTAACGCAAATGAACAAGGTTCAGCTATGTCATTCAACTCGCCTAGCACCCGCTACCGTCTACGACCTTTTAGTGGCATTTTTGCATAGAATCTGGTATGGAATGAATCAAGCTGTTGGGCATCCGGCATTCGTCAAGCTTGCGGCAAGATTTTGGTCAAGCGGGCGGAGAGGGATAACAAAAAGGCCCCCGCAAAGCGGAGGCCTTAGGCAAGGCTATGTCGAGATGCAGGATTCGCGCTACTCGCAGAGCGAAAGGGCGGCCTCGTCGGCAACGACAACGCAGTTGGTGTGCAGCTGCAGGATCGAAGCCGGGCACGCGGGCGTAACCGGACCATAGCACATGTCATGCACGGCCTGAGCCTTGGCCTCGCCGTTGGCGACGACTAGGATCATGCGGGCATACATGATGGTCTGGGTACCCATGGTGTAGGCCTGACGGGGAACATCGTCGATGCTGTCGAACAGGCGGCTGTTGGCCTGAATGGTGCTCTCGGTGAGGTCGACGCAGTGCGTGCCCTTGGAGAAGTGGTCATCGGGCTCGTTGAAACCGATGTGGCCGTTGTTGCCAATGCCGAGCAGCTGCAGATCCGGGTAACCGGCGGCGGCGACGATCTTGTCGTACTCAGAGCAGGCAGCGGCGGCGTCGGGGTTGGAACCGTCGGGCACATGCGTGTTGTTCAGGTCGATGTTGATGTGATCGAAGAAGTTCTCACGCATGAAGTAGTGATAGCTCTGGGGATCGTCGTGCGAAAGGCCGCGATACTCGTCCAGGTTGTAGGTGCTGACCTCGGCAAAGTCGACGTCGCCCTTCTCGTACCAAGCAGCGAGCTGCTTGTAGGCACCGATCGGGGTGGAGCCGGTGGCAAGACCCAGCACGCAATCGGGCTTGAGGATAACCTGCGCCGAGATAATATTGGCGGCCTTGCGGCTCATATCCTCGTAGTCTTTAGCTTTAATGATCTTCATTACGCGTCCTTTCTCGTACAAGAGAGGCAAGGCTCCCCTTACAAGCACTTGCCCGCGGCCCGCGTCGGCCGCAACCAACGTGTGCGGCCACCAGGGCGAGGTCGCGTAATGTATGTGTCTCGTGTCTAGCCGCGTCGAGGCCCCTGCCCGTCCACGGTGACCCAAAGCCGTTTAGCTTCGGACAAATCCCATCTTGCCACGGAGGGCGCCCTCTTTCAAGGGCGCCCTCCATAAACGTGTTTGAATTGTAGGCTAATGGCCACGTGCACTTGCTAGCGTTCGCGAGCAACGATGAGCTGGTCCATCTCTTCGACATGCGCACCAACGGAGCCCTTGATACTCGAGAACTCAACGGAGTTGCACACCAAGATGGGAACCGTCACATCGTAGCCCTCGGCAGCAATTGCCTCGCGATCGAACTCGATGAGCACGTCACCCTTATGGACGACATCGCCCACCTGTGCATGCACGCTAAAATGCTTGCCCTCAAGCTGAACAGTGTCCAAACCAACGTGGATCAGCACGTCTAGGCCATCGACCGTGTTGAGCGCAACGGCGTGACCCGTGGGAAAAATGGCCTCGACCTTGGCGTCTGCCGGCGCAATCACACGCGTGCCGGTAGGCTGAATCGCCACGCCCTGGCCCAAAAGGCCGGTGGCAAACGTCTGGTCGTTTACCTCGGAGAGCGGAATGACGTCGCCCGAGATGGGAGCATCCAGCGTAAGAACTCGTCCACGCATACCAAAAGACCTTAGGACTTTAGTGAACATGCTCCCCCTCGGACATACCAATCAATCAAAATAGCTTTAACAGTTTACCACTTGGCACCCGTTTTTGACCATTAGGGAAGTTCGCGCTTGACAACCTCGACGATGTCGTCGACAACACGCTGAGTGAGCTCGTGCGTCTCCGCCTCGGCCATAACACGGACCAGCGGCTCGGTACCGCTCGGGCGCACCAGAATGCGGCCGCGGCCGTCAAGCTCCTTCTCGGCGGCAGCGACGGCGTCCCAAATGGGCTGGCATTCGTCCAGGCCGGCCTTGTTGTCGGAATGCACGTTGACGAGTACCTGCGGGTACTTCTTCATGATGCCGGCAAGATCAGTGAGGGTACGACCGGTGCGCTTGAGCACGGCCAGCAGCTGCAGAGCCGTCACCAGGCCGTCACCGGTGGTGTTGTGCTCTAGGAAGATGATGTGGCCGGACTGTTCGCCGCCGATGACGGCGCCGTCCGCGAGCATGCGCTCCAAAACGTAGCGGTCGCCCACGGCGGTCTGAACCATCTCGAAGCCCTGCTCCTTCATAGCGATGGAGAAGCCAAGGTTGCACATGACGGTCGAGACGATCTCGGAGTTGGCGAGCTTGCCGCGAGCGGCGAGATCGGAGCCGCAGATAGCCAGGATGTAGTCACCGTCGATCTCATTGCCCTCGCCGTCGACGAACAGCACGCGGTCGGCGTCGCCGTCGTGGGCCAGGCCGATATCGGCGTGGGTGCGCAGCACGAGCTCGCGCAGGGGCTCAAGGTGAGTGGAGCCGCACTCAACGTTAATGTCGGTGCCGCAGTAATCGGTGTTGATGGCATGGACCGTGGCGCCCAGGCGCTGCAGCGCAGCGGGCGTGGTCTGGCAGGAAGCACCGTGGCCGCAGTCGACGGCAACAACCAGGCCATCGAGCTTAAGGCCGTCGAGCGTGCTGATGGCATGATCGACATAGGCCTTGCGGGCGTCTTTCATCTTGATGATGTGACCCACACCGGCGCCGGTCGGCAGCGTGTCGGCAGCCATGGCCTCCTCGGACATGACCCAGGCGCTGATCTCTTCCTCGACAGCATCGGGAAGCTTCATGCCCTTGCGGCTAAAGAACTTGATGCCGTTGAACTCCGGCGGATTATGCGAAGCGGAGATGACGATGCCGCCGTCGAGCTCGTTTTGGACGGTGAGCAGCGCCACGGCCGGCGTAGGGATAACGCCGCAGCAATGCGGACGGCCGCCCTCTGCCATAATGCCAGCGGTCAGAGCACTCTCGAGCATGGTACCCGAAAGACGCGTGTCGCGGCCGATGCAGATGTCCGGGCCAAGGAACTTGGTCGCCGCGCGGCCCAGGCGAAACGCGAGGTCGCACGAGAGGTCGGCATTGGCGACGCCACGGACGCCGTCGGTACCGAAGATGTTCTGGGGCATAGGATCGCTCCTTCCCTAGCAGGCGATATACAACCGCCCACCCTAGTCGAAAAAGAAAAGCGGGACCCGCCGAGGAATCGGCAGGCCCCGCTTGTACATTGTATCTCGAAAGGAGATAAAACCTTAGCGCTTGGAGAACTGGGGAGCGCGGCGGGCCTTCTTGAGGCCGTACTTCTTGCGCTCGACCACGCGAGCATCGCGCGTAAGGAAACCGGCCTTCTTGAGGTCAGCACGGTAGTCGCCAGCGTTCAGAAGAGCGCGAGCGATGCCCAGGCGCAGAGCGCCGGACTGACCGGAGATGCCGCCGCCATCGCACAGAGCGATAACGTCGAACTGACCGGCGGTGTCGGTCACCTTGAAGGGAGCAAGGGCGTTCTCAACGAGCTGATGACGGCCGAAATACTGCTCGGCGTCACGCTTGTTGATGGTCACCTTGCCGGTGCCGGGGACGAGACGGACGCGGGCGACGGCGTTCTTACGACGGCCGGTACCCTGGTAGACAACGGTGTTCTCAGCCATCTTTAAGCCTCCAGCTCAATCTTCGTGGGGTTCTGGGCAGCATGCGGATGCTCGGCACCAGCGTAGACCTTAAGCTTGGTCATCTGGGCACGGCCGAGGGTGGTCTTGGGCAGCATACCGCGAACGGCGCGCTCGATGACCTTCTCCGGGTGCTTCTCCATAGCCTGGCGGAAGCTCTCAGCCTTGAGGCCGCCGTTGTAGCCGCTGTGGCGATAATAGGTCTTCGTGTCGGCCTTGTTACCGGTAAGCTGGACCTTATCGGCGTTGATGACGACAACGAAGTCGCCGCAGTCGCTGTTGGGCGTGAACTGGGGCTTGTTCTTACCGCGCAGGATCATTGCGATCTGGGTGGCAAGACGGCCCAGGACAGCACCATCGGCGTCGACGAGAACCCAGTTGCGCTGGACCTCGCCCTGCTTGGCGTAGTGAGTCGATTTCGAAATCACTTAGACTCCTCCATGTACAGTACGTGTTGTTACAGAGATTCACGGGGCTCTGCAAGTAACCCGTCCATATTACCCCGCTCGCCGTACGAGTCAACAGGTATTTTGGCTCCGACCAGAGTTTCTGCACATGTCATCCACGAGCCGTGATTTTCCAGCTCTTTAGCTGTTGTCATTTTTTGAGGGTTCGCCGTCGCTAGCGCTCAACGAACTCTTGGATTTCCGCGAGCAGGCGCTTTGCCTCCTGACGGCCCAGGATATACAGGTCGAGGAGCTTTGCCGAATCGTGCTCGACATGGCCGACCTCGACCGGCTTTTGCGGAGCGACGACCAACGCACGGCCCTCGCGCTCATACTTCCACAGGTGCATGCGCTGGAGGTTATAGCGGTCGTGGCGCGTCTCGATAGCCTCGAGCAGGTAGGGGTAGTCGGCATAGCGGGCGCGCGCGGCAGGCATAAACTCGTAGGGCTTTTTCTCGTACGAGCGGTCCTGCGTGACAATGACAACCGCGCGCTCGAAGCCGGCCTCCTCCAGCACATGCTCGATAGGAACCGAATCGGCTACGCCGCCGTCGACGTATTTGTGCCCGTCAATCTCGACCGGCGGCGTCACCAGCGGCAACGAGGTCGAGGCACGCACGGCGTCGAGGTCGAGCACGGCGCTTTTGACCGGCAGGTAGGCAGCGGTTCCAAAGAGCATGTCCGTCGCAACGGCGTACATCTCGATGGGGCTCGCGTCGAACGTCTCGTTGTCAAAGGGATCCAGGCGGTCCTGGACATCGTTGAAGATAAAGTCGTAACCCACAATGGAGCCCGTGGACGCAAACGATGCGGCGCCCATGAAGCGGTTGTCGTTGCAGAAAGCCAGGTTGATGCGGTTGGCACGGCCGATCTGGTGCGACTTGTAGTTCACACCGTTGAGGGCGCCGGCCGATACACCGTAGACAGCCGGGATTTCGACGCCGGCCTCCATGAGAACGTCGAGCACGCCTGCGGTAAATTGCCCGCGAAAACTGCCGCCCTCCAGGACGAGCGCGACCTTGCCGGCGTTCTTTGCCTTATCTTCTGCAGTCATATTGACCTCCTGCGATTGCGTTTTGGCTTTCTTCTACCCAGTTTTGGGACGGCGAGCGCGCAGGTTTTGGAGTTAAGGGGTCGGGGCAGTCGACGGGAAAGCGCGTCCCGGTCTCAGAGCAAATTCCGGGTCGCATTTTCCGCTGAGCCCGTCATCAGAAAGATGAATCCCATTCCGAGCTTAGATTCCGGGACGCGCTTTCCGCTTGAGCTGCCATTGGGAAAGCATGTCCCACTCTACGGCTCGATTCCGGGTCGCAGTTTCCGCTTGAGGCGCCATCCGGAAACTACGTCCCAGTCTGAGCGCGGATTCCGGGATGGACTTTCCGCCTGGGCCGCCATTGGGAAAGCGTGTCCCGGCCTGCGTTGACGCGGCGTTTTCTTTACGCTCGCGTCCTGCACAGAGTTCGATTCTCCGCGGTGCGGGGGGATCCGTTGATGCGGCGCATGGCGGGCTGAGATTCGATAACATCGCATCTATATGGGGTTGAGGCTTTGCGCGGAGAATCCGCGTATTTGCTTCGCAAATCCGCACCGGCTTCGGCCGCCTGCCGGCGTCCTCGCCCGCGGGCTAAAAACGCTTACGCGTTTTCTTAACGCCCGCGCCCTGCACAGAGTTCGATTCTCCGCGGTGCGGACTAGAAATAAAAAGGCAGGTAGAGACACTTCTCTACCTGCCTGTTACTTATGGTGGAGGCGCGGAGAATCGAACTCCGGTCCACGAAAGCCCCCTGATTGGCATCTCCAAGCTCAGTCGCTGGTTTAGTCTCGGACGCTTTGCGCGCAGCGACACGCTCGCGGCGTCCTAACCGGTTCAGTCTTAGCCTGCGCCATACCGATTACGCGCGCAGGAGCATTCCCCTAACATGACGTCGCGCCGGTGTCGGGGAAATCACCGGGTTGACGCGCCGCTATAAACTAAGCAGCGAGAGCCATAGGCTCAAAAGAAGAGTTGTTGTCAATTCAATTTGACGGTACCCCTGTTTAACGAGGCGAGGAGACCTCGGCTTGCTTCCTCTCTCAGAGCTATCGTGTCGAAACCAGTCGCCCCCGAATGTTGGGAAAGTCTGGATGGTATCGGGCCTGCAAACACCCGATAACCGTCGACTTTTCAAGGAACATACGGGGCGAGCCCCGCTTGTGGAGTGTTATCTTACCACGTTCTGAAAGCGGACAGCTGTTCTATGCACGAGCTGTGAAGACCCCAATGTGCGCCGCACTTCGCGCTTTTGTTACCGATCGCGTCACGTATATTTTCGCCAAGCAAAATTGACCCGTCGAAAGGACCGTTATGGATACCAAGCAGCAACTCGTCAATGCCCTCGCAGGCCTGGGCTCAACCATTACCGAAGCTATGGATGTCATCGAAGGCTTTGTCCCCTGCGGACATCCTGCCCTCACGGTATCGAACGCACTCGTCGCGCTGGACGCTGACGATGATGCAGCTCTCGCCCAGCAGCTTGAGACCGTCGAGGGCTTTATCGACCACGTGAGCGAGAACCGCGGCGTGACCGCCTACCACGGCATCGAGGTCGAGCTCGCGGGTCCCAAAGCCGATCTGCTCGCAGCAATCCGCGAGGTAGGCGCCCTTATGCAGACCGCAGGCGTCAAGAACACCCAGGTCAACGAGTGGGTCTACCGCAGTCTGGCAGCACTCGACAGCTCCGACGAAAAGGCAGCCGAGCAGCTCGCAGAAAGTCCCGCCATTAAGGCCGAGCTTTTGTAAATAGCAGACGCGGGCCCCTTGGCGCATCGTCGTCCAAGAGGCCCGCAAACAGTTCGCATCAACCGATAGCCGCGCCGCCGCGTTCGGCCAAAGCCAGAATCGGCATCATTTGGCGCGGGGTCTTTGCTGCAAGATCGGCATGTTCGAGCAGCTTGCGATCGTTAGTTACCAAGTAATCGACCTGCGCGCGCTTGCACGCGGCGAGCACCAAGTTGTCTTCGTAATCGCGATGGAGCGCTAAGTATTTGTCGGCCAGCCAAAGGTCCGACGCATCTGCGCCCACGGCCGTGGCGTTTTCGGTCATGTTCCGAACAAACGCCAGCGCCGCATCGCCAATCGCGCGGGCAGAAGCCTCGCCGAGCGCTCCCCCGCTGGCAAGAACGCTGCGCTTCAGTTCGTGCTGTACAACATACAGTACGTCCTTGGCGATATGCACCGGAAAGAACAGCAATGCCCCTGCCTCCGTCGCCTGCCCAATAAACGCGCGTGCGGCAAGCGACTCGGCATGGTCGGCGCAAAACGAATCAACCCATACGTTGGCATCCAAATGCAAAAGACCTGCGCCCGGACGACACCGATGCCGTCTGGGCGCAGGCCAGATAACGTGGGCGAACACGTCTGCTAACGCAGGTAAGCCTTCGCGTTGCTCAGGCTGTAGGCAATCGTCGAGCCGTTGTGCAGCAGTGACGACGTCTGCGGGGTAATCGCGCCGGTAATACCCAATGCCAACAGCGCCGAGTTGGTGAGCATCACCTTAGAGTAGGAGCTCGTCAGACGATCAATGAGGCCCTGGCTCATGCGGCGCAAACGCACGATCGCGGCCAGATCCGTGTCGGTCAGGATGATATCGGCGACCTCCTTGGCGATGTCGCTTCCGCCACCCATTGCCAGCCCCACGTCGGCCAAACCGAGTGCCGGCGAATCGTTGACGCCGTCGCCCACCATGGCAACGTGGCGCCCCTCACCCTTAATGCGCTCCACATAGGCGTACTTGTCCTCGGGCAGCAGCTCGGCCTTAAACTCGTCGACACCCGCCTCGCGCGCAATGCGCTCGGCCGTGCGCTCCGAATCGCCCGTGAGCATAACGACATGCTTGACGCCCAGCGCATGTAGGTCGGCGATGGCCTCACGGACCCCGGCCTTGAGCGGATCCTCGATGCCGAGCACGCCGACGACCTTTCCATCGACCGCCAGATACAGCGGCGACAGGCCCTGCATCTGGGACTCAATGCGCTCCTTAATGTCGGAATCGAGCTGCGCGCTCTCGTCCTCAAACACAAAGTGTGCCGAGCCGATAATCGCGCGACGCCCTTCGATGGACGAAGCAATACCATGCGCCACGATGTACTCGACCGCAGCATGGCGCTCGCGGTGCTCGAGCCCGCGCTCGCGGGCGGCGTTGACCACGGCACGCGCCACCGGATGCGGGAAATGCTCCTCCAGGCAGGCAGAAAGGCGCAGGACCTCGTCCTCGCTCCAGCCGTCGGTCGTCAGCACGCAAGCCAGGCGCGGCTGCGCCTCGGTGAGCGTGCCAGTCTTATCAAACACAATGGTGTCGGCCTTGGCAAACGACTCAAAGTACTTCGCGCCCTTGACCATGACGCCCATCTTGGCGGCATCGCTCATGGCGGTCATGACGGCAACGGAACCCGTGAGCTTGAGTGCACACGAGTAGTCGACCATCAGCGCCGCCGAGGTCTTGATGAGGCTGCGGGTGGTAAGCGCAACCAGGCCCGCGAGCAGGAAGTTCCACGGGACGATCTTGTTGGCAAGGTCCTCCATATGCGACTGGCCCTCGGACTTGAGCGAGTCGGCCGTCTGCACGAGCGAGACAATTGAGCGCAGTTTGGTTTGCGCCGTATTGGCGCGCACACGCACCAAGATGCTGCCGTCCTCCACGACGGTACCGGCGAACACGTCGTCGCCCACGCTGCGCTCAACGGCCAGCGGCTCGCCGGTCAGGGTCGCCTGGTTGACCATAGCGCTCCCCTGCTCGACGACACCGTCGATGCAAATGGACATGCCAGTGCGCACGGCGACCAGATCGCCGGGCTCGAGCTCGGTCGCAGCAACGCTTACCTCGGTATCGCCGACGACCTTTTGCGCCTTGTCGGGTACATCGAGCAGCGAGTTGATGAGCTCGTTTTCGCTCATGGCGCGGGTGTAGTCCTCGAGCAGCTCGCCCACGTTGAGCAGGAACATTGTCTGGCCCGCGGTGTCGACATCACGCTTGACGAACGAAATGCCGATGGCCGAAGCGTCGAGCACGGGAACGGTCAGGCGCGGCTGCGCCAGCTCATGAAGGGCAGCGCGCAAAAATGCCATGTAACCGGCCACGACAAACACCGCACGCAGAGGCGTCGGCAAGAACCAGCGGCGCGCGTAGTGGGCGCCGACGAGTGTCGCCAGGTCCATAACGAGTTTGTGCTTGCGCGGCTCAAGCTGCATCACATAGCCCGACTTGGCATCGGCGATAGCTTGAGCATCGAGTGCGCCCAAGGCGTCGAGCACGCTCGCGCGACGTGGCTCGTCGTATTCGAGCGCCATCTGGCCAATACGGCCATATACGCGCACCTTGTGCACGCCGTCGATATCGCCGCTGAGCTTAAGAAGTGCATCGAGATCGCTCTCTGGCACAGGACCCGCCAATTGAAGACGGGTCCTGCCGGGGATCTCGCTGATAATCGAGAATCTCATAGTTTGTGCCTGGGAGCGTTACTCGGCTGCCTCGTCAGCAGCGGCCTCGCTCTGGGTGATGTAGGCCGCCTCGGCAACCATGTCGTCGACATTAGCCTTGGCCTGCTCGACCATGTCCTGGTAGCCGTTCTTGATGCGCATGCCGCACGCGATACCCTGCACGCAGGCGTTCTTTACCGGAGCGCTGGTGAGCAGCTTGATGCCAGCCGTACCAAGCAGAAAACCGCCACCAACAAGCAGGGTGTTGAACGTGGACTTCTTCATGATGTCTCTCCCTTTTGCCGCATTGGACGCGGCATGGTGCCTCAGCACCCGAGTAAACAAGTTTGCTCGAGCACGCTTTTGAAATATCTCAATTTTATCTAACTATCTAGGTCAGCCATGGCTAACCTTTTGAAAATTAACGATGCGGAGTAACCGATTGTCAATGTGACAAAGAGACTGTCCCTTTGCCCCTTCTTACAACTGCCAGGTAGCTGCTTCCTTTTGCAGCGCCACCATGCGGGCGAATTCTCCACCTGCCGCCTTGAGCTGCGCCGGAGTGCCCTGCTCGGCAACCACACCATCCTTGAGTACAACGATTTTGTCGGCATTTTCCACCGTACGCATACGGTGGGCAATAACGATAACCGTCTTACCTGCAAGCAGACGGGAGAGCGCCTGCTGAACCACGGTCTCGTTCTCCACATCCAAGCTCGCCGTCGCCTCGTCCAACAGCACGATCGGCGCATCTTTGAGCAGCGCACGGGCGATGGAGATGCGCTGGCGCTCGCCGCCGGACAGCTTGGAGCCGTTCTCGCCGATCATGGTGTTGTAGCCCTGCGGCATGCGGCTCACAAACTCGTCGCAGTTGGCGGCGCGCGCAGCCGCAAGCACTTGCTCATCGGTGGCATCGCGACGACCAAGACGGATGTTTCCCATCACCGTGTCGTCAAAGAGCAGCACGTCTTGGAACACAATGGCGTAGTCGCGCAGCAACACCTCGGGATCCACGCTCGCAACATCCACGCCGCCCACGGTGACCGTGCCTTCGGTGGCGTCCCAAAAGCGCGCGGCCAGGCGGCTCACCGTGGACTTACCGGAGCCCGAAGGACCGACCAGTGCCGTGACCTCGCCTTCCTTGGCGGTAAAGCTCACATCGGTAAGAACTTTCTCGCCGGCGCGGCCGTCCTCGCCCGCACCATAGCCAAATGCCACATGATCGAACACCACATCGTGGCCCACGGGCTCAAACTGCTCGCTGCCCCGCGCCACGGGCTCTTCCATGATGGAACGCATGCGCTTGGCCGACGACTCGGCGGCAAACAGCTCGGACATCAGCATCAGTGCCTGATCGAAGGGCGCATAGATGCGGCTCACCATGAGCAGGAAGGCAAACATCATCAAAAAGTCGACCTGGCCGGAGGCGACCATCGCAGCGCCCGTGACCAACGTGGTGGCAATCCCCAGGCGCAGGATGGCAAAGGCGGAGTTGACCAAAAGCCCATTGGCGAGCTCGCCCTTGGTGGTCTCGCGCTCCTCGGCATCGATCACGGCGTTGAGCCCCTCAAGATAATGAGCCTCCTGGTTGGTGGCGCGGATCTCGCGCACGCAGTCGAGCGTCTCCTGGATCGCCTCGGTAACCTTGACCTTCTCGGCACGCACATGGTCGAACACCGGGATCATGGGGCCGCGCGTCAGATACAGCACGGCAAAGGCCACGGGAACGCTCCAAAACGCCGCAATCGCCAGCTGCCAGCAAAAGAACAGCGACGCCACGAACACAATGACGCTTGCGATGATGGCACCCCAAAGCTCTCCCAGCACGTGGCTGTAGGCGTGCTCCATGGCCTGGACGTCACCCATGATGGTCTCGGTTAAATCGGCCAGATCACGACGACCAAAAAACGACAGCGGCAGTTTGCGCAAGCGCTCGGCAATCTCCATACGCTGCTTGCCGCACTCCTCGTAAAAGATGCAGTAGGTGTAGTAATACTGCTGCCAGTTAGAGGCAAAGAGCAACACGAAAAAGACCAGGAGGCCGCCCACAATCGGCAGGACATCCGGCAGGTCGGCACCGGTGGCGAGATGTTCGACAAAACCGGCCATGACCAGAAACAATAAGCCCATGCCGGCCATGGTAATGAGATTGGTGAGCGCGGTCCAGAAAATACCGCGCTTTACGCCGGCGACGCCTTTATCGGATAGGAAGTACTTCTTTTGGAATGAGGCGAACATTTAGGCCTCGCCTCCCTTCGTGACGGCGGCATCCGCGGCAGCAGTGATCTTCCAGCTCGCGGCCTGTTCGTATTCGGCCCACATCTTGGCGTATAGACCGTTTTGGGACAGCAGCTCGGCATGGGTGCCAGCCTCCTGCACGCTACCCTGGTTGAGCACCACGATTTGATCTGCGCCCACTACAGTCGAGAGTCGGTGCGCGATCATAATGACCGTGCGACCCGCCGCCAGCTTGCTAAAGGCACGCTGGATGAGCGCCTCGTTCTCGGGGTCGGCAAACGCCGTGGCCTCATCGAGCACCACGATAGGCGCGTCTTTAAGGATCGCGCGGGCGAGTGCTACGCGCTGCACCTCGCCGCCCGAAAGATATGCCCCTCCAGCACCGAGCATGGTGTTAATACCCTGCGGGAGCTTGGCCACAATGTCGTCGCACTGAGCTGCGGAGAGGGCCGCACGCACTTCGTCGTCAGTGGCCGTGGGCTTGGAGGCACGCACGTTATCGGCAAGTGTTTGCCGGAACAGCTGGTTGGTCTGGAACACGAAGGCGACCTGGTCCATAAGCTCGTGCGGGTCCATGTCGCGAACGTCCACGCCGCCCACAAGCACGCGACCCGAACAAACATCCCAAAAACGCGGGATCAGGCTTGCGCAGGTCGACTTGCCGCCGCCCGAGGGGCCCACCAGCGCAAGGGTGCTGCCTGCGGGAACGCTAAAGCTCACATGATCGACGGCAGGCGCTTCGGCACCCTCGTAGGTAAAGCTCACGTCCTCAAAGCGCACATCGCTGCCAGCAGGGTGCTTGGGCTGGGCAGGCACGGAGAGCTGCTTGGAATCCATAACGCTTCGGATGCGCGCCAGCGAATCGGCACTCATCTGAGAGGCCTCGCCCACAAACATGAGCTTGGTCATGGCCGTCGGTACCACGGCCGAAAATATCGCGTAAAACGTGAAGTTGGCCATAAAATGCGCGAAGTCCGTCTCGCCCGGAGCCAACAGCAACGCCACGGGCAACAGGAATGTCACAAGACCATTGAGCGCGGTAAGGTTGAGTACCTGCGGACCTCGGCAAAACGTGCCCGCATAGCTTTGTGCCATGTCGGCGTATTCGGCGATCGCGTCGTGGAACGCCTTAAAGGAATAGACCGTCTGCTGAAACACCTTGACCACGGGAATGCCGCGTACGTATTCGGTACCGGTCTTGTTCATCTTGACCAGCGCGCCCATGTAAGCCTTCATAAACTCGGCGCCCTTGCCGCTCATCATGGTGGCCATGGCGCAAAACGAAACGACGACCGAGATTAAGCATGCCGCGCCCAAACGCCAATCGAGGGCAAATAGCAGCACAAGCAGGCCCACGACCATGGCGGTGGCACCGGCGATATCGGGCAGCATGTGCGCGAGCAGCGTCTCGGTGGAGGCGGCACAGCCGTCTACGATACGGCGCAGCTCACCGGTGGCGTGCGTGTCAAAGTAGCCGAGCGGCAGCTTAAGCAGGTGTTCGCTCGTAGTCTTGCGAATATTGGACGCGCAGCGAAACGCAGACAGGTGCGTGCACATGAGCCCCACGAAATAGACCACGATGCTTGCCAGCGCAAACCCCACGGCCCACCAGCCATACGTCGCGATGCCGCAGGCTTCGCTCCAGTTAGGTGCCACGGCGATCAGATCGCGCGCGACAAGCCAAATGCACACGAACGGGCCAAAGCTCAGCAGCTGCGAGAGCGCCGAGAGAGCCATGCCCAAATACGTTAGGAATTTGCGGTCGCCGGCATATGCAAGCAGCTCGCCGATACCGCCGCCTTCCCTTTTTGACCCCTTTGCCATGAGATTCCCTTCTAACGGCTTGAGAGTTAACCGTAATGAACTTATCATTGATGTGTTAGCCATGGCTCACAATCGAGCCAGGCGTGGACGTTTCTGTAAAGGAAAGGGACGCTTTTGCAAATACGGCGGGCAGCGACCGACATAACCGAGCTCTACGCACCGCAGTTTGAGCAGTTTGGCCTGGAGCTTACCGGCAAGGGCGCCGTCTTTACCGGCGAGGTGGCAAACGATCGGGCGCACGGACGCGCATGGATCATGCCCCTTTCCCCCCACCTGCATCGTCATGGAGCATTTCATTACCCCGACACACAACATGCTCTTGGCCGAGTACACACCCGAACCGTACGCGTGTGTGAGCGAGGTCAGCGCGCCCACACTTACATGCATGCCCGAGGCTGGCATAACGCCCGCGAACCTTAAACCATTGCATGGACCGTGGCCAAACAATGCCGTTTGCAGCTTTATCCAAGATAGCTGTGGCGAGGAATTAAGCCCGCTGTTTGCGGGGGAGCTTTATCACTCGCGCTCGGTGCTCTTTTTGCCTGGATATTTTGACGAACTGGAGCACCGCTATCCCACCGAGTTCGCGGGAATCTTTGAGGCGTTTGCCGAGCCATGGCACGAGGAAGCGACGTCTGCCATCTGCCACACACTACGCCGAATCAACGAGGACCGCGCTCGCGCCGTAGGCGGGCATGTCTATATGCAGGGCATCGTGGAGACCATGGTCGCGGAGCTCGCCTGTTCGCGCGCGGCCCACAAGCAGGCGCGGCAGGCGGCAGACACACGCGTCAGCATAACCATTGCCGAAGAAGCAACGGCAATGATTGAGCGCGCGCTCGACAAAGGCAGACGTGTGGGTATCAACGAGGTGGCCGAGAGGCTCTACACAAGCCGCTCCAAGCTATGCGCCACCTTTAAGGCCCAAACTGGCGAGTCCCTGGGCGCCTACATTCGCAGACGCCGTATGGAGCGAGCACAGGACCTTTTGGCCGATAGCGCGCTCACGATAGCGCAGGTGGCAGAGCGTCTAGGCTACCCTCAGCAGGCCGCCTTCGCCCAAGCCTTCAAGCAACACACCGGCACCACCCCCACCGCTTGGCGCTCCCAACATTTATAAAGAATGAGGGCGCCAACGGCGCTCTCATTCACCAAATTCAATCCAGCCTACCTGACCCGAACGGCCGAGTCGTAGCAGAACCCGGGAGCCCCGGCAGGGCGGGTGCTTCCTCAAAATGAGTTTCCTTCAAAACAATGGGCGCGCCGACGGCACGCCCATTCACTCGATTCCATTCAGCCCACCTGACCCGAACGGCCGAGTCGTCACGGAACCGAGGGGCCGGGCGCAGGGCCTTGCCTCTCAATGAGTTCCGCACGAACAGGAGGCGCCAGTGGCGCCTCCGTCGTGAGTCAGGACTGTCCGAAATTGAGAGGCAAGGCCCTGCGCCCGGCCCCTCGGTTCCCGTTTACGAGAGCGACGTTCTCAGCAACTCGTTGAAGAGCTTCGGGTTGCCCTTGCCGCGGCTCGCCTTCATGCACTGGCCCACCAAAAAGCCGATGACCTTCTGGTTGCCGTCACGGTACTGCTGTGCCTGATCGGCACAGTTTGCCAGCACCTCGTCCACGATCGGCTGCAGCGCGCCGACATCGCTCACCTGACGCATACCGCGCTCGTCGACGATCTTATTGGGGTCGTCGCCGGTCTGGGCCATGGCCTCAAAGACCTCGTGCGCCTGGTTGGAGCTGATGGCGTCGGTCGCCAGCAGCTTAGCCAGCGCTGCCACCTGAGCCGGCGCGATGCCGGACTCGGCGAGCGACACACCCGCTCCCTTAAGGTAGGCGATCATCTCGTTGACCAGCAGGTTTGCGACCGTCTGGGCCTCCTTGCCAGCCATACCGGCAGCGGCGGCCTCAAAGAACTCGGCAAACTCCGGGTCGCCGGCAATCTGCTCGGCGTCGGCCGTCTTAATGCCAAAGTCGGCCTCAAAACGAGCGCGCTTGGCATCGGGCAGCTCGGGGATCTCGCCACGGCAACGATCGATAAACTCGTCGTCCAGGTCGAACGGCGCCAAGTCGGGATCGGGGAACAGACGATAGTCGTCGGCCGTTTCCTTCACACGCATGACCACGGTGCGCTTGCGGCTGGGCTCCCAGTGGCGGGTCTCCTGATAGATGATGCCGCCCTCCTCGAGCACCTCGGCCTGACGGCAGATCTCGTAGGCAAGGCCGTCATGCAGGCTCTTAAACGAGTTGAGGTTCTTGAGCTCGGTCTTGGTACCCAGCTTGGTCTCGCCGCGGCGGCGCAGCGACACGTTGCCATCGCAGCGCATGGAACCCTTCTCCATGGAGCAGTCCGAAATGCCCAGCGTCACAAAGATGCGGCGGAGCTTCTCCATAAACAGGCGAGCCTCCTCGGGCGTGCGCAGGTCGGGCTCGGTGACGAGCTCGATCAGCGGCGTGCCGCAGCGGTTGTAGTCGACGAGCGACTCGGCCGCGGCGGTAATGCGGCCCTCGGCGCCGCCCACGTGAACCATCTTGGCGGCGTCCTCCTCCATGTGGATGCGCAGGATGCGGATGGGCACCGTGTAGGAACCGTCCTCGCGACGCTCGGGCATCTGCAAGTTGGACGCGTCATAGCTGGCCAGGTGGCCGGCGCGCTGGTTGCCCTCGCGCATGGTCGACGTCATGGACGTGGACAAGCCCTCGGCGTTGGCCGAGGCGCTCGCCAGGCTCTGGGCCTCGGCCTCGCCAAACGCGCATTCGGGGCGCTCGGCGGCACCGCGACCGGTCACATCCAGATCAAGGTGACCGTACATGGCAAAGGCGACCGGACCCTGCGTGGTCTGGAAGTTCTTGGCCATATCGGGATAGAAGTAGTGCTTGCGGTAGAACATCGAGTGGCGCTGGATCTCGCAGTTGGTGGCCAGACCCGCCTTGACGATGCTCTCGATAGCGCGCTTGTTGGGCACCGGCAGGGCGCCGGGCAGGCCCAGGCACACCGGGCACACGTTGGCGTTGGGCTCGTCATCGTGGCTGAGCTTGCAGTTGCAGAACATCTTGGTATCGAGTGCGGTGAGCTCGGTGTGGATCTCCAGGCCGATCACGGCCTCCCAATCCTGCAGGACCTCGGAAAGCTCCTTCATTACAGCTCGCCTCCCTTCCCGGCAAAATCGGGCGCGACGGAAAGCACGGGCGCGCCCGTGGCGGCATCGGCAAAGCCGCGCTCCAGGGCGCGGGCAAACGTGAGCAGCTGACGGTCCTTAAACGCCGGGCCCACCAGCTGGGCAGAAACGGGCAGCTGAGTGTCCTCGCCCAGGCCCAGCGGCACCGAGATGCCGCCGTTGCCGCAAATGTTGAGCGAGATGGTGTACAGGTCGGAGAGGTACATCTGCGTGGGGTCGCTGATCTCGCCAAACTTAAAGGCCGTGCGCGGCGAGGCTGGCATGAGGATGGTGTCCACCTTGGCATACGCGGCGTCGTAGTCCCGCGTGATGAGCGTACGGGCCTTTTGCGCAGCGTAGTAGTACTTGTCGTACACGCCCGAGCTCAGCAGGTAGGCGCCGAGCATCTGACGGCGCTTGGCCTCGGCGCCAAAGCCGTGGGCGCGCGAAAGCGAGCTCTGGTCGGACAGGTTGGCGCAGCCCTCCTCCTGATAGCCGTAGCGAATGCCGTCGAAGCGGGCCAGGTTGGAGAACGCCTCGGCCGGGCCGATGACGTAGTAGGCGGCGATGGCGGCATCCAGGTGCGGCAGGTCGACCTCGACCAGCTCGGCGCCCTGGTTCTGCAGCTCCTGGGCGGCGCGCTGAACAGCGGCCTTGACCTCGGGCGTCAGGCCCTCGGCCTCCATAAACGCGGGGATGATGCCCACGCGCTTGCCCTCGATGCTGTCGTTGAGATGCTCGGTAAAGTCGACGGCGCAATCCTGGCTGGTGCAGTCGTACGGATCGTGGCCCGCGCCGGTAAGCGCGTTCATGGCCAGCGCGACATCCTCGACCGTGCGGCCAAAGGGACCCACCTGGTCGAGCGACGAGCCAAAGGCAACCACGCCGTAACGGCTCACGGCGCCATACGTGGGTTTAAAGCCCACCACGCCGCAGAGGCTCGCCGGCTGGCGAATGGAGCCGCCGGTGTCCGAGCCCAGCGAGAGCGCGACCTCGCCCGCGGCGACGGCGGCAGCGGAGCCGCCCGAGGAGCCGCCGGGCACGCGCTCGGTATCCCAAGGGTTGTTGGTGCGGTGGAACGCTGAGCTCTCGGTGGAGCTGCCAAAGGCAAACTCGTCCATGTTGGCCTTGCCCATGGGCAGGCAGCCGGCATCGAGCATGCGCTGGACGCAGGTGGCGGTGTAAACGCTCTGGTAGTCCGCGAGCATGCGGGAAGCGCAGGTGGTGCGCGTGCCCACGAGGTTCATGTTGTCCTTGATGGCCAGCGGCACGCCCGCAAGCGGGGGCAGCGGCTTGCCTGCGGCACGGTCGGCATCCACGCGCGCAGCAGCCTCGAGCGCAAGCTCGGGCGCCACCTGCAGGAATGCCTGGACCCCGCCCTCGCGCGCCTCGATGGCGGCAAGGGAGGCCTGGACCACCTCGGTAGCGGTAAAGTCGCCGGCGGCAACGCCCGCGGCAATCTGGGCGGCGGTAAGGGAATCGAAGCTTAGCGCCATTACTCGCTCTCCCCCTCTCCCAAAATGGACGGCACGCGGAAGTAGCGATCGCGCGCGCTGCCGGCGTTTTCGAGCGCGACATCGAGCGGCAGGTCGCGCTCGGGCTCGCGCAGGTCGTCGCCCATCACGTTGGACAGGCTTCCGATGGGATGGAACGTGGGCTCCACGTCGGGCAAGTCATATTGCAAGACGGGCTCGAGCATCTGGACGGCGTCGTTCATGTAGGACGTCATCTGGGTGAGCTCGTCATCGGTCAGTGCGATCTTTGCGTACTCGGCAATGCCGCGCACGTCTTTCTCGCTGAGTGCCATAGGCGCTCCCTTCCGCATAACAGATAAACTGCTCTAGTATACAAGGCAACGCCGCTTGGAGCAGATGCTTTACCCAAATGCAGCGAAAACGTAACGAGGGCGGCGGTTGGCAGGCGGCGGGCTGACGGTTCTGCAGCGAAACCGTCCCGCCCGCATCGAAAAGCATCACAACATTCGACGCTTTTCGCCAAAATCGCGATTTTCATCGAATGTTGTGATGGTTTGGAAATCCCGACCACCACAAAGGGGATAGTGAACTGCCTCCCATTTCTTGGACATCGGGAAATGGGAGGTTTTCCATGAGTATAGACCTCAGGGTGAAGCACGACCTGGAGTCCAGGAGGCGGGCCGTCGAGCTCTTCGACGCCGGCGTCGGCTGCAAGCCGGCGGCCGAGGCCCTGTCCGTCCCCCGCGAGACCGTGAGAGAATGGCAGTGGGTATACCGGGCGTTCGGAAGCGAGGCGCTGCTGTCCATTGTTAGCGTCAATCTAATTTTCACCAGTTTCACCAATCAAACGCGCCGTTCG
>CADFMD010000004.1 GCA_902835305.1 Coriobacteriaceae bacterium
CGCATTCGGCGAGATACGTTTGCGAAAGTGGTTGGTTTTAGATTAGCGCTAACACCGTGTCCCGCTCGTGCCTGGTGAGCCTGCCGTAGGCCCTCGGGGCCGCCTTCCCGGCCCCCTTCTTCCTCTTTCCGGACATGCCGTCCTCCGATCTCCCGGGGCCGGCCGGTCCGGCCCTCAGGGTATCGGATTCCCACATTCACCCGCACATGTGCGGGTGAATGTGGGAAGTGTTCGGATGAAGTTGCCAATCAAGGGCTGTGACACGCGTCGGTTACCTTTAATGGATATGAGGTGAATGAGGCGATTGTTTTGCTATACTCTCTCCGCACGGGCGATTGGCGCAACGGTTAGCGCAGGTGCTTTACACGCACAAGGCTGGGGGTTCGAATCCCTCATCGCCCACCATTGAATTGGAAACGGTCCTCGCAAGGGGACCGTTTTTGTTTGGGCCCAGCGCATGGGATTCGAACCCGACAGGGTGCGAAGCTGAGGAAACGCGAAGCGTTTTCCAGCGCAGCACGCGAGGGCCGCAGGCCCGAAGCGAAAGCGGGCGGCGTCAGCCGCACGCGACATCCCTCATCGCCCACCACTGATTTGATAGGCTCCCAGCTATGGGGGCCTTTCTTTTTTGGGCCCATCGCGGGGGGATTCGAACCCGCAAGGGTGCGGAGCTGAGGAAACGCGAAGCGTTTTCCAGCGCAGCACGCGAGAAGCGGAGCGGCGAAGCGGGGCGCGGGCGGCGCCGGCCGCACGCGGACATCCCTCATCGCCCACCACTGAATTGTTAGGCCTCCAGCGATGGAGGCCTTTCCTTTTTCAGGCCCAGCGCATGGGATTCGAACCCGCCAGCACGTCTGTCACAAAGGCCGTGGCCAGAAAATGGCAAAAATGAGTACTGCTACCTTGCTTACAACATATCAAAAGATAGTATTTGCTTAAGTTACGCAACATATGTCCATTATAAGGACTAACAATTGGATCAAAATCGTACATTCATCGCCATTTCGACTAGCTATCTGGCCTTATTAGTCCAAAATTGCTGCTACCAAATCGATAACAGTACTCATATTTGATGTTTTTTGACCAGCAGGTCTCCCCGCCTTAGCAAATCTAAGGCAAAACGGGCTCCAGACCGCTGAATCATGCCACATAGGGCACGTCCGCAGTCCGGAACCCGGTCAAAGTTAAGTTATTTCGCTGTGTTAGGCCAAAACGTCCGACAGGATCTCGATCAGACTGTCCACGTCGGATTCCTCGCAGACGAGCGGCGGCAGGAAACGCAGCGTATGGGCACCCGTAGCGTTAATCACGGCACCAGCCCCCAATGCACGGGCCACAACGTCGTGTGCATCACCCGCAGTATCGTCCAGATCGCAGCCGAGCATCAAGCCGCGGCCACGCACCTCGGTCACGTTCGGCAGCTTGGCGAGCTTTGCCTCCATATAGGCGCCTACCTTGGCAGCGTGGTCGGCATAATCGCCGCGCACGAGTGCGGAGAGCGTCGCGGCACACGCCGCGATGGCCAAGCAGCTACCGCCAAAGGTCGAGCCGTGGTCGCCCGGCTTAAACACGTCGGCAATCTCCTTCTTTGCCACGACGGCACCCATGGGCACGCCATCAGCAATGCCCTTGGCAAGGCTCATGATGTCGGGTTCCACGCCATAGGTTTGGAATGCAAACGGCTTGCCGGAGCGGAAGATGCCGCACTGGACCTCGTCGGCGATAAGCACGGCGCCCACTTCGTGTGCCAGGTCGCGCGCTGCCGCCATAAACTCCTCGGTCATGGGGTGCACACCGCTCTCGCCCTGGATCGGCTCGAGCATCACGGCACAAATTTCGCTCCCCAGCTGCTTAAAGATCGCACGCAGTTCATCGATATCGCTGGGCGTGCAGGCCACAAAGCCACCCGGCAGTGGGCGGAAACTATCCTGCAGCCAATCCTGCATGGTGGCGGCAATGGTCTCGAGCGTACGGCCGTGGAAGCCGCCGCGCATGCACACGATGGTGTTGCCGCCGTTACCGGCACGCTTGGCGTACAGGCGCGCGAGCTTCATCGAGCCCTCGTTGGCCTCGGCGCCGGAGTTGGCAAAGAAGGTCTCCCACACCTGCTCGTCCGCAGCCGGGGCACCAAGAGCAGCTGCCGTGGTCTCATCGCCGGCGGCAATGGCATCGGCAAGCACGCGCGCACCATCTGCGTCGTCGTTAGCAAGCTTGGACAGCAGCGCCGCGACCTGTCCGCGCTGCTCAATGTAGAAGTAATTGGAGACATGCATGAGCTTTTTGGTCTGTGCCTCAAGTGCCGAGAGCACAGCCAGGTTGCCATGACCTAGGCTGCACACGCCGATGCCGGCAAGAAAGTCGAGGTACTCACGGCCATCGTCGCCGGTGAGCTTCATGCCGTGACCCTCGACAAACTCGACCGGAGAGCGGCCAAAGGTATGCATAACGTAATGGGATTCAAGCGATTGCTGAGCTGCAAGTGACATGGGATACCTTTCGTTGGGCGCCAGACGGCGCGGGGCTATGGGTGTAGGAATGGGGCGGCTGCGGGTCAGCTAGACCGTCTGAAGCTTCTCGACCTCGTCAAGATTCTCGGTCAGACGCGCAGCAAACGTCGAAAGCGGATGCGGATGCGTATCGAACTCGTAAGCCGTCTCGGTGGAATGGATCACGGTGCCGACGCCGGCATCGGTCAGCAGCTCCAGCAGCAGCGAATGCGGCGTGGTGCCGTTGATGATGTGAGCGCGAAATACGCCGCCGGCAAGCGCATCGACGGCCGCACGCAGCTTGGGAATCATGCCCTTATCGACCTCGCCGCCGTAGAGCATTTCGTTAACCTCGTCGAGCGTTAGGTTGGAGATGAGTGAGTCTTTATCGCTAAAGTCCTTGTACAGGCCGTCGACGTCGGTCAAAAAGATCGCCTTATGCGCATGCAGCGCCGCCGCAACGGCACCGGCGGCGGTATCGGCGTTGATGTTGAAGAAACCGCCGTCCTCCCCCGCCGCGACGGTAGCGATGACGGGGATGTACTCGCTATCGAGCAGGCGCTCGATATAGTCGGTGTTGACGTGCGTGACCTTGCCTACGCGGCCGAGTTCGGGGTCGAGTGGCTCGGCGATGAGCGTACCGGCATCGCTGCCCGAAACGCCCACGGCCAGGTTGCCGTGATGGTTGAGCGCCGCGACCAGCTCCTGGTTGACCTTGCCGCCCAGCACCTCGCGCACGATATCCATGGTCGCCGGCGTGGTCACGCGCTGGCCGTTCATAAACTCGACGGGGATGTCGTAGTGGCTCAGCGCCTCGTTGATGGCCTTGCCGCCACCGTGCACGATAACAGGGCGCATGCCGATGATCTTGAGCAGGACGATGTCGCTCATCACGTCGCGGCGCAGCTGCTCGTCGACCATGGCGGCTCCGCCATATTTGATAACAACCGTCTTGCCGGTCAGGTTCTTAATCCACGGCAGCGCTTCGAACAGCAGCTGCGCGGTTGCTTCGTTGGATTCACTCGAACGACAATCGCGTGCGAATTTCATAATCTGCCTCGTCTTTCGTATCGTTATCGCGCCGTGCTCCGCTGTCCGCAATCGCGGCAAGATGCGCAGCGTGTCTGGAATCTAGGAACGGTAGTCGCCGTTGATGGAGATGTACTCATGCGTGAGGTCGCAGGTCCACACGGTCGTTGCCGCGTTGCCTGCACCCAGGTCGGCCGAGATCACGATCTCGGGCGCCTCAAAACGTCGTAGAGCCTCGTCCTCGTCAAAGGGAACAGTCAGACCGTCGCGACAGACAGGCATGCCCATCATGTCGATGGAAACGTCTTCCTGATTAAACTTCACGCCGCACTTGCCAAGCGCCATAGCAACGCGGCCCCAGTTGCAGTCGTGGCCGGCGATGCAGGTCTTAACGAGCGGCGAGTTGGCAACGGCACGGGCGGCGATATCGGCCTCCTCGTCGTTGGCGGCGCCGGTAACGTTGACTGTAACAAGCTTGGATGCGCCCTCACCATCGGCGGCGATATTGCGCGCCAGGCTCTCGCACACCTCGTGCACGGCAAATGCCAACTCGTCAAAGGCATCGGAGCCCTCGACGATAGGCTCGGCATCTGCGGCAGCGGCGCCGGAGGCAAGCATGATGCAGGTGTCGTTGGTCGAGGTGTCGGAATCGACCGTTACCTTGTTAAAGGTCTGCTTGACGGTCGAGAGCAGCAGGGCATGAAGTGCCGCAGGCTCGACGGGGGCATCGGTGGTGATAACTGCGATCATGGTGGCCATGTTGGGCATGATCATGCCCGAGCCCTTGCACATTCCGCCTACCGTATAGACATTGCCCGCATGACCCGCAGCCTCACTGACGTAGGATACGGCGTACTCCTTGGAGTGCGTGTCGGTCGTCATGATGGCGCGAGCGGCATCGGCGCCACCGTGGGCGGAGAGCGCCTCGTAGGCAGCAGGAATAGCGGTCTCAAACGTGTCGATCGGCAGAATCTGGCCAATCACGCCCGTGGAGGCGACTAGGATCTGCTGGGGTTCGCAGCCGATGACCTGCGAGGCGATACTGCACGTCTCGCGCGCGCAGGCAAGGCCGGTCTCACCCGTGGCGGCGTTGGCATTGCCAGAGTTGACCGAAACACCGGCGATGATACCGTAGCCCTTGTCGTCACCGCCCAGGTTGGCACGGCTCACCTGTACGGGCGCCGCGCAAAAGCGATTGGTGGTAAACACGCCGGCACCGGGACAGGGTTTATCGGGCACGACGAGCGCGTAATCCAGACGCTCGGGGTTCTTGCGGAACCCAGCGCGGATGCCTGCGGCTTTAAAACCAGCCGCAGCCGTAACGCCACCCTCGACGGCGCGAATCTTGATATCAAACAGCTCGGTATTCATCGTCTTTATGACTCCTTATGTCAAACAAAAAACGGACATCGGTTGGTGCGCCATGCCAGTCGTGATCATGAGACCAGCTTAAGAGTGGCGCCCCACTCGATGCCCGACTACCAAATCGTTAACAATCGAATGTGCTACACCGGGCACGCCACTGTGGGCAAGCCTCGTCGCTCGTCAAAGCCAAAGACGATATTGGCGCACTGGACCGCTTGGCCCGCAGCGCCCTTGCACAGATTGTCGATGGCGCCCGTCGCCACCAGCACGCCCGCGCGCTTGTTGAGCGCGAGGCCAATCTGGGCAGCGTTGGTGCCGACGACCGAAGCCGTCTTGGGCTGCTGGCCGGCATCGAGCACGCGCACAAAGGTGCGACCGGCGTAGAACTGCTTGTAATGGTCGACGACATCCTCAAGAGCCAGCGTGTCGAGAGCCTGCGGCGCGAGCGGCAGCGTCACCGTGGAGAGCAGACCGCGCTTGAGCGGTGCCAGGTGCGGGGTAAAGACGACGCGATCGGTCAGGCCAAGGATTTGCTCAATCTCGGGCGTATGACGATGTTTACCCACGCCGTAGGCCTCCAAGTTCTCGTCGGCGCTGCAAAAATGGGTGCGGGCGTTGCAGGACTTACCGGCGCCCGTCACGCCGCTAATGGCATCGACAATCACGGGACCGTTCTCGGCCACCCAGCCGACGCGCACGGCGGGCGCGGCGGCAAGGCTCGTTGCGGTGGGATAGCAACCGGCGCAGGCGACCAGCACGGGTTTGCCGTCGGCATGGTCGGATGCGGCGGTCTCCAAGTCTTGGCAGAACAGCTCGGGCAAACCGAAGGCACGGGTCTTGAGCAGCTCGGGGCTCGTATGCTCGGCGGCATACCATGTCTCAAAGACGGACGCGTCGTTCAGACGGTAGTCGGCCGAAAGATCAAAGCAGGAGACGCCCGATGCAAGCAGCGCGGGCACCTGTGCCATGGCAGCCGTGTGCAGCACGGCAAGAAAAACCGCATCGCAGCTCTTGAGCTCGGGGGCGTCATGCGTGGTGAAAACCAGATCGCCCACGCCAGCAAAGCTCGGATACACCGCGGACAGCGGCTGGCCGGCATCGGCGTTGGACGTAATGGCAGCAAGTTCAAACTCGGGATGACCGAGGACGAGGCGAATGAGCTCGGCTCCGGCATATCCAGCCGCGCCGACGATTCCAACCTTCAAAGACATATCAGACTCCTTGTCTGCGATTTATGCACCGATGCGCATTTCGCAGCGGTCGTTATGAAGTGGGTTGAAACTTTAGCACCAAAAGATGCATGAATACGTAAATGGCTTGCATATTCATGCATTGAAACATTCCCGACACATTCGCTTGAAGGAATTGACAAATGGAGCGGGCCCCGTATTGACCGGCGCTCCCAACGGCGCCGGGCAATACGGGGCCCGCCCATGCGAAAATCAAGTTGTTAGGATGAGCCAGCTGGCTAGAGCTCGACCGGCACCCATTCGTCGTGATTGCAGATAAAAGCCTCGGGATCCTCGACGCTAAAGAAGACGAGCGTGGGGTCGTTAGGCCCCTCATAGTGCTCGCCCAGGTGCTCTAGATGCTTCCACCCGGCTTCGCGCATTTCGCCTAAAGCCCGGTCATCCAAGCCGGCACGCCCGCGCAAGATGAGCCAGCCATGGCCCGGCCACCAACTCGTGGCCTCAAAGCGCTGGTTTTGCAGCAGCTCTTGCCACACATCTTTGGTGCGCGCTGTTACAAACCACAGCTTGCCATCCTGGATCTGCGCAAACGAAAACGGACGCACATGAGGCTGTCCGTCAACGCTCGTCGCCAAATACCATGCCGGCACCGACGTCAGATACTCCAACACCGTATTCAATCCGTCCATGTGTCCTCCTGGCGCTAGCTAATTCGGAACGGGTAGTTAATTTGAGACGCTCTAGAGCTCCAGGCGCTCCTCGCTGCCGTCGATATCACAGAAGCGCGCGGCAATGTTGCGGACCGAAAAGAAAGCAAGGCGGCCGTCGTTGGCACTCTCGTGTTCCTCGCCAATGCCCACCATGTGCTTAAAACCCGCTTGACGCACCTTGTCGCTCGCAACCGCGTCGTCCTCAAGTGCGGCCTCGCCGGTCAACACGATCCAACATTCCCCCGGCTTCCAGCCCGAGAGCTCAAACTTGGGATTCGCACTCAGCTCCGCCCACACATCCTTGTCGCGCGACGTGCAAAACCACAACTTACCGTCATCGACCATGGCAAACGAAAACGGCCTCACGCGAGGCTGATGCCCGTCGGTCACATCGGTCGTGGCCAGATACCACGCCGGAATGCGCCTGAGATACGAGCAGGCGCGCTCAAGCTGAGCTGTGCGGTCGTTGTCGGTCATAGGGACCCCTTTCTTGCGCTCGAATCGCGCCTAAACAAGTTGAAGGTTGATGACGATGACACACGCGAGCAGCAGCGCCGTCACCACCGCAGCCAGCGCATCCCCGCGGCGAAATGCAAGCGCATGCAGGCGCGTGCGGCCCTGCTCGCCGTGATAGCAGCGTGTATCCATGGCAGCAGACAGCGTCTCGGCATGGCGGAACACACCCGTGAACAGCGGGATCGCCACACTGCCGAGCATACGCACGCCGCCGAGCGGGCCTCCCGTCACGCGCGCACCGCGGCTCGCCTGCGCATCGGCCGTCTGCTTCATCTCGGTGGCAAACTGCGGCATAAAGCGCAGCGCGATACCCATAATCATGCCGAGCTCGTGTGCAGGAAGTCCCACACGCGCAAACGGTGCGAGCAGACGCTCAAAGCCCGCGGTGAGGTCGAGCGTGGGCGTGGTGAGCGTAATGGCGCTCATGCCGGCCATCATCAAGCTCAGGCGGCACGCCATAAAGGCGGCGGAATGCAGCGAGCCCTCGCTTATCTGCAAAAAGCCAAGCTGCCACAGAATGCGCCCGCTCTGGTCGGAAAACAGGTTGAGCACTGCGACCACCACGACAATCGCCAGCAATGGTGCCATCGATGATAGGACCCGGCGCAACGGCACCCGGGACACGGTATAGATCAGGACAACGAAGATTGCGACCGGGGCCAGTCCGCGGAAGCTGCTGACCGTGAGCGTCGTGATCAGAAACACAAAGCCCAAGAGCAACTTAGTTCGCGGGTCCAGGCGGTGGATCGCACTATCGCCGGGATAGTAGCTGCCAAACGAAAACGCCTCCATTAGCAGCCCTCCTCTCGCGCGACCGTCTTGGATTTAGCAATGTCCGCGACGTTAGAAGGACCGTCTGAGCGACCGATCAGCAAATCTGCCAGCTCGTCGGCCAGCGACTCAACCGTATAGAGCCCGCCGCAACGCAGCGGCACGCCCGCCTCCGCGAGCGCCAACGCCATGCGCTGAGCAGCAGGTACGCCCAAGCCGATCGACTTGAGCTCATCGGCATGTGCAAACACCTGCGCGGGGGTTCCCTCGGCAAACACCGCACCTTCGTTCATCACGACGATGCGGTCGCAGCAGTTGGCCAGGTCATCCATACTATGCGAAACCATGACAACGGTCAGGCCATCGCGGTGAAGCCGATCGATAAGCTCAAGGAAATCCCTGCGCGCAGCCGGATCGAGCCCCGCCATGGGTTCATCGAGCACCAGGACTTCGGGCTCCATGGCGAGCACACCGGCGAATGCCACGCGCCGTTGCTGACCGCCCGAAAGCTCGAAGGGACTCTTGTCGCCGACCGTGGAAAGGTCGAGGCCCACGCGCGAGAGCGACGACTCGACGCGACGGTCGACTTCATCTTGCGGCAAGCCAAGGTTGTGCGGGCCAAACGCCACGTCCTGCGTCACGGTTTCGGCAAACAGCTGACGCTCGGGATATTGAAACACCACGCCGACCTTGGCCTTAACCGCGGCGGCGTCTTTCTTGTTTGACAGATCGAGCCCCAGCGCGCGAACGAATCCCTCCTGGGGGCGAATCAAACCGTTGAGATGCTGGACCAGCGTCGACTTACCCGAACCGGTATGACCTGCCAAGCCCAGGAACTCGCCGCGACGCACCGTCAGCGATACATCGCGCAGCGCCCACGGGCTGCTGGGGTCGTTTCCCCAGAGAGCCTGTTTGCTCGATTTGCCCGCAGTGACCGAGCGCTTATGCCAGCGGCGGCGCTCGCGGGCACTCAGCGAGTAACTATGCGAGAGGTGCGAAATCTCGATGACGGGCTCCGACACGGCTGTCCCGTCGGTTGCAGAGGAGACGTTGTCGAGCACACGAGAATCGGATGCAGAAGGCCGCCCTGCGGTGTCTTCCCCACTCCGGTCGGCATATACCTGCGCAATCTCGGCGACCATATCCGCCTCGCGCACCTGCGCATGAACGGGCACGCCCTTCGCACGAAGCGCCATGCCCAAGCAGCACGACGCCGGCATATCCAGGTTGAGCTCCACGAGCCCATCTGCCCGCGTCAGAATCTCCTCGGGCGTACCGAGCATGGCAACGCGCCCCGCCCGAAACACCGCGACACGATCGGCCTCGGCGGCCTCTTCCATAAAGTGCGTAATCATCACGATGGTCATGCCGCGTTCTTGCAGCACGTGACAGGCCTTCATAAGGCCCTTGCGCCCGCGCGGATCGAGCATCGAGGACGCCTCGTCCAAAATGAGCACGCGCGGTTCCATGGCGAGCACACCGGCAAGCGCCGCACGCTGCTTTTGACCGCCCGAAAGCGCATGGGTCTCGTGGCGCTCAAAGCCCACCAGGCCCACGCCCTTCAGCGCCTCGCGTACGCGCTGCGCAATTTGCGCCGATGGCACGCCAAGGTTTTCGGGACCGAACGCAACGTCATCTTCGACAAGCGTTGCCACCAGCTGGTCGTCGGGATTCTGGAACACCATGCCTGCGGTCGAACGAATGTCGTAGACCAGCTCGGGATCGGACGCATCCATACCGTTGATACGTACCGTGCCCGCATCGGGCTGCAGCAGCGCATTCAGATGCTTGACAAACGTCGACTTGCCCGACCCATTGCCACCGAGGATGCAGAAAAACTCCCCGTCCTCGATGTTCAGATCGACACCGTCGAGTGCCGACACGGCACCGTCATAGCTAAAGGAAACGCCCCGACACTCAATCATGCGCGGCCTTTGACCTGGTCCTTTTTAGGCGTGATGAGGTTGGAGACTGCTTTATACACCGCTAGCGTCAACACCGAGTTAAGCACGGTCTTGATAAGGTTGAACGGCAGCACGGCAGGAATCATAAGCGGGGCGATCACATCGACCGAGCCATACCAGAACCATACGCCAATGGTAAGGTTTGCGACCATAGACAACGCCGTAGCGGCAATGACACCGAACACTAGGCCAATCACGGCACCCTTATAGGTATGCATCTTCTGGTACACGATAGCCGCGGGCAGAATGTAGCCCAGCGTAGCAACCAGGTTCATAAGTGCGCCGACCCAATCGCCCGTGGTAAGCGCATGGATAACAATCGCCATAGCGGCAACAGCAGTACCGGCGCCAGGACCATACGCAAAACCGCACACCATCGCCGGCACCAGCGACGGGTCATACGTCAAAAACGGCGCCGAAGGAAGGATAGGCAGCTGCACGTACATAAACAGGGCGCCCAAGGCACACATCAGCGCCATGGTAACGAGCTGTTTGGTGCTCCACCTATTCGTGTTCTCAAAATGGATATGCTGCGACTGTTCAGACATAAGATCACCTGCCTCTTTCATCCGGACTCTAACCGTTGGTACTGGGATCTCACCAGTTCAGCCGGTATGCGAACCAACGCACACACGGGTCGCGGACTCATCGGCACGAACGCAGGCACCTCGCCTACGCCACGGCACCCCTTTGGCACCGCCCGATTTACCGCCAGTGGGGAATTCCACCCCGCCCTGAAACAGCACTTGCAAGTGTAGCACGAGCAGGTTTTCACGCAAGTATGCCGAGGGTAATTTATGTCGGGGGAAACGCTCTAGAAATGCAGCCGGGACAGAGCAGCGCGACAATAACGTACCCGCCCATCCCAAAGTGCTGCGCTTTTCGCGGCAAAGCCGCGAAACAGCAAAAGGGAAAAGCCACCGCAACAACCACGTTCCCCATCCATCCCAAAGTAGCGCGCCTTTCGCGCAAAGCGCGAAACAGCGAAGGGGACACGTATCCCTATCGACCACGTCCTTCTCCGCCCGCCGACCTCAAGGCCGTAAACGCAGGGAATCCGGGGGCGTGACGGGGGCTTCCCTCCGGAACATTCCGCAGGACGCAAAGAGGCTCCGCAGCGCGAAGCGCGATGCGGAGCCTCTTTGCATGTCCGAGGACGTTCCGGAGGGAAGCCCCCGTCACGCCCCCGGATTCCCGGTGGGAGTTCTAGACCTTGTCGGCCTTAGTACATACCGCCGCCCTGCTGACCAGCGGTGGCAGCAGCGATAGCGTCCTCAAGCTGAGTATTCTTGGGCACATCGGAGACGGTGGCCTCGGTGATGAGGATCAGGCTGGCGACAGAAGCAGCGTTCTGCAGGGTGACGCGGCTGACCTTGACGGGGTCGAGGACGCCCATCTCGATCATGTCGCCCCACTCGCCGTTGGCAGAGTTGAGACCCTGGCCGGCGGGCAGCTCGGCAACCTTGTCGACCACGACAGCGCCCTCAAAGCCAGCGTTCTTGGCAATGGTAGCGACCGGAGCGGTCAGAGCCTTCTTGACGATGTCGACGCCGATCTTCTCCTCGGGGTCGTCGAGCTCAACAGCGTCGAGCGCAGGAGCAGCGTCCATGAAGGCGACGCCGCCGCCGGCGACAATGCCCTCCTCGACAGCAGCGCGAGTTGCCTGCAGGGCGTCCTCGACGCGGTGCTTGATCTCCTTGAGCTCGGACTCGGTAGCAGCGCCGACCTTGATGACGGCAACGCCACCGGAGAGCTTGGCCAGGCGCTCCTGGAGCTTCTCACGGTCGAAGTCAGAGGTGGTGTTCTCCATCTCACCCTTGATCTGAGCGATACGAGCGTCGATGGCCTCCTTGGAGCCAGCACCACCGACGACGACGGTGTTGTCCTTGGAGATGGTGACGGACTTAGCGGTACCGAGCATATCTGCGGTGATGTCAGCGACCTTCACGCCCAGCTCGTCCAGGGCAGCCTGGCCGCCGGTGAGGACGGCGATGTCCTCGAGGATGCGCTTGCGGCGATCGCCGTAGCCCGGGGCCTTGACGGCGCAGACGTTGAGGGCGCCACGGATCTTGTTGAGGACGAGGGTCGGCAGAGCCTCGCCATCGATGTCCTCAGCGATGATGAGCAGGCCACGGCCAGCGCGCTGGACAGCCTCGAGAACAGGCATGATGTCCTGGACGCTGGAGATCTTCTGGTCGGTGATGAGGATGTACGGATCCTTCATCACGGCCTCCATGCGGTCGTTATCCGTGACGAAGTAAGCGGAGACGTAGCCCTTGTCGAACTGCATGCCCTCGACGGTGTCGATGGTGATGTCGAACGTCTGGGAATCCTCGACGGTGATGACGCCGTCCTTGCCCACGACCTCCATGGCCTCGGCGATCTTCTCGCCGACCTCGGGGTCACCGGCGGAGATGGTACCGACGGAAGCAATCTGCTCCTTGGTCTCGACCGGCTTGGCCTGCTTCTTCATCTCGGCGACGGCGGCGTTGACGGCCTTGTCGATGCCGCGACGGATGGCCAGCGGGTTGGCGCCAGCGGCGACGTTGCGCAGACCGTCGTTGACGATGGCTTGAGCGAGCAGGGTTGCGGTGGTGGTGCCGTCACCCACGGTGTCGTTGGTCTTGGTGGCGACCTCCTTCACCAGCTGAGCGCCCATGTTCTCGATGTTGTCCTCGAGCTCGATCTCCTTGGCGACAGAAACGCCGTCGTTGGTGATGGTCGGAGCACCGAACGTGCGCTGCAGCGCAACGTAGCGGCCCTTGGGGCCCATGGTGACGGTAACGGCGTCGGCCAGAGTGTTGACGCCCTTGGCAAGCTTAGCGCGGGCATCGGTGTTGAACGTAATGTTCTTTGCCATGGTAGGTAATCCTCCAAAAGAAATGTGACTCGCGTCGCCGCTTCCGAGTCCTATGCGGCGGGCGCGTTCAAAGACGAATCAGAGATTCTGACGAGACTAGGCCTCGACGACAGCGTAGATGTCGTCGGCGCGCATCAGCAGATACTTCTCGCCGTCGACCTTGACCTCGTTGCCACCGAACTTACCATAGATGACAACGTCACCGACCTTGACGTCCATGGGGATGCGCTCACCCTTGTCGTTGACCTTGCCGGCGCCAACGGCAACGATGGTGCCGCGCTGCGGCTTCTCCTGGGCGTTGCTAGCGATATACAGACCAGAAGCGGTCTTCTGCTCGGCCTCGTCGGGCTTGACCAGAACACGATCTGCAAGCGGCTTCAAAGACGACATGCTTGTCTCCTCCTTTTTGGGCCGCGTGGTTATGCCACGCGAATTAACCCTTTTTGTTTGCGTACGCGTTGAATGGTACCCACGAATGGCGGGTTATACAACACGGAGTCAAAAAATCTTATTTTTTGGCACTTAGATTTTCTGAATGCCGGGGGATAACTTAGCAGTGGCTCCCGTGTGGCTCCGGAGGGGCGGGGCATAAGGTTTCCTGCTCGGGCAGTCCTGCTCGCACGAAGGCCACATTAAGTGGCCTTCGGCTCGTGCGGAACTCGCGATAAACCTTATGCCCCGCCCCTCCGGAGCCACACGGGAGCCAGGTTAACTAATTCGGGCCCGGCATTCAGAAAAGTCAGTACAGCAAAATGGCGATGCGGATGGTGCGAACAAGAAAGGGGCACGTTGCTGAAACGCGCCCCTTGTGGGTGGGGTATGGGGCTAGCGCTCGTAGATTAAGTTACCTGCCAGGTAGGTGGCTTGGACTTTGGTGGCTTGGAGTTCTTGGGGGTCGATGGTGAGCAGGTTTTGGTCCAGGACTACCAGGTCGGCGTATTTGCCGGGTTCTAGGCTGCCGAGGTTTTGCTCGTCGCCCGCTGCATAGGCGCTGCCCAGGGTGTAGTTGCGCAGAGCCGTTGCCGCATCGATGCGCTCGCTCGGCAACCAGCCGCCCTCGGGCCAGTGGCTTTTGGGGTCCTGGCGCGTGATGGCCGTGTAGAGCACGTTCATGCTGGTAACGGGCGTGATAGGGCTGTCAGTACCGAAGGCTTGGCGGATGCCGCGCTGCTTATAGGTTGCAAACGGCCACATGATGCGGCTGCGCTCCAAGCCCAGGTCGCGCTCCGGACCACCTGGGTCGAGCGTGATATGGCAGGGCTGGCTCGAGGCAACGACGTTAAGCTTGCGTAGACGATCGATGTCCTCGGGCAAGAGGTTCTCCAGATGCTCGAGCGTGTTATGACCGTGCTGGGGCAGGCCGTACAGGTCGGCGGCCTCCTCGAAGATATCCAGCGCGGCATGAATCGCACCGTCGCCGATGACGTGGATGCGCACGGTGTGGCCGCGCTCCGCGGCCGCCAGAACTAGCTTGCGCATGCGCTCGGCGGGAACCGTCAGACGGCCCTGGTCGCCCGGGAAGCGCAGATTGGTATAGGGCTCGGTGAGATACGCCGTGTGTTCGCTCGACACGCCGTCGAAGAACTGCTTAAAGCCCGGTGCCGAGAGCAGCACATTGTTCGCGTAACGTGCCTGCAGCTCTTCCAAGTGCGACTGGTCATCCAGCAGCGTGGGGAACAGATGGGCTCGGATGCCCAACTTGCCGGCTGCCTGCAGTTTGTCGTAGACGTCGTCGCGGATAAAATCGCAGCCCGGCATGGGCATGAGCGACATATCGCATATCGAGGTGATGCCCTGCTCGGCCATACGCCTCATTTGATCGGCGTAAGCGCTTGCGATGCGATCCTCGCCCAGCCACTCAAGGCAGCGCGGTAGCAGCTGCATGGCAGCCGCCTCGTGAGCAATGCCCGTGAGCTCGCCGTTTGCGTCCTTGTCGTAGCTGCCGCCCGCTGGTGGCTCGCTGTCGCGCGTGACGCCGAGCGCCTCGAGTGCGCGGCTGTTGAGCCAAAGCGTGTGCCCGTCACCCGAATACATAACGCAAGGACGATCGGGGAATGCCGCATCGAGCGACGCCTTGGTTGGATGCTCGGGCGGGTCCCAACGGTAATCGCGCCAGCCCTGCGTCACAACCCAAGCGTCGTCGGGCAGGTCCTGGGAAAACTCGAGCGCATGTTGCACCAGCGCCGCCTCGGACGTGCCCATATCCATGAGCATGTACGGCGAGGAACCGACCGAGGTATGGAAGAAATGCAGATGAGCGTCATGGAAACCGGGGCAGACAAACTGCTCGCCGTAGTCGATAACCAACGTGGCGGCAGGAGCGGCGGCAATCACGTCATCGGGCGCACCGACTGCGACGATACGGTCGCCTGCGATGGCAATCGCCAGCTCGCGGGCGGTATCGATGCCGTCTTGCGCGGTAAAGACGTTCTTGGAGCGGATAATCCGATCGATATGTTGCATGGGCATCCCCATCTCTGGCAGGAAATTCAACATCCCCGAGTGTACTCCCCCGTCTCGGTTACAAAATGCCAAGCGGCAAACGGCAGCTTTGCCAGGCCAAGTGGCAGGTGGCATACTGGAATGAGCCTGTACGATTTTGCAAAAACCAGCAAGGAGCAAATCGACCATGACGAAGACCAAGGCACAGCAGATTATGGCGGCGACCGAGGTGCGAGCGGCTGACGACGTCACCGCAGCCATCCAAGATATCGCCGCCGAGTTTGAGCCCTACATCATCAAGCAGCGCCGACACTTCCATAAGCACCCGGAGCTGAGCCTTGCCGAGGAGCGCACGACCTCCGACATCGCCAACCAGCTCGACGCCATGAATATCCCCTACGAGCGTCCCCTTAAGACGGGCCTTGTGGCGACCCTTCGCGGCACCGCGCCCGACGCCTATCGCGAGGACGGCACACCACGCCGCCGTATCCTGCTGCGTGCGGATATCGACGCCCTGCCCGTCACCGAGCAGACCGGCGAGGATTTCGCCAGCGTCAACGAGGGCTGCATGCACGCCTGCGGCCACGACTGCCACATCGCCATGATGCTCGGCACGCTGCAGATCCTGCGCCATATGACCGACGACATCCACGGCGAAGTCCGCATCGTCTTCCAGCCCAGTGAGGAAAACGGCCAGGGCGCCAAACTCATGATCGGCACGGGCGTGCTCGACGGCGTCGATGGCGCCTACGCCGCGCACATCTGGAGTGAGGTCGACGCCGGCACCGTGAGCTGCGAGCCCGGACCGCGCATGGCCAATACCGACTGGTTCCGCATCGATGTTCGCGGCACCTCATGCCACGGTGCCATGCCCCAGCGCGGCCACGACGCCGTTATGGTGGCCGCCGAGATCGTCAATGCCCTGCAGACCATCGTTTCGCGCGAGATCAGCCCCTACGAGCCGGCCGTCATTACCGTCGGCGAGCTGCACGGCGGCACCGCGCGCAACGTTATCGCCGGCACGGCCTACCTCGCCGGCACGGTGCGCACCTACGGAGATTCGACCCACGAGGAAATGCCGGAGCTCATGCGCCGCATCGTGGAGCATACCGCGGCCGCCTTGGGCGCCGAGGCAGAGCTCACCGACTACACCATCGCCAATTATAAGGTCGAAAACGATGCCGCCTCGAGCGAGCGTTGTCGTCAGGCCGTGGTCAAGTGCCTGGGTGCAGCCGGCGAAGGCCATTATCGCGGCACACTTTCGGGCGAGGATTTTTCGGAGTACCTGCGCCGTGTACCGGGCGTGCTCGCCTTTGTAGGTACGCGCAACCCCAAGATTGGCGCCACGTACGCCCAACATTCCTGCTTCTACAAGATCGACGAGACTGTGCTGGCAAAGGGCTCCATGGTGGCCGCCCAGTATGCCATCGACTTTTTGGCCGAGCCCACGCAAGAGGAGCTCGACGGCCCCGCGATCACCGCGGTCGCCGAAACCAACCCCGACCTGGCCGCCAAGTTGCGCTCTGCCAAGGCAACGACCGCCGAGGCTCGCGACGCCATCCATGACGCCCGCACGGCACGCCATGCCGCGATCAAGGGCATCCACGATGCACGTGCCGCCGCTCGCCGCGAGGAGAAGCGCGGCGAGTAGTCGATTCGCGGCCATCTCGCAGTCATAGCCACATCGCGATATCAAAGCGGGGGCGGACGTTTCGACACGTCCGCCCCCGCTCATTTGTCAAGCGCCATTTCTACCGTTTCTACCCCGTCCCCAAATGGCAGGCGGCAGGGCTACTCGTCCTGCGGGTCCTCGTCGGAGCTTGGTGCAGGCTCGGGCTCGGGCTCCGGTTCCGGCATGGGCTCGGGCTCGGGCTCAGGCACGGGCGCGGGCTCAGGCTCAGGCTCAGGCTCAGGCACGGGCTCGGGCTCGGGCTCGGGCGCAGGCGCCGGCGCCGCAGCGGAATCGGATACGGGCGCTGCGTCGGCGCTAAAACCAGCCGGAGCAGACTTCTTCTCAAACGGCAGCACAAAAGTCAGGACGTCGTCCTTGTCCTCGTCGGCCCACTCGCTTGCGTAGCGCGCAACCCAATAGCCAACGGCACGGTGCTTGAGCATCTTGCCAAAGACCGTGAGGAATACCGTGACAAACGCCGTCAGCACCAAGAACAATACGAGCGTGATGCCACCGCCGGTAACAAGCGCCTCAATAGCCGTAGGACGGTAGTAGTAGCTATACATACCGACAGAGGCAATGGTGCCAAAGACGAACGTCAGGATCCAGGTGACAACGTTGGCGACCAGGCCCGTCAAAAACTCGGGAAGGAACGAAGCGCAGAACAGTTTGGTCTTGTTGTGCTTAAAGGCCGCCCAGACCTTATCGAGCGAAAACGCGCTCTCGACACGACCGGTCACCGCAAAGTGCATCACGGCAATGTCGGCGAACATCTTAAAGAAGACCCCCAAGACCGCCGTGGCAATCATAGCCAGGACAAGCAGGCCAAGCGAGCCGAACAGCGCTGCCTCGAGTGCATAAGAGCCGTAATACGAATACGAGCCCGCGGCGCCAATTACCACGCTCTCCACCAGCGAAAGCACTACACCGATAACGGGAATGGCAGCGATAACCTCGAGCACGACCGAGATAACGCTCGAAAAGACTCCGAGGCCAAACGACGTGGAACGCATGAGTGGACGATCCATACCGTCATCAACCTTGAGCGACAGATCGCGACCCCACTCAATACCAAAGCCGGAACCACACACGCTCGCAATGCAAGCTGCCAAAAAGCCGATGGCAGCCGCGATACCGCCGATAACGGGAATGAACAGCACGAGCACCGACACAACACAAATCAGCGCCGGCAAAAAGGCGATCTGGCACACGCGCTGCAGCACGCCCGGCGTCTTGGTCATGTCCTCAAACGCCTGAGCCACACAGCCCTTGGACGCATTCGCCACGGGCGGTTGCGGAACAAACTGCTGGGGCTGACCCTGAGGGGCAGAGGCTGCGGCACCGGCATTGGGGGCACCACACGCACCACAGAACTTATCGTTGTCGCCCATGGGGGCACCACACTGCGAACAGAACATCGAGATCATCCCTTCGTATCTTGAGCGAATCATCTGGATCGCAAACGATGTCTTTGGCATCATTATCACCCAATGTGGGGACAAATACTCCAACATGACGCATTTGCAATGCGCAGGGCGCTATTCGATTGTTTGATAAGCTCGACCGCGTTAGTTCGTTCCGCGGAAACCCTTGCCGACGATCTCGGAGCTGTCGACGATCGTGATAAAGGCACCCGGATCGATCTCGCGAGCGTAGCGACGCAGCTGCACGGCCTCGCGACGACTCAGCACGCTCATGATCACCGTCACGCACTTGCCCGAGAAAGCACCGTAGCCGCGGCTGATAGTCGCCGTACGGTTGAGATGCTTGACGATAAACTCCTCGACCTTAAGGGGCTCGGAGCAAATGACCGTGCAGACTTTACGCAGGTGGATGCTCTCGATGGCTTTGTCGACCACAAGCGTCTTGGCAAACAGGCCGAGCACGCAATACAGACCGACGCGCGGGCCGTACAAGAAGGCCGCGATGGTCACGATGCCGATATCGACCAGCAGCAGCGCACGGCCGATCTCAAGCGTTGTGCGGCGTTTGAGAATCATGGCGAGGATGTCCGTGCCGCCCGTCGAGGCACCAATATCAAAGACGATGGCGCTGCCGAGCGCCGGCAGAATCACGGCAAAGCACAGGTCGAGCCACATATCGCCCGTCATCGAGACATCGGTCGGAATAAAGAGCTCAAACAGCGAAACATAGGCGGACAGCGCAAACGAGGCAAAGACACTCCACAGGATTGCCTTGCGCTCCAAAAAGATAAAGCCCAGAACGACCAGGACCGCATTGATAATCCACATAAAGACGCCGACGGGCAGGGTCGGGAACAGCGTGGACAGAATGACCGACACGCCCGAGGTGCCGCCAAAAGCAAAGTGATTAGGGGTTTTAAACGCGACGATGGCAAAGGCCGTGAGGATCAGGCCCAAATTGAGCTCGGCAAAAAAGCGCGGAAAGCCCGGCTCCTGGCTGCGCTTGCGACCAGCGCGCTCGCCCCGCTCGATAACATCGCGATCGACCACGCGTTCCATCGGCACTACGGGAGGACGATGCACCTCCTCGGCAGCACGCGACGCCGCCTCTGCCGCAGCGGCCTCAATTGCCCATGCCTTGCTTTCTGTTTCGTGCTCGTCGGCCATTACGGCAACCCCTCGTTAACAATTTGGAAACAATGCGCCCATTAGAGTAACGCGGAACGTGGGGATTGCAACCCTTAGTTAGACGAGCGGTATGACTATATCGGGAGCGTACAAAAACGGCCGGCCACGCTTTTGCTTGCGCGGTCGGCCGTTTAATGTTTTCGCAGATAAAACCTGCCAAAACAAACCTGTCCCTTTTTGGAAGGTTATTCGTGCTGGCTGGTGCGGTGCTCGTACTCCTCGGGGGTGATGACATCCTCGATGCGCAGGTTGACGCCCGCCACCTCAAGGCCGGTCATCGCGGCAAGGCGCTCGGTGACACGTGCCTTAACATCGTCGAAGATCGCGGGCGCATAGGCGCCGTACTCGATGATGACGGAGATGTTGACGACCACGCGATTGTCATCGGTGACCTCGACCGTCACGCCCTTGGTCAGATTCTCGGCACCAAACTGCTCCTGCACAAAGTGCATGAGGTTACCCTTCATGCCCAGAACGTGCGGAACCTCGCGGGTGGCCATGGCAACGATCTTCTCGATCACGCCGTTGGAATAGGTCAGCGAGTCCTCGGACTCATCCGCTTCCTCGTCGTCCTCATCCGTATCGGACTCGGCCTCGACGAGAGCCTCATCCTCGAGCGTCACATCCTCAGCTTCGGCGACGACCGCCTCGTTCTCCTCGAGCTCGGTATCGGCTACATCGACCTTCGTATTAAAAGCCATGGTTCCTCCTTATGCCTGCCGCGGATGCGACAGTCGAATACATATTAGCGGCCGCTAAACAGACGGCCGAAGAAGTTGACGATCCCGTTCTCGCCGTCGCGAATTTGGCCGATCACAGCGCCGATCAGCACGAAGAATGCAATGACGAGCGTGTCCCACAGACCCAACGTGAGCACCAACACGGCGAGGATAAAGCCGGCGACGGCGCCGAGCGTGGTGTTGGGATGACGCACAGCATAGCTCCAGATGGCAGCGCCCGTACCCTTGATGAGACCCATAGCCTCGTCAAAATCCGCGGCTGCCGCGTCTTGTAACTCGGTTGCCTCCGCTTTGGAGTCAACAGGTTCGCTCGCCGGCGTGGCGCTCTGGTCAATCGTCAGGCGCGGCGTACGAGCGGTCTTATCTTGATTGGTATCACTCACCGGAAACCTCCACGGTCTGGACGGTAGTCTTGGACGGCAAAAAACGGACACGCGCGGTCGTACCCGGCGTGCCGAGCATGGTGTCGCAAGCTTCCTCGATGCGCTGCTGCATCGCGGTAGCCAGAGATGTCACGTCCTTATCGTCAAGCGCGATAGCTTCGACCTTAAAACGGACGTGCGAATCGTCGGGGCCTTGGACGCGGGCCTCGACATGCTCAACCATCACGCGGTCGTCACGCTCGGCAGCAGCCCTGGCGCACGAAGAAAGCGCCGCAAGGGTAACCTCGATATTGCGCTCCCCCGCCGGATGCACGCAGGACGGTTCGCGACGGGCGAACATCAGGCGGAAAAAGCTCAGCAGTACGCCGATCGCCACGACGCCGGCGCACGCCGTCACGACGATGCGCGGCATGGGGTCGCGCATCAGCAGCATAAAGCGATACGTATACGACCCCCAAAACTGGCAGACAAGCGTACCCAGTGCCACGATGGTGGCGGCAAGATACACGATCGCTAGGGCTCGTTTGAGTACGCGCACGCGGCGCTCCCTTCAAATCTCGGCTCTCGAAATGCAAAACGGTTCGCATCATTATAAAAGAGCCGGGTCCGGTGCTCTACGCACGCGGATCCGGCTCATCTATTCCACGAGGCTTGCATGCTCGCTTCATTATGCCCAGATATGCACGGCTCAATCCGTGCTGGCGCTACTCCTCCTCGAGGGCAGCGATGACCTCGTCGGTCATGTCCATGGTGCTGTAGACGTCCTGGACGTCGTCGAGCTCCTCAAGACGGTCGATGAGGCGCTGGACCTTCTTGGCGTCGGCGCCGGAAACCTCGGTCGGGGTGGTCGGGACCATGGTGGTCTCGGAGCCCTTGACCTGGACACCCTGCTCCTCGAGCGCCTTGGAGACAGCCATGACCTCGTTGGCAGCAGTCCAGACGATCCACTCCTCGCCGGCATCCTCGTAGTCCTCGCCACCGGCCTCGGCGATAGCCATCATGAACTCATCCTCGTCACCGGCAGCACCGTTGGCGATCATGGTCTCCTTCTTGGCGTTCTCATCCAGGATCTCCTTGGCGACGACGATCTGGCCCTTGCGCTCAAACTGGAAGGCGACGGAGCCGGAGGTGCCCAGGTTGCCACCAGCGTGGGAGAAGGCGGAACGGACATCAGCGGCGGTACGGTTGCGGTTGTCGGTCAGGCAGTCGACGTAGACGGCGACACCGGCGGGACCGTAGCCCTCGTACACGATGTTCTCGTAGACGGCGGCGTCAGCACCCGAACCAAAAGCCTTGTCGATAGCGGACTTGATCTTGTCCTTAGGCATGGACTGAGCCTTGGCCTTGGCAACGGCAGCGGCGAGGCTGGCGTTGTTCTCGGGCAGCGGGTCACCGCCGAGACGGGCAGCAACAGTGATGTTGCGGCTGAGCTTGGAGAAGAGGGCGGAACGCTTGGCGTCCTGCGCGCCCTTACGATGCTTGGTTGTGGCCCACTTAGAGTGTCCGGACATACGTGTCTCCTATCGGTTTCGACCTAAAGCCCAGCGCAGATGCTCGGGCAATATAAACAAACGTCGTTATGATATACCTACTAGCCTGCGAGATAAACCCCAAAATGAAGGCGTCGTGATGATGTCCCCTTTGGTGCAAAGAAACCTGACCCCAATGCACCAAGTTAGGACCAGAGGAAGTCGCTGCGGGTGACGGTGGCGCCGATGGCGAAGGGCATGCAGGCGATGACCGGATACAGGTAGCGCATGTAGGTCGAGCCGTTGCACGGACCAATCAGGCACACGGCGAGCACGCCCAACAGCGGCACCCAGATCGCCAGCGCACGCCATGAATGACGACGCAGCAGGTAGACCACCACGGCAATCATGATCCACACATAGGTGGCCGAGCTCATGGTGAGCGAAATAAACGGGATGCGCTGCACCGCCACACGGTACAGATTGATCAGGTGGTCACACCAGCGCACCACGTTGCTGTCAACCGGATGGAAGTCGAAGTACTTGAGGTTGTCGGGACGCGCCATGATCTCGGCACTACGCGCCGTGCTGTAGACCCAGGCATCGCGGGCACTCGGATAAAAGTAGCCGTAATAGTTATTGATGAGCGCCGAGATATAGCACTCGGGATCCTTTTTGAACATCTGCGCCCAGACCTCAAAATAGGCCTTGATGTCCTCCTGCGAGGCGTACTCGTTAAAGCAGTTCTTGACGGCATCGGACTTGTCAGGGTTGTAGCGGCGGCCCAGGTTCTCGTACTTGAGCACGCGATCGATCACGACGCGCTCCTCGTCGGTCACCAAACCGTCGCAGGGCGCCTCCACGATGGTGCCGTCCTCCTTTACCGTGGGGTTGACACCCGAGTTGAGGCCATCGTGCTTTTGAACGAAACGAGCCGTCTGTTGGAACGGAATCGAGAGGATTTCGCGCTTGGAACCAGGCGTGATGTCGTGCGCCGGCATAAAGACCTTGGTGAAGTACATATTAGAGGCAAGGCAGAGTGCGAGCACCGCGAGGACGCCAACCCAGCGGAAGCGCGGCGTGGCGCATGAGACCGCGGTGCCCGTCTGCTTAGCCGCACGACGGGCGACATGTACATCCCATGCGCAAAACGCCGCCGCAATCACGCAGGCCGCCAACGGAAAGACCAGACCGCCATTGCGCAAAAACGTGGAACCCATGGCAGCCAGCGCAAGCAACAGCCAGTCGTGGCGCGCAAAGAGCACGGGCCTCTGTTCGCCCGCACGCTCGGCATTGGCATCACGACGGGGCAAGCCACATGCCACGAGCTTGACGGTCTGTACCAGCAGCACCAAAAACGCGTCGGCAAAGAGCACGTCTTTGGTGAGCAACGCCGCGTAGTTAGAGAACATCGGCATAAACGCAAAGAACAGCAGGATCGCACCGCGAACCGGCAGGCTCACGCCCAGTTTGCGCAGCGACGAAATGGAATAGGCCATGCAGGCAGCCGTGATGACAAATTGAGCGCAGGTATAGATGATGAGGCCCGCGTTAGCGCTGTTGAACAGCGAAAGCCCCAGTTGAACGCACGAGCCGATAATGGCCGTGTGCACTACGGGATGATGCCCGTTGAGCAGCACGTTGGGGTTGAGTAGGCGCAGGTAGTCGCTCGTGCCGTTGGGATAGTTGAACCACTGGCGAATCTGCGCACCCGTATCTCCCATAAAAAGGCCGGGCAGCGAAGCGATGAGCGTGGGCGCCCAGGCGATCATAAGCACCAGGAAGGGCCCGGCAAAGGGATGGACCGAGAGCACGGCGTGAGCCACACGCCATATGCGGCCAAAGTGCGCCTCGGAAAACGGGATGCGTCGGGAGCTCAGCCAATCCAGACACTCAAAAGCCAGATAGAAGGCCACGATCGCTAGGAGCATCCAGCCCGCGCCGCCAATCCAGGCGCAGATGATGCGGGCCTTGTCGCCAAGAACAATCTCGGCCGAGTCGGTGAGGTCGTAGCTGCGGCCGAACACCATGCAGATGGCGAAAAACAGCGACGGCAGAATGATCGATGGACGCCAGGTGTCGCCACGGCCAAAGAACACGTAGCGAAACGGCAGCGTGAGCAGGCAGGCAAGCGCAAGCAGCATGACCGCGTCGGTATGGCCGGCAAACGAGAGGAGCACCTCGTAGCACACGTACAGCATGCCCGAGGCTTTGGGGTCAATCGCCAAGACTGCGTTGCTCGACACCGGGGCGGGATCGATGGAAAACGCCGTGGTCGCCAACAGCGCGAGCAGAAATGCGATGAGCGTCTGCTTGGCGGGGTAGCGCTTAAACCAGACGATGCGGGCCGCGTCGCGCGCAGCCGTTGTGGAGAGATCGGAATCCTTCACAGTCCGAAAGCCTTTCTAGAAACCTGCCAAAAAGGGACAGGTTTATTTTGGCAGGTTTTATCTGGAGAAACGTTACGGTTCTGTCATCGTTGCCCAGCGAACCACCACAAAGGTGCCTGTCCCCTTTGTGGTGGCTAGGCGTCCAGGTAGACGCGCTGGGGTTGGTTGCGGCGACGAGCAAAGATGATGAGCGCCAGGCCCGCGATTACGAGCGGCAGGCTCAGCAGCTGGCCCATGGTGATGACGCCGCCCAGCAGATAGCCCAGCTGGGCATCGGGCACGCGCACAAACTCAATGAGGAAGCGGACGATGCCGTAACCCATCACAAACACGCCCATAAACGTGCCTTGGGGCAGTAGCGGCTTTTTGCGGCTGAGCACCTGCAGAATGCAAAAGAGCACGATGCCCTCAAGAAATGCCTCGTAGAGCTGGGAGGGGTGACGCGGCATCTCGCCCGCAGTCCCGCCAAAGACCACGCCCCAGGGCAGATCGGTCGGCTTGCCCCACAGCTCACCATTGACAAAGTTGGCACAACGGCCCAGGCACAAGGCCAGCGGCGCGCCTATGACGGCAAGGTCTGCCAAAGTCCAGGCATCGAGCTTATACATGCGGCACACGAGCACGCCGCCGATGATGCCGCCCACCAGGCCGCCATGGAAACTCATGCCGCCCTCGTTGGTGGCAAAGATCTCGAGCGGATGCGTCCAGTAGTAGCCATCACCGTAAAAGACGACGTAGAACAGGCGAGCGCCAATGATAAGGCCAAAGACCACGCCGACCACGACGCTCGTCAGGTCGTCGACCGTAATGTCAAAACCCCAACGGCGCTGCGTACGATACATGACGACCGCCGTGAGCAGAGCTCCGACCACATAGGCCAGACCATACCAGTAAATCGTGATGGGCCCCGCCGAAATCGCGACGGGATCAAGCATATGGTAGAAGTCGTTGAGCATGTCGACCCTCCTACTCCCTACATACAAATGCGGCCGCGGGCCTTGCGCTCGCAGCCGCATATTTGGGCGTAACGTCTATGCGGAGTATGCCGTCCGCAGCTTTCGCATCTTAGAACGGCGCGTACTCGTCGTACAGGTCGTCGGTCTCGCCGGAGGCATTGACCTGCTCAACGCGGGTAACGCCGGGCACATGCTCCTTCAGGATGCGCTCAATACCCATGGACAGGGTCAGCGAGCTCATGGGGCAGCCGGCGCAAGCGCCCTGCAGCTCCAGTTTGACGACGCCCTCGTCGTCAACGCCCACATACTCCATATCGCCGCCGTCGGCCTGCAGGTTGGGGCGGATCTCTTCAAGAACCTTCTTAAGCAGCTCTTCGTTAACAGCCACAGGGGCTCCTTTCTCACAATAACGCGGGCACGCCCGCGGACAGAAGCTATGTTACTACAGCCATGTACCCGCTCACGAGCCGTCCATGCGCGCAGACGCGACTTTCACGAGTAGTCAATTTGGGACGGGGCTCTTTTAGCTGTTTTTGTTGCCGAGCAGTGCCGGCGCACATCGTTGCTACCGCTGAGCCTGTCCCCCGGTGCCAATCTGGACATCGACGATAACCTGGCGATAGCTAATGCCGCAGGAGTCGAGGATGCGGCGGCTGATGCGGCCATCATCGGTGTCGGCATACTTATTGTCCAGGTAGACAACCTCGCCCACGCCCACCTGCGCCAAAATCTTGGCGCAGTCGTGGCACGGGAACAGCGTGACGTAGACCGTGGAACCCTCGAGGTCCTTGAGCGAGCCACGGTAGTTGAGCACGGCGTTGGCCTCGGCATGGACCACGTAGTTGTGCTTGTCCTGCAGCGGGTCGTCGCTCGTACCCCACGGGAAAAAGTCGTCGTTGAGCGCCGAGGGTGTACCGTTGTAGCCCACCGAAAGGATGCGGTGGTTGGTGCTGGCGATGCACGCACCCACCTGTGTGTTGGGGTCCTTGCTGCGGCGCTGCGCGGCGATGGCCACGCTCATAAAGAACTCGTCCCAGCTAATGACGTCCAGGCGCTTGCCTGACGAAGTTTGATGAAGATCGTCCGACATGGCAGACACCTCCGTAATCGCAATAGTTTGACCCATTGTAGCAGGTGAAAGGTGGAGGCGTTTGTCCCACCGGCGCCCTCACTTTTACACGCGGCGGGGCTTTTGGTTGATGCGGTAGAGCTCGGCGAGACCCCGCAGCGTCAGCGCGTCATCGACCGTCAGGCTATGGCCGACCAGCGCCGCAAGTGCCTCGGCATCGTCGCCGGTAATGACGATGGGTACATTGCCCTCCCCCGCGGCCTTGGTCGCGCGCATCTCGGCAAGCACCATGTCGAGCATGCCGTCGATGCGTGCCACCTCGCCCAGAACCACGCCCGAACGCATGGCCTCGCGCGTGTTGCGGCCGATTACATGTGTGGGTGCCGAGGGCTCGACCTGCGGCAGGCGCGCCGCAGCAGCCGAAAGCGAGCGGGCGCCGAGCGCCAGACCCGGCGCGATGACGCCGCCGACAAAGGTTCCACGCGCATCGATAACCTCGATATTGGTTGTGGTACCCAGGTCGATTACGATGCACGGAGAGCCATAGACGGCGCGGGCCGCCACGGCATCGGCGATGCGGTCAGGACCGATCTCGGCCGGGTCATCGTAGTGCACGGGCATGCCGGTTTTGAGGCCCGGCCCCACGGTGAGCACGCGCCCCGTGCAGGTGCGGGAAAGCGCCGCCTTCCACGGACGCTCGAGCGCCGGGACTACACAGCTCAGCACGGCCGCGGCGGGTGCAAGCACCCCGGGCACACCTGCATCGGCCGCCAGTGCAGCCATGACCTGCACAAGTCGCATGCGCGCTTCGTCGGCCGTAATGCTCGACGGCGTCGTGATCTCGCATGTCGCAAGCGGACATTCCTGTGCCGCGGCTGAATCCTCGGCGAACAGGCCAAAGCGAATGAACGTGTTGCCCACGTCGACCGTCAATATATATGCGCACCCATTCAGCATCGCCGGCGCTCCTTTCGTCTGCCAAGCAGTATATCCCGATGATTGTTCTGGGGCGGGGCCAGCTAAAAAAGCCCAGTCCCGAATTAACTGCCGTGCGGCTATACTGGTGCGCGGTCGTTTGCGAGCTCACGCGGCGGCCCTTGGTAACCCGACTTCCCGCGCCGTATCCGTAACGGCGCTCCCGGGGGAAGCGGATATACGCAAAGGAGTTTTATATGAGCAATCCCTCGAACCGCGCCTCGATGCGCGGGCAACTCACGCTGCGCGGCGTCGTCATCGGCGTCCTTGGCTGCGTGATCATCACGGCAAGCTCGGCCTACACGGCCCTCAAGATGGGTGCACTCCCCTGGCCGATTATTTTCGCTGCCGTCATCTCGCTGTTCTTCCTTAAGCTCATGGGCAACGCCAGCCTCAACGAGGCAAACGTCACCCACACCATCATGTCCGCGGGCGCCATGGTCGCCGGCGGTCTGGCGTTTACCATCCCGGGCGCCTGGATGCTGGGCTATGCCGACCAGATCAGCTGGCTCGACATGTTTATCGTGGCGCTCGCCGGCACCATCCTGGGCCTGCTGGCCACCGCGCTCATCCACCGTCACTTTATCGTGGACGCCGCGCTGGAGTTCCCCACCGGCAACGCCGCAGCTCAGACCTTGCGCGCGACCGAGGCTGGCGGCAAGACCGGCAAGCAGCTCTTTGGCTCCATGGCCATCGCCGGCATCTATAGCGTGCTGCGCGACGCCCTGGGCGTGGTGCCCAGCATGCTATGCACGCTCAATATCCCCGGCGTGACCTTTGGCATCTACAACTCGCCCATGCTGCTCTCCGTCGGCTTCCTCGTGGGCTTCGCTCCCGTCGCGTTCTGGTTTGCCGGCGCCCTGCTGGGCAACTTTGGCATCATCGTGGGTGGCACCGCTGCCGGTCTGTTCGACGTTGTGACTGCGCAGGGCATCGTCAAGTCCCTGGGCATGGGCCTCATGATGGGCTTTGGCGTCGCCGTCGTCCTCAAGGACATCCTGCCGCAGGTCGCCGGTATCGTCCGCGGTCTTGCCGCCGACAGCTCCACCGACACCGACGAGCAGTCGCTCATCTCGGACTCCCTTAAGCTCGACGCCGGCATCATCGGCCTGGGCGCTGCCGCCATCGCCGTGATCATCGCCATCGTGCTTGACCTTGGCCCCGTTCCGGCCGTCATCGTGACGCTGTTCACCTTTGTCACTACCATTATGAGCGCACAGAGCTGCGGCCAGACGGGCATCGACCCCATGGAGATCTTTGGCCTCATCGTCATGCTCATCGTGGCTGCCTTCGCACAGATCGCTCAGGTCAAGCTGTTCTTTATCGCCGGCATCGTAGCCGTGGCGTGCGGCCTTGCGGGCGACGTCATGAACGACTTTAAGGCCGGCGCCGTGCTGGGCACCAACCCGCGTGCGCAGTGGATCGGCCAAGCCATTGGCGGCATCGTGGGCGCCCTGGTCGCCGCCGCCGTCATGGTCGCGCTTGTCACCGCCTATGGTCCGGACGCCTTTGGTCCCGACAAGAGCTTTGTGGCCGCGCAGGCAAGTGTGGTCGCCACCATGGTCTCGGGCATCCCGAGCGTGCCGTGGTTCGTTGGCGGCTTTATCGCCGGCATCGTCATGTACTGGCTCGGCATTCCGGCCATGATGATCGGCCTGGGCGTGTACTTGCCGTTCTACATGTCACTCACGGCATTCCTGGGCTCCTGCGTCAAGCTCGCCTACGACAAGTGGGCCGCACGCCGCGACGCCACTGCCGGTCTTTCGGACGAGGAGAAGGCTGCCAAGGACGCCGCCTTCCAGGAGCAGGGCCTGGTCGTTGCCAGCGGCCTGCTGGGCGGCGAGTCCATCGTCGGCGTTATCCTGGCGTTTGTCTCTGTTGGTCTGAGCCTGCTAGGGTAGGCTGAACAACAACGCACCAGCGCAGAGCGCGGGGTCGGAATCAAACCGGCCCCGCGCTTTTTTGTCTATTTGACTCTTATGATCCTCACGGCGTTTTAGCCATGTCGATTGGCCTGACTTCCAGGTCAACAAACCTTGTCTGACACCTCGCCTAACGCGGTGTAGAGTAAAGACGACAGACGCAAGAAGCGGCTCAGAAGCTAAACGAGGTAAGCATGGAACTCGACAAACAACAGATCAAGCGGCTGCGCGAGCGTCATCATCGTCGTCACGGTATACGCCCTGCACACAGCGAGGCCATGGAGAATGCCACCCGTTTCCTTAAGCAGGCGTTCAACATACGCGAGGGACGCGCGCCCTATCACGTGATTCGCAAGCGCTTTGTAAACGGGGCGCGCCTGACTGGCTCACACTTATGCATCCTGATCATTGCCATGTTGATCGCGAGCATCGGCCTCGATATCGACTCGGACATTGCCATCGTGGGCGCCATGCTCATCTGTCCGCTCATGGGCTCGGTCCTTGCCATGGCATACGGCATCGCCACGCTCGACCGCGAGATTGCCGTCGAGGCAATTGCCGGCCTCGCGCTGCAGATGGTCTTTTGTCTAATCACGTCCACGCTGTACTTTAAGCTCTCGCCCCTTGGCACCACCACGGCCGCCATCATCGACAACTCGACACCGACTGTGTGGGACCTTGCCGTCGCGCTCGCGGGCGGCTTTGCGGGCGGACTGGGCAACTCGCGCGACCAGGAACCCGCCACGCTCATCGCCGGCGTGGCCGTGGCGACCGCGCTCATGCCGCCCCTGTGCGCGGCGGGCTATGGCATCGCCATCGCGAGCGGGTCGCTGTTTCTCTCGGCCCTCTACGAGTTTGGCATCAACGTCGTCTTTATCGCGCTGGCGGCCGAAGCCGTACTACTTCTTTTGCGCGTGCCGCTCAAGCGCGACCTCAACGGCGACGGCATTGTGACCGCCGAAGAAGATGCCGAGGTCGATGAGCTGTCACACAAGGTGCGCCGCCGCATCATCGTGGGTACGGTGATCTTTGCCATCCCCTGCATCGTCATGACCGCGGGGTCCATTGGCTCGGCGCAGGTCGGCGTGCAGGACGGCTACGGCGTCACCGAGACCACACGCGAGCTTGCCGCGGTGCTGCCGGGCTTTAAGGATTACACCGTCGCCGTCGAGACCTCGGCCACCGAAGGGGACGAGGAAGGCATCGTCGAGCGCGAGATTGTCGCCCATGTGACGACAGGCGAGGCGCTTGGGGCACACGACCGCCGCGTTGCCCGCAAGCTCATCGACCTCAACGTGCCCGAGCTCGATCGCGTGGAGTTCGATGTGAAGTGATGCGGGATGTGAGATGGATGCGCGCACAGGCGCGAGTCGGAACGAAGCGCAGACGCGACGCAGGCCGCGAGCAAAAAAGCGGGGCGCGATTCATGTCCGCGCCCCGCTCGCTGTTTTATTGCCGTGAATCAACTGTCCGCATCGACATCGCCAGACTCCACCGTAAACGCCGGACCGGTACTCACCAGATAAAAACGGGTCACCCTGGTATCTCTAAATAGGTAGAGCAAGCCCTGATCGCGTCGGCGTGACAAGTACGCCACGTGGACCGTACCGAATTCTTCACCGTTTTCCTTCTTTAATATCAGGATGTTGGGGTCATCCGTACGCTTAAACTGCCCGTCTGTGCAGATTCCGTCTTGGTCGACCAGCTGCCATCGACAGTTGTCCTCCTCAAGAAAAGCCAGGGTTACCCGACTCGTTTTGTCATCCCGATAGTAACCATCAATGGCAAAGCCTTCGGAAGCGCATTCCTGCATATAGGACGTTTCTCGGCTTATAGCAAACAGCCCTGTAGCGCCCAGGAGCACAGCCAGGCAGACCACTGCAAGGGTTATCGAGACAAAACGGCGGCTCATGTTAGCCAGCCCGATACTTGTTTAACGGAGCACGAAACATACTTGGTACCTCCGATATCAGGGCAAACGTCACCTACGGCCTGCCGGCAATCATATGTTTCCAACATCAAACCATATGGTTACAACTCATTGGAGATAGGTTCCATGAACGGACGATAATTTGCGGCGAACGGCTACATATGTTCATTATCTCAGGGTTCTGGAGGCAATTTTTGGTGCCACCGAGACGTTGTTTTCGGAAGTATGCGGCAAATTCCGGAGCCCTCGAGCACACCCCGGTTTTTCACCAATAAAACCGCAGGTACAAAGCTTGGGCATATCCAGTGTGCTCGGCCTATTCAAATTTTGCCGCATACTTCCGAAATCCGAGTCCGCTGAAGGCGCCTGCAACGCTATTTACGCAACATATGTGCAATAAAAACGGGTGGCAGCCGGTACGGTTACCACCCGTTTGTCTCATATCCAGCCCATAGCAGGCCAGCTACTTCTTAATGCCGCGTCCCAGGCGCTCAGCGACCGATGCCACGGCCTCCTCGCTGGTCGGTCCGCAGCTCACGCAGCCGTCGTGGGCACGCATCTGGCCGGTGACCTCGTCCATCGCGAGTGGCGCCACCTTCTCGAGCTTAAAGCCCTTGCCGGCGCGCATGTTTTCCTTGGCCACGCTGATCATGAGCTTAATGCGGTTGAGCTGGTTGACCTCGGACGCACCGGGATCGTAGTCCACCGCAACGATGTTGCTCTCGGGATGCTGGCGGCGCAGCTCCTTGATCACGGCCTTGCCCACCACGTGGTTGGGCAGGCACGCAAAGGGCTGCGTGCAGATGATGTTGGGCGCACCATGGTCGATCAGGTCGAGCATCTCGGCCGTGAGCAGCCAGCCCTCGCCCATGTTGTTGCACACCGAAAGTACCGTACGGGCCTTGTCGGCCATGGTGCCGATGCGCTCGGGCGCCTCGAAGCGGCGGGACTTCTCGAGCATCTCCTCCACCGGCGTGCGCATCCAGTCCACGAGCTTAATAAGCGCTTGCATGCCCGCGCGCGTAGTGGCAGAGCTTCCCAGCTCGTCCTTCTGCAGCTCGGCGTTGCTCATGGAGTACAGGAAGAAGTCGAGCAGACCCGGCACCACGGCCTCGCAGCCCTCGCGCTCGATAACGTCGACCACGTGGTTGTTGGCCGTGGGATGGAACTTGACCAAGATCTCACCGACCACGCCCACGCGCGGCTTAGTACCCTCGCCCACGAGCGGCATAGTGTCGAACGCGCGGATGGCCTCGCGGCACAACTTGGTGTAGTTGTGACGGTTAAACTTGGGTGCCAGCTTGCGGGCACGCACCATGTACTCCTCGTAGAGCGCGTTGGCGGCACCGGGCGTGGCCTCGTACGGGCGGCAGCGGTAGAGCATCTGCATCATCACATCACCAAAGAGCACCGCGTACACGGCCTGCTTAAGCAGCGCCGGCGTAATCTTAAACCCAGGGTTGTCCTCGCCGAGCGCCACGGCCGAAAGCGAGATCACCGGAATCTCGGGGTGGCCGCTCTCGCGCAGGGCCTTGCGGATGAGCGCGATGTAGTTGGTGGCACGGCAGCCGCCGCCGGTCTGGCTGATAACCACGGCCGTCTTGGACAGGTCGTACCGACCGCTCTCGATGGCCTCCATAATCTGGCCGGTCACCAGGATCGACGGATAGCAGATGTCGTTGTTCACGTAGCGCAGGCCGGCCTCGACGGCATCGTGGTCGGTCGAGGGCAGCAGCTCCAAGTTGTAGCCGGCACCGCGGAACACCTCTTTGACCAGGTCAAAGTGAATCGGTGCCATCTGCGGGCACAGGATGGTGTAGCCCTCGTCGCGCATCTGTTCGGTAAAGGGCACCTTGGGCCACGCGGTCGAAGCACTCTCGCGCTGCGCCTCAAACGTGTACTTGCGGCTCGCGAACGCGGGGGCATCCGTGGAGGGCGCCACCGGCGCGGCATCGCCCTGCTCGTAGGCCTCGCCCGCGGCCGTGGCCTCGGCCAGGCGCTCGGCCTCCTGGTCCTTGAGCGCCGCCATGAGCGAGCGGATGCGGATGCGCGCGGCGCCCAGGTTGGACACCTCATCGATCTTGAGCACGGTGTAGATCTTGCCGCTGGCTTCCAGAATCTCCTGCACTTGGTCGGTGGTCAGGGCATCAAGGCCGCAGCCGAAGGAATTGAGCTGGATCAGGTCCAGGTCGTTGCGCATCGTCACAAAGCGGGCGACGGCGTACAGACGGCTGTGGTACATCCACTGGTCGACGACGCGGATGGGACGCTCGGGCTTCACCAGGTGCGCGAGCGAATCCTCGGTAAAGACCGCAAAGCCAAAGCTCGAGATAAGCTCGGGCAGGGCATGGTTGATCTCGGGGTCGTTATGGTAGGGACGGCCGGCGAGCACGATGCCGTGACCGCCGTGGTCCTCGACCCACTTAAGGGCCTCCTCGCCCATGGTCTGGATGTCCTCGTGGAAACGCGCATCGGCCTCAAAGGCGGCGTTGACGGCGGCATCGACCTCGGAACGCGTGATCTTGGGCCCACGCACGCGACCGCGACCGGCTTGCGCATCGGCCACACGGTCGACGGCGAGCACCTGGTACAGACGGCGCTTGAGCTCGGTCTTGTCATGATAGGGCACAAACGGGTACAGGAACTCGATATTCTGCTCGCGAATCTCATCGATATTGAGCGCCAACGCCGTGGGGTAGCTCATGACGATGGGGCAGTTGTAGCAGTTACCGGCCGTCGGGTCCTCCTTGCGCTCCCAGCGCACGCACGGCATCCAGATAAAGTCGACATCGCGGTCGATAAGGTTCATCACATGGCCGTGGCTCATCTTTGCCGGGTAGCACACGCTCTCGGACGGCATGGACTCGATGCCCGCCTGGTAGGTCTTTTTGCTCGACTGGTCGGACAGCTGCACGCTAAAGCCCAAGCGCGTAAAGAACGCGTGCCAGAAGGGGTAGTTCTCGTACATGTTGAGCGCGCGCGGGATGCCGACGGTGCCGCGCGGGGCCTCGTCGGGGCTCAGCACCTCGCGGTTAAAGAGCAGATCGTTCTTCTTTTTGAAGAGGTTGGGCGCCTCGGTCTTTTGCTTTTTGTGGCCGGCACCCTTCTCACAGCGGTTACCGGTAATGAAGCGCCTGCCGCCGCCAAAGTCGTTGACGGTGAGCTGGCAGTTGTTGGAGCAGCGGCCGCAGCGGACATGCTTTTGCGTCACGGTGAGGTGCGCGATGTCCTCGGCCGAAAGGATGGTCGAGGTGCCGTCGGCGCCGGCGCGATCGCGGGCGAGCAGGGCCGCACCATAGGCGCCCATGCAGCCGGCGATGTCGGGACGCACGGCATGAACGCCGGTGAGCTGCTCAAACGCGCGCAACGTGGCGTCGGACATAAAGGTGCCGCCCTGAACGATCACCTGGCTGCCGATCTCCTTGGGGTCGCGCAGCTTAATGACCTTGAACAGGGCATTCTTGATGACGGAATAGGACAGGCCGGCCGCGATGTCGCCCACCGTGGCGCCTTCCTTTTGCGCCTGCTTGACGCGCGAGTTCATAAAGACCGTGCAGCGGCTGCCCAGGTCGACCGGGGCCTTGGCATGGATGGCGGCATCGGCGAACGCGCGCACGTCCATGTTCATGGACACGGCGAAGCTCTCGATAAAGCTACCGCAACCCGACGAGCAGGCCTCGTTGAGCATGATGTGCTCAATCACGCCGTCCTTGACGCGCAGGCACTTCATGTCCTGGCCACCAATGTCCAAGATGAACTCGACGCCGGGCAGGAACGCCTTGGCGCCGCGCAGGTGCGCAACGGTCTCGATTTCGCCCGAGTCGGCCTTGAGGGCCTCGATGAGCAGCGCCTCGCCGTAGCCCGTGGTGGTCACGTGGCCGATGGTGCAGCCCGCGGGAATGTGGTTGTAGAAATCGGCCATGATGACCTTGGCCGTGCCCAGGATGTCGCCGTTGTTGTTGCCGTACCAGGTGTGCAGCAGCTGACCGTCCTCGCCCACGAGCGCGGCCTTCATGGTGGTGGAACCGGCGTCGATGCCGATGAACACGCGGCCGGTGTAGCCGTCGAGCTTGCCCTTGGGGACGACTTCCTGGTCGTGGCGGGTTTTGAACTCGGCAAAGTCCTCGTCGGTGGCAAAGAGCGGATCCAGGCGCTCGACCTCGGCACCCTGTGTGTCACCCAGGCTGTCGATGGCCTCGATAAGCTGCGGGAACGTGCTGAGCTTATTGGACTCGTGCGCCATGGCGGCGCCGCTCGCCACAAACAGGTGGGCGTTTTGGGGCACGATACGGTGCTCCTCGTCCAGGTTGAGCGTGAGGTAGAAGCGATGGCGCAGCTCGGAGAGGTACTGCAGCGGGCCGCCCAGGAAGGCAACGTTGCCACGGATGGGGCGACCGCACGCCAGGCCCGAGATGGTCTGGGTCACAACGGCCTGGAAGATGGAAGCGGCCACGTCCTCGGGGCGGGCGCCCTCGTTGAGCAGCGGCTGGACGTCGGTCTTGGCAAAGACGCCGCAGCGGCTGGCGATGGGATAGATGGTGGTGGCGTTGGCCGCGAGCTCGTTGAGGCCGCTGGCATCGGTGTGGAGCAGGGTGGCCATCTGGTCGATGAACGCGCCCGTACCGCCGGCGCAGGTGCCGTTCATGCGCTGCTCGATACCGTTGTCGAAGTAGATGATCTTGGCGTCTTCGCCGCCTAGCTCGATGGCGACGTCGGTGGCCGGGATGATGGTCTCGACGGCACGCTTGCTGGCGATGACCTCCTGGACAAACTCCAGGTCGAGCCACTGGGACAGCAGCAGGCCGCCCGAACCGGTGATGGCGCAGGTCATTTGGGCAGCCGGCAGCACGGTCGCAGCGCCCTCGAACAAGTCGCGGGCGCAGGCGCGGACGTCGGTGTGGTGGCGCTGGTACTTGGCGTAGACGATCTGGTTGTCGTCGTTGAGCACAGCGAGCTTAACGGTGGTGGAGCCCACGTCGATGCCCAGGTGCAGGTTGCCACGAGCGTTCTCGGGGTTGAAGATCGCGCCTTCGGGGGCGTGGGCGGCGGTGGCGGCTACGGGCTCAGCGGCGGTGGCGGGCTCGCTAGCGACGGACGTCTCCCCTGCCGCGTTCTTGGCATCGGCAACTGCCTCGGCAACTTTCTCGGCAGCCGCGGTCGCGGCCTTCTGCGCGGCGTCCACCACGGCGGGCGCGGCCTCGCGTGCGGCAGCGACCATGCGGTCCTTAATGCCCTCGACGAGTTTGCTCATTGTCTCTCCTCTTAGTTGTTGGACTCGACGGTTGCGGCGGTGTCGACCGTGTCCTCGAGCTGCAAGTTCAATAGCTTCATGCCGTATTCCGGCACGTTGATATCGATGGGTTGGCCATACAGGTCGCCGGGGCGCACAAAAGCGAGCACCGTCATAATGCGCGCCATGGCCTCGGGCGATTCGGTGAGCCCACGCTCAAACCAGCGCTGAATCATGCCGACCTCGGCGCTCACGACGTAGGTGACGTAGTAGTCAAAGAACGTGCCCAGCGCCAGGCCCAAAATGCCCGTCTGCGCACGCGGCACCACAGCCTCACGCGCGGTGTCGATAATCCTTTTAATGAAGGCCTGGTCGCCGCCCGGACCCAGCAGCGCACCGATTAAGTCGCGGTTGGCCGCAAGATAACGCAGCAGCTCAACCGAACCGGGCGCCGGCTCGAGCTCATCGATGTTGTGATAGAGATCGGGCAGCTGAGCTGCGGTGATGAGCTCAATGCGCTCACGGATCTCGGCCAGCAAGCCGTCCTCGATTTGATTGATAAAGTCGGGAATATCGCGATAGTGCGAATAGAACGTGCGGCGCGTAAGGCCAGCACGCTCGGTGAGCGACGCGACATTAATGCGCGAAAGGTCGCCGCTTTCGGCAAGCTCGCTGGCAAGTGCCTGGCGAAGGGCACGCTGCGAGCGAAGGGACCGGCGATCGCATTTCTCGAGCTGGGACAAGCGTCCTCCTTGTTACTCAGCCTGTGCGCTATTGCACAGTGCGAGTATTATTGCACACCGTGTGCATCAACACGTAAAGGCAATATTTGGGTTGTGACAAAGGGACAGTCCCTTTGTCACATTAGGTTGCGCTCAGCTTTTAGAAGCGGCATTGTCGATTGTCCAAAATGTCATTCGTGGGTAGAATAGTGTCGACGGCAGCCCAAGTTCTGGAAAGCTGGGCAGCGCCGTTGCTTGTTTTAGGGGGTCAACGTCTTAACGGCGGCGACCCCTCTTACGTTGCTTCGAACGTTGCTTGAGTGCCTCGGAAAGTCCGATAAGCGTCGTGAGGAGCGAGACCAAAGCGGTCAGGAGCTTCACGAAATCAATCAAATCGGTCATGGGCATCACCTCCCATCAGATGGAGGGCGCTGCCCGGCACATGGAACTGCCGTCAACGATACCGATTCTATCAAAGCGCAGTTAGATATGCGAATGTTTGTTCGTATTTCAGAAGATCGGAGCTCGGGTATGGCGAAGGAACAGTTCCTTTGCCATACCCGAGCTTGTCGCCGAACTGCCACCTACATTTTTCGAGTTATTCGGCCACGCTACTGGTTCTGTATAAATGCACCGCCGGGATTATCTGAGGGTTTTTGTCCTTATTTGAGCGTATACATGCCCATTTGCGCACTTACGTCACCGAATCAAACACCATTAGAGGCATGAATGTTCCCGAGAGGGCATCTTTAGCCATTTAACGTCCTCCGACAGGCCGAATAACTCGAAATTTGTTGGTGGCGAAAGCGTAATAGTCCTATACGCCAAAAGCCGGTATCTCCCATGTGACAAAGGGACAGTCCCTTTGTCACATTATTCGATGATGGTGCGGGAGTTCTGCGTGCGCATGGTGGCGAGCATGTGTTTGGGGACGGCGTGGACCATGCAGCTGCCGATAGTTGCGCTCGCGGCGACCTTGGCTGCATCGCTGCCGTTTTTGGTCGCGTAGCTGTGGCGGAAACGCTTGAGCATGGCGATGTCGTTGCCGCCGTCTCCATAGACCGCGACCTCGTCCTCGGCAATACCGTAGTAGCCCGCCAGCCAGGCCACGCTCTCGCCCTTGTTGCATGCCACGTCCGTGATCTCGAACATCACCGGATCGAACGGCGCGTTGACCACATGGTCCGAGCGCTCGGCAAGATATGCCTTAAGGTCACGCTCCAACTCGGGCGAGGTCACACGGCAGTTGATCTTGCACACATCGTGGCGCAGGATGTCACCAATCGACTGGTCGAAATACTGTTCCTCGTGATACCCGCCACGCGCACGCATGCCACGCATCACGATGCGCTTGATAGGACTGTCTTTTTTAAAGCCCGCCTGATGCATCTCGAACGAACCGCTCGAGTACATGCCATCGGGCGTGGAGCAATCAAAGCAAATGTCCGGAAACGCCTTGAGCAGTTCCTCAGTGACTTGCGGATCGATGGTCCAGGTCTTGAGCACCTCACCATGGCTGTCGCGCACGATGGACCCATTGGAGCAGCAGGCGTCAAGCGCCAGGCCCGTAAAGCCATGCTCGCCGATCGGCAACGTCGAGCGTCCAGTCGCGGGAACCACATGCAAGCCAGCCCCGGTCAGCTCGCGGATGGCACGGCGGATGGTCCCATCCGCCTCATGCAGTGCGTTCAGCAGCGTTCCGTCTAAATCACTCGCGAACATCTTGATCATGAGCGTGCCTCTCCTTCGTCTGCACGATATTGTAGACGAGAACGGGCGTGCCCCAAGAGAGGCACGCCCGTCAGGCGAAAGATTGTCCTACACCGCGGCGGGGCCGTGCTCGCCGGTGCGGATGCGGATGACTTCTTCGACCGGCTCGACCCAGATCGTGCCATCTCCAACGGTGCCGTAATCTTGGAAACGGAGCGGCAACGGACGCGAAACCAACGGGAAATACGCAAGCAAGGGAGCCGTGAGCGCGCCCGTCCCAGCTAGCGCCGGAACAGCTCGCGGGCTCGGTCGCGGAGGTCGGTAGCTCGAATGACACCCTCGTAACGATTGATGCGCAGACGCGGGAAGGCGTTAAAGAAGCGTAGGTCGCGGCGGCTGAGTGACACGCTCGGTACCGGGCGGCTCATGCGCTTGCCGGCAAGGCGACGACCGAGCGACGGACGCGGCATACTCGGCGCGGCATCGGCCACGCGGCGGGCAGCGAGCGCCAGGCCGCGAGCACCATCCGAGATAAACGTCGGCATCGAAGTCTTCTCGCGCAGGGCATCGAGCGCCGCGTCGCCCAGCTCGGCCAGCCAAGCGTTAACGGCGCGACCGCGGATATGCGTCTGCGCCACCGAGTCAATCGCCGAATCGGGAATACGTTCGAGCATAGAGTCGGAGGCGTCGGCAAGCGACTCATTGATGCGGTCGGCAAGGTCGGCACGCACACGCTCAAGCTGATCGGACAGACGCCGCCAGCTCGCCAACGAGCACACCGCATCGACCATCATCGCGACCGCGACGATAAAGGCGGCCAAGCGCACGATTAGCACCGGCAGATGGCCAAGCAGCCCCAGCAATGCCGGCTCCACTAAACGGCAAATACACAACGCACCCAAGCCAAACGCGCAGGCCCAGTACAGGCAGATGCGTCCGTGCAGGTTAAACGGCAGATGCGAGTAATCCCAAAACCGGGCACCCGTCGTTTTTTCCAACAGCACGCCCACGCTATATTCGATCACGCTGCATACGAGCGCGGCAGCGACAAACTGGCTCGAGGCGTCTGGGATTCCACGCAGCAGCAACCAGCACGCAATGCCGCCCGCACCGTAGATGGGACAACACGGCCCTAGCAAAAAGCCGCTGTTGGCAAAGCGTCCGTGGTTGAGCATGGCGCAGACTGTCGACTCCCATACCCAGCCGCAAAAACCGTAGAAGGCAAACGAGAGTACCAGCGCCGAGAGCGGACAGGCGGCAAGCGTCGCGCCGTCAAATGCCATGTCGATCGCGGTTCCCACCGTCTACCCACTCCTCTTTTCGTTCGATTCTTTGCTCGAGCCGTCACTCGGGCCCTCGTTCAAATCGTTCGCGCCGCCTTTGCGCGGCAGACGGCCGGCAATCGTCTCGCGCAGTGCGCACCATTTATCCGCCAGGCACACAATCCATGCCTCACGACACGTCGGCGGCACCGGTACCAGCGGAAACATATGCCGTACGATAATATTCCGCTCGCGCGGCGTCAGCTCAAAATCTTCCTCCGCACGCGCCAAGGCAAAAAACGGGTGACGAAAGCCATGCAGTCGATGGCTTGAGTCGGGATCGTGCCAGTCATAGAGAAAGTAATCGTGCAGCAGGGCCCCGCGCAGCAGCGATAAGCGGTCGACGGAGATACCGACGCGGCCCAGGCGCTCGGCAAAGGACAGACTTGCCCGCGCTACCGAGGTCACATGCGTATAGACCGTCACATCGCCATGTTGGATAAACTCATGCATCAGGTCCAAGCGGCCCGCCTGGGCAAGCTGACGGGCGGCATCGTCGACCTCGCGCGCGATTTTCTCGGCACGAACGGTATCGGACATGCGGCCTCCTTCCGGCGGCGCTCGGCGGCAAGCCGCGGCCTGCGCGCAATGAATAAAATCATCATCGAATTTACCAGTATGGCATCGGACAAAACGTTTTGCCCCACCAGTTGGCGAATTACCGCGCCGCCGTCACATATCAAACGCCAAAATGTGCGAGACTGTCTTGTGCAATTGTGCCGGCCGAGGGAGTGCCGGCGCACGATTCGCATGGAGTAACCCACAACGATGCTGCTTACGCAAACGACAACGCCCGAGGACGTCAAGGCTCTCGATCGCGCCGAGCTTCCGCTGCTCTGCGGCGAGATCCGCCACGCCATCCTCGAAAGCTCCGCCGCCGTCGGCGGGCACGTTGCCCCCAACCTGGGCGTCGTTGAGCTTACGGTTGCGCTCCATCGCGTGTTTAACTCCCCCATCGACAAGATTGTCTTTGATGTTTCGCACCAGACCTACGCCCACAAGGCGCTGACTGGGCGCGCGTACACTTATATCGACCCGGCACGCTACGGCGAGGCCTCTGGTTTTGCCAATCCTGACGAATCCGAGCACGACCTGTTCGCCATGGGCCACACCTCCACGTCGGTGAGCCTGGGCTGCGGCTTGGCGCACGCTCGTGACCTGGCGGGCGATGCGTACAACGTCATCACCATCATTGGCGACGGTTCGCTTTCGGGCGGTCTGGCGTTTGAGGGCTTTAACAATGCCGCCGAGCTCGACAGCAACCTGATCATCATCGTCAACGATAACGACCAGTCCATCGCCGAAAACCACGGTGGCCTGTATCGCAATCTGGCCGAGCTACGCGCCAGCAACGGCACCTGTGAGCGCAACGTTTTCCGCGCGATGGGGCTCGACTACTGCTATCTGGACACCGGCAACGATGTGTTGGCCCTGGTCGACACGCTGCAGGAGCTGCGCGATATCGATCATCCCATCGTGCTGCACGTCTCCACCGCAAAGGGCAAGGGCTTTGAGCCAGCCCAGAGCGACCCCGAGCGCTGGCATCATGTGGGTCCGTTTGACATGGCGACTGGGCGCAAGCTCTGCCCGGGCCATCCGAGCGAGCCTGCGCCGCGCACCTATGCCGACATTACGGGCGAGGCGCTCAGCGCCGTCATCGAGCACGATCCGCAGGTCGTGGGCATCACGGCCGCCACGCCCTACATCATGGGCTTTACACCCGAGCTTCGCGCCGCCGCCGGCAAACAGTTCGTCGATGTGGGCATTGCCGAGGAGCACGCCGTGACCTTTGCCACCGCGCTTGCGCGCTCGGGTGCCAAGCCAGTCTTTGGTGTGTACGGCACGTTTTTGCAGCGCGCCTACGACGAGCTGTGGCACGACCTGTGCCTCAACGATGTCCCCGCAACCATCCTGGTGTTTGGCGCGTCGATCTTTGGCACCACATCCGAGACGCACCTTTCGTTCTTTGATATTTCCATGCTGGGCGGTCTTCCCAACATGCGCTACTTGGCGCCGGCCTGCATGGAGGAATATCTGTCCATGCTGAGCTGGTCGCTCGACCACCGCGAGCATCCTGTGGCGATCCGTGTGCCGGGCATTGGCCTGGTAAGCCGCCCCGATCTGGCGCCTGCCGAGGGCGACGATTACGGCGTCGCTCGCTACAACGTCGTGCGCCAGGGCCGCGACGTTGCCGTGCTCGCGCTTGGCGATTTCTTTGAGCTGGGCGAGCGCGTGGCAAACCGTCTGACTGCCGAGTACGGCATCGAGGCCACGCTCGTCAACCCGCGCTTCGCAACCGAACTCGACCGCGAGTTCCTCGACAGCCTTGCCGCCGAGCATCGCGTTGTCGTCACCCTCGAGGACGGCGTCTTGGACGGCGGTTGGGGCGAGCGTGTGGCGTGTTACCTGGCCTGCACGCCCGTGCGCACGCGCACCTTCGGCATCGCCAAGGGCTTCCCCGACCGCTACGACCCCAACGAGCTGCTCGCTCAGAACGGCATGACGGTCGAGACCATGGCCGCCGAAGCCGTGAGACTACTCAACGAGTAAGAAAGCCTCCGCAAGGGAAGCATCCCTGCGGAGGTTTTTATTTTCGCGGCGCGATTATCTCAATCTGTAACATCTAGGGCCCGAATTCCCGTCTAACTGTTACAGATCTAGATAAGACGTCTTAGTCCCAAACCTTTATCTCAATCTGTAACAGAAAGGGAGCTTTTGTCCGTCTAACTGTTACAGATCGAGACATTCGAATCCCCCTGAAGAGAAAATCTCAATCTGTAACAGTTACTCGGCAAAAATGGCTGCAGATGTTACAGATCGAGACAAAACAGCAAGGCATGCCGCTGCATCGGCCAGAACCACCACAAAGGTGCCTGTCCCTTTTTGGTAGGTAGAATAACCCATAAGGTAAGTATGTTTCTGAGTTATTTCGTGTTGACCCATTTGAGTGGGATAGGGTATAACTCTACTCAACCGCTAGGGATTTTATTGAGAAAGGTGTTCTACCATGAGCAAGAACCTCTCCCAGCAGGTCGTTCTCGACCGCCGCGGCTTCGTCGCCGCCACCTTCGCAACCGTCGCCGGCCTTGGTCTTGCCGGCTGCTCCGACACCAGCACCGAGGCCGACAAGGGTTCCGCCGGTTCCTCCAAGAGCTCCGAGGATACCGAGGTTTCCGCCACGCTCGACGCCAAGGCATTCGACAAGCTCGTCAACGACGGCCCCAAGGCCGATGATGACGCCATCGCCGCCAGCACCTGGGCTACGGCCGTCAAGGATGCCGGCGTCTTTACGATCGGTGGCGTCCAGACCTCCACGCTGTTCTCCCTCCTCAACGAGAAGGACGGTCAGACCCGCGGCTTCGACGCCGGTATCGCACAGCTCCTGTCCAACTACATTCTGGGCGAGAACAAGGTCGAGATCACCCAGGTGACCTCGGACACGCGTGAGTCCGTCCTGCAGAACGGCCAGGTCGACGCCGTCTTTGCCACCTACACCATCACTGACGATCGCAAGAAGCTCGTCTCCTTTGCCGGTCCCTACTACTACACCCAGCAGGCCATCCTGGTGCTCGCCGACAACGACGACATCAAGAGCGTCGACGACCTGGCCGACAAGAACGTCGCCGTCCAGTCCGGCTCCAACGGCCCTGCCATCCTGGAGGAGTTCGCTCCCAAGGCCAGCCAGCAGGAGTTCAAGACCGACGAGGAGGCCCGCCAGGCACTCCAGCAGGGCCGCGTTGACGCCTACGTCATCGATAACAACATGCAGCAGAGCGCCCTGGTCCGCGAACCCGGTAAGTACAAGATCGCCGGCAAGCCCTTCGGCAGCAAAGAGCCCTACGGCATCGGCCTGCCGCTCGATTCCGACGGCGTCGCCTTTGTCAACGACTTCCTTAAGAAGATCGAGGACGACGGCACCTGGACCGAGCTGTGGCAGATCTGCATCGGCGACCGTACGGGCGACACCAATGTTCCCGAGCTGCCCGAGATCGGCGCCTAGGCAGCGAACCTAGTAACGGCCGCTACGAAACCATATGGAAACGCGCGATGCGCTTTATTGCGCTAAACTGTTTCCTCACTGAGTTGTCGGGGCTTCCGTACACACGGGAGCCCCTTTCCTTACCGGCGGGAGGTCCGCATGAGTCTCTCCGAGCTCTGGTCGCTCTATGGCCAGAACTATATCGACGCGTTGCTAGCAACCTGGGGTATGACGCTCGAGTCGTTTGCCATCGCCATGGTACTGGCTGTCGCTGTCACCGTGATGCGCGTGTCGCCGCTCAAGCCGCTGCGCGTCTTTGGCGACCTGTATGTCCAGGTCTTCCGTAACATCCCCGGCATCGCGCTACTCATCATCGTCGTCTATGCGCTGCCGTCGCTCAAGGTCGTCCTGCCCTACCGCACCTGCGTCATCGTCGCCACAGTGCTCTTGGGTTCTGCCTTTGGCTCCGAGAACTTTATGAGCGGCATCAACACCGTCGGTGTCGGTCAGGTGGAAGCCGCCCGCTCGCTGGGCATGAGCTTCAGCCGTATCCTCGCCAAGATCGTGATTCCGCAGGCGCTGCGCTCGAGCGTGCTGCCCATGACCAACCTCTTTATCGCCGTCATGCTCACCACCGCGCTCGGCAGTCAGGTACCGCTTAACCCGCAGGAGCTCACCGGCGTGGTGAGCTACATCAACACGCGCTCGCTCGGCGGCGTCGCCGCGTTCTTTATCTCGGCGCTCGGCTACCTGGGCACGGCCTTTGTGGTGAGCCACATTGGCAACTACATCGATAAGAAGGTGAGGATCCTCCGATGAGCAAGCACTCCACCTCCGCGCTCACCATGCGCGATGCGCTCTACGAGGCTCCCGGCCCCAAGATGCGCGCCAAGATTCGCGTCGGCACCGCCATCTCACTTGTTGCCGTGGCCGCGCTCATCGCTCTGGTACTGCAGCGCTTTTATGTGACCGGCCAGCTTTCGGTCCATTACTGGTACTTCTTTACGCACCTCACCACCTGGAAGTTCCTGCTTGCCGGTTTTGAGGGCACGGTAAAGGTCGCGCTCACCGCCGGCGCCATCGCGCTGGTACTGGGCTTAGCCCTCATGCTCGGCCGTACCAGCGACATCAAGCCGCTGCAGCTGGTCTGCCGCGTGCTCACCGATTTCTTCCGTGGCGTGCCGAGCCTGCTGTTCATCTACTTCTTCTTTTTGGTGCTGCCTCAGTACAAGATTTCACTGCCGTCGTTTTGGATGCTCACGCTTCCCGTCGCGCTCGCTGCAGCCGGCGTACTTGCCGAGATCTTCCGCGCCGGCGTCAACGCCGTGCCGCGTGGTCAGGTCGAGGCAGCCCAGGCGCTCGGTCTCTCCAAGGCCAAAATCACCTTTAAAATCGTATTGCCCCAGGCGATTCGGTTTATCATTCCGTCGTTGATTTCGCAGCTCGTGGTCGTAGTCAAAGACACCACCGTCGCCTACGTGGTGAGCTACCCCGACCTCATGCAAAATGCCCGCGTGCTCATCACCAACTACGACGCGCTCGTATCAGTCTATCTGGTGATCGCGGTCATCTACATCCTCATCAACGTCGCGATCAACAAGGCCGCTGTCTACGTTTCGCACAAGACCGGCGCGACCATCATTCGCTAACGATTTACCATTTCGAGTCATAAGGAGCCGAGCACCATGGCACAGAGCACTTCTTCTACCGGTAATCAGCCGCTGATCGAGCTCAAGCACGTCGATAAGCACTATGGCGATCTGCACGTCCTCAACGACATCAATCTCTCGGTCGACCGCGGCGAAGTCGTCGTCGTGATCGGCCCCTCAGGCTCGGGCAAGTCGACCATGTGCCGAACCATCAACCGCCTGGAAACCATCGACTCGGGCGAGATCCTCATCGAGGGCGAGCCTCTGCCGCAGGAAGGCAAGGATCTTGCCCGCATGCGCGCCGAGCTGGGCATGGTGTTTCAGCAGTTCAACCTGTTCGCGCATATGACGGTGCTGCAGAACGTCATGCTGGGGCCGGTCGACGTGCTGGGCGTGTCCAAGGAGGAAGCTCGTGAGCGCGCCATGGACCTGCTGAGCCGCGTGGGCGTTGCCGAACAGGCCGACAAGGTGCCCGCTCAGCTCTCGGGCGGCCAGCAGCAGCGCGTGGCCATTGCCCGCTCGCTCGCCATGCAGCCCAAGGCCATGCTCTTCGACGAGCCCACGAGTGCCCTTGACCCCGAGATGATCAACGAGGTGCTCGAGGTCATGGTCCGCCTGGCCCAGCAGGGCATGACGATGATCGTCATTACGCACGAGATGAACTTCGCCCGCCGCGTTGCCGACCGCGTCGTGTTCATGGCCGACGGCCAGATCGTGGAAACCGGCACGCCCGACGAGTTCTTCGACCATCCCCAGACCAAGCGCGCCCAAGACTTCCTCAACTCCATCAAGGGCCACTAGCCCAATTGCCATATCCGCTCGCCATGACCATCCAAACTCGAAAGCAACACCTATGATCGGAACTCGCACTTCATCGTCATACACCCCGCACGTCAACGTCGACCCCGCCGACCGTCCGCTCATCCTGGTGGCGCCGCGCTGGGAAGAGGCAAAGCCGTTTTTAAGCGAGACACTCTCCCCCAACGAGGAAATCGCAAGTGTCTTTGTCGATGCCATTCTTGCTGCCGGCGGCCTGCCGCTGCAGATGTCCATCACCGAGGACATTGAGGTCATCCGTCATTACGTCGACATCGCCGACGGCATCGCCATTCCCGGCGGCCCCGATGTCAATCCCAAACGTTGGGGCGATGATCGACCCTACGACCCCACCCTCTGCTGCGAAATCCGCGATAGTTTTGAGTTTAAGCTGGTCGACGAGGTACTCCGCGCCAAAAAGCCGCTCTTTACCACCTGCCGCGGCACGCAGCTGCTCAACGTCGCCACCGGCGGCACCCTGTGCATGGACGTGCCGAGCCTGGGCGCGCGCGAGGGCCGCACGCAGTGGCGCCATACCCACGTGCTCAACGACCCTGTGCATCCTGTCGAGGTCGTGCCGGGCTCGCTGCTGGAGCGCGCGGTTGGCGGGCACAGGCTGATCCAGACCAACTCCGCACACCACTGCTGCGTCGATCGTCTGGGTAAAAGCACGCGCTTGGTCGCCAAGGCAACCGACGGCGTGCCCGAGTGCATCGAAGTCGAAGGCCAGCCGTTCTGCCTGGGCGTGCAATGGCACCCTGAGTACACGTGGAAGACGCTCGAGACCGACTTTGACCTGTGGAAGTCGTTTGTCGAGGCAGCGGCCAAGGTTAAGCGGGCTCGCTAGCTCGCGAATCACACAGGCTTAAACCTTCCATGCCAGGGGGGGCGGACACCAGCCACGGTGCCCGCCCCCCTGTATTTGATACGCTCGGTATGTTTATCCCTCACAAACAATCAAAGAAATCTCGACCACAATCGGTCGACCGTAAAGCAGATGGCAAAAACGCTTGCTACGTTTATGAGGCAGTCAATTAAAATCGAAACGCATTGACCGTCCCCCAACGGGGTCACGCCGCAAATCCACATGAGCATCGAGGCTGGAAGCGGAAGCATGGAATTGGCCCCGATCTGTATGTAGATCGCTACAACGTTGACAAGCAACAGCATGCCAATCGGACCGAAGCCGGACCCAAAATAGGAAACAACGATTACGCAAGAAACCACGTATGCAAGGCAGGCGGCGGCAGCAAGAACAAGTCGATAGCAAAATACATGCAGGTTGAAATACTGCTGAGCATCCAAAACGATCGCGCAGTTAAGACAGTACAAAACGACACTCGTCAGGATAAACGCGCCCAAAAGGGCGAAAGAAGACAGCATCGCTCGCGCAACGATAGCGCACACACGCTTCCCTCCCCGGGCCTCCGACAGCCCCCACGGTTCCTCGACAAAGCCCGAACTGACAAAGCGCGGCACAATACAAGCAGCAATGAACGGAAAGAACAATGCATGAGCCAACGGGGCTACGTTGAACAGCAGACCGCGAAAAACCTCTGCATTACCAAATAGAAGGGCATCCTCCGCCGATAGCCGAAGCGTCGGGTCTGGGAAAAAGCCCAAGAAACTGTTCTCACGGAGGCCACAGAGCCACATCGGGAAAGAATTAAGCTGCAATACCACCATGCACGCATAAATTACCAGGATTAAGGCGTACGCCCATTTGCTCACATGCTTCCATTCTGAATGGAGGAATCTTTTAATCTGACGAGCCATTGAACACACCCCCGGCACGAAAGCTCACGAGAGCGTAAATCAATACCGATAGACAGCTGGCTGCCACGCCATATCCCAGAAGCGTCAGCTGGCCCATATCGCTATACCCAAGGGCACATCCGACTCCAAGATACGGCCCCGGAAGAAGGAAAATCCATCGCAAGGATGGTATGGGTGCCTGAAGGAAGGCTCCGTAGAGCGTCAAGCTCATGACAAATCCAACTATCACCACGGCCCCGCTCAATACAGCGCTGCCCGTTATCCGATAGATGGTCACCGTCTCCAGCGCAACCGATATCACCAATACGGCGTTGACTACCATTGCAGGCAAAAATACAGTTAGTATGTTGTGCGAGTAGTTATGCCCTCCACGTATTATGGCTATTGCAAAAAGAAAAAGGCAAAGCGCGCTATACGCTGCGCCAATTATTAAAGCAAACGAAAATGCATGGGCTAGAGCCCCATAAAAGCGGTTGAGACCTCTTGCCGAAGAAATTCGGTGCCCCTCTTTATAGCCATGCTCCTGTAAAAGCACCAAACAAACGATGAGTGGAACGAACAGGGATGTACCGGCAAAAGCGCTGCGCGCAAGGGACTCATCAGGCGCAGAAGGATCGATTGCATTCCAGAGGAAACCAATATCCTCCCCACAAACGCCATAGCCAAAGGCTAGCAACGTTGTTCCGTTTTTTAGAAAGATGCCGAACAGAAGGCCGAACGTCAGCATAAGCGCAAGACCAAACTGCGCCGGAAATATCCTGTGCAAACGCATCATATCCGCCTTTATGGGATGGATCGCCCGCTTCATAGCGAGACCGCCTTCATCAAGCGCCTGTAATACTCTTTTAGGGACGACGCCTCATCCCTCATGACGTCCATCGATTCCTTTTTTAGCAGTTCGCCGTCATGAATAAACAGGCAGCTTGTTGCAACCGATGCCAACTCATCCAAATCATGACTAGAGATGAGCATGGTCTTACCCTGCTCTCGATTCAATCGACCGATAAGGGCCCATATACTCTCGATGCCCAGCGGATCCAATCCATTTGCCGGCTCATCGAAAATTAGTACGTCGGTGTCGCCCAATAAAGCCGTAGCTATATCCAGTCGCCGTTTCATTCCCAGAGAAAAACTGCCTACGCTCTTTTTCTCATCGATGTCCAGCCCGACTAGGCTCAAAACGCGAGGAATCTCACGTTTCTCATCAAGCCCCCATTCCGCACATCGGATTTGAAGATTCTCAACCGCGCTGAGAGATTGGTATGCTCCGCTGGAATCTGGCACATAGCCGACACGCGTCCGCATCAGACCAAGCTCTTTTTTTGATTTGCCTCCAAAGAGCTCCACGCTCCCCGACGATGGCTCACAGAGGCCCAGCACTATTTTAATAAGCGTGCTTTTACCCGCCCCGTTTGCACCGACAAGGGCACAGAGCTCAGACTGATGCACCTCGAAGGAAACGTCATGCAAAACGTGCCGTTTCCCGTAGCGTTTTGAAACTTTTGATAGCTTTATCGCCGATGCGTTCATTGGCCTCCCGTTCCGCTTGATAGCAAAACCGCTCATATCGTTCCTTCTTTCCTTTATCGTTTTCCATAGTTGTTATTGTTTTTCGATAACTCATATTTGTCAAGATAATCTAAAAGAAGGAACCCGTGTTAGACACGGGTCCCTTCACGCTGATATTTCGTTTTAGTTGTTCGCCTTAAGCTACTCGTCACTCAAATCGACAGCAAAGACTGATGTCGGAAGCGACGCCTCGTTGCCTCCGCCATCCTGCATCTGTCTCACGACATTTTTCGCGCGCTCGACAATAAGCTCCTCAAGCTCTTTCTCGCTCACGCGCTGAATAATATCTCCCGGTTGACAATCAAGCTCATCACAGATATCGAGAAGCGTCTTTAGGCGAATAGCTTTTATCTTTCCGTTTCTAAGCTTTGAAATATTAGCCGGAGTATGCCCCGTCGCCCGAATCAGATCAGCGCTGGTCTTTCCGGTCTTAAGCAGCTGCGTCTCAAGCTCAATGATGAGATAGCTCATGTTTCCTCCTACACAAGCTCGTCAGACTGCTCTTGGAGCAGCGAGGCATAACTCCAGATCGCCGAGATAAACAAACAGACAACTGCGCCGATAAACGACCCCGCATCAAAGGTAGCGCCTTGGCAAATCTCAATAACGAAGGAATGAGGCACGATGTAAAGCTCCAGTCCGCCAATGGTGAGATTGACCGATCCATAGGCACCAACAAGCGAAACCGCGGCGTTAACAGCAAAGGCAAGCGCGAGAACACGGATAAGCCACACATGCGTCTTGGTAAAGGGCGAGACGCCCCGAGAGATATTACGGCTGATCCCGCACAAAACGACAAGCGAAATACCCACGACGAGTGCCAGGCACAGTCCGCTTGGGATAACGATGCACCCGCCATTGAGAAGCGTCACGACACCGAAAGAATCGACAGAAGCAACGTTTGTAACCGCACACCAGATCACGTAAACAACCAACGCGGCAAAAGCGACGAGCATCCCTGCAAAAACGGCTGTCATGCAAAAACCAAGCTTCCTGATATTTTCGCCCGCCTTGGCCATACGCTGAACGCTGTTGGACATACACTCACCCTCATCGACTCTATCGTTATTCGAACAGTTTATCGAACAACGATATGGATTGCATGCGGAAAGCCCCGCCAGTGCGCATAGGCCATTCACTAATCAGAAGGGGTGAGAGTGGATTTTTGGACACGTATCGAACGAGAGTGGATAATCTCCCACTTTGAGGCCGCCACCGGGCCTAAAACGGGAGATTATCCACGCTCATAGTCATCAAGGCTCACAGCCTCTTACTCGGCCGCCTCGCGCAGAGCCGACATCGTAGCCGCATATTGCTGCTGCAACGCATGCATCCCCTCGCGGGCGCCGTCAACGGCATCGGCGCCGCGCAGCGCTTCGGTTACCACGACCGCCGGCTCGTACAGATTATCGAATCCCAGGTTCTGGCTCACGCCCTTGAGCGTGTGCGCTGCCATAAACGCACCTTCGGCGTCTCCTGCCGCCATGGCGGCCTCCAGCTTGTCCATGCTCTCGTCATCCAAAAACTTGAGGGCAAAGCGGGCAAGCATTTCCCCGCCCATCAGCCGAGCGCACGCGTCGTCATAATTAGCGCCGATCTTCTCATACGCCTCACGCATGGAAATCATGGATTAAAAACTCCTTTGGTCAAACTAAATCGTGGGAAACGCGACGACGTCGGCGGGGCGTGCCAAGGTTTCGGCAATGCGGTCTTGCACCTCGAGCAGGCAATCGAGCAGCAGCGGGTTAAAGGTGCCGCACTTACCGTCCAGGATCATCTGGATCGCTTCCTCGTGCGGGATGGCATCCTTGTACACGCGCACGCTCGTCAGCGCATCGTACACGTCGGCCACCGAAACCACCTGTGCGGCGATGGGGATATCGTCGCCCTTAAGACCGTCGGGATAACCCCTGCCGTCCCAGCGCTCGTGGTGCCAACGCGCAATCTGGTACGCATATTCCAAAAGCGCATTGCCGGCGTGATGGCTGCCCAGCTCGAGCAGCATGTTGGCGCCAATCGTGGTATGCGTCTTCATAATCTCGAATTCCTCGGGCGTGAGGCGCCCGGGCTTGTTGAGGATCGCATCGTCAATCGACATCTTGCCGATATCGTGCAGCGCCGAAGCCAGGGCGATCGTGGAGCGTTCCTCATTGTCGAGGGAGATCGTGCCGCTACGCTGGACCAGATAGCCAAGCAGCAGCTCGGTCAGCTTCTCGATGTTCGTAACGTGCCTACCGCTCTCGCCGTTGCGAAGCTCCATGACGCCGGCCATGATGTCGATGAGCATGCGACTGTTCTTGACGCGCTCGTTGTACTGTTGGGACAGCAGGTTCGTCAGGCGGCGCTGTTTGGCGTACAGGCGGATGGTGTTGCTTACGCGGCGGCGCACGACACGGGAGTCAAACGGGCGGTTGATATAGTCCGAGGCGCCCAGCTCGTACGCGCGCAGAACCGCATCATCGGAATCTTCGCTCGAAATCATGATGACAGGCAGATTATCGATACCCGATCGGCGCGACAGATCGGCCAGCACCTCAAAGCCGCTTATGCCCGGCATCACAATGTCCAGCAGCACGAGCGACAACTCATCGCCATAGCGGTCGACCATGTCGAGCGCCGCACGACCGTTGTCGGCCTCGAGGATGCAATACTCGTCCTTGAGCATCTCGCTGAGAATGGCTCGGTTCATCTCGGAGTCATCGACAATAAGCACCAAAGGCTTTTCGCTTTGGAAGGCCTCGATGGAATCGGCATCGGTCACGACCGTACCGGCTTTTGCCTTAGCGCGGCTCAATAACTGGACAGCACGGCCAACGCCCTCATCGACCGTCTCGCCATGAATGCGAACACCACCAACACATGCCGTCAAGCTCACGTATTCATGGCCCGGAACAATCGTGGAACGAACGGCATCGGACACCTGATGCAGGCGACGGGTGAAGTCATCGGAGGGAATATTGGGCATGACAACCACAAACTTGTCGCAGCCATAGCGAACAAGCTCGTCAGTCGAACGGATTCCGCTGCGCATGGCTGTCGCCACAGCACCGAGCGCAAGGTCGCCGGCATGACGGCCGCACGTATCGTTGAAGACCCTAAAATCATCAAGGTCGATCACCGCAACGCCGGCATTCACGCGGGCGCTACGGAGCTTTTCCTCGTAATATCGGCGATTGCGCACATTCGTCAGCACGTCGGTGTAGACAAGGTCCTCTTCTGCGGCCTCTTGCTCATCGATCGGACGCACCATCAGCAAGACGTGAGGCTCGCCCTCGACCTTCAAAGGGCGTAGACGGGCGCGGTACTCAGTGCCATCATTGAGCAGTTGCTCCGACACCTCATCGGAGTCTGCCAAAGCCTCAAGACTCGACTGGCGTAGACAAGGACACCGATCGCCGGCGAGCAGGCAGTTAGGCTCGCTCTTAATCTGATCGGCCGACAGCAAACGCACCACGGGGTAGATCTTCGCGACGCGGGCGACCTCAGCGGCAGCCTCCTCGTCGGTTAGATTGACCTCGTGATTATTGAGCATATGGGGCCCTTTCGATAGTTTCGCATGGTAGCGGTGGGTTCCAAATGCTACAAGGGTAACACCTTGTCGATGCAGGTAAGTACGTGAATGCTGTTGCATTTTTATGAGTTGGCAGGCGGCGCGATTGAAGTCGCAGACGCGAGGTTTTGAGCACATTTGTTAACACGGCCGAAACGTTTGCGGATGAAGCCTGCTTTGGCCATTGCGGGTGTTAGAGCCCCAGGATGCCACGGACAGCCCGGGCAGCCGCTGCCGGGCGATCGCGCAGGCCGTTGTGCGCGCCCGGGATTGTCACGAGGGGGCAATCGAGATATTCGGCAGCCGCTCGCGTACCAGCCTCGCGGGATGTGCCAATCGAGAGCTCGCCCAGGAGCACGGCGGCCACCGTTTTTGACGCGCGAACGCTATCCCAATCGGGAACGCAGGTCATAGCAATCCCGTATTCGTTTGCCATGAAACTGCGGCCGTTGCGCAGGGCATGTTTGGCTTCCGCTTCGGTCGTTCCAGGAGCCTCGGGGTCCAAGTCGCCGAGGGCTCCCAAGAAAAGCCGGAGCGCCCTTGAAACCTTTCCCGCCGCAATCATATCGAGCAAAACCGGAGCTGCGCCCATACCGACGCCTTTGTCCGACACAGCCGGCTCATGCAGAATCGCACGGGCAACGAGATGGGGTTCGGTGCGAAGAAGCTCCAGCGCCACCAACGTACCGGCGCTATGCGCAAGCACATTTGCCGGAGCGCCAACGTGTTCGATCACGGCTTGCAGGTCGGCGGCCTGAGCGGCAAGATCATAGCTGCCGTCTGCCGCGTCGCTGCTGCCACCGCAGCCGCGGCGGTCGTAGGCAATTACGCGGTAGTTGCGGCTGAGCTCACAAGCGATACCGTCAAAAAATGTGCCGTCGACACAAGCGCCGTGCACGCACACCAAGGCAGGAGCATCAGGCGACACATCCGGGCCGACATATTCGCGACAGGCGATCGTGGTGCCCGCATTCTCGACCGTAAAATCCATGTTGTGCCCCCGTCATCAATGCTCATCCAGTTGCACGTCAGTGCGGTTGGATAGACCCGCATTGCCTTACACCTTGTTGACAGATTAACTGTACCCGACCTGAGGCTTTTCATGGCACGGCATCATGAGCGACGTGAAAAAACGAAACTTGTAAAGCAAGAGCCCGCGCCTTGCTTTGGAGCCGATGCTATGCTTAGGCACAATTGTCTTGAGGAGCATATGCCTATGTCTACGTTTTTGAATGCCAGCCCCATCTTTGGGCCCGTTCGCAGTCGTCGCCTTGGCCTCTCGCTCGGTGTCAACATGATGCCCGCCAGCGGCAAAATCTGCACGTTCGACTGCATCTACTGCGAGAACGGCCTCAACGCCGAGCGCCCCTGCCACGAGCCGTACAACACAGCTGCCGAGGTACTCGACGCGCTCGAGGCAAAGCTGCGCGAGATGGCATCCGAGGGCGAGCTCCCCGATGTGATCACGTTTGCCGGCAACGGCGAGCCCACCGCCGCGCCGGAGTTTCCGCAGGCCATCGCCGGTGCCGTCGCACTGCGCGACGAGCTTGCCCCAAACTCCAAGATCGCCGTGCTCTCCAACGGCACACGCGCCGGCCGCCCCGAGGTGCACGACGCGCTCATGATGGTCGACGACAACATTCTTAAGCTCGATACCGTCGACCCGGCGTTTATCCAGCTGCTCGACCAGCCTGTTGGCCCCTACAACGTCGAACACCAGATCGAGACGTTCGCAAGCTTTGACGGTCACGTTATTATCCAGACGATCTTTTTGACCGGCGAGTATCAGGGCAAGCTCATCGACAATACCGGCGAGGAGTATGTTGCCCCCTGGCTCGCGGCGCTTGAGCGCATTCGTCCGCAGGAGGCGACCATCTACACGGTCGCGCGCGAGACACCAGTCGCCGGCCTTGCCAAAGCAGCGCCCGAGGTGCTCGACGCCATTGCCGCGCGCGTCCAAGCCCTCGGCATCCCCTGCCAGGTGAGCTACTAGCAAAACCACGCAGCAGCTAGTGTCAGCCATCCCGCTCCATCAGTTGCGGTGATATAGTTCCTATTTGTGCTGTTAAACCGCTTAAATCGGAACTATATCACCGAAACTTTTATGGACGCGTGGGTGGGCTATACTAGCTGCGAACGAAAGGAAGCTAGCCATGTATGACAAAGGACCCGTGCCCGGCCGCAACGACGCTTGCTGGTGCGGCAGCGGCAAGAAATACAAGAAATGCCATAGCGTCTTTGATGAGCGCCTCGAACGCTTGTGGGAAGAGGGCTGGGAGGTTCTGCCCCGCACGCTCTACAAGACGCCCGCCGATATCGAGGGCATCAAGCGCTCCGCCGCCATCAACGTGGGCGTGCTCGACTACGTAGGCGAGCACATCGCCGCGGGCATGACCACCAATCAGATCGACCAGATGATCTACGACTACACCGTCGAGCACGGTGGCACGCCGGCCGACCTCAACTACGAGGGCTATCCCAAGAGCGTGTGCACCTCGATCAACGACGTGGTCTGCCACGGTATCCCCTGCGATACGGACGTGCTGCACGAGGGCGACATTATCAACGTGGACTGCTCCACGATCTTGGACGGCTACTTTAGCGACTCGAGCCGTATGTTCTGCATCGGCGAAGTCTCGGCCGAGCGCCAGCGCCTGGTCGACGTCACCCGCGCCAGCGTGGAGGCGGGTCTGGCAGCCGTCAAGCCATGGCTGCCGCTCTCCGTCATGGCCGAGGCCGTGCAAAAGACGGTCGAGGACGCCGGTTTTAGCGTGGTGCGCGAGTACGGCGGACACGGCATCGGTAAGGAGTTCCACGAGGACCCGTTTGTGGGCTTTACCACCGAGGCACCCGATGTGGACACCATCATGGCTCCGGGCATGGTCTTTACCATCGAGCCTATGGTCAATGCCGGAGCGCCCGACATCAAGATTAGCAAGGGCGATGGTTGGTGCGTGCGCACCAAGGACGGCAGCGATTCGGCCCAGTGCGAGGTACAGCTCGTGGTGACCGAGGACGGCTACGAACTGCTCAGCTGGTAGCCGTAGATGCGCCGGATGCTGACGGGCACGCTCGTCTTGCATCCGGCGTTTTATTTGAACGTTTTACCCGATAAAACCTGCCAAAATAAACCTGTCCCTTTTTGGTAGGCTGAGCGGAGAGGACTGCTTGTGAACATCCTGGTTTTGCTGCCCGTCAACGACCGCCATCGCGCAATTCTTGAGTCGAGCGCTCCGGGCGAGGACTTTATCTACACGAGCTCCGACGCTATCACGCGCGAACAAGTCGTCAACGCCGACGTGATCTTGGGCAACATAGACCCTGCCCTGCTTACCGCATGCGAGCACCTCCAGCTGCTGCAACTACAGACCGCGGGCTATGACGATTACTTGGCCGCCGGCACCGTGCCAGCCGACGCCAAACTGTCTTGCTCGGTGGGCGCCTACGGCCAGGCCGTGAGCGAGCACATGTTTGCCATGGTCCTTTCCATGATGAAGCGTCTGCCTGGCTATCACGACTTGCAGCGCGAGCATCGCTGGGAGGATTTGGGGCCGGTCACTTCGCTCAAAAATGCCAATGTGCTCGTGCTGGGCGCGGGCGATATCGGCGGCCACTTCGCCACGCTCTGCCGCAGCATGGGTGCACACGTCCGCGGCATCAAGCGCCATCCGCTCGTCTACCCCATCGTGTTTGAGGACATGGACGGCATGGACGCCCTACCCGAGCGCCTGGCCGAGGCCGACATCGTCGCATCCTTTATGCCTAGCACACCCGAGACCCGCTGCCTGGCGAACGCCGAGTTCTTTGCCGCGATGAAGCCGGGCACCTTCTTTGCCAACGGCGGCCGCGGCGACCTTGTGGTTGCCGACGACCTGGTTGCCGCCCTGGAGTCGGGACATCTCGCCGGCGCCGCGGTCGACGTCACCGACCCCGAGCCGCTGCCTGAGACAAGCCCGTTGTGGGATGCCCCCAACATGCTCATCACGCCGCACGTCTCGGGCTGGTTCCACTTGGAGGCTACGCTCAACAATGTGGTCGACATCGCCGCGGAGAATCTGCGTCACCTGCAGGCCGGCGAGACCCTGCGCTGCTGGATCGAACATTAGGGTTCCGCCGTTCTAACGAACGGCGGACCACTCGACGCTGCGAGCCCGTCTGGACGGCAATCTGCCTTTCAATCGTCGGGCATGGCCAGAAGGCCAATGCCCTCCTCTTTCAAGGCACTTTGCTCGCCCAGACGGGCTCTCGCTGACTTTTGTTCGACCTGTAGGGACTGGCTGACGCGGCTCTGTCTGTGGGCACTCGCTGACTTTTGTTCGGCCAGTGAGGTTTAGAGCTATTTAAGCGTTGTTAGATAGTTTCTTGCGTTTTCGACGTTCATTGCTGCGACGGGCGCATGCGAAGAGAGCTTGACATCGTTGGTGACCAGTAAATCTGCTTGGGCGCGTATCGCTGCCGCAATGATTAAATCGTCTTCGTAATCGCTATGGAGTTCACGCTGCCTGCTCGCCATCCATATGTCGCTCAGGTCACAGGGCACTGGCGTGGCAAGCTGCGAAAGCACGCCAAGACAATCCCATGCAAGCGATGTCGCTGCCGCAGCGGCATCTTGGGAAAGCGAACCATGCTCGCGCCGATACCATGCCTTATGTTCGCTTGAAATCAAATAAAACAGGTCTTTGGACGATGTCGCCGCATACAGCAAATCAACCTGCGCCGTGCATGCATCGCGTAAAAACTCAATCGCCACCGAACGACCACGTCGTGAGGGAATGAAGTAATCGAGCCACACGTTGGTGTCAACCAAGATGCGCTTTGGAGTCTCACTCATAGAGCCAGCTCATCTCCTCGCCATAGCGATCCGCATAGGCATTCCGTTTGAGCTCTTCGTCGTCCGATGGCTGAGCCTTGACCATATCGATTCCCGACTCACAGCAAGCGGCAGCGAACAGCTTCGACCCCTGATCCATAAGCTCGAGCTTACGTTTGGCGGCCTTTTCGCGCTCGCGCTGTTCCGCCCGGGCACGGCTGGGCAGCAGGATACCCTCGAGCGCACCGGGGCGATCGGCCAGCGACGCTGCAAGCTGCCAGAGCGCTCGCACCGCTTGGCTCGGCGTCATACCGGCCTTGGAGAGAGCGGCGTCCCCACTCCTTTTAAGATCGGCATCGAGACGTACGTTGATCTGAGCGGCTGTTGTGGTCATGACCCCTCCTTAATACTTCAAAATATCATAAAGCTCTATGGTAGATACGTAAAGCATGTATAGCATTTATAAGCATTAGCCGTACTCTGTACACAAAAAGCCGCCGAGGCGCACTGCACCTCGGCGGCCACGTATCGCCGATCTAGTTCGGTTTCACCCTTTGCATTCGCCCAGATAAAACCTGCCAAAATGAACCTGTCCCTTTTTGGCAGGTATTAGAGCTCCACGCTTTCGGCTCCGTTGATGGTCAGGTCGCGCTCGTAGAAGGCGGTGAGGGCGCGGATGGCGTACATCACGTCGCGCACGCCGCCGGTCTCGTAGCTCGAGTGCATGGCCAGCTGCGGCAGGCCCACGTCCACGGCATGCATGCTCGCCTGCATATTGGACAGATTGCCGAGCGTGGAGCCGCCGGCCATATCGCTCTTGTTGGCAAAGGCCTGCGTGGGCACGTCGGCGTCATCGCAGATAGCCTGGAACACCGCGCGGCTAAAGGCATCGGTGCAATAGTGCTGGTTGGCGGCTTCCTTGATGACGATGCCGCCGTTAAGCACAACCCGGTTGCGGGCATCGCACTTCTCGGCGTGGTTGGGGTGCACGGCATGCGCGTTGTCGCAGCTCACGAGCATCGAAGCGGCAAGTGCGCGGTGGTACGACTCGTCATCGAAGCCCAGCGACCCGTTGATGCGGCGCAGCGCGTCGGCCAAGAACGTCGACATGGCGCCCTGCTTGGTCTCGGAGCCAACCTCCTCGTTATCAAAGCAGCAAAAGACCGAAACGTCGTGCGCATTCTCGGCACCCAAAAATGCCTGCAGCGAGGTGTAGGCGCAGGCCAGGTCGTCGAGCTTGGGCGTCGAGATAAACTCGTCAGCCCAGCCCCAAATACGTGCATCCTGACGATTGACCAGGAACAGATCGCGACCCAAAATCTGATCGGGCTCAACGTCCAGCTCGTCGGCAATCAGGGCGTCAAAATCTCCCTGCTTAAGATCACCGGCGCTGATGAGCGGGCACAGGTCGACGGCGCGATTGGGAGCAAAGCCCTCGTTAACGCCGCGGTTCATATGGATAGCAAGACTCGGAATGATAGCGACCTCGCGCTCGGTGGCGAGCAGGCGGCTCTCAATACGGTCGCCCTCGCGCACCAGCACGCGGCCCGCGAGCGCCAGCGGGCGGTCGAACCAGGTGTAGTCGATCATGCCGCCGTAGGCCTCGGTGTTCAGGCGCAGCATCTCGCCCGCACCGTCGAGCTCGGGCACGGCCTTGACCTTAAACGTCGGCGAGTCGCTGTGCGACGCCGTGAGCTGAAAATGATAGTCACCGGCAACGCCGTCCTCGCCCCACGTCGCGGCCAGGTCCTCGCCCACCTTAAAGGCAACGACGCTCGAGGTGTTGCGCTGCGTGTAATAACGCCCGCCCGGTTCGATATCCCACGCCGCATTCTCGGGCAGGTAGGTAAAGCCCGCCTCGTCGAGCTCGGCCATAATGGTCGCCGCCGTATGGAACATGCTGGGGCATGCCTCGATAAAGTCGATAAGGTCGTTGGCGGCCTCGATATCGTCGGCCGTCACATGCACGCGCTCGGGCGTTTCCTGATCCGTCATGCTCTCCCCTTTCGCTGGGTTGATGGTCCCCTCCAGCATACCCCGCCACGCCAGTGCCGCACTCTTCATTCCGTGCTTAATTCCGCACCGCTCACCAAGTTGAGCCATCATGCCCGCGCTCCTTTTGCGACAATTGCGCTAACAGGACGAGAGGAGCCGTCATGAAGCCACGTAACATTGCCATCGCCTGCGGTGTCGCGGGAGCCGCCGTCGGCCTTGCCGCTGCCACCGGCATCGTTTACCGCAAGCAAATCAAGTCCGTCGCGTCGCTCAAACGCTTGACCGACTATGCGGATGGCTATGACCTGTACGCAATCGACATCGCCTACGGCTACGATCTTGATCGCATCATCGCCGCTGGCGTGTGCGACGACCAGGCCTACATCGATGCCGTGGTGGCGCAGGTGCTGCCCGGTGCGCCGGCACATGTCCAGGCGCCCCAGTTTGCCTGCAGCGCTTTTGCCGCCGTAGATGCCGAAGGCCGCGTGCGCACCGGTCGCAATTACGACTTTAAGGACGACACCTCGGCGCTGCTGGTGCGCAATCACCCACGCGGCGGCTATGCCTCCATCGGGTTTGCCGCCCTTAACAACCTGGGCGATAACACTCCGCTTGACTCCGTCGCCGGACGTGCCGCCGCACTCATGGGCCCGTTTGCCCAGCTCGACGGTGTTAACAAATGCGGCGTGTCCATTGCCGTACTCACTCTGGATTCCAAGCCCTGTGACCAGGACACGCAACGCCCCGTCATCAACACTTCGCTCGCCATCCGTCTGGTGCTCGACCGCGCGGCCACCACGCAGGAGGCCGTCGACCTGCTTTCTGCCTACGACATGCACGCCATGGCCGGACGCGACTATCACTTCTTTATCAACGACGCCGCCGGTGACGCGCGGGTGGTGGAGTGGGATCCGCGCGATCCCGACCGTGCATGCAAGGCGACGCCCGTACGCCAGGTCACGAACTTCTACGCCTGCTATGGCGACGAAGTGCTGCCCAACCAAAAGAATGGCGAGCTGGGCCATGGCAAAGAGCGCGCCATCGCCATCGCCGATGTCCTTGACGCCCATGTCGGTGCCCAGGACGAAACGATTGCCTGGGAAGCCCTGCGAGCCGCAGCGCAAGAGCCCAATCCGGAAGACATCACCAGCAATACGCAATGGTCGGTCGTCTTTGACAATACCGAGCCCGCTGCCGCCATCACGCTGCGCCGCCACTGGGGCAACGTCGATGCCTTCGCACTGTAAGGAGCCAGGCCCGTCGACCTTACGTTCCCTGACGTTGCTTACATTTCCATACGCTTGAGCTAACACGTTTTACCCCCGTATCAACAGTGTGCGGGGGTAAACTTATGCGCATGTTATAACTTGCCCGGAAGGATTCACCATGCTTAGGATCGGTCTTCTTACTAGTGGCGGCGACTGCCAGGCGCTCAACGCCACCATGCGCGGCATTGTCAAAACGCTTATGACCAATAGCGAAGAGCCTATCGAGATTTATGGCTTTGAGGACGGCTATCAGGGCCTTATCTACAGCAGGTTCCGCGTCATGACGCCCGCCGATTTTAGCGGTATCCTCACCCGCGGCGGCACCATCCTGGGCACGAGTCGCACACCGTTCAAGCGTCTGGATACCCCCGAGACCGATGGTGTCGAGAAGGTGCCGGCGATGGTCCACACCTATCATAAGCTGCAGCTCGACTGCCTGTTTATGCTGGGCGGTAACGGCTCCACCAAGACCGCCAACCGCCTGCGCGAAGAGGGCCTCAACGTTATCGCCCTGCCCAAGACCATCGATAACGACACCTGGGGCACCGAGCTGACGTTTGGCTTTACGAGCGCCATCGACGTCGCCACCAAGTGCATCGACGACATTCACACCACCGCCTCGAGTCACGGCCGCGTGTTCGTTATCGAGATCATGGGCCACAAGGTTGGCTGGATCCCGCTGTACGCCGGCGTCGCGGGCGGCGCGGATGTCATCTTGATTCCCGAGATCCCCTACGACATGGACAACGTCATCAAGACCATCGAGCATCGTATGGAGACCGGCAGCCGCTTTACCATCGTGGCCGTCGCCGAGGGCGCTATCTCCAAGGAGGACGCGGCGCTGTCCAAGAAGGAATACAAGAAGAAGCTTGCCGAGCGCACGAGCCCGTCGATCGTCTACGACATCGCCAAGGAGATTGAGGCCAAGACCGGTCGCGAGACCCGCGTCGCCATCCCCGGCCACACGCAGCGCGGCGGCCAGCCCGATGCCCAGGATCGCATCTTTGCGACCCAGTGCGGCGTCGAGGCCGCGCTTGGCTGCCTGCGCGGCGAGTTTGGCTACATGATTGCCCTGCGTGACGGCAAGATGTGCCACATGCCGCTCGAGAAGGTCGCCGGCAAGCTCAAGTTTGTCGACCCCCAGAGCGACCTGGTGCGCGAGGCCAAGGCGTTGGGCATCAGCTTCGGCGACGAATAGCCTCGGCTGGAATCCACCCCATCGGGCCCTCCGACCCCGCCCGACGTATTTCGATTTGGCTCCTCCCTTGACTCCGTCAAAGGTCGCCAATCGAAATCGTCGGGCGGGGTCGGAGGGCCCTGCGTTTACATACTCGCCGGGGCTATTCGTCTTCTTGCTGCGGGTGCCTGGGCTGGAATTGAGTTGCGGTGAAATAGTTCCTGCTTAGTCCGCAAATGGCTGAATCCAAAAACTATTCCACCGCAACTTACTGAGTGGGGGCTCTTGGCTGCTACTTGCACTGACATTTGTCCCAAAATGGCTGGTCGTTAGGGATTGCTACCGGTAGTTGCGGTAGGGTTGGGGCAGATTCTAACTAGAAATGGTGGTCGCTACCGGTTGTTCTCGGCATACTCGGCTCATTCGATTCGACCATCAAACGAAAGGAACCACCATGGATCTTGCGATGGCACAGCGCCTCGTCGATCGCCGTAAAGCTGCCGGCCTTTCTCAGGAGGCGCTTGCTGCCCAGCTGGGCGTAAGCCGCCAGGCTGTTAGTAAATGGGAGCGCAGCGAGTCCTCACCCGATACCGATAACCTCATTGCGCTCGCCGCGCTGTATGACGTGTCGTTGGACGAGCTGTTATATGGGGAGGCGGCCAACGATGCCGACGACCTGAAGGACGGTAGCGCCGACACCGAGACGGCGGATGTGGCTGACGAGGCTGAAGATTCTGCCGAGCACGCCGATTGCGGCGACAAACCACTTGTCGATATTTCCCTCGCGCGCGGTATCCACGTCATTGATCCCAATAAAGGCGAGGAAGTCCATGTTGGCTGGAGCGGCATCCATGTGACCAACGAGCGCAAGGGCGAAGAGGTGCATGTGGGGCCGGACGGCGTGCATATCGATACGCTTGAGGACGATGGACATAGCGTACGCACCAATGACGACGGCACCGTCACCATCGACGGCGAGACGTTTTCCAGCTGGAAGGAAGCACACGACAAGCTCGACCATCATGGCAAGCATTTCCACACCAAGGTCGGACGTGCATGGAACAAATTCCCCTTCCCCGCACTTGTTACTCTCGCCTATCTGGTGCTCGGCATTGTCTACGGCACATGGGGCATGGGGCTTTTCCTCGTCTTTCTGGTTCCCGTCTACTACGCGATTGGTGACTTCATCGATCGGCGCCACCTGTCTAAGCTGATCGAGGCCATCTACCCGGCAGCCGCCATCGCTTGGTTCCTCTACATGTGGCTCTGTTTGGGACAGCCCCATCCTGCATGGATCATCCTCATCACGATTCCCGTCATAAAGGCGCTCATGCGCTGGTGCCGCAAACAATGGAAGCACCGCAAACAGGCCTAACACGCTCCGACCCACCAGCACCCAACCGCCCCCGCCCTTCTCCTAAGTTGCGGTGAGATAGGGACTGTTTTGAAGCTCCAAAGCGCCAAACAGTCCGTATATCACCGCAACTTACAAACAACTGGGTCAGTTCCGGCACGGAGATTAGCATTGAGCTGACCGCGCGCCAAGAAAAGGGCCTATTTACTACGTTTAACTCGAGAGGGCCGACCATACCCGCCTTTTCCGAAAACTGGCAAGCCATCTACCTGCGGTTTTAATTTCATAATCTTTGTCACGGTCGAGGGTGTGGTAGCAAACGTAGTAGATAGGCCCATTTTGTGGCATACGACCCATACAAGCCCAATCTCGAAGGCCAAAGAGAGCCTCTCATCCACGCCTGCGAGCGAAAACCAAATAGAATGAAAGGCAAATGGAAAGCCCGTTTGACGGGGCAAACGCCGGGCCACCTAATGGTTGTCCGGCGTTTGCCCAGATAAAACCTGCCAAAATAAACCTGTCCCTTTTTGGCAGGTTACTCGGCGCTCTTGAGGGCGCCGACCATGTCGATCTTGTTGAGGGTACGGTTGGTGGCGAGGTTGACGATAAACGTAAAGCCAAAGGCCAGAAGCACGGATAGCACGTAGCTCAGCGGCTCGACCTCAACATCAAAATACAGCGACGGCATCTGCAAAATGTACGTAAAACTCTCGGCCAGCAAGCCGCCCAGCGGCACGCCCAGCGCAGCGCCGATCGCCGTGAGGATCAACGTCTCCTTGTTGACGTAGTGGTGCACCTCGCCACGGCGGAAGCCCAGCACCTTGATGGTCGCCAGCTCGCGTTCGCGCTCGGAGATATTCGTGTTGGACAGCGTAAACACCACCACAAACGACAGGCACGCCGCCATAAAGGTCACGAGCACCACGACCGAATTGATAATCGTAAAGTTCGCCTCATAGTTTTCCCAATGCTCGGCCGTACTCGAAATCGTAAGCCAACCGTCACCCTTAAGATTCTTGCTAAACGCAATCTGGTCGGCCGACGAACCCTTAAGCAGCACAAAGACGCCGTTAAGGCGTACACTTCGACCGAACGCGCGCTCATAGGCGCCCTGCGTCATGTAAAGCGTGTTGCCCAGATAGTTGAGCGAGATGTCGCTGACTTTGACCTTGGCAACATTGAGCGACGAATCCTGGACGTGTGCCGTATCGCCCGGCTTGATCCCCAGCACCAGCTGAGAGCTCTTGCTCAAATACACATCCCCGTCACGCAGGGCGAGCGGTTCTTTGGACTCGTCCTCTAGGCGCACATAGTCATCCAGGTCGTTCGTGCGGTCATCGGGCACCACGATCAGCTGCACGGTCTCGCTCTTTCCGCCGAATGTAAAGGTAACGTTGTCGGTCATAATCGGCAGCGTCGAAGTCACGGTCACGTCGGAATCCTTGGCTGCACTGCGCTCATCCAACGCCGCGCACGTCTGCGAAAAATCATCGGGATTGGCGACCGCCAGCAAATCGTAGCGTGTGATGTGCCCGTACTGCTTGGGCGACAGCGCGACCGACGTATCACGGATGCCCATACCGCAAATCACAAGCGCCGTGCAGCCCGCAATGCCAAAGATGGTCATAAAGGCGCGCTTTTTGTAGCGGAACAGGTTGCGTGCAGCGACCTTGTTCAAAAAGCCCATGCGGTGCCAGATAAAGCCAATGCGCTCGAGCAGAATGCGCGAGCCGGCGCGCGGGGCCTTGGGGCGCATGAGCGAGGCTGGGGTCTCAGCCATCTCGTGGCGGCAGGCGATAATCGTGGCGCCCACCACGCCCACGGCAAACAGCGCTACCGACACGAGTGATGACACGATGTCGTACGAAAGCAACATCTGGGGCAGCGAGTACATGTCGTCGAACACCGTAAACAAGAACAGCGGCAGACCCACAAATCCGATGATATTGCCGAGCACGCCACCGATCAGACACGCCCACAGCGAGTAGTCCACATATTTGGACAGGATACGCCCGCGCGAATAGCCGAGCGCCTTGTACAGGCCAATGAGCGTGCGCTCCTCCTCGACCATGCGCGTGGCGGTGGTGAGGCTGATGAGCACGGCGACGATAAAGAAGATGAACGGGAACACCGTGGCAATGGCCTCAATTGACGAGCTATCGCTCTCCACGCTCGAGTAGCTTGCGATGTTATCGCGGTCCTGGATGTACCAGGTGCATTCGCCCAGGTCAGAGAGCTCGGCGCGGGCATCGGCAAACTGCTGGTCGGCGGCGGCACGGCGCTGGTCCAGGTCGGCTTGCGCCTGCGCACGCTCGTCGCTGCCCTCGGCCATGCGATTGATGTTGTCCTGCTCGATCCCAAAGACCATATTCGCCTGACGCTCAGCTGCGTCCAAGCTCGCCGGTGTGTCGACCGTCAGCTCCTGGGCGCGCGCCTTCTCACGCTCCTCGCGGATCTTCTCGATATTGCCCTTGACCTCATTGATCTTTGCCGAGTAGGCATCCGAATAGGAGTTGAGGCTCTTGGCTCCCTCGACGACCACGTGGACAGCGGAGTAGGAAGAAGATGTCGCGGCATCCTCGCTCACGTAGAACTTGTAGTCCGCAGTCGAAGCAGCGCGAAAGGCGTTGACTGTCGAGTCGGAGCTCACGTCGGTAGGATCGAGAACCTCGGCCGTGATGGTGTAGTCCCCATCGGCAAACTGGTCCTTGGCGCTTTGGTTCGACGAGCTCGCATCGTTGGCGGCAAAGCTCACCGTATCGCCGAGCTTTTTGCCCGAAGCCTTCAGGAACTTCGAAGTCACCGCGACCTCACCGGCGCTCTCGGGCAAATCGCCGCTCACCAGCACCGGTTGATCGATATTCTCCTTGGATAGACTCTGCACGACCACGCGCTCGCGCGTTGTGCCCACGGCGGTGTAGGCGGTCTCGGTGTAGATGCCCTCGGCTGTCTCGACGCCGTCGACCTCTTGAATGGCCGCAAGATCGTCGCGCGTAAGGCCATAGGTCGACTGCACGTTAATGTCATAGACATTCTGCTGGTCAAAATAGGCGTCGACCGAATCGCACAGGTCCTCGCAGCCCGCCTTAAGGCCGCACATCACGCTCACGCCGAGCGCCGTGATTACGACGATAGACAAGAAGCGTTTGAGGCTGCCGCGAATCGTGCGGTAGATGCCACGGCGAAAAACCGTCGGCACCATATCGTTTGAGCTTTGAGCGGTACGGTAGGTCGCGAACTCCCGGTCGCGACCCGCGTGCTCCGTATCGTGGTTTTGGCTGTTTTGGCGGTCCTGGTCCATGGGCGCTACCACTCGATCGTCTCGATAGGCACGGGATTTTGCTGGATCGTCTCGCTCTCCACGCGGCCGCTCTTAAAGCGGATCAGACGATCGGCCATGGGCGCCAGCGCGGAGTTGTGGGTGATGATAATGACCGTGATGCCCTGCTTGCGGCAGGTGTCCTGCAGCAGCTGCAAGATCTGCTTGCCGGTTTTGTAGTCGAGTGCACCCGTGGGCTCGTCGCATAAAAGCAGCTTGGGGTTCTTGGCCAGCGCGCGGGCAATGGACACGCGCTGCTGCTCGCCGCCCGAAAGCTGCGCCGGAAAGTTGCCCAGGCGCTCGCCCAGGCCAACCTGGCAAAGCGTTTGCTCGGCATCGAGTGAATCGGGGCAGATCTGCGCCGCAAGCTCGACATTTTCGAGCGCCGTCAGGTTGGGGACCAGATTGTAGAACTGGAAAACAAAGCCGACGTCGGCGCGGCGGTATTCCACGAGCTGTGCCTCGTTGGCGGAGCTCACGTCGCGCCCGTCCACCGTCACGGTACCGGAGGTCGCCGTATCCATGCCGCCCAGAATGTTGAGGGCCGTGGTCTTGCCGGCGCCCGAAGCACCCAGAATGATGGCGAGCTCGCCGCGCTCAACCGTAAAGCTCGCGCCGTCGAGTGCGTGAATGCGCGCGTCGCCCTCGCCGTATGCCTTGATGACGTCTTTGAATTCGATATAAGCCATCGATTAGTTCCCATCTGGTCGGATAACTCTTTAGTATTACCCATTTCGCACCGACCAAAAAGGGGCAGGCTCATTTTGGCAGGTTTTATAAGGGGAAACGTACCTCTTTGGGGGCAGCGCGGGACGCGCAGGGGCGGCCGTGCAGATCGGCACAGCCGTCTCACGTGGAATCGACCGACGCCTGCCTTTCCGTGACACCGGCAACTCGTTTTTGCTTGTTGGCATGGCCGCCATTATGCCTTGGGACTGGGCACTCAAATTCTCACTCCTCATTGCCACGCTTGCCGCAAGCTATCAGGGTGACGAGATGACGACGCTCGCTGTAGCAGCGCAGCCACACTCTATAAGCGAGGCGTTTGCCAGCAAAAAAGCGCGCGACAGGGTAAGCCAGCCGCGCGCTATCCTATGCGGACTAGTTATTGTTGTTGGTCATCGAGGCCACTGCTGCCGCAAGATTGGAAATGGGCATCGTCTGCAACCAGATGCGACCGGGACCGGTGAGCACGGTGTTGAACACGCCCTCGCCACCAAACATGATGTTTTTGACGCCCTTGACCATTTGAGCGTCGATGCTCACGGTCTCCTCAAAGCCGGCCACGTTGCCGGTATCCACAATCATCTGCTGGCCAGCAGCGAGCTCGTACTCAACCAGGTCGCCATCGATCTCGGCAAAAGCAACACCCGAGCCCGTGAGCTTCTGCATGATAAAGCCCTCGCCGCCAAAGACGCCGGCCTTTGCCTTCTTGTTAAAGTGAATGCTCAACTCGACGCCACTTTCCGCGGCAAGGAACGAACGCTTCTGCAAAATCCAGCTCTTGCCCGGACCGATCTCGATTGGCACGATGCGGCCGGGGAAGCAGGAGCCAAACGCGATCATGCCATCGCCACGCGCGGTCCAAATGTTTTGGAACAATGCCTCACCCGAAAAAGCCTTGGAGAACATCTTGCCGATGCCACCGCCCGAGGTAGACATTTCCATGTTGGGGGTCATCCAAGCCATGGCGCCGCTTTCGGTGATCATGGATTCGCCATCGCTAAGGTTGCACGTAACAACCGGGAAAGCCCCTCCGCCGATCTCGTACTGCATGACCGTCCCCTTTCCACTCAGGAGCCGAATAACGATGCCTATATTTTAGCAGGTAGAGATGCATATGTTCACACCGCCCATGCCCTCTCCTGCGGACGTTTCCCCAGATAAAACCTGCCAAAATAAACCTGTCCCTTTTTGGTAGGTTTTAGAGGCGGACGGTGAAGGTGATCCGATGGTCGTGGCCGGACACGGTAGCGGAGCCGCCATGAGCCTCGGCGATGGCACGCACCACGGACAAGCCCACGACCGAGCCACCTGTCTTGGAGTTGCACGAGACGTCTGCACGATAGAAACGGTCGAACAATCGGTCCAGGTCGCCTTCGGGCAGCTCGTCCACGGCGTTCGATACGACAAGCTCGGCGGCACCTTTACCCTGACCGCGCGAAACGGCACGCAGGCTCAGCTCGATCACGCTGTCCTCGCTTGCGTAGCGTGTGGCGTTGTCCAGCAGCAGCTCAACAATCTGCGCCATTGCCGCGGCATCGGCATGGGCCCGCACACCGCTCGCGATCGACGTCGGCAGCCGCTTGCCACGCGAGACCGCCACCGACTCAAACGGCGCCGCAGCCTTGTCCACCGCCTCCGAGAGATCGATCGACGCCATGGTAAAGCCCGCCGAACCCTCGTCCATGCGTGCCAAGAACACCAAGCGCTCCGTGAGCGCCGATAATAGTGACCCGCACTCGCCTTAGTGCTGCCTTAGCAAGTCGATGAGCATATTTAAAAAAGCAAGGTTATAGCTTAGTCGGACTTAAGGAACGGGCAGCTTCACATCTCGCCCTGTAAACAACGCCCGTACAGCGAGCGCGCTTGCCGCATGGGCGTTACGGCCGCCTGCAGCTTATAGATAGGCACCCTCGAGGCGCAGCAGCCACTCCTTGCGGTCGAGGCCGCCAGCATATCCGTTGAGCGATCCGTCGGCCGCGACCACGCGATGGCACGGCACGATAATCGAAATGGGATTACGCGCAACCGCAGCCCCCACAGCACGGGGAGACACAACGGGTGCCTCGTTTCCCGGCACACGATGCCGCGCTACAACACGCTGGGCGATCTCACCATACGTAGCAACTTCGCCACGCGGGATAGAAAGCAGCTCGTACCAAACTTCACGCTGAAACGCCGTGCCGATCATATGCAACGGCGGCGTAAACCGAGGTTCCTGCCCTGCAAAATAAGCATTCAGCCAAGCCCAGGAACGCTCAAGCACCGAAGAGGCCACACCATTTGCCGGACTCACCGAAGACATCCCACCGGTACCAGAAACCGCATCGGTACCTACGACATACTCCGCATCCTCTTTGAGCAGCGTAGAGCCAAAGTGCTCCTGCCCCTCAAACCAAAGCCCCGTCAAACCGCGGCCATCAGCGGCAAGCAGGATTTCGCCCAAAGGCGAGGCAAATGTCGTCGTGACCACCAGCGGCTCCTTTCAAAACTCAGCAAACATAATACCGCGAACTGTGCAGACAACCCCCGCAGATACGTCCGGGCGGGCTCGCAATTACTTCAGCGAGGCTGTTTTTCCCAATCAAGCGAAGAAGACGCGGGGCTTCGACGCCAGGGCGGTACCCCCGCCAGCTGAGCTCTAATACTTTCCCGAGAAGTGAACGAGTAAAAACGAAGCCCCGGAGCATCCACACCTTTAGACCAAAAAACCGCAGGATTCGCGCTGCAAAACCGCAGGAAATAGCGGTCAAAATATGCCAATGCTTCGGGGGTCCAAATAAGGTCGTTCACTTCACGGGAAAAGTATTAGACCTCAATTCGCACCAAGCCCAAAGTCACCCCAGGCAGCAGGCGCGAAGCGCCGCCGCTGCCGCCACGGCCCCGCAGTAGACCCAGGCGGCAGGCGCGAAGCGCCGAGGCCGCCGCCGGGACCAGAGCCCGCAACAACCACGCGCCCCCACATCAGCCCAGCGGCCCCAACCAGCAGCGGCCCCATCGCAGGCCGCTCGCAGCCGAGTCACCGCAGGCAGGGGCCGGGCTTAGTTTTCAGAACACTCCGCAGACCAGTGTGGCGCCTTGTCCGCGGCTCCGAAGGAGCAGGACAAGGCGCCACACATGGTCGAGGACGTTCTGAAAACTAAGCCCGGCCCCCGCCGGACAGGTCACACTACTCGCAGAGCAGCTTAGCAATCTGGACGGCGTTGGTTGCCGCGCCCTTACGAATTTGGTCGCCGCAGCACCAGAAAGTGATGCCACGCGCGGCCTCGGGGTTCGAGATGTCGCGACGTACGCGACCGACCCAAATCAGGTCCTGGTCGGAAGTGTCCATCGGCATGGGGAAGCGGTCGTGCGCATCCTCGGCACCCAGATCATCAACCAATTTCACGCCCGGCGCAGCAGCCAGCGCAGCACGGACCTCGTCAACCGTAATGTCGCGCTCGAACTCGAGCGTAATGCTCTCGGAGTGCGAGCGCAGTACAGGCACGCGTACGCAGGTGCAGTTCACGCGCAACTCGGGCAGGTGCATGATCTTGCGGCCCTCGTTTCGCAGCTTCATTTCCTCGGAAGTAAAGCCCTCCTCCTTGACGCCGCCAATCTGCGGAATCAGGTTGCTCGCGAGCTGGGCGGCAAATGCACGCGGCTCGGGAATCTCCTCGCCACGGCCCAGAGCGGCCAGCTGAGCCTCGAGCTCGGCCATACCGGGAGCGCCAGCACCCGAAGCCGCCTGATACGTGGACACGATCATGCGCTTCACGCCGGCGAGCTGATGTAGCGGCCACGTAGGAACCAGACCGATGATGGTCGCGCAGTTGGGGTTGGCGATCAGGCCGTGGTGCCACTTAATGTCATCGGCGTTAATCTCGGGCACGACCAGCGGTACCTCGGGATCCAGACGGAAGGCATGGCTGTTGTCGACCACGACGGCACCGCGCTTGACGGCCTCAGGCAGCAGTTCCTTGGCGATATCGTCGCCGGCAGCGCCGAGTACGATGTCGCAGCCCTCAAAGGCCTCGGGGCAAGCCTCTTCGATCACAACCTGCTCGCCGCGGAACTCAACGGTCTTGCCCGCAGAGCGCGCGCTCGCCAGCAGCTTGAGCTTACCGACCGGAAACTCCTGCTCGTTGAGGCACTCGAGCATCTGGGTGCCCACGGCTCCCGTCGCGCCCAAAATAGCAACCGTGTACTGTTTCATGCTTCCCCCTTTAAAGGTTGTGGCTATCGCCCGCACGCCAAGCAGGCCGATTATTGTTGCCAGTGTATACAAGAACGGGGCGGATACAAAACCCGCCCCGTCGAAACGAAACCGAAACGAAACGCCCTGCCGTAGTTTTTGAGGCAAGTCCAAAAAAATCTACTGGGATAGCAGCTACTTGTGGAGCGCGGCCGGGGCGGGATCGACCGGCACGGGAGCCTCCAGGTCGGAGACCTTCACAATGCCGTTCTCGTCGGAGAAGGCGCGGTAAATGGTCCGAATCGCCAGGTCGAAGTCCTTCTCCTCTACGCCGATAATGATGTTGATCTCGTCGCAGCTCTGCGAAATCATACGTACGCTCACGCCGGCCTGACCAAGCATGCCAAACAGATGGCCCGAGATACCTGCGCGGCCGCGAAGGTTACGGCCGACGGTCGCGATGAGCGCCAAACCCTCGACAACCTCGATCTCGAGCGGCTCGACCTCCTGCTGAATGTCGCCCACGAGCGAGTACAGCGAGTCGTGCACATCCTGCTCCTGCACCACGGCGCCAAAGCGGTCGACGCCGGTGGGCATATGCTCGACGGAAACGTCATAGCGTTCGAACACCGAAAGTGCACGGCGCATAAAGCCGACACGGGGCTTGGTGCGGTCGCGGGCAACGTTGATGGCGACAAAGCCGCGCTTGCCGGTCACGCCGGTAATGATAGGCTCCGCCTCACCCTCGTCAGCCGTCTCGCTAATGATGGTGCCGGGGTCCTGCGGCGCATTGGTGTTCTTGATGACCAGTGGAATGCCTGCCTCGCGCACAGGGAACACGGCCTCCTCGTGCAGGACGCTTGCACCCATGTACGAAAGCTCGCGCAGCTCCTCGTAGGTAACGCGGGCGATGGGCTGAGCCTCGGGCACAATGCGAGGATCAGCAGAATAGAAGCCCGAAACGTCGGTCCAGTTCTCGTACAGGTCGGCGCCTAGGCACTTGGCCAGGATCGAGCCCGAGATATCGCCGCCGCCACGGTCGAGCAGCTTGATTTGACCCTCACGCGTCGCGCCGTAGAAACCGGGCATGACAAAGCCGCCCTGCTGACCGTACTCCTGCACCAGCTCGGAGGTGCGGTTCATGCTGAGCGTACCGTCGTGATGGAACGCCACGACCGTCGCGGCGTCCAGGAACGGCAGGCCCAGATACTCGGCCATCAGGCGAGCGGTGAAGTACTCGCCACGACTCACGAGCTCCTCGGTGGAGTAGCCGCCCGAGCGGGCGCGCTCGGCAAAGGCCGCGAACTCCTCGCGGATGGGATAGGTGAGCTCCAGCTCGTCAGCGATATCAAAATAGCGCTGCCCAATGTCCTCGAGCAGCTCCTCGCACGACACGTGGTACTTAACGTGCGCGTTAACCAGGTAGAGCAGGTCGGTCACCTTGGTGTCGCCCTTAAAGCGGCGACCGCAGGCAGAAACCACCACAAAACGGCGGGCCGGATCGGCATCGACAATGGCCTTGATCTTCTTAAAGTGTTCGGCGTCGGCGACAGACGAGCCGCCAAACTTGGCAATCTTAATCATGGGCTTGAGGTTACCTTTCTAAAAGCCTCTGCAAACCTGTTTTGCGCGCTCTGATACCATGGTTTCACCGATTGGGACCAAGGCATCCGAGGAGCAGTGTTATATGGGAACTTATCATAGTACACGAGGACGCACTTTATCGTGCTCAAGTAAGGTGGCAATCCGCACCGGCATCGCTCCCGACGGGGGTTTGTTTGTCTCGGACGAGCTTGGCACCCAGCAGGTCGATATCAGCTCGCTTGCAGATAAATCGTACTTTGAAATCGCTCAAGATGTGTTGGGAATGTTACTGAATGATTACACGGCCGAAGAAATTTCGGCGTGTGTCGACGAGGCATACCGCGGCACGTTCGCGAGCGAAGAGGTTACGCCGCTCGTCAAACTCGACGCTGCGCCGGGCGCTGACGCCCCTCAGACCTATGTGATGGAACTCTTTGGCGGCCCCACGAGCGCCTTCAAGGACGTCGCCCTGCAGATGCTCCCCCGCCTTATGGCCCGCACCTCCGCCAAGGACGGCGGCGCCGAGCGCATCATGATCGTCACCGCCACGTCGGGCGACACGGGCAAGGCAGCACTCGCCGGCTTTGCCGACGCTCCGGGCACGGGCATCACTGTCTTTTATCCCGAGGGCAAGGTCAGCCGCGTCCAGAACCTGCAGATGTCCACGCAGGAGGGCGACAACGTCGCCGTCTGCGGTATCCGCGGCAACTTTGACGACGCCCAGAGCGCCGTCAAGCGCATCTTTGCCGATAAGGAACTTGCCGAGCGCTTGGAGGCCGCCGGCACGGTGCTCTCGAGCGCCAACTCCATCAACGTCGGCCGCCTGGTGCCGCAGGTTGTCTACTACTTTGCCGCCTATGCGCAGCTGCTGCGCGCCGGACGCCTGGAGGCCGGCGATGCCGTGGAGTTCTGCGTGCCGACCGGCAACTTTGGCGATATCCTGGCCGGCTACTATGCCAAGCGCATGGGTCTGCCCGTCGCCAAGCTCATCGTCGCGAGCGACAAGAACAACGTTCTGGCTGACTTCCTGACCACCGGCGTTTACGACCGCAACCGTCCGTTCTTCACGACCATCTCGCCGTCGATGGACATCCTCATCAGCTCCAACCTGGAGCGCATGCTCTACTTCCTGTCCGATGGCGACTGTGAGCTCGTTGCCGGCCTTATGGAGCAGCTAGCGCAGACCGGTCGCTACGAAGTGCCCGCCAAGCTGCTGGCAAAGATTCAGAGCGTCTTTGGCTGCGGCTGGGCCAGCGAGGACGAGGTCCGCGCTGCCATCAAGAGCTGCTGGGACGCGAACGGCTACGTGATCGACCCGCACACCGCTTGCGGCTATCACGTCTTTGAGCAGGTCGCCCCCGCCGAGGGCGCCAAGGCCCGCGTGCTGCTTTCGACCGCCAGCCCCTACAAGTTCCCGCGCGCCTGCTGCGACGCTCTGGGGCTCGACGTTCCCGAGGACGACTTTGAGGCCATGCGCGTGCTCGAACAGGCCACCGATACGGTCGCCCCGACCCAGCTCGCCGAGCTCGAGTCCAAGCCCGTCCGCTTCGAGGACGTCTGCGACGTCGATGAGATGGCCAGCTACGTCGAGTCCGCAGCAAAACGAATGAGCACCAACTAGATCCCTTATTAAGCGCCGGCGAAAGCCGGCGCACCTTCTTTTTATTTAGCTTTCGGTATGATGACGAACATGCGAGCGGGTCTGGCCGTTTAGTTCGTCGCGAGTTCCGCACGAGCCGGAAAGCACTTAATGTGCTTTCCGAGCGAGCCAGGACTGCCCGAGCAGCGAACTAAACGGCCGGACCCGCCCAGGAGGACCCACATGATCAAAATCACCGTCCCAGCAACCAGCGCCAACCTAGGCATCGGCTACGACACCCTCGGCATGGCCGTCAGCCTCTACTCGCACTTCACCTTCGAGCGCGCCGACAAGCTCACCATCACCGGCTGCCCCGAAGAGTTCCAAAACGAGAACAACCTGGTCTACGTGAGCTTTGTCGATGCTCTGGCCGCCTGGGGCGAGCCGGCCTTTCCCGTCGCTATCGACATTCAGACCGATGTACCCGTCGCTCGCGGCCTGGGTTCCAGCTCCACCTGCGTCGTCGCCGGCATCATGGCTTCCGCTGCGCTGACGGGCCACACCGTCGACCGCGCCGAGCTCGTCCGCATTGCCACCGAGGTCGAGGGCCATCCCGATAACGTTGCCCCCGCTATCCTGGGCGGTGCCGTCTGCTCCTTTACGCCGACCGATTCGCTCCCCCAGTGCCTGCGCTACGAGGTAAGCGATCGCTTACGTTTTATTACCGTGATTCCGCCCTATGAGGTACATACGAGCGAGGCGCGCAAGGTCGTGCCGCAGGAGGTTCCGCTCTCCACCGCCGTATGGCAGATGGGCCGCATTGCCGGTATGACGCGCGGTCTCGAGACTGGCAACCTCGACCTGATTGCCGCCGCCAATGACGACCGTATTCAGGAACCCTATCGTCGCCGTCTGATTCCCGACTACAACGCTGTGCGCGACACCTGCCTTAACGGCGGCGCCAAAACCATCTGGATCAGTGGTTCGGGCTCGACTCTCATGGCCGTGACTGACGACACCATCGTGGCAAAGTTCCTGCAGGTCAAGCTGCGTGAGCAGTTCCCCAAGTGTGAGACGCATATTCTGACGTGCGACACCGAGGGCGCCCAGATCGAATACCTGTAGTCGCCGCACCGTATACCCGCCGGGGAGGCCAGGGGCTTTGCCCCCAAATCGTCCTCGGACATGGCAGGACCCCCGCTGCGCACTTCGTGCGGCGGGGGTCCTGCCGTCCTGCGGAAAGATTTGGGGGCAAAGCCCCTGGCCTCCCCTATGTTAACTTCGCTGGCGGCGGCTACAGGGACCTACGCTCTGGAAAGTCGCCGGGCTGATTTTTTGGCTTCTATTTGACAAAGGCGCACTTCCCAGCATCTCATTCGCCCTATAGCTCTGTTTTAATTTCTAATTGATGATCGATGCGTGGCGTCATCTAATTATCTCCGCTACTCAAAACAGCCCCAAGTTTACGTACTAGCGTCTCAACAGTAATTCCGAGTGCATCCGCATAGACAAACTGCTCATAGACCCTAAGGCTGCGTTCCCCGGTCTCGACCTTTGAGATGAACGACTGAGGTACCCCCAGTTTCTTTGCAAGTTCAACCTGAGTGATACCTTGCTCCCGACGAATCTGGGAAAGGCATTTTCCGCATGTCCTGTTAGCATCAACGTTCATGCCGTTTACGCTATATTCCATTTTGATATATCCCAAACTGGGATATATTTATGTCACCAGCCATTCCGCTTATCAAAAATGCCCATCGCAGATTCATAGCTAGGAAGGAGCCTCGATAAACATGAATGACGAGATGAAGGAGCCCGACGAGGAAAAGGCACTCAGCGAGTCCGACGAGCGGAAGCCAGATTTCAAAGCCGAGCAGTTTTCTGATGGTGCTAGCGACATCCCCTCCTCTGAAATTCCGCCATCAAACGAAGATGACGGCGCACGCAAAAATGAAGAAAACGACTCACTTCTAACGCGGGCCATTCATAAATTAGGCAATAAAAAACGAGCGGCAATCGCAGCTGCCGTGGCAGTTGTCATCATCTTCAGTTTGCCCATGCTGTTTCCTCAATTGTTTTGTAACCACAAGCTATGGGCCAATGCAACCTGCACTAGCCCCCGTGTATGCAAAAGTTGCGGCAAAACCGAGGGAGAGCCTCTCGGGCACGAATGGGAAGAAGCAACTTGTACGACACCGAAGACCTGCCAGCGTTGCGGCGAAACGAAAGGGGAGCCACTCGGACACCAACCGGGCTCGTGGACCAAAGAAGTCGACTACGTAGATGCCACTTCGAAGGAAATACGAGAATGCGAGAGATGCGGAGAGGTCGTTGACACCCGCAACGAGAAGGAAATCACATCTTTTCTTGGCGACGGAAAGTTTTCAATTTCACCTGAAGGCTTTATTGATCGACTTAACGAGGAATTCTCCGATATCCCCAATTGCAGCAGCATGAATGCGGATTACGAACTAGACGATAGCGGCATGGGACTCGAACTTCAGATCAAAAACGGTTCAAAGATTGCCGGTATTGGAGGCTTCTTTTCGGACTCGAGTAACCCGGTGCTACTCAGCTATCTTGGATCCGAAAACTGCTTCAAAAACATAGTCATGTACTTCGAAAACTCCGACTATGCCGCGGCGACAGCATTGGCAACTATACAAGCAATCGATCCAACACTTTCGTTTTCAGACGCCAAGGAAGTTGGTGCTGCCTGCGTAGATACGCCAACTGTCAAAAATGGAATTACGTACGCAATCGTAGCTTCGAATGGAGAGTACTGGCTAAGCGCTCGAATTGAATAATTATCTTTGATTACTAAATTCAGACGCCTCTTACTCGCGACATATTAAAACTCAACCCCTGGCAGCATCGTCAATCGAAAATTGCCCCGCCGAGCACTTTAGCTTGGCGGGGCATTTCAATACGTAGGCGGATTTTGATACCTAGAAGGCCCGCATGCCCCCACTAGGCAGCCGGCTTCGCTGCTCAAATTGCTCGAGCTGCAACATGAGCAATCAGCGGCCAGCATCTCTTTTAGGCTGCGCTGGTTTCTTTGTATTCGAAGACTGGCTCTAGGAGGTCTTCGATGTTGCAGTGTAGGACTCTCGCCATATCCCTTACGGTCGTTACTGACGCTTCGTTGATGTTTCTCTGGCGCTGTTCGTACATTTGGATTGAGCGAAGTGATACGCCCGATTCGTATGCCAGGTCTTGTTGGGTTCTCTTGAGCCGCTTTCTTGCTAGCGCCAGTTTGGTTTGACGAGGTGTTTTCTTCGCCATGTCGCAAATAAGACGCGCCACGCGTTCCTCCGAGGCTTCGTGCCAGGGATAGTACAAACTGCGCAGCACATCAAACGAAGCGACATGCAGCAGGTCTTCAAAAGACTCTCCCAGGCGCCACTGTAGATACGCCAAAATCCAGCCCGTCCAGTATTCCGGTGTTTTCGCAAATCGATAGGTACGACCCGGCATTGACCCTGCTTGGTAACCAGACCTTTCGGCAATAAGCGCGAATAGCTCAACGCCCGATTTTCCCGATACGACCCATGCGTTCCCACGTTCAAACTCACGAGCCATGCCACTCAGGCAAAAGAGTTTAGCGACTTCGGATCCTTCTGCTCCATAGTCGTTTACAGCATAGTCAAAGCAGTCGCCGAGGTTGTTCATTGCGTCCTCAAGGTAGTAGATGGGATATGTCCTACTCGGTCCACAATCCATTGACTCCTGGATCATTTAATCAACCCTCCCTGCCTTTAAATCCCTGATATAAACAGGAGCCTATGACGGGCTAAAACCTGATTACAGGCAGGCCTCGGCAATGCGGCGCTTAAGTTCGTCGATGCCGGTGCCGGTCTGGGAGCTTGTGATAATAACGTTCTCGGCCGGAACGTTGAGCTGCTTTTTGATGGCTGCCGCTTGGCGTGCCTGCTGGGTGCGGCTGAGCTTGTCGGCCTTGGTGAGGCAGACGATAAAGTTGAACTCGTTGCCCTGCAGGTAGTCGATCATGTCATGGTCGAGCTTGCTCGGGTCGTGACGAATATCCACCAGCGACACGACCAGGTTAAAGCTGCGCTCGGAGTCGAAGAAGTCGCCTATAAGCTCGGCCCAGCGATCGCGCTCGGCCTTGGAACGACGGGCGAAACCGTAACCCGGCAGGTCCACGAAATGCACGTCGTCGGCCTCAAAGAAGTTGATGTTGCTCGTCTTGCCCGGCGTGCTGGAAACCTTGACCAGGTTCTTGCGGCCAAAAAGCTTGTTCATAATCGACGACTTGCCCACGTTGGAGCGGCCGACAAAGCTCACCTCGGGGCAGGTGGACTCGGGAATCTGCGAAACCTTGCCATAGCTGGCAACGAACTTGGCAAGCTGGTAGTTAATGGAATCGGCCATGGACACTCCTTGGTCGTAGGTTCTTACAAAAGAGCGCGCTAATAGATAGCAGCGATACGGCGAACGATATCGAGCGTAATGCCACTCGCGGTACGGGCATACTCGAACAGGTCGAACTCGCGGTCGCAAATCGCATCGTACGCCTCGTCACAATTATCGCTGATAGCGCGCAACACCAGGCAATCGACACCATTTTTAGTTGCGACATGGGCAATCGCCGCGCCCTCCATGCCAACACAATCGGCATGCGTCGCCTCGATAGCCTCGTTGCGCATGGCGGCACCCGTCACAAAACGGTTGCCCGTGGCAATCGTGCCGACCAGGAACTGCTTGGTGCCCTCGTTCGAAGCGGCTGCATTTGTCGAAGCATCGACAAAGCCACGCTCAGCAAGCACATCGGCAGCAATATCGACCAGCGCAGGCGTCGAGCCAAACTCCTCGAGCCCCGGTGCAGACTCGGCGATAAGCGCGGTATCGGTATCCAGATAGCGCAGGCGTTTGCCAATGACCACGTCGTCGATATGGAGCCTTGGGTTCAAACCGCCCGCAATGCCCGAAAACACAACAGCCTGCGGAGCATACTTGCTAATGAGGTGCTGTGTTGCGGCGGCAGCGTTCACGGTACCCATGCCCGCCGTTGTGGCGACAACTGTCAGGCCGTCGAGCCCGCCGGTCACAACGTTCAAGCCCGCCTCCTGTACCATGCAAACGTTACTCAACTCTTCCTTAATCTGCATGATCTCTTTTTCGAGCGCACCGATAATCGCGATGGTAGCCATGCCATTCCCCAAACCTATTCGAAATTCTCAACCACGGTATGGTACCAGCATTTTGTTTGCCAACGCCAAACGAACACGCTAAGCCAGTGCAGCTCGGGTATCATAGAGCGCCTTGGCGATGGTGGCCACGACCTCGCTCGAACGGTCACTCCATGGCATCGATGTCATGATGCTCATAATGTAGGTGTCGCCGTCGACATCGATGAGGCCCGCATCGCATGTCGCATTGCAACCTGCCTCGCTAATCCAGCCGGCCTTGTTGCGCACCAAGGCTTGGTCGTCCGCAATGCCGTCACGAATAAACGATTGGGTCGTAGAGGCCAGAAGACCCGACAGCCATTGCGACGTCTCGGTATCACAGCTCAAATACTCGCTCATCTCGCGCCACAACTTGGCCGAGGTGCGCGCGCAATAGGTTGGGAAATCGCTCATCGGATCGAGTGCGGTATCGTAATCGATGCCAAGACCGACAATCCAATCCTCGTAACCGACACGGTCAAACGCCGCGCGTAACGCAATAAACGAATCGTTGTCCGAATTAACGACCGCGGCCTCGATCAGGTCGCGCACCGTCTGCCAGCCCATGTTGTAGCCACCATAGGTGCCAAGGGAATCATCGAGTGAGGCCCGGCCCGTCTCGACCAGAGATTCGCAGATGAACAACGCATAGAGTGCCTTGTAGCTACTCGCACCGTACACCTCGGCGTCCGCGTTATACCTCACGCCCTTGCCGCTCGACAGATCGTAAAACACCACGCCCACATCGCCCAATTCCTGGGCCTGATCAAGGGCATCTTGGAGCGCGGCGAGGCTCTCATCCTCCAGGGCGGGGATCTGGTCTTCAGCCAGTGAGAAGGTCTGCACGGTATCGCCTGAGGGAATATCGTTAAAGTCCGCCTTCGAAAGCCTCATCTTGAGGCTCGCTGTCAACAGGGTTTGACTTGCGGTGGCTTTAGATTCAGAGACCTTTTTGTTTTGCATCTGTACCGTTGACGCATCTGGGTGCGCCATTCGCTCCGACGCGTAGGTTTTGGCGGTAATTCCGAGGATAATAACCGCCAACGTTAGCATCCCAATGGCGGCAATCTTCACCCCGCGGATGCGAGCGTCTGCAAGGCCACGCGAAGACGTGCCCTTCGTCTCATATCTGCTGCCATGTTGCGGCACATACTCGTCCCGCGATGCGCCCTTTCGCACGTGGTCTCCTGACTGCTACCATTCATATACGAGCAGCATAATACCGAGCAGGCATTTCTTACCGAAGACATTCAGTCGCGTTTAAGGTGTCTATAAACAAAATACAGGCGTATCTATGCAAAAACACCGATTCTGTTGCGCATCTCCGCCCAAAACGCAGCTGCGGTGAAATAGTTCCTGTTTGGGCGGCATAAGCCGATAAACAAGAACTATTCCACCGCAACTTGACGGGGCTCTTTAGCAATCAACTAGGTGCCCGGGGGCACTCATTTAAGTCTGTCCCCAATGAGTGCTGCTAGCCGATGGCGTTTTTGAGTTCCGCACGGCGCTTTTTCATGCCCGTCATGACTGCGTTGCGCAGCTCGGGCATGCGCGCGGTATCCATCTGGGGCACGCCCTCAAGCTTATAGGGAATCCCCAGCTGCTCATACTTGACGATGCCCATCGTGTGATACGGCAGCATCTCCAGGCCGACCACGTTATGCCACGGGGCGATCAGACGACCGAGCGCCTCGCACTCCTCCACCGTGTCGGTAATGCCCGGCACCACCACGTGACGGATAACGACCTTGATCTTGCGACGCGCGAGCTCATCACCAAACGCCAGAATGCGTGCGGGATCGCAACCGGTCAGCTTCTTATGCTCGACGGGATCGGCGTGCTTAATGTCGAGCAGCACCATATCGGTCTCGTTGAGCACAGCATCGAACTTCTCGGGGTGGTTGGGGTCAAACGCATATCCGCAGCTGTCAAGGCAGGTATGCACGCGACCATCGGGGTTGTTGTGCATGGCGCGGAATAGGTCGGCCAAAAACTCGGGCTGCAGGAGCGGCTCACCGCCGGACACTGTAATACCACCGCTGCGGTAAAACTCATGGTTACTCTGGAACTCGTCCATAAGGTGCTCGACGGTCACCATGGTGCCGCCGTTAACCGACCAGGTATCGGGGTTGTGGCAATACGCACAACGCATGGGGCAGCCCTGGACAAACACTACAAAGCGGATGCCGGGTCCGTCGACCGTTCCCATCGTTTCAATCGAATGTACGCGGCCCAGGGCAAACGCGGAGTCCTCGGGACGAGCATCCACACCTTCGAGCGTCATCTCAGCCATTCGCGCTACCTTGCCTCTCCTTTGGTTTTGCCAATTAAAATGCCAGAGCCATTCTAGCCCATACGCATGATGGCGAAACGGTTTAGCGGTCAATTGGGTTGTCCTATTTGGCCCTACGCAAGAGCGGCGGGAAGGTTGTCGCAACCCGCCCGCCGCTGTGGCGATAGATATCAATAGACGCCAGGCCTTTACGCCTTAAGCGTGAGCACCGCACCGAAGGCGGTCGGGCCGCAGTGGCTCGAGATGACGCCACCAACCTGAGTCCAGGTAATGTCCTTAAAGCCCAGGTCGCGCGCATAGACTTCCATGTCGTCGCGCAACTCCTCGGAAAGACCCACCGAATACGCCAGGCCAATATGCGAGTAGTCGATCTCGCCCTTCGCTACCATGTGGTCAAGAAAGGCACGGGCGCACTTGAGCATAGAACCGCGGAACTTCTTGGTCGCCACGAATTTACCGCCCGTCACCTCGATGCAGGGCTTAATCTTGAGCAGATGGGCGCCTAGGAACGCGACGTTGGACAAGCGACCGCCGGCTTTAAGGAAGGCGAGATCGGTTGGGACAAAGCCCAACAGCACGCGGTCCATCACCGAATTGGTGAAGGCGAAAATTTCGTCAACGGTGGCATCGGGGTGGGCCTCGATGTATTTGGCAGTCTCGACGACAACGAGCGACTGGCCTACCGAGACAAAGCGCGTGTCCATGGAGAACACGTAGTCGCGCCCCTCCGCTGCAATCTTCGAGGACTGATGCGAACAGGTCGTGGCCTCGGAATATGCAAGATGCAAAATGGTCGCATCGGGCTGCTCGGCATGAATGCGGTCGTACACGTGAGCAAAATCCGCCGGCGAGCAACCGCTGGTCTTGGGCATCACACCAAACTCGTTGCAGCGCGAGTAAATCTCAAGCGGGTCGATCGATCCGTCTTCGACGGTCTCGTCACCAATCGTGACATGCATGGGCACGCGCACGATGCCATAGCGCTCGCAGAGCTCCGGCGTCACATCCGAACCAGACTCAACCACGATTACGTACTTGCCCATTATCATCACAACCCATCTCGACGTTGGCTTTTGAATATGTGACGCACGTCCGCCGTCCTGCTGCAGAACGGCCTCCAAGCGCCAAAGAGACGCCGCCCCTTGCACACAACAAAGGACAGCGTCTCCCTGGAAAACTCCGTGCTTATCTGAGATTCTACACGGTTTATTTAGGAGTGTTACTTATTCCGCAAACGGTAGCTATACGCGATAAACGGTAGCAAGCAAGAATCCAGAACGCTCAACCCATTAGGAGAGTTCCGCCTAAGGGGTGACTACACAGGACCCCGCCGGGGCTGTTTGGGCTACCTCCCAAAATATTCCGCAGGACGCAAGAAGCCCTCGCCGCACGAAGTGCGCAGCGAGGGCTTCTTGCATGTCCGAGGACGTTTTGGGAGGTAGCCCAAACAGCCCCAGCGATCCTGCGGGAGTTAAACCCCTTTAGAACTTGTTGTGGAAGGTACGCGAAATGACCTCGTCCTGCTGCTCCTTGGTGAGCGTGTGGAAGTTCACGGCGTAGCCGGAAACGCGAATGGTCAGCTGCGGGTACTTCTCGGGGTGAGCCTGAGCGTCGAGCAGCGTCTCACGGTTGAAGACGTTGATGTTCAGGTGGTGGCCACCCTTCTCGGCGTAAGCGTCGAGCATGTGGACCAGGTTATCGGCCTGAGTCTCGGAAACTTCAGAAACCTTCATAATGTGTCTCCTTCGATTGATAGGCGCCGGCCGAAACCGGCGCGCTAATCAGTAATCGTTATTGTTAGTATAGCACTAACAATAGTTACTCGCCCAGCTGATCAAGGTCGATATCGCCAAAGAACACCTGGTCCTCCTTGCCGAGCGCACCCGGGATGATGGAGAAGGTGTTGGAGATGCCGTCCTGAGCATCGCGGAACGGGAGCTTGGAAACCGAAGACAGCGAAGCGATGGCGCCGTGGCTATCGCGCTTGTGCATGGGGTTAGCACCCGGGGCGAACGGCTGGCCAGCCTTGCGGCCGTCGGGGGTGGAGCCGGTCTTCTTGCCGTACACGACGTTGGAGGTGATGGTCAGAACCGAGGTCGTGGGCACGGAGTTGCGGTAGGTGTCGTTCATGCGGATGTACTCCATGAACTGGTGCACAACGTCGTGAGCGATCTGGTCGACGCGGTCGTCGTCGTTACCGTACTTGGGGAACTCGCCCTCGGTCTCGAAGTCGACAATGATGCCGTTCTCGTCGCGGACGGGGTGGACCTTGGCGTACTTGATGGCGGACAGGGAGTCAGCCACGACGGAAAGGCCAGCAATGCCCGTAGCGAACCAGCGGTGCACGTGCTTGTCGTGCAGAGCCATCTGGATGCGCTCGTAGCAATACTTGTCGTGCATGTAGTGAATGATGTTCAGCGAGTTGACGTACACGCCAGCGAGCCACTTCATCATGTCGTTGTACTTGGCCACGACGTCGTCGTAATCGAGCGTATCGCCCTCGACGGCGCGATACTTGGGGCCGACCTGCTTCTTGGAGACCTCGTCAACACCGCCGTTGAGCGCGTACAGCAGGCACTTGGCCAGGTTGGCGCGGGCGCCGAAGAACTGCATCTCCTTGCCGATGCGCATGGAGGACACGCAGCAGGCAATGCCGTAGTCGTCGCCGTGGTAGACGCGCATGAGGTCGTCGTTCTCGTACTGAATCGAGGAGCTGGCGACAGAAGTCTTGGCGCAGAACTTCTTGAAGTTCTCGGGCAGACGGGTCGACCACAGAACGGTCATGTTGGGCTCGGGGCTGGTGCCCATGTTCTCGAGCGTGTGCAGGTAGCGGTAGCTCATCTTGGTAACGAGCGTACGGCCGTCAACACCCATGCCGCCGATGGACTCGGTGACCCACTGCGGATCGCCGGTGAACAGGGCCTGGTACTCGGGGGTACGGGCAAACTTGACCATGCGGAGCTTCATGATGAAGTGATCCACGAACTCCTGGATCTGCTCCTCGGTGAAGGTACCGTTGGCAAGGTCGCGCTCAGCGTAAATGTCGATGAACGTAGAGGTACGGCCGATGGACATAGCGGCGCCGTTCTGCTCCTTGACGGAAGCGAGGTAGGCGAAGTACATCCACTGGATGGCCTCCTGCGTGTTGGTAGCAGGGTTGGAAATGTCGAAACCATAGGTCTCGGCCATCATCTTGAGCTCGCCGAGGGCGCGGATCTGCTCCTGCAGCTCCTCACGATCGCGGATGTTGTCGGCGGTCATGACCGTCGGGGTGGAAGCCTTCTGGGCCTCCTTGTCCTTGATCAGGTAGTCGACACCGTACAGGGCGACACGACGGTAGTCGCCGATGATGCGGCCGCGGCCATAGCCATCGGGCAGACCGGTGATGATGTGGGCCGAACGGCAGGCGCGCATCTCGGGGGTGTAGACATCGAAGACGCCGGCGTTGTGGGTCTTGCGCTCGAAGGTGTAGCGCTCGACAACGTTCTCGTCGATCTTGTAGCCGTGCTGGCTGGCAGCCTGGCAAGCGATGCGGATACCGCCGTTGACGTGCAGCGCGCGCTTGAGCGGCTTGTCGGTCTGGAGGCCGACGATGGTCTCCTTGTCGCGATGGGCGTTATCGATGTAGCCAGCGGGGTGGCTCACGATACCCGTGACGGTCTTGGTGTCCATATCGAGGACGCCGCCCTGCTCGCGCTCCTTGAGCAGCAGGTCGAGAACCTCGCCCCACAGCTCCTTGGTACGCTCGGTCGGGCCGGCGAGGAACGACTCGTCGCCCTCGTAGGGGGTGTAGTTCTTCTGGATGAAGTCTCGGACGTCAACCTCTCCCGTCCAGATGCCTTCCTTGAAGCCTTCCCATGCCTCCTGCATTGTGTAACCACGCTCCTAGTTACGTGTAATGCGGCGCTCTCTCACACCGCTGCTTATTGAATTCTTGAATGTTAGACCTGCATGACCGGCTTCATTCGCCTTCCGTCGCGCGTTAGCGCAGGGAAAAACGTTTATTCACCTTGGTCTTGCAACCCTAAACCCAAGATTTCACCCGTTAGTGAAGGATAACATAGCCACCCCCTTCATCAGGGCTGTTATATGTTCCTTTTTTTGTGTCATTAGAGCGTTTTCAACAAATCCGCAGGAAACGCGCCCGCCATCATCTACCGTTCACCGAATTATTTGATATTTCCCCTTGCCTTTATACATCCTTCACTCTAGCTGTTATGCCAGCTTTAGCAGGGTAAAGTACCCACCGATAGATTTTTGGGACATGCCTAGAAATCTACTTTTTCGCCGCGACGGAGGCGGTGGCATGAAATGCCCACGAAGGTAGATTTCTAGGCATGTCCCAAAAATCTACTGTATGAGGTGTGCATACAGGGGTATCATCTTTCACCAAAAATAGTTTCTAGTGTTAGGGGTTTTCGGTGGAAGATACCGATTTCCATGGGCTTGGGCGTCAGCTCTTTACCGAGTTTGGCAGCATGCACCAGCACGTTTCGCGTTTTGTCGACCAGGCGATGAGCGGCGAGATGGCCGTCATGCGCGCTCTCATGCTCGCCGGCGGTTCGCTTACGCCGAGCGAACTCGCCGATCGCGCTTGGGTCTCGAGCGCCCGCATCGCCAACATCCTGCGCGCCCTCGAGGGCAAGGGCTGGGTCGAGCGCGAGCACTCAAAAACCGACCGTCGTCGCGTACACGTCACGGTGACCGACAAAGGCCGACAAGACCTCGAAATCAAACGTCGGAAATTCGAGGACCGCACCGCGGCCTTCCTCGAGCAGCTCGGCGAAACGGATACCCAAGAGATGGTGCGCCTTCTAAGGCGTGCCAACGAAATTATCGACCGCAACCAAGAAAGGAGAGATGCCGAGTGAGGATTCTCAAGCTCTTTAAAAAACATGTCCTGGCGCTGCTCACGGCTATCGTACTTATCGTAATCAGTTGCAATGCCGACCTAGCGCTGCCTACGTATATGAGTGACATCGTCGATGTGGGCGTGCAGCAAGGCGGCATCGCCTCACCCGTGCCCGACACCATTCGCGCCGAATCGCTCGATGACCTCAAGCTCTTTATGGGCGCCAAGGACGCCAAAGCTGTGGATGCCGTGTTTAGCAAGGCGGACAACAACGGCATTCGAACGTACAAGGGCACCGAGGAGGAGCGCGCCGACGGCGGCAAGATTGCCGACATCATGAGCCTGCCCGAGACCGTCGTCCTTTCGCTCAACCAGGGCATCGACGCCAGCTCCATGGGCGACATGATGGGCGCGTCCAGCGAAAAAGACAACAGCGCCGCCCAGGCCATGCCCACCCCCGAGCAGATGGCGGCGATGACGCCCGAGCAGCTCGCCGAGATGCAGCAGAAGGCCGCAGCGGCACAGAACATGCAAAAGCAGATTGATGCCGACGGCGGCAAGATCACCATGAAGAGCCTGCGCCTGGGCGTTGAAGGCGGCCTGATCGATCAGGGCAAGCTCGTCGAGGGCGCCAACGACATGGCGGACAAGATGGGCTCCATGTCGGGCTCCATCGTGACCCAACGCGCCGTGAGCTATGTACAGGACGAGTACAAGGCGCAGGGTATCGACCCCGCCGACGTGCAGAACGCCTACTTGGGCCGCATGGCGACCACGATGTTTGGTCTGTGCCTGGTGTCGCTCGTCGCCACCATCCTGACCGGCGCCGTGGCCTCACGCACCGCCTGTTCCATCGCACGCGACCTGCGCCGCGAGACCTTCAACAAGGTTATGCACTTCTCGCCGGCCGAGGTGGGCAAGTTTAGCCAGGCCTCGCTCATCACCCGCTGCACCAACGACATTCAGCAGATTCAGATGGCCGCAACCCTGTTTATCCGCATGTGCCTGATGGCCCCCGTCATGGGCATCGTCGCGGTCATGCGCGTCCTGGCCAACCACACCGGCCTGGAGTGGACCATCGCCGTGGCCATCATCGCGGTCTCGGCCGTCGTCGGCGTGCTCATGGGCCTTACCATGCCCAAGTTCAAAAAGATGCAGAGCTTTGTGGACCGCGTGAACCTCACCGCCCGCGAGCTGCTCGACGGTCTTATGCCCATCCGCTCGTTCAACCGCGAGGAGCATGAGCTCGAGCGTTTTGACAAGGCATCGCTCGATCTGATGACCACACAGCTCTACACCAACCGCGCCATGAGCTTTATGATGCCGCTCATGATGCTCGTTATGAACTGCATCACCGTGCTTATCGTCTGGTTTGGCGCGCAGGGCGTGTCCGACGGTGTGATGCAGGTCGGCAACATGATGGCGTTCATCTCCTACACCATGCAGATCGTCATGGCGTTTATGATCCTCACCATGGTTTCGGTCATCCTGCCCCGCGCCGAGGTCGCAGCCGAGCGCGTGGAAGAGGTCATCACCTGCCCCACCAGCATCAACGACCCTGCCTCGCCCAAACTGCCCGCGGCCAGCGCGCCGCGCGGTGAGCTCACCTTCCGCGACGTGAGCTTCCAGTATCCCGATGCCCGCGCCGATGTCATCAGCGGCGTGAACTTCACCACGCATGCCGGTCAGATGCTCGGCATCATTGGCTCCACGGGCTCGGGCAAGTCCACGCTCGTGCAGCTGATTCCGCGCTTATACGACGTCACGGGCGGCAGCATTTCGCTCGACGGCATCGACGTGCGCGACATGACCCTTTCCGAGCTGCGCCGCCGCATTGGTTACATCCCGCAGCAGGGTCGCCTGTTCTCGGGCACCGTCGAGAGCAACCTCAAATTTGCCGGCGACATGGTGAGCGATGATGACATGCGCCAAGCGGCACGCATCGCACAGGCCGAGGACTTTATCGCCGAGCGCGAGGGCGGCTACGACTCCCCCATCAGCCAGGGCGGCTCCAATGTCTCGGGCGGCCAGCGCCAGCGCCTGGCCATCGCCCGCGCGTTGGCCAAAAAGCCTGAGGTCGTGGTGTTCGATGACTCGTTTAGCGCCCTCGACTACAAGACCGACGCGCGCCTGCGCGAGGAGCTGGCCAAAAACGTCACCGACGCCGCACTCGTGGTCGTGGCCCAGCGCATCGCGACCATCATGCACGCCGACCAGATCATCGTGCTCGACGACGGTCACGTAGTGGGCACCGGCACGCACGAGGAGCTGCTGCACGGCTGCCCGGCGTACCTGGAGATTGCACAGTCGCAGCTTTCCGCCGAGGAGCTGGGGCTTACCCAAGAAGAAATTGCAGCCGTCATGGAAGGAGGCGAGCGCTAATGGCAGACGAGACCAAGACTCAGATTCCCAAGCCCACCCGCCAGCGTGGTCCCATGGGCCGCATGGGTGGCATGCGCCGTGGCGAAAAGGCCAAGGACTTTAAGGGCACCATGAGGCAGCTGCTCGGCTATATCGGCCAGCACAAGATTGCCGTGTTTGCCGCCGTCGCCTTTGCCGTGTGCTCGGTCATCTTTAACATTGTGGGGCCCAAGGTGCTTGGCCAGGTTACGACTAAGCTGTTCGAGGGCTTGGTTGCCAAGGTCAACGGCACCGGCGATGTCGACTTTGCCTGGATCGCCAAGACGCTCGGCTTTTTGCTCTGTCTGTATCTGGCGAGCTCTGCCTGCAGCCTGATCCAAGGCTGGCTCATGACCGGCGTCACGCAAAAGATTTGTTATCGCATGCGCAAGGAGATCGCCGCCAAGATCGCTGTCGTGCCGATGAGCTACTTCAACGGCCACAGCAAGGGCGACGTGCTCAGCCGCATCACCAACGATGTCGACACGCTGGGTCAGTCACTCAACCAGAGCGTGACGCAACTCATCACATCGGTGACGCAGATTATCGGCGTGCTCGTCATGATGCTGTCGATCAGTCTGCCGCTCACCGGCGTCACCGTGCTCACGCTGCCGGCAGCCGCGATTATCCTGACCGTGATGATTCACTTCTCGCAGCCGTACTTCCGCGAGCAGCAGCAGGTCCTGGGCGCCGTCAACGGCATCATCGAGGAGGACTTTGCCGGCCAGAACGTCATTCAGGTGTTCGACCGCGCCGAGGCCTCGATCGAGGAGTTCGACAAAGAGAACGACCGCCTCTTTATGAGCGGTTGGCGCTCTCAGTTCCTGTCGGGCCTGATGATGCCGCTTATGAGTCTGGTGGGCAACATGGGCTACGTGGGCGTCGTCGTGGTGGGCGCGCAGCTCGCGCTGACCGGCAATGCCACACCCGGCGACATCCAGAGCTTTATCCAGTACGTTCGCAACTTTACGCAACCCGTGCAGCAGCTGGGCAACGTGAGCAACACGATGCAGTCGATGGCCGCCGCCACCGAGCGCGTCTTTGAGTTCCTGGCCGCGGCCGAGGAGGAGCAGAAGGCCGACGCGCAGATTCCCGAGAAGCGCCCCGGTCACGTGGAGTTCGACCACGTCAAGTTTGGCTACACGCCGGACAAGACCATCATCCACGACTTTAGCTGCGAGGCGCAGCCCGGTCAGACCATCGCCATCGTCGGCCCCACCGGCGCTGGCAAGACCACGCTCATTAAGCTGCTGCAGCGCTTCTACGACGTGGACGGCGGTTCGCTGCGCGTCGAGGGCATCGACGTGCGCGACTGGGACCGCGCGGCACTGCGCGGCGAGTTTGCCATGGTGCTGCAGGATACCTGGCTGTTTAACGGCACCATTCGCGAGAACATTCGCTACGGACGCCCCGATGCGAGCGATGCCGAAGTCGAAGCCGCCGCACGCGCCGCACGCTGCGACCACTTTATCCATACGCTCGCCGGTGGCTACGACTTTATGATCAACGAGGAGGGCACTAACCTGTCGCAGGGTCAGCGCCAGCTCGTGACCATCGCCCGTGCCATTTTGGCCGACCGCCCGGCGCTGATTCTAGACGAGGCGACTTCCAACGTGGACACCCGCACCGAGGAGCTCATCCAGCGCGCCATGGATGCGCTGATGCAGGGCCGCACGAGCTTTGTCATCGCGCATCGCCTGTCCACGATCCGCAACGCCGACGTGATCTTGGTAATTCGCGACGGCGACATCGTCGAGAAGGGTACGCACGACGAGTTGCTCGCCCAGGGCGGCTTCTACGCCGACCTGTACAACTCGCAGTTCGACGAAGCGGCGTAAATTCTGCCGCAGGGAACGAATAACGCCCGAGAACGGGGGCGCAGGACAGCCTGCGCCCCCGTTTTTTGTTCTGCGGCCCTCGAACCGCCTCCCCTGGGACCTGATTGACGCCCTCCCTCAAGGCCCCGTGGACAAAAAATGGCAAATATGAGTACTGTTACTTTTTTAGTAACATCCAAAACGACCCAAAACACCGCTCTTGTAGGTTGTATGCACCTCCACATTGCTCAATCAGCTCTGTATCAGGCTTATATGTACTAGCGTTAATGAACATATTTACTTTATGTCCATTATTTTGTGGGAGCAATATGGCACTACAGCAGCAACAGTACTCATATTTGGCATTTTTTGCCCACAGGGCTTGGAGAACGCCCAACAATCTGGCAATACCAGCAAGCAAACCGCGTCCGCTGGCGCAAGGAGTTTCCCCAAGTGCCAGCACATAAGGAACGTCCCCAACTGCCAGGTTTGAAAGGTAGTCATTGGGGACGTTCTTAAACGACTAGTCAAACAACAAGAACGTCCCCAACAACTACTTATAAACGGCAGACTATCCACTCTCATTCTGCGAGCACTCATTTAAGTCTGTCCCCAATGAGTGCCCTGGAGCAGGACAACTCCGCAGGTAGAGGACGGACAGCGAGCGCCGTCCAGAGCGTACAAGTTGGCATGAAAAAGGCAGGGCATTGACCTTCTGGTCATGCCTTGCCTTTTGAATGACAAATTGTCGCTCTGGGCGGCGCGCAGCGTCGAGCCGTTACGCGGGTTGGTAAACCCGCGTAACTAAACACGCTCCGCGATCTCGTGGATCAGATAGTCGGTCTTTTCCCAGCCCAGGCACGGGTCGGTGATCGACTTGCCAAAGACGCCGCCGTCGACCGGCTGGTTGCCATCCTCCAGGTAGGACTCGATCATAAAGCCCTTGACCAGTTTGGAGATGGATTCGTTGCGGCGACAGCTGTCGAGCACTTCCTTGCAGATGCGATACTGCTCCAGCGGGCGCTTGCCCGAGTTGTCATGGTTGCAGTCGATAACCGCCGCCGGGTTGGCGTAGCCGGCGTGCTCGGTATAGCGCTCGGCAAGGCGCTCCAGGTGCTCGTAGTGGTAATTGGGGTAAGTGCGACCGTCGAGACCGATGTAGCCGCGCATGACGGCGTGCGCGAGCGGGTTGCCGTCGCACTCGACCTCCCAGTTGCGGAAGATAAAGCTCTGGTGCGCCTGGGCGGCGTAGATGGAGTTGAGCATGACGGTAGTGGAACCGGCTGTAGGATTTTTCATGCCCACCGGCACCGAAATGCCGCTCGACACCAGACGGTGCTCCTGGTTCTCGACCGAACGCGCACCCACGGCGACGTAGCTCAACAGGTCGACGAGGTACTGGTAGTTGGACGGGTAGAGCATCTCGTCGGCAGTGAAGAAGCCAGTCTCCTCGATGACGCGCAAGTGCATGTGGCGAATGGCCTTAACGCCTTCGAGCAGATCGTCGGGCGCCTCGGGATCGGGGTTGTGCAGCAGGCCCTTGTAACCGGTGCCCTTGGTGCGCGGCTTGTTGGTGTAGACGCGCGGGATGATGATGAGCTTGTCCTTGACCTCCTCGGCGGTTTTGGCCAGGCGGTTCATGTACTCGAGGACCGAGTCCTCGCGGTCGGCAGAGCACGGTCCGATGATGAGCACCTTGCGCGCGTCCTCGCCGGTAAAGACCTTGGCGACCTCGGCGTCGAATGCCTGCTTCTTAGCAGTAAGCTCAGCGGACAGCGGCATTTCCTCGCGGATCTCCATGGGGATCGGCAGCCTGCGTTTAAATTCCATGGCCATGCGGGGCCTCCTCAATCAAAGAAGTCTAAGCTTGAATCGTCGAATGCTCGGCATTATCCGCTGTCGCACGCTAAAGTGCAAGCACGACCAACCAAAAAGGGAATGGATAACGCGCGGGTCGCTTACCACGAGAGTGGATAATCTCCCGTTTTTGGCCTAGGATCGCGCTGAAAGTGGGAGATTATCCACTCTCGTCGAGCAAGCGTCCGAAAATCCTCGCTCGTGGCCCCTTTTCCTCCGTCCCCGAGGGAACGGGACTCGTCTGCCGAATGATTGATGCGGCGACGGCGCGCCCATGTCACACTCAGAGGTGGCCTGACCCACCTTGGAAGGAGCCTCCATGAGCCTTGACAACGTAACCCTGCGCGCCGCCACGCTCGACGACCTGGCTGGCATCGCCGCCATCTACAACCAGCTGTGGTGCAACACGCTGCGCAACCGCGGTGACGTCGAAGCTGCCGATTTCTGCGCGCGCTTTAACATCACCATGCAGCTACAGCGCTCACCTATCGCGCTTGTCGCCGAGGCCGAGGGCCGCATTATCGCCGCCTGCTGCATCGGCATCTTCGAGGACGGCAAGCCGCGTACCAATCCCACGTGGGTGCCCTGCTACGACGAGATGTTCGCCCAGGCAACCGAGATGGCAAAGACCGCCGACGCCAAGCTCGAGGGCTCGCTCTTTGGCGACAGCCGCGAGAAGGCCACGGCCGACCGCTTTGCCGCCACGGGCAATGAGTATGCCCAGGGCCAGCTCAACCTCATCATCATCGTGCCCGAGTGGCAGGGCAAAGGGCTCGGCCGCGCGCTCATCGACCTTGCCCGCGCCGAGCTCGCCCGGGCAGGCTGCACCAAGTTCTTCCTGATGAGCGACTGCAACTCTGACTGGCAGTTCTACGAGCACCTCAACATGAAGCGCATCCTAGAAGATCACAGCCAAGACACCGGCGACGGCTTTATCGTCTACATGTACGGAGGCGACACGCAGGATTAGCCTGTGTGCCGCCTCATGGGCTTTCTCCAAGACAGCCCAAACCGGTCAGCCATACCAAATAGAGACCTGCCAAAAAGGGACAGGTTTATTTTGGCAGGTTTTATCTGGGAAAACACCAAGGCCGCCGCGAGGGAACTACTTTCCCTCGCGGCGGCCTTCTAACAGCAAAAACCAAGTGAGTAGATTTTTTGCAGGAATCCGAGCACACGCCAAATCGCCACAGCGCTGACCTGCAGTTTTACCGAGCATTTGTCGCGATGTGCTCGGTAAATCCAAAAAAGTCTACTCACTTGCATCTGAGGCGCACCGGATCGGCAAAAAACCGCCGCGAAAGGGATCCGGACCCTTCGCGGCAGTTGTTAATACGCCGAACTTGTTATCGCAAAAGCCAATCACGCGCCGAGACCACGCTACAGTCTTTCGACTCATACGTTGAATCCACGCGGGCCACAACATAGCGCGCATCTTTTGCAATGTCGATCTCATCGCATACAGCCTGTAAATGGCGGGCGTACTTATCGTGATACGTTCTGGATGATTTTATTTCGATAGCCTTGGGACTCCCTGAGTTTGTGCAGTCGAGCAAATCGATTTCTCGCTTGCCGTCGTCCCTATAGAAATACAACTCGGGATTCTCGCCCACGTTGAGATGGCTCTTCGCCGTTTCGGAAACGATGAGGTTTTCGAAAACTGCCCCCAGATAAGGGCTCTCCAAAAGTTGCTCCAGTGATCCAATTTTGAGCAAGTAGCAGAGCAGCCCCGTGTCGTAAAAATAAAGCTTGGGCGTTTTAGTCAAACGTTTCCTGGCATTTGCATAATAAGGCTGCAGTGAAAACGTCAGGTAGCTCTGCTCCAGGATAGACAACCAGCTTTTAATGGTCGATACGTTCACACCCGTATCTCGAGAAAGCGAAGATATATTAATGAGAGCACCGGCGCTCTGGGCAATTATGGACAGTAACTTATGAAACTCCGCTTTATTGCGCACGTCAAGCAAGCCCACAACATCGCGCTCAACATAGGTATCAATATAGCTGGGGAAATAAACCGAGGACGGCATTCCGGCGGAACGCAGGCGAGGGTATCCCCCTTCGAGCGCAAACAAATCCACTTCCAACTGCCCCTGCTGGCCCCTCTCCGCTTCTCGAAACGAAAATGGCAGCAATTTTAAGATCCCGACTCGCCCGGCAAGAGACTGGCCGATGCTTTTCATCATCAAAAAGTTTTGCGATCCCGTAAGGATGTATTGACCGGCATCTCCCCGCTCATCCGAAACAACCTGGATCATCGAGAACAAATCCGGGGCGTATTGCGCCTCATCGATGATGAGTCCGCCCTTTCGGTTGCGGATAAAACTCACCGGATCCTCCAAGGCCGCGCGCCTCGTTTGGGGGTCCTCAAGCGTGACATAGGAATAGTCGGGAAAGGCATGCCTAACCAGCGTAGACTTTCCGCTCTGCCTAGGCCCCGTCAACGACACAACAGGAAACCAACCCGCCATGCGAATGAGCAACTCATGCAAATCCCTGTTAATGTACTCGGCCATATCAACGCCCCTTATAACGCTGTTACCATAATCGTATAGTATCATTTGCCATAATCTCGCAGTAGCGTTTTCCATAATCTTGTAGTAGTGTTTTCCACAATCTTATAGTAGCCCAGTTCAAAAACGTTATTTATAGAGCCGAAATCTCAGACCCTAAATAACAATAGCCACCACAATGGGAACTGTCCCCATTGCGGTGGCTTGCAGGCGAGTTGACTTATTCGACTATCGCGGGCCGGCCGTGTCCGAGTCTAGAGCGTGGCAAGTCGCTTGGATTCGCGGACGGCGAGGGCGATGGAGATAAGACCAGTGATGGCGTCAGCCGCCACCAAGGCAAACCAGACACCCTGAACGCCCATCATGTTGCCAAGCAGGTACATAAGCGGCACGGAGCAGATCACGTAGCGGAGCAGACCGGTGAACGTGGCGATACCCACCTTCTCAACCGCCTGGAAGTACATCGACATGGTCATGGCAAGATAGCCCAGGGCCACGGCCAGGATAACGATGCGCGTGGCGTTGGCGGCAACCTCGACGAGCGCCGGGTCGCTACCAGCAAAAAAGGCGCAGACCGGCGTTGCGGCCACCCATAGCACAGCAGACACCGCAGCAAGCGTCACGACCTGGTACTTAAGCGTGCAGGAGAGCGTTTCCTTGAGGCGCGCCCACGCCTTGGCGCCGGCGTTGAAGGCGGCAATGGGCTGCAGGCCGTACGAGAAGCACTGGGCGACCATCATGGTAATGTAGAGGATGTAGCCGTTGATCACACCAAAGGCCGCGATGTAGAGCGAACCCATGTCGCCGCCGAGCTGGCCAAGCAACGAGTTGGCAACGGTGTTGAAGATGAACGTGGCAGCTTGCACCAAAAAGAACGGGAAACCAATCTTAATGATCTGGCCGCAGATGGCCATGTCGAGTTTGAGGTCGGCGGCGCTGATCTGGAGCTGCGACTTCTTACCGCCGATGAACCAGAAGATACCGATGGCCCAGATACCGATGGAAAGACCGTAGTACACGCCAGCTCCCATAACGCCAAGCTTGAGCACAAACGTGGAAAGCGCAAGCCAGCAGATAGCGACGATGGCAGACACGGTCATGAGGTTGGCCTGGATCTGAACCTTCTCGTCCACACGCATGACGGCGGTGACCATCTGACCAATGACCGTGAGCGGCAGCAGCACGGAGAAGGTGCGCACGCCGGCAACGGTATCGGTCATGATGTCGGGCGTGGCGCCGAAGAATGCGCAGATGGGCTCGGTAAACACAGCCATCACCACAGCAAGCAGCACACTCACAATCGTGGTAAGCCAAAAACCCTGGCTAAACGCCTTGCTGGCGCCCTTAATGTCGCCGGCACCCAAAAGGTTGCCCACCACGGCGGGCACGCCGGTGCCAAACAGGTTGCCAAAGGCCAGGTTAATGTACTCGACCGACATGATGATCGAAACACAGGCCAGGCCGTGTGCACCCAGGCCCCAACCCATCACGAGGCCCTCAAGGACCACCATGATAATCTGGGCGAGCATACCCTGGCCGGTGATGATGGTGTACTTGCGCACCAGGCCGGGAATCGGCTGCGAGGCAAGCTCACGCTCCTCCTCAACAGCGGCGGTTGTCTCTTCTGCCATTGTTCTCCCCTTTCCATGAGAGATTGATGAATGGATGGATGGATGGATGGGCGGCACGCACAGGCTGTGGCACCGCCCAGCGATGCAGCAGCCCCGCTAGGCCTCGTAGACCACCTTGCCGGCAATCATCGTGAGAGACGCCGTGGCCTCGAGGACCTCAGCCGGTTCGCAGTCAAAGAGGTTGCGGTCGAGCACACAGATATCAGCCTGTTTGCCGCATGCGAGCGTACCGATGCGATCCTCGGCATGCATGGCGTAGGCGCTGCCGTAGGTGTAGGCGCGCAGGGCCTCGGCCATGGTAATGCGCTCCTGGGGGAACCAGCCCTCGGGGTTGGAGCCGTCCTCGAGCATGCGGAAGACCGCGCCGTACACCTCCTCCATGGGCTCCAAGCCCACAACGGGGAAGTCGCTGCCCAAGTGCACCACGGCACCGCTGGCAAGCAGGCTGTGCAGGGGCCACGAAAGCGCTGCACGCTCGGGGCCCACGGCATCGTCCTTGGCAAGGTCAGCCATATCGAGCAGCATGTGCCACGGTTGCATGCCGGGGCATATACCAAGCTCCGCGTAGCGCGGCAGATCATCGGGCTGAACCGTCTCGTTGTGCTCCATGGAGTGGCGGCAACCCCGCTTACCATGCAAGCGCTCGCCCTCCTCAAAGCAATCAAGCACAAAACGCACCGAGCGATCGCCGATCGTATGGACGCGCGTGTCAACGCCCCATTCCTGCGCCCTGACAATGGCGGCACGGATGCGCTCTGGATCCTCCGCGGGCTCACCGCAGGTATCGGGCGCATTGCTATAGGGTTCAAGCATCCAAGCGGTGTGGTCGGAGCACACGCCATCAAGAAACTGCTTAAAGCCGTGCCACTCGACCTGCGTACCCGAGAAGGCGTATTTCTCCTTGATCTGCTCGAGCGTTAAGGACTCGTTTTCGAACAGATCGGTGTACAGGAACACGCGCAGTGGCAAGTCGCCCTTGGCATTAAGACCTGCCAACACCGCATACGGGTTTTCCATGCTCACAAACGTAGGATTGACCATGCCGACCGTAGTGATTCCCAGGGCATTGGCGCGCCGGGCGGTTTTTGCAAACGACGCGTCAACAACCTCGGGCGCTGGGTCGTAGACCTCGTCCATAAAGAAGACGCCGGCGTTGTTGGAAAACACGCCCGTCAGATTGCCCTCGGCATCCTTAAGGATCTTGCCGCCTGCGGGATCGGGCGTCTGCGAAGTTACTCCCACCTTGTTGATGGCGCAGGTATTGGCACTAAAGGTATGCAGGTCAACCTGCTGCAGAAAGACCGGGCGGTCCGAGATGTACTCATCGATCATCGCGGCTGTGGGCATCTCGGGGACATCCCACTGGAACTGGATAATCTGGCAGCCCAGAATCCACTCGTTATCGGGATGGTCGGCCGCAAACGCCACGACACGTTCCATCGCCATCTCAAAACTGGTGCAGTCGATGAGGTTGACGGCAAAATCGGGGTCGGTCATAAACGCGCCCTGGGCAAAATGCGTGTGTGAGTCGATCAGGCCGGGCATGACGAGCTGGTCGCCAAAGTCGCGCACCTCGGTATCGGGACCGATAAACGGTGCCAGGTGAGCATCGTCACCGCAGGCAACAATCTTATCACCGCGCACGGCAACGCCGCCCTTAAACGGCTCGAGCCCATCGCCGGTAAAGACGGCGTTGCTCTTGATAACTACATCAGCCTTGTCCATGTGAGCCTCCTCAGGCATCTTTGGTTGCAACGCGGACGCACCGCCCGCGTGGGCACTCGGTTGGGAGCGTAGCGCTCCCGCATCGGCGCGTGCCTACAAGCCGTGCTCGGACGTCTGTCCCACGTCCGCGGCTTCGCGCTACACCCATTGATACACAGGGGCAAATCCGTGCCAAGGCCAGGGATCGCAAACGGTCAGTTTAAGCAGGTTTACACGCTTTACCTGCAGGTTTATTGTCTGAGATTATTACCGCGTCATTACGCCCAACGGCGTGCCCGCCCACACGGCAAGACCCGCATGCAAGGAAGAATAGGACTAGGAACGCCAAAAGGCATCTATGAGGTCATCTCGGTTGGAGACACCGCTTTTAACGTAGATGCGATGCAAGTGCGCCTTGACAGTGCCAGGGCTGATGACCAACTCGCTGGCGATGTTTTGGGCGTCGTTGCCCTTCAGCACCAGCGTGAGCACCTCCTGCTCGCGCCGCGACAGCTTATGGGCATCGGCATAGATCACAACGCGTGATGCTAGATCGTCCCCAGAGCGTGCGCTCTCGGCCGCCACGTCCTCATCGGCACGCGGATGACGGGCATACACGCGCAGGATATGGCTAAACTGGCAAAAGAGTTGGACCGCGCATGCCACGAGCAGCACGTTTTCGGAGATATTGCGCTCGGACAGATACCACAAAAAGAGGCTGATGACGGGGTTTTGAGAGTCGGGGCGGCAGAGCAAAATCATGTAGGTGTCCTCGGCGATTACGCAAAACGCAAGAACGAGTGCCACCTTCCAAAAGAGCTTTGAGCGGTCGAGGTCGAGTTTCTCAACACGCGTGGCCCTGTGCCGGTAATGCCAGGCGGCATAGGCAAGACATCCTACATTGCCCAGGTCACGCGTGAGCCAAAAGAGATACTGCTGCATCTCTCCGGCAGCACCGCTGCGAGGCACCAGCACCAATTGCAAGATTGAAAACGGCACGATAACAAGTCCGAGCATGCGCGACGTCGGCCTTTTGCGCAAGCGCGCAAACATCCACAGCACAATGCAAGCATAGATGGCAATACCGAGCACGCAGCGCAGCAAGGGGTGCTGCAGCGGCTCGCTAAAGGTAACGGCGTAGTCATATTTGAGCCGAGTGTACTCGTCAAAAAAGATGACCGACATATCGAGCATGTAGAGCAAAAAGCCCGCCGCGGCCACTAGGCTGTCGCGACGGTGCGTCATGAGCCAAACCACCAATGCCACGGCACTGGTCACCAGAGCCACACCCATGATAATCGTGGTGTAGATATAGAACGCGAAACTCATGCCCGCCTCCCCTGTCTAGATGCTGTGAGGATGTTGACAGATTCTTTGCCGCAAGATTAGACTCACCGATTAAACGTACTGTATCGTTTAGATAAACAAGCTGTGTCTCACCGATGAAAGGAGATGCCATGGCACCGATCGCTCCGCTCAAGATGCTCGTCGCGCCCGCCGCCAAGGCCATCACCCGACTCGGTTCTTCCATGACCTACGACGATGTCCCCTGCGCCGTTGAGGCGCGTTCGGACAGCTGCCCCTACCTGGGCCACGTCCCCTACTTTGCACCCAAGCTCGCATCTGATCCCGAGCAGCGTGAGCAGTAATCCAAGATGCATCTAGCACCGCACAACTCGCGGCGCTACTGTTTTGGCGCAAAGCGACCTGTCCCCCTTGCGCCAACGCCGGGATTGTCGATGCTGCGGCCGCGGCGCGATATGAGGCGCGAAACCTCGCCCAGCAACACGCCGATCACCACACCCATGAGGATCGGCAACTTTGACATCTCGGCGGGCGAGCTGTTAAGCGGCACGATTGTCGCAACAATCGAAAGCACGAGCTCTACCACCGGCACCGCAAGCGCTACCGCAAGCACCTTGCCCTCGAAGGGCGCGCGGAACACACGTGGGCGGTCGTCGTATTTACGCAGGCGCCAAAACGCCGGGAACATCGGGATATAGCTCATGAGCAGAAAGACGACGTTCATCGAGAAGAAGACCCAAAAGACGTCGGAACCTTCGCCCAGCGGAATCTGAAGTAGCAGCACCAAGCTGGCAAAACAACCGTTAATGAGTGCTGAGCCGTTGGGCATGCCGGTCTTCTTGGACACCAGCGCAAAGGGGCGCGGCATGTTGCCGTGGCGCGCGGCATAGCTCGCCACGTTGTTGACGCCAAAACTCCAGCAGATCATGTTGGCGAACAGCGTCACCAAAAAGGCCACGCCCACGACCATCGTCAGCGGGTGAGCGCGCCCCACCATGGCGGCAACCGCGTCCACAATGCCCGAATCGAGTGAAAGCTGCTCGGTGGGAACCGCGGCTCCAATACCGATGCCACAGATAATGTAGATCGCCGCGATGGCAACGCCACCGGCGATAACCGCCTTGGGGATATCGCGCGATGGGTTCTTCATCGTGCTGGCAAAGGTCGCGACCACCTCAAAGCCCATAAAGTTGAATAGGATGATTGAAAGATACGTCAGTGAGTTAGTGTCTCCCAGATCGGGGACAAAGGTCTTAAACGACATATCGTTGGCAAAGCCGTTATTGCAGGCAAACCAGATGCCGACGATTCCCACCACGGCGGTAATGAGCACCTTGATGACGGCGCCGCCATCCATGACCCAATCGGCCTCGGCCACCGGCTGCATTGCCATGACCGTGACGCCCCACACAAAGGCAAGCTCGATGGCAATTCGGACCCCAAGCGAAAATTCGATGCCCCATACCGCATTGATGACACTGGGGAACATGCAGGCGATACTTGCCACCCACAGTGGAAAGTTGACCCAATAGCACCAGGAGCAGCGGGCGCCCCAACGGTCGCCCAAGCCCAGGCGAACCCAATCGTACAGACCGCCCTCGGAATCGAACGCCGTACCGAGCTCGGCCACCACCAGGCCATAGGGAAGCAAAAACGTAATGATGAGGAAGATCCACCAGAAGAACTGCACGTTACCCATGGTAGATGCCGGAGCGGCCGCCTCGATGGTAAAGACAACGCAGATAACCGAGAGGATGACCTCGAACAGGGAGAACTTTTTACCTGCCACGACACGCTCCCCCTACAGCAAAAAGGATGGCATCTGTACCGAAGGCGCAGCCCAAGGTAGGGTTGCAGGCCGCGTCACCGGTGCAGGTGCCATCCCAAAGAGAAGAGAGGATGCAATTGTTGGACCAACGCTCGCGGAACAGGCGCGTGTAGATAACGATACGCTGGTACATAGATACTCCGATCAAAACGGCCGCGATTGCGACCGGAATCTTTTGGCAATTGGAGACGCGTCTGACCTGGGATATTCAAGCGAACAATTGGCCTAACCCGCAATAAATCCCAGATCAGACGCGTACTCAATCAAAGAGGCGGGCACTCCGAAGTGGAGGCAACGGAGTGCCCAAAGAAAAACCCAGCCGACCAAGACATCGAATAAACCGACCATCAATGCCCCGAGATGGTCACGGTGCGATTCATCGACTGTCCGATTGATCGGCTGGGTTTCCGAGGTGCGGCAGATTGCCCTGAAAGAGGAGGGCATAGACCTTAAGGGTCATGCCCGACGATTGAAGGGCAAGGTGCCGTGCCTCGGGAAGCCAGACAATTACGCGGACGGCTCCTGCTGCGTAATGCAGTGGATGTTGCCGCCGCCGAAGACGACCTGCTCGGACTGGACGCCGACGCACTTGTAGACGCCCTCGCCCCAGACCTCGTCATAGATCTTCTGGAGCGTGTCGACGGCCAGCTGGTCGTTCTCGTCGCCGTACTGCGGGACGATGACGCCGTGGTTGGTGACCAGGTAGTTCATGTAGGACGCGATCAGCGGCTCGTCGGGGACGCGCGGCTCGGCGTTCTCGTCGGCGTCGATGGTGTCGCAGGAGGCCTGGTCCATGAACAGCGGGTTCACGGGCATGCAGAGCTTGTAGACCTTCATCTTGCGGCCCTTGGCGTCAACGGCGTTGGAGAGGGTCTCGTAGGCAGCGTGGCACTGCTCGTAGAACGGATACTCGGGATCGTCGGTCCAGATGCAGGCCATGACGCCCGGAGCGATGAACGTGGCAACGTCGTCGATATGACCGTTGGTCTCCTCGGGGTCGATGCCCTCCTTGACCCAGATGACCTTCTCGACACCCAGGTAATCCTTGAGGTGCTCGTCCATGTAGGCGCGAAGCTCCTCGCTCCAAGGCTCAAACTTCTTGTGGAACTTGGGCCAGATGGACTCGGGATCCTCTTCCTCCTCCAGAACCGCAGAGCAGGTGCGGCCCGGGGAAAGCAGGCACTGGTCGGTCACGACAAGGGTGCCCTCGCCGTCGACGGTGATGGAGCCGCCCTCGAGGATCATGTCGTCGGGACGATAGCGACGGCAGCCGGAGAGCTCAGCCATCTTGAGGGCGATCTGCTCGTCCTTGTCCCACGGAAAGTACAGGCCGTCGACGAGGCCGCCGTAGGCGTTGAAGTGCCAGTGGTTGGCGCGCTTCTCGCCCTTGCCGTTGATGACGTAGGTGGCGGCGGTGTCGCGGAACCAGGCGTCGTCGGTGGTCATCTCGATAACGGTGACGTTCTCGTCGTTCTCGAAGACGGCCTTGCAGTTGGCATAGTCGACCTGGTTGGCGCACATATAGACCGGGGTGAACTCGGAGATGGCGCGGGCGATGGCGGCATACTGCTTCTGAGCCGGCTTGGCGCCGTGGGCCCAGGTGTCGGTGCGGTGGGGCCAGCCCATCCACACGCGATCCTGCGGGGCGAACTCGGCGGGCATAAAGAAGCCGTCGGCCTTGGGGGTGGACTCGGACTCGGTGATCGTACGCATAAGATTTCCTCCAAATCGAACGATCGTTTGCCGCGGGCGGATTACCCGCAGCCTAAAACCAAGAGATAGTGGGCGCCCGTCCCCCGGCAAAGGTCGGGGCGCCCGGTGCCGGTTTTCACGGAGCCGCACCGACGAGCGGCAACGTAACCAAGTGCGTGGAGACAAACGCACGAAGGATACGAGAGAGAGGTTGGGGCGGGCGGTGGTTACCGGAGCTATCGCTCGCACCCGCCCCAGGAAATAGTGAGCAAATTTGTCGCTTGGGGCACGCCCTCGAAGAGGCTAGAGTGCCTGGAGTCGGGAGCGACAAGCCCGACGAAGCGCACGTTGGTACGCGAGGAGGGTTGGAGCCCCAGAACCGGGTGCTCTAGTTCTCCTCGGCCTCGGCGGCCTCCTCAGCGAGACGCTGAGCTGCCAGCTCGGGAGTGAGGCCCTTGTACTCGGTCTCGCGGCCCTTAGCGCTGACGACGCGGACAACCTCGCCGATGAGCAGAAGCACGATGAAGATAACGATCATCGGGAGCTTGTCGCCAATTTCAGCGGCAGAGAACGGCACCAGCGTTGCAACGATGGCCAGGATCAGCTCGATGCAAGGGATGGCCAGCATGACCTTCATCATGGCACCCTTAAACGGGAACGTGAAGATGCGCTCGCGGTCGGGGTCGTTCTTGCGAAGGTTGAGGAACGCCGGGAACATCGGGATGTAGGTCAGCAGCAGGAAGACGACGGAGGTGCCGAAGAGCATCCAGAAGACGCCGTTGGAGATGGCATCGATGGGAACGAGCTGCAGGCACAGCACCAGGGAGGCAACGACGGCGTTGACCAGGTTGGCACCGTTGGGCATGTCGTCATCAGAGATCATCGAGGCGAAGACCTTGGGCATGTTGCCGTGCTCGGCAGCGTAGCGAGCAACGGAGTTAACGCCGAAGGACCAAGCAGCCATGTTGGCGAACAGGGTGATCAGGAAGGCAATGCAGATGACCTTAAAGATCATGGAGTCGCCCACCATGGTCTGGACTGCATAAATCATGCCGTAGTCGGGGTCGATGGAATCGGCCGGCACAGCAGCGCCGATGCCAAAGCCAGCGAACAGGTAGATCACGGCGATGGACAGGCCACCGACGATGATAGCCTTGGGAATATCGCGAGCGGGATCGGCCATGTCATCGGTCATGGTGCAGATGACCTCGAAGCCCATGAAGTTAAAGATGATGATCGACAGGTAACCGAGAGCGTTGGTGTTGGTGAGCTCGGGCAGGAAGGTGGCAGCGGACATGTCGTTCGCAAAACCGTTCTCCATGGCATACCAAATGCCCAAAGCGCCAACGATAACGGCGACGGCGACCTTGATGATGGCGCCACCGTTAAGGACCCACTCGGAGTCGGCCGCCTTGGAGCGGCCCATGAGGTAGACGATCCACACAAAGGCAAGATCGATACCCATCTTGGCGATCAAGTTGAACTCAACGCCAAAGACCATGCCCAAAATGTCGGGGAACATGGTAGCCAGCGAGGCAATCCACAGCGGGTAGTTGACCCAGTAGTAATACGAGATGCGGGCGCCCCATTTGTCGCCCAGGCCATCGCGTACCCAGTCGTAAATGCCGCCCTCGCCGTCATAGGTGGTGCCGAGCTCGGCAACAACCATGCCATAAGGAAGCAGGAAGGTCAGGATCAGGAAGATCCACCAGAAGAACTGCTGGTTGCCAATGGCAGCAGCAGGAGCGGCGGCCTCGCAAACGAAGACGACGCAGATGATGGTCGAAATGACCGTCAAAAAGGAAAGCTTTTTCTTTCCGTCGCTCATGATGAGCTCCTTCGCTCAGTCTTGGACAGATCCGAGGCCCAAGGTACTAAGGCAATTGCCTGAGCCTCGGTGAGCGGGCGACAGGAGACGAGCATCCGCCGCCCGCAAACGTGCGTTTAGCAGGCTTAAGGCTTAGAGCTGCTCGAGAGCCTCGAGAGCGGCGTGAAGCTCGGCCTTGGCGGAGTACTCGACACCCTCGTCGTTGAGCGGGGTGCGCTTGCCCAGGGCAGCGAGGAGAGCACGGATGGAGTGCTTGCGGTTCTCGGCCTCGACCCAGCACAGGGAGCGCTCGGGATCGTCCATAACCTCGTCGACGACTTCCTCGTTGCGAGTGGCCGGCAGGCAGTGCATGAACTTGGAGTTGGGGCCGGCGAAGTTCATCATGTCCATGGTGACCTGATACTTGGGGTAGAACACGTCCATGTAGTTCTCGCCCGAGACCTCCTCGTCGTACAGGCCATACCACACGTCGGTGTAGATGAAGTCGGCGCCCTTGATGCACTCGATGTCGTCGGAGATGACGACGGAGCCGCCGGAGACCTTGCAGTTCTCCTCGGCGATGGCCATCATCTGCTTGCCGAACTCGGCGCGCTCCTCAACGGTGCCAACGTGCAGGCCGCCGTCGGGGATCTGGTGGCCCTTGGGTCCAAACTGGACAAACTTCATGCCGACCTTGGAGGCGATGAACATGAGGGAGACGCAGACCTGGGTGGCGTCGCCGATGAAGGCCAGGGTGCAGTCCTCGATCTTCTTGCCCTCGGGGAGGTTCTCGAGCATGGTCATGAGGTCGCCCATCTCCTGCGTGGGATGGTTGAACTCGGACATGCCATTGATGACGGGCACAGCGGAGCCCTCGGCGAGGCCGACGACGTCCTTGTGACGGTCAACGCGAGCCATCATGATGTCGAGCAGCGAGCCCATAACGCGAGCGGTGTCGCCCAGGGACTCGTGACCGCCGAGCTGGATGGTGCCAGGGCCATAGAACTGAGCATGGCCGCCGAGGTCGGTCATAGCGGTCTCGAAGGAAAGACGGGTGCGGGTGGAAACCTGCTGGAAGATCATGCCAAGGCTCTGGTTGCGGAGCAGGTGCGGATAATAACCGTCAACCTTGATGGCCTTCTTCATTGCCAGGCCAAGATCCTCGATAGCCAGGATCTGCTCTTTGGTGAAGTCGTTGGTGTCGATGAAATCCTTAGGCAGCGCCATGTCGATTCCTTTCCGCCGGTCGTGCCGACTATTGCTATGAGGCGCTCGAACATCACGCCTCGTGTTGACAAGACCATCATTCACCCGTATGCAATTTTTACCTAGTTTATTCGGGATTAAAGACCGTTCACGGAGTTACACCCCCTCTAAACCAATATAAACCCGCAGGTAGCCAGCTTGCAGGGGGTTTACTATCTAGAACCGCGAACGGTATACGGCTATGCTGTATCTCGGCGCCTAATCCGCAATGGAACGAAGGGTTGAGACGTCTATATCCCACAAGGTATACAGGGCTCGGCCATAGATGAAATGAGATGGGACGGTGGCAGATGAACACCCTGATGTTCTTCTATACCCTAGCGATACTCGTGATCTGTATTGTGACGGCAGTGCTTTCGCTTGCCGCCTATGCCTCGTCTCGTCGACGCTTCTTTATCTATGGCAGCGGCGTTTTTATTTGCTATGCCATCGAGATGACCGAGATCTTCTTTTTTGAATACACGTTGCAAAACCAGAGTTTTCCAGCCAGCGACTATTACTCAATTACCATGCCTGTGTTGCGGACCCTTGTGGCGACCGCTTCACAAGCTTTTATCTGGCTCATTGCCATGGACTTGCTCGACAAACATTCAAAAAAGCAGTTTGTTATTCCCGTCGCAACGTTCTTCCTGAGCGAGCTGCTGGTCATTGTCGCTGTCCCCTACGGCCCCATGCATCAATGGCTCTACTACACGATGCGTCAGGTATTCCTTGTATTTGTGGGACTGTATATCTTTTGGACGGCGCATAAAAGCACGCAGGTCGAGCTTAAGGCGCGCGTCAACAATCAACGAAAGCACCTCATTATCGGCGCCATTCTGGTCGGGTGCATCGTTGCCGAGGATTTCTACAACATCCTTGTTGTTCCCATGAGCCTGGCACCCTCTTGGCTGCAGCTGTACCTGTCCGAGCGCAACTTTAGCGAGAACATCTTTGCGTGCTACTTTGCGATTCTGCTGATCATCTATGCCTATCACGTGCTTTCGATTCGCATGCAGGAGGCGCCCGAGGAAAAGAACGTCAGCGATCTTGATCGACACATCGAAGAGCAGATGCCCTTCTATCGCAACGCCTACAAGCTCTCCAACCGCGAAACCGAAGTCATGCGTCTGGTTGTGTTGGGCAAATCGAACCAAGAGATCGCTGACGAGCTCTTCCTTGCCGTGGGCACCGTCAAGACCCATATCCACAACATCCTGGTCAAAACTGAGCAGCAAAACCGCACGACGCTCATCCTCCACTTTTGGAAACGATAACCTACCAAAAAGGGACAGGTTTATTTTGGCAGGTTTTATCTGGGCAAATGCCAAAACCGCCGCGAGGGAGCTACTTTCCCTCGCGGCGGTTTTCTAGCAGTAAAACCAAGTGAGTAGGCTTTTGGCGGGATGCCGAGCACGCCCCAAAACACCACCGCCCTGACCTGCGGTTTTATTGAGCGTTTGGCGCGGTGTGCTCGACAAGTCCAAAAAAGTCTACTCACTTGCATCTGAGAGGCATCCGATAGACAAAAAACCGCCGCGAAAAGGGTCCGGACCCCGTTCGCGGCGGCTGTTCGCGTTGGTTTTGCGACGGTTTTGCCCGCTTGTTACTCGCTGTAGCGGGTGGCGATGGCAGCTTGTACCATGCCGGCGCTCATGAGGTACGTTACCAGGAAGTAGCCACCATAGGCCGCCAGGAAAATCGCGCAGGTGAGGCCCACGGTGCCGGCGATGCTCATATCTCCGAATATGCTCACCAGCTCGATGATCACCTTGAGCGCCACAAAGGAGTGCGCCAGGCCCACTGCCAGCGGGAACAGGAAGAATACCGCTTGCTGCGCCATCACCGAATGACGAATCTGGCGGTCGTCACAGCCAATCTGTGCCAGCACACGATAGCTGCGGCTGCCGTCGGCCACATTGGAGAGCTGCTGGATCGACAGTATCGCCGCGCACGCAACGACCAGTACAAAGCCAATGTAGATGGCCAGATAGCTAATCATGCCGTTCATCTGCGCTGCTTGCGTGTACATCTCGGAACGCGTGATGAAGACTCCCCACGACCCCGGCTCCTTGCCGTCAACGAGCAGATTATCGAGCAAGGTGTATTTAATGCTCTCGTCTGCCTCGGTCGTATCCATACCCTGTTTGTAATTAACGAGCAGATTACTGGAATACGGCTGCAGATTAAGCTGGGACAGCAGCTCATCGGCTACGACCACGGTACCGGGATTGCTGCCCATCGCCGAGTTGGCGATGGCCGCCGTGTCCTCGTCCGACTTATCGGTTGCGGGCTTGAGCTCATGCCCGTCCAAGGTGAGGGTATGGCCGCCAGCCATATACTTGGTGTACAGGTCGCCCAGCTCACCGCCCATATCACACGTGAGCAGATACTGGTCGCGGCCAATGCTCACCGGCTCCTCGCCCATCATCTGGCGCAGTTTGTTGTACTGGCTCGCCGGCGTCACATACAGACCCATCGCATCGGCGTTGCTTCCCTCGAGCGCCTTGGGAAGCTTTTCTCCCATGGCCTTGCACATCTCACCCGCCACCACCGAGGGGCCCGAGCCGCCAAGCGGGTAACTCAGATACGAATCGATCTGCACATGCTCACCGGCAACATCGGCGATATTGACCTTCTTGCCTGTCTCATCGTTGTTGTCCGCCGACTTGCGCTCGCCATGCCATGCAGCGTACAAATCGACCGTTGCATCGGCCAGCACCATGCGATCGGCCTCAGACGGATTGACATACTCCTTGTAGTAGTCGAGCGTTTCGGGCGTGTAATAGACATACGTCTGAGACACGTCAACAGGGTTATAGCGCTCCAGATTCTCGTTCATCACGTTGGCGATCGACATACCGCAGGTCACCGAGGTAATGGCCAAAAACAGAATCATCGCGATGACGCCCATCGAAAAGCACACCGTGTTGACCTTGGCCGCAAGCTGGCGCACGGTAAACATATTGAGACCGCGCCAGTACACGCCGCGCAGGCTCTGCAGCAGCTTGATAAGCATGCCCGAAAGCCCCCAGAACAGGGCAAAGGTGCCCACCGTGACCATAGCGGTAGTGATGCCGAACTGATTCATGGCCCCCTGCAGCTTATCGCCCGACGCGGTGAGCGGGAACCCGTCGCGCAGCAGACGGTAATAGGCCACGCCCACAAGTAGCACGCCCGCGGTAAAGATGGCAATCGCAATCCAGGGATTACGTGTCTTGATGCTCTCGTTGCGGCGCTCGGCACCCATAAGCTCGATGAGTTTGGTACGACGCACGGCGCGCAGGTTCAGCAGTAACGTGAGTACGAACATCACGAGCATGCAGGCAAGGGTCAGGTTGAACGCATGCACCGAGAAGAAGAAATGAAAATTGGCGATCTGTGTCTTAAAGAGCGAGGCCGTAAAGAATGTCATGAGCTGGGAGAGTCCCACACCCAGCACAATGCCGGCGACAAAAGCGCCGACCGAGACGATCACCGTCTCGAGCGCCATGATCGTGGCGACGCGCCCGCGCCCCATGCCGAGCACCTGGTACAGGCCAAACTCCTTTTTGCGGCGTTTCATGATGAAGTTATTGGCATACACCATCAAAAAGGCCATGACACCGGCCAAAAAGTACGTCAGGTAGCCGAGCATGCTGCCCATTACCTGCGCCAAGCCCTCTTCATCGATTCCGGCGATGTCGACCTGCATCGAGATGGTGTTAAAAGCATAGAAGACCGTGACGCCCAGGGTGAGCGTCAAAAGGTAGACGAGGTAATCGCGGCCGGCGCGGCGGACGTTGCCCCAAGCGAGTTTACAGAGCATCGGAGCCCTCACCGCCCATCATGGCAACGACCTCCATAATGCGGTCGAAGAACTCTCGGCGGTCGGTGTCGCCGCGGCGCAGCTCGGTGAAGATCTTGCCGTCGCGAATGAACAGCACGCGGCTCGTGTAGCTGGCGGCAAAGCTGTCGTGCGTGACCATGAGCACGGTGGCGCGTAGGCGGCGGTTAAGGGCCTCCAGGCTCTCGAGCAGCAGGCGAGCGCTCTTGGAATCGAGGGCGCCGGTGGGCTCGTCGGCCATGATCATGGTGGGGTCGGTGACGAGCGCGCGAGCCGCGGCAACGCGCTGCTGCTGACCGCCGGACATCTGGTAGGGATACTTGTCGAGCACCTGACTGATAGACAGGCGCGCTGCCACATCCTGCACACGGGTCGAGATCTCTGCCGAGTTTGTGCGGGCAATGGTGAGCGGCAGGGCGATATTCTCGCGTGCCGTGAGCGTATCGAGCAGGTTGGAGTCCTGGAAGATAAAGCCGAGCTCCTCGCGGCGGAACTGCGAAAGCTTAGCCTGCTTCATGCGTGTTACGTCCTGCCCGTTGATGCGGATCGTGCCGCTCGTGGCGCTATCGATGGTCGACACGCAGTTGAGCAACGTCGACTTGCCCGAGCCCGAAGCGCCCATGATGCCAACGAATTCGCCGCGGTTGACGGTAAAGCTGACGTCGTTGAGCGCGCGGGTCACGTTGCCCAGCGCTCCATATACCTTTTCGAGATGCGCGACCTCCAGTACCGGGGTCGCCATGTGCGTGGTTTGCATACCGAGTCCTTTCTTGCGATTAGTCTACGGCATCTATAGTCGCAAGAAGACGAGTCGGCTACCATCGATATGGCTTACGCTTGCCTTACCGTTGCGTAAGGTAAGCGTAGTCTGCCATGTGTTGATGTTGAGAGAGGGCTCCTGTTGAAGACTGTTCATGTTGCCGCTGGGATCATTCGCAAGGAAGGATCTGACGAGCTGCTTGCCGTGCAGCGCGGCTACGGCAACATGCAGGGACTATGGGAGTTCCCGGGCGGCAAACTTCTGCGCGGCGAGACACCCGAAGACGCCGTGCGCCGCGAGCTTATGGAAGAGCTACAGGTAAAAGTCACCAACCTGCGTGATTTCTACACCGTTGAGTATGACTACCCCGATTTTCATCTCTCAATGGAGTGTTACTACTGCTCGCTCGCCGATGAATCCGATGAGCCCCAGAAGCACGACCGCCAGCTCGATATCCGCTGGATTCCGCGCACCTCGCTTGCCACGGTGGAGTGGATGCCCGCCGACAAGGGGCTCATCGATGCTCTGATTGAGTTAAAGGAAGATCGGCTTGAGGCAAGCTCCGCCGATGACGCCGCACCCACCACGACCGACGAGCCCGCTTCCAAGCCCAAGCGCGCACCCAAGCGCCGCAGCAAAAAGCGTCCCAAGCCCGGTCTGCTCGACGGCATCGATACCTCGGACCTTTCCGCCGACGAGCGCGAACTGGTGCGCCGTCGCGCCGCCATCAAAAAGTCCATGAAGGGCAACAAGCGCGCCAACACCAAGCCCGAGCTGCTCGTACGACAGCGCCTGCGCGCAGCGGGCCTTACGGGCTATCGTTTGGAATGGAAGGTACCCGGCAAGCCCGACATCGCCTTTCCCGGGCGGAAGATCGCCATCTTCGTCAACGGCTGCTTTTGGCACCGCTGCCCCAAGTGCAACCCCAGCCAGCCCAAGCGCAACGTTGAGTTTTGGGAGGCAAAGTTCCGTCGCAACGTCGAGCGCGACCGTGCTGCTGTGGCAGCGCTCACTCAAATGGGCTGGACGCCCATCACCGTCTGGGAATGTGAGCTCAAGAAAGACCGCATCGATGCCACCATGGAAAAGGTCATCGAGCGGGTGCGCGCCGCAGAGCCGCAGCGCTAGGAACGAGCCGTCCACACGCCCCACACAGGCGAGCCACATCCGCGCCACAAACCTTAGAAAGCCCTTAAGCTCAAACCTTTCAAGAGTGTTACTCGATAGCTTTGACCTGCGATTTCATCGCAACGTCAAACCTCATTAAGCTTTTCTTTAGCGCTTCTTTGCAGCAGCCGCGGCATAATACTGCCAACGCACGGGACCTAGCAGCAGACCCCGTGCGCAACCTTTTGGTGGACATCGAGGAGGCCGCATAAGCATGCATTCTTCCAATGACGCAGCACAGCAGCCATCCCTAAAACATGCAGACCTTTTCTCCTTCCCCCCGACACAGAGAAACGGCCTCCTCGACTCCCCCACCACAAAAACCAAGCGCTCAGCCGATCAGAGCCTCAACTTACGAGCATCCTTCGAAAAGCTCCAAGCATCCCTAGACAAGGCGTTCCCCGAACAGGCAAGAGCAATCTAAGCCCATCGCGCTTTATACTGATGCCATGCGAAACATGGATCACATAGAATTGCACCGCGGAGGACGCGAGGAAGCGTTTCCCGAGACCGCCGAAGACTGGCCCTATATTGCCGAACGCGCAGAATTCGCTCGCTATCCGGGCAATTCCGTCCCCTGGCACTGGCATTCCGAAGTTGAGCTTTTCTACATGGAGCAGGGAGCGATCGACTATCGAACGCACGCGGCTCATGAGCACGTACGCTTTGAGGAAGGGTCCGCCGGCTTTATCAATGGCGGCGTTTTGCACAGCACGCTGCAATCACCCAATTCGGCGCCAGCCATTCAAATGCTGCATATCTTTCAGCCGTCGATGCTCGGCGATCCCGCGGGGCGTCTCCAAAAGCGCTACATCAACCCATTGCTTCAATGTCGAGGCGTCGATGTGCTCAAATGGTCGCCCACCAATCCCGACGATATGCCCTTTATCGATTTGCTGAAGAGCTCCTTTAGCCACGACCTTCAACGGCCGCAGAACGAGATGGCGCTTCGAAATAGTTTGTCAGAGCTCTGGATTCAGATTAACGCCAAGGCCGAACCGCTCTTTTCTTCCGACGGCGCCTCTTGGATGACCAGCCGCGACGTACAGTTCAAGGCAATCCTGGACTTTATCCGCGCAAACTATGCAGCCGCTATAGATGTGCCCCAGATGGCATCTGCAGCCGGCGTAAGCGAAAGAGAGTGTTACCGCATTATCGAAACTTGTGCAGGAACGACCCCGGCGGCATATCTACGCGCATACCGCATAAACCGTGCTTGCGAACTTTTGGCACACACCACGCGAACGGTACAGACAGTCGCGCGCCAATGCGGATTTATAACAGCAAGCCATCTTGGCCAGGTATTTAAAGAACAAATGGGGTGCACTCCTTCGAGCTATCGAGCAGCGAGGCAGAATCTCGATAGCACCAGGCAGAAATCCCGCTAACCCTTCTTCTGTCACTGCATCAAACTTGCAGGCAAACAACAGAGAGGAGCAATCATATGAAGCACTTTGACCATATCGTATTTGACGTTGATGGGACATTGGCAGACACAGAAGAAAGCGTTCTGTCATCGCTTGTCCAGATTGTCCAAGAAGAGACCAGCAAAACGCTTCCCCGACACGAGCTTGACTTTGCCCTCGGCATACCCGGCAAGGATGCCCTTGAGAAACTTGGGATCTACTCGCAGGCAACGTTGGATCGCTGGTGCCAAGTTGCCGCCAGCTTTAAAAGCACCATCAGCGTGTTTCCAGGTTTGCTTGAAGTCATCGCAACACTCGCCGATAGCGGCTGCAAACTTGGCATCGTCTCCTCACGTGCGCGCGACGAATACGCAAAAGAAATTGCACCCCTTGGTTTCGATAAGTATTTTGAGCACATCATCCTTGTCGAAGACACAACCGAACATAAACCCGCACCCGCACCCATGCTCGAATATCTCCGACGTGCGGGCGCGAATCCTGGCAACGTCGTCTACGTTGGCGACACCGTCTACGACGAACAGTGCGCAACTTCAGCAGGGGTCAGTTTTGCCCGAGCAGCATGGGGATCACACCAAGATATCCCAAACGCCACCTACAACCTCAAAACCCCCAACGACCTACTAACCCTAACAACCAAATAACCCACGCGCCCCACCCTTTCCGCCCCAACGCCACAAGGGCGATTGAGCAGGACGGCTTGGGCGGGTCCCCGTACTTAGTTTCCAAAATCATTCCGCAGCGCGAAGGCTTCTTATTATTTTCCGCCCTAACGCCACAAGGGCGACGACCTCGAGTAGGTCAACCTGGGAGGGACGAGGGCTTAGTTCCCCAATCTTTCCGCAGGGGGCAAAAAGCCTCGCCGCGCGAAGTGCGCAGCGAGGCTTTTTGCATGCCCGAGGACGATTGGGGGACTAAGCCCTCGTCCCTCCCCGGGATATGTAGCGAGTCGGAGTACCCTTGCTGTTACTCTGCTTTGCCCACAGAGTTGAGGTTGGTCATGCGGATCTTAACCAGCTCGGTGATCTCACGCATGCCCTCCTTGGCCGGCTTCTTAGGATCGAAGCAAGCGGGGTTCTCGGCCATGTAGGCCATGAAGCCCTTGGTGTAGGCCTGACGCAGCTCGGTGGCGTAGTTGACCTTGCAGATGCCGTTCTTCACAGCCTCGGCAACCTGCTCATCGGGCACACCGGAGGTGCCGTGCAGGACCAGCGGCACGTCGACGGCGTCGCGAATGGCCTTGACCACGGACTGCTCGATGTGAGGATCGCTCGTGTACACGCCGTGGCTGGTGCCAACGCCAATGGCCAGCGAGGTGCAGCCGGTGCGCTCAACAAACTCCTTGGCCTCGGCAGGATCGGTGTAGGGGCTCTCGCCCTCAACCGCGGGACCGTCGTCCTCCTTGCCGCCAACCTTGCCGAGCTCGGCCTCGACGGGCACGCCCATGGCGCGGCCAGCGTCGGCGACGGACTTGGTCAGGGCGATGTTGTCCTCGAAAGACTCGTGCGAACCGTCAATCATGACGGAAGTGTAACCCGTGCGGAAAGCCTGCATGCAGCGGTCATAGCCATCGCCGTGATCGAGGTGCAGGGCGACGGGCACGGAAGCGCGCTCGGCAGCGGCCTTGACCATGCCGTAGAAATAATCCAGGCCAGCGGTCTTAATGGTGCCCGGGGTGGTCTGCATGATGACGGGGGACTTGGTCTCCTCGGCGGCAGCCAGAACGGCCATAACAAACTCGAGGTTCTCGACGTTGAACGCACCGACGGCGTAGTGGCCGGCCTGAGCGTCCTTGAGCATCTTTTCGGTGGTAACAAGTGCCATGAGCGTTTGCTCCTCTCCCTCGCCCGCATCTGGACATCGGGCGTAGTTGTTCACAAGGCGTTTTACCTTGCGTTTTACCGCTTTCATTGTATGAAATTCAGCGGGTATGCATGTGCGAGATATTGAGCCCATGCAGGTCAATACAGTCGTTTTTGAAAAGTAAACGGAAGGAATTGGAGCCGAGTGGGTGTGTTCGATATTGAATTTTGGGCGTTAAGCGTCTTTCTTTTATAGAAAAAGTAAGTAATCGAAAGGCGTTTTCTTACTTAAAAAGAAAATGAACGAAAATAGACTCAACACAATTCCTGCAAATTTCAGACGATGATGGAGCAGATATGGCCCACGCAACAACCCGAGCTTTCGCCGACGAGCGTCGTTCCGCCATCATGGAGATGCTCGAATATAACGCCTCGGTGCAGGTGGCAGAAATCGCCCAGACCTTTGGCGTGTCCTCCGTTACCGCCCGCGCCGACCTGGACGCGCTCGCCGAGTCCGGCAAGCTGCGCCGTACGCATGGAGGCGCTGTTTCGCTCCAGAAGCGGCTGACCGTATCCACCCAGGATCGCCGCATCAACGTCAATGTCGCCGCCAAGCAGGCCATCGCACAAAGCGCCATCGAGCTCGTCAATGACGGCGACACACTGCTCGTCGACTCGGGCACCACGGCGCTCGAGTTTGTCCGGCTCCTCGACCAGCGCGATGGCATCACCGTCATCACAGCCGACATCACCATTTCCGATTACATTGACGAGAGCATGCCCTCGGTCGATGTCGTCATGCTGGGCGGGGCACTGCGCAAAGGCCATCGTTATCTGTATGGACCGCTCACCATGCAGGCGCTCCAAATAATCCATGCCGATCTGGCCGTCATGTGCCCCGGCGCTTTTGTCCCCCGTTGCGGCTTTACGACCGACTTTCCGCAGATGGCCGAGACCAAAACGGCCATGATCGCCGCAGCCCATCAAAGCGTCGCCCTCATGGACGCCAGCAAGGTTAACGGACGCGGCATGTACCGTTTTGCTGAGCTTGCCGACGTCGGCACCATCGTGATGGACCGTGACCCCGATCATGCCGTCGCCACCTCAATCGCCGAGATCGTCGACAACGCCCGCCCAAATCTCGTCATCGCCGGCGCTTAAACAAAAACCACCACAAAGGTGCCTGTCCCCTTTGTGGTGGTTGTGGTGGTTGAGCGTCAAAAGTGAACGTGTCGCTACTTGGACAGCTCGTCGGCGAGGGCTTCAATCTGGGCGCGCGAGGCGTCGCTGAGCGAACCTAGCACGGTCACCTTGTTCTGCGTCAGGGTGATGTCCTTCATGCCCTCGAGCTCCTTGGTCATAACCTTAGCGGCGGCAGGCGCCCAGGAGCCGGCCTCAACGAGCGCCACGGTGCGGTTCTGGTAGGCATGCTCGGCGAGCGTATGGATAAAGGTGCTCATGAACGGAAAGATCTCGCCCTGATAGGTGATGGAAGCGAGCACCAGACGGTCATAGCGGAACGCGTCCTCAATGGCCTCGGCCATGTCGTCGCGAGCCAGGTCAAAGACGGAGACCTTCTGGCCGCGAGCCTCGAGCGCAGATGCGAGCTCCTCAACGGCGGCCTTCAGATGGCCGTACACGCTCGCGTAGGCAATCGTGATGCCCTCGTCCTCGGGCTGATAGCTCGACCAGATGTTGTAGGTGTCGAGGTAGTAGCCCAGGTTCTCGGTCAGCACGGGGCCGTGGAGCGGGCAGATGATCTGGATGTCCAGGTCGGCGGCCTTCTTGAGCACGGCCTGCACGAACTTGCCGAACTTGCCGACGATGCCAAAGTAGTAGCGGCGAGCCTCGCAGGCCCACCCTTCCGGATCCTCGATGTCATTGGCACCAAACTTGCCAAAGCCGTCGGCACTAAAGAGCACCTTGTCGGTAGCCTCGTAGGAGAAGAGCACCTCGGGCCAGTGAACGTTGGGGGCGCCGACAAACGTCAGGCTGTGGCCGCCCAGGTCGAGCACGTCGCCCTCTTTGACAACCATCTTGCGCTCGGGGTAATCGGTGCCAAAGTAGTTGACCATCATGCGGAAGGCGCCCATGCTGGCCACGATCTGGGCCTGGGGGTAGCGCTCCATAAAGGCGGCGATGCCAGCGGAGTGGTCGGGCTCCATGTGATGAACGACCAGGTAATCGGGCGTACGGCCATCGAGCACGGCCTCGATGTTGCCGAGCCACTCGTCAACAAAACCGCCATCGACCGAATCGGCGACAGCAATCTTTTCGCCCAAGATAACGTAGCTGTTGTATGCCATACCGTTCTCGGACACATCGTACTGGCCCTCGAACAGGTCAATGTCGTGATCGTCGACGCCAACGTAGCGGATATCCTTGGTGATCTCCATCAGGCAAAGCCTCCTAGATAGACAAAAGAGCCCGTCTATCATAGCACTCGGCTGCATCCCAACAGCTATCTGCCGGCATCCTTACCGATTGTTATTAAAATGCGATAAATCGCCGTTTACCAGCACAAACTATGTGCGCGGTATCGCCGTGCTATGTCGAATGATGAGCTGGCCGGGAATACGAATGGCAACGGTCTTGCCCACCGTGCCCGCCTCGGGAACCGCATGCTCAAACACCTCGCGTCCACGCTGATGTAGATCGAAGCGCACGGTTGTGAGCTCGTTGTGTGCCACAAAATCATCGAGCGAATCATCGACACCCACCACGCTCACGTCCTCGGGCACGCGCAGGCCGCTATCACGCAGCGCGGCAATTGCGCCATTTGCCATCTGATCGTTTGCCGCATAGATCGCCGTCATGGTGCGGTCGTGCTCGGCCAGATATCTGCCGGCCTCGTAACCGCTGTTGGCAGACCAATCGCCCTCGAGCGGCGCCTGCGGCTTAATGTGCCTACGCTCGAGCGCGTCCTGCCAGCCGGCGCGACGAAATTGCTCGTCAACCGAGAACGACGGGCCACCAATATAGCGAATCCGCTCGTGTCCCAGCTCAAACAGGTGATCCATAAGCAATAGCGAGCAGCCGTAATGGTCGGAATCGACCGTGGTCACGCGCGGATGCGCGTACATGGTAACGATGACCGTGCCAATGCCCGGCAGTGGATCAAACGTCTCAAAATCGGGCGCCATGCGACTCATGCCGATGATGATACCGTCCACGGGCAGCGCGGCCATACGACGCGTGGCCTCGGCAAGCGAAAACTCCTCGGTCTTGGACATCTCGACCAGCGTGATGGCGCAATTATGCTCGCGAGCAGCGCTGGCGATGCCGTCGATCATTGAGAGGTTGCCAAACTTGGTGACATCGTTGACACACAGACCGACCGAATGGTAACGGCCGTCGCGCAGCGAGCGACCGGCATAACTCGGACGGAAGCCGAGTTCTTGCATAGTGGCCTGCACGCGCTGACGTGTCTGCTCGTTAACGTTGGGCAAGCCGTTGGCGACGCGCGAAACCGTCTGCTGCGAAACGCCAGCAGCGCGGGCGACGTCGGCCATGGAGACCGGACGCAAACTGGTATCGTTGGACGGGCGCCTTGCCACAGGATCACCTTCACCCTTGCGAGATCTGAATAGCGTGCATGCCGGCCCGGGCAGAAATACACCCCGCGCCGAGGCCCGCTATCGTCGGACGCATGTTAACGTACTCTACTTTTTCTATCTGCATCTCTTCTGCTTTATAAGTCCATACGGCAGTACCGCCCCATCGGCGACCGCCAGGTGCTCTACGTGCACGCGCCCGGCCATTCCAAGATCAGCGGCAACCACACCGTCCACGAGGGTGGCCATGTTATCGCCGACTCGCTCGATGTCGATGTTTTGGCAACGACATCGAGCGAGTCGCATTTGAGACAAGGTGGCGCCAAATGTCGGCCAAAGCAGCGCCGGTGTTTTGGCAACGACAGCGAAAGCCCGCCAGAGTGAGCAAGGTGCCTTGAAACGAGGCGGCATTGACCTTCTGGTCATGCCGCCGAAGTTGAAAGGCAGATTGCCGCTCTGGCGGGCTTGCAGCGTCGAGCCGTTACGCGGTTTGGTAAAACCGCGTAACTATTAAAGCTCCGTTACTTCAACGCTGTTGTAGATCTCGTCCCAGCGGTCCATAACCAGGTGGCCGGTCTTGGGATCCATGGCGTTGAGCTTGCCGCAGGTATTGGCGGTCTTGAGCACCGTGACGTCGTCGGCACCAGCAGCAATGGCATGCGCAAAGCCGGCGATGGTCGAGTCGCCGGAACCCGTCGCGTTCACAGCCGCAATCGCGGGCGTCTTGGCGCGGAACGCGCGACCCTCATGGAAGCCCACCGAACCGGCAGCGCCCATCGAAACGACAACCCAGGGAATATCGGCAAAGCGGCCATCGGCGGCAAGCGCCTCGCGCAGGGCATCGACATCATCGGTCGTAAAGGACGTACCCAGCAGGCCGTTAATCTCGGTCAGGTTGGGCTTTACGAGCTCAGGCTTAGCGTCGGACTCCAGCGCGGCCTCCAGCGATGCACCCGAGGTGTCGAGCAGCACCTTAGCGCCCGCCTCCTCGGCGATCTTGACGAGCTCGGCATAGTAGCCGGCATCGACGCCACGCGGCAGCGAGCCCGAAAGCGTCACAACGTCCGCCTTCGCTGCAAGCTCGGCGAACTTAGCCGTAAAGGCCTCGAGCTCGGCCGGGGCGATCTGCGGGCCGCTCTCCAGCAGCTCGGTCTGATTACCCTCGTGCAGAATATTCAGGCAAATGCGCGTCTCACCGGCAATGGGCACAAAGTCGTTCTTGACGTCATCGGCATCCATAAGCTCGGCCATATAGGCACCCATGTGGCCGCCGAGCAGACCGGTCGCAAGCACATCGTCGCCCAACTGCAGTAGCACGCGGCTCACGTTGAGGCCCTTGCCACCAGCGGTCTTTTCGGGCGTCACACGGTTAACATCGTCGATGATCAGCTTATCGAGCTGATAGCGCGTATCGATCGACGGGTTCATGGTAACGGTCAGAATCATGTTGAACTCCTGTTCCGGGGCGGCATGACCCGCCCCAAACATACGATAGCTCGTTAAAGGATCTCGATCTCAAAGCCGCGGATGACGGTCTCTCCCGGCTTGGCCACCAGGCAGCCACGCTTGTGCTCCAGAATATCGTCCTCGTCGGAGCAGGTGGACAGACCACCCCACGGTTCAACAGCCACAAAGTCCCCCTCGGGCTTGCTCCACACAATCAGGTACGGCATATCGGGGAACGTCAGGCGCACGCCCTTGTCCTCGGTTTTCTTAGTCAGCGTAACCACGCGGCTCTCGAGCACGTCAAAGATGGTCTCCGCGAAGTCGAAGAGTTCGTGGGTAAGCGGCAGGTTCTGGCCGATCATGGGGTTCTTGCTGCGATGCTCAACATCAATCAGGCCAGTCGAGGGAACGGCAGTACAGAGCTCGGTGGCCTCACGCTGCTCAAAACGAAGCTCATAATCGTCATAGGACTCGCCCTCGTCGAGCGGGCACTTAAAGCCGGGGTGACCGCCCACAAAGAATGGCATATCCTCGGTGCCCTCATTGGTCACCTCGTACGACACGGCCACCTTAGCCGCATCGATCGTGTAGCGCGCGACGATCTTAAACGGATACGGATACTGCTCGAGTAGCTCGGCGTGGTCGGCAGAGCTTAGGCTCAGCGCGACCATGCTGTCGCCCTGCTCCTCGAGCTTCCACTCCTGCTTGCGGGCAAAGCCGTGGCGGGCAAGCTTGACCTCGCGGCCGCCCATGGTCATCGCGCGGCCGTCACGAAGGCCGCCGCAAATCGGAAAGCAAATGGGTGCCTGGCCCGACCAGACCGCCGGATCGCCCTGCCACAGGTACTCACGGCCGTTGGCCGCAATAGAAGTGAACGACCCGCCCGCCGTGGTCAACGCCACACGAATCAAACCGTTATCAAGAACAAACTCCATAGGAGCCTTCCCTTTCTTACGACAGCCCGCCAAGTCAATAGGGCTGATAGAAAACCGGCCCGCGCCCCCTCACAGAAACGCGAGCCGTCAATTGAAAAGCTGCAGAATGCCGGGTACCGCCAAAACGAAGCACACAAGCTCGGCAAGCAAACGTGTTATCGGAGCAACTTGCCATACCAGAACGCTTCGCAACAACAGCGGTAACCCCACAGGCCACTCAGACATCAGCGAGAAGCCAGCTGGCGAGGCAAGGTGCCGTGAAGCGAGACGGCATTGACCTTCTGGTCATGCCGTCGAAGCTGAGCGGCAGATTGCCCGCCAGATGGCTTCGCAGCGTCGACCGGTCCGGCGTTTGTTAAAACGCCGGAACCCCCTTAGTCGTGATACTCGCCGCGGTCCCACTTCTCGAGGAACTCGTCAAAGAAGTGCGGGTCAGCCTGAGCCTCAGCGTCGACCTTATTGCAGGCATCGATCTTGGCAATCAGGGCATCGTGCTCGGGGGTCTTCTCGTAGGGCTCCTCCAGGAAGGCAAGCATGATATCGGCCATCAGGAACTCGCCGGTGATCTTGCCGCCAAAGCCCACGATGTTGGCGTTGAGCTCGCGACGGGCATACAGGGCGGAGGTCATGTCGCGAACCAAGGCGCAGCGAGCGCCGGGAACCTTGTTGACGGCGTTGGTGATGCCGATGCCGGTGCCGCACAGGGCCACGCCAAAGTCGGCCTTGCCGCTGGCAACAGCCTCGCCCACGGCCTTACCGTAGATGGGATAGTGCGTACGGGTGTGGCTGTAGGTGCCGCAGTCGAGCACCTTGTAGCCAGCCTGCTCCAGGCGGTCGGCCAGATAGATCTTCTCGTCCGTAACGATATGGTCGCAACCGATTGCGATGGTCTTCTTCATCAGAACGTCCTTTCGTCTGAATTCACAAGTTGAGGTAGAAGTTCGAGTTCTCGGTGGCTCTCGTTAGGCCATCTTGTTGAGCATGTCGACACGGATCTGGTGACGGCCGCCGGCGTACTGGGCGCGCAGGAACTCGCGGGCGATCTTCTTGGCGACCTCGGTGCCCACAACGCCCGGGCCCATGGTGACCATGCGCGAGCCGTTGTGCTCGCGGGTCATGTAGGCGGAACGCTCGTCGGAAATGTTGGCGACGACCATGCCCTTGATCTTGACGGCGGCCATATAGGATCCGACGCCGTACTTATCGAATGCGAAGCCCTGGGAATCCTTGTGCTCCAGCAGGTCCTTGGCAACGGCGGTCGCGGAATCGACAAAGTCCGCGGCAGGGGTCTCGGAATAGTCGACGACCTCGTGACCGTCGGCGATGAGCATCTCCTTGATGGACTCCTTCATCGACATACCGTCGGCATCGGAAGCGATTACAACCCTCATGACATCCTCCTTGAGAGATACGCAGGTGCGTAGTTTCTGTTTGGAAGTGTTGAATCGCGCTCAGGTCCGGGCATCTGAATGTGCGGTTCTTCACTGTTCATGTTTATTTGAACACATTCGAACATCGACTGCAACAACTATTTGTTTATCTTTGTTCTTTTTTGAACAAATGCCGTTCACGGATGATTGTTGAACGTTTGGGCCCGGCACGGACGTAGCGACCATGTGTCCAACAAACAAAAGGGCGGCCGAGAACGTGTCTCGGCCGCCCTTCTTGCGGTTGATCTTCCAAAGATCGCGTTGCCGCCTACTCAGACCGCCCGCTCTTCTTGGCATGTTTGGACGGAGCGCTCAGAAAGCGACCCGTCAAATAGTTCGCCGGGCCGGAAATATCAATCCCCAGTAGCACGTGCCCCAGCCACAAAAACGCCGCGAGCACCAGCAATGGAATCACGCACGAGGTCACGATCATCACGATGACACCTTCGATCAGATCGGTCACCTGCTGCACAATTTCATCGGTCATCTGCTTGGCACCGCTGGTCACCGATGTGACGAGACTCGAGGCGCCGTCGGCAAGCTGCTCAAGCACATTCTTGGACTCTGCGGACTCGGTCTTTTTCTTGCTTGCTTTGGAGCTGTCGCTATCTGTCGCACCCGCAGCGTCGGCCGCCTTTTGCTCGGCCACCTCGATGCTCACTCGATACGTTTCGTCGACCTTTTGCGACACCCATACGCTTGCAGGCACCAAGGCCATTCCGATCATGGCGATCACCAGCACGCGAGTCGCCACGCGGCGCAGGACGGCGCTCGTGCTCCAGCGCCCGTGAATGCCGAGCGACACCGCAAAGAGTACCAGCGCAAACGGGATCAGGATGCCCAGGCCAACCGACCACAAAATGGTCAGCAGGTATTTCTCGAGGTAGAGCACGGCAAGCACGATGCCCAAGTTACCCGAAAGCTGCGCGAGCTGCTCGGCAACCGGCGTTCCCGTATCACCCGGCAGCGCGGTAATGCCCGCAGACAGCGCCACGCACGAGGTCGTGAGCGCCAGTACGTTGCCTTTCTTTTGATCGATGACCTCGATGGTGGAGTCCCATGTTTTGGTATCGGCAAAATGCGGACGAGCCACAAAGCCCGACAGCAGCGCCAGTACCACGAGTGCAACGATAAAGCCAATCTGCAGCTTTTTGTTTGCGCACACGACATCGGACAAGCTGGGCTGCAGCTCGGTTACCGTCGTGTGCTCGGTTATCTGGACAGGACGCCCATGAGCCATCTCGCGCGCATCTCTTTTTTGTATTGACCCGTTATCCGGCATTTGGATACCTCCTCAGTCCGGTCTGTATTGCGGATGGAAGTATACCCACCCAGTAAAAAACCGAACGGGAGGACAACGGAGCGCACCAAGACTGTCCCCAATAACTACCTCGCCTGCAGCGCCAGTTAACAAATGACCCGCGTGTGCTCCTCGATGGCAGTGCGGTCCTCGGCGGTAATACCCGGCTCGCACACCACGGCGTCCAAATTGTCCAGGCGGCAGAAGGTGTAGAAGTCGCGCTTGCCGATCTTGCTGGAGTCGGCGATCAGATAGCGCGAGTCGGCCTTGCTAAAGGCGAGCTGCTGGATGCGGCCCTCTTCCATGTTAGACGTGGACACATCGCCGTTCAAAATGCCGTTGGCGCCGATATAGGCTGCGTCGATTCCCAGCGCGCGCAGGGTATCCTCGGCCATGGGTCCCACAAAGGCGGCGGTGCGGCGGCGATACATGCCGCCCACGAGGCACAGGTCACAGTCTTCGCGCGCCTCGAGCAAGTTAAACACCGAAAGCGAATTGGTCACAATGCGCAGGCGAAACGCCGGCAGCATCGAGGCCATCTGCTCAACCGTGGTGCCCGTACCCAAGAAGATGGTCGAGCCTTCCTCGATAAGCTCCACAGCGCGGCGCGCGATCTGCAGCTTTTCCTCGGCATGCTTAGTGCGCTTTTCGCTGTGCGAATACTCATGGCGCAGCATAGCGTGGGGACGGCCCTGTGCACTGCGGGCTCCGCCGTGCACGCGCTCGATCTCGCCTAGGCTCGCAAGTTCCTCAAGGTCGCGGCGGATCGTCATGTCCGAGACACCTAACGCATCAGAAATCTCTTTTACCGAGACCGTCCCCTGTTCCTCGAGCAGCTGACGAACCTTATCCTGACGCTCCGCCTTGATCATTTTTACTCCTTTGAGTGGTTTTGTTCGCATTTATAGTAATCGAACATTTATGCCCACTCACCCTAAACGGTCGGTTTTTCCCGGTGAACGGTAGGATAGTAAACGCCAAACGTTGAATATCGAATGTATCCGACACATCAACTTCAGCTATACATAGGCAAAAAGCTGCAATTTTAAGATCATCTCAATCCGATGCACCTCAATAAAACAAATTGAACTTTTCTGAACAGTAGAAAACAGATTGACACACTAATTCTCTTAGACTTAAATAACAAGCAACTTAAACAAACAGATTCGAACACGTTCGATCTGCATGGAACGGAAGGAGTTGCAGACATGTCCGCAGAGAACAATCTGTTCTTCGAAGACACCGTGTTTGTTTGCGACCGCACCACGCAAGAAGAGGTCTTTACCGAGATCGCCAATAAGCTGTCACTCAAAAACTATGTTGCGCCCGCGTTTCTCGAGAACATCATCGAGCGCGAAAAGGGCTACCCCACCGGCATGGATATGTCCGTCGTCGACCCCGAGTTGCCCAGCTTTGCCGTACCTCACACCGAGGTCGAGTTCGTTCACACCCGTCGCATCGTCCCCGTCAAGCTGACGACCCCCGTTGAGTGGCACTCCATGATCGACCCCTCGCAGACCTTCCCCGTCTCGTTCCTGTTCATGATTCTCAACGACGACAAGGAGGCCCAGGTGGGCATCCTCGCCAAGATCATGGACTTCGTTAACGCTCTTGGCACCGATCGCGTCAAGGAGCTGTTCTCCATGACCGACGCCAAGGCCATCTACCAGTTCTTGGTCGACAACTTTCCTGCCGACTAGCCAACCACCCTTAGGAATCCGCGGAATAACCCGCATAGAGAAAGGAATTCATCATGATTAAGGTTCTCGCAGCTTGTGGCGCCGGTGTTAACTCCAGCCACCAGATCAAGGACGCCATCGAGTCCGAGTTCAAGAATCGCGGCTACAACCTGCACTGCGACGCTGTGATGATCAAGGACGTCAACGAGGAGATGCTCTCTCAGTACGACATCTTCGCCCAGATCGCCAAGACCGATTTTGGCTTTGAGGTTAAGACCCCGATCGTCGACGCCGGCCCGATTCTCTATCGCATGCCTGCCATGGCTAAGCCGGTTTACGACAAGATCGAGGCCATTATCAAGGAAAAGGGTCTCAACTAATCTTTTGCAGCTTCGCTCTGCGCAATTTTTGGCTTTAAGGAAGATGACGACCGGGAACGGCATCTTCCTTTTTTAAGGCAACATACGGAAAAGGAAATTCTCTTTTAGGAAAGAGGGAGACATGGACGCAGTAATCGGGTTTGCTAATGCCGTCTTTCAGCCGCTGATCGACCTTGGCGCAGCCCCTATGATGACCATCGTTTTGACGGTTATTGCCCTTCTCTTCAAAGTTAAGTTTACCAAGGCCCTCGAGGGCGGTCTTAAGCTCGGCATCGCCATTACCGGCATCGGCGCCATCATCAACATTCTGACGACGGCTTTCTCGAGCGCCATGACGACGTTCGTTGAGTCCACCGGCCTTCAGCTCACCGTTACCGACGTGGGTTGGGCACCGCTGGCCACCATCACCTGGGGTTCTCCCTACACGCTGTACTTCTTGATGGTCCTCGTCATCGTCAACATCGTGATGATCGTGCTCGCCAAGACCAACACCATCGACGTCGACATCTTTGACGTTTGGCACCTCGCCTTTGTCGGCCTTGCCTGCATCTACTTTGGCGCCAACATCGTCGTCGCCACGCTGCTCGTCGTCTTCGTCGGCGTTATGAAGATCATGAACTCCGACCTTATGAAGCCCACGTTCAACGATCTTTTGGGTGCTCCCGAGGAGAACCCCATGACCACGACTCACATGAACTACATGATGAACCCGCTGGCCATGCTGCTCAACAAGATCATCGACAAGGTACTCCCCTTCCTCGATAAGTACGACTTCGACGCTGCCAAGCTCAACAACATGATCGGCTTCTGGGGCTCCAAGTTTGCTATTGGTATCTACCTTGGCGTCTTCGTCGGCCTTCTTTCGCACCAGACCCCGCAGCAGATCTGCACGCTCGCCTTTACCGCCGCAACCTGCCTTGAGCTGTTCTCCATGATCGGTTCTTGGTTCATCGCAGCCGTCGAGCCGCTGTCTCAGGGCATCTCCGACTTTGCCAACAACAGCAAGTGGCTCCAGGGCCGTACCCTCAACGTCGGCCTCGACTGGCCCTTCATCGCCGGCCGCGCCGAGATCTGGGCTGCTGCCAACATCCTTGCCCCCGTCATGCTGGGTGAGGCACTGCTGCTTGCCAACGTTCCCTTCCCCTTCTCCCCGACTGGCACTTGGAACGGCCTGCTGCCGCTCGGCGGCATCATCGCCATGGGCCTGACGCCGGCACTGCTCGTTGTCACCCGCGGCCGCGTGATCCGCATGGTCGTTATCGGTGCTGTCCTGTTGCCCGTCTTCCTGGGCGCTGGCACCCTCGTCGCCGATTTCGTTACCTTCACCGCTAAGACTGTCGGCGCTTTCCCCGATGGCGTTACCGGCCTGATCTCTCAGACCACCATGGAAGGACCTGTCGAGAAGTTCCTGGCCTTCTTCGTGGGCAAGGCGACCACGGGCGATGTGACCATGATCATCGCCACTGTCGTTGCCATCGTCGTGTACGTCGCGCTCTTCGCTTGGTATCGCAAGCAGATGATCGCTCGTAACATCGAGTACGCGAAGCAGGACAAGTGCACCCTCTCGCCGCTCACCACCGGCAAGTTTACCGAGGAGGACCTCAAGGCTGCCAAGGAAGCCGAGTCCGCAAAGGCAAACGCCTAACTCATTGCCACATATCCCCTGTGGAAGAAACCCGTCGCATCCCGGCGGGTTTCTTTTTTTTCGTCACAGTAAGTCAATCATCACTTTTTTGAGAAAAATACCCCCAGCTTTAGTGGGGTGTAGTGATAATCTCGCCTGTTCGCGCTAGAGTTTGTCGGAAATACCTCGATGTTAGGAACCAAATGATCACTTCCGAGCTTTTCGGCACCGCGCCGTGCGGCACCCCCGTTCATCGTTACACCCTCAACGGGCCCGAGATCTGCGTTCGCATTATGGACTATGGCGCCACCGTGCTTGGTATCGATGTGCCCGACATTCCCGGCAACGTGCGCGATGTGGTTTTGGGCTTCGATAAGCTCGAGGATTACTTTGACAATCCCGCCTGCTTTGGCGCGACCATCGGCCCCGTGGCAAACCGCACCGCGGGCGCTACGATCACCATCGACGGCACGGACTGGCATATGCCCGCCAACGAGGGCGCCAACAACCTGCACAGCGACCTTGAGCACGGCCTGCATAAACGCGTGTGGGACGTTGAACTCGACGAGACTCACAACGCCATTCGCATGACCACCTCGCTTGAGGATGGCGAGCTGGGCCTGCCCGGCAACCGCATCTTTACGGCCGTGTTTACCGTTACGCGCACCGGCGTCTTCCGCATCGAGTACGGTTGCGAGAGTGACCGCGCCACGTACGTGTCCATGACCAACCACACGTACTTTAACCTTGCCGGTCATAACGCCGGCATGGACTGTGAGCACTTCTTTGTTGCCAACGCTGCCCACTACCTGCCCATCAACGAGCAGAGCATCCCCACCGGCGAGATCGCTCCGGTCGAGGGCACGCCGTTTGACTTTCGCGAGCTGCGCCCCGTCGCGCCTGGCATGGAGGCCGACGATCCGCAGATTAAGCACGCCCGTGGCTACGATCACTGTCTGTGCATCGATGGCTATCAGTACGGCCGTAATCTGCGCCGCGCGATGCACGTCGAGGAGATGTGGACCGGCCGTGAGCTGGACTACTACACCACCGCCCCGGGCGTGCAGCTCTACACCGGCAACTGGCTGGGTGACGAGCACGCCAAGGACGATGCCAACTATGGCTGGGGCGCCGGCTTTGCCCTCGAGGCAGAGATGTACCCCGACACGCCGCACCAGCCGCTGTTCCCGCAGGGCATTGTGGGCCCGGGTCACCCCTACAGCAATGTGATCGAGTACCACTTTATGAGGCATTAAGCCCACAACGCGACATATCGCACAGCAGCGCCCGCCGGCACCACCGCCGACGGGCGTTTTTCTACCTAGTCATTGGGGGCGTTCCTAAACGACTAGTCGTTGGGGACACTCTTTGCCGAATGTGGCCGCCGCATCATCGATGATGCCGTGTCCTCGCGCGCAATGGTGGCGTCCGTCCCGCTTCGACCGTCGCGTTACGGCGCGAGAACATCCAGCGGAACAACTTGGACGCCACGCTCGGTAACATAGGCTTGCGAACCAAACCCGATGATCACGACTTTCGAAACCGGCGGGTTGTTTCCGGCGGCAACCATGCGCTTCTCGACAGCAACAAGGCTGTCAGACGCCTCTTCGATTTGAGCAGAGCTGAGTTTAACTTCGACCGGAATCCACGTTCCGCCGGGAGCCGCAATGACCGCATCGACTTCTAGATCGCGAGAATCATGATAGTGATAGAGGCTCATTCCGTTTGCTCGCGCATAAACCCACAAATCATGGAGTGCCAGCGATTCAAAAAGCAGCCCAAGCGTCTTGAAATCTAGCAGCAAGGTCTCCGGAGTCGCCCCGAGCGCAGCGGCCGCCAGCGACGGGTCGGCGAGGTGATGCTTCTTTGAGTCTCTTAAATGCACCGGAGATCTCATTGCAGGGTTCCACGCGGGAATATCGCGAACGAAACTAACCCGAGCAAGAAGAGATATATATGATGCCGCCGTCTGTCTCGACACCTCTCCGCCAAGATCGGCTACGAGCGTCTTGAGTGTCGCCAAAGTGGATTCATTTCGCGCAAGCGATTCGATGACGGCTTTGACCTTTTCGGGATCGCGTCGAGAGCCATCAACACGAGACAAATCTTCTTCGGCGACTATGCCGATGTAACGTTTCGCCATCGCCGACGCAGCCAGCGCATCGCGACCGACCGCCGCGGGCCATCCGCCACGGACAACGTACTCGGCAATCGAGGCGGAATCCAGCGATCCGAAAGCGCCATTGAACTTTTCGCCAGAAATAATGCCCGACAGCTTAACCGCACCGCTGGATTTCCCAAGCTCGAAAAGCGTCATGGTATCCATGCGCAATTTAGCGAACCTTCCAGCGCCACTGTGCATCGGCCGTTCATTGTCTCGCGGCGTCGCCGACCCCGTAAATATGAACTGGCCAGGCTCGCCGCCGCGGTTGTCGCACTCAAACCGCGCCGCGTCCCAAAGTTTCGGAACCTCCTGCCACTCGTCAATCAGCCGCGGCACCTCGCCTGCAACGGCAAGCGCCGGGTCCGTCTCGGCACGCAAGCGATTCTCGAAGTTGCGCGACGGATCCATGAGAAGGAGCCTGGACGCCGCACGGGTCCCGGCTGTGGTTGTCTTTCCACACCATTTCGGTCCTTCGATGAGAACGGCACCGAATATCCCTAGCATCTGGTCGAGCTCATTTTCGATAATTCGAGTGTAGTACTTTTTTGGCATATTTTTCACCATTGTTTATCAGCGCGTTTAACCAAATTTACAGTTTACATTTAACCAAATTTCGGTTATCTGATTAACCATATTTACGCAATTCAATTAACGAAACAGATTTAGGAGCCGTTTTTGCGAACGGCTTAAGCTGTGGTGCAGTCATTGACGTTCTAAAAGACTAGTCGAAAGGGACACTCTTTTCATAGCTCCGACACATGCGCCAACATGCCTGAAATCGGCGCGCTACAGATTGCGCCCATCTACTACTTTTACTCCCGCACCCCTGACCATACGCCCCTATTTTCAAAAATCGCACGTTCGCTACCTGCGGTTTTAATATTGAGATTTTCATCGTTGTTCGAGGTAAGCGACCAAAAGTAGTAGATGGCCCCAATTCCTGGCCGAGGGCATCTCGCCGCTCCTCCACGGGAAAATACGATCCGTTTTCCTCCGTCCCCAAGGAATCACGCGAGCAGGTTCTCGATAGGATCTGGGTCGGAGCTGGGGAGATAACGGATTTCCAGCTCTATGCCGAGCGCTTGGAGTTCTTTGAGGGCGGCGACGTCTGCATCGTCAATGGCAACCGCGGGCGTCACAGGACGCTTGCCCTCCCCTGCCTGCATATGGCCGATGCTAATCTTGGTGATCGGCACACCACCCTTAACCAGCGCGAGCGCGTCGGCAGGTGAGGCTACCATGACCAGAATCCATTGACGCGGCGTTGCGGTATGAATGATGTCGATAGCCCTTTGCACCGAGAAAAACCGCGTCCAGACGCCTTCTGGCGCCGCCACCCTCATAGGTGCCCAATGGCGCGAATCCGCCGCGATCTCATCGTTGACGATCAGAACAAGGTTGGAGCCCACGGCTTCGTTCCACAGCTCAACGTCTTGCCCGTAAATAAACCGGTCATCGATACGTGTAAGAAGAATCTTGGGTTGAGCCATGGCTGCCCCATTCTGTTTGAGACCCATACGAGCGGGACGTCGGCCACCAACTCAACAGCAGGTCAAGTAACAAATGGGCACTGCAGACATCACGCCTCTAATATTAGTGCATTTAGTGCATTTAAAGTGAGAAAAGCCGTCAGAACACTTGCGCGGATGTGCGATGTCCCGTATCATAGACACTCGTTGATGCCTCAGTTGCGTCATCATATGGCCGCCAGCGTAGCTCAGTTGGTAGAGCACCGCTCTCGTAAAGCGGGGGTCACCGGTTCGAGCCCGGTCGCTGGCTCCATTACACAAGATAGCCGCCTTCGGGCGGCTTTTTTGTTGCCGATTTTGAGTGCGTGCGCGCCAATCCAAACATCGCCACGTCAACGGCGGCCCACTCGGTGGACTTCGGGTTTAATGCTTAGGGGCGGGGATTTACCAAAGTGAAATCTTAATGAAAAGAAACCCAGCTGCAACAATTGCCATGGTGAGGGCTCAAATTGGCCATATAGATCTAAAATAGTCACAATATACAAATGTCGAGAGATATTGGCGATATAGATGAAAAGAACTAAAGGTTTTCTTTTGCTGGTATTGATGCTGCTCGGACTGTTCTGCCTGAGTGGCCCTTCTTGGGCCAAGGCTGCCTGTCCTGAAGGTGAGCCTTAGCAGTCTTATACGGGCAGCCTGCTGATAACTGCTAAGGAGGGCGATGCCGACTCTCAGTCTGGGGTAAATCCCCTTGCCACTTTGAGGGGGACGGCGGAACGGTCAAGCTTGACCATATTGGTAGCGGGATTTTGAGGTGGCAAGTTCTTCCGGACAAAATTGCGAACGATCCCTTCTCTTTTGCTGGAACGATTTATCTATACAAGGTTGTGAGCGGAAAACAAAAATACGTCGATTGCTATCCGACAAACGGGTCTGGAATTGCATTCACCGGCATTTCGGGGCAGATTGATACACATGTACGAAAGGGAACCTAAGTGGTGCGTTGGGTTGGAGCTGCTGCGGGTCCTATATGGATTGCGGTCTTGCGCCCCGATGTCCAAATAGGTCTCTCTAGACGGGAAGTTGCTCATGGACACCATATATGACGGAGACGACTGGGTCGATCATTATAGTTGGCGACTAGTCGGCTCGGATGACAATGGGGATGTGGTGTTTGATGGACTATGTCCAAAGCATCTCCATCCTTTTGTCTCGTCGTTAATTGAGAGTTCCGCTCGTGTTGCCCCCTACAGCTCGGCGTCGCTTCATGATACGGACGTTTTGAAGACCATAAGGGAATCAATTGACGAGGGCACGATGAGCAGCCCGCTGTTTTCTCAGCTTGTGGGGCTAGATGAGATTGGCTCGAAACGACTGCTTGCGGGCGAAAAAGTGGAACTCACTTATCGGTCGATGATTTCAATCCTGCGGCTAGCCGATGTTCTTCGCAAATAAATGAGGCTTCCCTATTCAAAAACAGAAAACCCCGCCAAACGTGATTTCCCTAGGGAAAACCCGTTTGGCGGGGTCCTAGCGTGATTTCCCTAGGGGAATCACGCCATCAGACGAACAGCTCAGCCGAGCAGCCCGTTACTCCTGCCAGTAGGCGTCGGCAAGCAGCTTAAAGCAAATCTTCTTGACCGGCTGTGCGCCATCGCCCGGGAACTCGAGCGTGGGCATGTGGGGCTCGCCGGCAACGAACAGCGCGAATTTGTCGTCGGCAAGATCGCCGGCGATCGATGCGTCGGAATCGACCAGATCATAGTCGTCCTTCTCGTCAAACTCCTGGACCAGCGTCAGGCTGCCCGTAGCGACCTTGAAGGCCTCGCGACCCTCGACGTCGATCTGCAGGTCGTGATAGCGCTGATGCGTCTCATAGTGAGCCTCAGCCTCGGGACGCGTCGTGGGAGACATGACGTTCGCAAAGACCTTCTCACCCAAAATCGGATGGCTGCCGACCTCGAGCTGTGCCGGGTCGTTCTCCTCGAGCCAGTCGATCAGCACGTCGAGGCCCTTGAGCATTCCGCGGTACTCCTCGATATCGCCCAATGCACCGTAAATCATCTAAATCCCCTCTCGGATCGCTTCTTTGGCGGCTAATCGGCAAACGCATTGCCGACGCTGTTGCCACCCACATACGTCTCGACCAGGGTAAGGTCGGGATTGAACACGACAGCATCGGCGTCGCGCCCCGGCATAATGCTACCGCACTTGCCGTCAACTCTAACCACAAGCAAGCAACCGATGCCGGGGGCGGCGCACAAGCTCCTACAGCTCGGTCACGACAACGCCGTTGTAAACCTCGTCCCAACGATCCATAACCAAGTGGCCAGTCATGGGATCCATGGCATTGAGCTTGCCGCAGGTGTTGGCGGTACGCAGCACCGTCTCGTCATCCGCGCCAGCAGCAATCGCATGTGCGAAGCCGGCAATGGTCGAATCGCCAGAGCCCGTAGCGTTAACGGCGGGGATATCGGGGGTCTTGGCGCGGAATGCACGGCCATTATGGAAGCCCACGGAGCCGGCAGCGCCCATGGACACGACGACCCAGGGGATATCGGAGAAGCGGGCATCAGAGGCGAGCGCGGCGCGGAGCTCGTCCACATCGTCGGTGGTAAAGCTCGTGCCCAGAAGGCCGTTAATCTCGGTCAGGTTAGGCTTGACCAGCTCGGGCTTAATTTCGGACTTAAGGGCGGCCTCGAGCGAAGCACCCGAGGTATCGAGCAGCACCTTGGCGCCGGCGTTCTCGGCAATACCCGTGATCTTGGCGTAGTAGCCCGCCTCGACACCACGGGGCAGCGAACCCGAGATGGTAACGACAGCGGCCTTGCTCGCAAGCTCGGCGAACTTGGCGGTAAAGGCATCGAGCTCCTCGGGGGCAATCGTCGGGCCGCTCTCGAGTAGCTCGGTCTGGTTGCCGGCGTGGAGGATGTTAAGGCAAATACGAGTCTCGCCCTTGATGGGTACAAAATCATTCTTAATGCCGTTGGCATCCATGAGCTCGGCCATGTAGGCGCCCATGTGGCCGCCGAGTAGACCGGTTGCCACAACGTCGTCGCCCAGCTGACCCAGTACACGGGCCACGTTGAGACCCTTGCCGCCGGCGGTCTTTTCGGGCGTCACACGGTTAACGTCGTCGATAATGAGCTCATCGAGCTGATAGCGTGTATCGACGGACGGGTTCATCGTAACGGTGAGGATCATTTTTAGCTCCTTATCTCGCAGGCTCCTTGTGCCTCGCGATACGAGTCGACAAAACGGAATTACAGAATTTCAATCGTGAACGAGCGAGCGACGGTCTCCTTGGGCTTGGCGACAAGGCAGCCGCGCTTATGCTCAAGCACGTCGTCCTCATCGGAGCAGGTCGAAAGGCCGCCCCAGGGCTCAACTGCCACAAAATCGCCCTCGGGCTTACTCCACACAATGAGATATGGGAAGCCCTCAAAGCTCAGGCGGACGCCCTTGTCCTCGCCCTTCTTGGAAAGCGTGACCTGACGGCTCTCGAGCACGTCAAAGATGGTCTCCGCAAAATCGAAGAGCTCGTGCGATAGAGGCAGCGTCTTTCCCACCATGGGGTTCTTGGAGCGCTTGTCCACGTCAATCAAGCCAGTCGAAGGGACAGCGGTGCAAAGCTCTGCAGCCTCTTCTTTCTCAAAGCGCAACTCGTAGTCCGTATAGGCCTCGCCCTCATCGAGCGGGCACCTAAAGCCGGGATGCCCACCGATAAAGAACGGCATGTCCTCGGTGCCCTCGTTGGTAACCTCATAGGAGACACGCACGGCGGCGTCCTCGAGCGTATAGCGGGCGACGAGCCTAAACGGATACGGATAATCGCTCAGCAGCGCGGCGTTATCCTCCGAAGCCAGACACACAGCCAGCTCGTTCGTGCTTTGGCTCAGCAGTTTCCACTCCTGCTTACGCGCAAACCCGTGGCGGGCGAGCTTCACATGATGCCCGGCAAACGTCATGGCGCTGCCGTCGCGCAGACCTCCGCAAATCGGGAAGCAGACCGGCGCCTGACCGGACCATACTGCGGGGTCGCCCTGCCACAAATACTCGCGACCGTCGGCCTCAATCGAGGTAAACGAGCCGCCGGCAGTGGAAACCTTAATAGAAATCGAATCGTTGGAAAGAGCGTATTCCATTACCCATCCTTTCGAACAACTGCTTTATTTCACGCAAGCGCCCGTTTCAATCCTAACCATAGAACAAACCCGCACGCTCATCGATGCGTCCGGTATCCCGGTCATGTAACGGGGTACCATACAGACATTGATGCAATTACAGCTGAAAGGCCTTCTTATGCGAACCATCATTCTTTATGCCTCACGCCACCACGGCAATACGAAAAAGCTCGTGGACGCCATCGTCGAGGCGCACCCCGAAATCGATACCCTCGACGTGAAAACGCTCGGCAAAAACGAGTATCCCAACCTGCACGAATACCATCTGATTGGTGTCGCCACGGGCATCTATTACTCCGAGATCGACAAGGACATGGCACGCGTGCTCACTAACGTGCTGCAGCCGCAGGACAAGGTGTTTGGCCTTATGACCTACGGTGGCAAAAACAAGTGGTACGGCAAGGATATCGATGGCATCTGCCGCATGAGGCAGGCCATCTTTATGGGTGTCTACGGCTGCCCCGGCTTTGATACGTGGGGGCCGTTCAAACTCACCGGCGGGGTCCAAAAGGGGCACCCGACCGCTGAGGAAATTAAGGGTGCCGTCGACTTCTTCGACAAGATCGAAGACGAGTATGGAGACATCATCGTCGAAGAGTACGCCAAGCGCGAGAAGCGTCTAGCATACGAGAAGGAACATCCTGCAGGAGGCCTGGTGGCCGGCGTTAAGCGTACGGCAAAGAAGATTGCTAACAAGCTGTAACTGTAAAGGTGCTTTTGAGCGTTTAACCCGTACGGCGGGTCCGAGCAGATTCGGGCCCGCCGTCTTTTTCTTTCGTTACTCGGTAAAGGCGTTGCCGACGCTCTGGCCGCCAACATACGTCTCGACGAGGGTGAGCTCATGGTCGAACACGACAAAGTCGGCGTCGCGACCCGGCATGATGCTGCCGCACTTATCCTCGATCTGCGCGGAGCGTGCCGGCACCTCGGTTGCCATGCGAATGGCGATATCGGCGCTGGCGATGCCCCAGTCGACGATGTTCTTGACGCCCTGGGCAAGCGTGAGCACCGAACCGGCAATACTCTTGCCATCGGCGAGCCAGCACAGGTTGTCCTTCATGATGACGTCCATGCCGCCGCTGGTGTAGCTGCCCTCGGGCATGCCGCCGCAACCCAGGCAGTCGGTGATGAGCACCGTGTGCTGCCAGCCCTTTGCCTGCAGCAGCGCCTTGATGGCGGCAGGGTTTACGTGCTTGCCGTCACAGATGATCTCGGCGTAGGTCTCGGGCGTGGACATAGCAGCCCCCACGACACCGGGCTCACGGTGATGCAGCCCGCGCTGGCCGTTATAGGTATGCGTAAAGCAGCTGGCACCGGCGTTGATGGCGGCGATGCACTCGTCATACGTGGCATCAGAGTGACCGATGCTGGTCACGACACCCTTCGCATTGAGGGCAGCAGCATAAGCAGCGGAGCCATCGCGCTCGGCAGCCATGGCGCTCTTAACGATACGTCCGCCGGCAGCCTCCTGCCACTCGTCAAAGACCTCCTCGGAGGGGTCAATCAGGTAAGCGGGGTTCTGTGCGCCCACATGCTTCATGGTAAAGAAGGGGCCCTCCAGGTAGATGCCCTGAATGCGAGCACCGCAGAAGTCGGGGCCGCGACCCTCGTCCGCCTGGGCGATGGCAGCGCAAGCGTCCTTGATCTGCTCGACGCCATCGGTGAACGTCGTGGGCAGCCAGCTGGTGGTACCGCGACGGGCGAGCTCGGTCGAGCTGATATCGATGCCCTCGGGATCGTTATCGGTAGTTGAGTGGTTGTAGAAGCCATGGATGTGAGTATCGACCATACCCGGTGCGATCCACGATCCCGTGTAGTCCTTAATCTCGCAAGAGGGCTCGTCGGCCTGCCAGGCGCCAAAGACGCCATCCTCGACCATAAGATAGCCGCCCAGTTGCGGGCCTGCCGGCAAGAAGAACTTGTCAGCCTTAATTGCGTACGTGCTCATATGCACTCCTTGCTTCTAAAGCAGTTGACTGTGGTGATGCTTATACCCAGCCCACGTAATAACAAAAAGCGCCCGCCCGCCGTTATGAGCGGACGGGCGCCCTTACAGGGGGACGCGATTAAGCGGTGAAGGGGTGAATCGTCACGCCCTTAACCACGCGGTTGACCGTACCGGTGGGGCTCGGCGTGTCGGGCGTGTTGCCCACGCGCACGGAGTTGAGCAGGCTGATAGCCTGAGCAAACATCACGAACGGCAGAGCAAGGTAGCCCTCGGGAAGCGCCTCGTAGCCCTTAAAGGTGAAGGACTCGCCCTCGTAGACGGTAGCGCCATCCTGCTGAACGGCAACGGTGTGTTGAGCGATCTTGTCGCCACCGATCTCGTTGAGGATGTCGATGTCGTACTGACGGGTGTAGGCGTCGTTGTTGACGAACACGAACACGAGGGTCTTGTCGTCGACGAAGGATTTGGGTCCGTGACGATAGCCCATGGAGGTGTCGTAGGAAGTAGCGACCAGACCGTGAGCAAGCTCGAGGATCTTGAGCTGGCTCTCCTGGGCAAGGCCACCGAAGGAGCCGGAACCCAAGTACGTCACGCGGTTGAAGTCGCCAGCGAGGTAGTCGGCAACCTCGGACTCGCGAGCGATGACCTCCTCGCCCATCTTGGCGATGGTCTCGACCCACTCGGCCTTCTGCTCGTCGGAAGCCTCGTCAAAGATGAGGGTAGAGAGCAGGGTCATGCAGGTGTAGGAGCCGGTCATGGCGAAGCCCTTGTCGTTGGCGCGCGGAATGAGCAGCGTCAGCGCATTGGGATCATCGGCGGACTCGACGGCAAGCTTGCCCTCGGGCGCGCAGGTGATGTTGAGGAACTTGACGTTGTGGACGAGCTCCTTGGCAACGGCAACGGCGGCAAGGCTCTCGGGGCTGTTGCCAGAGCGGGCAAAGGAAACCACGAGCGTGGGATCCTCAGCGCGCAGGAAGTCGCGCGGGGCGCTCACGATGTCGGTCGTGGCGATGGGCTTAAAGTCGTAGAGATCAGTGTTGCCGGCGTGACGCAGATACGGGGCGCAGGTATCGCCAACATAGTCGGACGTACCGGCACCGGTGAAGACAACGGACAGACGGCCCTCGCCCATAGCACGAGCCTCGGTAAGGAAGGCCTCGATGGCCTCCTTGTTCTCGCGATAGATGTTGAGCGTATCACGCCAAAGCTCGGGCTGCTGAGCAATCTCGGCCGTGGTGATCTGGGCGCCGAGCTCGGTGAGCTCCTCGACACTCTTCTCGAACATTTCTAATACCTCTCTCTAGAAGTAATCCTCTGACGTGCAATTATACACTTCGGTTGGTTATCTGGTAGTAACCAGTTAAATGCAAAGAATCACCATATGGAAACGATGCGGACACTAGTTGCTACGCTGGTGGTAAACCTTGTATTTAAACTGATCGGCACGAGCAACCGAGAGTGTATACTCCACAACCTCGTTTGACTCGTTATACGTAGTCCTGACCAAATCGAGCACAGGCGAGCCCTCGACAATTCCCAAAAGGTGGGCGTCGGTGGGACGGGCTATGCTCGCATAGAACTCCTCTTCAGCCACGCGTATCTTTTGCTGAAAGTCTTGCTCAATCACATCGTAAAGCGGCTTGCGCTCCAGCAGCGGTCGCTTTAGGGACAGAAATTGACGAACCGGTAGATAGCTGCGTTCGACCATCATGGGCATGTTGTCGGCAGAACGAAGGCGCTTAAGCTTAAAAATGCGATCACCGATACGCAATCCCATATGCTCGACCAGATTCTTATCGGCCTCCATCTCGCAAAACTCGAGAATCGTGGTCTCGGGTTCTCGACCCATCGCGCGCATCTGCTCGGTAAAGCTGTAGGACTGCATAAGATTGGTTGCTTTTGCCGAACGGTCAGTCACAAAGGTACCGCGACCGTGCTGCCGAACCACCAGTCCTAAACGCTCCAGTTCCTGCAGAGCCAAGCGTACCGTAGTGCGCGAGAGACCATAGCGCTCCGAAAGTTCGCGCTCGGAAGGAATCATGTCACCAACGCGATATTCATGGTCAATCTTTTCGGTCAGAATATCGACCAGCTGATCGTACAGCGGTTGCTTACGCGCTCCGATCGCCATCCTATCCTCCCTTTTGCTCGAATTCGGCTAACTACCTAGGGTGTTAAGCATTATCAGTCCGCAACACCCGACTCATCAAGAAAACAAAAGCCGCGCGCTCTTACGAGCACGCGGCTTTTAACATACACATGGCTTAAGGGGTCGGGGTGTGAGCCGCGTAGGGACACACCCCTCAAGCTAGAGCCTTACCAGATGCTCGGCCAGAGACCAAGCGGGCCAGCGCCCAGGATGCCCAGGACGAAGAGCAGCAGAATGCCCTTGGTCGGGGTCCAGCTGTGCTTAGCGAACATGTAGTAAAGCAGCAGCGTAAGCATAAGCGGGACGAGCTTCGGGACGATGGTGTTGAGGGTGTCGGCAACAGAGAAGTTGACCGGATCCTCGGTGACGGTACCGTAGGTAACGGACTCCATGCCGTTGCCCAGATCGGTGACGCCGCACTCGACAGCGTTGCCGTCGGCATCGGAAGCGGTGAGGGCGTTGCCGTCCTTATCGGTCATGGCGATGGTACCGGCCTCAGCGGTCTCGGTATCGATGCCCTCCATACCGGTGAAGTTCTCGGCCTCCTTCTCGGAGACGATCACGGTAGTAGCGGAGAGGCCACGGGTGGTGCCATTGGGGATCTGGAGGTTGATCTGGGTGCCACCCATGGTGACGACCAGGCAACCGACGACGAAGACGCCCATGATGGAAGCGGCACGCGTGAAGGCCTGCATGTTGGCGGTCAGAGCGTCAATAGCGCTGGTGCCAAGCTTGTAGGACCAGTTCATGAGCCAGAAGCGCAGAGCGAACTGGACGACGTTGAAGATCACCAGGAAGATGATCGGCGCAGCGGCGTTGCCGTTGATGGCCATGTTGGAGGTGATGCCGGCCGTGATAGGCACGAGCGTCAGCCAGAACAGGGCGTCACCGATACCACCGAGCGGGCCCATTGCGGCGACGCGGACGGCGCGGATCGTGGGGATGTCAACCTTGTTCTGCTCGAGCGAAAGCACGATGCCCATAACAAAGGTGACAAGGAACGGGTGAGTGTTGAAGAACTCCAGGTTGTGGCTCATGGAAGCCGCGAGGTCGTTCTTGTTGGTGTGGATCTTCTCCAGACCGGGGATGATGGAGTAGAGCCAACCGGCGGCCTGCATACGCTCGTAGTTGAACGAGGCCTGCAGGAAGCAGGAGCGCCAGGCCATCTTGTTGAGGGTCTTCTGGTCGAGCTGCGGAGCAGGAGTGAGATCCTCGTAGTGCTCCGGGATCACATACTCATTAGATGCCATCTTCGAAGTCACCTCCGTCAGAAACAGCTGCACCCTTCAGCTCGGTCTGCTGCTGGAAGTCCCAGAAAGCGATGCCGAAGCCGATGAGAGCGAGGATGAGCAGAGCAGGGGTTGCCAGAGAATCGTTGGCAACGGTGATGAGCGCGAGGCCAAAGCCCATGAGGAAGAAGCCCCACATATCGCGGTTCATCATAACCTTGAGCAGGACGGCGAAGCCGACGAAGCGCATCATGCCGCCTGCAGCGGAGAGACCGGTCTGCAGCCAAGTCGGGATGGCGGAAGCGATGGTCTGACCGATGGTGGCGCCAGCGATGAAGAACAGGGTGACGACGACGGCGAAGATCAGGCCGAGCAGAGCCATGGCGAAATAGTTCAGACGCTCGATACCCTTGGTGTCAGCGTTGTGAGCCATGTTGTCCGCAGAGGACATGAGCGGCGACATAAGCGTGAAGACCAGGGTAACGCCGAGCTGACCAAGCAGAGCGAACGGAATGGCAAGGCCGACTGCCGCGTTGGGCTCGAGGCCCGTAGCGATAGCGAGAATGGCTGCCATGATGCCGCCGATGACGGCGTTAGGCGGCTGAGCGCCTCCGATCGGCATGTTGCCGATCGTCATGAGCTGATAAGTACCACCCACGAGAAGACCGGTGTTGAGGTCGCCAAGGATAAGACCGATGACGGCGCCGGTGACGATGGGCTGATAGAGAGACTCGAGGAAGTTGAACTGGTCGATTGCCGCGACGAACGTGACGATGAAGACCAGAGCGACCTGGATGATCGAGTATTCCATCTTGCTCCTCCTTTCAAAATGTATGTACGCACTTTGGATTTCACGTACAGAATGTCAGGGTTTCATTCCTGACAACGTGGATCATGAGGATTACGAGAAGAGCTTGCTCGTGTCCTCAACAGGCGTGCTCGGAACGCGCCTGATCTCCAACTCCACCCCCAATTCCTGCAGCTCTTTAAACGCAGCGACATCCTCGTCGTTAACTGCGACGGAGGTGGCGACTTGGCGCTTTCCTTCCGACATGTGCATGTTGCCGATGTTTACCTTCTTTATAGGCACACCGCCCTTGACGAGCGTAAGCACGTCTTCCGGTGTTTCGGCCACGATGAAGATCTTCTGGCGCGGGCTCGCCTTGCCAATGACGTCGATGGTCTTCTGCAGGGAGAAGAAACGCGTAGCAACGCCGGTGGGAGCGGCCATCTTCATGAGGTTCTGGCGCATGGTGTTGTTCGACACGTCGTCGTTGGCGACGAGGATGAGGTTGGAGCCCAGGGTGGAGTTCCACTGGGTGGCAACCTGACCATGAACCAGTCGGTTATCGATGCGGGTAAGAAGAATGTTGGGTTCTGCCATGTTGATCAGCTTCCTTTCGTTGATTGCTGACGACAGTTACTTGATCTCCTGAATCGCGTAACGCGAAACATCTACGACGGCACCGGATCGAACTTTAATCTGGACCTTCTCGCCTTCGATGCCTTTGACGGTTCCGTAGATACCGCCGGCGAAAAGAACCTCCTGCCCCGGCTTGAGCTCGGTGTGCAGCTCCTTGAAGTACTTCTGCTTCTTCTTCATGTTGATTTGCGACCAGATGGTGTAAATCAAGCCCATGATGACAAGCAGGCCCAAAAGAGCGACCGAGGAGCTCAGGACGCTGGCTCCGAAATCGGCCATTAGATGCCGTCCTCGTCGCCGAAGATATCCTCTTCCTCGGCACCAGCGACAGAGGCGACCGTCTGGGCGGTGATGCCCGTCTGGCCAACGGTCACGGCCTGCTCGCCAAGCTCGGCGAGCGTGGCATTGCCGCGGAGGAACAGGAGCTCAATAACCATAGGGAGGTTAGTACCGGTCAGAATCTCGACGTTGTCGACATCCTGGGCAATCATCATTGCCTGGTTGAACGGGGTGCCGCCAAGCAGGTCGGTAAAGACGAGCACGCCATCGCACTCCTCGCGCATGGCGGTAATAGCGGCGCGGAGATCCTCACCGTAGGAAGCAGCCTGGTCGCCCTCGAAAGGAACGACGGTAAAAGCGGGCTGGTCGCCGGCAACCATAGCGATAGCGCTTGCAAGGCCGGGTGCGAACTGTCCATGACCGGTAAGAATAAAGCCAACCATTCAAATTTCCCTTCCGAAGGTGTGTACGATCTGAGTCCGATGATGTTCGGAAGCCAGCGGGCGAGTGCCCTTAAAGCTTCTTGGAAAGCGTTCTTTAAAGACCAGTGGTTTCTCAACTGGTAGTAACCACGTGACGTGTTGTTGTCACTATATCACCACAGAAGAGGTTGCTTTCTTTGATTCATACAGTAAAACGTTTTTGCACCGCTCACGGTTAAAATTCGACCGTTTACCGCTCGTTAACACTTCTACCTGCGGGTTTGAAACCGTTTCGAAATGCTTTGGCAAAAGATCGGAACTATTTTTATGTCTAAACAACGCAAGTCGGCTAAAAATAGCGTGTAGAAAAAATGCAGGTCATTATGAAGATTTGTGAATTGGTCTTTTTGACTTAATACCAGTTAGAACCAGTTTAGAAATTATCGGTGAACGGTAGTTTTCGACCGCTCAGCGGTTATTTCCAATCGTTTGCAGCTCTTTTTCCATATGAATTAGGGAGACCCGATGAAGCACTTGCGCGGTTGCGGGAAATTTCGATACTCGTCCATCCCCCACGTGCCAAACTCTCACTCCCTGGATATGCCATAAGCTCTCGCTATTCGTCTTATAAACATTACTTACTCTAATCTGTAATTGTTTATCGTTTATCGTTAAGTATGTTATATAAATTAAGTATCATCCAAGACATTGGTTGGAGGAGCTATGATCCGCTGGAACGTATCCAAATCGAATAAAGCCATCAACCGCGAACAGGCAATAGCCGATCTGAGGAAGCTCACTCACATCTGCAAATGGGCCACAATCTGCACCACCGTGGCGCTCGCTCTGGGACTCCTCGCAGTCATTGCAATCGAGCTTCTACTCATATTGCCTAGCCTCTCCCAAGGGTTCTATCTTCAATCCGTAGAGTTTAAGGCTGGCGAAGGACCGTTTCTCGCTCTCGTCGGCACCAACGCACAGACCCCTCTTATGCTTGTCGCGCACGACGGTCATACTGCCATAGGGAGCGTCATGATGACATGCCTCGCGCTTGCCATCGCGCTAAGCGCATACAGGTTTTTCTCCGCCATTGAAAAGGCGGGAAGGCCCTTTGACCTCGAATGCATCCGCATACTACGTCAAGTAGGACATTTGTTCCTTATTGGCGGCGTTGCTGTGAAGCTTCTTGGTGCCATAGCCACGGGGCTGATACTCTCAGGATTTGGCGGCAACTTTACGGATGCGCTTGGCGGCCAGCTGCTCGACCCCTCTATGCTCTTTGCAGGCCTGATTATTAGCTTGATTGCCAGCGTCTTCCAGTACGGGTGTATCCTGCAAATACAAGATGACGAGTTGCTCTAGGGGGAATCCATGATTATTCTGCGGCTCGACCGCATGCTTGCCGAACGCAAGATCTCATCCAAAGATCTTGCGGAACGCGTGGGTATCTCCCAGGTCAATATGTCGCGTATCAAGACGGGCAAGGTTTCTGCCGTGCGCTTTTCAACTCTTGACGCGATATGCCGGGCACTCGACTGCCAACCGGGCGATGTGCTGGAATATATACCTGACGATGAAGCCGATAACCTCTTTGGACTTAAAGATTAATAGGCATAATGTAGCCACCAGCGCCCAAACGCAAATAGCCCGCTAGAACGGATATCGTTCTAGCGGGCTTATTCAGATAGTTCGGCTACGCGATCGATAAGCTCAGGCAAACCTTACGCGAACAGGCCGTAGATGCTGATGTTGGCCTTGGCGTACAGGCCGTTAGCGTACTCGGTCCACTTGGAGCTGGCGCTCGAAGCCTGCGAGGAGTACTGCTGGTAGGCGGTGTAATAGGCGGTCATGGCCTGCTTGTAGGTGGCACTATCGGCGGTAAAGGCATCGTCGGCGAAGGCCTTAGCGTAGGTGCTGTTCTCGTCCTTCCAGGTTCCCTTCGAGCTATCCCACTCGTCACCGGCAAGGTTGATGATGTAGTCGGCGTAATCCTTGCTCGCGGTCTCCTCGTTGCCGTCAGCAGGCTCAGTCGGAGCAGTCGGCATGCTTGCGGAGCCATCGCCCACCTTCTTCTTGTAGAGCTTCTGCAGCGTCGCAGACTGACGGACGATCTGCTTGGCCTGGTCCTTGGACACGCCGTACTGCGTGGCCATGGTCTTGTAGTCGGAGGTGCCGATGGAATCCTCGGCGTACTGCTTCATTTCCTTGGAAGAAACGGTAATGCCCTCGTCCTCGGCAGCGTCCAGCAGGATCTTGTTGCGCACGTAGGACAGGATAACGTCGGCAGACGGAGCGGTGTAGTTGCCATCGCTATCCTTGACGGTGTCGAGGCTGTACTGGCTCTCGATAGCCTCGCGCGCGGTGATATCGCTCTTCTTGCCGTTGTAGCTATAGCTTGCCACGGTCGAATCGAGCTGGTCCTCGGTCAGGGTCGACGAGCCGACACCCTTGCCGCCAAAGCCGCCATTGCCGATAAAGAAGCCGACCACCGCAGCAATCACGATGGCGACCACAAAGGCGGCGATCATCGTCTTCTTGTGCTTGGATGCATGGTCGTCCGCATCGGAGTCGTCCTCGTCCTGCTCCTCGGGCATGAGGTTCTCGTCGGCGGCGTCCGCGGCGATCTTTGCCTCCAGGCGAGCATCCTCCTCCTCGGCCGTCGTGCCGGCGGCAATGTGCTCGGCAGACGTGCCGGCGACCAGGTCGATCTTCTCGTCCTCGTCACCGTCGGGGCCTTCGCCGCGCTCGATGATCTGGATACCGTCGATCTCGTCCTTCTCGTCCTTCTTTTGAATCAGACCCATATCAATTACTCCTTGTTAGGAAACATAGTCCCCAATAGAATACGCCCGACGAGGCGCCGGGCGTATTCATTCTTAGGTTATACGCAAACACTTAAGTACTATTTAGGCGTTTGCAGCGTGCGTGCCTTAGGCCAGGTGCGCGATAACGGCATCGGCAAAGGCCTGCGTGCCCACGGCCCCCTCGACGGAGCCGGTCTGAGCACGACGCACGTCACCGGTAACCTGCTCGCCCTCGTCAAGCGTGGCGGAGACGGCGGCGCGAATGCGGTTGGCGGCGTCGTTCTCGCCCAGGTGATCGAGCATCATCGCAGCAGAGAGAATCTCGGCCGTGGGGTTGGCGACATCCTGGCCAGCGATATCGGGCGCGGAGCCGTGCGTAGCCTCAAAGATTGCGCAGTCGGCACCGATGTTGGAGCCGGGTGCCATGCCCAGACCGCCCACCAGGCCGGCGCACAGGTCGCTCACGATGTCGCCGTACAGGTTGGGCAGCACCAGGACATCGAAGTCGTTGGGGTTTTGGACTAGGCCCATGCAGGTGGCGTCGACGATCTTGTCGTTGAACTCGATATCGGGATAGCTGGCGGCCACCTTGCGCGCCACGCGCAGGAACAGGCCGTCGGTCGCCTTCATGATGTTGGCCTTGTGCACGGCCGTCACCTTTTTGCGGCCGCAGCGGCGGGCGTACTCAAAGGCATACTCCACAATGCGACGGCTCTTGGCGATGGAGATCGGCTTGATCGAGATGGCGGAATCGGCGGCGAAGGTCTTTTGGCCCGAACGCTCGACGAGCTGTGAGAGCTCCTCGACCTCGGCAGCGCCCTCATCGAACTCGATGCCGGCGTAGAGGTCCTCGGTGTTCTCGCGCACGATGACCAGGTCGACGTCGCGGAAGCGCGAGCCGTCGCCCGGCTGCGACAGGCAGGGGCGCACGCAGGCGTACAGGTCGAAGTGCTTGCGCAGGGCGACGTTAACGCTGCGGAAGCCTGTGCCGACCGGCGTGGTGATGGGGCCCTTGATGGCAACCTTGGTCTCGGCGACCGCATCGAGCACATGTTGGGGCAGCGGCGTGCCAAACTCGTCCATGACGCCGGCACCGGCCTCCTGGACGTTCCAGTTGATCTGAACACCGGTGGCCTCGACCACGCGGCGCATGGCCTGCGTAATCTCGGGACCGATGCCGTCACCGGGAATCAGGACTACATCGTGCGCCATAATCTGTTACTCCTCGTCTTCGGCGTCGTCAGATTTTTTAACGCTAGCACGCTTCTTCTTTTTGGAGAGATCCAGGCCAAAACGTTTAACAAGCATTTCGCAAATCTCGCTCGAACGCGCCTTGAGATAGCTGCCCTTGCCGTTCTCGGCATCGAACTTAAGGCGCAGCGCAAGCTTCTCGGCAACCTCGGCGTCGATCTCGCCCTGGCAAAACTCGTACAGGCAACCGAGCATATCGCGATACTCAAGGTCGCCGTGGTAGCACTGGATGGCCTCGTCCAGGATGGGCCAAGCCTCGCGCGAACGCTCGACACTCGTGGCGCCCCACACGCACAGCAGGCGGAAGGCGGCATAGCGCAGCGTGGAGGAGATCTCGTCGAACAGTGCGGTCTCGGCGCCCTCAAAGGCATCGCCCAGCTGCTCGGGGCAGGTGGTGGCGAGCGCCGTCAGGGCATCGAGGGCCTCCCAGCGGGTCTGCGCCTCGGGGCGGTCGAGCGCCTCGATCAGCGCGGGTACGCAGGGCTCGACGCGCTGCGGATCGCGCTCGGCAAGCAGGTGCAGCACGCGGGCGGCAAACTGGCGGATGCGGCGCGTGGGGCAGCCGAGCTCCTGGACCAGTCGATCGACGGCGTTCTCGTTCTCCTCTGCCAGCTGGAGCTGTGCCAGCTCCTCGTCGGTGAGCTGTTCGTCTTTGTTTTCTGCCATAGTTACCTCTTCTTTTTATTTCTTGGCGTGCTTGCCAGCACCCTTGCTGTCATCGGTGACCGAGATGAGCTGTCGGTCGGCCGCGCCATTGCGACGTGCACGGCGGCGTTCCTCGGCATCGCCCGCGTCGGCGGCGGCTCGATGAGCCTTGTTGACGTTAAAGACCTCGTCGTGCTTGCGCCACGGACCGACGGACTCGCCAAAGCTCATCTTAAGGCCGGCGATAAAGCCACCGAGCCAGCCGATCGGCGCAAACTGCACCAGCGGGAACAGCGAGAACACCCAGGTCAGCAGGACGACTGCCGCCGCTCCTGCAAAGTTGGCAATCCAGTAGTCGCGCTTGGTGATGACACGCTTTTCGCACGCCCACTGGCCGCACAGAAAGCCGATGTAGATCGCAAAGAGAAAGAGCACCAGCGCAAGCACCACGAACGTCCAGCTCATGGGCGCTACTCCCCGTGATGGTGGCCACAGCAGCACTCGTGGCCGTCGTCATGGCCGTGGCCGCCGCAGCACTCGTGGTCCTCGCCGTGGTGATGGCCACAACCGCACTCATGGTCCTCGCCGTGCTCGCCGCAACCGCAACCTTCCTCGTGAGCGCCATGCTCCTCGGGACGATACTGCGACCAGTCCAGACCGGCGGCGATGGCATCGGCCTCCTCCTTATAGAGGACCGTGATGGCCTGGGTGCCCAGCTTGGCGCCACCGATAGCGTCGAGCATGTCGTAGAGCGTAAAGGCCACGTCGGCGCCGGGCAGCGCGAGCTCGCGGCCATCGGCGTAGGCGAGCGCCAGACGCAGGTCCTTAATGAAGTGCTCGACCATAAAGCCGGGCTTGTAGTCGCCATCGAGCGCCTTGGGCGCCAGGCTCTCCATGGCGCCGGACTTGCCGGTGCCGCCCAGGATCATCTGACGGGTCTTCTCCAGATCAAGGCCGCTCAGCTCGGCAAACGCCAGCGCATCGGCCATGCCGACCATGCAGGCGCCCAGCGACACCTGGTTGGCGAGCTTGGCAGCCTGGCCCTTGCCAGCGCCGTCGAAGCAGCAGACGTTGGCCGCGAAGGTGGCAAGGATGTCGCGGACTGGGGCGATATCGTTCTCGGTGGCGCCCACGATAGCCGTGAGCGTGCCGGCGATAGCACCAGACTCGCCGCCGGTGACGGGGCAGTCAAACGCCATGTGGCCGGAAACCTGGGCGGCCTCGGCAATGTCGCGCGCCAGCTCGGGGGAGCTCGTGGTGAGGTCGATCAGCACCGCGCCCGGCTTGGTGCACGCGAGCAGGCCGTCGCCCGCCAGGTAGAGCTCCTCGACCTCGGAGGGATAGCCCACCATGGTAAAGACGACATCGGCGTTCGCCGCGGCATCTGCCGGCGTATCGGCCCAGACGGCACCGCGCTCGATAAGCGCCGCCGCCTTGGACTTAGTGCGGTTGTTGACCGTGACGGGATAGCCGGCATCCAGGATGTGGCCGGCGATGGGGGCACCCATGATTCCGGTGCCGATGAATGCGACGGAGAGCTTGTTTGCCATGAAACCTTTCCTTTTGGGTTGGGTGTTGTTACCAGGTTGAATACTCGGTGCCAGCGTTTGGGCTGTGAGTTGGGATCGATTACGGCCGCGTTACTTGCCTACTGACCGCGCACGCGGCGGGCGATGCGGTCGGAAAGCGACGCCTTGTCGGCGCGGTTCTTACCCCAAAACGCGCAGGCCACCATGCCGGGGCCCACGTGCGAGCCAATGGTGGGACCCACGGAGCTGCGAATGATCGTGACGTCGGCGCAACCCTCCTCCTTGCGGATGGCGGCTTCGAGCCAGTCGCCGTCCTTTTCGGCATCGGCCGTCATAATGGCGATGGGCATGGTGCGATCGGGCACATAGTTCTCGCGGAACGACTTGAGAATGGACTTGAGCGCCTTCTTGCGACCGCGGTTGACGCCGATCAGCGACAGCGAGCCGGCCAGGTCGTAGGACAGCTCGGGTTTGACGTCGAGCTTTGCCGTGAGCTGTGCCGCCGCGGGCGGAATGCGGCCGCCGGCAGCCAGCGCGTCAAAGCTCTCGAGCGTAAAGTAACCGTGGACATAGGTCTTGGCCTCGTTTGCCCAGTCGACCAGCTGCTTGGCGGTCAGTCCCGCCGAACGCTGGCGCACGGCCTCAAGCGCCAAGAGCTCGCCGGTCGCACAGGGCAGAGCGTTGTCGACCACGTACAGCTCAAAGTTGGGATACTCGGCGCGCACGGCGTCCGCCGCCTGGCACGCGGAGTTGTAGCTCGACGACAGCGCCGAGGTAAAGCACAGGTAGACCGTGGGCGTACCCTCTTTGGCGCACTCGGTAAAGAACTCGATATAGCGACCGAGCGACACAGCCGAGGTGGACACGCGGGCACCGGCGCGCATGCGGTCGTAGAACTCCCTGGGTGTGATGCTCGACCAGATGTCATCCGTGCGCTCCTCGCCATCGATAATGAAGGGGAAACCCAAGATATCGACATCGAGGTTCGCGGCGACCTCGGGGCTAAAGTCGCAGCAGGTATCGACGACGATGCGGCAACGGTCCGAATGACCGGCGGATGCGGCCTTGTCCATCAAAGCGACTCCTTACGTAAAAAGGCGGCCACCCGCATGGGATGGCCGCCAACCGTTAACTCATGCAAGTTAACGTATTTTACTCGTCAAGTGTTTCGATACGGGGCTTGATGATGCCATATCCACCATTCTTACGGTGATACACCACATTGATGAGGCCGGTCGTCGCGTTCTCGAACACGTAGAAGTCGTGGCCCAGCAGATCGGTCTGCACCAGCGCCTGCTCCTCAGTCATCGGGGTGACGTCGATAACCTTCTCGCGGACGAGCAGGTCGTCCTCTTCCTCGGGCAGCAGCAGGTCGGCCAGATCCTCGACGCGCTCGACAGGCGCGACATCCGCGGCGCTGGCACCGCCCTGACGGTTGTCCACGACCTTGGTCTTGAACTTGCGCAGCTGGCGGGTGACCTTATCGGCGGAGAGGTCGATGGCGGCGTACATATCTGCACCGTGCTCAGCAACGCGAATCACCGAACCGCGGGCACGAACCGTAACCTCGACGATTGCCGGGTTGGGGTTCGAGGGGTTCTTCTCATAGCGAAGTACAACGTCGACCGTCATGGGCTCGATATCGAAAACCTTGAGCGCCTCGCCGATCTTCTCATCCACATGCGCACGCAGAGCATCGGTTACCGTCGTCTTGCGTCCAGAAACCTTGATATCCATACGTGGCTCCAATCTGCCTCGGGGACTTACTGTACTGGCTATGTACCCATTGCCGTGCATTTAATCACGCGGATTCCTAAAGACCCGAATAACGATTGCTTGATACCGCATACCGAAGTCTCGCACTTTTCTGTGGCAAAGTGCGCTATAGGAGGGAGCCGGCGACTTTGTATTTGGTCCCAAAAATTGGCTTTGACCTGCTGGTTTTATAGAGATGAAAAAGCCGGGCTCCCCTATTGGGGAAGCCCGGCAGTGCGTGTTGAAACCGTGAAGAGGCATCTCTCCTAGCGCATAGGAGACGCCACCCCTAGCAATAACTAGCTATTAAGCTTGTTAATGTCGTCGTCGGTGATGGTGTCTTCCTGGCTGGACGATTTGTCTTCGGAGGATGCGGTCTCATTGTTGGAATCGGAGGACTCGCTGCCGGAGGATGTGGTCTCGCTGGACTCAGAGTCGCCCGGCTGCACGTTAGCGCCCGAAACCGTCTTGGTGGTGAGGTCGTAGGGCATCGTGCCGTACCAGACGCAGTAGACCGCCTCGAGCGTGCCGTCGGCCGTAATACCGTCGAGGGCATCGCTCACGGCACGACACAGTTCGTCATTGGACGAAAGGCCTGCAACACCAAGCGTCGAGGGCGCCTCGAGCGCACCGACATAGGAGATCTCGCTCATCAGTCGCGCAAGGTAACCGCCAGCCGTGGAGTCGCAGATCACATAGTCGACCTCGCCGGACTCGAGCGCCTCAAAGCACTCGTTGATGTTGGAGTAAGTCTTTTGGTTGGCGGTGATGCTCTGCTTAGCAAGCGCCTCCTGCGAGGCCGAGGACATCTGGATACCCAGAGTAGACGTGTTAAGGGTATCAGTGGAAACGCTCAGCGACCCACCATCGCTGGTTTTACCGAACACGGAAGCGGCATCGTACAGGCAGGTGCCGAGCGAGCTAACGTCCCCATCCGTGGAGTTGATCTCGCCGATAAAGATATCAGCCTTTTTGTCACCGAGCGCGGAACCTGCCGAGGACGCATCGACAAAGGCGACCTTAAGGCCCATGCGGCTTGCGAGGGCGCGGGCAGCGTCGACTGCATACCCCGTGAGCTCGCCGTCAGCGCCCTGCATGGCCTGCGGCGCATCGGAGGTATCGAGGGCAACCGTCAGGGTACCGGGAGTGACCAGGGCATTATCCGACACCGTGGGCGTGACGGTCTCGTACTCGATCTGGTCGATCGTGGGAGTCGTGAACGTAGACAGCGGGTTGAACGCGCATCCGCTCAGGCCCAAAACGGCGATGACCGCTGCGGTCCCAGCACCTAACCGAGCCGCGTGCATCAAGCTGCCCCTCACCATGTCCACTACCCTGCCTTCTGTGTCGTATACGATCCGTGCGTTGCGCGGAATATCAGATTGTTCCCACCAGCTGACCTGGTATTTGACCCCACACTTGCGCACCGGGGTGTTTGCTCGGGAGGCCGCAGCCACCTTCACGACTGGCCCGCTCGCCCGCGAGGCGGTATTGCCCCAAAGAAAGTAGAACGGACGGTGCGGCTTACATCTAGGACGCGCCATGATCGCGCCGCGCGCACGCGGTCGCTTACGTGGATCCCTTTGACCGCGTCTGTCTTGGACTAGGACGGGCATTTCGTCCGTCCGCAACCACAGCCTGGTAGGAACGTAGCGCATTATAGCTAAGTTCAAGCTAAAGTTTAAGGTTAAGGGCGTCATTCGCATCGCGAGTACAGATTTCGCAGGTCGGAGTGGGCTATTCGTGCCCCTGTGAAGCCCGGAGCTCCCCTATGGGGAGCTCCGGGGCACCCTTCTTGGGGTGCCCTGGCCAAAAAATGGCAAATATGAGTACTGTCACCAATTTAGTAACAGGCAATTTTGACCTCTCGGACAGATTTTGCGCTCAGTGTCGCCAATCTGATGCTTAGTTATTCTACATTTGTTTATTATCTTCTTACTTTATGCCGCCTCCGAGTCCTAAATTCTTTGATTTTGCTGTTACTGATTTAGTGACAGTACTCATATTTGCCATATTTTGGCCAGGGCATATGATTAACCCCCTATTTTCGACGTGAATTAGACCGGCTTAAGCCCAAAACACGCCCGCAGCGTGTTAAGCAACGCCTCTTGCTTCTTCCTGCGGGCATCGACACGATTCCGGTACCGCTTTCGCATACGCTGGTGGATGCGCCATGCGAGCGCTTCCATCGCTTCCATGTCACAGAGCATTTCGTTGTTGACCGTCGCGACCTCGATTCCCATAGTAATCAAGCCCGTGTTGCGCTTTTCATCATGGATACGTCCCCTCCGAGAGGAATGGCCCAGCTCACCGTTGTATTCCAGGTCAAACCGGGCTGCCTCTTGATACGCATCGCAAACTGCATGAGGCATCCCCGAGATTGCCTGCGCACGGTCATCGAACTCGACCTTGTAGTCGGTCTTAAAAGGTCCGCAGGCAAACCCGCCATAGGAAAACGGAAGCGAAAACAGGGCGAGCATGATGCACTCCATGGGCGAGAGCAGGTTTTCCGAAAGATAGGGACACAGACGCTGCAGCTGTTTGGCCACATTCCCCTTGCATGCCGCAAGGTAATCTGCCAGGCGATCGGGCGTCAGCGCCGGCTCGACTTCAAAGTAGCCCACGTCTGCTGGCTGGTCCTTGTCCTTTGCAAGTTTATTCGTAACAGGCGAGGTGTAGGGAGGCAGATACTTCCCGCGGTCGCTCAGTGAAATCTTAGAGCACAGCTCCTGGGCCAGGGCAAATGCCTGGATACAGCCGACCTCGCGAGCGATGGCAACACAAAGGGCCTCGGGAGATAGGCTGTATACCCCCGGTTCCACCTCTAGAATCGAGCCAGCAGGCAACCCAGAGCATACGGACCAGCTCACGCCAAGAATGCGGCGGCGCTGTGCTGCAGACCCTACCAGCAAGCACAAATCCTCTTGTACCTCGCCGCTTGCGACCCCAATCCGCACCAAGTCGGGAAGATAAATGTCCTCGGTCGAGGGCGACGACGTGCGCAGCACACGGCGCTCTTCATCGGGATTAAGGTCCTTCCAGCTGATGTAACCCATTTGTCGGCGCTCGGCGCGCATCGTGCGTAGCGCCGAGGCGCCGGTCAGAATTATAGAGGCCGCCAGTTGCTCGCTTGTCGGTTCGTCACACCGCTCAATCTTCACTGCCACAAAACCACCCCTACCAAACACGTGCGATAGCAATGCCATCGACTGCCGCAGCGCCGGCGCGCTTGAGCTCCGCCGAGGCTGCTGCCATGGTCGCGCCCGTGGTGATAACGTCATCGATAAGCAGTAGGCGGCGGCCGTGCACGTCCTCAACCGTCTCGTACATGCCTTGGGCACGCTCGCGACGCTCCTCACGACCGAGTTCGCGCTGGTCGCCATGCCCGTACTTGACGAGAGCATCGAGCAGGGGAACACCCGACAGCTCGCAAAATGGGCGCGCAATAGCCTCCATATGATCAAAACCACGCCGCCGAAACGCCGCCGCCGTCGCAGGCACAAACACCACCGCATCCGCACCGGACAGCACACCTCCCAAGCGTTCGGGCGCTACGACCTGGGCATGCAGGGCGGTGTCGTAGAGCAGCTCCGCCAGATACGGAGCCAGGCGTCGCTCGCCCGCGTCCTTGTACGCTTTAATGATGCGCGGCAGCGGATGCGCATAGACGGAGCACGCCAGGCAGCGGTCGAGCGCCTCCGCCATTGCCGAGGACGTGCCCTCGACCGAACACTCAGTGCACAGCAAATCCCCAAACGGGGCGCCGCATCGGGTACAGCTATGACGTGGGTCGATGAGCGTGAGCGCGGCCAGGCAGTCTTGGCAAATAAGCGCACCGGCGCGCTCGCAGCCGGCACATCGTGTTGGCGACAATGCCTCGAGTGCCTCGCGTGCCGCCCGCTCGGCAAACGGCAGCAATTCGTCCGCAAACGGTAGGGCGCCGGCACCCTGCAGACGGCTCAATTTGTTCAGATGGCTCTTCAAGACACAACCCTCCCTACGTTCGGTCGCAGGGAGGGTTGTTGATTCAGCGCTATGGTACCCCGACGCGATTGGGGTAAGGCGGGTTAAATCCGCTCGCGGGCGTTATTCGCCGGCGGGCGGTTGTGGTGCGGCCGAAGACGGGGTCGAGCCCTCGCCACCATCCTGGCGCGGCTTGCGGGAACGGCGACGGCGACGGCGCTTTTGACCCTGGTCGGCCGAGCCCTCGCCACCGCGATCCTCGCGCGGCTCGCGCTCGTCGCGAGCGGCGCCACGCGAAGCCTTAGCAGCCGCTCCCCCGCCATCTCCGGGACGACGGCGCGTGACCTTGACCTCGCCATCCGAGACCTGATCGGCCACGGAGGGCACCGAGGGCTTCTGTTGCGCGCCCGAGGAATGGCGACGGCGCGGACGCGGCGCGCGCTCCTCCTCGCCACGCGACTTGCCGCCCTTGTCGGCAGACGCATCGGAGGCCGAGGCGCCCTTGGAAGCGGCACCAGCCTCGCGAGCAGCTGCGGCGCGGAAGGCGTCCTCGCGCTCCTCGCTCGACAGATGACGACGGCGGCGGCGTGTGGGGTTCATGCCACCGCCGCGATTCTGCTGCTGGGGCTGCTGAACCTCGCGCTCGCGAGAGGCGTTCTTGCCCGCGGCTGCAACCTCGGTAGCATCGCCCGAGCCCACGCGCTTGCGACGACGACGGCCACCGGCGGCCTCCTCGGCCTCGGGTGCCTCGGCCTTACCACGGCCCTTTCCGCGGCCACGGCCCTCGCCCTGGCCCTGACCGGCGCGAGCATCGGAATCGGCATCGCGACGACGGCGCTTGGACATCGACGTGCCGGCCAGACGGTCGGCGCTCGACAGGCCATCGCCCACGTCGACGCCGTTCTCGCGGTCGAGCTCCATGAGCGCCAGGCGCATCTCGGGCGACTCGATGTGCTCGAGCACGTCGCGCGTCACGCAGTCGGGGCGGCAGTTGCAGCCCTGCTCGGCGGCCTTCTTTTTGCAGCCCTCCGAGCAGGTCATATCAGCCAGGTTGACCTTAAAGACCTTGCCGTTCTCCAGGCGCAGCACCAGCTGCTCACGCGGCGTGTCATATTCCTGAATACGCGCCTTGCCGAGCGGCGTATCGATGAGCGTCTTCTTTTTGGGCGCACGGCTCTTAAAGTCCTTGTACGCTTCGAACTCATAGCGCAGGCAGCACATCAGGCGGCCGCAAACGCCGCTGATCTTGGAGGAATTGAGCGGCAGGTCCTGCTCTTTTGCCATGCGGATCGAGACGGGCTCAAACTGTCCGCCAAAGCGCGTGCAGCAGAGCTCCTGGCCGCACTGGGCATAGCCGCCCACCAGGCGAGTCTCGTCGCGCACGCCGATCTGGCGCATGTCGACGCGAATGTGCAGCGTCGAGGACAGATCCTTGACGAGCTGACGAAAATCGACGCGCTCCTCGGCCGCAAAGTAGAACACGGCCTTCTCGCCGCCAAACAGGTACTCGACGCCGACCGGCTTCATCTCGAGGTCGAGTTCTTTGACCAGACGGCGGAAATCGACCATGGCCTCGTCGCCCTGGATGGCAAGATCGTCGGCAAGCTGCAGGTCAATGTCGCTCGCCACGCGCAGCACGGGCTTGAGCGGCTGACCGATCTCGTCTTGCGGCACCTCGAAGGGATCGGCCGTAACCAAGCCGATCTCGGTTCCGCGCTCGGTGGAGCAAATGGCATAATCGGCCTCGAGGATATCCAGGTCCTGCGGGTCAAACCACAGGTCGCGCGAGGCGTAGGTAAACTTAACGGGTACGACTAACGGCATTTCAGTGCCTTCCTGATATCGAACAGCATGACCTCGATGGCCAGCTGGGGAGTAACGTTTCTGGCGATGTTGCGCTCGGCGGTTGCGACCGCCTCGAGCGCCTGGGTGGCACCCGCAACATTGGTCGCGGCGGCAAGCCGACCGATCGTGTCGCGCACGTCTTCGTTCACCACGTCGGCCGCCTCGTCCTGAAGTGTCAGCAGCACGTCGCGCATGAGTGTCCGCGCGCACGCCAGCGCTTCCATGATACCTGAACGCTCGCGCGCGTTGAGTTCGCGCTTGTTGCGGTCCTCAAGCTGCTTCAATGCTCCACGCGACAGGTAGTCGGCGTTTTGCTCGAGTACCTTTTCCTGCGTGGACTTGACCTCGGCAAGCGGCGCCTTGACGGCGACGATGAGCGACTTGGCGCGACTGAGCACGTCGGCCTCGTCGGCGGCAATGAGTGAGTCGATGGCACGGACCATCTGACGGCGGGCGTCCTGGCGCTCGGCGCTCTTAAGAAACTCGATGCCGCGTGTGGGGCTTCCCGCCACGGCGACCGCCATGCGGCAACGCGCAGGGTCCTGACCGGTGGCGCGGCTCACGGCCTGCGCGGCGACGGCGGGCGATACCAGCCGAAACGGCACACACTGGCAACGACTCACGATAGTGGGCAGCATCACGTCGGCCGAGGTGCCCAGCAAGATAAACATAACGCCCTCGGGCGGCTCCTCGAGCGTTTTGAGCAGTGCGTTGGCGGTGTTGGCACGCAGTTGCTCGGCACGGTCGATGATGTAGACCTTGGCCTTGGCACGGATGGGCGCCAGTGGCACGTCATCGAGCAGCTCGCGGGTCTGGGCAATGAGGTAACCCGTGGCGCTCTCGGGCGTGTAATAGTGCACGTCGGGGTGCGTATGGCGGGCGACGCGCACGCAGCTATCGCATGAGCCGCAGCCATCCTGCTCGCACAGGAAGGCTTGGGCGAGCGCCCACGCGGCGTCGAGCTTGCCCGCGCCGGGAGCGCCCAAAAACAGGTAGGCGTGCGATGCGCGACCGCTAGCGACGGCATTGGTCAAAAAGTCACGCACGCGCTCTTGGGTGTCGAGCTTGGCCAGCAGGCTTGCCTGAGCGGGGGCCATGTTACTCGGCCTCCTTGGCAAGCGCGGCGGCGACGGCTTCCTGCGGAATGTCGAGACCGTACGCGCGAACCTGCTCGACCGTCTTCTCGAAGACTTCCTCGACGGTCGTAGTGGCGTCGATGAGCTTTACGCGGTCTGGCTCCTCGGCAGCAATTGCGCAAAACCCCTCGTAGACACGCTCCTGGAATGCCATGCCCTTAGCCTCCATGCGATCTGCCGCGCCACGGGCTGCCATGCGCAGCGCCGCCTGCTCGGGCGTGATGTGGTAGACGAGCGTGAGCGCCGGGTGCGTTCCCGCGACGGCCAGGTTGTTGGCATCGCGCACCATCTGGCGATCGAGGCCGTCGGCAAACGCCTGGTAGCATGTCGTGGAATCGTAAAAGCGGTCGCACAGGACCACCTTGCCGGCCGCGAGGGCGGGCGCGATGACCTCGTGCACCAACTGGGCGCGCGCCGCCTCGTAGAGCAGCAACTCGCAGGTGTCGCCCATCGCCGTATTGACGGGGTCGAGCAGCAGAGCGCGGATCTTTTCGCTGATGGCGGTACCGCCCGGCTCGCGCAGGGTCACAACCTGATGGCCAGCGAGCTCGAGTGCACGGGCAAGCAGGCGCGCCTGCGTGGACTTGCCGGCACCGTCGACGCCCTCGAGCGTGATAAAGCTATGTTGAGCGGGCTCAAAAGCCATGGGCGCAGCCCCTTCCTACAAGGCGCGTAAATGCGGATATATCAACCAAGCCATGATACCCCAGTGCTCGGCGCGTCCCCAATGGCTAAAGGTGCCTTTCCAAAGTTGCGGTGAAATAGGGACTGATTGAAGCTCTGAGACCGCCAAACAGTCCCTATTTCACCGCAACTTATGATGGGTAATTTTGGACGCTGGGTATAATCGTCATATTGCATTGAAATGTGGCGAAAGGAGTGGCAATGTCTCGGTATTGTGCCTCATGCGGCAAACTTCTTGCAGATGATGCCAGGTTCTGCACCTCGTGCGGTACACCCATTGAGCAGATAGCCGCGAGCAATGGCCAGCCCGCGTTTGAGCAGACCGGCTCCCTCGATACGCCGCAAGCCAAGGCGGACGACTCCCTCGCCTATAGCCCCGACCCCGCCGCAAGGACCGAGGCCGTCGAGACCACGCAGCGCATACCCGTCGCGAGCGGCTCGCCCCAACAGCAGCCGGCTCCCGCATACGCGCCCGCTTCGCCACAGACCCCCGCTCCCAAAAAGAGCGGCACCGGGCCGCTTATCGCCGTTATCGTTGTGCTGGTGGCGATCATCATCGCCCTGGTCATCTTCTTTGCAATCAGACCGTTCGACAACGCCGCCACGCAGACGACTGCCGAGGTAGCTAAGCTGCACCATGACGTCGACGACGATGACCTAAAGCCTCTCGGCAATCCCAACAGCCTGTACGACGATGATGACGATGACGACGAGGATGGCGGCGAAGCAACGCTCTCCGAGCAGAACCTCTACCGTCGCCTGAGCGAATACTACGACCTGCTCGAAGATCTCGACAGCCAGGTCCGTGGCTGCGCGCAGAACTTCAACGGCAACTATCTGGAAGAGGATCAAACCACCCGTCAAAATCTCGCCGACGTCGCCGAGCGCACGGAGGACACCATCGAACAGTATTACGACATCGTCGAGGACCTGGACGTCCCGACGAGCTCCAAAAACTACAGCTCCTGGAAGGACATCATCGCCCTGTACGACGACCTGGATCACCGCATTGACGCAATCTGTGATGCCTGGGAGATCAGTCTGAAATACGCCAAGCCTGCGGACCACAAGAATGAGATCGTGGCGCCGCTGTCGCGCGACAACGTGGTGGGCACCAATGACAATAAGTACCGCCTAGACTTTGAGGAGCGTTATCCCGGCGCCAAGCCTGTCGAGGTGAACTAGCGCTTTGTCGTTCCCGAGCCGGCAGTTAGGGACGTTCCTAAACTGCCGGCAGAAAAGGAACGTCCCTAACTGCCGGTCAAAAAAACGAGCGAGGATCGCGGGGTCCTCGCTCGTTTTTTTGGGCAATGTTTCGACTGCGCCGTTACATGTCGGCGGCTGCTTTCTTGGCAGTCGACTTCTTCGCGGTCGTCTTCTTGGCGGCAGTGGCTTTCTTAGCCGTCGTCTTCTTTGCCGTGCTCGCCTTGGTTGTGGTCTTGCGACCGCGGGCGGGCTTCTTCTCCTTGGTCGGGCAGTCCATGTTGACGCAGATACGCCACGGACCGCGCGCCGTGTTGACCACCACGATGGGGGCGCCGCACTCGGGGCAGGTCTCGCCCGTCGCCTCGAGCTTGCCGCGCGCCGGCAGCGGATAGCTCACGCCGCAGTCATCGTAGTTGGTGCAGCGGATAAAGCGCTTGCCGCTCTTCTCGCTCTTGTGCGCGATCAGGTCGCCGTGACGTCCGGCCTCGGCACACACCTTGCACTCGCCCACCTTAAGATCGGGCTCGTAGTTGGTGGGGCACGTGGGGTTCACGCAGATCTCGAAGGCCTTCTGGCGGAATGGCTGGCACTTGATGCGCGGCGCGCCGCACTCGGGGCACACGGCGGCCTCGCCCTCGAGCGGGCTCACCTTGACGCCACTCGGCACCGGATAGGTCACGTCGCAGTCGGGCCAACCCATGCAGCCGATAAAGCTGCCGCGGGTCTTGGCGCTCGTCTTCATAACCAGGTCCTTGCCGCACTTGGGGCAGGCGCCCACGCGCGCATCGGCCGTGACGGCGTCGCTGATGGCGTCGCCCAGCTCCTGCGTATGCTTGAGCAGCTCGTCGAGCACGCCGGCCAGCAGCGCACGCGAGTGCGTCACGACATGCTCTTCGGTGTCCTCGCCGCGCTCGACGCGAGTCATGTCGCCGTCGAGCTCGCTGGTCATATCGGGGCTCGTGATGCGCGGGGCAAACTGCGTCAGTGCATCGATGATGGCGATGCCCAGCTGGCTTGGCTCCACGGGATCGTTTTTGAGGTAGCGCACGGCGTACAGGCGCTCGATGATGCTCGCGCGCGTGGACTTGGTGCCCAGGCCGCGCTTTTCCATCTCCTGCACGAGCTTGCCCTGGCTGTAGCGCGCGGGCGGCTCGGTCTGCGTGGCCTCAAGCTTAATGTCGAACACGTCGACCATGTCGCCCTGCTCCAGCGGCGGCATCTGCTCGTCGCGCTTGAGTCCGTACGGATACGCCTCGCGGAAACCCGGGGTCACGAGCACATCGCCCGAAGCCACGAACGGCTCACCGTTCACGTCGAGCTCGAGCTTGGTGTTCTCGATGGTCGCGGGACCCATGAGTGTTGCTAGGAAGCGACGGGCGATGAGGTCGTAGAGCTTACGCTGGCCGCCGTCGAGCGTGGACGGATCGCCCTCGCCCGTGGGGTAGACAGGCGGGTGGTCGGTGGTCTCGACCTTGCCGCGTGTGGGCTTCATGGGACCGGCAAGCACCTTTTTGCACACGGGCGCCAGCGCCGGGTTGATCTTTGCCAGGTCGCTCACCACGGCGCCCAGATCGAGCGTCGCGGGGTACACGGTATTGTCGACACGCGGGTAGCTGATGAGACCGGCCATGTAGAGGGACTCGGCGATGCGCATCGTACGCGCAGGCGAGATGCCCTCGGCCGCGGCGGCAGCCTGCAGCGAGGTCGTCGCGAACGGCGTGGGCGGCTGTTGCTTACGCGAACGCTTGGTCACCGCGGCGACGGTTGCCGTCTTGGCGCCGTCGACGTGACCATACGCCGTCTCGGCAGCATCCTTGTCGGTAAAACGTGCCGTCTTGTGGGCAATCTTAAAGCGATCGTCCTCGGCAGCGCCCTGCGCGGCACCCATGCCGCGAATCTGCCAATAGTCCTCGGGCACAAACGCCATGCGCTCGCGCTCGCGCTCGACCACCAGGGCGAGCGTCGGCGTCTGCACGCGGCCGGCGGAACGCACGTTGCCAAAGCCGCCAAACTTGGCGAGCGTCAGGTAGCGCGTGAGCACCGCACCCCAAATGAGGTCGATGTGCTGGCGGCTCTCGCCAGCGTCGGCCAGATTCTGGTCGAGCGAGACAAGATTATCGAAGGCCTGCGTAATCTCGGCCTTGGTAAACGAAGAATACTGGGCGCGGGCGACCGGCAAGTCCGGCGCGACCTCGCGCACCTTGTTGAGAGCGTCCGAACCGATCAGCTCACCCTCGCGATCGAAGTCCGTGGCGATGATGACGCTGTCGGACTTTTTAGCGAGGTTCTTGAGCGAACGAATGAGTTCTTTCTCGGCCGGCAGCTTAATGACGGGCGCCCAGGTGAGATAGGGCAGGCTCTCGAGCTTCCAGCCCTTGATGGAGATACCGTCGGCAAGAAACGGCTTGCGCTTGGTGTCGTAGGGCGGACGAGCCAGGCCATCGGGCATGTCGGCCGGCAGCATCTCGCCGTCCTCGGTGACCGAATACCAGCCCAGCTTTTTATCGAACAGCACGCTGTCGCAAAAATCGGGCGCAAGGATGTGACCGGCAAGGCCGATGGTCACGCACTCCTCGCCCTTCCACTCAAAACGGTAGATGGCGGTGTTGTACACCTTGTCCTTTTTGGGTTTGCCCGTGGACAGACGCTCGGCAATCTGACGCGCGGCGTCGTTTTTCTCTGCGATGATGAGCTTCAAAAGAGGCTCCTATCTCGTGTCTCTGCGGCTACGCCCGCCCGTATGGCGGCCGACTTACGCCCTTGCTTGCTCAATCTGCCCGATGAGCCAATCGCACCAGGCATCCATGCCCTCGTCCTTGCGCGCGCTCACGGCAAACCGCGGCGCCTGCGGATTGAGGTCATCAAGTGTCTTAGTATACCTATCCATGTCAAAATCGAAAGCCGGAGCCACGTCGACCTTGTTGAGCAGCTGCGCGCCGGCGTGTTGGAAGATGCCCGGGTACTTGATGGGCTTGTCGTCGCCCTCGGGCACCGAGAGAATCATGATGGACAGGTTCTCGCCCAGGTCAAAGTCGACCGGGCAGACCAGGTTGCCCACGTTTTCGATAAAGATGACGTCGATGTTCTCCAGACCCACAGCCTGGTCGAAGGCGTCGACGGCCTCCATGATCATGTTGCCCTCGAGGTGGCACAGGCCGCCCGTGTTGATCTGGATGGCGGGCATGCCGGCTTCCTTCATGGTGATGGCATCGACATCCGAGGCGATATCGCCCTCGATGACGGCACAGCGCAGGCCGGCTTTGTCACGCAGGCGCTCGTTGGTGCCCAGAATCGTAGTGGTCTTGCCCGAGCCAGGGCTCGACAGCACATTGATCACGTAGGTGTTTGTCTCATTAAATCGCTGACGCAGCTGATCTGCCAGGCGCTCGTTGCGCGACAGAATCGGCGATGCAATATCAATCGTTTTCTCGGCCATACTTAGCGCTCCTTACTTTGGCCCCTTTATACCCCATCACCAGATGGCTAGCGGGCTAATCGTCGGGGGTTTCGATTTCGATACTTGCGATATCGAGCTCGCGGCCGTGCAGTAGGCGCACGTTGGCACCACCACACTGAGGACAGCGACAGTGGAAGCGATCGTGGTCGAAAACCTCGCCGCAGTCTAGACACTCGCTTTGTGGATGGACCTCCTCCACGGCAAGCTCGCAGCCGCGCGTGAGCGGGTCCTCGTCGCGAAACGTCTCCCACGCAAAGTCGAGCGCCTCGCGCACAACTTCGGTCATATCCCCGATACGCAGCGTTACCAAAACGGCGCGCGAGGCCCCCGCCCCACGCGCCGCGCGAATCACTGTATCGAGTATGCCGTTGACAATGCCAACCTCGTGCATACCGATTTACTCCTCGTCGTCCTCGTCGTCCGAGAACAGGTCCAGACGGCTCACGAACAGGCCCTCCTTGCCCTCGCGCGCGGTAATGACCACGCGAGCGATGGCGAGCGAAATCTCGTAGAGCGAGAGCAGGGCGCCATACATGAGACCCAGCGTAACGGGCGAGCCGTCGGGCGTAATCACAGCCGAACCCACGAGCAGGCCTACGTACACGTAGCGCCAGGCGCTGCGGAAGGCCGCATAGGACACGATGTGGAAAACGGACAGGTAGAAGATGATGAGCGGCAGCTCAAACGCCACACCAAAGCCGATCATAAAGAGCAGCTCCATGTTGACGTAGTTCTCCAGATCGGGCAACGCCGTAGCGACAGCCGAGGTCTCGCCGATGAGCCACTCAAAGCCCGCCGGGATGATGATGAAGTAGCAGAAGATGGCACCCAGGAAGAACAGCACCGTCGAGGCGAGCACCGTGGGCACAACCCACTTGCGCTCGTTGGGGCGCAGTGCCGGCAGGAAAAATGCCAGAATCTGCCAGATGATCATGGGCGTGCACATGACCACGGCCATCTTGATGGCAAGCGAGAAGCGCAGGCCAAAGCCGCCGAGCGTGGTGGTGATGTAAAACTTACCGTCCGGCACAAAGGAGCGGATGGGGTCCTCAAGAATATCGAGCACCACGGGCGTGGCAAAGTACAGCACGATGGCGGCGGCAAACACCGAAACGACCACGATGGTCAGGCGGCGACGGAGCTCTCCCAGGTGATCGAAGAGCGGCATGCGCGCAGGTCCGATCGGCATTACTCATCGCCTCCCTTCGGGGCGTCGGCGGCAGCAGCCTCGGCATCGTCCTCGACCTCGAGCTCGCGAGCGAGCTGGTCGACGACGGCCTTGCGCTTGCGGGGACGACGGGCGTAGAGGTCAGCCGTCGTGGGCTCTGCCGGCTCGGGCTCGGGCTCTGCAGCAGGCTCGGGCTCGACGGCAGCAGCAGGCTCTGTACCCTCGGCCTCATCAACAGCGCCTTCGCCCTCAGCAGCACCCTCGCTTGCGGCCTTCTCGGCAGCAAGACGGGCGCGACGCTCGGCAAAGGTCTCCTTCTTGGCGGGCGCTGCCGTCTCGGCGACATCCTCGTCCACATCGGAATCGTCGTCGGTCGCAGCAGTCTTCTTGGGCTTGACCGGGGCCGACGCGGCCTCGCTCACCGGATCGATAATCTCGGACTGAACAACGGCCGTCATCTTTTCCTGCGTCTCGCGGAACTGACGGATGGCACGGCCGATCGTGCGGCCCATCTGCGGGAGCTTATCCGGGCCAAACAGCAAAAAGCCGAAGACCACGATGATCGCGAGCTCACCCTCTCCAATACCAAACACACATACCTCCAAGGCTCGATGTGAGTCGAGCCCGCACCGCGCCATTCGGCCGGAACTCGTCTATTCATTCGGTCAAGTATAGCGCCCGGACGCCAAAACGTCCGAGCGCATCACAAACATATGCCAAACGGCACGCCCTTTTGGGGGCAAAGATTATGCAGCGGTGATCGAAATCTCCTGGTCGACGCCCAACAGCTGAACCACGCGCATCACCGGGGGCTGCACGTTGACGCAGCTAAAACGCTTACCATGATCAGCTGCGTGGTGTGCGGCGCCCACAAGCACGCCAATGCCCGTCGAATCGATGTAGCTCACCTGGGCAAAATCGAGCTCAACGGCCTCAGTGGGCTGCTCGAGCGCCAGGTCGATGGCATTGCGCAGGCTATCGGCGTTAGAGATATCGATCTCACCGGTCACCTTAATGGTGTAGAGCTCTGGCGTGGGGTTGGTGGAAATACCCAAATCCATGTATACGCTCCTTTACGTATCGAAAGTGCGGATAGTACTAGGCGCGGACTTGCGGGGCCCTACGCGTTAGGCGCGCTCGGCACGCGCAAGCTCGGCAGCGACGAGCTTGACAGCCAGCACCAGCACATCGAGCGCAGCCTCCAGGTCCTCGACCGTGGGATAGCTCGGCGCGATGCGGATGTTGGTGTCGCGCGGATCCTTGCCATAAGGCCAGGTGGCACCAGCCGGCGTGAGCTTGACGCCCAGGTCGGCACAAAGCGCGGCGACCTTCTGGGCCGAGCCCTCGGGGCCATCGAAACTCACAAAGTAGCCGCCATGGGGATGAGTCCAAGTGGCGCAGCCCGTGTTACCCAAGCCCTCGGTGAGTTTACGCTCAACGGCCTCAAAGCGCGGGCGCAGGAACTCGGCATGCTTTTTCATGTGCTCCTTGACCGCCTCGATGGTGGGAAGGAAACGCACGTGACGCAGCTGGTTGAGCTTATCGGCGCTAATAAGACCGGCCTTCAGGCGCTTGGAGAACTCGGCGATGACCGCGGGGCTCGCACCGATAAAGCCGATGCCGGCGCCCGGGAAGGTGATCTTGGACGTCGAGGCAAAGGCCACCACGCGATCCTCGGTGCCCGCCGCGCGAGCGAGGTCAAAGATATTTGCGAGCTCGTCGGTCTCGTCGTACAGGTCGTGCACGCAGTAAGCGTTGTCCCAGAAGATGCAGAAATCGGGCGCGGCCGTGGGCATCTCGACCAAGCGGCGCACAGTGTCCTCGCTAAAGGTGATGCCCGTGGGGTTGGAATACTTGGGCACGCACCAGATACCCTTGATGGAATCGTCGGCGGCAACCAGGCGCTCGATCTCGTCCATGTCGGGGCCGTTGTCGGTCATCGCGACGGGGACGTTCTCGATGCCCAGATCGGCGGTGATGCCAAAGTGGCGATCGTAGCCGGGAACAGGGCACAGGAACTTGACCTTCTTGCCGTCGTGCGCTGCCTCGTAAGCCTCCCAAGGGTCGCTGCCGCACGAGCCGCAACGCCAGAACATACCGGCGATATCGTGCTCGATCAGCAGGCTCGATGAGCCCAGTACGAGCGTCTGCTCGGCAGGACAACCCAGGAACTCCCCCGCCAGCTTGCGTGCCGAGGGAATGCCCTCAAAGCAGCCGTAGTTGGAGCAGTCGACGTTGCCGTCATGCAGATCGGCATCGGCATTGAGGATATCGAGCATGGGTCGAGAGATGTCCACCTGGGAGGGCGACGGCTTGCCGCGGGCCATGTCGAGCGCCAGGCCCTTGGCCTTGACCTCGGCGACCTCGGCTTTGAGCGCCTCGATGGCGGCATCGAGTTCGGTGGTTTCCATCTTCTGGTAGATCGTCTGCATGGGGTGCGACCTTTCGCGAAGCGGTACGTTGCAGTTCGTCTAAGTATAGACCGCCATCGTCGCAACGTTATGAAGCCGTGATAGATTAAGTTCATCGCAATCAATTACGAATCGCCGCGCATGCCGGCGTGGGGCGCCCAAGGAGGCACTATGGAGTACGGATCGTTTCAGGCCGAGGAATTCGGCGACTTGCAGCGCCTGGTCGACGGACTGTTTTACGACCGCCACGCCATCGACCGCCTGGATCTGATCGTACAGGCCGAAATCTTGGACCTGGCGCCCGACCTCATGGAAATCGTGAACCTTTTGCCGCCCGGCTACTACGACCGCCAGTCACTTTGCGACCAGCTCAACTCCGCCTTGGCCGCCCACGGCTGGGGCGCCGTCTACGGCACCGTGGAATAAGCCTCGAGGCCGGCATTTGGCCCGTTTCCCGACCCTGGCGAGGCTTGTTTTAGGGCTTGTGGCCAAAAAAGGGCAAATATGAGTACTGTCACCTTTTTAGTAGCAGCGTTTCTTGGTCGAAATCGGCAAAACTCGACTTGAAACTCCCTAATCACCGTCAGCTAGCGCCAAATTGGAAGTCGATGGTCACTCATTAACGTACAGTTCTTATAACTTTGTTCATTATTTTCCGCACCTAAAATGATACGCCGTTTGTGACAGTACTCACAAACGGCGTTTTTTGACCACTGGCGTGTCTGGCAGGCGGCAAGCACCGCCCGAATCCGCATTTTGAACGCGCCCGAATCGGTTCTGGAGCCGGTTTTCGCGCTCTTACTCGTCTTTGGGCGAGGGATGCTTGCAGACCACGCTCATGTAGATCATGCCGAGCACGGCTGCGGTGACCGAACCGGCGAGAATAGCGGCCTTGGCTGCAAGAACCTCAAACTGGGCCGTCGGGAAGGCAAGGCCGCTGATGAGAATCGACATGGTAAAGCCGATACCGCCCAGAATGCCCACGCCGGCAATCATGTGCCAGTTGACATTGTGCGGCAGCTCGCAGGCCTTAAGCTTAACCAGGGCAAACGTCATACCAAAGATGCCGATCGGCTTGCCCAGCAGCATGCCAAAGTACACGCCGAGCGTCACCGGATCGGTGAGCAGCGTGCTCATGTCCACGCCCACTAAGCGAACCTGAGCGTTTACGAACGCAAAGATCGGCAGGATCACAAAGTTGACCGGCGTGGAGATCAGACGCTCCATGCGGATAAGCGGCGGGGTCACGCGGTGCATGACGCGCTCGACCTTGGTAGTCGAGACGGTAAAGTCATGCTGGCCCAGGATGTGTGCCTCGTCGTCGTAGCGATCATCGAGCAGCGGCAGGCACTCGCCCAACCAATCGGTGAGGCTATCGAGCTTGACACCGCACTTGGCCGGGATGGTAAAGGCCAAGATGACGCCAGCAAGCGTAGCGTGCACGCCGCTCTTGAACATGCAGAACCACAACAGCAGACCCAGTACCGAATACGGGGCAAGGCGGTAGTGCTGCGTCTTGTTGAGCCACACGAGCGCGCAGGTCACAAGCGCGGCGGCGCCCAACCAAAACGGATTGGGGCTCTGACCGTAGAAGATGGCGATGGCGGCGATGGAGATGAGGTCGTCGGCGATGGCGAGCGTCGAGAAGAACACGCGCACGCCGTTGGGCACGCGATTGCCCAAAAGCGACAGCACGCCCAGCGCAAAGGCAATATCGGTTGCCATGGGGATGGCCCAACCGTTGCGGGCACCGGCATGGTTAAAGATCAGGTAGATGCAGGCGGGAACGACAACGCCGCCCACGGCCGCCAGCATGGGAAGCATGGCCTGACGCGGATTCTTGAGCTCACCGACCGTCATCTCGTACTTAAGCTCGATGCCCACCAACAAAAAGAAAATCGCCATGAGGAAGTCGTTGACGAAAAGCTCAACGGTGAGACCGGCCGTAAGGTTGCCCAGACCCACATACAGCGGGGTCTCCAAAAAGTGATGGATGGCCTCGTAGGCATCGGTATTGGCGCAAATGACGGCGGCGATGGCGGCGAAGACCATGACGGCGGCGGAAATCGTACCGTTCTCGGCGATGCGCTCCCAGATGTCGTGACGTTCAAAGCGCTTGCGCTCACGAACGTTGAACAGCTGCTCAGTTGCTGCCATGGGCGGCTCCTTTCACGGGAAAGCTCCCGTCTTAAAAAAGCACGGCCCGCCCAAGTGGCGGCGCCGCGCTCTAACGTATTACGCTTGCATCTAGCCTACCCTGCACGACAAGCACGCAGGCGTGGCCGAAAAGCGGAACCACAGGTTGAACATTATTTGCTCAACGGCACGGGCACGCCTGTCCAAGAGACGACGCGGCGCCGTGCACAAAAAACGACCGGAGCGCGGGACGTCCGCGATCCGGTCGTGGCGTTTGGTCAACTAAACCTAGCAGGCGGCCATGATGGGGGCAGCGACCTGCTTCTTACGGGAGAGGACACCCGGCATCCAGACGCCGTCGTGCTCGTCGGCAATGCCCAGGCCCTTCTGAGCGGCCTCGGTCTCGCCCTCGAGCAGGACCTGCGAGCCCTCCTCCATGATGTCGGTGATGCACAGGACAATGCCATCGGCACCCTTCTCGGCGGCGTAGGCACGCATGGCCTCGCGAATCTCGTCGATCATGCCGAGCGCACGACTCTTGTCGACGGTCTCGTACTGGCCGATGAGCAGCTTCTTGCCGGCGGGCTCGAACATCTTGATGTCGTTGCCGACCATCTCGGCTGCGGTGAAGGAGCCGGACGGACGGGTGAGGAAGACCTCCATGCCAAACTTGACCGGGTCGACACCCACCTGCTCGCCGAGCTTGGCGGCGACGGCGCGGTCGACATCGGTGGTGGTGGGACTCTTGAGCATGAGCGTGTCGGTCATCATGGCCGAGAGCAGCAGCTTGGCCTGGACGTCGGAAAGCTCAACGCCGAGCACGCCGGCGAGCTTGGTGACGATGGTGCAGCTGGAACCCCAGGGCAGGCAGATGTAGTGCAGCGGGCCGGCGGTCTCGAAATCGCCGATGCGGTGATGATCGACGACGCCAAAGACCGTGGCGTCCTTAAGGCCGGCGACAGACTGGGCGGACTCGTTGTGGTCGGTGAGGACGACGAGCTGGCCGGCCTCGACGGACTCGATCACGCGGGGCTCGGCAATGCCGGCGTCGGCAAGCAGCTTGGCGGACTCGGCCGGAAGCTGACCAAGGGCGCAGGCCTCGTAGGTGTTGCCGGCATACTCAACCTGGTTGAGCAGCTGGGACAGGACGACGGCGCTCATGATGGCGTCATTATCGGGGTTCTGGTGACCAAAGACAAGAACGTTTGCCATGGATATCCTCCACTTGATATGTGTACTTGGACGTAGCTATGGTAGCACGCCGATGCCGAGCCTTCGCAGACGGAAGGGGCACGGCATATTTTGGGGCAGGCATGGAGGCCAAGGCTGTCCTTTTTGCGCCATGTTGGTGCAAAGTAACCTGCCCCCCCTTGCACCAGCTATTTGCCGGCGGCGCGCAGGGCTACGTAGGCGGCACCGATGATGCCGGCGTCGTTGCCGAGCGAAGCGACCTTAATGGGCGTCTCGCGCGAGGCGGAGAGCGCGTACTGCTTAAAGTGCTCGCGGACCTTGTCGAGGTAGACATCGGCCGAAGCGGAAGCACCGCCGCCGATCAGGAACATCTCGGGATCGACCACGTTGGCAATAAGCGCCAGGGCGCGGCCGAGATAGTCGGCCATGGTATCGGCCGCGGCCAGCGCGAGCTTGTCGCCCTCGCGGCAGGCCTGGAACACGTCCTTGGAATCGGAGGGGCCGGTCAGCTCGATGGGCTCGACGCCCGCCTTTTCGCACTCGGCAAGGTAGTTGCTCACCACGCCGGTGGCGCTGGAATACTGCTCCAGATGGCCATGGCCGCCGCAGCCGCAGGTGCGCTCCTCGTCGGGGTTCAGGCACATGTGGCCAATCTCGCCGCCGGCGCCCACAACGCCTGATACCACGTCGCCGTTAACGATAACGCCGCCGCCCACGCCGGTACCAATGGTGACCATCACCACGTTCTGTACGCCCTTGGCAGAGCCGAGCCAGGCCTCGCCCATGGCAGCGGCGTTGGCATCGTTCTCGTACTTAACGACCGCGTCGGGGCAGTGCTCCTGAATGGCGACTCTCAGCTCGGGCAGGTTAATGGCAATGTTGGCCTTGACCTTGGCATCGCCCGATGCCGGGATGGGGCACGGAACGGCCAGACCAATGCCCGCCACAAAGGCACGCGGAATCTGGGCCTTGGCGACCACCTGGTCGATAGCTTCGGTCACCGCGGCAAAGCCCGCAGCGTCAACGATGGGAGGCGTGGGCACGCTGGCCTTGGCCAGCAGGTTGCCGTCCTCGTCGAACAGGCCCTCCTTAACCGAAGTGCCGCCGACGTCAATGCCGATGTAGTACTGCTTAGGTTCCATGGGAGCCCGCCTTTCTCGTTTAAACATTGCTTGTATGGTACCGCTCCCCAGGCAAAAACCTGCCAAAAAGGGACAGGTTTGTTTTGGCGGGTTTTATCTGGGGAAACTCAAAGCATGAGATTCGGTTCGCTGGGCGGCAAAACAGCCCAGCCCCGTCCTCGAGCCAATCAATTTGCTCAATACCACATTATTCGAGTGCATATTCATTTAGAGCGCTCTAGTTTTTAAAGAGAAGCGTTTTTTAATTAAACCTTTCTCGAACTTTTCAAAAACGCAATAGGAATGCTTAGGTGTTGACTATACTTTCTTCTGTACTCAATCAAGCCGGAAAGGAGGTTCCATGATTCCCAAATACGAGGCGATAGCTGCAGATATCCGTCGAAGCATCGAGGATGGCGCTCTTAAACCGGGCGACAAGCTACCCACCGTCGTTGAGTTCTGCGAGCTCTATAGCGTTTCCAAGATCACCGTCAAGCGCGCGATCGAGCAGATCACCGAGGAGGGTCTTGTTACCAGCCGTCGCGGGTCGGGCACCTACGTTAAGGACACGGCGGGTCTTCCCGACCAGGCGTTTTTCCAGGGCAAAAACGACCGCGCCCAGGGCTTTTCGTATGAGCACCGCGGGGAGAAGGTGACCTCGGTGGTCTACGATTTCTCGATTGTCAATCCACCAGCGGACGTCGCAACTCAGCTGGGAATTGCCGAGGACGACTTTGCCTATCACATCGTGCGCGTGCGCCAGGTCGACGAGAAGCCCATCGTCATCGAGTACACCTACATGCCTCTCGAGCTGATACCGGGCCTTAAAAAGAAGGACCTATACGGATCGGTCTATAGCTTTATCCGCGAGCAATGCGGGCTGAAGATTTCGAGCTTCCACCGCACCATCCGCGCCGTGGCGGCAACCGAGGAAGAGGCCGAGCGTCTGGGCACCAAACCCGGCGCTCCCCTGCTCGAACTCAACCAGATTGGCTTTTTGGATAGCGGCAACGCCTTTGAGTACTCGATTTCGCGCAACGTCGGCGACCGCTTTGAGCTGCACAACGTAACGTTGGCATAGGTTTTTGTAGTCATGCGGGCGCTCGTTATGACTCGATTAGAGCGGGCGGCCGCGCAACACCATGGGAGTATGAACATGTCCGATTTGATTAAACTGACGCCGATTTTCCACGAGAAGATCTGGGGCGGCCGCCAGCTCGAAACCGTATTTGGTTACGACATTCCCGAGGGTCCCATCGGTGAGTGTTGGGCTATCTCGGCCCACCCCAACGGCGACTGCCAGATCGCGGAGGGCCCGTATGCCGGCCACACACTGTCGTGGCTGTGGGCCGAGCACCGCGAGCTCTTTGGCAACTGCGAGGGCAAGGAGTTCCCGCTGCTCATTAAGATCCTGGACGCCAAGGACGACCTTTCGATCCAGATTCACCCCGACGACGAGTACGCCGCCGAGCATGAGAACGGTAGCCTGGGCAAGACCGAGTGCTGGTACGTGCTGGACTGCGAGCCCGGCGCCACGATTATCGTCGGGCAGCGCGCCAAGGATCGTGCCGAGGCCGCACAGATGATCGAAGACGGCCGCTGGGACGACATGCTCAACGTGCTGCCGATTCACAAGGGTGACTTTTTCCAGATTGATTCCGGTACCGTGCACGCCATCAAGACCGGCACGCTCATTTTAGAGACGCAGCAATCGAGCGACGTGACGTATCGCCTGTACGACTACGACCGCCCCGGCACCGACGGCAAGCTGCGCCCGCTGCACATTGAGCAGAGCCTCGATTGCATCGACTTTAACGCGCAGGCTCCGACCGACGGCACGGTGACCGCGCCCGAGGTCGATGGCGTGACCGAGCTCGAGTCCAACCCCTGCTACACCGTCGATCGCGTGCGCGTCGACGGCAGCAAGACCCTCGACCAGCGCTGGCCCTTCATGTGTCTGTCGGTCATCGACGGCGAAGGCACCGTCTGCGGCGACCCCGTCCACAAGGGAAGCCACCTGCTAGCTCCGAGCACCGTCAGCTCCATTGACCTCGAAGGCAAGATGGAACTGATCATCAGCCACCTCTAGGTCGCAACAACAACCAAAACAAAACAAGGGGCTCCCCCGTTCATCAACGGAGGAGTCCCTTGCCATGTCTAAGTATTCAGCCCACCCGGCTCTCCAGACCAAAAAGCGAACGGGCAAAGCAACGCTCGTCCAGTAACGTTACCTAAGGACCCGGGCGGGCGTATGGGGCAACATCGATCGCGAGTTCCGCACGAGCCGGAGAGCACTTAATGTGCTCTCCGTGCGAGCAGGACTGTCCGAGCAGGCGATGTTGCCCCATACGCCCGCCCGGGTCCGCCGGGATTACGACAACTTGACGATCGGTGCAAAGCCCTTCATGAGCTTTTTAGTCTGGCCGGTCTTTTCGAACTGGACCTCGATCATGTCTCCGGCGACCGAGATCACGGTACCCGTGCCAAAGGTCTTGTGGCTCACGGTATCGCCCGCGGCAAAGTCCTGCGACGCGCTGGCGCGATCGACCTTGCGCTCCACCGTCGGCGACACCTTGGACGACGGCTTTTTGGCTCGCGGCGCGCCCGAGCCAAAGGTCGAGGCAACACGGCCGGCGTCGGGCGAGACCCCACGATGGCGCTCGGTCCCATAGCTGCTGCCGCCAAAGAAATCGTCGAAGCTCGATCCGCCGCGCGAACCGGAACCGCCGGTCGAGCGCGTATGCGAGCCAAACACCTTGCCGCCATACATATCCGAGCCCATGCCCGAGCCAAAGGTGCCGTGACGGTCGCCGCGTTTCTCCCAGCCCGTGCCCTCAAAACCGGCAGAACCGATGCCGCTAAACTCGATGTCCTCGAACGGAATCTCGTTGAGGAAGCGCGAGCGCGGGTTGGCAGAGGTCGAGCCGTAAGTGCGACGCGTGGCCGCATAGGTCAGGAACAGGCGCTTGCGAGCACGCGTGATGGCGACGTAGGCCAGGCGACGCTCTTCCTCGAGCTTGCCCGGATCGTCACTACCGCCAAAGTCGTGCACGTGCGGGAAGATACCCTCCTCCATGCCGGCCACGAACACCGCGGGGAACTCCAGGCCCTTAGCGGAGTGGATGGTCATCATGGTGATGGCATGTGTCTCGCCGGCCAGGGAATCCAAGTCGGAGCGCAGGGCCAGCCACTCCATGAGTGCCGGCAGCGCCTTGCAGGTGAGCGGGCCGTAGGTGCGCTCGATCTCGTCGGCATGCACGGCACCCGCCGGCATCTCCGTCGGCGCGGCATACGCGTTGCCCGCGATGGCGGCGGCCAAGGCATCCTGCGGCGAGAGCGCCGGGGCGGCTAGGTTATCGAGCGGATTGGAACCTGCGGCATCGCGCGCGCCGACGAGTGCCTCAAACGAGGATGCCGGAGCGGACGGTCCCGGCTCGGGCGCGGGCGCACTCACCACGACGGGCTCGGACTCGGCGCCGGCAGGCACGTCGGCAACACCGGCCGCGCGCAGCTCTTCCAAGCTCTCGAGCGTACCCTCGATATCCTCGTGCGTCTCCTCAAATTCGGCGGCGACGCCCAGGAATTCCTGGATGTTCTCGGCGCGGCTCTCGGACTCCATGGTGCCCTCGGCGCGAAACGCCTGCAGCAGACCCGTCTTATCGACAATCATCTCGACGACGTCCTTGAGCTCGCCGCTCATGCGGCGACCCTCGCGCACCAGCGACACAAAGCTCGACAGGCCATTGCGCACCTTGGCGCTAAACATACCGGTCTCGGCGCACGCGATCTCGCAAGCCTGGAAGAACGAGCAACGATTGTCGCGCGCCAGCTGCTCAATCTTTTGGATCGAGGTGGAGCCGATGCCGCGGCGCGGCGTGTTGATGACACGCTTGACGCTCATCTCGTCGGCCGGGTTCACGATCATCTTGAGGTAGGCCATGACGTCGCGGATCTCGGCACGGTCGAAGAATCGCGTGCCGCCCACGATCTTGTAGGGCACGCCCGCGCGCAGGAACATATCTTCGAGAATACGCGACTGGGCGTTGGTGCGGTAGAACACGGCGATGTCGTCGTAACTCGTGCCCTTGGCGTGTAGCTTCTCGATCTCGCCGGCAATCCAGCGGCCCTCGTCGCGCTCATCGCTTGCCTGGAAGGCCTGGATCTTCTCGCCATCGCCCTCGGCCGTAAACAGGCGCTTGTCCTTGCGCTGCGAGTTGTGGCGAACAACGGCATTGGCGGCGCTCAGGATGTGACCCGTGGAGCGATAGTTCTGCTCCAGCTTGACGGTCTTGCAGTTTTTAAAGTCCTTCTCAAAGTCCAGGATATTGGTGATGTCGGCGCCACGCCAGCTATAAATGGACTGGTCGTCGTCGCCCACAACCATGAGGTTTTGGTACTTGGCGGCCAGCAGGTTGGCGATCTCGTACTGGACGTGGTTGGTGTCCTGATACTCGTCGACGCTAATGTAGCGGAAGCGCTCTTGATACTTGTCGAGCACCTCGGGGCGGGTGCGCAGCAGCTCGAGCGTGCGCACGAGCAGGTCGTCGAAGTCCATCGCGTTGGCGGCGCGCAGGCGGCGCTCCAGCTCCAGGTAGACCTGCGCGGCCTTTTTGTCATTGGGGCTATCGGCGCTCTTGAGCATGTCCTCGGGGCCGATCATGGCGTTTTTGGCCGAGCTGATCTTGCTGCGGATCATGTTGATGGGGAACTGCTTTTGCTCGATGCCGAGCGCCTGCATAATGTCACGCACCATGCGCTTTGAGTCATCGTCATCGTAGATGGTGAACTGGCCGGTGTAGCCCAGCAGATCGGCGTCCTCGCGCAGCATGCGCACGCACATGGCATGGAAGGTGCACACCCACATGCCACGGGTGCCGCTGGGGATGAGTGCCGTCAGACGCTCGCGCATCTCTGCCGCAGCCTTGTTGGTAAACGTAATGGCAAGAACCTGCCAAGGCTTAACACCCAGGTCGCCGAGCATATGTGCGATACGGAAGGTCAAGACGCGGGTCTTGCCCGAGCCGGCGCCGGCGAGCACCAGCAACGGGCCCTCGGTGGACAGGACCGCCTCGCGCTGGGCGGGATTAAGGCTGTCGATGTCGACGAGCGGCTTGGCGGGCTTGGGCGCCGGCGCGGGAGCGTCGTAGATGTCGAGCGGAACGAGCTCGGGCTCCGGCGCAGCGGGGGCGGTGTATGCATCGAGTGGCACGGGTTCCGGCGCGGGCGGCACGGGTACCGCGGCGTTCTTTTCCCAGGGCAAGGGCTGGGTCATGGGCGACTCCTCATCTGACGGACGGCGCGCCTGCGGGCAGCGCCATAGTTTGAGCCGTACCAGTATACCGAGCCGCGCGGACACCGACGCAAATCACACCACGACTCCGTGCGTCACCGTCAGGCGCGCCCCAGCGGATTTGGCGCAATGGGTTCAGGTTACTTTGCACCAATCTATTGACAATCACGAAACCGCCGATGTCATGGCAGCAGCAGCGAGCGGCGGCCAGAGCGAACAAATTGGCATGAAAAGAGGGCGGCATAGACCTTTTGGTCATGCCACCCTCTTTGAATGACAAGTTGTCGCTCTGGCCGCCGCGCAGCGTCAACCAAGCTACAGGCCGAGCATAGGCTCCAGGACAAAGAAGTACGCGAGTACCACGATGCCCAGGATGATGCGGTAGACGCCGAAGCACTTGAAGTCGTGACGGCGAACGAAGCCCATAAGCCACTTGATGGCAATGAGCGACACCACAAAGGCGACGACGCAGCCCACGCCCAAGATGGCGATCTCGTTGGTGCCGAAAGTACCGCCCTTAATAAAGTACTTGACCAGCTTGAGCGCACTTGCGCCAAACATAACGGGAATAGCCAGGAAGAACGTGAACTTAGACGCCACCGAGCGCGTGCAGCCCAGTAGCAGGCCGCCGATGATGGTGGAGCCGGAGCGCGATGTGCCCGGAATCAGCGAAAGCACCTGGAAGCAACCGATACCCAGCGCGGTCTTCCAGCTCAGATCCTCGAGTGTAGTGATGGAGCCAAAGTCCAAGCTATCGTCATCGTCTGCAGCGGCAGTCGCAGCGGGCGCCGCAAAGTGCGCACCGGCGGGACGTCCGCCCGCCACCACAGCACGCGAACCAAACGAACCGGCAACGGCCATTTCCTCGCGCTTGTTTGCGCGCCAGTTCTCGATCACGATAAACAGCACGCCGTACACAATGAGCGCCAGCGCCACGACGGGAGCATTGTAGAAATGCTCCTCCATCCAGTCGTTGAGCGGCAGGCCGATCGCCGCCGCAGGAATGCAACCGAGCACAATCTTGCCCCACAGCACCCAGGTGTCGCGACGGCCCTCCTTGCCCTTGCTGGGCGAGAACGGATTGAGCTCATGGAAGAACAGCACACAGACGGCCAAAATGGCGCCAAGCTGAATCACGACCAGGAACATGTTCCAGAACGTCTCGCTCACGTTCATCTTGACGAACTCGTCCACCAAGATCATGTGACCGGTCGACGAAACAGGCAGCCATTCGGTGATGCCCTCGACCAGGCCCATGAAGGCAGATTTTAAAAGCTCGATGATATCCAAAGGGACCCCCTCGTTAGACACCCGCCGATATTGTTCTGCGGACGGTGCGGGCGATGTCCCATTATCAACCGTTGGCGGCGCGCCTGCGCCTACCCTTACCAAAAAACTCGCCCGTTCACAGAATTGCGAGCGGTCAAACCCAAATCCTTGGGTATAACTGCAACAAGATAAAGTGTCCGGCGGCCAACGCGCCCGCGCCCGCCCGATGCACGAGCCCCGCGCCCGTGCGATAGACCAAGGAGGAAACCATGAACGAGGGCTACACCAAGGTATTTGTTTCACTCGACGGTACTGAGCAGCAGGATTTTGTGCTCGCACGCGCCATCAAGGTCGCCGCGAACAACGGCGCCAAGCTGATCATCGGCCACGTTATCGATTCCACGGCGCTCGAGAGCGCCGGTTCCTATCCGGTCGATCTTGTCAACGGCCTAGAGGAGGCATTTAAGAACTCCATCGCCAAGCAGCTCGAAGAGGCCAAGGCCAATCCCGACATTCCCGAGGTCGAGGTCATGATTCGCGCCGGCCGCATTCGCGAGACGCTCAAGGACGAGATGCTCGACGTGGTTAAGCCCGACCTGGTGCTCTGCGGCGCCCGCGGCCTGTCCTCGATCAAGTATGCGCTGCTGGGTTCAATTTCGACGTTCCTGCTGCGCAATACGGACTGCGACATTTTGGTCGTGAAGTAGCGTTGCTCCCACCGGCCGCGGGGCCTGCGGGGTTTCCACGGGCACGTCCTCGCCGCGTTGCGGCTGCGGGATGTGCCCTTAGGAAACCCCTCCCGGCCTCGCGGCCTTCGCAGCCTTACTTCAGCGAGTTGGCTGATAAAAGATGGCGTGCCGCCCCGTTTGGGGCGGCACGTTTTGTTTGGGCTGCACGTTTTTGTTATGAGAGATCCATTTGAGCCTCATAGTTATGTTCACGTTCGGAAACATAGCGCCAGTTGCCTTAGTTAAGTTCACGTTCGGGAACATAGCCGTCCGCAGCGCAAGACGGCCCGGCTACTCAAAGTATTGGAACTTGTTCGTCGAGAAGGCGAACGTTACGACAAAGCCTTCGCCGGAGTCGGATGCCGCCGTGACGTCGATGCCCATCTTGGAGCACAGGCGCGCCACAAGGTAGAGGCCGATGCCCGTTGCGCGCTTGGTGGTGCGGCCGTTGTCGCCGGTAAAACCTTTCTCGAACACGCGCGGCAGGTCGGCCGCGCTCACGCCGCAGCCGTTGTCCGCGACGGTAAGCTCGATGCGTTCGCTCGCCAGGCCCTCGTCCAGCAACGCGCCCGAAAACACGATCTTTGCGCCGTCCTCGCGCGCATATTTGATGCTGTTCTGAATAAGCTGGCCTAGAATAAACTCGAGCCACTTCTCGTCGGTAAAGACCTCAAAGTCGAGGTTCTCGCACACCGGAGCCACGTGCGCCGCGATAAGCTCGCGCGCGTTGGCTTTAATCGCGCCCGTCACCAAGGTCTTGAGATCCCAGCGACGAATCAGGTAGTCGCGCTCCACGACTTCCGAGCGCGCGTAGTACAGCGCCTGGTCGATATAGCGCTCCACGCGAGCCAGCTCGCGACCCAGGTCATCCACACGCGACAGGTCGTCTTCGCTGCCATCCAGGTTTTCCAAAATCAGATGGGCCGCCGCCAGGGGCAGCTTGGCCTCGTGGACCCAGCTCTCGATATAGTCGCGATAGTCATCGGTCTGACGCCGGCCTTCGGCAACCTCGTCGCATGCCGCCTTGCCCACCCGGCGCAAGACCTCGTACTCGAGCTCGCCCTCGGCATAGGTCGGGCATTGCACCATCTCCTGGACCCATGCGGGACTCTCGAGCTCCTCTGCCGCGCGCTCCAACTGACGCAGAAAACGGCGACGGCGAGCGTACTCGATCACGATGCCGAGCATACCGAAGATAAAGGACACGCCAACCGCCACGACCACGATAGAAACGGGTGCGCCGGCGACCGTCAGCACAAAGCAGCTCAGCAGCACGCCGCACGTCCACACGGCGACGGGAAGCAGTGCATCTTTAAAGAACTTGCCAAACGACATAGCCGGCCCCTAGACCGAATAGCCTTGACCGCGATGCGTCGTCAAATACCCCTTGATGCCGATTTTTTCGAGCGTGGTGCGCAGGCGGTTGATGTTGACGGTGAGCGTATTGTCGTCCACGAAGGCGTCGGAGTCCCACAGGTCCTGCATGATGGCCGAGCGCGAGACGATCTTGCCCGCGCGGCTCAGGAGCAGCGAGAGAATGCGCAGCTCATTTTTGGTGAGCTCGGTGCTGTCGCCGGTCGCCGTGTTGGTGACCATAGAGCGGGCGAGGTCGAGCTCCAGCCCCTTGTGGACGAGCGTGCTGCGCTCGCCTGACGCCGCGGTGCGACGCAGCAGTGCGTTGATGCGCGCCACGAGCACGCGCGCGCTATAGGGCTTGGGAACAAAGTCGTCCGCGCCGAGCGTCATGGCCATGACCTCGTCGATCTCGGTCGTGCGCGAGGTGAGGACGATGATGGGGACCTCGGATTCGCGGCGAACCTCGTGGCAGATATGCTGGCCGTCCTTGACGGGAAGCGTGAGGTCGAGCAGCACCAGGTCGGGCGCGGCGGCGAGAATATCGCGCGAGACATGCTCGAACGATTCGCAGGCCTCGATTTCAAACCCGGCGCGGGCAAGGATGTCGACAAGCTCACGACGAATGGGCTCGTCGTCCTCAACGATATAGATTAGCGCCATGGATTCCGCTCCCCTCTTGGTTGTCTTGCCACCATTATGGCTGCGAAACTGCAGGTGCGCGCCACGCACGTCGCCAAGGTGACAGAACTGTTCGCGAGCGGGGGCGTTTTGTCCGCCTCGCACTCGCAGCGGTGGCGGGAACCAAAATGATTCTTTAATCCCCGTCCCAGAATAATCATTTAGCGACGGGCACGAAGCTTTTCGTAGCCGTCGGCGAAGAAAGCGACCGTGGCGGCGTCGGACTCGGCGGCGTCGGCGTCGGCGGCAGGCACCACGCCGTGCTCGTCACTTACCAGGAACAAGGCGCCCTTGAGCTGTGCGGGAATGTCCACGCGCGTGACCGGGATGCCCTTGGTCTGGGCCAGCTGCTCTATGAGCGTCGCCGTGCCGCACAGGCACTCGTCCGCCGGCGCCACAAAGGCCAGCTCGCCGTTGTTGACGGCAGCGAGCAGCTCGGGCGCCACGCCGGTTTCGTCGGCCTCGGAGCGGGCCTCGGCGGAGCGGGCACGCAGCGCCTTGGCCGAAGTATCGGCCAGCGGCTCGTACTCACCCACCGTCATGGCGGCATTGCCGTTAACGTCGATCACCAGCATGAGCACGCCGTCGTGCGCGGTGTAATCGCCCTCGGCAAGCGACCACTCAACGTGCTGCTTAGCCCAGCTGAGCATGTTATGGGTAAGCGGCTCGCCCTGCACCAAGCGCTCGGACAGCGCGCGAATGTGACGGTTGAGCATGGGCACCTTTTTGTTGGACATGCGCCAACGGCAGATAAGCGCGGGCTTGTCGAGCGTAAACTTCTCGACCGCCTCCTGATTGGCGCAAAAGTCCTCGTACGCACGCTGGTCCTCGGCATTGCCAAACAGCTCTGCATCATCAATCTGGGGCATGGTTGTACCTTTCGTGTTAGTCATTCCGTCCTCTTATACCAAAAAGACGGCCCTCCAAACGGAGCGACCGTCTTTTGCAGAGATTATTTTAGAAGCGAGGCGGTCCAAGGGACGAGATAACATCCCATCCTCCCCAGTCAACCTAACAGGTCGGCGAGGGTTGCCCAGGTGCCGCAGATTGCCGTGAAAGAGGAGCGACGCGTACTTGGGTACGCGAGCGACGAATGAGCGGCAAGGTGCGGTGGTTGGGCAAGCCGCAGCGCCACCTCCCTACTTAATGGCGGAAGTGGCGGGCACCCGTGAAAACCATCGCAATATTGTGCTCGTTGCAGGCCTGGATGCTCTCGTCGTCGCGCTTGGAGCCACCGGGCTGGATGATGCAGGTCACGCCGTGTGCGGCAAGCACGTCGACGTTGTCGCGGAACGGGAAGAACGCGTCACTCGCGCAGGCAAAGCCGCCCTTCTCCACGCCTTCGCGCTCGCAAAAGTCCTCGGCGCGTTCGCAGGCAAGCAGTGCGGAGTCAACGCGGTTGGGCTGACCAGGGCCCATGCCAATGCCGGCCTTGCCCTTGGAGACCAGGATGGCGTTGGACTTAACGCCCTTGCAGACCTTCCAGGCAAACTCGAGCTCGGCCATCTCAGCGTCGGTGGGCTTGCGATCGGTGGGGAACGTAAAGGTCGCGGGATCCTCGGTCACGTGGTCGACCTCCTGCACCAGCATGCCGCCGTCGATGGAGCGCAGCTCCACCTGGGCACCGTGGTCCACGCCGCCGGTAGCCAGCACGCGCAGGTTGGGGCGCTTGACCATGCGCTCGAGCGCCTCATCGGTGTAGCTCGGGGCGATGATGACCTCGACGAACTGCTTGTTCTGGTCGGCGAAGTGCTCAACCAGCTCAAAGGGAACCTCGCGGTTGCAGGCGATGATGCCGCCGAAGGCGCTCTTGGGATCGCAGGCGAAAGCGCGGTCGTAGGCGGCCGTGATGTCCTCGGCAACGGCGGAACCGCAGGGGTTCTGATGCTTGAGGATCACGCAGGCCGGCTCGTCGAACTCGCGGACCAGGTTCCAGGCGGCATCGGCGTCCAGATAGTTGTTGTAGCTGAGCGGCTTGCCCTGGATCTGCTCGGAGCCCACAAGCGGGAACTGAGAGCTCGCGGTGTTCTCGCAGCCCTCGGCAAAGCGGTAGACCGTAGCCTTTTGCTGAGGATTCTCACCATAGCGCAGGTCGTCGACCTTCTCCAGCGAGATCTCGAGCTTGGCAGAGGTGTCCGCCACGTCGCTTGCCTGAGCGGCAAGCCAACGGGAGATAGCCGTGTCGTAGGCGGCGGTAGTCTGGTAGACCTTCACCTGCAGGCGGCGACGGGTGGAAAGCGTGGTGCAGCCACCGGTCTCGCGCATCTCGGCCAGGACGGCATCATAGTCGGCCGGGTCGGAGATGACGGTAACGCTCGCGGCGTTCTTGGCGGCAGAGCGCAGCATGGAGGGACCACCGATGTCAATGTGCTCGATGGCATCCGCAAAGGTGACCTCGGGGTTGGCGACGGTCTTCTCGAACTCGTACAGGTTGACGACGACCAGGTCGATTAGCTTAATGCCGTGCTGAGCGGCTTCCTGCATGTGCTGCTCGGAATCGCGACGGGCCAGCAGCGCGCCGTGAACCTTGGGATGCAGCGTCTTGACGCGGCCGTCCATCATCTCGGGATAGCCCGTGAACTCCTCGATGGGGGTTACGGGAACGCCCGCGTCCTCGATGGCACGAGCCGTGCCGCCCGTAGAGATGATCTCGACGCCAAAGTCGTCAACCAGCGTCCGTGCGAAATCGACGACGCCCGTCTTATCGGTAACCGAGATCAACGCGCGTGCGATCTTCACATCAGATCCCATGCAGTCCTCCTGTCTGGTACGCCGCCGTGCTCTGTGAGTCGGTGATACGTCGATCTGCAGCGCTCGCGCAGCGGCATTGAAAATACTGATTTAATGTAGCGCATCGAGCGCGTCGATGCACCCCGCAACGGTCGCATGTGCAGAAAAAGCTTGCGAGCGGAGGGCATGGGCGCAGCACCGGGCGCGGTGAGTTCATGGAACACAGGGGCACCATAATTAGATGCCAATAGCGTGGTAGAACTGTGCTCGATATGCATCCGCAAAAGAAAGAGGCACCATGGTCTCGCGGGCTCTCTACCGACCGTTTGATACCGAAGACTTCGACGCCATCGCGCTGATTCTGCAGCAGCTTTGGCATAACAATTCGGATAACGATGAGTACAACCGCCTCGAGGCCGCGTGCGACCTCGCCTACTGCCTTTCGTCGTCGACGTTTTCGCAGGTTGCCGTAATCGACGGTCAGGCGCGTGGCATTTCGCTCGTGCGTGCGGGACAGAGCTCCGGCGCCACCGTTAAGGAACATTGGATGGATACCGAACGCGCGCTGCTATCGCAGATGCGTGAACTGGAGCCTGATGCCTGCGCCGAGTATCTCTCGTTTGTGCGTGCAACCATCCGAACCAACAACCGCTTGCTCGAGAGCAGCCCGTTGCCGCACGACAACGAAGTCACGCTGCTCGCCGTCGATCCCGATGTCCACGGCCTGGGCGTTGGCTCGGTTTTGCTCGATGCCGCGGTCTCGTACCTGTCCTCGCGCGGGGCGACAAGGGCACACTTGTACACCGACTCTAACTGCTCGTGGAAGTTCTACGAGCTGCACGGCTTTAAGCGCACGGCCACGCACCGCGCCAACCGCGAAGAGCGTCGTCACGACATGCCGCGTGAAAGCTTTCTCTACGAACTCGACCTAACAGCCTAAACCTGGCAGTTAGGGACGTTCCTCTTGTGCCGGCACCCCGGGACACTCCTTGGCAGCAACCGCACCTAGTCGTTGGGGACGTTCTTAAATGACTAGTCGCTGGGGACAGTCTTCGTAGGTAGCGCATAAAAATGGGATGGGCTTCCCCCGACGGCTGTCGAGAAAAGCCCATCCCATAATTTACGACCGCTAGAACGTTCCGCCGCCGCCTCCGCCGACGCCGCCGCCTCCGCCGCCCGAGAAGCCGCCACCACCGCCGCCACTCGAGCTATCGGAGCTCGAAGCCAACTCGCGGATGGTCTCGTGATACACATCGTTGAACGAATCGAGCGGAGACTCGTTGCCGTAGTGATGGTAATACCACCAGTAGCAGGGGTAGTTGTCGTAGAAATCGTCGCTGTTGCGCAGGTCCGCAGGCACGGCCTCGGCCAGCTGTCGCAGCACTTCTTTCGAAACGCCTAGGGCAACGCCCATCACCAGCAGCTTGTTCCACAGCACCAGATCGCCCGGGACGGCTTCCTTTAGGCGTGTGAAATCCTCGAGCCAATGCTTGAGCGCCTTGCAGCGAGCCGCCACCTCGGCGCCCTCCGGCGTGTAACGGCGGAAGGTGCAGCTCAGGACAAAGCCCACGATCGTGACGGGGATCGAAATCACAGCGGCACCGACGTTGGCGTCCGCAAAGTCGGTATAGAACAGAGAGCCCAAAATGCCAAAGACAATGATGATGCCGAGAACCAGGCCGGCCACCATCGCGATAGTGCCATCCGATGCGATAAGCTCGCGCTCCTCCAGCTTGCCCTTAACCGTGCTCTGATAGTCCTCGAGCTTGTCGCCAACAGATTCAGTACGCTCGCTGGCATACTCCTCCAGCTCGCTAAACGTGCGCGAACGGACGCCGTCTTTATCGGGCTTAACGCCAGCGAAGAAGACCTTGAGCACGTCGCGATCGATGCCGTCCTTCTTGGCGGCCTTCCAGGCCTCGTCGGTCACTGTGATGCGATACGTCTGCTCCTCTTTTTCGCGACGGAGCAGACCCTTCTTCTTGGTCTCGGTCGCTTCTTCTAGCTTGATCACGCGGTCGTCGGTCAGCTTCATCAGTGTGGCGATATATGCCTGATCGGGCACGCCGTTCCAGCTCATAAGAGCTGCAAGCACCGCGGGATGGTCGGCGGAGGGCACATCGCGGAAGTACTCGTCCTGGAAGAGCGGCTTGGGCTTGGGCCTGCGCAGCTTGAGCATCACGATCACACCGGTATAGGCAACCGCCACGACAACACACGCCACGGCGATCGCACCGGCAACCGCACGCGCGTGCTCACGGCGGGCGTTAGCTTCGTCGGCCCATTCCTTCTCTTCGCTCAGGATCGTTGACATGCGATCTTCGCCCGAAGCGGCAAGCTGCGGCACCCAGTCGCTAGGGAAGGCGATGCGTGCCTCGGCGAATTCGCCCTGGTGCACGCAGGGAATGGTATAGGTGACCATGGGCTCGTCCTCATCGAGCGACACGTCGCCCGTCAGCGGACCATGGCCCCATGCGCGGAAGTTATCGCCCTTGACGGCCGCCGTCCCGGCAGCGGCATTCGCGAAGCACACTTCCATCTCGACGTCATCGGAATCCGCAGACCAGCCGTCACCCACGAACTTCCAGTAGAGCTCGGCGGTATCGGCCCAGTTCATAACCGCACCGGTCATGGTGTAGCTCGCGTAGTAGATTGCGCTGTCGCCGCTCTCGTGAGGGCTGAACACCTTAATCCTTACGCCGTCACCGGTCTGCTCGACCGTGTAGACGCCAGAGTCGCCCTTGTTCGCGCTATCGACTTTGTTAAACGCGGTGTCCTCTTCCTCGACACTCAGCACGTCAACGCCCGCCGTGCCGCCCTGCTGGTTGGTGCCCGTATTGATCTCCCAAAACACGCCGTTGATGTCGTCGTCGAAATCAAACTGGCGTCCCTCGACAACGGTCAGCGATCCATCGGCCTCGACCGTGGCACTGATGTAGGTTTGGGTCATGGAATACCCGTCGGCACGTGCAACGGCGGGCAACAGCAGCAGCGCGCACGCGACGAGCGCGCAAATGGAAGCAAATCGCGCAAACGGGCAGCGCTGCCGACAGGTCTTGGCAACGGGGGCGTTCATAGGCACATCCTTTGTCTGTGATACCAGTAGCGTCATTGTCCCACGTTTGCGGGTTCATGTGACGAACATCTAGGTCAGCGGAGTATTAAACGGGACGAAAGTCACGCCCGCGACCGGCACCTGGAGACGTTCCTTATCTGCCGGCAATCTGGGACACTCCTTGGCATAGCCCGCTCCGGCATAGATACCACTTCATAGCTCCGTCACAGGTGTAGCGGCTTTGTGTGGGCGCGGCGTGAGCCGATTAAGCCGGCGAGCGAGGGGCATAAAGCAGTTGAGCGAAAACGGTTTGCCCCTTTGCCGTTCGCTTGAGGATCATGTCCCCCTTTTCCGCGGAAACCCCGGCAGTTGCGAAGAGCTGCCGGGGCTTCTGTCGTTTGAGGGCTAGATTGATTGACGACGATTAAGGCGCCGAGCCGGTGGTCCGGCACGCGCAACGTGTGGCCTCAGCAACTTGCAGGCCACGGCAGCGTCTCCCCCACCACGCCCCGCGCTATACTCGTCCGCATGGACATCAACGCACGCAACATAGCAACAACCGCCGCCGACGCGCCAACGACGCCGGCCGCTCCCGCGCCCGTCGTGGGGCGCTTCGCCCCGTCGCCCTCGGGCCGTATGCACCTGGGCAACGTGTTCAGCTGCCTGTGCGCATGGCTTTCGGCCCGCAGCCAGGGCGGCAGCATCGTGTTACGCATTGAGGACCTGGACGATCGCTGCAAGCGCCCGGAACTTGCCGCCCAATTGATTGACGACCTGGCCTGGCTGGGGCTGGAGTGGGACGAAGGCCCCTACTACCAGCACGACCGCCTAGACCTGTACGAGAGCGCCTTGCGCCGGCTGAAAGACGCCGGCCTCACCTATCCCTGCTTTTGCACACGCGCCGAGCTCCACGCCGCGAGTGCACCGCACGCGAGCGACGGCACGCCCATCTACCGTGGCGCCTGCCGAAGTCTTTCGGCCGAGGAGGTGGCCCGCCGCAGCGCCCTGCGCGCCCCGGCCACACGTCTGCGCGTGCCCACCGTCGACGACCTCGCAGACGACGTGATCGAATTTGTGGATCGCACGTACGGCGCCCAATGCGAAGCACTCGCCACCGAGTGCGGCGACTTTTTGGTGCGCCGCAGCGACGGCGTGTTTGCCTATCAGCTAGCCGTGGTGGTCGACGACGCTGCCATGGGCGTCACCGAGGTCGTGCGCGGATGCGACCTGCTGGGGTCCACGCCGCGCCAGATCTATCTGCAGCACCTGTTGGGACTGCCCACGCCGCACTACGCACATATTCCGCTGCTCATGGCACCGGACGGCCGCCGCCTTTCCAAACGAGACCGCGATCTGGACCTGGGCGAACTCCGCGCCCGCTTTGGCACGCCCGAAGCGCTGCTGGGCTGGCTCGCCGGGCAAACGGGCATCGCGCCGGACACCACGCCGCGCTCTGCCGAGCGGCTGGTCGAGCACTTTAGCTGGGATGTTATCCGCAAGCACAGGGAGAACATCACCGTAACGGCTGAGTAATCAGGCACCCCACCCCTACGCAACATCCCAGGGCTGGAGTTCGTCGCCCAAGCGAACGATGCAGTCGTAGAGCACGGTATGACGCTCGGCCGGGTTGGCATCTCGATGAAAATGCCCGTAGTACCAGCGCCTGTAGTCCAAGCGGTCTTCCAGCTCATCGAAAAATGCCGTAAGCCGATCAACGGCAGGGCAATTCCAGCCGGGCCCCGGATAGAGCGTGGGCGAAAGCATGCGCGTGGAGCAGGTGTGGGTGATCACGTAGTCGACCTTCCAGCCCACGCCGTCGAGCTTTGTCCGTGCCTCCTCAAAGTTGCGCTCGTCCGGCAGCTCCTGCGGCCACCAGCTGGAATACGGAATGCGGTATTCCTTGTCCACGCTCGTGGCGCCGCCCATGGTAAAGACCGTTGAGCCGTCGAGCTCAAAAACCTCGCCGCGCGTCAGGCGCCGTATGGGCGAGGTGTCCGACAGACGCTGCGTCAACCCACCATGCCACAGCTCCATGGGGCGCTCCGCCCAATGGTCGTAGCGTTCGTGGTTGCCGTCGACGAACAGCACGGTATAGGGGCGCGACTCCAGCCAGGCGATATCGGCGCACTCCTCGGCAGAAAAATCCCAGGGAAAGCCAAAGTCGCCCGCGACAATCAGATAGTCGTCACTCGTCAGGCTATCCCCAAGCTCCCAGTCGCGCAGCTTTTGCATGTCAGCGCCGCCATGGACGTCGCCCGTCACATAGACCGTCATCGGATCACCACTTCCCTCTTATAGGTTTCGAGATCGCGCTCGACCTGCTCGTCGCCCGTGGCGTTGACCCACCACGGCCACTTAACGCAACACACCGGCTCGTCTACCTGTGCAAACCACGACTTGAGCTCCTCCAGGCTCACCGGGGCGTAGCCGTTGGCGTCCACGCCCACGTCGTAGCGCAGCAGCCCCTGCCGAAGGTTGAACTTGTTATACGCGTCGCCACAGCTGTGGATATGCCCGTGCAAATGCCAGCCGCCGTGCGACATACCCTGCCAGTCGACCATGGGATAGTGGCTCAGCACGATTTTCTGACGGTCGATCTTGAGCACGCAAATGGGCGGCTCGACGATAAAAGCATCCGCCACCGCAGGCTGCGTCCAGTCTTTATCGTGGTTGCCGGGCAGCAGATGGATGCGCTTGCATGCAATGCTTTTGCGCAGCTCGTAGGCATCTTGGACCGTCATCTTAAAGCTGAAGTCACCCAAAATGTAAAGCTCGTCATCCGCAGCGACCTTGCTATTAATGCTAGCGACCATGGCGTCGTTCATCTGCCCAACAGTCGACCAAGGCCTGTCGGCGAGCCGCAGCATGTTCTCGTGCCCAAAGTGGGTATCGCTGGTAAACCAGATCATGGGGACCTCCTAACGCTCTTGCTCAAAATAGTCACTCGCCGTCTCATCCTGCCCATCGGCACATCGCGCTTCGATCGGCACGATATCTTGGTAGATAAGGCGATGCTTGTCATCGCGCCATTCATCGTCATGGTAATGGCCAAAGAACCAGGTGCGGTAGTCGAGCCGCCCGTCGAGCTCGCCCAAAAAGGCCTGCAGCGAATCGTCGTAGAACTCGCGATTGCACTCCATGCACAGCTCGTCAGCCAAATCGACCGGCGCCTCGTGCGTCACAACATAGTCGACCTTCCAGCCCGCGCGATCGAGCGAGGCGCGACAGTGTTTGATCTCGCGCTCACTCGGCATCTCCTCGGGCCACCACGTCTTTCCCTCCTGACGCCACTGTTTGTCATGGCTCGCGGCGCCACCCATGGCGAGCACCGTGGTCCCCGTGATGTCGAACACCTCGCCGCGCATCAGGTGCAGCACGTGCGGGCGAACCTCGTGAACGAGGCCCCCGTTCCACTCACGCATTGGCAGCCCCGCCAGCAGATGATGGTTCTCGTGATTGCCGTCGACAAAACACGTGGTCCAGGGCTTGGACTCAAACCAGTCGAGCCAGTATTTGTCGGTGTTCGAGCCGCTCCATATAAAGCCAAAGTCGCCGGCAACGATGACAACGTCATCGCGCGTCAGCGTTCGACCCAATGGCCAAACGCGCGACGAGAAGCGACTCGCCCCATACTCGGCAACACCGTGAACGTCTCCGGTAACGAAAATAGACATCAAACAACACCTCCGTGCTGTGCGACTCTGGACAAATCAATGGAAGAAATTGCAGGCCGGGCCGGCATCTGTATCCCTTAGGGCTTACCCTTCGTTCTTCCATCCAAACGGATCAAACACCCAAAAAACTAGATCGAGCACACTGTTGGCGGGCAGCATGTTGGGCAGGGCGTCTTGCCTCGCTTGAGTGCAGCCGCTAATGGTACGCTTGTTTTAATGGCGTTTTGAGGAAGGCTTTTGCACCCCGTAGAACGGTGGTAAATCTTGCCGTTCTTAGTGACGATTACCTTGATTTTTGAGGTATCCACACTGCGGGGCTCGATGGGCGCAGCCACCTCTTGACGAGCTGGCGCTGTTTTCCAAGGCTTGCCTCTCGAAAAACCAAAATCGCAGAATCGATTGATATAGCTGTCGAAACATCCATCGAACAGCAACCCCGTTGCCAGACCCGCCATGAATCCGCAGGCGATCGCGGCCTCTCCTCTTATTTGCATATATCCCTCCTTAATCAATCTTGAAGAAAAAGGCGGCGCGCGCCGCAGAGCCCATGCCCCTGCGGTGCGCGCCAAAAACAGCGCGCTTCCCTGTCCCTAACGGATCAGCTGGCGGCGCTTATCGGACAGGAATACGCCGGCGGCCACCAGGACCGTGCCGCCGATCACGAAGGTCTCACCCAGCAGCTCGGACGCATCGCCCGTGGCGGGCATCGCCGTCTGCCAAGTCGTGGCCTCGGTCTTTGCCTCCGCATGCTTGGCCTGGTACGTCACTTGCGTGACGGGCTGGGTCTGCTCGCCGTTTCCGCGGTCGGCGGCCTCTTGGCGAGCGATCTCGGCGTTAAGCTCGGCAATAGCCTGGTCGAGCTCGACCTTGGCGGCGGTGTAGTTGGCGAGCGCCTCCAAGTATGCCGGCGCCACGGCATCCGTCGCAGCCACGGCGTCATCGAGTTCGGCCTTGGCGGTCGCGGCACGCTCGGCGGCATCGTGGGCCGCAGCGATCTTGGCGTTAAGTACCTCGTCCGCATCGTCAGTGCTGCCGTTGACAATGGCTTCGGCAATATTGATTCTGCGCAGGCGGGCAACCGCGGCGGCAGAGGCGTCGCGCGCGACAGTCGCATCCACCACGGCATCGTCAGCCTCCACCACGTCATACTCGGCATCGCTCACGGCCATCGCCGCTGCATCGAGCGCGGCATCGGCAGTCGCTTTGTCCCCAGTGGCCTTGGCAAGTGCTGCGGCGGCATTCTTAAGCTGAGAGGCGCGGGCGGCAGCTGCATCAGATTTTGCCTGAGCCGTTGCCACGACGGCGTCGGCATCGCTTGCAGCCCGCTGCGCCATATCGAGCTCCACCTGAGTGGCAGCAGCATCGATGCCTGCCTGATCGGCATCGCCTTGGGTGGCAAGAAGTTCGGCCTCCGCCTCGCGCTGATTGGCACGCGCGCTTTCGAGTGCAGACGACGCCGCATCAAACGCACGCTGAGCAGCGGCGATATCGGCTGAGTACGCCGCTAGCTCATCCTGGGCCGCGGCAAGTGCATCCCGTTTGTCGCCAACACCGGCACGAGCGGCGTCCAGTGCGCGCTTGGCAGCAGCCACCTTGCCCTTGGCAATGTCGAGCTCGCCAGACTTGGCGGCCACGGCGTCCTGCGCTGCCGCAACAGCGGCGTTGGCAGCGCTCAAATCGGCGCGGGCATCGCTGACGGCACGCGCGGCGGCGTCAGCTGCAGCCTGCTTTTGCGCCACGGCAGCCTGGGCCTCCGAGGCCTTGGTTGCCGCGACATCAACGTTAGCGGCAGCGCGCTCAACCTGGGTTTGCTTTGCTGCAACGGCCTGCGATGCTGCACTCACCTTGCTGCCGGCATCGTCGGCAACGCCCTGCGCCACAGCAAGCTCCTTGCGTGCCGCATCCACGCCCTGCTCGGGATTTGCCAACGAGTCACACCACGCATTCAACGCAGCCTCATACTCTGCAACCGTCATCGGATTGAGGTTATACGGCTTATACCATTGACCAGAATATACAAATGTTTGCGCCTGTGTACTCCCGTACAGCGTCCCTCGCGTGCAAACGCCCATGCCCGTCACGGTGTAATCGGGGTTGATCACGTTGATGTAATGTCCGACCGAAGGGTTAGGTCCACCGTGCAGTGCGGCGTAGTTATCAATCTGGGAGCTATGCGCTGTATAGAAATCGTAAGCGGCCTTTCCCGTAAGGCCCGACGCGCCCAGCGAGGCGGCGGCAGCATCAAAGATGGCCTTCTCCTGATCGACCCACTGCTTAAACGGATTGCTTCCGTAGTTCCACGCCACATTCTCGCCCACGTTAAACTGCTGAGCGTGCGCGACCTTCGTATCGGAGAAGTTCGCGTCGGCGATGGCGGTCGCCATCATGGCATATGTCACCTTGAGCTCGCCTAGGCCAACGCTTGCGCGATACTCGTTGCACGCTTTGAGCCACACAACCGCCTGCTTCATATTGGTCAGGCTCGTCGCGTCGACTTCCTCGCCCACCTTGTTGTAGCCAGCGAGTTTGCAGTTGAGGATGATATCCGCCGCATCGTCGGCACCCACACTCTTAAAGAATGCGATGGCACCCTGGCGGTAGTTCTCCGCCGATGCATTCGCCGTTGCCTGAGCGGCATCGAGCTTTGCCTGGGCCTGAGCCACAGCCTGGTCGGCCTGCTGCTTTTGGGCCTTCGCCTGATCGAGCGCCTTGTCGGCAGCGTCTTTCTCGTCCTTGGCCGCCGAAAGCTTGGCCTGGGCATCGGCCAGCTCCGTGAGCGCACTGGCATGATCGGTCTTGGCCTGGTCAAGAGCGGCGTCGGCAGCGGTCTTGGCAGCAGCGGCGGCATCCAGCTTTGACTGGGCATCGGCAGCGGCCTGCTGCTGATCGGCAACTGCCTGCTGAGCAGTCTGAACCTCGCCCTCGGCGGCGGCAACGTCCTGCTCAGCGGCAGCAAGCTCGCTCTCGCACTTCGACTGCGCGGCCTTGGCGGCCGTCAGCGCTTCGGACGCAGCAGCCACCTTTGCCTTGGCGGCCTCGTACTCCGGGCCCGCGGCGCCCTGCTCGGCTCGATCCAGATCGGCCTTGGCCGCGTCATAGCTCGTCTGCGCGGCATCCACGTCCGCATCTGCCGCGGCCTTTGCCTGCCGAGCTGCCGAAAGCTTGCCCTGCGCGTCCTGCTGCTTGGCAGCGGCGGCAGTGGCAGCGTCTTGAGCATCCGAGAGCTTGGCCTGCGCATCAACGACCTGCTGCTTCGCCTGTTCCAGGTCACTCGCAGCCTGCCCTGCGGCAGCCTGGGCGGCAGCTACAGCCTCGGGCGTAGCATCGGATGCAGCAGCCTGTGCGGCCTCAAGCGCAGACTGGGCATCACGGGATGCCCTCTGGGCAGCAGTCAGGGCTTCATCCTTGTCCGCCAGCTCCTTCTTGGCAGCATCGAGCGCAGCCTGAGCGTCCTCAAACGCCTTGACATCCTGATCGGCCTTGTCCTGCGCAGCGCCCAGCTGCTTTTCCAGCTCGGCCGAAGCAGCGGAGGCCGCGCTATCGCTCGCACCGCGGGCCGCGTCATAGGCGCCCCGCGCCTGCTGCTGGTTGACGGCGGCAGCATCGTAGGGAGCGGCAGCCGCTTCCAGATCGGCCTTGGCGGTAGCAGCTTTAGCGCGCGCCGCATCAACTGCAGCCTGCAGGTCGGCGACCTTTTGCGCTGCAGACACGGCACCCGCGCCAGTACCGGCGGCCGCAGTACTCGTCAGCGGCGACATCACCGCAGCCGTTGCACCCGTGGCGCCAACGCCATCCGCATCCTGTGCCACCGCGACCAGGGGCGACAGCATCGAGCCGCCCGTCATGGCAATCGTCGCCGCAGCAACCGTCACCACGCGTCCAGCCGCCTTGGCCTTACCCAAAGCCTTGCCGTCCATGTCCTTGTTCATATTCTTGCTCATTGTCGATTCCTTCCCACGGTGAGCCGTTGTTTGACACAGATAGTCGATCCAACTTGCCCCATTAAAAAGAGGTGATAACGGGGTAATTAAATTGAGCGATTTGAATCGCGGCGAACCTGGCATTCGCAAAAGCCAAACTCATAGTTCCGCTCGCGCTCAATCTCATCCAAATACTCGAGATCTTCGCCACTTGGCGCCTCTTCACCTAGGCATACAGGCCAGTTCTCTGTGCGAGAACGGTCAGTACGGCCATAAATGGTCTCGAGATTAATGAAATCGATATTGCCGTTGTTAAAGGAGAAATTGCTGGTGCTCATGCTCAAGTCCCGTCCACATAAACTCAAATTGCTGTGCTTGGCCTCTTTTAGAGACCCCATCTCATACGCTATGACTGTAGTATATGCGCTCTGCTTGCATGTTGCAAGAACATTTTTATTTTTCTAGCGCTTATAGCTAATCTGTTTCCTCTGTTTCCTCACGAGCAAATACCAGGCTCCCCCGCCGCGCCCTCACGCGCGGCACATTCGTTGAGATACTTCACCGGAATCGGCCACCTGGAGGGAGCTCCGTGGCGCGAAAGCCCCACATTGACCAGCTGAACCAGCAGCTCGGACAGATCGTCGCCTTCGAGCACCTCAATCGAGCGCACATGAATCGCCGTCGCCAGGTCCTCCTTGGTGCCGTTGTTGACGCCCACAAAGTAGCAGGTCATCCCTGCACGTTCAAACGTTCCAATGCCGTAATAGGGCGAGTTGTAGCTTTCGAAAAACTCCTTCTTACGGCCCGCTTTGCCCGTAAGCTGGTAATCGCGCACCAAGGTCGCAAAGTTGTTAGAGAAGGTCGTCAAGCCCGTATCGCGCACGCGCGCGAGCATAGACTGTCCACCTGCCCGCACGTCAAAGATATAGGCATCCTTGTCGAGCTTGCCGTCGGCCGTCAACAGCTCAAGCTCTATCTCGTCCACGGGACCATCCTCGATGGAATGCGAGGTGTAGTCCATGGCCCCGTCAGCACCAATCGTTAGCGTTGCAAGGCGCGCATCCAGCTCAATCTTGTCTTCCTCTTTACGCGGAACATTGACCACGCCGCAGACCGTCACCGACTCAACGCCAAAAGAGCCAAGGTCAAACGCCTGCATCCGTCCGTCGACGACGTTCTGCTTTACCAGCAGCTCTTTGAGCATGGCTCCCAGGATTCCCTCCTGTGCGCCCCGTACCTTTGTATTCGGCATCGCCTTAACCAGCGGCTCGCACACATCCGGCGTCACATGCTGCTCCACCACGCCAGCGTGCAGAGCATAGCCATCGTCCTCGGCGACCTCGTTGGCTACCACAACGATATTCCACGCCAGCGGATCAACAGCCCTGCCGCCATACGACGCGCGCACGCCCCACGAGGAATCGTTGAGCCGATCGGCCAACTGGCGCGCTACCCTATCAAGCCCGTCACCCGCAAACGACACCACGACCCGCTGCCCCACCGAACGTTCCGCAACCACGCGGGCATATTGCTCGCTTTTCAAAACCTCGTAGAAGCTCTTACGCGGATACTCTCTGAGCGACACCTGGGCAAAATCGCTGTACCGACGCTCAAGAATCTGCAGCTCTCGGTACAGGATGCCCTTCTTGGTATAGGCGACCTTTTCCGCTTGGGCCGAAAACGTAAGATCGCGGCGCTTGGACGGCTTATCGCCCTTGGCGCGGCGCAGGATGTACTCGTCACGTTGTCCGTGAGCCAGCACCACCGAAGCCACGGGCGACAGCCTGTAACCAACCTGGCTGTTAATCTTCTCGAGCTCCTTCTTGTCGCCCGCCGCACGACCGATGAGCACCCGTCGCTTGGTAAACGTTCGGATCTTAAGTTCGAAGGTGCAATCCTCGTTGATAACGGTCTCGACCGTCTCAATCTTGGCAGGGCCCGTTCCAGCTTCCTCAATGGCGTCGCGGCGAGCACCCTTGGCGCTTACAACATACAAGTGCCCCGTATCATTGGGAATCTCGTCCTCGATCCCCTCAAATTGCGAGCACGAGTTGAACAGCAGACGCAATGCGATGTAATCATCCAGCTCGTTCCAATGAGTTTTAATCGGAACCATTTGCTCATGGTCGAGCGAAGCGCTCAGGTCACCCGTCTGCGCGCCCGCCTTGACCATCAGAAAGACGCGGTTGTCCTCGAGCTGCGTAAGCGCGACGACCTTACCTGTCTGGCACACATCGGCCATAAAGTTTGCCACGGCATGCTTGTCCGCATCGCCGACGTTGCACCAAAAGACCGAGTAGCGCTTCTCGGCAGCCGCGGCATCGAGCTGCAATACGAGCTCGGACACAGCGATGCCTCCCAAGCCACACGGCTGGCTATGCTTCGATTGCACGACCGATCGCCTCCATCATCTCCAAACTGATTGCTCCATCAGCTGCCATATAGGGGAAGGAGAACACCATCCCCTCGCCATCGATCGGCTTTTGACGGAGCTCCAGCGCCGCTTCATCGGCCAAAACATTGACGATCAACAGGCGCTTCGCCCCAACTTTTTGAGCCTTTGCCTTAAAGCGCTCGGCATCCGTAGTCTCACCGCCGGAGCGCCTGTAGGCCTCGTAGGTGCCGATGCGATAGTGCTTAAAATCGATCCACACCCCGGTCTTATTGCCAGCGGCATCGAGCACCTCAAAATCGCCGCCCGTCTCGGCATGGGCCGCATCACCGCGCATAAGCGAGTAACGCCCGTCGTAATACGCCTCAAATATGGCCCTACCAGCAGACTCGCCCAGCTCTCCCAGGTATACCGCCTGAAACATATAGGGTGTCATATGTGCCGTCGCCGCCGGCTGCAGCACCGCGGGCACCCCGTCGCGTGACCAGCGCTCGCGCACCTCGCGAATCGAAAGCAGCTCGGGTACGCGCGCCGCCGTCTGGCTTATCTGACGAACCGTCGCGCCCTTTAATCCCTTGTCGTAGCGGCAACATTCCTCCAGGCGAGCGGCAATCTGCTCAACAGGCTCGCCATCGTAGCTGGGAAATTCAAAATGCGGCACCTTACACGCTCCGCCCTGCGCATACGCATAGCCACTCGCGGCAAACGGCATGTGCAGTGTGGTGCTTTTGCGTGCAGGATAGCTCGCAAGCTCCTCCCACGGCAGGCAAAAATGATGCAGATAAAAATTGCGCTCGTCATCGAAAGCGGCCAGATCTTCCTCGCGCGCATCGAGCGAGGCAACCTTCCACGCCAGCTTTTCGTGCTTCTCTTTCGCCAGGTTGTTCCTAAAGGCAGCAAGGTTCTGCTGCTTACTGGCAGCGTGCTGCTTCTTGTCCGCCATGTGATTGTTGACGGCCGCACAGGCGCCAACCACCTGCTCCAGCTCGTAGCCCATCGGCAAATCGTGCAAGAACGAAAAATCGCAATCGGCGGCGATTTCACGATCGAGCATTACCTGCACATGGAGCATCTTTACGCTCGTACGCATCAAGCGGCCCACCGCCTGCGCCACGATGCGAGCGCCTTCGACCTGGTACGAGAGGGTGTCGCGCACCGGCAGTTTTCCGCCAACGCCCGCCAGCACCGTGCGCACGCGATGGCGCTTCTGGATAAACGGAATCTCACCGCGCGTCACGAGCTCCTCCTGTTCGACCACGCCAAGCAGCGCCTGCTGGTCAAACTTCTTTGAGCTCATATCGACTCCCCAAGCCAGGCGGCTCGTGGGCGACTCCACGTACAGAAAATCGAGGTCCATCTTGGGATGTCGCCCATCGTTGCCAAAACCACAATCGACCTGGCGCACCGTGTTGCGCAGGCTCTCCGGCACCTCGTATTTAAGGTTCTTGGAAAAGCCACCAGCGGCAAGGTTGATAAACATCAGGGTCGGCTCGCCGTCCTTCAGACGTTCCTGAGCGCCGCGCCAGCCCTCCTCCCAGCCGGAAGCGTTAAAGCACGGCACCATATCCTTGGCCTCCTCGAGCGACTTCTCGTACGAGGCCTCGGGATACTTAACGTTCCTAATCACCAGTTCGGCAACGATTTCGCGAGCAAGATCAAGCGCCAAACTATTAAAGTCGCCATGGTTTCCCATGTGGCGCGTCGTAAAGATAGCCCCCGCCTGCTGCTCACTACGTGCCACACCACGTGCCCAAGCACTCACGGCAACGAGGGTCTTGCTCAGACGCTTGAGTTCAAACTCGATGCTTTCGGCATCGCTCGTGGTCACCCTGTCGGCAATCTTTCGGCGCAGGCACACCGCAAGTCCTTCACTCACGCCAATCTGGTCAAAGAATTCCATCACATGCTCGTACACCTCGTCGGGCGACACGATACCGCCGCCATAGACGCCGCCGGCCACGGCCGCCATGCCGGCAAGCTTCTTGGACTCGTCGACCCAAACGACGTCGACGTCATACACCGTTGCCGCCTGCTTGTTGAATAGCTTGGTCTGTCGCACGATCTCCTGGTTGAGCTCGCCAATCCAAGCATCTTTACGAACCACGCCGTGCACTTCGTCCAGATAATCCAGATCAAAGTTCTTAATGGTCGGCGCGTTCCAGGTGGCGCTCATGCACACGCAGGGAGCCTTGGCGGCAATGGAGGCCAGATACGCCTCGGGCATGCGCTCAATGCCGTGGTTGGTGAGGTACGTGGTAAACATATGGTCGATGGTGGTTTCCATCACCAGGTAGTCAACACCACGCGCATACATCGAGTCGTCAGCGGCATCGATTTCGTCGTTCTTGCGGTCCTTAAAGAACAGCGCCAGCATCAGCGAATTCCAGAAGTATTTCTCGTTGGTCTGGTCGTTCCTAATGCCCAGGGCATCGATGATATTCTTGCGCGAAAGATCGTCCTTGTACGAAATGCTGCCGTAGTACAGCTTGTCCATAAGCGTGGCACAGCGGGCAAGATGGCCCACCACCATCCTGACAAGGCCGCGCGCACGGCGCACCGCCTTATTGACGGTCTGCTGCTCGTCCGTCCCACAAGACGTAATCATGTTGCGGTTGCGGCGAGTATCGAGCTCATAGCGCAAGGGATTCGACAGGCCATCGCCCACCGAAATATCGTCGCTGCCAAACAGATGACGACCGGCAAGCCGCTCGTCTTTCGCCTCGTCAGACAGGGCAAAAGGCTGCTGCAGCTCCATATCCTGAATACACGCAGCGATCATCTTTTGCATACGCTGGGCGTTCTTGGCGATCTCTTCGGCAGCCGTCTCCACACTTGCTCGCGAGACCTTACCCGTTGCCGCGTTTGACCCCTCGTGCTCGCCCGAGGTCGAGGCATGCGTATAGACCGCCATCCACTGGTCCCGATTTCCCAGCAGCAGAGTATCAACCACGCCGCCATTAAAATGACGGTCAAGAATACGCAGCATCTCGTCGGGCTGAAATTTCATATGTCCCGCCGCCAGCATCGACAGCATATCGGCCTTCGCATGGTCGATCTCGTCAAAGATAAACAGGCATTCGTCGGCAACCGTTGCGTTAAAGAACACGACGCCCGCTCCTGTCACCGTATCGATTCTATTGACGAGCTTTTGCGGCGTGCATGCAATTACATGCGGCGTGCGCTTATCGTTGAGCAATGCCGAGGGCCAAATCCGGGGAATCTCCTCAAAGCCACGCGTGATGCTCTGGCGTCCACGGCTCACCGCTCGACGCAAGCTCGCGTCTGCCAACGCCAGCTTATCCCACAGCCCTGGAGTCAGGCGGTCGACAACGCTTCCCAGACGCTCCTTCTTGTCCAAAAGGCCCAAAAGGTCATCGGCGACCTCCATCGCACCGCGCCACGCGTGCGCAATATCGCGAAGAACGGCCTCGTCCTTTGCTCCAAAGGGGCATGGAATATCGCGCGGCCTTACGCTGCCCTTGTCAAACGTGGCGTCGATCCAGTTTTTGATGTTCTCGCCCGCTCGCGGAAGATCGAACACCATGCGCTCCGCATCTTTGGAATCCATGCCCTGATCGGCCAGCAATTCGCGCACGCTTGCAATGTAGTTGTCTCGGTTGTCCTTACCCGGAACCACAAACACCAAGGTACGGCGCCCGGGGCACTTGTTAAAGCAGCCCGACTTATCCCAGCCGCCGGCAATCAGATCAGCCGTGACCTGCTCGGCCGTGTAGTTTTTTCCCGAGCCCGTCGTGGCACCCAAAAAGTACAGGCCGTTGTTGTCCTGGTCACTGGCGTTATCCTGGCCCTTAGGGACAAACAGTGCGCGCTCAAAAAACTCGCGCATCGCCTTTTGGCGTGCGAGATAGGGGGCAAGCTCCTTGTCGCCCGCAGACGACTGATTCGATTGACAGCTAAGATCCCACGTTGCCATGGTCAAACCTCCGATTTAGTTGTTGCATGTGTTGAATACCATCCCGTGCGGACAAAACTCACGCAGGGTGGCTGAGCGACGGCATCTATGCCGCTTGAGAAAAGGAAAGAGAAACTGTCGGCGACCACTCGCAAGTTTTTCTCATCGCATGACAAGAACTTGCGATTCTTGCAAGTTTTTCTCACGCCGTGACAAGAACTCGCATCGTCGCCCCGTGGTCATTGGCGGCCGGATTGTGGCAAAGCCATGTCGAGCCGCTGGCCACGGAGAAGTACCGGATCACGGACGCCGCGGGCAATCGGGAACGCCCCCCGCTACCTGCGCCACGAGGCAGCAAGGATAATGGGGAGTCCGGCAATGCACACCGCCAAGGCCACGGCTGCGAACGCGAGCGCGATGGCCACGCTCACGACGACATAGGCCACGGCAATGAAGACCAGCGCCAACAGGCAGGCCAGCAGTTCGGCCACGTAGCACAAGACCAGGTTCGAGCTCGCGCGCTTCAGCAGGACGTCGGCAAGGCGGACCAGCTCGACGGCAAAGCCGCTGCCGAAATTACGACCGGGGCCCTTGGCAAGGAACCACTTGAACAGGCACATCAGGGCGCAGCCCAGCATCATCATGATGGAAACGGTCCATGCATTGTGCCCCGTCTCGACAAGGCTCTGGTCGCCCACCGCGCTGCCGTTGACGAGCCAGGCCGTTCCATAGCCCATGAACAGCATCGTCAGCAGCAGGCAGGCGCTCACCGCGGCGAGAGAGCGCGACACGCGCCCGCTGAACACCGGAGCCTCGCAGCTGAGCCCAAGGCCCTCGCGAACGCGCCAGGCGGCATGGTAGGCAGGGTAGGCCGCGATGAGCGCGGCCACGAGCAGCGACGCCCAATCGGACCCGGGCACAGCCGACGCGTACTCCGCAATCGCGGAGATGGAGAAGGCAGCATGGAACGACTCGTTCAGAAACAGCGCGACCTCGCCCTTCCAGACGCAAAACGGGGCGGCGACGGAGGCGATGCCGGCAACGGCAACCGCAGCAACGACAATAAGCAGTGCGCCCTGCACGAGCTTGACGACCTCGCCCTTGGCGGTGCGGGGTGAAGCTTCAACGATGCTGGCCGAAATTTGGATAGAAGTGTTCATGATCTTCCTTTCAAAGAAGGCTACGTTCGCAAGCTAATGTAAGAAAACACTGTCTTCGAGGGATTGAACAAGACTGTTGCCCTCAGAGACAAACAAATGCTGTTATCGGCATATTGGCCGCTCGGGTACTTCATCATTACGCATTTGTAATTCATCAAATCGCAGGGTCTCATTACGCTCATGCAGAACAGATTGAATAAGCTCATGGACGGCGGCATTGCGGTAGCACAACGACTCCCACGTGGCCAACAAGCCGTCAACAACTCCCTTGTAAGCAACAGAGGAGTCCTCGAGCTCATAGGCAAGATCAATTGCCTCGTCAACTATCTGCCTCATCTGCAAAAGCGTGCACGTGAGATCCGCCTCACTCGACTCGTCGCAAATATAAATACAATCGGACTCAAGCATCTTTGAATCTCCCTTCGAACAACTGACACCTGCAGAATAGTGAAAAGAGATAAAAAACAACCTGCAATCTACCGCTATATAGCGTTAGATTGCAGGTTAAACCATAAAGCCCACTTAGCCTTGGGCCAAATTACGATTTAGATTCAAATAGGTCGCATATCTCTTTGGCTTTCGCCAGGGGATACTGCGCGTAGTAGAATACGTCGCCGTTCTTTTCTCCGCACACAATGATTGCGCCCAGCTCAAAGCCTTTATCGGACGGAACCTTGCATTGTCGTAGAGCCTCTTCGCCCTCATCGTAAAGTCGCAGATATCCTTGTTCCATCAACATTTTGTTAGCTTTTACAGACCCAATCCCTGAGCCACCCTCTCTCAGTATTTTCGAAATCGGGGCATAGCCCTTAGCTTCCGCCTGATCCTTTGAGTAACAGACCGGCAAACGTTCGGCCCCCGCACAAGCCGCTTCGTAGACAACGCCCTCTCGCATGATTTCCACACTCTTATGGCCATGTTCATCAAGCTGAAAAGCAGTGAAAAGGCATCGAAGCGCCAGCCAGACCTCGCCCGCGCTAACCATCTCTTCTCGGTCGGTGTGACAGGCGCTATTACGAAATTCAGTGAATCGACCCAGTGTTTCGCCGAGTGTCCTCCACCAGTCCCCCTTTGACGCCTGCGTCAGTTCAGCATTTTCAACTCGAACAGAGGATGCCAGTAGCTCACTCTTTTTTTCAATTAACCTTTTGTATTGACCGAGGTTAAGGCCCTCAAGCTCCTTGAGCGGCTTTCTTGCAACAACATAATCGGGAGCAATGGCCTTCAAGGTCGGCAGCAATTTCAAACGCAAGTATCTCTCCGCCGCACGGCAGAACATTAGCAGGCAAAATGCGCAATCTGAATCGCTATCGGTACCAACACTGCCAATGCCAAATATCTTGCACAAAAGAAGCCCCTGCTCGATATTCTCAAGCACCCTATTTTTGCCATTTTGGTCGCACGCGCAATCAGCGAATGCGCTTTGAAGAGCTTCGCGCGAAGAGAAGCCTATGATTCGACAGTCTTCTGCATCCAGATTAAAGCTTTTGAACGCTTCGTTCACATTGTCCAAATAGGAATCGGTGCTTACATCAGGACACCAATCATCTTCATTGACATGTTCCTCGTCCGCGTCAGTTGCCTCCCGTGGAAGAGATTCTCCTCGCGGCAGCATATCTTTCGCCGCATTGAGCTCCTCAATAGCTCCAGTTGTCTGGTATTTTTCCCAATGCTTAACCCATGCCGTATCGAGAATTCGCTTCATCGTTGCAACGTTCTCGTTGATCTTCCACGCTGCATAGTCAGCAATTACGTAGAGGCGATACTTGGCTCGGCTTGCCGCGACATTCACGATATTTGGGTTTACAAACTTGATTGCACCCTCACAGCTGCGCCTTGTATCACACCCTAAGACAAATACCACTTGATGGGCTTCTTTACCTTGGAACGTATGAACCGTACCAATATTATGCTTTGCGAAGTATTGCCATGCATCTTTATCAGCCACTTCAGTCCTAGCACTTAACAGCCGGTCCTGAAGCCCCCTGACAACGGTTTTAAACGGAGAAATAATATAGAGGCTTGGAATAACAAGTCCCTCGGACTTGCCCGATTCGCGAGCTTTTTTCTCAGCCGTAGCTACGGCCTTATCAAAAGCGTCCTTGACAATCTCGTACACTCTATCGCCCTGGGCATCAACATAATGATCGCGATTGCCACGTTCAAATCCCGCAACATTGATCCACTGTGAGGACTTTAGATAAAAGCTGTCAGCGAGATCCTTTTTTGGGCTAGCCGTCTCGTTAAGCATGGAGCCCTGATACGAGATCTGATTTGAGATATCGAACATGGGTGATATGCAGCGACGGTGAACCACAAGCGGGCAGCCAATCCATTGATCATCCTCGCCGTTGCTGCGCAGGTGGCCATAGGGGTTAACGGCGTCGGCAAGTCGCTGGACCGAAGCAATATCCCCCTTAAAAGGTAGTAATACTTTTTTACCGAGGACAGCGCGGAGCTCCTTAACATCCCCCGTGATCACAGGCTCAATCTGAGAAGGGTCACCGACAATCATTGCACGTCGACTGCGAGCAAGGGCGCCCAAAGCAGCATACGGCACAGCCTGTCCCGCCTCATCTATTATCAGCAGGCCAAATAAAGGGTCTTTCCCAATCTGAATGTCCTCAAACATGCGGCCAATCGACGCAAACGTGGAAGAAATCACTGGGGTAAGCAAACTGAGCGTCTGAAAGAGCGCAGGGGCCATACTCCTTCTATCGGCTTGCGTGAACTCTATTAACTCCTTTTTGCCAGAATCGACCCCCTTGTCTTTGGCTCCCCAGTATGTTCGTAGAAGCGCAATGTTGTTCCGCATACATTTTGATTCAAGGATGAACTCGCGTGTCACCTGCAATGCATAGAGAAATAGCAGGTTGCGGTCCTTTTTTAGGTCAGGGTCATCGGATGGATTATATAGATGAGTCTTTTTTCGGCTTTCGCTATCCCCCTTTGAGATGCACTCGACAAAATGCCCATTAATCGTCTCAACAGATTCAGCACCATCGACTCTGTTGCGCTTTTGACCTTGGATCTTCACCCACAAAGAGGATAGTTCCTTCTTTTCATTCTCTAGTTTTTCGTATTTGTTCTCGAATTTCGTACGCAGCGCAACAAGCCTCTGGTCCGGTGCGGTTTGCAGCATAAAGGAATCGAGCTTCTCGCGGCTATCGGACAAACGGCTCCCATTGAAGATGCTCCCGATCAGCCCACTGGCCTTTTCTTCCGCATCGCGCAATTCTGCTTCCAGCCTATTCCTTCTCGCCTCATAATCAGCAGTATCCTTCGCAATGTCATCAAGATATTTCCGGACATCACCTGCGGAACTGCCTTCAAAAGGACGAGACAGGCATACCGTTTCGGTTGTCAGCTCTTCAACTATCTCTCGCTCGTCCTTTTGACACCTACAATTTAATTGGGACAAATGCTTCTTGCGGTTCAGAAGTTCGCACTCCCCGGCTGCTTGCTCCTCCATTCTGTTGAATCGCTCGGTTACCTTTTTGTATTGAGCAAGAAACAGCTTCTTCGCCTCAGAAAACCGTCCGCCCTTTCCCAGCCCACCGTTAAACTGCAGCGATGAAAGCTCGCAATCTCTGAAGTTATTAATATTCCTACGGTTTCCCAGACATGCCGCAACCATAAGCCCAGGATGTGCAGGGTCGCGAAGATTGCCTTTATTGTCAACGAGCGCCGAAGAGAAATAGAGATCGTCCACCGTTTTCTGCTCGTTTTTCTTTCCCCAAACAATGTTGGACAAATCTGACTCTAGAAACTCCTTTTTCTCAGATTCGTCAATACCCTCCAAAAAGGCCTTCCCATCAGGAAGCTCTTTGGCGATATTCTCAACTGCTGCATTGTTTGTCGAGCAGACCAATATGCTGAGTTTTTTAATCTTGTCTCCAGTTTCGCCCTCCTTAAAACGGTAAGGATTCTTAACGAACTGGAGATATCGTTTGCTCAGCTTTACCTCTTCGAAGGCGTCATCGGGCTTGTCATATCCACACAGCAGGCGGGCTTTTTCGACAACATTAGCCGCAACGATATCCTTGAGCAGGGTTGTTTTTCCCGTGCCCGGAGGACCGTTAACCGACATAACGTCGTTTGCGGGATATTTGCGCGTCGAACCGCCACGACCAACCGCGAGATTTACTGCCACTTGTTGCATCAAACTCAAGGAGTACTTACTCGGCCAACGACCGATAGGCGTAGCGCCAGCTCCCAACACCTCAGAGAAGAAATCTACACTGGCGGTCAGATCGTCATCGTCTTCGCCACCCAGAAGATCAATCACTCCGCAGGCAGACTCATCTCTCAAGCCACCTTCAAGGTAAGCGGAGACAAGAGGCAACGGCCCCTCTCGATGAGAGTCGAGAGACCTTGGCTTGCTGAACTGCTCATTTATCTTGGAAATATCTTTTGCGAAAAATGAGTGACAGAGGGATTGATCGAACACTGGGCACGCATCGTCCCCATTGTCCTTTGGCTTCATTGCTCTATATTCAACAAGCAGCCTTGAACACCACTCGCTGATACGCTCAGCCCCGTCACCGTCGGGAAGGCAGTTGGCTATCCCCTTAACCTTTGGTCGGACGTAACTATCGACAATGTCCCTAATGACACCATACGTCAGCTTTGTTCCATCGAGTTTTTGATTGATCTCCTTGCGAATAGCGTCCTGTTCTTCCTCGAAACTACCGATGGCATTTGGGCTATTCCCTACATTCTTCTCCAACCACCAAAATAAGGAGGACAACTCAAAGCTGACAAATTGGCCATCAGGACTCATACCTAATAGCGCAACCGTCATGCACTCGTCCTCTTTTTCGATTTCATTCCCCGGTCTATTCGCAAGATACGTCATGACCGCTTCGCGTGGAACAGAGCCAAGGTGACAGTAAATCGTTGAGATCGGCCAGTTTTCGCCGTTCGTGACGCCATCCGCACGCTCTCTCGCTTCTTCAGAAGGCGTCCTTAGGTCCTGGTCGTTCCGCTCTTTTGGGACAAAGCAGTCATCGAGCATTCCTTTTCTGGGCCTAGGCGGGTCCACTTCATCTTCGGGCTGATCGCCTTGGCTCAAAAAATCGAGCAAATACCAATAATCCAACGCATCGCCAATTGCTTGCTTTTTCTCAGCAGGTGTCATTTGAATCAGTCCTCGCACTCACATAGATACATTTATGTCCAATGATGTCCACAACGTCATCGCGTAATTTCTTTGGTTGAAGTATCTCAAACACATCGAGCCACTTCATCGCCCATGTTTTCATGCCGTCATACGATGCCATAAACGAATACTCTGGATTCGGATGCCCGTCCTGCGTCTCACGCCGAAACCCATCGTTCCCGGCAAATTCGGCTAAAAGATACTTCTCCTTTGCCTGGCTATGGCACCTTACGCGAACCGAAACGATATCGTCGCTAAACATCCTGTTCACGCCAGCACGAGAGAATCTCTTCGCCTCTTCGACCATCGCTTCAAAACGACCTTTTGCATCGTCCACTGGTCCAGCAATGGCTATATCCCATAGATTATCAACTCGAATTGCGTCAAAAGACCTCGTGGCACCCTTGTGACCCACAAACAGGTAGTAGTAGCCATCGTGCATACATAGATGATATGGCGTATGACTATGCAATCGTCCCTTATCAGAAGTTCGAAAGCGGACTCTCTGCCTTTGGCTAATGGCCTTTTCCAATAACCTCAAATTTGCAAGCGTTGCTTCCATATTTGCAATTCTGCCGCTTTTGAGCAGGGCGTTTTCTTGAGCCAAGCGATCTTCAATCTGCCGCCTTTCTTCGCCGCACAGTAAGCGAAGAACTGCATGCTCGAGTGCGTCGGCTCCGCCCACGCCCGTAGAGGCTTCAATGAGACGGCACAGATGCTCAATTTGTGCACCATCAATTTGACGCTCTATGCTGTACAGGCGCTTCGCATTTTTAGGAGCAGGATTCCCCTCACCATTCGTCAGTCGTTCGCCCTTACAAGCCAACCGACTTGAAATCACTGTGCAGGACGGATTCAGGCAACTGTTGTCGAGGTCGATTCTATTCATCTCGGTTAACGGGCTGGCACCCGCATTATTGCAGAGCGAAGGCTTTTTTGATCCAGAATCAACAAGTGCGTTCAATACGCCCTGCACTGTGTCGCGCTTAACTTCATAGCCGTAACGAGCTTTAAGCTCCGCCATTATGTCAGAAACGCTCAACCCTTTGCCAAGCCCAGCATCGGTTTCCTCCAATAGGATACGCTCGACATATATCGCCAGCTCCTTTGGATATGCTCGGTGATTTCCTTGGGTTTTCGGTTGAACCATAGCCGCCTCCAATCTGAACAATCAACATTTTATTCAGTCGATATAACCGAGAGATTGAAAGTGCCGCTATTTAACGGTGAACGGCGAAGCCATCCATAAAGGGCTCCGCCGCTCACAAATAGATTAGCACAGGCGATATATGACACGCCGGCAATTAAATCTTTTGCCGGAACATTGATTTAAGCAAGCGATGCTGAGTTCCGCATCCTTTGGCTTATCGAGATAGTTCAGCCAATCCCTACATGCCCAATATCCTAGCCCGTTCAGTAATAGCAGCCTTCACCTCGGAACACAAATCTTCAAATGTAACCGTTGGGACCGCCTCGGTTTCGCGACCTCTTCCAGGATGCAAAATGTCCCAGCGGGATATCTTGCCCGCCTTGCGTCCTGCACCAGGATCATGGTTGCCAAACCCAGGAACGATGGAATTCCAAATAGGGACGTAGCGGGCAATTAGCGCCGATTCCGTTAGGGGCACCCAAACAGCATTCAACACAAGCATGCGGCAATAAAAGTGTTTGATGTCCAAATTGGTCGCCTGTTCAATTGACTTTCGATGATCGCCAGCAACTCGGTCATAAAGGCGAGAACCAGCACTCGGAGTGTCGACCACCCTTGCATCCAGCTCATTTCCGGTAAGCGTTTTCGGCCCCGCTTTTCCTATATAAATGGGAAATGACCCCGGACAGTCGAAGTTAATATCTGATAGTTCAGCATATGCTGGAAAATCGCCGCAATAAAAAAGAGCGTACACACCATCCCCGTAGAATTTCTCAATATCAGCAAGCGGCACGAGATCAGCACCCATGAGCTCACGCGCAAGCGAATCGGATAGAGACGAATAATCAAGTGGGTTATACAAACGCGGCTTCATTAGCCATTGCTCCTTTCAATCTGAACGACAAATAGGCGTTCATCTTCTTCCGAGCCGTGTCTTCCCTCAGTGCACATGCTACGGAAGACGCGACAACACGAGCGAGCTCAACGGGCACCGCGTTGCCTATCTGACGCATGCCCTCGCTCCAAGCCCCGCTAAACTCATAGCCATCCGGAAAAGTCTGGATACGCGCAGCCTCTCGAACAGTCATATATCGCAAGGAATCGTCGTCAAATCGAATCATATTCTCCCCGCCGGGAACTCCATGGACACCCGCCTTGATTGCCTTGCTTGGCTTATCGAACACGGAGCCAGTGTGGCCAGGATAGGCTCTCGCCTTGCCCTCGTGCATCTCATTGTTGAGTGTTGGGAGATTATCAACCGCTTCACCAAGAGTAATCCAATCGGAAAGGCCTTGGCCATGCGTGCGCTGGGGAAACGCCCAAGATGCTTCAACATCAGAACGGAAACCGACAATAATGACACGATGCCGGTGTTGGGGCACTCCAAAATCAGCCGCATCGACAACCGTCGGAACGACTTCATAGCGTAATCCTTCATGGTCGGCACTTGTATGTACCCGTGAAAGGCGCACGGCGTGCTGTTCCCATGTTTCATCTTCACGCTTGGCAAGCGAAGGATGCTGGAGCCTCAAAAGGATATATTCGTAATACTGATGAAATGACTCGCGAGTGAGCCCTTTGACATTTTCACATATAAAGGCCCTCGGCCTAAGCTCGGCTAACACTGCAGTATAAGCGGGAAACATATCGCGTTTATCAGTTTCCGCGCGCGCAAGACCACCAAGAGAAAAAGGTTGACACGGAGGCCCGCCAGCAAGCAAATCAACATCCTCCGAAAGAAAAGACCAATCGACCTCTCTAACATCACCTTCGATGACGCGCATATCATTATCAATAAGGGGATAATCTTTATCTTGGTTGAGACGAAGGGTATTGCAGCAATTGTGCTCCCACTCGGCGGCAGCAAGATGCCTGAATCCCGCCAATGATGTACCAAGTAGAAGTCCGCCAGCGCCCGCAAAGAGCTCGACAGCTGTTAAATTGCCCTGGGCATCCATGGTTTCCACCTATCTACGAAACAAGATTGCATAATCAAAAGGTCTACGACGTTCACGCCGTCCGCTTGGCAGCGCTCGTGTGAGCGACCTATATTATTTCATTTTATGCGGACAAACAGGATCTTGTCAGACGATTGAACTAACCGCCACCCATATTACGCGTCATCACGCAATTAAGCACTAGTTTTAAATCGGCTCAATCGACAAATGGACTACTCGCAACGCCCTAATCGACGCTCTAAGGCTGCTTCCTAGCCCTCGAAACGATTTCCTATTCAAGCACGTCTCCGCTAGAGCGCCTTCTTGCTGGGCGCAATTACCTCGTCCACCAGGCCCAGCTCTAGGGCGCGCTTGGCATTGCACCAGCAGTCACGCTCGGTGAGCTCGTGGAACTCCTGGGCGCTCAGGTTGCCATGCTCGGCCAGCAGCTCGTCCAGCTCGGCGCGCGTGGCCGCTGTATGCTGGGCCACAATCTCGATATCGGTCTGCTGCGCCATGCCTGTGCCGCCCATCAGTTGGTGGATGAGCACCTGCGTGTGGCGGTACACCTGGCGGTGGTCGCCGCAGGCCAGGATCACCGCGGCCATCGAGGCCACGACGCCCTCGCCCACCGTGATCACGGGGCAGTCGAGCGACTGCATGGTGTCGATGAGCGCCAGCCCCGCCGTAACGCTGCCGCCTGGGCTGTTGATGATGAGGGTGATGGGCTCGGTCGCGCTTTGATGTTCCAGCACCAGCATGGACTTAATGAGGCCGCTGCAGGTCACATCGTTGACCTCGCCCTCCAGCAGCAGCACGCGGCTGTTAAGCAGCTCGCTTGCCATATCGACGGCGGCAACGCGGCCGTCCTTGGACTTCTTGATGATGCTGGGCTCACGATACATAACGGACATGGCAATTCCCTTCTAAACGGAATCGGCAAGGAAGTAAAACGAGGCCGCACGGCTTACGGCCAATGGAAGCCGTGCGGTCAAATAGGCAAGATTGGGCACGCGAAGCTGCAAGGACTAATCCCTCAGCCACTTAGCTGCATTGGGGTGATCGGCGCAAAAATACTTCTTGGCACGGAAGGGGCGCATGCCGGTCACTTTGACCAGGCAGTCGGTGCGTGGCATAAGCCCCACCTCGCCCGGGGTTATCACGCAACCGCGCACATCGACGGCAGTGCGCTCGGCGCCCACGTAATTGGTGCCCAAAACCGACTCGCCGCACAGATTGCTTATGTATTCCTGTGTCGCGATGTTGCTGCCACCACCCATATAGATCAAGCTGTCGCAGTTATCGAGGATGGTAAGCGCTGCGGATTTGCCATACACACCATCGAGCTGACTCAGCGATTGCGCGCACATCAAAAAGCTAATACCACGGCTGCGCACGGTCGCAATACTCCGCTCAAAATCGGGAATGCGACCCACGTTGGGAAACTCATCCAGAATAAACTGCACGCGGCGCTGCAAATGCCCGCTGGGATTGGCGTCGGCGCGGCGCTGGGCCAGGTTAAACAGCTGCTTAAGGGCAACGTTCGCAAGCCATGCATTGGTCGAGTCGTTGTCGCTCACCTTAAGATCGATCACGCGCTTGCCCTCGTCGATACGGTCGAGGCGCATCTCGTCTTTCTCAAAGATGCGTATGAGCTGGGGAGTCTTAAGCCGCGAGATGGTCGCGTTGAGCGTGATCAGAATGCTCTTAAGCGTCCTATCGGCAGCTCCGCGAAAATCGCGATACTGCTCAACACCGTACAGGTCCGCGTTCGCAGCATCATACTTGCCAAGAAAATCCTTGGACTCCACCTGCTCCACAAGGTGATCCAGCGGGAATCGTCCCTCGCCATCTCCCGTAACCTTGATGAGTGCCGCCAGCTTAAAGACGTTGTTCATCTTAAGATAGCGTCGCGGAGCTGCGGGATCCCCGTCCGGCGCAAATGTGCCGGCAAGGCACTCTAAGAGGAACAGGATTCCAATAATCGCTCGAAGTAGCAGATCGCTCGCATTGTCCCAAAACGGATCGTCCCTAAAGCTACGCCTGTCAGGATCGACCCCCTCCATGATTGACGCCACTGTGGTGGGGATGTCCTCGACATCCATCACGTAGCGCAAAGGATCGTACCCGGACGACTGCTCGGGATTGATGGTGTCGAGAACCGTTACCTCGTAGCCGTCCTCCTCGAAGCCCTTCCCCGTACGGCGCAGCAGCTCGCCCTTGGTGTCCGTGACCACATAGCAGCACTCGTGGTGATTGAGCAGGTTGGGCAAAACGAAGCTCGCCGTCTTGCCGCTGCCGGTACCGCCAAAGGCAAACACATTGTTGGACACGCTCGTCTCCCAATGCTTGTCGTCCTCGTAGAACGCCACCGTGGCACCCTTAGCCAGGATCACATCGCGCTGCTCATCGCCAGACGACAGCGCCTGCATCTCCTCCTTAGTCGCCCACTTCTTGGTCTGATACTCCGTTTGCTGCGCGGCCTCGTAGCCGTACATCTTAATGACCGACATGGCACGGCCCCTTTCTTGTCGATAGTTCTGCGTGATTGCTAGGAAATACGGTCGACGCCGGTGCCCTCCTTGGGGCTCGTCGCACACGGCAACTTGACCGCACCGTCAATCAGACGCTCGGTTTGCGCCACATAGCTCTCACGCGCCGCGATTGAGACTGACCCGTCGCGCAGATATGCAAGCAATGCATCAATCATCAGCTTGTCGAGCAGGTCATACTCTTTGGCCTGAGCGAAGTTGAGGGTGTAGCGGTCCTGGAGCTCCCGTACCTTAGTTGCCAAATCGATTTCCATCTTTTCCTCCATGCAATAAAAGTTCTCCCGATTGTCCGAAAGTGCCTCAAACGGGCGTTTGACGCATAGCTCAAAGTTGAAACGCGGACTGGTATCGAAGACGCGTCTCTGCACCTTGAGATAGCGCTTATAAAACATGACGGCATCGTCCTCGTCCGCCGTAAAACCGCGCGACCCATCGCGATGCACGTGGTCGCAGGGTCTTTTGTAGTCGATGCTTCGCACAAAGCGAGACAGAATATATCCACCTTGTTCGGACGAGTACTTCATACCTGTCGTAACCTGCTCGAACATGCGCACACCGCTCGATTTAAAGCGCGGATTGTTTCCGTGCTCAAACATGCCAATTACGATGGCCATGCAGCGCATGCAGTTATCGCGCTGGGGAAAATACAGCGACAGCAACGCGAGCGTCGCCGCGGCCAAAAGCTCGCGAGCCTCGTGCACATCGTCTCGATACTGCTCGGGCACCAGCCCGGGAATATCGGGTGAGCGCTTTTCCAGCACGCCAACAAGTGCCTTGGCTAGGCGCTCGATATCCTGCTCGCCGCAGTACGGATACGGAAACGGCTGCTTTGCCTTCCCGTTCTTTTCGCACATGCTACGGAGGTCTTCGTCGATCGCGTTGAGGAACACCTCATAAATACTGTCTTCATTCTTCATGAATGCCTCTTCCTGTCCGGTTGCAAATGTTTGTCGGTAAGTCTGTTCTAGGTTTTAGAATTGTCTGAGGCATGGACGATGACAATCGACCTAACCTGTAGCTTCATTAGTGAAATCACCCTGCTTGATAGCGCAGTTTACCTAAAAGCTGTGTAGCGATTGCATCAAGCAGTTTGTATTGAGTTGGTTTTGGATTGCTTCGAGGATAGCACAGTACTTTGTTCTCGTCATTAGAAATTTTCAAATTTTTCTGCTAATATATAACCCACTAAGAAGAAAGGGCTCTATACATGCGTGAAACAACATCATTGCCACGTCTCACCGCCGCCGCCCTCTCACGCGCGCTTAATCTGGAGCAGGGCAGCCGTCTACTCACCGTCCGTCTGCCTGGCGCCATCGACTGTAAGGCGCTTCGTGAATGTTTCAGCCTGAACAGCAACGGCGTACCCGATATTTGCGAGCTTGAACCCGGCAGGCAGGGCGCGGGCAATGGCGATGAGGCTCCGGTGTTTATCGACGCATCGGGGTATTACTGTACGGGCAAACACGACATCGAAAAAGAATGTATCGCCTTGATCGATTACTTAGAGCCCGGCTACCTCGATTTCTGTGACTGGGGTCCCTTTATTTGGTGTCTGTATGCGCTCGCCCTTTCGAATCGCACTCGCGCAGCCGTAGTGCTGCCCGCCGACCTACTCGATAAAGCCGAGCAGGCGCGCACGATCCTGATACGCGAAGGACTCATCGAGAGCGTCGTGTATTTGCCGCTTTCTGAACCCAGGCCCTACATGACAAGCGCGCTTCTCATATTGTCTTCAGGAAATCGCAGCGTTGCATTTCGCAGCGCAATCGAATCCAGACCGCGTTTTCGATATGTGACAGAAACATCGTATTACTCAAATATCACCTTTGCTATCTCCCCCGACTGGGCCCGCATTGATACCAATACGCCCAGATCAACGCCTATCGAAACGTCCACTTTTGCCACGCGTGAATTGCTACTGCATCGCGCAGCCCTCTCAAAAGGCAAAATCAGCCTTATCAGCCTCACCCGAAACTACAGGGCTACGCTCGGTGACGCTTTTACGCGAGTAGCTCCATTTATGCCCCGCGAGAGCACCACATCAAACGACATTGATGCAATCGAGGTACGCCGCATCTCATCTCAGGATTTTCAAGACGGCAACCTTCTACCCGCAGATGCTGTGGAGAGTGCAAATGGCTCGGATTCCAAAATCGTAAAGGTGAATCCCAGCGTTCTCGATCGATATGAGCTCCACGCTGGAGATATCGTCATGCCACGCATGCTGGGTCGCTACGGCGCGTCCAACCTGCTCGTCGTCAGCGCCGATGACGCGAAGCAACACCTGGTTGCTTCGCATAACACCACCGTCATTCGCCCGTCGTTCCAAACGATGACCGAAGAGGAGCGCGTGGTGTTTTCGGAGATAATCGTTGGATACCTTACAGAAGGCCATGGAGCGCAGCTGATTCAAGCATTAACCGAAGCGGCCAGCATCCGCGCCATCCGCCCTAACGACCTGTTCGAGATCGAAGTCCCGCCAGCGCTCGACCCGCGCACGCGCGAGTACAGCGAATCCATCAATCGCTTTGCCGAGGTCGTAGAAGCAAAGAAACAAGCCGAGACCGCTGTCGCCCAAGCCCAGCGCAACCTCGAAACCGCAAAGAAGGCCGTCACTCAGGTGGTCGACCAGGCCTGCGAATAGCGCATAGGCAGCAGAAACGTCTTAAGCCGGCGGCAGGAACTGGTCCTGCCGCCGGCTTAACTATCCCATGTCCTCCGTTTCGCATTAGCCGTTTAGCACAACCAGCAATGGCCTCATCAGTTCGCGTCGTTTGGCGGTTTTAGAGTTCTCTTCCACGAGTTCTTTCAGCCGCTGCGTATCGAGCCCACGCCCCAGCGCGTCGTGATAGGCATCGATGATTAATGAAGGATCCTCGCAATCGAGGCAAAGATCGACAAGCGTGCGCTCGGGTTTGGTTACCGGCAGTCCGTCGAGCCAAACGATATCCTGTTCAGCAATCTCGCGCTTTGCAAAAGAAAGGGATTCGTTTCTTGTATTGATGCGCATGGGTGCGGTCATTCTGTAGGGGGACAGATAGAAATCGCCCATTTGCTGTAGGTTCGCCGCAGTCGTACCGCTCACGGCAATGCCATCCCACTGGCGCTTTCTCTCCCACGCGCAAAGGGAAGGATTGGTGAGCTTCCAAAGAGCGTTGAGCTCGTCGGTGTCTCGGCGCTGTGTTCCAGCCATCCGGTAGGCGCCGTGGCATATCCGCTCAAGACGCCCCGCGCGGCATGAGTGTGCCAGCGCATCTCGAGAGATGAACATGCGAGCCGCCTGGGCCGTAGTGAACACGCCCTCGCTCTCGGAAAGCTCACTTATCGCCGTTATGTTGCTAATGTACTTCATGTCGCAATTGTAGGATATTTTCAGACTTTTGCAACGTGACTTTGATTCTACATGATCGGCATGCCTTGTTTGTCCCTTTTCTGCCGCTGCCCTGCTGCTTGGCAACAGCTCTTCTCCATCGAGGTCTAATACTTTTCCGTGAAGTGAACGTCTGTTTTTGGACCCCTGGAGCATCCGCATTTTCCAGTGGCAAAATCACAGGATTCCAACGTCAAATCCGCAGGAAACGGCGTGCTTAAAGTGTCGATGCTTCGGGGGTCCGTTTTCACTCGTTCACTTCTCGGAAAAGTATTAGACCTCGCTATCAGCTGTCCCAAAGATCGGACCGCCTCTCCTTCACGCCACGCAAAACCCGCCTTTTCTACCCCCGCCCGCCTCCGCGTCACCCAAAAACTCATCCAACATTAATCTTGGCTCAAGAATCGCTTAATCTATAACCTGCACTATAGAGTTCGACCAAGGGCGGGGCGGCGCCGCGCGACGCAGGCCGCCGAATGCAACGCTCACGCCCGGGCAAATCGCCCGGCGTCGTGCCCATCGAACGAAAGGACAGGTCATGGACGACCTCGAAAAAGTTGAAACCATCCGCACCAAGTGCAACGTGAGCTACACCGATGCCAAGGCCGCGCTCGACGCTGCCGACGGCAACGTGCTGGATGCCATCATTTGGCTCGAGTCGCAGGGCAAGACCCAGACCACGTCGGCGTACGCCGCCACCGAGTCCGCGCCAGTCGATGAGCCCTCGGCCGAGATGGTCGCCGCGCAGGCCGCCTACGAAAAGTCGAGCGAAAAGACCGACTTCTCCAAGAAGATGGACAGCGTGTGGGAGTACCTCAAAAAGCTCTTCCGCCTGAGTCTGGACACCAAGTTTATCGCCACGCGCCGCGATGCGATCATCCTCAACATTCCCATCCTGATCCCCATCGTCGCGCTGTTTGCCTGGGGCGCCACGATATGGCTGATGCTGATTGGCCTGTTCTTTGGCATGCGCTACCGCATCGACAGCGACGGCGACGTGCCTGGCAGCATCAACAACCTTATGGACAGCGTTGCCAACGCCGCAGACGACATCAAGCAAAATCTGAACGACGACAAGTAATCGCAGACGGGGGCACGCATGGCACGAATCCTGATCGTAGAGGACGAGGAGAAAATCGCCCGCTTTGTGACGCTCGAGCTGGAGCACGAGGGCTACCAGGTGGAGCACGCCGCCGACGGCCGCACCGCCGTGGACCTGGCGCTGGAGCGCGACTACGACCTGATTCTGCTCGACGTACTGTTGCCGCAGCTCAACGGCATGGAGGTGCTGCGGCGTGTCCGCAAGCACAAGGACGTGCCGGTGATCATGGTCACCGCGCGCGATGCCGTGATGGATAAGGTTGCCGGGCTCGATGCCGGCGCCGACGATTACCTGACCAAGCCGTTTGCGATTGAGGAGCTGTTCGCACGGATCCGCGTGGCGTTGAAGCGCTCAGAGGCCGTGCGGGCGGCTTCGGGCGTTGGCGGCGCCGGCGCCAGGGCAAGTATGGTGGGCGGCGCGGCCGCCGGTATCGCCACAATGTCCCCGGCAACCGACACGGCCCAGACCGCTGCCGCGCCCTCCCCCGCCACGCTCGCCGTGGGCTCGGTCGCGCTCGATCCCGACCGCCGCGAAGTCACGGTCGGCGGCTCGCCCATCGTGCTGACTGCCCGCGAGTTCGATGTTCTCGCCCTGCTTATGGCGCATGCCGAAACCGTGCTCACGCGCGAGCGCATCGCGCACGAGGCGCTGGGCTACGAATACGCGGGCGACACCAACAACGTCGACGTACACATCGCGCACCTGCGCGCCAAGATCGAAGACGCCGGCGGTGTCCGCATCATCCAGACCGTGCGCGGGGTGGGCTATGTCTGCCGCGCGTAACGCTGAAGCCAAGCGCGTCACCTCCATCGCCCGCGCCATCAACTGGGGCTATATGTGGCGCCGCTTGATGAGCTACGTCTGGCTCGATCTGTTGCTGATGGTGATTGCGGCGGCGATCCTGGTCTATGGATACAACCAGACGCTGCCCGATGGCGCGTTTACCGCAGGCTGGATCCCCGGCGCCACCGCTCACGGCATGTCGTTCGCGCCCGCGCGCGGCTTGGACCTGGCCACGCTCACCTATACCGTCGAGTTTGCGCGCACCACCAAGACCTTCCCCCTCGCGCAGGACCTCATCGCGCTGTGGCCCCTCTATCTTGTCGTTGCGGGCGGGCAAGTCATCAGCGTGCTCAACATGCTCGGCGGCGTCCGTCGCGTGCGCCGCACCATGGCGCCACTCAACGACCTTGCCTTGCGCGTGGACGAGCTCGGCCGTATGCAGCTCTCCGGCGGCAAGATGGAAACGCTGGAGCAGGCCATCGAACGTGCAAGCGTCGACTCGCCGAGCGTCACCACCGGCGACGCCGACCTGGCAAGCATCGAGGTCGCACTCAACCGCCTGCTGCGCCAGATGCAAGAGGCCAAGCTGCAGCAGATGCGCTTTGTCAACGATGCAAGCCATGAGCTGCGCACGCCCATCGCGGTGATTCAGGGCTACGTAAACATGCTCGACCGCTGGGGCAAAGACGACCCGGACGTGCTGGCGGAATCTATCGCATCCCTCAAGGCCGAAAGCGAGCACATGCAGGAGCTCGTGGAACAGCTGCTGTTTTTGGCACGCGGCGATGCCGGACGCACGGTCCTGCGGCGCGCGAATACCAACCTGGCCGCACTGGTCAGCGAGGTATGCGAGGAGTCACAGATGATCGATACCGAGCACATGTATCGACTGACCTTTGACGCTGCGCTTGTCAGCGACCCGCGCTGCGACGCGTCCGTCGACGTGGCGCTTGTAAAGCAGGCTCTGCGCGTGATCGTACAGAATGCCGCCAAGTACTCGGATGCGGGAACGACCGTCACGTTTGGCATAACGCCCGATGCGGGCATGGGCACGATCGACATAAGCGTTGAGGACGAGGGTATCGGCATGAACCAGGAATCCGCAGCTCATGCGTTTGAACGGTTCTACCGCGCCGACAACGCACGCGATGTCGGCGCGCAGGGCTCGGGTCTGGGGCTTGCCATTGCCAAGTGGATCGTCGATAGCCATGGCGGTGTCATCGGTGTGACCTCGGTCGAAGGCGTCGGCAGCCGCTTTACGATTCGCCTGCCACGATAGAAAGCCCCTCGGCATAAAAAAGGGATAGGGCCAGGCGGCTCTATCCCTTTTTGCTAGCTATAGCAGCTTGTGCGCTACTCGCGGCACAGATGCACGGCGAAGCCGGCGAACTCGCGCTTAAAGTACACGAGCTTGGTGCCGCCGTCGGGCAGCAGCGCGCGCGACTCCTCGTTGACCTCGAGTCCGCGCTCGGCAAACCACTTCTCGGCCGCATCGATGTCGTTGACGGCAAAACCGATGTGGCCCTTGGTGCCACGACCGTTCTGCTTCATGATCTCGACCAGCGAATCGTTAAAGTACGAAACCGGGGTCTCGATGACGGGCAGGCCCATCATCGTCGAGAACAGCTCCGCGATCTCCAGGGCGTCTGCCGGGTCGGTGGCGTTGATGCCCACATGGGCGACGCGCATGCCAAAGAGTTCGACCGGGTTGGCGTTCTGCTCACTCATACAGGCAGCGCCTACTGAGCCATGACGTCGAGGACGGCCTTCTCGGCAGCGACGCGGTTCATGCCGGTCATGAAGGGCACGCCACTCACGTACGGACAGGTGAGGCCCTCGGGGGCAACGGTGGTGGCGATCAGCAGGTCAGCGCCCTCGTCGCAGTAATCCTTGGCCTCGGAGATGGCGCACTGCACGATCTCATACTTGTCGGCGTAACCGTTGGCGTCAAGCAGAGTGGCGACCTTCTGGGCAACGAGCGTGGAAGTGGCAGCGCCAGCACCGCAAGCCAAAACGATCTTCTTCATAGGTAATGTCTCCCTTCATGGTTTACTTTAGGTAAGTGTACCGCAGCGAGCGATGGCACTCGGCCTCGATGAGCTTTTATGCCAGTTTGCTTGCGCGATGCGTATAATACATCTAGTACGTGTTGTCATACCGCTTGTTTTACGAGCGACTAAGGACCCTAATATGCCCGATTCCCGCACACTCTGGACCGCCGTCGTTATCATCTGTATCGCCGTGTCGGTGTTTTTTAGCATCAAAAAACGCACCACGTTTAAGCGCCTGCAGCAGTTGATGGCCGCCAAACAGTGGGACGAGTTCGATCGTTTGCTCGACGGCAAGCTCACCAGCATGCTGTACCCGCGCTACAACCGCGACTACCTGCGCCTGAACTCCTATCTGATGCGCGAGGACCACGAGCGCGCCAACGAGATGTTCGACCTGCTGCTGGGGCTCAACCTGCCCAAGATGCAGCGCGTCGACCTGGTGATCAAGGCCTTTAACTACTACGTTGGCCAGGAGGATCGCAAAAAGTCCAAGGAGCTGCTGCACGAGATCAAGGGCTTTGAGGGTGGTCAGGCCGAGGCGGTCGCGCACGAGTGCCAGCTGATGTACGACACGATGATCCTCAAGCGCCACAACGACATCCCCGAGCTGGAGCGCATGCTCAAGGATGCCGGTGACGACCCGGTCAAGCGCTGCCGCCTGGAGTACCTGTTGGCCCTGCAGTACCAGAACAAGGGCGACGAGGCAAAGTTCCAAGAGTTCCTCGAGAAGTCGGGCCAACACTCGATGGCCGTCAACGCGTAACGGACGGCTTGTGCTAGACTTCTAGTCTCACGGGGGCGTGGCGGAATTGGCATACGCAGGAGACTTAAAATCTCTCGCCGCAAGGATTGTGGGTTCGAGTCCCACCGCCCCTACCATATGAAGCGTTCGAGCCCGTGTCCCCAAGGGATGCGGGCTCGTTTCTTTTTCACGCCGGCGGGACTCTAAGTTGCGGTGGAATAGTTAGAGGGCGCTGAGGCTCGGGGTCCAGCCGATGGTGGGTAGCTCGCCGTCGAGGGTCTCGTTGATGGTGGTGGCCATGCCAGCGAGCAGGCTGTTCTCGCTTACGGTAAGCGTGTCGTAGCCGCCGGCTCGCATGAGCTCGCGAATTACCACGGCACCTGCCAAGATCACGCCTGCGCGCTTAGGTTGCACGCCCGGCAGAGCGGCAATGCCCGCAACATCCAGCGCGGACATGCGCTCGATAGCGGCCGAAACCTGCTCCAGCGAAAGCTCGCGCAGGTGCACAAAGCTCGAATCATACGGCTCCAGTTCGTGAACGAGTGCCACGAGCGTGGTGACGGTACCACCTACCGCGACCAGGCGCTCGGCGCGCTCAAAGTCGACAGGCAGACTCTCAAAGTAGCCCGCAAACTGCTCGTATGCCCATGCGCCAGCGGCGGCAAGCTCACTGTCCGCTGGCGGCAGTGCCGAGAAAAACCGCTCGGTCACGCGGCGGCAACCGATGTCCAGCGAGCGCGTTCCCTCCAGCGCAAAGACGCCGCGCTCCGGCGCATAGACGCCCGTCGCGAGCTCCGTGGATCCGCCGCCCGAATCGGCAACGATGATGCGCTCGCCTGCAAAGTCGTGCGCCACGCCAAAAAACGTCAGGCGCGCCTCGACCTCGCCCGGAATCACCTGCGGCTCGAGCGCCAGTTCGCGCAGGCCGTCCAGCAGCAGCGCAGCATTGGACGCATCGCGCGCGGCGCTCGTACACGTGGTGCAAATGCACGCGGCGCCAAAGGCACGGGCCTCATCCACAAACATGCGGCACGCAGCGAGCACGCGCTCAACGGCCGCCTCGCAAAAGCGTCCCGTCGCGTCCACGCCCTCGCCCAGGTCGGTAATCTCGGTATGCTTGGACGATTCCACAATCGCTCCGCCCTCGACCTGGGCCAACACCAGTCGCGACGACACCGTTCCCAGGTCGATCGCGGCCACCTTATAGCGTTTGCAATTTGTCATTGCGGGCTCCCCTCCGGGCGCTATTTGCCGTTGGACACGACCGTCTGACCCTCGACGCCGTTAAACCCAAACAGCATGTCGAGCGCCTGGATGTACCACGGCGCGTCCTTGCCGACTTCTTCGATTTCCTTGGCCACTTCGCTGGCCTTCTTGGCGTTTGAGGACTTTTTGCTCGACGACGAGTCAGAATCGTCGTCCAAGCCTAGCACGTCAATCTTCTTCTCGCCGGGCATCACCAGGCCCAGGTCCTCGGACGCCGCGTCCTTGATACCCTCCTCCGAGAGCAGCTTGTCGACGCTTTTTTGCAGGTCGTCGTTATATTGCTCGCGAATCTCGACCTGCTTGGCCAAGATGTCGCTCGAGCGTTTTGCCACATACAGGTCGCGCACGGGGAAGTACAGGCTCACGAGCGCCAGGGCGACGACAATGCCAACAAACAGCCCTCGCTGGGGACCGTGGGTAAAGTCGTAGATTGCCTTGACCACCGCATTGTCGTTGGCGTAGCGCATAAAGTCCGAGCTCGAAAAACGGTTCGAGGGCCTGCTCGATTTGTCGTGTGCCTGAGTCGAGGGACGCGATGCATGCGACGAACGTGCCGGGCGCACCGGTCCATCTGCCGAAGTATTCGATTGAGCATTGGGGCGCGAGGTACTTGTCGGGCGCTGCGCGGAGCGGTCGGCACCGACGTAGGCGGACCCACCGAGCTGCACCGTGCGGGCACGGCGAGGCGACGGCTCACGCGAACCGGCGGAATAGTACCTGTTGTCGTAAATCTGATCCATGTGCGCCTTGTGCGGTTGAGGTTTGTTTGCGCTAAGTATTCTAGTTATAGCACGAGCACACGCAACGCCTTCGGCGGCCTTTGCTCGACATAAAAAAGGCGCTGAGCCATATGGCCCAGCGCCCCCAGCGCTTTGCGGCGTCCAGCCAAGGCGGGGCGGAACCGAATCAGCCTCTCCCTCGCCAAATTCGCCCGTTTAGCGAATGTTGTAGAACGCGGCCTTGCCGGCGTAGCGCGCGCTGCCCTCGAGCTCGTCCTCGATGCGGATGAGCTGGTTGTACTTGGCGATACGGTCGCTGCGGCACGGGGCGCCCGACTTGATCTGGCCGGCGTTGACGCCCACGACCAGGTCGGCAATCGTGGAGTCCTCAGTCTCGCCGGAGCGGTGGCTCACGATGCAAGCATAGCCGGCCTCCTTGGCGGTCTCGATGGCCTCGAGCGACTCGGTGAGCGTGCCGATCTGGTTGACCTTGACCAGGATCGCGTTGGCGGCACCCAGCTCGATGCCCTTCTTAAGGCGCTCGGTGTTGGTGACGAACAGGTCGTCGCCCACCAGCTGCACCTTGTTGCCAATGCGACGGGTGAGCTCAACCCAGCCGTCCCAGTCCTCCTCGGCCATGCCGTCCTCGATGGAGATGATGGGATAGGTGTCGACGAGCTTCTCCCAGTAATCAACCATCTGGGCACTCGTGTACTCCACGCCCTCGCCCTTGAGCTCGTACATGCCGGTCTCGGCGTTGTAGAACTCGGTCGAGGCCGGGTCCATGGCGTACATGAAGTCGACGCCGGGCTTAAAGCCAGCCTTCTCGACGGCCTTGGTAATGTACTCGAACGGCTCGGCATTGGTCTTAAGGTTGGGCGCAAAGCCGCCCTCGTCGCCCACGCCGCCGCCCAGGCCGGCCTCGTGCAGCACGCCCTTGAGGGTGTGGTAGACCTCGGCGCACCAACGCAGGCCCTCGGCAAAGCTCGGGGCGCCCACCGGCATGATCATGAACTCCTGGAAGTCGACGTTATTGTCGGCATGCACGCCGCCGTTGAGAATGTTCATCATAGGTGTGGGCAGCAGGTGGGCGTTGACGCCACCCAGATACTGGTACAGCGAAAGACCCGCCGACTCGGCAGCGGCGCGGGCAACGGCCAGCGACACGCCCAGAATGGCGTTGGCACCGAGCTTGGTCTTGTTGGGGGTACCGTCCGCGGCGACCAGCGCGGCATCGACGGCGCGCTGGTCGAAAGCATCGAGGCCCACGACGGCGTTAGCGCACTCGTTGTTGACGTGCTCGACGGCCTGCGAAACGCCCTTGCCCAGGTAGCGGCCCTTGTCGCCATCGCGCAGCTCGCAGGCCTCAAAGGCGCCGGTCGAAGCACCCGAAGGCACCATTGCGCGGCCAAAGCTGCCGTCCTCGAGCACGACCTCGACCTCGACGGTGGGATTGCCGCGGCTGTCGAGCACCTCGCGACCGTAGACGTCCAAAATATCGCTCATGTTGTCTCCCTCTCACTTGGAAACGGGTTGAATGCTTGGCGACACGGCTTGCACGCTACAGCGGCGCGCAGGTTCATAAGTTAGCCTTATCGCACTTTTTGCATTATGCCCTAAGTTAGCCAAGGGATACAATCTTTTTAAAAATAATAGGGGCGATGGGACAAGTCCGTCCCGTCGCCCCCGCAGTCTTACTCCTCTGCCTTTGCGGCATCCCAGAGGTCATTGAGGCCGTGGGTCGAAAGCTCGGCCAGATCCACGTGGGCGTCGGCCGCCATCTGCTCCATCGCGGCCCAGCGGCGGCGGAACTTTGCCGTACTGGCACGCAGGGCGCTCTCGGCGTCAATTCCCTCCTTGCGCGCAACGTTGACCAGGGCAAAGAGCAGGTCGCCAAACTCCATCTCGCGCTCGGGAGAACCGGGAGCCTCGGCCTCAAACTCGGCACGCTCCTCGGCAACCTCGTCCCACACGTCCTGGACCGTCTCCCACTCAAAGCCCACGGCAGCCGCCTTGCGCGACACCTTCTGAGCCTGCATCAGCGCCGGCAGGTGCGTGGGCACACCGTCGAGCAGACCCTCGGGTGCGGCCCCGACTGCCGCCACGGCCTGGTCTTTGGCGGCCTTCTCGGCAAGCTTGACCTCGTCCCAAATCTTGAGCACCTCGTCGGAGTTGTCGGCATCCGCATCGCCAAACACGTGCGGGTGACGACGGATGAGCTTGGCGTCGATATCGCGCGCCACATCGGCCAGCGAAAACTCGCCGGCATCCGCCGCAATCTGCGCATGCAGTACGACCTGCATGAGCACGTCGCCCAACTCCTCGCGCAGGTGTGCCGCGTCGTCGGCCTCGATGCAGTCGAGCGCCTCGTAGGCTTCCTCGATCATGTTCTTGCCAATGCTGCGGTGCGTCTGCTCGCGGTCCCACGGGCAGCCGTCGGGCTGACGCAGGCGCCAGATGGTCTGCACCAGATGCTGCAGCTCGGCCGACGCGTCTACCAGCGTGGACAGGTCGCGCGAGCCCTCGGCATTTTGCTGAGCCAGCTGCTCTGCCATGGTTATTCCTCCTCCAGGATCACGTGACGGAACGCGCCGTCCTCGTAGATGCCATAGCTGTGCGTACCGTCCTTGGGAATGCTCACGCTGCCGGGGTTGAAGAGCCACAGGCCCGGGTGCGCCTCGCTTGCCTCGTTAACCTTGATGTGCGTGTGGCCGTAGACGAGCGCGGAGCCCTCGGGCAGCGCGGGCGCGTGATCAACGCTGTTATGCATGCCAGCGCCAAAGACGTGGCCATGCGTCAGGAACAGTTCACGTCCGGTCTCGTCGAATAGTGTGGCGTAGTCAGCCATGACGGGGAAGTCGAGGACCATCTGGTCGACCTCGGCGTCGCAGTTGCCGCGCACCGCGATGATGCGGTCGGCCAGGGCGTTGAGCAGCGGAATCACGCGTTTGGGGGCGTAGTCGCGCGGCAGGTCGTTACGCGGGCCGTGGTAGAGCAGGTCGCCCAGCAGCACAATGCGGTCGGGCTGTTCGGATTCGATGGCAGTGCAGAGGCGCTCGGCCCAGTATGCCGAGCCATGGATGTCGGAAGCGATGAGGTATTTCATGGGGAGTCCTTTCGGTGGGGTTAATTGGATTGGCGCGGCGCGTCACTCGCCCGCATCACTCAAATCGCAACGCCGCGGCTTGGGCCGCTTGCATCACGCGTTGGAGCGGCACGTTGTGCTCGCGGGCAAGGCGAGCACAGTCCTCGTACTCGGGAGCCGCACGTTCACTGCCATCGGGCAGGGTCGCCACCTTAACGGATACCTCGCCCCAAGGCGTTGTCACCTGCTCGAATCGGCGCGGCAGGCAAACGCGTTCCATCACCTGGCGACGAATGGCGTTGGTCGTGGTCTCCAAAAAGATAATCGTCTGCAGGCGCTCGATATCCTCGTGTGAGCAGATCACCTGCAACTGCCAGCCGGGGCGGCCTTTTTTGCAGTAGAGGGGCAGCCAGTGCACCTCGCGGGCGCCGGCCTCGCGCAGGCGGTCAGCGGCATAGGCGAGTACCTCGGGCGACGCATCATCGATGTCGCACTCCAGCTTGACGATGGTTTCGGGCGCATCGGTCTCGCGGGACAGCGGAAATGTACTTCCACGTTGCATACGGTCCGGTTCCTTTCCGCGCGGGCTCGTTTTGTTCACTCAAACGCTAGCACATCGCGGGCGGCGTGGGGGCGGCGTCATGGGATGGGCGGGACTTTTGCCCGTCGCGGACGTCGGCGTGCGCCGGGATCGTCCTCGCCCCTATCCAAACGTGTACGGCAGCCTCCAAACACGTCATTTTTTGCAGCTTTTGGAGGCTGACGTACACGTTTTGAGGCAGGGTCGATGTCGTGCGGCAGCCCTTGCGCGCCGCCTGCCCTTTCCAGTCGGTTTCGACTTGTGGCGTTCCCGGCGCGCCAGGGGTCGCGCCATTACAATGGAGCGGATTCGCTTGACGCAAAGGAGCTGCCATGTCTGCTTGCCCGCTGGTCGATTGCCACACCCACACCTCGTTTTCGGACGGCCATGCCTCCTTTGAGGAAAACGTTCGCGCCGCCGCGGCGGCTGGCTGTCGGGTCATGGTCTCGACCGACCACCTCACCTTGCCCGCCAGCATGGATGCCAACTGCGAAGTGCAGGTTACTGAGGGCGACCTGCCGGCACATCGTCTGGCTTTTGAGGATGCTCGCAAGCTTGCCGCGCAGATTGCGCCGGAGCTCAGCTTTATCTATGGCTTTGAATGCGATTGGTACGAGGGCTGCGAGCCTTTGGTTGAGCGCTGGTCCCAGGGCGCCGTCGTACTCCTGGGCAGCGTGCATTGGATTGGCAACCCAGGCGATATTGCGGCAGGTGCTGCGGGCACGGCGGGGACGGAGGACGTCGCTCGTCCTGATACACCCGATTCCCTTTGCGGTTGGATCGACGATGACACCAACCTGCATGTTTGGGAAAACTTAGGCGTACGCGGCGTGTGGGAGCGCTATGTCGATGACTGGTGCCGCGCCTGCGAGAGCCCGCTCAACTTTGATGTAATGGCTCACCCCGACCTGGTCATGCGCTTTTCGAAAGAGGGCTTTGCGCCCGACTTTGACCCCGCGCCGTTCTGGGGGCAGATGGCAGAGTGTGCACACGACACAGGCCGCCGCGTTGAGGTCTCGACCGCCGCGCCGCGCAAGGGACTCGACGACTACTATCCCGCGACCGGGTTGTTGCGTTGCTTCGCCCACGCCGAGGTGCCGATCACTTTTGGCTCGGACGCACACCGCGCCTGCGACATCTGCTGGAACATCCGCGAGGCCCAGGCCCACGCCTACGACTGCGGTTATCGAACCTTCGACATCCCCCACCTCACCGGAGAATGGGAGTCCACGCCCCTCGCCTAACTGGTCGTTTAAGAACGTCCCCATTACAGTCGAAATTGTCAGCCCGGGCCCGTCTCGGGCTACGATTGAGGCGCG
>CADFMD010000005.1 GCA_902835305.1 Coriobacteriaceae bacterium
AACGAAACTGAAGAAGGGGGAGGCCTCGCGGCCTCCCCCTTTTTTGCGTTTACGGAGCGTAAATGACTCTATTACACCAGATGATCTTATCGTTTTTGGTATTGAGCCTTTATTTAAAGAAGATAAATCGAATAACAAGGGCAACTGCTATGGCCACAATAATCAAAAGCAGGATTGTCAGTCGATGCTGCTTGCGTCGTTTACTTGATGAAACAAAGATTGATTTTCCCTGTTTTGGCGTTTCGAGATAGCGAGCCGAATGCGTCAAGGTTTGCTTTGGTCGAGGACCTCTTTGTTGATGAGCGGCAGATGCTTTCATCGGCTCATCACTAACTGCGCTGTTTTTAGATAATGGTGCGTCTTTCAGATATACAGGGTCTCCCGAGGCGACGCCCATATGTTTACGTCCCGTTTGGGCATCCTCGAGTGTTTGATATCGATTTCTCGTCACATACTCGGGCTCCGGATCATTAATGGGCTCTTGCGAGATGTGGGGGCGATGGAACCGTGGCGGCTGCGTGGAAGTATCTTCCCCCTGCGTCGGCATAAATATTTTGTTCTGGTTTTGGTCGTCCATGATGCCCTTTAGCTCGTTACCAACAACGTGTACGCGCTCATTGTAAGCCCCTTGTTATTTGTAGCTGCGAACATACTCGTTATTTAAGCTCTGGTTCAAAGAACCTTAACCTTACTAAAACCTGAGTCATTCACACTTAGATATGCTTATATTACAGGACTCAAAAAACTTTATAGTCGATGTATATATAAGCACTGGGTGGGCATATATAAGAGCGTCAAAAGAAGTCCCAGTCACCTAGAAGATGGCTCGGCAGTCCTAAAAGGAGTGGTAAACATGGCAAGCATGGTTCCTTATCGTTCGGTTTTTGGCGTTCGTCCTTCTGCTAGCTCGCTGTTCGATCTGTTTGATGATATGACCGACCTTGCAAACAACTCGATTGCTTCCAAGGCGTTTCCCGTTGACGTTGAGGATAAGGGCGATGGCTATGAGGTCAAGGCCTATCTGACCGGTGTCGCCAAGGATGACATCGATGTCGAGCTCAATGAGGGCCGTCTGTCCATTAGCGTGAACGTTGTGGAGGACGAGGAGAACGAGGGCAAGAACTACCTGCAGAAGGAGTTTAGCTCGTACAGCGCGACGCGTGGCGTATATCTGAAGGACGCTTCGAGCGAGGGTCTCTCTGCTAAGTATGCTGACGGCATCCTCACCGTTACGGTACCTAAGATCGTCGAGAAGAAGAACGTTACGAAGATCTCCATTGACTAGCTTCGTTGGTGTTCTGCGCTATTAAAAGGCAGCAAAAGGGGCTGGGAAGCGATTCCCGGCCCCTTTTGCTGCCTAGGACAGTCTATTGAATGGTTACTGGCCGGTGCTGGCTGGCGGGGCGTATCGAGAGTATTCGCGATCCGTGGAGAAGGGTGGCGGAGCTGCCGACCTCGTCATCCAGAGTTGCGGCTAGAGCTTTGGCATAGCTTTTGACGGTTAGGCTTGGACGATTATTGTCCTGGCTGATGTGCATGGCGATGAGCTGCTCGGTTCGATCGGTGACGAGCCCACGCGCTGCGTCGGCGGCCTGGTCGTTAGAGAGATGGCCTTTTGCAGATAAAATTCGCTCTTGGAGGAAGCGGGGGTAATCCCCTTGGCGCAGCATGGCCACATCGTGGTTGCTCTCGAGTGCAAGAACTCGGCAGTCTTCGAGGGTGTCTATAGCTTGTTTGGTTAGCTCTCCGGTGTCGGTAGCAAAGCCAATGGAGTCATCGAGAGTGTCGAATCGATAACCGACAGGATTGATGACATCATGCGATGTTGGGTAGGTTCGCACGCGGATGCCGGCAATGGAAAGCGTGTCGCCGGGGTCAAATTCCTCTACGGGTAGATGTGCGAGGGTTTCTTTGCACGAAAGCGTGCCCCTGCTGGCAAAGAGGGGGCCGTGCCAGTGCTTGCACCAGACATCGAGGCCCTTGATGTGATCGCTATGCTCATGAGTAATGAGAAGAGCCGAGACGTTGTCTGTCGAGAGCCCCAGTTCTGCCATGCGCTTTAATGTCTCGCGGCGAGACAGTCCGTCATCGACCATAATGAGCCCCTGCGGGCCCTCAATGAGTGCGCAGTTGCCTTTAGAGCCACTGCCGAGGATATGAAGGTGCAGACGAGACATAAGATTCCAAAGGATACAATGGGTGCGGACGAATAGAGGAGGAAGCGAATGCCAACGGTATCTCAGCACTATGGACATCATGCCGCGCCGAGGACGGATAAGAGCGCCCTGGCAACGCGGCAGGCCGCTGCCCCCGTAGTGCTCATGGTATCAGGCGGTGCGGACTCGACGGCGCTGCTCCTTATGGCTTGCACATCAAAGCTGGATATCCAGGACGGGCGCGGCGTCGCTCCCATTGCGCGCGAGCGATTGCACGTGCTGCATGTAAACCATCATCTGCGCGGGGAGGCATCCGATGGCGACGAGGCCTTTGTACGTGACCTGTGCGCGCAATACGGCTTGCCGCTGTGTGTTGAGCATGCCTATTTTGATGACGAATCGGGCAATATCGAGGCTGCGGCTCGCGAGGTGCGCTATGCCGCGGCACGGAGATATGTTCGCGAACTTTGTGCTGAATCGGGCGCACCGCGGACGGCGGCTCGTATCTGTACCGCGCATACTTCGTCGGACCGCGCGGAAACATTTTTGATGAATGCCATTAAAGGGTCGGGTCCCGCGGGTCTATCGAGCATTCCGCGCCGTCGGAACATTGTGGTTCGCCCCTTGCTCGACCTCACGCACGATGAGCTCGTGAGCTATCTGCAGGTGCACGGTCAGCCATGGCGGGAAGATGAAAGCAACGAGGACGTTTCGTACCTGCGCAACTATGTACGCCATCGGGTGATGCCGGTGGTGGCACGGCGCAACGCGAGCGTCTGTAAGACGATTGGCGCCGCTTGCGAAATTCTGGGCGACGAAGACGCCTTTCTTTCCCAGCTTTCGGCACAGGCGTTTCGAAGCTGCCTGCGCAAGGAAGCGGCGGGCGCACTGGTGCTCGATGCGCGCCGTCTTGCCGCCGCTGAGGTTGTGATTGCACGGCGTATCGTGCGGTTGGCGATTAAGCGCATCGATCCCGACGCGCGACCGGAGATGCGGCACGTGGAGCGCGTGCTCGCCTGCGTCGCTGCGGGCTCGGGCTCGGTTACGCTTCCTGCGGGAATTGATGCCCGTGTGGAGTTTGGCATGCTGGCGTTCAAGGCCCCGGCGGCGCGCGAGGGTTTAGTGGCCGATTGGATCTCCGTTCCCGGTTGTCTGCCGCTGGGGGCGGGGCATATGCTGACAGCGGAGCCGATGGCTGTGGAGCCGGGGTGCGATATCGTGCACCGTGCCCGCGAGCTTGCTGCTGCCGGAAAGGTTGCGGCCTTGGTGGATGCGGCGGCCCTGGGGTTTGCCGACCGCGATGGCGAGCGGATGTTAGCCGGCTCGCGCGGGGAGATCCCCACCGAGGCACGATCGGCGCGCCTGTGGGTGGATAGCCCTGTGCCGGGAGACGTGATGTGCCCGTTGGGGATGAACGGCCGAAGCAAGAAAGTGTCAGACCTGTTAAACGAGGCGCGCATTCCTGTTTCAGACCGCTCTGGCGTACCCGTGGTAAGAACGGCTCCGGGAGGTGCCGTAGTATGGGTCGCGGGCGTTCGCGCGGACGAGCGTTTTAAATGCACGGCCGCAACGCGCGTGGCATATCTGCTTCGTGTGGTCGATGCGGAATAGCGCTTCGCGCCAGCTATTCTGTGCGACGTTGACGGTATTCCCGCGCTGATGGTGCGCGGGCTGGAAAATATACCCCGTGCGCTGCTAGAATGTGTAGTTCGCGTCCATGCGGCGGTGTGTGGGCGATTAAGCACAAGAAAGGGTTGTCATGGCTTCTCAACATCCGGATATCGAGAAGGTTCTGTTTACGCAGGAGGATATCGACGGTATCGTCTCTCGCCTGGGCGAGCAGATTACGCGCGACTACGCGGGTAAGGACTTGGTGCTGATCGCGGTCCTGCGCGGCGCCGTTGTCTTTATGGGCGACCTAATGCGCAAGATCGATCTGCCGACCAACATCGATTTCATGGCTGTTTCGAGCTATGGCGACGGTGTGAAGTCTTCGGGCATCGTGCGTATCATTAAGGACCTGGATATCGACATCCGTGGCCGCGACGTGCTGATCGTCGAGGACATTCTGGACTCGGGCCTGACCCTCAAGTACCTGATGAAGAATCTCGAGAGCCGCAAGCCCGCCTCGCTGGAGGTCGCTGCCTTCCTGTGGAAGGACGTTGAGGACCGTGTCTCGGCCGTCACGCCCAAGTATGTTGGAACCCATTGCCCCGATGCCTTTGTGGTGGGTTACGGCCTCGACTATGCCGAGCGCTATCGCAACCTTCCGTATCTGGGCATTTTGAAAGCGGAGGTTTATTCGTAAGATGCCCGACGACCGTAACGATAACAATTCTCAGACTCCCCGGGACCCAAAGATCCCGGGGATGCCCGGAGGCAAGAAGCCCACGCGTACGGGCTGGCTGTATTTTCTTTTGGCTTGCGCGCTACTGGGCTATGCCTTCTTTAATATGGGCTCCGGCTTTGCCGGCTCCAGCAATACCGTTAAGCTCGCGACGAGCGAGATGGTCAGCGCCATCAAGCAGGATCGCGTTGAAGATCTGACCTACACAGTTCAAGACGGAAGCGTGACGGGTCATTACTGGAAGACGAAAAAGGACAAGGGCGACACGAGCGAGCTCAAGAGCTTCTCCTCGACCTATGTCGGCTCCGATTCACTTGCCGAGCTCATGGCAGAGCATCCCGACACTAAGTACATCGTCAACACCAATGATCCCGATTTTTGGGGCGACTTGGCGATGAGCGTGCTGCCGACGATCGCCCTGATCGCCATCATGTTCTACTTTATGCGCCAGATGATGGGCGCCAATAATAGGAACATGCAGTTTGGTAAGACCAACGCCAAGACCAACGAGGCCACGCGCCCCAAGGTCAAGTTCGACGACGTTGCCGGTGTGGACGAGGCCGTCGAGGAACTCGAGGAGATTCGCGACTTCCTGAGCGATCCGGACCGCTATCGCAAGCTGGGCGCCAAGATTCCGCGCGGTGTTTTGCTGGTGGGCCCTCCGGGTACCGGTAAGACGCTGTTGGCCAAGGCCGTTGCCGGCGAGGCGGGCGTGCCGTTCTTTAGCATCTCGGGCTCTGATTTTGTCGAGATGTTCGTGGGCGTCGGCGCCAGCCGCGTGCGCGACCTCTTTAAGGAGGCCAAGTCTCAGGCTCCGTCGATCATCTTCATTGACGAGATCGATGCCGTGGGACGTCAGCGCGGAGCCGGTCTGGGCGGCGGCCACGACGAGCGCGAGCAGACGCTCAACCAGCTGCTGGTCGAGATGGACGGTTTTGAGGAGAGCGAGTCGGTCATCCTGATCGCCGCAACCAACCGTCCCGATATTCTGGATCCGGCATTGCTGCGTCCCGGTCGTTTTGACCGCCAGGTCACGGTCGACCGTCCGGACGTAAAGGGCCGCGAGCAGATCTTGCGCGTGCATGCCGAGAATAAGCCGATGGACGAGGACGTTAAGTTTGAGAAGCTCGCCCAGATGACCGTGGGCTTTACCGGCGCCGATCTGGCGAACCTGCTCAACGAGTCTGCGCTGCTGGCCGCTCGCCGCCATCGTTCTGTGATCTCGATGGACGAGGTCGAGGAGTCGATGGAGCGCGTGATTGCCGGACCGCAACGCAAGGGTCGCGTGATGACCGAAGCCGAGCGCACCACGATTGCCTACCACGAGAGCGGTCACGCTTTGGTTGGCCACATCCTGGAGCACTCCGATCCGGTTCACAAGATTTCGATTGTCAGCCGCGGCCAGGCTTTGGGCTACACGCTGCAACTTCCGCAGGAGGATCACTTCCTCAAGACCAAGAACGAGATGCTCGACGAACTTGCCGTGTTCTTGGGCGGCCGCGTTGCCGAGGAGCTTATGTGCGACGACATCACGTCGGGCGCGAGCAACGACCTGGAGCGCGCAACCAAGATGGCACGCGAGATGGTCACGCGTCTGGGCATGAGCGAGGAGCTGGGCACGCAAGTGTTTGGCGAGGCGCAGCATCAGGTGTTCCTTGGTCGCGATTACGCCGATCATCAGGATTACTCCGAGGAGACGGCGCGCCGCATCGATATCGAGGTTCAGCGCATCATGCGCGAGGCCCATCGCCGTGCGGTCGAGATTCTGGATGCCCGTCGCGATCAGCTCGATCTGATGGCGAAGGTGCTGCTCGAGCGCGAGACCGTCGAAGGCGACGCCGTGAATGCCCTGCTCGACAACGAGTGGGATGCCTACCTTGAGCGCGAGGGCGATATCCTGGCGGCCAAGGAGGAGCGCAATGCCAAGGCGGCCGGCATGCCGACCAAGAAGCGCGCGCCTCGTATGAGCGAGGAGGAGCTGGCGGCTGATGCCGCGGCGTTTGCGCAGGCGGCCATGCAGGAGGATGCCGAAGCCGCATCTGATGATGCTGGCGATGACGATGCCGTCAGTGCCGATGCCGACACCGACGAATAGCCCTTTGTAGCAAAAGCCTCCGCGGGGAAACCTGCGGAGGCTTTTTGCATCTGTTGATTGGGGACAGACTTAAATGAGCGTTTTCACGCATTTAAGTCTGTCCCCAATCAACAATGTGGCGCTCTAGTTGGCTAAAGCGTACAATACCGCCTATGCGAAAGGGGAACAGATGATCAACGAAACTATGTTTGCTCGCGGTGCGGAAAGTTCCATCATCCGTGAGATCTTTAGCTATGGCCTTGAGCGCAAGGCGCAGATCGGTGCAGAGAACGTATTCGATTTTTCGCTGGGCAACCCGAGTGTTCCGGCGCCTGCTGCCGTGGCTGAGTCCATTAAGAAGGCCTTGGAGTTGCCGAGCGACCAGCTGCACGGCTATACGCCCGCGCCGGGCCTGCCGCAATGCCGAGCAGCCGTCGCCGAATCGCTCAACCGCCGTTTTGGCACGAGCTATGAGGGCAAGGACGTCTTTATGACGGTGGGCGCCGCGGCTTCGCTCACCTGCACGCTCAACGCCGTTACGAATCCGGGCGACGAGGTCATTGTTATCGCCCCGTACTTTCCGGAGTATCGCGTATGGATTGAGAAGGCCGGCTGCACGTGTGTCGAGGCGCTTGCCGACGAAGACACGTTCCAGCTGAGCGTGGGTAACGTGCTCAAGGCGATCACTGATAAGACGGTGGCCGTCATTATCGACTCGCCAAATAACCCGACCGGTGCCGTGTATACGCGCGACACGCTGGCGCGACTGGCCAATGTTCTGCGCGAGGCCAACGCTCAGCGCGATCCCGAGAATCCGATTATGCTCATTTCTGATGAGCCGTACCGCGAGATCGTGTACGGTGCCGAGGTGCCTTGGGTGCCCTCGATCTACGAGAACACCATCGTGTGCTACTCGTATTCCAAGTCGCTGTCGCTGCCGGGTGAGCGCGTGGGGTGGATCTTGGTTCCCAACACCAATCCGCAGGCTGCCCGTCTGATGCCGGCTGTTGCGGGTGCTGCCCGTACGCTGGGTTTTGTATGCGCACCGGCGCTCTTCCAGCGCGTGATTATCGACTGCATCGATGAGCCGAGCGATGTCGAGGCCTACGCGCGCAACCGCACCGCGCTTACCGACGCACTAGCGGAGTACGGCTACACCTATGTTGAGCCGGATGGCGCGTTCTACCTATGGGTGAAAGCGTTGGAGCCCGATGCGAATGCGTTTTGCGAGCGCGCAAAGAAGTATGAGTTGCTTGCGGTTCCCTCGGACAGCTTTGGTATGCCGGGTTGGTTCCGCCTGGGCTATTGCGTGAGCTACGAAACGATTGTCAATTCGCTACCCGCTTGGAAACAGTTGGCAGACGAGTATCGTTAAAAGTAAAGCGCTCTGCCTGTAATGTTTTACGTGAAACGGGGTTTGGTGTTAAGCCGAACCCCGTTGTCGTGTACGTTGTGTCGTTGGGATGGAGTGGTTTTACGACTATCGAAGGCTATGCGTACAATGAATATACGCGACGGCCATGCCGGATAAGGAGATCCGATGCCCTACCTTCTTTCTTGTGATATTCATACTCATACGATGTTCTCTGCGCATGCGTACTCAACCATCGAGGAGAACATCTATTGGGCGGCGGAGCGCGGCCTTCAGGTGCTCGGTTCCGCCGATCATTTAAGCTCGATGGTTACGCCTTGCCCCAATGACCTGCGCAGTTTCCAGTTCTTTATTAACCAGGATATCTGGCCGCGCATTTGGAGCGGCGTGCTGGTGCTCCGCGGCGCCGAGGCCGATATCGTTTCGCTGGACGGAAGCTTGTTTGGCGAGGACATTCCCGTTTCGCTCAATATCGCCGGCGATTCGTATAGTCGTGAGCATTCGCTGTTCGATTTGGTGACGCGTAATTTGGATTATTTGGTGGCAAGCGTGCATAACCCGCAGTTTGCCGAAGGCGCGACGCTCGCCGAGACGACCGAGATGTACATCAATGCCCTGGAGCACCCCAAGGTGTTCATGCTGGGGCATGCGGGGCGCTCGGGCGTGCCGTTCGATATCGACGAGGTGCTGTTGGCGGCTAAGGCCAAGCACAAGATTATCGAGATCAACAACCATAGTCTTGAGCACGGTGCCGACACTGAGCATTGGGCCGTATGCCGCAAGATCGCCGAGCGCTGCGCCGAGCTGGGCGTTGGCATTGGCGTGTCGACCGATGCCCACATTGGCATGGCCATTGGCAAGCTCGATCACGCGCGCAAGATGCTCGACGAGATTCACTTCCCGCTGGATTTGATCGTGACGCGCGATCGCGAGACGCTGCTGCGCGAGATGGCGGCAGCCGGCGTGTGCGACCTGCGCAAGGGGATGTAGCGGAGTTCATAAACCAAGCGAAGGGGGCAGTCCAGACGGGCCGCCCCCTTTCTTGTGCCGGTGGATTAGCGGCGCTCGAGGACCGCGACGGTCTCGGTGTGGTCGGTATGAGGGAACATGTCGACCGGCGTGATCTTGAGCAGGCGATAACCTCCGTCGAGGAGCTGGTGTAGGTCGCGCTCTTGGGTGACGGGGTTGCAGCTGATATAGGTGATGCGGCGCGGCTTAAGTGCGCAGGCGGCTTCGAGGAACTCGGGTGTAGAGCCGGCGCGCGGCGGGTCGATGGAGAGAACGTCAACGCGCTCGTTGTTATCGGCAGCGTCCAGGATGTAATCGGTGGCGTCGTCGGCCATAAACCAAGCGCTGCGGGTGAGGCCGTTGAGCTCGGCATTGCGGCGTGCGTCGGCAATGCCCGCCGGGTTGCGCTCCACTCCGAGCAGCATGATGCCGATACCCTTGTTCTGGGCTTCTTTAGCTGCGCAAAGACCGATGGTGCCGCTGCCGCAGTAGGCATCCATAAGCACATCGTCCTGGCGCAGATCCATGCCATCGATAGCGAGCTGGTAGAGCAGCTCGGTCTGCTGCGGGTTGGTCTGGTAGAACGCGGTAGGGGAGATATCGAATTCGCAACCGAGCAGCTGGTCGCGCATGCACTCGGCGCCATAGACGATACGAGTCTCCTCACCCAAGATGGCGTTACCGGGGCGTCCGTTGATGTTTTGGGCAACGGTGACGATATGCGGATCGAGTGCGGCGACAGCCTCAAAGAACTCCTGCGCATGCGGCAAGTCGCGCTGAGCGGTCACGAGGGTGACCATAATCTGGTCGGTACGCCAACCGCAGCGGACGACGGCATAGCGGAGCAAGCCCAGATGCTTGTCCTCGTTAAAGGCGGGAATGTGCAGGCGCTCAGCTTCACGCGCGATGCCGTTAAGAATCTGTCGGGCGCCCGGTACCTCGACGGGGCATTCGGGCACGGCAACGATTCTGTGCGAACCGCGCTCAAAAAAGCCGCAGCGGACAGTACCCTCCTTACCGGGAGCAAACGGAGTGGCAGCCTTATGACGAAAACCACGCGGCGCAGGATACTTGCCCGGGTCGCCCAAGGTGACGCCCATACCGCGAATGGGGTCGACGCTAATACCCTCGCGCTCGCAAAGAGCAGCAAAAAGCTCCTCCATAGCAGCCTGCTTAGCTGCCAACTGCTTTTTATAAGGACGATTGAGCGCCGTGCACCCACCGCAAGCTTTCATGATCGAACAGGGAGACTTGGGGTCCACAGCCTTACGCGCAGACGAAACCCGATCTTTATGCGAGCGCTTGGAGCGAGTCTGAGATGCCTTATCCTCGTTCCGACGAGAGCCGGGACGCTTGGCCTTAGCCTTGCCCTTCGCATCCTGAGACGACTTGGATTTCTGAGAAGATTTTTTCTCCTCCGACCCCTCAGCCGCCTCAATCAAAGCACGACGAGCCTTACGCTCCGCACGAGATTCTGCCATGAATTAACCCCACTAATGTATAAATTGAAAGCTGCAAGCATTGTACCGTTCCAAGTTAAAGGACGATATACAAGCGGCCATTTCATGACAGTGATAAGTTCAACGAAGGTTGCCCGCCGGGTGCCGGGGCAGGAGTTAAGTTTGTCGCGAGTTCCGCACGAACAGGAGAGCACTTAATGTGCTCTCCGTCGTGAGCAGGACTGTAGAGCAGCAAACTTAACCCCTGCCCCGGCACCCGGCGGGCAAACCCTCCCTTGTACTCTATCAAGGTAAAGTGTATGATTCTGGACGTTAGATGACTCACTTTACCTAACTAAAGTGCTATCGAGGGGGAATACCATGAATACCGATATGTCTCGTCGTCAGTTTGTTGGTCTAGCCGGCTCGCTCGCCGCGGTGCTTGGCCTTGGTCTTGTCGGTTGCGGCGGTGGTGCTGGCAAGGGCTCCGCTGCTGGCTCTGCCGCGGCCAAGGATGTGAAGGGCGCCGCGGAGTCCAAGAAGCTCGTGGTGGGCTTTGATAAGTCCTATCCTCCGTACGGCTTTGTGGGCGACGATGGCGAGTACACCGGCTTTGATCTCGATCTGGCCAAGGCTGTTGCCGATAAGCAGGGCTGGGAGGTCAAATACGAGGCCATCGACTGGGACGCCAAGGATACGCTGCTCAACTCCGGCGCCATCAACTGCATCTGGAACGGCTTTACCATGGAGGGCCGTGAGGACGGCTACACGTTCTCCGAGCCGTACATGCTCAACGAGCAAGTGCTCGTGGTCAAGAAGGACGCGGGTATCAAGAGCTGGGACGATCTCGCTGGCAAGACCGTGATCACTCAGACCGATTCCGCTGCGCAGGATGTGCTCGAGGGCGACCAGAAGGATCTGGCCGCGACGTTTGCCACGCTCGATACCATCGGCGAGTACAACACGGCCTTTATGCAGCTCGAGAGCGGCGCGGTCGATGCCGTGGCTTGCGACCTTTCGATTGCCCAGTATCAGCTTGCCGCCAAGCCCGATGCCTATACGCAGCTCGACAAGCCGCTGTCCAGCGAGCACTACGCCGTCGGCTTTAAGAAGGGCGACACCAAGTCGGCCGATGCTGTAACCGAGTCACTCAAGGCGCTCTACGAGGGCGGCACGGTCAAGGACCTGTGCGATAAGTATGCAGAATACGGTCTATCCTTCGACAACTGGGTGCTCAAATAGCCACAGCACCCAACCTTGCGGCTCCAACCCTCCTCGCGTACCAAAGTACGCTTCGTCGGGCTTGTCGCTCGCAATCTTGGGCACTGTGTCTATTTGAGAATGAGATCCGCTGTTCTGATGCTGCGAAAGAGAGCTTAGGTTGTCTATTCAGGTCATGATGCAGATGCTTGGCCAGGGGTTCTTGGTCAGTTTGCAGCTGTTTGTGCTGACGCTGCTCGGGTCGATTCCGCTGGGAATCCCCGTGGCGTTTATGCGCATGAGCAAGGTCGCGCCGCTGCGTTGGATTGCGCGCATCTATATTTCGGTGATGCGCGGCACGCCGCTTATGCTGCAGATGTTTGCAATCTACTTTGCCCCGTACTACGTGTTTGGCATCTCGCTCACGCCCGATTCCAAATGGACGGCGTGCGTTGTGGCATTCATCATCAACTACGCCGGCTACTTTGCAGAGATCTATCGCTCGGGCCTGCAGTCCATTCCGCGCGGTCAATACGAGGCCGCCGAGGTGCTGGGCTATTCGCGATTGCAGACTTTTTTGTACATCGTGATGCCGCAGGTCGCTAAGCGTATTTTGCCGGCGATGGGCAACGAGATCATCACACTGGTCAAGGACACGTCGCTGGCATTTGCCATTGGCGTGGGCGAGATGTTCTCGACGGCCAAGGCACTGGTTGCCTCGCAAGTGAGCATGGTGCCGTTTGCGATTGCGGCGCTGATCTACTGGGTCTTTAACTTTGTGGTCGAGATGCTGCTGGGCGCCGCCGAGAAAAAATTGGATTACTACCATGATTAATTCGGTAATGAATATATCGAACGCGCGCAAGGCGTTTGGCGGCAATGAGGTGCTCAAGGATATCTCGCTTGAGGTGAAGCGTGGCGAGGTCGTGGCGATTATCGGGCCTTCGGGTGGCGGCAAGTCCACGCTGCTGCGTTGCGCCACACTGCTCGAGACGCTCGACGGCGGCTCGCTCTCGTTTGGCGACCTTGCCGTTGCGACGGATGCGGGCTCGGGCACGGTATATGCGAAAGGCGATGTGCCCAAGCAGGCGCGCTCGCGGTTTGGCTTGGTGTTTCAGAACTACAATCTGTTTCCGCACTATACCGTGATGAAAAACATCACCGACGCTCCGATCCGTGTGCTCAAGCGCCCGCGCGAGCAGGTGGAGGCACGTGCGTGCGAGCTGATCGCGCAGATGGGGCTTACGGGCAATGAGAACAAGGTGCCATGTGAGCTTTCGGGCGGCCAGCAGCAGCGCGTGAGTATTGCCCGCGCCCTGGCGCTCGACCCGGAAATCTTGTTCTTTGATGAGCCGACCTCGGCGCTCGATCCAGAGTTGACGGCCGAGGTGCTGCGTGTCATTAAAGACCTTGCGGCGCAGAACATGACGATGGTGATCGTGACCCATGCAATGCAGTTTGCGCGCGATGTTGCCGACCGCGTGGTCTTTATGGACGGCGGCCGCATTGTCGAGGAGGGTCCTGCCGAGCAGGTTATCGACCATCCGCGTGAGCAGCGCACCCGTGAGTTCTTGAGCCGTATCGAGAGCTAGACTCAACTATATATTGAGATGAAGCCGTCGCAGGTCTTATGGTCTGCGGCGGCTTTTATTTGTATCGATGGGGTTTAATAATCCTCTCGCCTGCTCGCCCCATCCTCTCGCCGTCTGTATTCATACGCGTGCCGAAAGGTGTGCATGGATGGGCGGCTGCAAGGGTAGGGTGGTGGCATAGGACATTTGGAGGGTGAGTCGGCTCGGCTGCCGACCATGCTGCTCCTGGGACGGCACCGACCGCGAACTCTCCCCGTTGGCGTCGCGCATTGCGCGCGGCCCTGCAAGGAGGTCATCATGGGTGCTCCCAAGACCGGTAACGTAAGGAACGTGGTGCTCGTAGGCCAAGGCGGGGTGGGCAAGACTTCACTCGCCGAGGCCATGCTCCACCTTTCCGGCAAGACCGCCCGCCTGGGCGGCCACGACGGCACCAAGCCCACGCTCGACTATGACCCCGAAGAGGTCAAGCGTGCATTTTCCATCTCGACGACCATTGCGCCGATAGACTGGAAGGGCGCGCGCATCAATGTGCTCGATGCCCCGTGCTATCCCGATTTTATCGGCGACGCCTATGCCGCGATGAGCGTCTGCGAGACGGCTCTGTTTGTGGTCGACGCCGAGGCCGGCCCGCAGCCTACAACGGTTAAACTCTGGTATGCCGCCGAGGACCTGCGTCTGGCGCGTGCGGTGTTTGTAAACCGCCTGTCGCGCTCCGAGGCCAGCTTTGCGACTACGATGGACCTGCTGCAGGAGCGCTTTGGTACGCGCCTGGGCGCCGTGACCCTTCCCTGGGGCGAGGGCGAGGACTTTGACGGCATCATCGACCTGGTGCGCATGAAGGCACGCCACTGCAACGGCGCCGAGGCCGTTGAGTCGGAGATTCCCGAGGAGTATCGTGCCCAGGCCGAGGAAGCCCATGACCATCTGTGCGAGCTGGTGGCCGAGGCTGACGACGAACTGATGATGAAGTACTTGGAAGGCGAGGAGACGCTGACGCAGGAGGAGCTCGAGGGCCTGCTGTCGAAGGCGATTGCCGAGCGCATCTTTGTGCCGGTCTTTGCGGGCGATTGCATTAAGGAGCAGGGCGTCAACTCGCTGATGGACGACATCGCCACGTACTTCCCGGCGCCGACGGACTACGGTGAGATGCCGCTCATCGACGGCGATTCGCTCAAGATCTCGAGCGATGACGACCGCCCGGTGGCGTTTGTGTTTAAGACCCTGGCCGATCCGCAGCAGGGTCGTATCAGCTTTATCAAGGTGCTGACGGGCACGCTTGAGCCGGGCCTTGAGCTGATCAACGCGCGTACCCGCAAGAGCGATCGTCTGGCTCACCTGTATGTGATGTGCGGTCGCGACATGACCGAGGTCGGTCACGCCTATGCCGGCGACATCATCGTGGCGCCCAAGCTGGCGGCCGAGACGGGCGATACGCTCTCCATTACCGGTAAGGTCGAGGCTGCGGCGTTTAAGTTCCCCAACTCGCAGTACCGCATCGCCATCGAGGCCGAGAATCGCGGCGACGAAGAGAAGCTCTACACGTTTATCGAGAAGGCTTGTAAGGCCGATCCGACCATGAGCATCGACCGCGACGAGGAGACCGGCCAGACCATTATCTCGGCGGTGGGCGAGGCACAGGTTTCGGTCCTGCTCAATCGTCTGGAGGACCGCACCAAGGTCGCTGCCAAGAGCGTGCCGATCCGTATCCCGTATCGCGAGACCATCCGCCGCACGGCAAGTGCCCAGGGTCGTCATAAGAAGCAGACCGGCGGCGCCGGCCAGTATGGTGACTGCTGGCTGCGTGTGGAGCCGATGATTACCGCCGACGGTACGAGCGACGGTTATGAGTTCGTAGACGAGGTCGTGGGCGGCCGCATTCCGCGCTCGCTGATCCCTGCCGTGGACAAGGGCGTCCAGGAGACTATGAAGGACGGCATCATCGCCGGCTACCCGCTCACGGGCATTCGCGTGGCTGTGTACGATGGCTCGTATCACAGCGTCGACTCCAACGAGATGGCGTTCCGCGCGGCGGCTCGCATCGGCCTGCGCAAGGCATGCGCCGATGCCGACCCGGTGGTGCTGGAGCCCATCGAGGAAATCACGGTGACCATCCCCGAGAGCTACGCCGGCGCGGTGATGGGCGACATCTCGGCCTCGCGCGGTCGCGTGACGGGCATGGAGACCGATGAGCGCGGAGACACCGTGGTCATTGCCCAGGCGCCGCTGGCCGAGCTGACGGATTACTCGACGCGTCTGCGCTCCATCACGCGTGGAACGGGCGACTTTACCATGAAGCCCGCGGGCTATGAGCAGGTGCCCTATGACGTTCAGGCCAAGCTGGTCGAGCGCTATGAGGAAGGCCGCGCTAAGTAACTAGACGATAAAAAACCGCCGCGATGGGGTAGTTCCGTTGTGGCGGCTTTTTTGGCGGGCGAGGTGCCCGCCCCAGCATCTGTGGGGCGGGCACCTTTTTGTGCCGTTGCAGTAGAGAAAAGTCCTCCTTTGCTAGAATAAACGTATATAGACGTCTACTTGAACAGGGAGGCAATATGTACGAGGCGGTTATCTTCGATATGGATGGGCTTATGTTTGACACCGAGCCTATCTGGGCTTCTTGTTGGCCTAAGACCGCAATCGAGTTTGGGGTTGAGTGCATGGAGGGCCTTGCGGACGCCATGCGCGGAACCAATGGAGCCGAGGCCGTATCCATTATTCGCGAATGGTATGGTGACGAAGTCGACCCCAAGGCATTTGTTGATCGTTTTTACGAAATAGCCCATGAAGCATTGGCCCATGGCGCAGAGAACAAACCTGGATTGGATAGGCTTCTCGAGTATCTCAAGATTGAAGGGATTCCGATGGCGGTTGCCTCCTCGTCGAGCAGGGAGATGATCAAGGCCAACCTGATAAGGGGAGGAATACTTCCATATTTTGATTCGATCGTTTCTGGTATCGAGGTCGAGCATGCCAAGCCCTATCCTGACGTCTTTTTAAAAGCGGCGGACGAGCTAGGGGTGCCGCCGCAAAAATCCCTCGTCTTGGAGGATTCCTATAACGGGGTGCGCGCGGGCTTTGCAGGAGGTTTTCACACCGTCATGGTTCCTGATCTCTCCGAGCCAACAGAAGAGATGGAAAGATTAGCCACGGCGATTGTCCTGAACCTTAATGATGTTGTCGACATGCTGGCAAGCGGAACATTGGGGTAAACAGGTTGAACGATGGGCTGTCGACTGTTTCTCGGCAGCCCTTTTTCTAATTCGAGACATTTAATGCTATGCGCAAGAATCAAAAAGGTATATAGTCGTCTATAAACAGGTACATAGACGTCTATATAAGTATCTGGAACGTAAACTCAACTCGAATTGCCGTAACCCGGTTGGAGGAATCATGGCAGTTGTAACTTCGACTGAGCTGATCCAGATTGCACGCAAGAACGGATGGCTCCTTCCCGCATATAACACGACCAATATGGAGATGACCCTGGGTATCTTGGACGGATTGCAGAAGGCCGGCATGCCGGGCATCCTCCAGATCGCCCCTACCAACGTTAAGCTTTCCGATTACGGCATGATCGCCTCTATCGTTAAACGCGCGGCGGAGGACTATATCGTTCCCACGTGTCTGCATCTTGACCACGGCAAGACGCTCGAGGATGTTCGACAGGCGGTTCAGGCCGGCTTTACCTCCGTTATGATCGACGGTGCCGCGTTGCCCTTTGAGGAGAACATTCGCTTCTCGCGCCAGGCAGTTGACTACTGCCATTGCTACGGCGTGCCCGTTGAGGCTGAGCTCGGTGCCATCAAGGGCAAAGAAGACGATCATGTTTCCGAGGCGGATCTTAAGACCGACCCCGATCAGGTTTGCGAGTTTGTGGAGCGCACGGGCTGCGACCTGTTGGCCGTGTCTATCGGCAACGTTCACGGCCTTGAGGATACGCCGCGCATCGATTTGCCGCTGCTTGAGAAGCTTGCCGAGGTGTCTCCGTGTCCCCTCGTTCTTCATGGTGGCTCGGGCATTCCCTATGAGACCATCCACGCTATGCAGCCACACAAGATGTCCAAGATCAACATCGCAAGCGACCTGCGCAAGGCCTACATCACGACGGTTGGCAAGGCGTACGAGGCAAACAACAACGAGCATAATCTCGCCAAGGTACTGATTGATACACGTAAGGCAGTTGCGGACGTTGCTTACAAGACGACGCACGCCATCAACGGCATCGCTGAGTAGCGCGGAATTACGAACATGGATGAGGCGATAATGGGTGCGCTCTACCTTGGTGTCGATGTGGGCACGTCATCGGTGAAGCTCACGTGCATTGATGAAGGCGGAAAAGTTGTCGCGACTGCGAGCGAGGCTTACGAGTGCTCTGAGCCTCATCCCGGTTGGCGGGAGATCAATCCCGAGACATGGTGGATCGCCATTTGCTCTGCATGCTCCCTGCTTGGAGAGAAAGTTGACCTGTCTCTAATAAAAGGCGTTGGTGCTACCGGGCAGATGCACACGACGGTCTTGATCGATGCCGATGGGGTGCCAACGTGTCCCGCCATAATGTGGAACGACCAGCGCACGATTGACGCTGTCTTTACCGAGAAACAGTGGGCTCTGTCTGCGGGCTATCCTAGGGTCGCCAGCTTTCTTTCGACTGGGGTTCCGGCGATTAACCTTGCATGGATAGCTAAGAATAATCCTGAGGGCCTTTCAAAGAGCGAAGTGTTTCTTTCGGTTTCAGATTGGATTGCTCTCAAGTTTGGCGGGCGTGCTGGTACGGACTATTGCGGGGCTTCGACAACAGGGCTCTACGATAACGAGAGGCAAGCTTGGATCGGTGAGGTCTGCGAGCATTTTGGAATCCCCGAGTCGTTGCTTCCCGTTGTCGAGCCTTCTGATGCCGTAATTGGGGCCGTGGTTGAGAGAGCTTCAAGCGAGACGGGAATTCCCGCAGGTGCCATGATCGTGAGGGGAACGGGCGACAATCCCGCGGCAGCGATCTGCACGGGATGCCTTTTGGAGGGCGTCCCCACCATCTCACTTGGAACAAGCGGCGTGCTGATGTATTCATCTGAGGGAGTTGACCTTCCGGCTGTTGGCAAGCCCGTGTTGTTCAAGTGGGGAAATACCCTTAAGACCCAAATTCAGCTGAGTATCAGATCGTGCGGCGGTGCCAAGGAATGGTGGTACGGGCAGATTCTAAGCAGTGAGTCCTACGATTTGGAGGACAAGGCCGTCGAGGACCCCTTCTACGACATGAGGGATCTCATGTTCTACCCCCATCTATCGGGAGAAAAAGTCCTGCACGGTTGCCCGTCGGTACGCGGTGCCTTTCTGGGGCTTGATCTTGACACGACTCGTTCCGAGCTCGAAAGGGCTCTGATGGAGGGCACGGCGTATGCCTTAAGGGAGCTCAAGGAGTCCGTGGACCATTCGGAAGAGTGGCGCAGCATCAGGCTCGTTGGAGGAGGGGCCAAGAACGATTTTTGGGCGCAAACGCTCTCCAACGTGTTGGGGGTCGATATGGTGCGGATGGAATCCTCCGGTGCCGGTCAGGGCGCGGCGCTGCTGGCTCTCTCGGCTTCTTGCGGCCAAGACTTGACGGCGGTTGCCGCAGGGGTCTGCAGAAAACTCGATTCCATTGAAAAAAACGACAGGGCCCATGAGCTCTACGACGCGCGTTTTAGCAGGTATATGCGTATATTCGAGGCACTCCAAATTATCTATGAGCTAAATAGCGCGTAGCCGTTTGTCTTGTAAAATCTACCGTTCACCGAAAGGAATGCGAGAAGGCAACTCGAAGAGCGGTCCCTTTGTAAGATATAGACAACCGTAGACAACCATGAGCGTATATGGCCGATTGAAAAGGAGGAGGGGGCGCTCAGGTAGAACGATAGAAGTAACGAACATTAACTAAGGAGAATGAAAATGGGAGCAGTAAACGATTTCCTTATCTTCCTTGCGGAGGGCTTTACCGGCCTGTTTAATGCGGCTGGTGATCAGTTTGCCTCGTTTATTACGGGCATGATCCCCATGCTGATCTGCCTGATCCTTACGATCAAGGCAGTCATCCAGCTGATCGGCGAGGAGCGTGTCTATGGGTTCATGAAGAAGTGCACCAAGTATGCAGTTCTCCGCTATACCCTCATCCCGTTCCTTTGCACTTTCTTCCTCTGCAATCCGATGGCATACACCTTTGGTGTGTTTGTCGAGGAGGACTACAAGCCCGCATTCTACGATGCGGTCGTGTCCATGATGCACCCCATCGTTGGTCTTTTCCCGCACGCTAACTCTTCCGAGCTCTTTGTTTGGCTTGGTATCTCGGCCGGCTACGAGGCACTGGGAAAGAACTCCTCCGAGCTTGCTATCCGCTTCCTCATTGTTGGTCTAATCGTCTGCCTGATCAAGGGCATTGTCACCGAGAAGCTGTACCTCATCATGAAGAAGCGCAACGAAGCTAAGCTTGCCGCCTAGTAGTTCAGCGCAAAAGGAGAGTCTAAATCATGAGTGAATTCAAAAGCGTAAAGGCGTCCCACGGCGGCAACGGTTGGGGCGGTCCCCTCATCATTACCCCCACGGCCGAGAAGCCTTATGTTCTGAGCGTGACCCTGGGTGGCATCAGCCCGGTCGCCCTTCGCATTGCGGAGCTTACCGGCGCCGAGGCGCACGACCAGTTTAAGGACCCGATCGAGACCGATCAGGCATGCGCCGTTGTCATCGACTGCGCCGGCGTGGCTCGCTGCGGCACCTATCCCAAGATGGGCCTTAAGACGCTGAACATCAAGCCCGGTTCTCCGTCTGGTCCTCTGGCCCAGTTCATCACCGAGGATCTCTTTGCATCTGACGTCAATCCCGATTGCATCGTCCTTGCCGATGCGGCCGATGTTCCCGCTGAGCCGGTAAAGGCCGAGAAGGCACACGAGGAGACGACGAAGGAAAACGTCCACGCCAAGATCGCTGAGGGACGTGCCGAGCTCGCATCCAAGGAGTCTAACGGCTTCATGGACGTTGTCTCCAAGATCGGCACCGGTGTCGGCCGCGTTATCAGCATCATCTACCAGGCTGCGCGCGATACCGTGAACGATGTTATCCGCAACATCATCCCCTTCATGGCGTTCGTCTCGGTTCTGATCGGCATCATCAACTATACCGGCTTCGCAAATGTTCTCGCTGGCGTCCTTACGCCTCTCGCGGGCTCGCTGCCCGGCATGCTGGCGATCGACATGTTCTGCTCGATTCCGTTCCTCTCGCCGTTGATCTGCCCGGGCGCAATCATCGCCTCCGTGCTTTCCGTCCTCGTTGGCAACCAGATCGCCAACGGCACGATTCCTGCCAACTTTGCCCTTCCCGGCTTCTTTGCTGTCAATTGCCAGGTTGGTTCCGATTTTGCCCCCGTTGGCATGACCCTCATGGAGGCAAAGCCCGAGACGATCGAGATCGGTTACCCTGCGTTCCTGTTTGGTAAGCTGATCACTACCCCGATCCAGATTGTTCTTGCCTACGTACTGTCCTTCGGCCTGTAAACTGAATGCTTTGAGAGGGAAAGGCCTGCTATGCTCAACGCGCTCATTACAATAGCCTTCTTTATCCTTGTGTGGCTTGCTGGGACATTTACCCAGTATCGCTATTGGAGGAAGGTTCGCATCCTTATCCATGAGCACGCTCGTGATCATGAGGGATACTTGGGCACGGGTATGTGCAAGGTTAGCTTTAGCCGAAAAGCGTTTGTGATGATTCTGACGGATCATGACGGCGTGATTACCGGTTGCTATGAGCTCAAGGGCCTCTCCCTCAAACCGGAGTTTTCGGAGATGGGCGAGATGCTGGGGCTGAATATCGAAACGGCTCTGGACCATTTGGCCAACGAAAGCTATCACGATGCTTTTGCCCAGGCTATTCGTGTTATTGACAGGTCGATGACTGCGTCTGCAGCGTAACTAAGATAGGAGAAATCAAATGTACAAGGTTACGGTCACTGAGATTGGCTCGTTTGTTGAGGAACTTCTCAACGAGAAGATGGTGGTCTTGTTTGGCCCGACTGCTCCTGCGGAGTTGCGTGACATTTGCGTCGTTCACGATGGGGTCCCCACGGAGAATAGCGTGCTCGTCGAGGGCGGCACTATCTCTATCGGCGACCAGGTCTACACGATTAAGGAGTTTGGTGAGGCCGCAAATGAGAACATGGGAGGACTCGGTCATCTGACCATTGCGTTCGATGGTGAGCGAGAGCTGCTTCCCGGAACTGTTCTCGTGGCGCCCAGCACGCTTCCCAAACTGGAGGCCGGCATTGAGATCAGCTTTAATAGCTAACTCGCTCGGTTTGGCAGGCCATGTATTAGTCGGAAAGGACGTGTTCCCTTGAAACGTTCCGATTTAAAACTGCCACTTTTTACGGTCAGTCCTAAGACCTATCTGCTTGGCGACGATTCGATCGCAGCGGCCCACCTTACGGATGAGATTGCAAAAGGGCGAAATCATTCGATTTTCTGGACCGCCCCCGTTCCTGAGCTCTGCGCGGTTGCAAAGGATCTGAAATTTGCAATTCCAACGGCGCAGCACGCCGATCTCATCGGCGATGGAAAGGGAATGGGACTGACGCCTCTTGAGTCGCTTAAGAGCGCGGGAGTTCGAGCTGTCTTTCTTAATCACACGGCACACCCCCTGGCCGTTGACAAGCTGGCGGCAACGATTGATCGCGCTCGTGAGCTTGAGATTCTAACCATTGTTGCGGCCGATAGTGTCACCGAATCCAAGGCGGTTGCAGCAATGAACCCGGATGTGATTCTTTGCGAGCCGAGCAGCCTGGTGGGTACGGGTCATACAAGCGGTGATGATTACATCGCAGAGACCATTGCCGCCGTTCGGTCCATTAATCCCGACATCGTTATCATGGAGGGGGCGGGAATCAGGTGTGGAGACGATGTTCGTCGCCTGATCGGGCTTGGCGCGCAGGGTACCGGCATTTCGAGCGCCCTGGCGATTACGGATGACAGGACGGCGTTGCTTACAGAGCTGTTTGACGCGCTGGACTAAATCCGCTTACTAAGAAGGCGAACCCACGGGTTCGCCTTCTTGCGTTTTGGAATCTTGTTGGGAGCAACGCTGTCGCGCCCAAGAGGTTTAATGGCGGCGCTGAAAAACGGTGCCAAGTTGAAATCTGCTGGATTTAAGCCACACGCGCGCATATTCAATTGCGGAGTCATTGTCCAGGTAGACTGTTTGAAGCTGCTGAAGAAGTGGGGATTGCGTAGAGAGACCGAGCGCATTCGCGCGTTGGGTGTCTGCGAGCTTTGCCACAAAGGAGGTCTTCGAGTATTCGATCTGGTGGCCAGAGAGCCGCTCGATAATCGCAAAAAGGCCCTCGTTGACAAAGTCGGCCGTCTCTATGCCTGGGACAAGCGCCATGTTGATGTTATTCTCGATAAACATGACGGGCTCGCCCTCAACGCTGCGTACGCGCTCAAGATGGAGATAATTGGAGCCTTCGGCAATGCCGAGGTGCTTGGAGATGTCTTCATCGCATTTGCAAACTTTGCAATCGAGAATGCTGGTTTCGAAAGAAAGGCCCTGCTCGCTTAAAGACTCGGAGAAAGAGATAAGGCCTTCAGTAAGGGGGAAAGAGATGTCTTTGGACTTAACGTAAGTTCCCTTTCCCTGAATTTGCTCAAGTAGACCCTCATCAACAAGCTTTGAAATGGCCTTTTTGATGCTGCCGCGGCTAACGCCGAGCGTGCTCATAAGGTCGACCTCCGACGGGATTTTGGATGCCTCTTCCCAAGCTCCCGAGGCGATGTTCTCGCGCAGATATTCGACCACTTGCATATAGATGGGGGTGGCACAGTCCTTTTTAATAAATGAGTCGTTGACGCGATTGGTCACAGTATCTCCTGATTACTTTGAAGCAAAATTGCCTTTATTTTACGTTGTTCTGCAGCGTTAACTTATTGAGATTGTAATTGCAAAGAATAAATTACGTATTTAGTGTGCGGCTTCTGCTGCCTTGGGCGCCTGTTCGAAATCAGCGACTTTGGCGCGATGCTGTAGGGGATAGAGGCCGTGCGGAGTCTATTCGGCTCAGGATGCGGCATTGCCGTTGTCGAAAAAAGCACCAAGGGGCCGTCCCTCGGTGGTGGTTTTGCCTTGGGTTATGGATTGTGGTTAGTCCCCGTTGGCTTGGTTTTTGCCGGTGGCGTAGTCAATCTGCACATGCGGCTGCAGGTTGTAGCAGTACACGTGGAAGCACAGTGTCTTGCCGTGGTCCTCGACCGATTGCGCCTCGAGGCGGACACCGCGGCAGACGAGTTCCTCTTCGTTGTACATGGGCGTGACGCGGTAGAGCACATGGTTGCCAGTGTCGCGGATGTAGCCGAGGATCTGCTCTTCAAACGGCAGCATGCCCGTTTCGTTGAGATAGCGCGTGCCGGTGAGGAGATTCTTGCGATTGGCGTTCTCGCCGCAGAGCGACCAGGCGATGAGGTGGCAGCGGTTGTAGAGGCTTTGACCCGGAATAAAGTCGTAGCGCTGCTGGTGCCAACCGGCAGGATGGATACGTGAGATATCGCCGCGCTTGCCTTTGCCGAGCGATTCGAGTCCCATGCAGGCGAGTGCTTTGCGGGTACGGCCCAGGCTGTCGAGCTTGGAGAACTTCTTGAAGCAGCCCTCTTCGGTGGCGCGTTCGTATTCATCGAGCGTGAACGACGGTGTGCCGAGCGGGTGCGTGCCATCAGCGCGAAGGGCGACGTAGGGGTTACCGGCATAGTCGGGAATGCTGGTGAGGTATACGCCGCGCGCGCGGCCGAGATCGGGATTTTCGACCTCGTCGATGGGGGTGGCGGCGCTGTCGGCGGGGGCGCTATCACCGTTGCCTGCCGCATTCGATTCGGAGCCATCGCCGGCGTCTTGGCCGCCTTCGGAATCCGTGGAGCTCGCTGTTCCCGATTCGAGCCGGGCGACCAAGTCCGCCTCGTCATCGGTGCGGCTGGGGCTCTCGTTTTGCTTCTCGGCCAGGGCCGCCGCCTGCTCATCGCTTTGCGGCGACAGCAGCTTGGGCGCCCCGTCGAGCGATCCCGTAAACAGCGCAAATCCCAGCACCACGGCGGTGCCGATGGAAAGTACTTGCTTGTAGGCGGACTTGCGTGACATGGGGGCTCCTGGGTAATCGGTTGCGAATCTACCAGTCTAGCAGGAGACGCCGCAGACCGTTTTCCCAGATAAAACCTGCCAAAATAAACCTGTCCCTTTTTGGTGGGTTATTGATTCATGTAACAAAAGCCCAATATGCTATATACGTTATATACAAGTTGGAAAGCGTGGTAGAGTGGCGGCAATACAAGCCGGCGAAGGGGGCCGATATGATCAAGGCTGTCATTTTTGACATGGACGGCACGCTGGTCGATACCGAGCGTTTGGACATGAGGGCATGGAAGGTGGGCGCTGCCGAGCTGGGGATTGCGATTGACAATGCGCTGGTCCATCAGTTTATCGGTCGCTCGATGCCCGATGTCAGGGACATCCTTGAGGAGCATTACGGCAGCCGCGAAATCGTCGAGACGGTCGAAGCTCGCTACAGGAATGCTCTCGACGAGATGGTCAAGACCGATCTGGAGCTTAAGGCCGGCGCTGCCGAGTGCCTGGACGAGCTGCTGGCGCGGGCTATCACGTGGGTCTTGCGACGTCGTCGCGCCGCGTTGCGGCCGAGCGCAACCTTAAGACGGTCGGCCTCTTTGACAAGTTTGAAACGGTGACCTGCAACGAGGATACCCTGAACGGCAAGCCCGATCCCGAGATCTACCTGCTCGCCTGCGAGCGCGCGGGCTTTGCTCCCGAGGAACGTGCCGTGGTCGAGGACTCACGCAACGGCTGCGTCTCTGGCATCGCGGCCGGCTGCCATGTCTTTGCTGTGCCTGATATCTTGCCGCTGCCGCAGGACGTGGTAGATGACTGCGAGGCCGTGCTCGATACGCTGTTCGATCTGACGGCGGCGGTCAGGGCCGTGCGCTAAAGGTATGCGCCGAGGCTGATGACGGTGGCTTCGGTGTGGCCTCGCTTGCGTTTTCCCAGATAAAACCTGCCAAAATAAACCCGTCCTCTTTTGGCGGGTTGGCGGGGTAATGCCCGCCGCAACTTATGGCACGGTTGGGATGTGTACGCTTTAAAGAGCGGAGCACATGGTTAGAGAGATGCGCTCGTCTCTCTAAACGTCTCTCTAAAGAGAAAGTCGGTTAGAGAGATGGCCTTAGATAATCTAGCAGTGAATTTGATACATCTCTCTAAATAACTCTCTAAAATTAGGCGCTTATCTCTCTAAAGTTAGAGAGATATACTAAACTCTAGAGAGATAAATCTATTGTTTTAGAGAGACGGAATGCCAATGCTGCTGGATGAACCTCTTGGCCTCATCGTTGAGCGCCTTCGCAGGCGGGGGACCGATGACGCATCGGTAGAAGTTAAAGCCTGCACGAATAAATTGAGTGCAGACGTATGGGAGACAGTGAGTGCTTTTGCGAACACTGCGGGCGGGCTCATTATTTTGGGCCTGAACGAAGCCGAAGGATTTGTTCCTTCTGCCAACTTTGCTATCGACAGGGTGCGCGACCAGTTTGTTTCGGGTATCGGAGACGGAGGCTCAGCGGCGGTGGTGACCCATGCGCCGCGGTATGAGCTTGATCGAGGCGAGGTCGACGGGCTCCAGGTACTTCTGGTGCGCATCTTTGAACTTGAGCTCAAAGCGAAGCCATGCTATATCGGCGCGCGCGGCGTGCAGAACGGTAGCTACAAGCGCGTGGATGATAAAGATATCAAGATGTCGCCCGCTGAGCTATATGAGCTACAGAGCGCGCTGCTTCCGAGTGATGCAGACGGTACGGTGGTTTCGGAGGCAACAGTCGAGGATTTGGATCCAGATGTCGTGCGGTCCATTATCGCAAATCGCCGGCTGCAGACCCCGCGCGTTTTGCGCGGGGCCGATACGCTGGAAAAGCAGCTGGCCAGACTCAATATCACTACAAAGGATGGAGCTGTGAAGCTCGCGGGGCTGCTGTCGGCGGGAATTTACCCCCAGCAGTTCTATCCTAAGCTGATGATCGATGTCGCCGTTCATTCCGATGTGGAAAAATCTGCTCCTGGGCAACCCCGGTTTATTGACCGCCAGTTGTGCGATGGCCCGATTCCGGCTTGCATCGAAGATGCCCTCGCTGCGATCGGACGAAACTTGCGCAAAGCGGCGATAGTGCGAGGCGCTGGTAGAAGGGAAGATTGGGAAGTACCCCAGGAGGTTTTGCGCGAGGCCTTGGCGAATGCCTGTATCCATCGAGAGTATTCGCCCATGTTTGTGGGGCAGGCCGTGAGCGTCGATATCTACCCAGACAGAATAGAAATCAAAAACCCCGGCGGGCTTTGGGGCGGAAAGACGTTGGACAATCTTGCGGACGGGGAATCGCGCTGTCGAAACCCAAAGCTCATGAGTCTGATGGGGGCGACGCCGTTAGAGCATGCTGAGGGGGCTGTTGCGGAAAGTCAGGGATCTGGCATCCCGGCTATGATTCGCGAGATGGAGTCTCGTTCGCTTGGCAGGCCGAAATTTATCGTTAAGGCCGATTCGTTTACGGTGCTGCTTTCCCGGCACGGGGCGGAGCTTGCTGAAAACCGCATGTGGATTCAGGGCCATGTGGACACCGAACTGACGCATCGCGAGGAAACATTGCTCATGTTTATGCGGGAGCATGGGTGCGTATGCGATGTTCAAAAAATACGAGAGGCTTTGAAGTGGGATTCGGATGACATTCGCCTGATCTGCGGGGACCTTGTCGATAAACATGTCCTGTCAAAGTGTGGCAAAGACACGTTTGAAATTATCGATATGAGCAGAGAATCGTCAGCTTCGACGGCGGATAGGATCCTGGAGGCTCTCAGCGCCGGAATGGATATGACGGCGCGAGAAATAGCGGTTGCATCGGGGGTCAAGATTTCGTCCGTCCGTTACCATCTGCCAAAAATGGCGGATAAAGGACTCATTGAAGTAATGGGTTCATCGACGAGCCGCAACCGCCGCTATCGGAAGAGGTAGATGCAGCCGAGTCGCCTCTCTAGTGTCTCTCGAAGTTAGGTGGATACTAGAGAGGCGATGGTTCCGCGATATTTCCCCAGATAAAACCTGCCAAAATAAACCTGTCCCTTTTTGGTAGGTTAAACGGCGTAACTTAAAGGTTCATGTTGCCGTGGATGTAGGGGGTGACCTCGGGGGAGATATGATCGCAGCCTAGGTTGCGCAGGGCAGATTCGATGGCGGCGGGAAGCGGGGCCTTGCCCTCGTCGTTGACCGCGGTGCTGCCGAGGGCGGCGATCTTGGCGACGTCTGCCGGCGCGGCCTCGATATGCATGCAGCCGCCGACGAGGCGTGCGCGGACCTGGTCCAGGCCAAGGTCGTGCAGGTAGTCCTCACAGGTGCGGATTACATCGACCTTCTCGCGCGTGAGCTCCTCGCCCGTGGGGACGCGCGTGGCCAGGCAGGCTCCTGCCGGCAGGTTCCAGACAGGATAGCCCCAGGCGCGTAGCAGCTCGCGCTCCTCGTCCTTGGTAAAGCCGACCTCCATAAGCGGCGAGCGCACGCCGAGCTCCTGGGCGGCGCGCATGCCGGGGCGGTAGTCGCCGCGGTCGCTTGCGTTGCTGCCGTCGATGACGGTGGGAAAGCCCAGCGACTTGGCGTGGTTGACGATGGCGGTAAAGCCGGCGCGCTTGCAGTGGTAGCAGCGGTCGGCGTCGTTGCAGGCTATCTGGGGGAGCTGCAGCTGATCGACCGAGAGGTTGAGTACGGGAAGCTTGAAGTGCGGCCCCTCATCGGCCTGCCCGTCAACCGCCCGCTCAAACGAAGCCTGCTCGGGCGTGCCGATGAGCGGCGTGGTGAGGTGAACGAGAAGCGTGCTGGCGGGCATGATGCGGGCGCAGACCGCGGCCAAAAAGCTGCTGTCGACGCCACCGGAAAAGCCGATGGCGACGCGTCCGTATGCTAAAAGCAGCTGCTCGAGCGCTGCGAGTTTGTCCTGAAGCCCCTCTGCGGGTGCGGTGGTGTCTGAAAGCATAAGTCGATCCTTGCCGTTGAGTACTCGGTCGAAAACTATAATCCTACCGAGTCGCTTGTCATAAGACTTCTATCTATGTAACGAAAGTGCAATATGCTATATACGTTATATACAAGTTTGTAAAGTGCGGTAGAGTGGCAGTAACGCAATCCGGTGAGGGGACCGATATGATCAAGGCTGTTATTTTTGACATGGACGGAACGCTGGTCGATACCGAGCGTCTGGGCATCAAGGCATGGAAAGCGCCCGCTGCTGAGCTGGGCGTCGCGATTGATGACACGCTGATTCATCAATTTATCGGTCGCACACTGCCCGATGTCATGGACATCCTTGAGGCGCATTGCGGCAGCAGAGAAACCGCCGAGGCGCTCTATCATCGCCACAAGGAGATTCGCGACGAGATGGTCAAGACCGATCTGGAGCTTAAGGCCGGCGCTGCCGAGTGCATAGACGAGCTGCTGGCTGCGGGCTATCACGTGGGCCTTGCAACGTCGTCGCGCCTCGTTACGGCCGAGCGCAACCTTAAGATGGTCGGCCTCTTTGACAAGTTTGAGACGGTGACTTGCGGCGAGGACGTCGTGCACGGCAAGCCCGATCCCGAGATGTATCTGCTTGCCTGCGAGCGCGCGGGCTTTGCCCCCGAGGAATGTGCCGTGGTCGAGGATTCGCGCAACGGCTGCGTCTCGGGCATCACGGCCGGCTGCCATGTCTTTGCCGTTCCCGATATCGTGCCGCTGCCGCAGGACGTGGTGGATGGCTGCGAGGCCGTGCTCGATACGTTGTTCGACCTGACGGCCGCGGTCAAGGCCGTGTGCTAAAGGTAGGCGCCGAGGTTGATGGCGGTGGCTTCGGTGTGACTGCTTGCCTGGGTGCTGGCGCGCTCCAGTAAAAACGGGCGTACGAGCTCTTGGCGGTTGATGTCCTCGACGGCCGTGACCGCGGTGACGATGCGTGCGGCGGAACCGATACGGGCGTGCTTGGTCTTCGCCGGGGCTTTGTTTTCGATTTGCTCCATGAGCAATTGAATGCCCTTGCGGCCAATCTCGTAGCCCGGGGGCGCTACCGTAGTGAGCGGGACCGATCCGCTCCAAGCGAGCGGGTTGCCATCGCAACCTGCTACGCGTACTTGCCCGGGTACAGAGATGCCCTTGTCGACCAGCGCCGAGATAGCGCCCGAGGCCAACACGTCGGTCAGGCCGACGACAAAATCGGGGCGTTCGTTCGCGGGGCGCTCGGCGATTTGGGCACCGATGCCGTAGCCGTCGGCAGCGGTATTCCACTCTCCGGCGTCAATGACCTCAATTTTGATATCGGGGTGCAGAGCGAGGGCCTTGTGAATGCCAAGCACGCGTAGGGTGAGCTGCATAAATGCTGCTCTACCCACAACGGTGATATGGCGTGCACCGCGGGCGATGGCAAGTTCGGCAATGATGCGACCCTGGGCCTCGTTGTCGGCCGCTACGTAGTAGCCGGGCTCGGAGCAATGGATGTCCAGATGGACGATCGGCACGGGCATCTTGGTCATGGCGGGGTGCCAGTCGGGGGATGCCATGGGCTGAACCATGACGCCGGACATCTGAGTGCCCATAAAGTAGCGCAGGTAATGGTCTTCGAGAATGTCGTCGTTGTCGGCGTTGGCGATGAGCAAGTCATAGCCGTGCTTGCGTGCCTCGTTGTGGGCACCGCTCGCAATTTGGAGCGAGAAGCCGTGATCGAGACGGGGGAGGACCAGGCCAAAGGACTTGGTGGTGCCGCCGGCCAGCTGGCGAGCGCTTTGGTTGGGCAGGTAGCCCAAGCGATTGATGGTCTCGTTGATGAGCTTGAGGGTCTCGGGGCGCAGCTTTTCGGGGTGGTTGAGCGCGTTGGAAACCGTGCCCAGCGAAACCCCGGCCTCGCGCGCGACGTCGCTGATTTTTACCTTTGCCATAGCGGCCCCTTTGATGCGTTTCAAGTACAAGCCAGATTGTAGCATCCCAAACCTACCAAAAAGGGACAGGTTTATTTTGGCAGGTTTTATCTGGGGAAACGCCGTTGCCAGCGCGGCCACCACAAAGGTTCCTGTCCCCATTGTGGCGGTTTGGACCGGCTGGGCATGTGTGCATCGGGTGGTATCTAAGTTGAGATACCACTTCTGGTATATCAGCTTGCGCTTGCGTGAGTACAATACTCGAACGTCGTACGTCTCAGCGCCCCCTGTGCGTGGACGTCTTGCAGTCACGCGAACGAAGGGATTTATCCTATGTGCGGAATTGTCGGCTACACCGGCTCTGATATTGCAAAGAACATCCTGGTCACGGGCCTCAAGCGTATGGAGTATCGCGGCTATGACTCCTCGGGCGTCGCGCTCGAGGTGGGTGAGGGCGCCGCGGCGCACCTCGACGTCATCCGCCGCGTGGGCAAGGTCGCGGGCCTGGAGAGCGAGCTTTCCAACATCGACAGTGACGCTACCTGCGGTATCGGCCACACCCGTTGGGCCACCCACGGCAAGCCCTCCGTCGTTAACGCCCATCCCCACACCAGCTGCGACGGTCGTATCGCCATCGTCCACAACGGCATCATCGAGAACTTCGCCGAGCTGCGCGAAGAGCTGGAGGGCCGCGGCCACCACTTTAAGAGCGAGACCGATACCGAGGTCTTCGCGCATCTGATCGAAGAGGCTTATGCCGAGACGCACGACCTGATGGCCTCCGTGCGCGAGGCTTGCACCCACGTGGTCGGTGCCTATGGTCTGGCCGCCGTGTGCGCTGACGAGCCCGGCGTGATCGCCGTGGCGCGCAAGGACTCCCCGATTGTGGTCGGCGTGGGCGAGACCGGCTCCTACGTTGCCTCCGACGTGATCGCGCTTATCGATGCCACTCGCGATGTCGTGGTGCTCGAGGACGGTCAGTTTGCCAAGCTCACGCCCGCGGGCGTCGAGTACACCGACGAGGCCGGCAACGTCATCGAGCCCAAGGTCACCCACATCGACTGGGACCTGGACATGGCAGAAAAGGGCGGTTATCCCGACTTTATGCTCAAGGAAATCCACGAGCAGCCGCGCGTCGTGCGCGATACGCTGGTGGGCCGTATGACCCCCGCCGGCGAGCTCGATATCGACGAGCTGGGCCTGTCCCTCGAGGAACTCAACGACATCGACCGCGTCTACGTGATCGCTTGCGGCACTAGCTATCACGCTGGCCTCATCGCCAAGAACCTTATTGAGGGCTGGGCTCGCATCCCCACCGAGGTTGAGGCGGCCAGCGAGTTCCGCTATCGCAATCCCATCATCACGCCGACGACGCTTGTCGTGGCTGTGTCCCAGTCGGGCGAGACGGCCGACACCCTTGCCGCCATTCGCGACGCGCGCATCAAGGGCGCCAAGGTCTTCGGCATCACCAACGTGGTGGGCAGCCCGGTGGCGCGTGAGAGCGACGGCGTCATCTACACCAAGGCCAACAAGGAGATCGCGGTCGCCTCGACCAAGAGCTTTATCGGTCAGGTCGTGAGCCTTACGCTGCTGGCTCTGCTGCTGGCGCAGGTCAAGTACCGTCTGACCACCAAGCAGACGCGTATGATGTTCCGCGAGCTTTCCGATACGGCCGAGCAGATCCAGTGGATTTTGGATACGCAGACCGAGGCCGTGCACGAGGCCGCCCTGCTGTGCAGGGACGCGCAGTCGGCGCTGTTCGTGGGCCGCGGTATGGGCGCTGCCATCTCCTACGAGGGCGCACTCAAGCTCAAGGAGGTCAGCTACCTGCACGCCGAGGCGTATGCTGCCGGCGAGATGAAGCACGGCCCCATCGCACTGATCGATCCGGGCTTCCCCGTCATCGCCGTGGCCACCAAGAGCGCCACCTACGACAAGACCGTGTCGAACCTTATGGAGTGCAAGGCGCGCGGCGCCAAGGTTATTGTCGTTGCCACCGAGGGTGACGAGGAAATCAACAAGATTGCCGACTGCATCATTCGTGTGCCGGCCGTCCGCGACGTGTTTAGCCCCATCACGGCGAGCGTCCCACTGCAGTTGCTTGCCCGCGAGGTGGCCATCCTGCGCGGCTGCGACGTCGATCAGCCCCGAAACCTCGCTAAGAGCGTGACCGTCGAGTAATTGTTGTTCCGGCGTTTTACCAAACGCCGGAACTGCTCGACGCTGCGCGAGCCGCATTCACGCCAATCTGACGTTCAATTTCGAGGGCGCGACCAGAAGGTCAGCGCCCTCTCATTTCACGTCACCTTGGCGCAAATGCGGCTCGCTCTCTGTTGGTGACTGACATCAGGTGCTCCGTTGTCGAAACGCGCTAACAAGAAGGGCCCGGCTCCGTTGTGGCGGAGTCGGGCCTTGTTGCGTTTGCCCAGATAAAACCTGCCAAAATAAACCTGTCCCTTTTTGGCAGGTTAGCGGAGCTTGCTGGTCTCGAAGTACTCGGGGAACTGGTCCAGAACCTCGGTTTGGTTGCGGAACATCATGTGTAGGTGCTTGCTGACCAAAAAGCTCGCTTCGATGGGGTCGCGACCGGCGATAGCGCGGCGAATCTGCTTGTGCTCGTTCACGATGTCCCGATTGTCGAGAACCTGCGTGGCGGCGCGCAGCCAGCGGAAGCGCTCCAGGTCGGCATTGGTCTCTTCGAGCCACGACCAAACGGTGCTGCGACATGCGATGCTAAAAATCATGTGATGCATGAGGTTGTCGCTCAAAAAGAAGCCGATGCGATCCTCTTCGGCCATGGCTTTTTCCTGCAGCACGATGGCGCGGTCGAGCTGCTCGATGCCGGCCGACGTGGCTCGCGCACAGCACTCCACAATCACCTGCTTTTCCAGATGTTCGCGGATGTAGCAGGCACTCTCGGCAAGGGTGAGGTTGATGGGTGAGACGTAGGTGCCGCTCTGGGGCACGGTGCGCACCAGGCCTTCCTGCGCCAAGCGAACCAAAGCCTCGCGCACGGGCGTGCGCCCCATATCCAGGTCGTCGCAAAGTTGCTTGACGCCCAGCTTTTCGCCCGGCTTGTAGTCCAGGTAGACGATTTTGCGTCGAATGGTGTGGTAGGACTGGTCCTGTAGGCTCGTTTCCTGCTCGCCGACGTGCATCGATTCTTCCATAGCGCCTCGCAACTGTTCTATCAAACTCATATGTCAGTTGTTAATTATGCCGCGAATCAGCTCTCCGCGGAGGGTAATTCGGCTGTTGCCCAAGAACTATTGCGGCATCTTAGTCTGTATTTGCGCAAGGCTATGCCCAATGTTGCCGTATCATAAGCCGTCGCAAACGTGAAAGAGAAAGAAGGAATCCCATATGCAACTGGCGAATATCGTACGCGAGCGCTGGAAGGGCGTCTTGTTCTGCCTGATCATCGCTATCCCCGCAACGCTGCTCGGCAAACAGATTGAGGTGGTCGGCGGGCCGGTATTCGCCATCCTCTTCGGCATGGTTCTGGCGCTCGTCTTTCCCAAGAATCATCGCGAACAGCTCGCCGCCGGTGTCACCTATACGTCTAAAAAAGTCTTGCAGTACGCGGTTATCCTGCTTGGCTTTGGCATGAACCTCTCCCAGATTCTGTCCAAGGGCGCCCAGTCGTTGCCGATTATCGTGGCGACGATCTCGACCTCGCTTGTCATCGCCTTTGTGCTCTGCCGCGTTATGAACGTGCCGAGCAAGATCGCGACGCTTGTGGGTGTGGGTTCGTCGATTTGCGGCGGTTCTGCCATCGCCGCTACCGCGCCCGTCATCGATGCCGACGATCGCGAGATTGCCCAGGCTATTTCGGTCATCTTCCTGTTTAACGTTATCGCGGCGCTCGTGTTTCCAACGCTCGGCGGTATGCTCGGGCTGACCAACGAGGGCTTTGGCCTGTTTGCCGGTACCGCCATCAACGACACCTCGTCCGTAACGGCTGCGGCGAGCGCTTGGGACAGCATGCATCCCGGCGCCAATGTGCTCGAGAGCGCCACGGTGGTCAAGCTCACCAGGACACTGGCTATCATTCCCATCACGTTGGTCCTCGCATGCTGGCAGATGCATCTGGCGCGCAAGGCCGGCGGCGACGCCAAAAGCACGTTCTCGCTTAAACGCGCGTTTCCCATGTTTGTGCTGTTCTTTGTGCTGGCGAGCGTAATCACCACGGTGCTTCAGCTTCCCGTGTCCATCACGGCGCCCATCAAGGAGCTGTCGAAGTTCTTTATCGTGATGGCCATGGCGGCTATTGGCTTTAATACCGATATCGTCGAGCTGGTCAAAAAGGGCGGCAAGCCCATCGCGCTGGGCTTTTGCTGCTGGATTGGCATTGCATGCATGAGTTTGGGAATGCAGCACGTGCTGGGGATCTGGTAGAGGAGCAGCCGGTCTGTGTGCTGCATGCTGGCGCGCGCAAGCTTGCGGCGGAGCGATAGGAGCTCTTGCGGGTATGGCTTGTCCGCAGGTTTATAAGTCCCGAAGAGCTCTTATCGCCCCGCCAGGATGGCGATGCGGGGCAACACCTATACTCGCAGGACGGCGCTCTCTGCCCTATAGTGTTTGGTGAGCAATATCGTTCAATTTTGAAACACTCGGTCGTGCGACCGTCGGCGGCTGCACGTCGCCGCGGACAGGGGCAAATCATGGATAGCGATGCCAAGCTGAACATCTTGACCGAGGCCCTGGCTGCTGCCGGGGCCTCGGCATTGGCAATCGATGCGCGTGGGGACGTCGCGATTTCGACCATGAATGACGCGGCGCTTGAGCGGGATGTGGCAGCTTTTGTTGCCGAACGCCTCGACCGTATAGGAGACGGCGCGCGTCTGGTTATGGGGCGTGCGGGTACGCGCCTGAGCCTGACCGTTCGCCTCGCCGACAAAGAGGGCGGGGGCCTTTGGGTCGTCGTGGTCCGCGAGGTGCGCGGCGCCGCGGCGCACGCGGGCATCGAGTGGCTCAACGCCGACGAAGTTGAGGCCCGCTACGAATCGAGCGCGTACGGCATCGTTGAGGGGGCTGCCTCGGTGGCTGCGCCGGTCGCCGAGAGCTACGCGCGCGGTGTGCCCCTTATGCTCGAGGGCGAGCTGGGAACGGGTCAGGTCGAGATTGCCATGCGCCTCTATCTGGACGGTCCTTTTGTCGATCAGCCCTTTGTTGCCGTTGCGCTCGATGAGCTAACGGATCGCGGCTGGCGCCATCTGCTCAAAAGCGCCGAATCGCCGTTGTTCCAAACGGGGTTGACACTTTGCATTGAGGGCTGGAACACGGTTGGCCCCCAGCGTCTCCGCGAGCTCGTTTCCACGATGGCCGACACCGCGTTGGCGACGCGCTGCCATGTGGTGCTGACGGCGAATGACATGCCGGGCGGCAGCGAAAGTGATCAAGCCGCCTTTGTGACCGAGCGCTTCGCCTGTGCGGTGAGCGTGGCGCCGGCAATCGTCGAGCAGGGAGCCATGTCGCAAAAGATTGCGCGCTATTTGGAATATCTCGCTGGTGCATTTGGGACGGCAGCGCCTACGCTGTCTGCCGCGGCGACGAAGGCGCTCGATGCTTACCGCTGGCCGCGCAATTATCTGCAGCTCCGCGAGGTCTCGGAACGACTGTATATATTGGTGGGGGCGGGCACGGTGGATCGCGCTGTGGCGGAGGAAGTGCTAGCCCAAGAGGACGTGATTAAGACCGCAACCTTTGGCGCCCCGACACTCGAAAGCGACCTGTATATCCTGCGACCGCTGGCCGATACCGAGCGAGATATCGCGCATCTGGTTGTAGATCATCTCCACGGCAACCGAACCCGTGCGGCGGAGGTGCTGGGCATAAGCCGAACAACGCTGTGGCGCTTACTGAAGGACGATGACCGTTGAGCGAGGCGCCCGTGACCGCGCGCGACGCGTGTGCTACAGTCCAAAGCGTTATTGTTTCGATTTGGTTACGGCGTGCGGGGGCGTATGGCTGAGACTACAAAACCGAGCCGCAGAAGGCGGAGCGCCGCGCCGGTTAACCGACGCACAACATCGGTGACGTGGGGCAAACACGCCTCGGGGTTTGACGGCTCGTTCAAGCGCACTAAATACGGCTATCCTTCGACAGGTGCCCGCTTGGCAATGCAGGCAGAGTCCTCGCTGTGGGACCGCAAACGCGTGGTGGGCTCAAAGCTCAAGCACGACGGCACGCTCGGCTACATCAGCCGCGGGGCGGCTCGTCGCAGCGGACTCAATCCGGCTGGTTGGCATCGTTATGTTCCGATCGCGGTCGTCGTTGCAGTGATCGTCATCGCACTCGCTGCGCTTGGCTACGCCGGCGACGGTGCCAACTTGGACGCGATGTTTAAATCGCCCGAGCTCGCGCATGCAGGCACAGAAATTGTCGAGGGCGCTCAGACCCAGACGGGCGTCGCGCCCCAGCGCGGTATCGTTGCGGCGGCCTCCACCATCGCCGACGCTCAAAAGGACGAGGGCGAACAGGGCGACGGCGCCGAAACGACCCACACGAACGAAACGACGACAACTCCATCGGCAAGATAAGTTGCGAGTGGGGTGGCTAAAATAGCCCCGTCCCAAATTAGCTGCCCCTATGACGCTCCTGGGTTACCTTACGTAGACGACGTTGTCGCGGCGGGGTTTGGGCTCGGGTAGCGTGTCTTCGGCATAGCCCAGAATGCAGTGGCCGATGCCGCGCAGGCTTCCGTCGGCGGGCAGACCCCAGCTGGTCAGCAGTTCCAAGCCCTCGGGCGAGTCGAAGACCTCGTGTGCGCGGTGGATCCAACACGAATCGACACCCAGCGCATAAGCCGCGTTGAGCAGGTTGCCCATGGCAAGCGAGCCGTCTTCCAGATGCGTGGGCACGCTGCGGTCGACGAGCACTGCCACAACGGTCTTGGCCCCGTAGAAGGGATCGCCATCGCTGCCCATAACCTGGGCGTTGAGCTGCGAGAGGCGCTCGACAGTCGCGGGGTCGGTGACGGCGACAAAGGTCACCGGCTGGCGCCCCATGCCGCTGGGCGCGTACTGGCCTGCCTCGATAATGCGTGCTAGCTTTTCGGCTTCGACGGGGCGATCGCTATAGTTACGGCAGCTGCGGCGGTGGATGAGCGCTTCGATGGTCTCCATGGGTTCTCCTAGCGATGACGTTGCAGATGCTCCGTTCTTACCCGTCGTGCCGTAGCCGTAATCGCGCAGAGGGCCCCAAACAGCAATAGCCACCAATCGGAAAAGTTGGCTTGCATAAAACTGGGCCTGAATGTGATAAACCAGTGGGATGGTTAAACGTTTTATCCCGTCTACCCTGCGGTTTTTTACCACTTGCCTAAATGATGCCCGCATAACCCCTGATAAAGGTTTTACTAAAGGAGCACCAACGTTTATCAACGCGCCGTGGTGGCGCCGGGCCAGGAGGTAACTATCATGTTCCAGGCTGGAGATGTCGTCGAGACCGATTTCGAAGGATTTCTGAAGCTGCTGCGTTCCAAGACGCGCGCTTTCGTGTCGATCAATGATCACGAGTACTACATCACGCACACCGATGGCTATTGGCGTGTTCAGGATTGCGAGGCCCTCAACGATAAGGGCCACTTTACTGACTGCTCCGAGCTGGTCAACACGGTCTGCGAGGTCGTCGAGCTGCCTTGGATCTGCGGCAAGAGCCTACACGATAGCTTCTCGGGCGCTACGGTCTATGAGGCCGTCGCCGCCTAGCAGCAAATATTCGATTTCCTCTCATGACCGCCGGCGCTGCCCCCGCGCCGGCGGTCTTTTTTGTCGATATGTTGTATAGCCTGTGCGCTGCGAACGAAGCCCTTGACGATAGTCAAAACTCGGACTAATCTGAAATCTCAATTAGTCAAAATTCGGACTATCGAATGGTGGGAGAGATGGATAGCGCGGTTACGTCGGTCGATTTTGACCGAATGCTCAACGGGCTCGACCGTATTTATTCAGAGTTCGCGCGTGCCTGCGGCCTTTCGGATTGCGCCTATTGGATGCTCGTCGATATCAGCACGGCGGACGAAGACGTTGCCGTGAGCCAACTCACGAGCGAATGGTTCTATAGCAAGCAGACCATTAACTCGGCAATTAAAACCCTGACGGCGCGAGGGCTCGCGACGCTGGAATTTGCCGAAGGCAGCCGTAAGAATAAGGTTGTTTGTTTGACCGATGAGGGCCGGCGGTTCGCCGAGCACTATGCGTTGCCGGCGGTTAAAGCCGAGCAGCGTGCCTTTGGCGCGCTCGAACCCTGGGAACAGCGTGAGATTATGCGTCTGGTCGGCAAGTTTTCCCATGTGCTCAACGAGGAGTGCGAAGCGTTTAAACAGCAGATAGCCGCCGAGAGCCAAGTGGAAAAACAAGAAGAGGGGGAGACGTGCGACTCTTAATGAGGTTTATGAGGCCGTATCGCGGGCTGATTGCGGTGACACTGTTTGTGCTGCTGATAGATAACGTCGGCACGCTGCTGGTACCTACGATGTTGGCGAATATGGTCAATACCGGCATCACGACGGGTGATGTCGACTACATCCTGCGCAACGGCCTGTACATGCTTATCGCGACCGGCATGGCCAGCGGTGGCGCGGTGCTGGGCTGCTATCTTTCGGCCCGCCTGGCAGCCAACGTGGCCTGTGACATCCGCAACGCCGTCTACGACAAGTCGCTCGAGCTGTCAGCCAGCGACTTTGAGAGCTTTGGCACCGGCTCGATGATCACGCGATCGCTCAACGACATCAACGTGATCCAGCAGGCGATTCTGCAGACGATTCAGCTGGTGCTGCCGGTGCCGTTTTTGGCCGTGGCGGGCATCATCTTCGCCTGGCATATCGATCCCGCCATGGGTACGCTGCTGGGTGCAGTCGTGGCAATTGTACTGGTGGCGGCGGTCTTTACGGTGGCTAATGCCGCGCCGATCTTTATGCGCCTGCAGAGTTTTATCGACCGCATGAACGTCGTGCTGCGCGAGAACATCGTGGGCGTGCGCGTCATCCGCGCGTTTAACAAGGAGCGCCATGAGGAGCAGCGCCTAGACGAGGTGTTTAGCGATTACGCGGCCAACGCCATCAAGGTCAACCACCTGTTTGTGGGCCTCGATAGCTCCAGCTTCTTTCTGATGAACATCGCCGAGGTGGCGGTGCTGTGGGTGGGAGGCAACCGCGTAGGCGTCCACGCCATGCAAATCGGCAGCATCTCGGCTGTGCTGGAATACGCGATTCTGATCCTGTTCTTTGTGATGATGGCGCAGATGGTGATTCTGACGCTTCCGCGCGCCGCGGCGTGCCTCAACCGTGCACAACAGGTGCTGGAGATTGAGCCGAGCATCGTCGATGGCGAGCGAACGCTCGGCGCAGGCGCGTCCGACTCAAAGGACGGAGCAGACGCGGTCGCCGTGTTCGACCATATGTCGTTCCGTTTTGACGACGCCGACGAGGACACCCTGTGCGATCTGAACTTTACCTGTCGCCGTGGCCAAACGACCGCAATTGTGGGCTCGACGGGATCGGGTAAATCGACGGTGGCCAAGCTCTTGTTGCGTTTCCACGATGCCTCGAAGGGTGCCATACGCCTCAACGGTGTTGACCTGCGCGACCTTTCGCAAGACGAGATTCGCGGGCATATCGCTTACGTGCCGCAGAAGGCGTGGCTGTTCTCGGGCACGGTGGCGAGCAACCTGCGCTATGGCAACGAGGGTGCGACCGAGGCCGACATGCTTCACGCGCTGCGGGTTGCCCAGAGCACCTTTGTGCTCGATCAACCGCAGGGACTCGATACCCCGGTGGCGCAGGGCGGTACGAACTTCTCGGGCGGTCAGCGCCAGCGCCTGGCCATCGCCCGTGCGCTCATGAAGCACGCTGATCTGTATATCTTCGACGATAGCTTTTCGGCCCTGGACTTTAAGACCGACGCGGCCCTGCGCCATGCGCTGCAGGACGAGACGCGCGATGCCGCGGTGCTCATCATCGCGCAGCGTATCTCGACCATTCTGCATGCCGACCAGACCGTGGTGCTCAAGGATGGCGAGGTTGTGGGCTTGGGCACGCACGACGAGTTGATGGAGACCTGCGAGGTGTACCGCGCCATTGCGGAATCGCAGATGAAGGGAGGTGAGTAGCATGACCGAGGAGCTCAAGAAACAGGGCGTCGTTGATGACGCCGTGGCAGCAGGGACGGCTGAGGAGACGACGGTCGCACCCGGTCTGGATGATGCCGCCAAGGCTGCAGCCGAACGCGAGGCTCGCCGCCAAGCGCTCTACGAGGAAAACGAACGCGCCGAGGACGAGCGCGCCCGCGCTGAGGCAGAGCGCATGCGCGATGTGGGCGACGAGGACGAGGACGAGAAACCCAGTGACACCTGGGCGACGGTGCGCCGTCTGTGGAGCGAGGCCGCCGGCGATCACTGGCGCTTCTACCTCGTGTTCGCGAGCATCGTGTTCTACGCCATCTTTAACACCGCGGCGCCGGCGTACAGCGCCCGCGTCATCGATGAGCTGTGGGGACACGTGAAGCTGGCGTTTGCCAACGACACCACCTTCAGCATCACTTGGGAGAACTGCGGCAGGACCATCTTCATCTACTTTATGATCTGGACGGCCGCCGCCTCGTTCTACGCGCTCCAGAGCTTTTTGATGTCGAGCGTGGCCGAACGCCTCAACCTGCGTCTGCGTAACCGTATCGCTCAAAAGCTCAACCGTCTGCCGCTTGCCTATTTTGACGCGCATCGTCCCGGCGAGGTCGTCAGCCGCGCGACCAACGACCTGGACAAGATGTCCGAAAGCATGCAGCGCGGCTTGCTGCAGCTTCTGGTGTCGATCGGTACCGTGGTGGGCGCCGTGAGCGTGATGTTCGTGTTTAGCGTGCCGCTCACGCTGGTCTTTTTGTTCTTTACGGCGTTGTCGCTGCTGGTGACCAAAGTGGTCTCGCGTCGCACACATGACGTGACCGGCGAGCGCCAGGAGTGGGTGTCCAAGATTACGAGTGCGGTCGAGGAAGGCTATTCGGGCCGTCTGGTGATTCGCGCGTTTAACCGCGAGCGTCAGAGCTCTGCCGAAGTGCATGAGGCCTCGAGGGAGCTGGCGCGCGTGAGTACCAAGGCCGACTTTATGATCAATGCCGTCGGTCCTGCGGTGCGCTTTATCGGCCGTTTGGCACAGATCGTGATCGCGCTGGTGGGCTGCAGCATGCTGGTCGCCGGTCACTTGACCGTCGGCGTGTTCCAGGCGTTCTTCCAGTTTATCTACGAGGCATCCGAACCCATGACGCAGCTGTCGTTCACCTTTAACTCGCTGCAGAGCGCGCTGGCGAGTGCGGAGCGTGTGTTCGACCTGCTCGATGAGCCCGAGATGGAGGCCGATCCGCTGCCGGACGAGGCCGCCAAGCTGCCGGGTCGCGTTGAGGGCCGCGTCGCTTTTGAGCACGTGCGCTTTGGCTATTCGCCCGACAAGCCGCTTATGCGCGACGTGTCGTTTGCCGCCGAGCCGGGCCAAAAGATCGCCGTGGTGGGAACCACGGGTGCGGGTAAGACCACGCTCATCAACCTGCTTATGCGCTTTTACGAGATCGACGGCGGCCGCATTACGCTCGACGGCGTGGACACAAGCTGCATGGACCGCGGCGAGCTGCGCCAGCAGTTTGGCATGGTGCTGCAGGACGCCTGGCTGTTCGATGGCACGATTGCCGAAAACATCGCCTACGGCTGCCCCGAGGCAACGCGCGACGAGATCGTGGCGGCTGCGCGCGCCGCGCAGGTCGACTTCTTTGTGCGCACTATGCCGCAGGGCTACGACACGCGTGTGGCCAACGATGCCGAGAGCATCAGCCAAGGCCAACGTCAGCTGCTGACCATCGCGCGCGTGCTGCTCAACAACCCGGCGATCCTCATCTTGGACGAGGCGACGTCGAGTGTGGACACGCGCACCGAGCTCGCCATCGGCCGCGCCATGGACGCGCTCATGCGCGGGCGCACGAGCTTTGTGATCGCGCACCGTCTGTCGACGATCGTCGATGCCGACCTGATCTTGGTCATGGATCACGGCAACATTATCGAGCAAGGCACGCATAAGGAGCTGCTGGCTGCCGAGGGCGCTTATGCCGACCTCTATCTGAGCCAGTTCGCATAAGGTGACAAAGGGGCAGTCCCGCATGTCACATCGAAAAGAAGGCGCGCCGAGGGCGGATTCCCTGGCGCGCCTTTTGTTCTGGCGTTAATGCTGTGGCGGTTGCCCGCGGCCCTAGCGCTCGTCCACGAGCTTGGCGACGAGGGCCTTGAGCTCGGCCACCTCTCGCTCGAGTTCCTTGACGCGTCGGGCGTTCTCAGTGATGCCTTGACGGTTGAGCGCGGACTGCTCGGCGGCGGCGTCGGGCATGTACTCGCGATGCTGCTTGGCGTCGAAGCTCTCCTCGAACACGCGGCAGCCGTTGCGCTTGATGATGCGTCCCGGCACGCCCACGACGGTGCAGTTGTCGGGCACGTCCTTAACGACAACTGAGTTGCCGCCGATCTTGACGTTGTTGCCGATGCGAATGTTACCGAGCACCTTGGCACCCGTGCCCACGGTGACGTTGTTGCCCAGGGTGGGGTGGCGCTTGCCGGTCTCGTTGCCGGTACCGCCGAGTGTGACGCCCTGGTAGAGCACGCAGTTGTCGCCCACGATGGTGGTTTCGCCGATGACGACGCCCATGGCGTGGTCGATAAAGAGATGCTTGCCGATCTGCGCGGCAGGGTGAATCTCGACGCCGGTGATGTGGCGGGTGATTTGCGAGAGCACACGGGCGAGTGAGCGATGGCCGTGCTCCCAGAGCCAGTGCTCGGGCACGTGGTTCCACTTGGCGTGCAGGCCAGGATAGGAAAGGAAGATGACCAGACCGTTTTGCGCAGCGGGGTCTTGCGCCTGGACGGTCTTGATGTCCTCGCGAATGGTATTGATAAAGCTCACCGGCCGCCCTCCCTTAGCGCCATGGCAATGCGGTTCAATAAAGTATAGCGATTCGCTAGGGATTAGGAAGGACAATCTTGATGGCATTGCGCAACAGGTGTCAGTTATGCAAACTTGCTGGTAATGGAGTCATGCTTTTGTGGGGTTGCGCACGAGGGGACGCCGCAACCGTATACTGGTCAACTTGGACGTATCCGCGCCCACAACTGAGAGGTTTTACTTCATGGGTTTCATCAATTTTATCGCCGAGCTGCTTAAAGATCCGCGCACCGCGATCGCCAGCTGGATCGCCGCCGGCCCGCTTATGGCCTACGGCTGCGTGTTCCTGATTATCTTTGTCGAGACGGGCGTGGTGTTCTTCCCGTTCCTTCCCGGCGACTCGCTGTTGTTCGCCTCGGGCTTCTTTGCCCACAACGGCGGCTTTAACATCATTGCCCTGCTGGCCGTCGCATGGACGGCTGCTATCTTGGGCGATCAGTGCAACTTTATGATCGGTCATTTCTTTGGCCAAAAGATCATCGCCTCGGGCAAGGTCAAGGCCATGACGCCCGAGCGTATCAAAAAGTCCGAGGACTTCCTGGACAAGTGGGGCCACCTGGCCATCTTCCTGGGTCGCTTCTTCCCGTTTATCCGCACCTTTGTGCCCTTCATCGCCGGTATGGGCGGCATGCACTGGCGTAACTTCGTTATCTTTAACGTGCTGGGCGGCATTACCTGGTCAACGCTCTTTACACTGTTGGGCTACTTCTTTGGCGGCATCCCCTTTGTGCAGGAGCACTTTGAGCTGCTGATCGTGGGCATTGTTGCCGTGTCGATCATCCCGACCGTGGTCGGTCTGGTTAAGGCTAAGCTGGGCAAAAAGAACGCGTAGCTCGAGCCAGCGCGCAAACCGTGCAGTTGAGGCCCGTCACCGTTTACGGTGGCGGGCCTCTTCAGCTTCGGTCAAATGAAAATACTTTAGTTAGTTAAAGAAAAACGTTTTATCCGACGCGCGTGCGGAGTACAATCTCGTGCATGCGAATCGACGTGCCATCGGCTTTGATGCCGTTCGCGTGTCCCGTCCGGCTCTACGCTCCGGGCGTGCGACGTTGCGACGCGGTCGGCTTCGGTCTTTGCGTGCGGGTTCGCGAGTATGCAACTGTGTATGTAAGGAGCGACATATGACTGTCGAGAAGAAGGATATCGATTGGGGTAGCCTCGGCTTTGGCTACATGAAAACCGATTACAGCTACGAGGCTCATTGGAAGGATGGCAAGTGGGACGAGGGCGGCCTGACCACCGACCACACCCTGCATGTTTCCGAGTGCGGCGGCATCTTCCATTACTGCCAGGAGGTCTTTGAGGGCCTGAAGGCCTACACCGCCGAGGACGGCAGCATCGTCTGCTTCCGTCCCGACATGAACGCTGAGCGTATGTATAACTCTGCCCAGCGCCTCGAGATGCCCCCGTTCCCCAAGGACAAGTTTGTCGAGGCCGTCAAGCAGGTCGTTTCTGCCAACGCCGCCTGGGTTCCGCCCTTCGGCTCCGGTGCAACCCTGTACGTGCGTCCGTTTATGATCGGCTCTGGTGACGTGATCGGCGTGGCTCCCGCTCCTGAGTACACGTTCCGCATTCTCGTGACCCCGGTCGGTCCGTACTTTAAGGGTGGCCTCAAGCCCGTCAAGCTGCGCGTTTCCGAGTACGACCGCGCCGCACCGCACGGCACCGGCAACATCAAGGCCGGCCTTAACTACGCCATGTCCCTCAAGCCCACGATGGAGGCCCATCGCGAGGGCTATGCCGAGAACCTGTATCTCGACTCTGAGTCCCGCACCTATGTCGAGGAGACCGGCGGCGCGAACGTTCTGTTCGTGAAGGAGGACGGCACGCTCGTCGTTCCGCAGTCGCACACCGACTCCATCTTGCCCTCCATCACCCGTCGTTCGCTCGTTCAGGTTGCTCAGGACCTGGGCATAACCGTCGACCAGCGCCCCGTCGAGTGGGCCGAGGTCAAGGCCGGCACCTTTGTGGAGTGCGGCCTGTGCGGCACCGCTGCCGTCATTTCCCCGGTGGGCGAGATCGACAACAAGGTCTATGGTGCCGATGAGACCGTGACCTTCCCGGCTGGCTACACCGAGATTGGCCCCGTGATGAAGAAGCTCCGCGAGACCCTGACCGGCATCCAATCTGGTGCTGTCGAGGATAAGCACGACTGGGTTTACACCGTCGCGTAAGCTGCCATAGCTGTTCGGCCCGAGGGCAACCTTCCTTTCCGGCGCGTCCTCGGACATGCAAGAACCTCCGCAGCGCACTTCGTGCGGCGGAGGTTCTTTCGTCCTGCGGAGTGCGCCGGAAAGGAAGGTTGCCCTCGGGCCTGCGTTACCTCGGCGCTGCCGTTACGGGCAATATAGATCTGAATGAAAGATGGCGCGCGGCCTTTTAGGCCGCGCTTTTGTTTTGGTTCGCGCCATGTGGGGGTGATGGCGACGTGCATTTTTGCGAGTATTCTGCAATCGAAGGCCCCTGCATACCGACCTCGGGCAAAAAATCGGGATTTCTCGATGTTTTCTACGAATGATGGGCGGGGTTATGGGCTGACAGCGTTTGATTTGCAGGGATATTTGCGCTCTTTGGCATTTATCGCGGCGCCCGAAGCCCTTGGTTATGTTGAATACTCCTAAAAATGCACGGCGCTTAGAGGGGGAGCTTCGCGAAAAAGGAAACCGCCCCGTCGAAGTATGCATTCGACGGGGCGGTTTATGCATTTGGCCGATTAAGGATGCGCTGCCAAACTACTAGAACTTGACGGTCGGGGCCTGGCGGGCTGCTTCGGCGGCCTCGAAGCCCTGGCGCTCCTTAAACTGGAAGATGCCGGCAAAGATGACAGCCGGGAACGTCTGAATGGCGTTGTTGTAGCTGAGCACGCAGTCGTTGTAGCTCTGGCGTGCATAGCTAATCTTGTTCTCGGTATCCTCGAGCGACGCCTGCAGCTGCGTAAAGTTGGTGTTTGCCTTAAGGTCGGGATAGGCCTCGGCTACGGCGAAGAGCTGGCGTAGCGCACCGGTCAGCACGTTGTCGGCCTCCATCTTGGCCTCGGGCGTGGTGGCCTTGACGGCGGTGTTACGCGCGCTGATCACGGCGGAGAGCGTCTCTTGCTCGTGCTTGGCGTAGCCCTTGACGGTCTCGACCAGGTTGGGGATCAGGTCGTTGCGGCGCTGCAGCTGCGTATCGATGTTCTGCCAGGCGTTATCGATGCGGTTACGCTTGGTGACCATGTTGTTGTAAATGCCGGCGATGGCGCAGACAATCACAATGACAACAACGATGCCGATGATGACGGTAATCATGATGTCTCCGTTTCGAATGGCCGCGGCGGCATGCGCCAGCTGCCGTTGGTATAACGCTACTAGTATACCCGCAACGTTTTGCCGTGCCGAACTTTCCGGTAAGCGTTATGTTTTCGGCGGGGTCGGCACCGGGGTAAAACGCGCGAGGTACAGGTGTAAGATATGCGACAGATTGACGAGTACTGTCTTTGCCCTGAGGATGGCGATACCAGTGGACCTTCGCATCAAGAAAACCTATCGTGCCCTGTTCGATGCTTTCACCGAGCTTCTCGAGGAGCATCGTTTTGAGGACCTGACGGTTGCCATGCTGTGCGACCGCGCCATGATTCGCCGCACGACGTTCTACAAGCACTTTCGCGACAAGAACGATTACTTTGCCTTTTATATCGATGAGCTCATGTCCGGCTTGCCGCAAAAACAGCCCGATGAGGCCGGCACAGTGTCTGCCGAGGACGTGCGCGCGCTTCGGCACGCGATTTTGGACGATGCCATGGATTTGATTCTGGCGCACGAGCAACTCATGGATAACATTTTGGCAAGCAGCATGTCGGGCATGTTGACCAACGTTATTTGCGACCGTATTGCCCGCTCCATCCGCGAGCGTGTGATGAACGTGCTTGCCGAGGATGCCCTGGCCCCCGTGTCGCTCGAGACGACGTCTGAGTTTGTCGCCGGCGGTATTATTCGACTTTTCACGATATGGTGGGAATCGGGCCACGATCTTGAGCGTCGACCCGAGATGGCCGACGTGGTCGATGCGCTGTTTGAGCGGACCATGACACCGGTGCATCACTAAAAGTGGCGGAGAGAGGGGGATTCGAACCCCCGGAACGCTCTCGCGCTCAACGGTTTTCAAGACCGCCGCATTCAACCGCTCTGCCATCTCTCCGTGAGTCGTAATGATAGCATCGTTTTGAATTTGCAACAGGGAAGGCGAACGATGACGATCACCGAAATCGACGAGAAGTTCATGCGCGAGGCGTTGGCGGAGGCGCGAGCCGCCGCGGCGGTGGGCGAGGTGCCCATCGGAGCCGTAGTGGTGCGCGACGGCGAGATCGTCGCGAGGGCGCACAATCGGCGCGAGCTCGACCAGGACCCTTCGGCGCATGCAGAGTTCGCGGCCCTGTGCGCCGCTGCCCAGGCGCTTGGCCGCTGGCGCCTTTCCGACTGTACGGTCTATGTGACGTTGGAACCCTGCTGCATGTGTGCGGGGCTTATGGTCAATGCGCGCGTGGGGCGCTGCGTGTATGGCGCGAGCGACGCCAAGGCGGGTGCGTTGGGCTCGTTGTACGATCTCAATGCCGATTCGCGCCTAAACCATCGGTTTCATGTGACCGCCGGCGTGTTGGCGGATGAGTGTCGCGCGGTGCTGAGCAACTATTTTGCCGGTTTGCGCGGTGCGGATGGCGTCGGTTGCGGCTGCGGTGCAAACCTTGAGGCGCATGTTGCCCACGCCGAGGCCCTTGCTGACGGCGAGGATCTTGCCGGCGAGACGCTCGACTTTGGTCCCGTGCAGCGCCGGCCTCGCCGTGTGCTGCTGGCGATTGATTCCTTTAAGGGCAGCGTTTCGAGTGCGCAGGCAGAGGAGGTCGTTGCCGAAGGCGTGCGCCGCGTTTGGCCCGATGCCGAGGTGTGCACATTGCTACTGGCGGATGGCGGCGAGGGAACGCTCGATGCTATCGCCGCATGCGGTGGTGAGCTCTCGACCTGCGAGGTGGCAGGTCCCTTGGGCGAACGCGTGTCTGCCCGGATGCTGGTGGACGGCGAGCGCGAGTCGGCCGTTATTGAGATGGCCGAGGCGGCGGGTATTGGGTATTCGCCCTGTGCGGAGTCGGCGGCGTTGGCGGCTTCGACCTATGGCGTGGGCGAACTGATGCTCCGTGCGGTTCGTGCCGGAGCGAAGACAATCTATATTGGCTTGGGTGGCAGTGCCACCAACGACGGTGGCGCCGGCATGCTGCAGGCGCTGGGCGCGCATGTGGTCGATGATCAGGGCTGCAATATCGCCCCCGGTCTTGCGGGCCTTGAACACGTGACGAGTATCGATTTGGCGCCAGCGCTGCAGGCTTTGGATGACGCTCGTATCGTTGTGCTTTCGGATGTCGAGAATCCGCTCGTAGGGCGTCGCGGTGCGCTTGCGGTGTTCGGCGGACAGAAGGGCCTGCCGACGGATGATGCCGAGGCGCTGAGCAGGTGCGACAGCTGGATGGTCGGCTACGGTCGCCTGCTCGATACGGCGATTGCCGAGGCACGGGCTCAGGGGTTACTGCGCGTGCCCGAGGGTGCGCGGACGTTTGGCTCGGTGCTCGGCGTGCCCGGCGCCGGTGCCGCTGGCGGTCTGGGCGCCGCGCTGCTAGCGCTCGGTGCAGAGCTACATTCGGGCGTGGAGACGGTGCTTGATCTGATTGGGTTTGACGAGCGCGTGCGGGATGTCAATCTGGTCATAACGGGCGAGGGCAATATGGACGAGCAATCCGCCGCCGGCAAAGCGCCGGTGGGTGTGGCCCGCCGTGCCAAGCGCTATGGCAAGCCGGTGGTCGCCGTCGTGGGCGGTCGCGCTGACAACCTGGATGCGGTGTATGGGCAGGGCATCGACCTTGTACTGCCGATCTGTCGCAAGCCCATGGACCTGGAGCAGGCACTCGACCCGCAAGAAGCCACAACTAACCTCATCTGCGCCGGCGAGGCGGTCGCTCGATCCTACGACCTCGGTCGCCTCTAAAACCAATCCCTCCCCAATAACTTGCGGTGAAATACGGAGTGTTTTTGCCTTTAAGGCGCCAATTCAGTCCGTATTCCACCGCAACTTCGTGAATGGCCATCCGAGGCTGGTCGCCTTGTGCTTTGGGTCGGACCGTCTGCCATGAAATGCGGTAATCTACTACGTTTAGCGGAACACCCTCGACCATCCCGGAATTTGTGAAATTAAAACCGCAGGTAGAAAGCTTGCCGATTTTCGAAAAAGTCGGCTATGGTTGACCCCGCGGCCTAAACGTAGTAGATGGGCCCTTTCCGTGGCACAGCACCAGATCAGTCTTTTTGGGGCTAGAAAAACACCCGTAAAGGCATGTGAATCTGAACAATTCAATCCTGCGCCTTGTGGCGCTCGATGGTGCTGTCTAGGGATCGGAGGCTATGCACTTCAGGTGTTGACGCCGCCATTGATGTGCCATTAGTAGATTGCTCTTCGTTCAGTTGTTCGCCAATTAATCCTGCCAATTAATTATCATTTCGGGCGAAGACGTGGATTATCTCCATGATGGATCTCTTTGGGCATAATGTTGTCTTTAAACTGTCCTAATCAATAGATCGCTCTTGGGAAGAGAAGGCGACACCAGAGGGGGAGAAGGGAATTGGAGAGGAAAGTTTTCGGCGGGGGGGGGGCAGAGAGTCGTCGCTCTCTGTCTTGCGCTGGTTCTCGGCTTCGGATGTTTATCCGTTGGCGCGACGGCCGGTGTCGCATATGCGGCCACGGAATCGCGGGCTGCGTATACTGCGGAGGAGTTTGAGATCACCCAGGACGGCGTGACCTATTCGTGCGAGACCACGGATAAAGGTACGGCGGAAATCACATGTATTGTTGCCGGCGACGGTGTAACCGCGGTGAGTGTGCCCAGCTCCATCGAGCATGGTGGCCAGACCTACAAAGTCACCGACCTTTATTTCTCGTCTGGTATCGTGGCCGAGAATGTTGAGCAGTTGACGCTTCCCGACACGCTCGAAAACGTGCGCGGATGGTATTTCCGGAAGTTCGTAAAGGTCAAGGAGCTCCATATCCCTGGCTCCATCAAGAACTTCGGTTGCTCGCTGCAAAACGCTGGCTCGCTCGAAAAGCTCTATTTTGATGAGGGCGTCGAGGAGATTAGCGCCAACATGATGGTCAATGGCTGCAGCAGCCTTTCGGAGATCAATCTCCCCTCCACCCTCAAAATGATTTCGGGCTCGGGCGCCTTCGAGGGGGCTACGGCCCTCACAAGCATCGAGTTTCCAAAAGATGTCGCCTTCTCCGACACCATAACGGGCGTATTCGAAGACTGCACGTCTCTGACAAGCGTGTCGTTGCCCGCTTCGGTTACCAAGATCCCCTCGCACATGTTTGACGGATGCACCTCTCTCACGTCCGTCACCGCGCTGAGCGAAATCGAGTCCATCGGGGATGGGGCGTTTCGGAATTGCTCGAGTTTAACCGGGATTGATTTCCCGGGCACATTGACGAGCATCGGATCCTCTGCTTTCCAGGGGTGTGCCAGCCTGGTGAGTGTGCCCAATCTAAGCAAGGTGACAAAGATGGGCAGCGGGGCTTTTCGCGAGTGCAAAAATCTGCGGGCGTCCGTGGACCTGTCCTCGCTTCAGAGCATTCCGGGCTATGCGTTTTGCTATACGCCGGTTAAGATCGTGGGGCTTTGCGACAACCTGAAGAGTATCGGTGACTGGGCCTTTATCCAGAGCAACGTCGCCGTCCAGCTTCCCAGGACACTTGAGACAATTGGCGACTACGCCTTCTATTACGGCACGTTGCCGGAGCAGCTTTCCATTCCGGATTCCGTGACTTCCGTTGGCAGGGCAGCCTTCTCGGGCGTAGGTGGCGTGAGGGATGTGACGATCGGGCGCGGCCTCACCAAAATACCCTTGGGTATGTTTGACGACAGCACGGTTCAGAAGATCACAATCGAAAACAGCATGGACGACATCACCGGCTCGGAGAACCTCCCGTCCTCTGGCGTCGATATCGTCTACACGCGCGAGCACATCGATGATGGCGTCGGCGGTACCGTGAGCGATGACAGCACCAAGACCCTTCAGGAGCTGGTCAACGAGGCCCCCGATGGCAAGGAAACCGTCATCACCCTGAAAAAGCACGTGAAGCTCGGCTCCACGCTCACGATTCCTGCCGGGAAGATGATTAAGATCACATCGGATAAGCCCTATACCATCTTGGCAACAAAGAATAGCGGCGTCTCCGTACTGGTCAATGTTGCCGAGAGGGCGTCCCTCGAGCTGTCGGGGAAAGCGTCCCTGAGGGGTCGCTACAACAAGGGCGCCATTATTTCTAGCAGGGGAGCAGTTGTGCTCTCTGACGAGGCCGTTGTGTACGACGGTACCACGAGCGGGGATGGCACGGGCGCCGTCGACGTGTCGGGAGAAAATGCCTCGCTTACCATGACGGGCGGCGTCATCGAGCAGTGCGAGCTGCGCCATTCGTATTGCGGTGCCGTTCGCGCGTCCAGCGGCGCTCATGTAGTTATGAAGGGTGGCGTTATCCGCAACAACGGAGTCGTTACCGGGGCCACCAATTGCTTTTGGCTTACATCTTCTGGCGTCATTTTGTGGGGCAACGCTCGCTTTGACATGAGCGGAGGCCGCATCGAGGGCAACAACGGTTATCGAGGCAGTGCGGTGCTTGCGTACGGCCAGGGTAAGGGCGAAAACCAAAGAGCCAAGTTCACGATGACTGGTGGTCAGATTTCCGGCAACAGGAGCAGTAGGCTGGAGGCGGCCTACGATCCTTCCGGAGCAGTTCATATTGAGGGCAACGCCGAGTTCACCATGACGGATGGAAAGATTGAGAACAACGTTGCGTCTGGCAAAGGCAAAGGCGGAGGAGTGTGTGTGGTCGACCCGGGCTGTCAGAATAGCGAAAAGGGGAATACTGCTTTCATCATGCAGGGCGGGTCCATATCTGGCAACTCCGCTTCCGCCGGTGGAGGTGTCTATACCTATTCGAATGACGTTACGCTCAGCGCGGGCAAGATCGAGGGTAATACTGCTTGGAGCATGGGCGGCGGCGTGTATAGCGAAGGCAACGAGTATCTTGGCTATAGTACGCTCCATATCGAAAACGCTCTCGTTGTTGATAACCATGCGGATAAACAGGGCGGCGGCATGTGGTTCTGCCCTACCGGAGATGCCAAGGTCTACGTCCGGGACGGCGGCCTGATCGCCAAGAACACGGCTGACGAGGCGGGAGACGACTTCGTCTTCACCGGCGCCAAAGACGCCAAATACAAACTGACCTTGGCCAACCGCGCTCCGGGCGGCGGAAAGGTCAGCTGGTACAGAGACGGTGGACTGTTTAACCCCGAGGGCACCACTGCGGCAACAAACCCCGAAATCCCGCGATTTACGCCCGATGGTGACAACGGCGAGCCCCTGTCCTTTACCGACGCCACGCCGAACGTCGCGCTTAAATCTGTGATGAGCGAGGATGTGTATAACCTCGGCGGCGGCCAGACGTCGCTGACGATCTCTGGCAATACGGCGCCGTTGGGAGGCGGCATCGGCGCCAACGGCGGTGTTGTCATCGGCAAGTCCGAGAGCATTAACATTCCAGTCGAAAAGGTCTGGGAGAACCCCAGGATTCCCCATCCTAATAAGGTCAAAGTAAATCTCAAGAACGGCGATACCGTCATCGATTCGATCACCCTGAGCGAGTCCAACGACTGGAAGGGCGTCTTCTCCAGCCTGCCGCAGCGTGATGCTTCCGGCGCCGTGATCGACTACACCGTGGCCGAGGACGCCGTCGAGGGCTACAGCTCCAAGGTCACCGGCGACGCCGAGCACGGCTTCACCGTGACCAACGCCGTGAAGACGGGCGAGCTCGACGTCTCCAAGACCGTCGCGGCGCGCGAGGGCCTGGCGGTCGACGCGGGCAAGATATTTAAGTTTGTGGTTGAGGCCACCGATGCCGCGGGCCGCAAAGTATCCGGCGCCTACGGTGACGCGACGTTCGAGGACGGCAAGGCGACCCTCAAGCTCAAAGATGGCCAGACGGCGAGGATCACGGGGCTGCCCGCGGGAACCGCCTACACGGTGACCGAACGTGCCGCCGATGGCTACAAAGCCGCGGTGAACGGAGTCGAGGGATCTAGGGCTGATGGCTCCATCTCGGCCGATCAGGTCGCCTCCGCTGCCTTCACCAACACCTTCGACCCCGCCCCCGCCACGGCGTCCGTCCCCGAGCTCACCAAGGTGCTCGCAGGAGGCCGCAAGCCCGGCCTCCAGGAGGGGGAGTTCACCTTCGAGCTCTCCCTCACCGACGGTGCGGGCAATGTCCTCGAGGGCTACCCAATCGAGGCGAAGAATGACAAGGACGGCAAGGTTTCCTTTGGCGAGCTCAGCTTCACCAATCCGGGCACCTACCACGCGACCGTGACCGAGAAAGCAAGCGGCGATGTCCTGATTGAGGACGACGCGCATGCCTACACCTTCGACATCGCGGTGACTCAGACCGGTGCCGGCCTTAAGGCCGAGATCTCCAACGAGCGGGGCAAGAAGACCTTCACCAACACCTTCACGCCGCACGACAACACCAAGACCGTCACCAAGGCGAACGCCTCGGGCGCCAAGGTCGATGTGGATGGCAAGCCGGTGGGCGTGGGCGATATCCTCACCTATACCATCGGCTGGGCCAATAACAGCGTCGACGACAGGGGCGCCGCGCAGGCGGCCGACGTGACGGTGACCGATGTCCTGCCCAAGGGCGTTAACTATGTTGAGGGTTCTGCCGACGGTGCCGCCTACGACGCCGCGACGCGCACCCTTACCTGGTCGCTCGGCGAGCAGGCTGCGGGCGCCACGGGCACGCTCAGCTTTGACGTGAAGGTCTCCGCCGAAGCCGCCGTGGTCGACGACATCTCCAACACCGCCACGGTCAAGGTGGGGGAGAACGAATCCCAGACCAACACGACCCACAACAGCGTGTCCCGCGAGGGCAGCCTCACCGTCAAGAAGACGGTCGTCGGCGGTGACAGCCAACGCGAGTTCGGCTTTACGGTCGCGCTGACCGACGGGGACGGCGAGCCCGTCTCTGGCATCTTCGGCAAGGGCGAGCACGCCGTGACGTTCACGGACGGCAAGACGACCTTCACGCTTAAGGACGGCGGGGAGAAGGCCATCGACGGCCTGCCCGTGGGCGCGCGCTACACCGTGACCGAGGATGCCGCCGAGGGCTACACGACTGCTGTTAACGGGGCTGACGGCTCCAAGACCGAGGGTGCCGTGACCGAGGACGGCGCGACCGTCGCGTTCACCAACACGTACGGAACGGCCACCGAGGGCAGGGACGTCTCCACCGCGGGACTCTTCACCAAGACACTCAAGGGACGCGACTGGGCGGAGGGCGACAGCTTCCAGTTCGCGCTCGCGGGCGAGGACGGCGCCCCCATGCCCGAGGGCTCTGCCGACGGCTCCAAGACCGTCAGCGTGACGGCCGCCGCCGGCACCAAGGCGGGCGATAGGGTCGCCTTCGACTTCGGCCCCATCCGCTACACGCTCGACGACATCAAGGACGCCGGGTTCGCCGAGGTCGGCGGCAAGCGCGTGCGCGCCAAGACCTTCACCTACACGGTGCGCGAGGTCAGGCCCGATGACGGCTCCGCCATCGCCGGTGTGGCCTACGACGGCCACGCCGCCACGATGACGGTGACCGTGACCGACGACGGCTCCGGCAACCTCGCGGCCACGACGCCCGCAATCGCGCAGGCGAGCGGCGGCGACTTCGTCAACACCTACACGACCGAGCTCGACTACTCGGCCCGCGCGGGCGTGCGCCTGTCCAAGACGCTCTCCGGCCGCGCCATGGAGGCGGGGCAGTTCGCCTTCACCGTGACCGCGGACGCCGAGACGGCCGCCAAGCTCGGCCTCAAGACCGGCAAGGACGCCTACGCCGTGGCCGCGGCTGATGACGGTGCGGCCGACCTGGTCGACCTCATCGGCGGGATCGCGGAGAGCGACGTGAAGTTCACCGACGCCGATGCGGGCAAGACCTACAGCTTCACCGTTACCGAGACCAAGCTCGGCGGCGAGGGCTACACCAACGACACCGCGCCGCGCACGGTGACCATCGCGCCCGGCTACGACGCCGCGACGGGCAAGCTCACGGTCACGACCACAGTTGCCAAGGACGGCGTCGAGGTCGCCCGCAGCGAGGTCTCCACGGCGGATGACGCCACGGCGACGCCTGCGTTCGTGACAGTCGCGTTCGAGAACTCCTACGAGGCCACCGGAATGCTCGGCGGCGAGGGCGGCGCGGCTATCAACGCCACCAAGACGCTGACGGGTCGCGCCGCGGCGGCGGGCGAGTTCTCGTTCTCCGTCCGCGATGCCCGGGGCAACGTGGTCGCGACCGCGACCAACCAGGCCTCCGGCGACGGCGAGGCCGCGGGACTTGCGTTCTCGCCTATTGCCTACACTACTGACGCGCTCGAGCGGATGGCGGGAGACGGTACCGCCACCAAGGCCGCCGACGGCTCCTGGGTCATTCCCTATACCGTTTCCGAGGACGGTACGGACCGGCTGCCTGCGGGCGTGACGGCGGCCACGTCGAGCTTCGGCATCACGGTCAAGGTGACCGATAACGGCAAGGGCGGGCTGGATGTGGCCGTGACCTACCCCGAGGGCTCCGACAGCACGCTGTCGTTTGTGAATGCCTATAGCGCCGGCGAGGCGAGGGTCGATCTCGCGGGCACCAAGACGCTGGCGCTTAGCCAAGCCGGACTCGGCCTCACGCAGGCCGACATTGCGGGCAAGTACACCTTTAAGATTGAGCCGCTGGACGGCGCGCCCGCGCCGATCGACGCCTCCGGCAAGACGGTGACCGAGGCGGCCAACGACGCCGCCGGTAACGTCGCGCTGGGCCACGTCACGTTTAAGCAGCCGAGCGACCTCGATGACGTCGAGATCGACGGCGGCGGCCTGCGCACCAAGACGTTCACCTACCGGGTGAGCGAGTCCGGTTCGGTCGACGGCGTGGTCAATGACGCGACGGCAACCAGGACCTTCATGGTCAGGGTGGTCGAGGACACCGCCGCGGGCACGCTTGTCGCGAAGGTCCTGCCCGCAGAGGGCACGCCCGAGGGCAGGGGCGCGTTCGAGTTCACCAACACCTACGGCGTGAACCCGACGCCGAGCTCCGTCACCGACCAGATCAAAGTGAGCAAGAAGCTCGAGGGCCGTGATTTGGCCGAGGGCGAGTTTGAGTTCCAGCTGGTCGAGATTGCCGCTGACGGCAGCGAGAGCGTCGTGGCGACGGGCAAGAACGCCGCCGACGGCACGGTCGCGCTCAGCCCCGTCACCTACACCGCGCCCGGCACGCACGGCTACGAGCTGCGCGAGGTCGCCGGCACGGCGGGCGGCGTGACGTACGACAAGACGACGTACCGCGTGCGCACGACGGTCACCGATGCCAAAAACGGCACGCTCGCCGTCAAGCACGAGCTCATGGATGCCGAGGGCAATCCCACGGGCGACGACTCGGTGACGTTCACCAACGGCTACGAGGCCGCACCTGTCACCCTCAGGCTGGGCGCCGCCAAGGTGCTCAAGGGCGCCGAGCTCAAGGCGGGCCAGTTTGGCTTTGAGCTCAAGGGCCGGGACGGCAAGGTCATGTCGACCGCCAAGAATACCGCCGACGGCAGCGTCGTGTTCGATGCGCTGACCTTCAAGCGGGCCGGCACCTACACCTTCACGGTGAGCGAGGTCGACGACGGCCAGGCGCACGTGACCTACGACAAGGCGGTGCACAAGATCGTCGTCACGGTGAGCGACGAGGCAGCAGGCGGCACCAAGACGGGCTACCTGTCGGCGAAGGTCTCCTACGAGGGCGACGCCAACATGCCGCCGGTCTTCACCAACAGCTACGTCGAGGAGCCCGGCACCCCCGAGAACCCCGAGAACCCCGGCACGCCGGGCGGCGGCTCGGGCGGCGGTTCCGATAACGGCTCCGGCGGAGGCTCCGGCGGCGACGGCTCCAAGGGCGGTATGCCCGACACCGGCGACCGCAGCCTGCCGGTTGAGGCGCTCGGCGCCATGGCCGGCATCGGCGCGCTGGCCGTCGCGGGTGGCGCGGTCCTGTACCGCAAGCGCCGCTAGCGATGTGCACGAGTGGGGCGAATCCATCCGATGGGTTCGCCCCACTTGCCCTGCTGGACGGGAGCAGGTAAGATATACCGAGCGCCTAGCGCGTTCGATGGGTTCGGATGACGACATGTTCCGAATCTGGTCAGGTCCGGAAGGAAGCAGCCATAAGGAGCCTCTGTCGGGCATCCGAATCCATCGAGTGCGCAGGCGTTTTTTGGTGCCGCGGCCACCCGCGAGTGCCGGCAGGGCGCTTGGTGTCTCGCTGGTCCTCGGCTTCGCCTGCGGGATCGCTCGACTACCAAGCGCCCTGCCGGCACTCGCGGGTAGCCGACCAAAACCGCCTGAAGGGTCACATTTATCTGAATAATTTAATCCCGTGCCTTTTGCTGCTCGCTGGCGTTGTCTGGGCATTGATGGCTGCGTGGTTCAAGAGGCGGCGGTGCTGTTGCTTGGATTTTGCAGTTAAAGAGGTCCGTTTCCCTGGGTTGGGGAAACGGACCTCTTTTTGTTTCTTGGCTTGTGGATTGGCGAAGACAATAACCGCTGGCAGTTATTTTGAGTTCCTGATGCGGCGTGTGGCAGTGGCGGTTATTCCGAGGCCTGCGGCGGCGATTCCTGCGAGTGCGATTGCGCTCGGTGCTGTGTCGCCCGTGTTTGCGAGCTTGCCGGCGGTCGTATTTGCTTGCTTGCCGCTGCTCGAGTTCGCCTGCTTGGTGGAGCTTGGTAGGGTGTCTTTGCCGGTTGCAGGTGAGCTAACGGGCGGTGCCGGTTCGGCGGGTTGCGCCGAGTTGGAGGGAGGCGTCGTCTCGGTCGGTTTCGTTATCTCGGGCGAGGTGGCCTTGTCTGCCGCGGCCTTTGCCTCTTCGTATGCTTTGCAGGCGTCGTCATAGGCCGCTTGCGCCTTTTCCAAATCGTCGAGGAGCGTATCTCGCTTGGCTACATCCTCATCGATGTGGGCTTTGGCTTTCTCCGCCTCACTTTCGAAACGCTGAACCTGTCTTTCCTGGCTTTCGAGCCGGCGTTGGCAGTGGTGAAGATCATCTTCACAAGATTTTTCTCGCCTTTCTGCCGACATGATCTCACTTCGCAACTGCTTAATAGTTTCGTTAGAAGCTCCGTCGTCGATTGCCTTATTTAATTCTGCCTGAAGGCCGCTTGTCCGGTTGTGGGCCTCATCGTATTTGGCTTGGGCTGCATCGACGTTCGCTTGCATGGCGGGAAGGGGTTTCCTCCATTTGGCGGCTTCCGTCACCACCATGTCGTAGATCTCTTGAAAAGCGGCAATGTCATCATCGATTACCGCAAGTTTCTCGGGACTTGCGGCGTCTTTTGCGGCCTCGAGGTTTTTGAGCGCTTCCTGCATGGCTGCATACGCTTTTTCTTTTGCGGCGGCCGCATCTTCCGACTGCAAGGCAACTGCACCGGTGGGGGAACTGGTTTCTGCCGCAATCGCCGTTACGGGGGGGCGATTCCCGCGACAAGTGCCGCGGAAAGGGCGATGCTCATAGTTGCTCGTCTTGCTCTTCTTGCGAGAATGTCGTTCATCTCGGCACCTCATTTCAAGGGTTGGCGACTCGGCTGGTAGCACTACTGTAAGTATACCAAGCGATTGGCGCGCCGCTGACCGGGCATGCGCACCTCTCCGCTTCTTTGGAAACCGAACCCCATTAGAAATGACGAGTTGTTTACGCTTCTTTTGGGCTCACCGTACTATCATGATTCGAATTGAGTGTGAATGATGATAGGGAGCGCCTTTTTATGATTGAGCTGCTCAGGCGTTTTGGCGGTAAGTTTCGTCGGTATATGGTGATTGGTCCTGCGTGCAAGCTGATCGAAGTGATCTTTGACCTGCTTACGCCGCTGGTCATCGCGCAGATGATCGACCGCGGCATTGGCGCGCACGATGTGAACGCCGTTATCCACTACGGCATGGTACTTGGCGCCATGGCTGTGATCGGCATCTCGTTTACGCTCGTCTGCCAAAAGATGGCGGCGCTCACCTCGCAGGGCATGGGCACCGATATCCGTGGTGCGCTCTACCAGCACATCAACAAACTGAGCTATGCCGAGCTCGATCGCTTTGGCACGCCGTCGCTCATCACGCGCATCACCAACGACGTCAACCAGGTGCAGCTTGCCGTGGCGCTTGGCGTGCGCATGCTCATCCGCTGGCCCTTCTTGGCGGTGGGCTCCATGGTCGCGGCCCTTGCCATCGACCTTAAGCTCGGCATGATCTTTTTGATTTGCACGCCCGCCATCGGCTTGGTGTTTTGGTTTGTCATGGCGCGCTGTATCCCGTACTACAAGCAGCTGCAGGCAAAGCTCGACCGCATCGCGCTTATCTGCCGCGAGGGCCTTTCGGGCGCCCGCGTGGTTCGCGCCTTTGTGCGCGAGGACCATGAGCGCGAGCGCTTTGCCCAAGCCGCCGATGACCAGGCCAATACTGCCATCGCGGTGGGTAAGCTCTCGTCGATTCTCAACCCCGTCACGTTTCTCGTGATGAACCTGGGCGTGTGCGCCATCCTGTGGGTGGGCGGCATCCAGGTCAACGTGGGCGAGCTTACGCAGGGTCAGGTCATGGCGTTCGTCAACTACATGACGCAGACCCTGACCTCCATCGTGTACGTTGCCAACCTAGTCGTGGTCTTTACCAAGGCGAGCGCCAGCGCGTCGCGTATCAACGAGGTGCTCAATTGCGTGCCGAGCATCACCGACGAGGGCAACGAGCCGGTCGCACTGCCCGAGCCGAGCGAGCTGACAAGTGGTGCCACTCCCATTTCCGCGCTGAGCTTGAGCCATGCGAGCTTTTCGTTTGGCGCAGCCGCCGCCAACGCCGTCAATGACGTGACCCTGGAGCTGCCGTTGGGCAAGACGCTCGGCGTTATCGGGGGCACGGGCAGCGGCAAGTCTACGCTCGTCTCGCTCATCCCGCGCCTGTACGATGCGAGCACCGGCAGCGTGAGCGTGATGGGCGCCGATGTGCGCGCCTGGCCGCTCGACCAGCTGCGCCATGTGGTCGCGACTGTCCCACAGCGTGCGTCGCTGGTGAGCGGCACCATCCGCAGTAACCTGACCTGGCGCGACGAGGCGGCGACTGACGAGGAGCTTTGGGCGGCGCTCGATATGGCGCAGGCCAGCGAATTCGTGCGCAACAAGCCCCAAGGCCTGGATGCCCCGGTCGAGGCGGGCGGCAAGAACTTTAGCGGTGGCCAGCGCCAGCGCCTGACCATCGCACGTTCCCTGGTGGGCTCTCCACAGGTCCTAATCATGGATGACTCCGCCTCGGCGCTCGACTTTAAGACCGACGCGGCGCTTCGCCATGCCATCCGCGAGCGCAGCGTGCGCGGTGCCGCCGAGGGCGGGCTGCCGCTGACGACCGTCATCGTGAGCCAGCGCGTCTCGACCGTGCGCGATGCCGACATGATCTGCGTGCTCGACCACGGTTCGGTCGCGGGCCTGGGCACGCACGATGAGCTGTACGCGACCTGCCAGCTCTATCGCGAGATTTGCCAGTCGCAGCTTCGTCGTGAGGAGCTCGAGGGTCAGCAGGGGAGCGCGACGTCCACGTCCACCCCAGGCGCCGCGTGCGCCCTGGCATCCACTTGCGCAAAGGAGGGCTGCTAAATGAACCCGTACACTTCTTCCGGTTCGGTCGCCACGATGACGGCCAACGTGTCTGGCAACGATAGCCTCAACGACCTGGGGGACGGTCCGCGCCAGCCCGGCGACCCCGAGCGCTATCCCGTGGGCGCGGTGACCCGCCGCCTGCTGGGCTATGTTCGCCCGCACCGCATTTCGTTTGCGGCGTCGTTTGTGAGCGCTGCCATCTCGGTGATCTTGCAGCTCTACACACCTATTCTCATCGGCGAGGGCATCGACCTGATCGTCGCCGCCGGGCAGGTGGACTTCGATGCGCTGCTGCCGCTTGTCACCAAGCTCGCGATTGTCCTCGTAGGTGCTGCGGCTTTCCAGTGGCTGCAGGGCTATTGCGTTAACCGCTTGTCCTACGAGACGGTGCGCGACATGCGCGTGGAGGCGAGCGACAAGCTCAGCCGCATGCCGCTCAGCTTTATCGACAGCCATGCCCACGGCGACCTCATGAGCCGCGTGGTCAACGACGTCGATCAGGTGGGCGACGGTCTGCTGCAGGGCTTCACGCAGCTCTTTACCGGCGTCATCACCATCGTGGGCACGCTCGCGTTTATGCTCTCCATCAACCTGACCATGACGCTTGTGGTGGTGCTCGTCACGCCGCTTTCCATCTTTGCGGCCGGTGCCATCGCCAAGCTTTCCAATAAGAGCTTTACGGCACAGCAGCGCATCCAAGGCCAGCTTGGCGGTCATATTGAGGAGTACGTGGGCGAGCAGAAGCTGGTGGATGCGTTTGCCTATGGCCCGAACGCTCAACAGCGCTTTGATGCCCTTAACGCCGAGCTCTATACGGCAGGTGAGCACGCGCAGTTTATGGGCTCGCTCTCCAACCCCGGCACGCGCTTTATCAATAACATCATCTATGCCGTGGTCGCTGTGATCGGCTGCGCGGGCGTGATCACGGGCGTGCCCGCGGCGCTCACGGTGGGCGGCGTGCAGATCTTCCTGTCCTATGCCAACCAGTACACCAAGCCGTTCAATGAGGTCACCAACGTCATTACGCAAATCCAGACGGCGTACGCCTCGGCGCGCCGCATGTTCGCGCTGCTCGATGCCCGCGAGCAGGAGCCCGATGCGCCAGATGCCGTGGAGCTTGCCGCCCCGCAGGGCGAGGTGACCTTTGAGCATGTGGACTTTAGCTATGTGCCCGACCGCAAGCTGCTGCAGGATATTTGCATCGAGGCCAAGCCCGGCATGCGCTTTGCCCTGGTCGGTTCCACGGGCTGCGGCAAGACGACGCTCATCAACCTGTTGCTGCGCTTTTACGATATCGACGCCGGTCGCATTGCGGTCGATGGCCGTTCCTCGCGTGACTACACGCGCGCAAGCCTGCGCCGTGCCTTTGGCATGGTGCTGCAGGACACTTGGCTGTTTGAGGGCACCGTGGCGGAAAACATCGCTTACGGTTGCCCGGATGCCACGCGCGAACAGGTTATCGAGGCTGCCAAGCGCGCGCATGCGCACAAGTTTATCGTGCAGCTGCCAGGCGGCTACGATACGGTGATCGGCGAGGACGGCGGCACGTTTAGCCAAGGTCAAAAACAGCTGCTGTGCATCGCGCGCGCCATGCTCACCGACCCGGCGATCTTGCTGCTGGACGAGGCAACGTCGAGCATCGATACGCGTACCGAGCTGCAGGTGCAGGCGGCATTCGACGAGCTCATGGCAGGTCGCACAAGCTTTGTCGTGGCGCACCGCCTGAGCACCATCCGCAACGCCGACTGCATTCTGGTGATGCGCGACGGCCAGATTATCGAGCGCGGCACGCACGACGAGTTGCTAGCGGCAGGCGGCTTCTATGCCGAGCTTTATCGTAGCCAGTTTGCCCAGTAGGGCCCAGTAGGGGCTGCCGATTAGCGGCAGATGGTTTACATCTGTCACGTTAGTACTAAGATATTCATCTAATAAATTGCATTAATGGCTCGAGTTTCGGGGGAAACGAGGCAACGTGACTATGACATGCTCTATGGTGGTCAACAGCAAGAGCGGTAATACCAGGATGGTTTCGGGGGCGCTCAAGCGCGCGCTGCAGGCTGCGGGCGTCGAGTTTATCCATGCCGCTGCGCTGAGCGATGATGCAGATCCGGAACAGGTCGCGCAAGAGGCGCAGGGTGCCTGCACTGCCGATACGGTGCTCGTTGGTTTTTGGTGCGACAAGGGCGCCTGCACGCCTTCGGTCGCGGCGTTGCTCTCCGCCTTGCACGGTAAGCGCGTCTTCCTGTTTGGCACCTGCGGTTTTGGCGCCGACCAGAGCTATTATCAGCAGATTATCGACCGCGTAACTTCCAATTTGGCTGGGGATGCCGAGCTTGCGGGCTGGGCGATGTGCCAGGGCAAGATGGGCCCCGCGGTCAAGCAGCGCTACGAGGCCATGCTTGAGCAAGATCCCGAAAACGCCCGATTTAAGATGCTGCTCGACAACTGGGTTGCCGCGAAGGACCATCCCACCAAGGAAGACCTGGACAACATGGCTGCAGCCGCCAAGAAGGCCGTGCTGGGAGAGTAGCTTCGCCGTTCGCGGTCCTTCGTGCAAAACAATACAAATGTGAAAGCCTCGAAGTTCTCGAGGCTTTTTTCGTGACACGAGGGCGCCCCTTTATTGATGGAAGGCCTAATAAGCTGATTGCTCTACGCCCGGATGTGTGCGGAGTGGGATGGGATTTCCGGATGGGTGGAGTTGCGGAAGCTGCGTCCCGGAATTTGCCTTTGGAATGGGATGCGGTTTCCCGGTGAAGGGCTCTGTGGAAACTACATCCCAGCATTCGGTCGAGAAATGGGATGTAGTTTCCGGTTGAGGGTCTTGGCGGAAAGTGCGACCCGGAATTTGTGATCGAAGCGGGATACGGCTTCCCAACGGGGCCACAAGCGGAAGCCGTATCCCACTCCGGACGTGAATCCTGGGACACGGTTCTCAGAGGATTATGGGCTGCGAACTACATGGGGCTGTCATAAAACTCCAGTAAAAGGGGGTCGGAAATAAATGGCACTTCCAGCAGTTTGTTTTAATGTGGGGGGGGGTACCATTATTTTAGTTTCGCAAAAAAATGATCCCTCTATGGGGAAGTTGCGTAGGGGGTTAGTCACAGATATTGGATAAAACAGACTAATTTGGGGATAAATGACCACTTACGCCAAAATAGGTAGCATTTAGCGACAAAATATTGAAAAATGTGTAGCACATCGCTATGTTTTTATTACGAAAAGATTCCAAATTGGCTTATTTCGGACTCACTTTTCAAGCGCCTTGCGGTTCCTGTTGAAACTTGCTGACCTTTGGATGGGTCGAATACGTCCTCAAGGGGGATGAATTATCACTTTGGCTGCGCGTAGACTCAAACGATTTATTGCACTTTTGAGTAGCTTGGCGTTCGCGCTTGTCATAGCCCTTGCCGTTGTTTCTTTTGTGCCTCGCGCATTTGGATACATGCCCTTTGCTGTGCTTTCGGGCTCTATGGAACCCGATCTTCCCGTTGGCTCCATGGTGTTTGTCCGCCAGGTTGAGCCAGTGGATATTGCCGTGGGTGACAATGCAATCTTTTACCGATCGGACGGTGCTGTGGTGACGCACCAGGTGTACGAGATCGACCCTGTGGCGCAGATGATCGGCACGCAGGGAATCGCAAACAAAAATGCAGATGGAACCATCATGCACGATGCCGAGCAGACGCCTTTTTCACGCGTGATCGGCACTGTCTCTTTTTGTGTCCCTTACCTGGGCTTCGTTAACGCATATTGCACGACGATGCCCGGTTTGCTTGTTGTGGTGGCCGTTCTGGCGCTGCTGGTCGCGGCGTCGATAGTGCTCGATCGGGTGGTTCCCGACGAGCCTGCGGGCAAGCATGCCCGCGCGCATGCGAGGGAGCGGCGTTCATAGCGGCAGGGGAGAGGTGTCGGCAACGGCAAGGGCCGTTGCCGGGGAAGTCGATTTTCGAAAGGAAGAGAACGATGGAAAACAAGAAGAAAAAGCACTACGGCATCATTGCCGCCCTGCTGCTGTTGGTGCTGGCCGCCGGTGTGGGTACCTATGCATGGCTGTCGGCAACCGACTCCGAGACGAACGAGTTCACGGTTGGCAGCATCGACAAGCCCGAAGTGGAGCCCGACCCTGATCATCCGAACAAGCCCGGCGACAAGCCCACGGACCCCTCAGTGGATGGTTATCTGTTCGAGACCCTGTGGAAGAAAGATTCCAAGATGATTCCCGACACCAATATTGCCAAGAACCCCAACGTTGGTATCGGCAAGGACTCTGATGAGTCCTATGTGTTCATCTACGTGAAGAACGCCATTGTGAAGAAAGATGCCACTGACGCTCTTGCTAAGACCCCGTACTTCACGCTTAACGATAACTGGAAGCCGGTTGCGGATACCACCGTGGGTGCTAAGAACAACGGTAACCCTAACCAGTACGTGAGCGGTCTGTTCATGTATACCGCTGGTAACACCGACACCCCTGCCAAGCTTGCTCCTACTCCAAAGACTGAGACTACCGAGGCAAAGGCTGCTTACACCGGTGAGCTGTTCAGCACCGTGCATATCCCGGCTGCCATGAACAACACGGATGTTGTTCAGAGTCCCGCCAAGCCCACTATGACAGTCTCCTGCTACATCTTCGGCGCTGACCAGGGCGATGCCGAGAACGCCATCGCGCAGGCCAAGGAATGGGCTAAGACTCAGGCTTAATCCCCCCTCCACCGAGATCCCGGCCCGCTCCCCATCCCCATTTTCGGGCCGGGATCTCGGTCCCCCCTTATCGACGATTGGCGAACGTAATGCTCAACAATCTTTCTGACAATCAGAAACGCACCTTGGCGCTTACCGCGATGGCGCTGTTGGCCCTGGCGTGCCTGTGCGGCACGCTGGCTTTTACCGTTGATATGGTTCCGGCGAACAACGTTCTATCGTTTGGCAGCGTGAAGGTACGAGTCTGCGAATACACCCTCAACGAGCAGGGCGAGGAGATTCCGTTTGAGCCCAACGAGCACGGGGACTATCCCGACACCAAGGCCGGGGGTTCTGACATCAGCCGCATTGTGCGCGTGGAGAACGTCGGCACGCAGCCTGAGTACGTTCGCGCGCGTCTGCACATGACGTCGGTGGCGCCCGACGGTTCGAGCGCGGATGCTTCGGGCAGCGTTGCGTTTCATGTGAACGCGGGCGAGGGGTCCCCGTGGATCGATGGAGGCGATGGGTGGTACTACTACCGCGGATTGGCCGGGCGTGGCGGCACGCTCGACCCCGGCGCCATGACGGAAAGCCTCATGGACTCGCTGCGCTTTGTGGGCGACTACCACGATGCCGCGCGCGGCGGCTCATTCAGGCTCGATATCGATGTTCAGGCCGTGCAGGCCAAAAACCAGCAGGCAAGCGATACCGTCCTCGACGTGCTTGACGTCGCGGGCTGGCCGGAGGCGAACTAGCCTATGAAGATCAAGAACATGAACCGGGGCGTGCTTAGCAGGCTAGTTGCCGTCGCGGCGATTGCCCTTTGCTGCGTTATGGCGCTGCCAACGGTGGTGCATGCCGAGGACGTGCCCGAGAACACAAACGAATACCACATCAAAAACGCGAACGACTTTTTGGTGTACGTGGCGCTTTCGCGTGAGCGCGATACGTCCGGCTGGCGCGTTTATCTCGATAACGATATCGTGCTTAATGATGACGACATGAAGACCATTGTCTCGCACACCGTTAAGCATCTGTCGTTTGGCAACAAGGAGCATCCGTTTAAGGGCGTGTTCGATGGTCAAAACCACACCGTTGAGGGCCTGAGCTACGATAAAGACGCTTTTGACCCCGAGCGCGATACGGGATTTTTTGCCGAGACCAACGGTGCCACCATCAAAAACTTCCTGGTCAAGGACGCCAACGTGTGGGCGGACTTCCGCGGTGGCATTATCGTGGGCAAGGCCGTCAAAACGCGCTTCGAAAACGTTATGGTCATGGAGAGCACGCTGCACGTGACCTGCGCCAACAATGCTCTCAACCTCATTACCAACGCAGGTTTTGAGGGCGGTCTCATCGCCGGCGAGCTCGACGGCTGCACCCTCTACAACTGCGAGGTCCGTGGCGGCCGTGCCGTCAACAACGCGACCTCGGGCGTGCAGGCGCTCGGCGGTGAGGGTCTGTATATGGCGGCGTTTGCCGGCTACGTTAAGAACTCGACTATCGAGTACTGCCGCGTGACGCCGACGCGTAAGGACGACGGCTCGATTGCCGAGAAGGGCATGACCGACGTCACCAATAAGTACGACGTGGCAATTGGCGCCCTGGGCGGCAACAACGTGTACGCCTCGGGTTTTGTGGGCTGCATGGCGGGCGAGGCCAAGATTATCGACTGCTTCTCGACGGCGCAGTGCTACAGCTATGCCGCGTCATATGTGGGCGTCGTCGCCGTGACGCGTGCGTGGACAGGCGGCCTGGCGGGCCGAATTTTGACCGCCGAGGGCAACGAGCTCGTCCGCAGCCATTTTGCGGGCGATTTGAGTTCGCGCCAGTACAATCCCATCGCCGTGATCCCCATCATTCAAAACGATGTGAACCTGGGCGGCATTGCCGCGCGTGCCAACAGGGATGATGCCACGGTCACCGAGTGCTACTTTAAACCGAGCGTGAGCTTGAATGGCAATAGCCAGGGTAATCCCGCTAAAAAGAAAATCCCCGCGTTTGGCGGCGACGGTACCACTAAGGGCGACGGCTATGGCCCGTGGGACGACGAGCGCTACATCACGCGTGAGCTATGGGAAGAGCACGACTACGACTTCTGTGCCCGCACCATGCGCTCGACCGCCAACGACGATGCCCTGGGTGGCCAGCACACCAATGAGTGGGCGATGGATTACAAGCTGAATATCCCCGTGCATGGCCAAAGCGTTAAGGCGACGATCGATTTTCCCGGTGCGGGCACCGCGACAATCGAGAAGACCAAACTTGGCAAAGACCAGGCGACCTCGGATCCGTACGCCTTTGCCGTGAGCGCCGTGCTGGCGGGAACGGCCCAAGGCCTGGCCCAGGGCGATACATCGGTAACGTTTAAGCAGGATACCTCCGCAAAGCCAGAGGGTTTGACCGAGGCCAACGGCGGCTACCGCTTTATGGGCTGGTTCCGTGAGCCCGGAGTCAATGTGAACCGTATCGATGCCGATAACGCCTGGTTTAACGGCAAGACCGATGCCGATGCCGTTAAGGCTGGCAAGCAGGTCCAGAAGAACGAAGCGCACGAGATAACGTCGAGCTATACCGCCGATAACGCGAAGGGGGCCGAGGCCTTTAAGGGCAACGACCTGTTTATTGCTTCGTACGAGGCGCAGGTACTGTTCTATAACGTCAAGGGCGAGACGCTCGCGTGGCAGAGCGGCGAGGAGCACGACAAGTCGACGGACTGGTACCGCTATGGCGTCGGTTTAACGCCGGCTGCCCCTGCGGACCGCGGCACTCTTTCTGCCAGCGCCACCTTTATCGGTTGGACGACGCAGCCGAGTGGCGAGGCCGGGATGCATGGCGGTTACGCGGCCATCACCTCGCCTGAGCTTGCCGAGTTAAAAAACGCCGGTGCGTTCTATCCTGCCGGCACCGAGATCACTGTGCTTGGCCCTACCGATTTTTATCCGGTGTACACCGACTATGTGTCGAACATCATGACGGTGTTTGAGGGCAATGAGCAGGATGCAACCGACGATCAGACTCGGCGCGACGGTGTGGGCAAAACTGACGTTAAGGTTGAGACTGCAGAAGATGGCACAAGCGCGTATACCGTACAGGTGCTCGACGTATCCGGTAAAGCTATATCCGAGGAGGGCCAGCTGCCCGACGGCTATCGTTTCCTGGGTTGGTATGAAAACAAGGGAACCGAGGATGCCCCGCTCGAGGTGCGCGTAAGCCGCGACCCCAGCTATACGCTCCCCGCCGATGTCGATTTAACCGCGCCGCATACCTACATCGCCCGCTTTGAGTACCGAGTGGATTATTACGTTCGGGCTTATACCAACCATGAGTTTACGGACAGCAAGCTACTTTGTTCCGTTTGGAATCGCTATCAAACGCCCTTTGAGGAAAACGTCGGTAGTACCTTCGTGCGTGAAAACGTCGTCCACTGGGGCCCGGAGCATGTTGACCACGGTATAAAGGATAGTTATGAAACGTGTGGCACGCGCTTCACGAAGAAAACCCTTGTCGTGAGTCCCCTTAACGCGTACTCGCACAACGTTAAAAACGATACGGGAGCCGATACTCTAAAAAACCTCTATGCCGATACCGATTTTCCAGGCGCTGCAACGCTAAGCGATACTTGGACTTCGGCTTCGCTGAACGTAACGGTCAAACCGGTGAATGATCGCTATCGCCTGAATTTCTGGACGCTTGAGCGCGATGGTGAATATTGGACATATGTGAAAAATCCCATCGAGAGCATGGTGCGTACAGATAAGAAGTACTACGTTCGCGCGATGATTACCACGGACGTTAATTTCTACAACAAGGGCGATAATGTCGTGAGGACTGCCACGCGGCGCTATGAGAGTAACTTGCTGCAGACCAAGGTGAACGGGGCGGATCCGACGTTCACGTATTACTACCCGCATGTTAATAAGTCGGTTAAAGTGGCCGAAAAGCCAGAAGATGGTGAGAAGGGATCGTATGAGAGCCCCCTGACCCTCGAAGCTTCCCCGACCGATGCCGACATGGCCGTGCCGGGCTATAAGTTCCTGGGCTGGATTTCGACCGCCGAGGTCCAGAGGGATTCTGACGTCTGGAAGTATATCTACGATGTCGAGGGCGATTCCTTCACCACTTCTGACCCGGATAAGGCCGAACCGTATCTGGTGAAACCAGATTTTAAGGTCACCCAGTGGCAGGATGCCTATCCGGTGTACGCGAAGTACGATGTTAGGTACACCACCAACCTGTATCGCGCCGGTTTTAAGGGCACGGACAAGGTTAATGTGCCTAGGTACGACATCGATCCCGTTATCAACGCGGGCACCGACCCTGCTACGGCAACGGTGACCCCTGACGTCACGACTCCGGTTTATAAAGCAGGCGGTGAGCTGTATAAGTTGCAGAAGGTTGAGATCGAGCTTCCGAATGGCGAAGTTGAAGACATCGAACCTAACGGCGATAACTCGTATTCCCATCAGGTGGAACCCGGCGGGGCCTATACATTTGTGGCGTACTATTCGCCGTTGGCGGTTGTGTACCATCTCAATGCCAGGGATGTGGACGGTAAGGTAGCCCAGCAGGGCGATTCTCTCGGCAGCCTTAAGGACGGCATCCCGCTGCCAACGTATAACGTCGGCGATATCGATGCTGCAACAAACGCATACAATGCCTTCGTGGGCTGGACGGAAACTAAGCCGGTAGCTGGCAACGGTTATGTCGTTTGGTCGGACGACGTTTCCATGGTGAATAAAAGCACCGTGGTCAAGGCCCCCATGGAGTTGTATCCGGTCTACCGCGCCAGCGCGGTGCGTGTTCAATCGAATATCGATGCCAATCTGGATGACCCCGGTTCTGTGCGTTATCTTTCGCGGACCGACTCTGGTGATCAAATTTCGCTGGAGGTAAAAGCTGCAACTGAGGTTGTCGGCAAGGATGGCACCAAGTACGACTTTGTCGGCTGGTCGCGTGACTATGAATCCGATAACAAGTACACCCTGATGACCGGTGACGACAAGTATCCCCTCGAGGGCAATGAGCCCTTTAAGAGCGCGATGTACACTGCGGTGTACAAGATTGCGCCGCATAAGGTGCGCTATCACGGTGTCGACGGGTCGGTTCTCTTTACGGCGACGGTCGACTCGGGCGACGAGCGTGCGCAGGACGGCAAGTCCGGCTTCGTCTATACGGTTGATGTTCCCAAAATGGATGAGAACGGCCGCCCCGTCTATGACAACAGCGGGAATCCCATGATGGAGCAAAAGTCCGTGGCATACGACCCGGACGCCCATTCCAAGATCGTCGCGCTGCTCGATGAGCGTGCGGCCGCCAATGGCGATATGCGTGAGCTCTTCTTGGAGTGGCGATATGTGGGCGCCGATGGTGATACGAAGCCTTGGGATGTGTTTAAGGACGAGCCAATTAAGGGCGACATGGACCTGTATCCCGTTACATATCGCGTGGTTGCCAAAGATACGTCTGATCCCGCGAAGTCCGAAACCATGACCGCCCAGCTTAAGTGGCTGCTCGATCCCGCCGCCGCCAACACCGTCGATGACAGTGCCGACAAGGCGCCGTTTAAGGTCTGCTTTGCCAAGCCGTTTATGGGAACGCGGCTGACCGTTACGGTAATGCGGGCAAGCTACGGGCCTGGTACAGAGGGTGTTTCTGTGGCGGAAGAGCCCGTAAACGGCAAGTTTGTCTCGCTCTACAGCCTTGGTTCGGGTGACGGCTCGTTCGACCTGGCCAACCGTCTGGAGTCCAAGAAGACGGGCGAGGGCGATCAGGGCCCCGGCAAAGCCGTGTTCAACTTTGCCCAGACTCATGCGCTGACGATCGTTAAAAAGACGACCGATGTCAGCGCTATGGGGCAAACGTTCCGCTTTAAGGTAACGCGAAAGATGTCGCAGGATTCTCCTGCCGAGACGCGCATGGTCGAGGTGAAAGTTAGCGAGCAGCGCGACGAAAACGGTGAAACTTGCTATGTCGGCAGCGTGCAGTTCGCCGCTCCGGCTGGCATCTATACCGTCGAGGAAGATACGGCTTGGGCATGGCGCTACCAGGGTGAGCTGAGCACGCCGGGCAAGGCGCCCGGTAAAACTGCCGAGCTGACGATTTCGTCTGCATCGAGCGCGAACGATGCCACGTTCACCTGCACGAACACGCGTGTGAACGACAAATGGATCGACGGCAGCGATCGTGCCCATAACGTTTGGAGCAACGGCAACGTAGCAAAGAAGGAGGATTAGCATGTCCAAGCGCAAGCGCATCATCGCCTTGCTGGTGGGGGTTATCCTCCTGGCCGGTACGGCAGGCACGTTGGCCTGGCTTTCGGTTACGGGCGTGCTGGTCAACCAGTTCGGCATCGGATCGGTGACGCCATCGGTTCAGGAAACGCTCAACGGCAAAGTGAAAAGCGATGTCAAGGCGAAGAACACGGGTACTGCGCCCGCCTATATTCGTGCTGCAGTGGATATCTACTGGCAGGACCAGGATGGCGCACGCCTGTGGGATGAGCCAGTTGCCGGCACCGACTACGTCATTGACTGGGGCAGTGTGTCCAAGGCATCTGCTTCCAACACCGCCTCGTCTTGGGTTGTCGCGTCCGACGGGTACTACTACTGGACGTCTCCCGTTGCTCCGATGGGCAAAACCGATGTGCTCATCAAGAGCGTGACTGAGCAGAAGGCAGATGGGAAGAACCTGGTCGTTGACATTTCGACCCAAGCAATTCAATCCACGCCCGACAATGCAGTTGCAGAGGCATGGGGCTGTACAGTCAAGGATGGCGTGCTGGTGCCGCCGCATGGAGGTGCGTAGGTATGGCTTCTCCGATTCGTAAAGACGTTGTGTGTTCCTTGCGCTGCGTGATGGCGGCAATCGTCTGCCTTATCGCGCTTGCCGTTCCTGCACGTGCGTTTGCTGACGTTCCCACGATTGCCTATGACGGAAATGCACGCCAGCTAACGGTATCGGGAGCGACGGACTCCTCGGGGGAGCCCGATCTGTTTCCAGCCTTTAAAGATCTAATGCCCGGCGATGTACGCGAGCAACAGATTGGGGTTCGTACCACGGGTGTAAAGTCCCAGGTACGTGTGTTTGTGCGGGCTGTTGTCGATCACGAGACGGCACATCTGCTATCGCCCATCACCTTAACGGCGACTGTGGGCGATGCCTCTGCAGGTTGGCTCCAGACAGGAACACCGGGCAGCGTGTTCGCCTATCCCACGCAAATCGCCACGTTTACGAGCGATGACAGCACGGTGCTTAATCTGCAGCTAAGCGTTCCGACGTCGGTGGGCAACGAGCTTGCCGACGCAAACAAGACCATTCGCTGGGAGATTACCGCCGAGGACGATGGCGAGAAGATTCCCGTGCAGTCTGCTGACAGCAAGAAGCCCGGCTTGCTTGGTCTGGCGGCAACGGGCGACAACACGCTCACGTTGCTTTTAGTTTTGCTAACTCTTGCCAGCATCGCTTTTATAGCCGCGCTACTTTTGTCCCGGAGGGATAAGCGCTAGGTCCATCTTCTAAACGCAACGCCCTCCCGGGCGGCGGGCACGAAGTTCCCTGCTCTACAGTCCTGCACAAGAAGAAGGCCACATTAAGTGGCCTTCTTTGCGTGCGGAACTCGCGATGAACTTCGAGCCCGCCGCTCGGGAGGGCGCCCCTTTATTGATGGAAGGCCTAATAAGCGGATATTCCATGTCCGGATGTATTCAGAGCGGGACGCACTTTCCGAATGCGCGGCGTTTCGGAAAGTGCGTCCCGGAATTTGGCTTTGGAATGGGATGCGGTTTCCGGTTGAGGGCTCTGGTGGAAAATGCGACCCGGAATTTGCAATCGGAATGGGATACAGTTTCCCAACGGGGCCGTAAGCGGAAACTGCATCCCATTCCGGACGTGAATTCTGGGATACGGCTTCCGGATGCAAAAAAGGCCACATGACGTGGCCTTCAACTTATATATGTTCAGCGGATGCCCCCATGACAAGCCGTGCTCCAACAACAAGGCGTCTGTCCGGGCGGAGGCATATAAGGTTCATCGCGAGTTCCGCACGCAAAGGAGGCCACTTAATGTGGCCTTCGTCTTGCGCAGGACTGTCCGAGCAGGGAACCTTATATGCCTCCGCCCGGACAGACGCTTCAGTTATGAGCGACCCGCTACTTGATCTTGGTCGTACCCGGCGCCAGGTTGGGGTCGGTCTCGTTGGCCTCGGTCTGGAAGTGCTCGGTGTAGACGTTCTTGCCATCGCGGAACATCTCGTAGTACTGCATCTTGGCGTAATCCTCGCGCGCCTTGGTGGCGGCTGCGGCAGCGGCGTCGTCACCGGTGACGTTGGAGGAAAGCGCCCAACGCAGGCTGGCGTCCTCGTAGCCCACGGAGTTGATGGCGGGCAGCGACTCGCGCAGCGTCATGTGCGCTTTCTGGTAGTCGGTCAGCGGGGCGCCGATCAGCTGCATGAGCTGCGTGGACAGGTAGTTGGTGGACAGGTCGTCGACCTCGCTCGTCTGGTCGCAGCCGGCAACGTCGTAGTTAGCCCAGATGATGTAGTCGGTCTGCCACAGGCGCTCCTGATGCGTAGCGTCGTCCTCGCCGGTAAACCACTTGTCATTGAACTTGGACGGGAAGAACGGCTGGTGGTCGCCCCAGAACACCACGACCACCTTGCGGTCGAGCTTGCTCAAGGCGTTAAGGAAGTAGCGAAGCGCCTGGTCGGACTGCTCGATGCACGAGACGTACTCGTCGACATCGGAGAGCGTGCCGTCCTCGACGGTCTTGGCGTCCAGGACGGTCGTGTCGATGTTGAGATGCATCTGCTTGTCGACCGGCAGCAGGCCCGTGTCGTAGCCCGAGTGGTTCTGCATGGTCACATCAAAGATAAACTGCGGATCGGCGTTCTGGTCGAGCAGCTCAAGAATCTTGTCGTAGGTCGCCTGGTCGGTCACCATACCGCGCAGGGTGTCGGCGCCCTGGAAGTCGTTGATGGACAGGAACTGGTCAAAGCCAAAGTCCTTGTAGACGTTCTCGCGGTTCCAGTTGGTGGCGTGGTTGGGGTGCATGGCCGTGGTGGAATAGCCGAGCGACTTGAACTGCTCTGCCAGGTTTCCAGTCGTTTCCATGTTGTAGATGGTGTAGGGATACACGCCCGAGCCCAGGTTGGCCATGGAGTTGCCGGTCATAAACTCAAACTCGGTATTGGCGGTACCGCCGCCGTAGGCGCTCACATAGAGCTTGCCGCGGCTGAGGCAGTTGGACAGGTTCTTAAAGTACTGCGGGCCCTCGTAGCCGGCGCGCATGTTCTGATAGATCGACAGGTCCGAGAAGGTCTCGTTCATGATGGCGATGACCGTGGGCTTCTCGCTGTCGAACTGCTCCTTTGCGGCGGCGCGCTCGTCGCTCTTGGCCGCGTCGGACTTGTCGTAGGCCTTGGCGTACTTTTTGAGCGTGGCCTTGGCATCGTCGACGGAGTAGTCGGCGGGTTTGGGCGGCTTAATGGACTGCGCTGCGCTAATAAAGGCAGGCAGATAGCCCTCGCGCCAGTAGCTCTCGAGCGGGCGCCAGGTGTAGACGGTGATGCCGAGGGTGTTGTAATAGTCGATGAGCGTGACGTGTGCGGTCACGCCGCCCAGGCACAGCACCGCCACGAGCAGGTTGGTGAGCAGCATGCGCTTGGCGTTGGCGGCACCCTTCTGATGGTGCGGTGCCACCAGGCCGGCGTACTCGCACAGCAGCATGGCGATGGCGGTAAAGCCCATGGACAGCACGCAGAACAGCGAGATCGAGAAGGTGTAGCCGTTGCCGGCGACTGCGGCGGCGGTGGAGATGGCCGAAAGGTCGCCCGGCTGGATGGGCATGGATTTAAACGTGATGACGAAGAACTCGGCAATGCCCAGGACAAAGAGGGCAAAGGCCAGGACCGCGGGAGCTGCGCCGTGACGCTGGAACAGGAAGAACAGGCCGGTCATGAGCACGGTGATGATGGCCCACTCGAGCAGGATGCACAGGGGGTAGACCCAGGTAAAGTCGTGGTTGGACGAGACCTCCATGCCAAGCAGCGCAAAGACGCCGGCGAGCAGCAGACACAAGACGGCGGCGACGAGCGGTTTGCCCACAAAGGCGCCGCGCAGGCGGGCGAGCTTGCCGGTGGGGGCGGGCGCGTCGGGCTCGGCGAACGCAAAGACACGCGGGGCGATGCGGTCGCGGGCGATGCTGGCCCAAGCGCATCCGGTGAGGATGGCATTGGTCAGGATGAGCATCACAAAGGCGAGCGGCTCGTTTTGGGCGACGAGGCCAATGGCGCCCCAAATGGTCAAAAAGAGCTGGAACAGGCCGAAGGCGACGCTCCACCCAAGAGCGCTTTTGGCAACGGTGCCCGACTGAGCGCGAATGGCCTTGGCCTCGCGCAAGACAAGGTAGACGGTCGCCGCAAGACCGACGAGCGAGATGGCGGCAGCGAACATGCTGAGACTCCTCACAAACTAAAACCTACGAAAGCGGGGGTTTACCCGATTGTTACCAAGATATGCGCTGCAATTGGTGGCTGCGCACAACAACCAGCCATATTAACGCGCACGTGTGGCGGTGTGGCGCAATGTAGTGGCGACCTGCGCGATAATGGACGGGAATTACACGGAAACGTAAAGGCTTCTTAAAGAATTAGCGAGGATGAGGCGATGAACGAGCAGGTTTGCACCAAGGCTGTGGATACGTGTGGCTATCCGGTCGAGACGACGGGCAATGCGGTGCTGGACACGTTGGAGCACCGTTCCTCCACGCGTGCCTTCGCGCGTGATGACGACGACCGTCCCGTAGCGGTGACCGATGAGCAGAGGGCGGCGATTTTGCATGCGGCGAGTCGCGCGCCGTCGGCGGGCGCCATGATGATGTATTCCATCGTGAGCATTCGCAAACAGGCTACGCTGGACCGTCTGGCCGACCTGTGCGATCACCAGCCCATGATCGCCAAGGCGCCCTGGGCACTTATATTTGTGGTCGATTATGCCAAGTGGATCGATCTGTTTGAGCACGTGGGCTGCTTTGAGCCCGAGTTTGTAGAGCGTACGGGCAAGGCGCCCCGCCGCGCGCCGGGTCTGGGCGACTTTGCCATCGCGGCCCAGGATGCCGTGATCGCCGCGCAAAACGCCGTGGTTGCCGCCGAGGCCCTGGGGCTGGGGAGCTGCTATATCGGTGATATCGTCGAGAATGCCGAGGAAGTTGCCGAGCTGCTCGATCTGCCGCCCTATACCATGCCGCTATCGATGCTCATCATCGGCACGCCCCGTAAGGAGCGCCCGGCCATTGCACATCCCGTGGTGAACCTGGTGCACGAGGAGCGCTATCGCCGCGCCGATACCGCGACCATGGATGCGCAGGTGGCCGAGATGGACGCGATGTTCCGTCCGCATGCCCGCGAGGCAGGCGAGCGCGTCGTGGATATCTACACCCGCAAGCACACGAGCCCCTTTATGGCCGAGATGAGCCGCTCCATGGAGTGGTGGTTCAAAAACTGGCTCGGAAAATGACGAATGTGACAAGGGGACAGTCCCTTTGTCACATTCCATATCGCCGCGGTGGCCTAAAGACTGTATAAATCTTTATCTAGCTGGGAAAACAGTGCATTAAAACATGGGCCGATTACCTATAATCCCTTCGAACATTAAAGTTGGGAGGAAACCGGCTTATGGAACAAAAGGCCAAGGAGGCAGCCTCGCACGCTGCGATTCCTGTGAGCATCTCGGCGATGCTCGTCACGCTGGGCGTGGTGTACGGCGATATCGGCACCAGCCCCATGTATGTAACCAAGGCGCTCGTTGCCGGCAACGGCGGCATCGGAAGCGTCACGGAGGAGTTCGTGCTCGGCGCGCTCTCCCTTGTCGTGTGGACGGTCACGTTGCTGACCACCATCAAGTATGTGCTCATCTCGCTGCGCGCCGACAACCACGGCGAGGGCGGTATCTTTGCCCTTTACAGCCTGGTCAAGCGTTGCGGCAAGTGGCTCATCATCCCCGCCATGCTGGGCGGCGCGGCGCTCCTCGCCGACGGCATCCTGACGCCTGCCGTTACCGTCACCACGGCCATCGAGGGCCTGCGCACCATCCCGGCGGTCCATGCCGTGCTCGGTGACGACCAGGGTCGTGTCGTCGCCATCACGCTTGCCATCATCATCGCGCTCTTCTTGGTGCAGCGCATCGGCACGGCCAAGATCGGTCACGCCTTCGGCCCCATCATGACGCTGTGGTTTTTGTTCCTGGGCGGCACGGGCCTGTTCTTTGTCTGCCAGTATCCCGCGGTGCTGCTGTGCCTCAACCCGTTGCGTGGCATCGCTTTTCTGCTGAGCCCCAACAACCATGCGGGCATCATGATTTTGGGCAGCTGCTTCCTTGCCACCACCGGTGCCGAGGCGCTCTACTCCGACATGGGCCATGTGGGCCGCGGCAACATCTACGCCACCTGGCCGTTCGTTAAGTGCTGCCTGCTGCTGTCCTACATGGGCCAGGGCGCGTGGCTTATCAACAACGCCGGCAACCCGGAGCTCATGGGTATCGCCGACCTCAACCCCTTCTACCAGATGCTCGCCCCGGGTCTGCGCCCCTTTGCCGTCGGCCTTTCCACCGTCGCGGCCATCATCGCCTCGCAGGCGCTCATCACTGGCGCATTCTCGCTGGTGTCCGAGGCCAGCCGCCTGGACCTCATGCCGCATATGCAGGTCTTCTATCCTGCCGAGACCAAGGGCCAGCTCTACATCCCCATGGTCAACAACGTCATGCTCGTGGGCTGCGTCGTCGTGGTGCTGCTGTTCCAGAACTCGGCGCACATGGAGGCCGCGTACGGCCTGGCCATTACCCTGACCATGATGTGCACGACAATGCTGCTCTTCTTCTATCTGCACGTGGAGCGCAATCTCAAGGTCGCGCCGTGGATCTTTGCCGCCTTCTTCCTTATGCTCGAGGGCTTCTTCTTTGTGAGCTCGCTCACCAAGTTCTTCCACGGCGGCTATTTCACCATCCTTATGGCCGCGCTCATCATGGGCATCATGGTGTGCTGGTACAACGGCACGGCGGTTGAGCAGCGCCAGTTTACGCTGCTGCCGCTGCGCAGCTATCTGCCGCAGCTCAAGCGCCTGCGCGACGACGATCGCTACGAGCTCGTGAGCGACAACATCGTGTACCTGACCAAGGACACCAACACCGACTATATCGACCGCGATATCGTCTACTCGATTTTGGACAAGCACCCCAAGCGCGCTCGTGCCTGGTGGTTCGTGAACGTCGAGACCATGGACGAGCCGCATACCTTTGCCTATTCGGTCGAGACGTTCGGCACCGACTACGTGTTCCGCGTGCATCTGTACCTGGGCTACAAGATTAACCAGCGCGTCAATGCCTATCTGCGTCAGGTCGTTCAGGACCTGGCTGCCACCGGCGAGCTGCCGGCGCAGACGCATGACTACTCGGTCTACAAGGATCCGGGCAACATCGGTACGTTCAAGTTCGTCATGATCCGTAAGCTTCTGGCACCCGAAAGCGACGTGGAGCCGAGCGAGCGTACGGCCATCACGCTCAAGTACATCATCCGCCGCGCCGCCGGCACGCCTGCGCGCTGGTACGGCCTGGAGAACTCCAACGTGAGCTTTGAGTACGTGCCGCTGTTCACCAAGTTTAAGGCCGTGAGCAAGATGCAGCGCCTGGCTCCCGACGAGCGCCCGTAGACTGCAAGGCTATACACTTGGAACCACCACAAGGGGAAACCACCACAAAGGTGCCTGTCCCCTTTGTGGTGGTTTTTGTTTTTGAGAGAGGGGCGGGGCGCTGATGGACGTCCATGCGGACGGCGATATTGCCGAGAACTTTTGGTGGCGGCGCACAACGCTGACGCGTCGCAGCCCTCTGTATGACGCCTGCGTATCGGCGGGGCTGCTGGCCGCGGCGACGATTGTGGGCGCGCTGCTCGACCATCCGGGACTCGCGCCGAGCATCATGATCGTCTATGTGTTCGCCGTGCAGCTGTGCGCATTCTTTACCTGGAGCCGCCTGTATTGCCTGCTGAGCTCGGCTGCTGCCGTGGCGCTCTACAACTATTTGTTTGTCGACCCGCGCTACTCGTTGTCGCTCATCGACCGCGTCTATCCCGGCATGTTCTTTATCATGTTTGTGGTCTCGCTCGTGTCGAGCTCGATTGCGTTGGCCCTGCGCCGCGCCTTGGCGCAGGCCGCCGCCAGCGACCGCCGCACGCAGATGGTGCTCGAGACCAACCGCATGCTGCAGCGCTGCGCCGATAAGCAGCAGATTGTCCATGCCATGGCAACGCAGCTGGCGCGTCTTTCGGGCTGTCCTGTCGTGTGGTACAGCGCCGACGCCGAGGGCGATGACCTGCTGCCGCGTGCGACATACACGGCCGTGGGCGATGCCGCGCCGGTGCACGAACTGGCGCCGCAGATGCCGCCGCGGCTCTCGGCGTCCGCCTATGTGGGAACGCCGCTCGATGCCACCTACGGCGGCTCGGCGTTCTACGGCATCTACCTGACCGTGCGCTCGGGCGACACCATGGTGCGCGCGGGCGATCCCGCCTCGGTGGTGGGCGTGCTGGCTATCGTTGCCGAGCCCGACGTGCTGACGCACGAGGAGCGGACACTTGCCGATGCCATTGTGAGCGAAGGCGAGCTGGCACTCGATCGCGCCCGCGCCATGGAGGCCCGCGAGGAGGCGGCGGTGCTTGCCAAAAATGAGCAGCTGCGCGCCAATCTGCTGCGCTCCATCTCGCACGATCTGCGCACGCCGCTTACCAGTATTTCGGGTAATGCCGACGTGCTGCTCGATCAGGGTTCGACCGGCACCGCGGTGCTCGATGCCCAGACGCGCCGCGGCCTGCTGCTATCCATTCGCTCGGATGCGCTGTGGCTCAACGCCACCGTCGAGAACCTGCTCGCCATCACCAAACTCGAGGGCGGCGGCATGCATCTGTCGACCACGCTCGAGCTTATGGACGATATCGTCGAGGAGGCGCTGCGCCATGTTAATCCGGCCGTGCGCGAGCACGACCTTAAGGTGGTGGCGAGCGATGAGCCGGCGCTCGTCAATGTCGATGCGCGCCTGATGGTGCAGCTGGTGGTAAACCTGGTGAACAATGCCATTACCTACACGCCCGCAGGCTCGCATATCGTGATCTCGATTGACGCCGGCGATGGACGCGTGGCGTGCTCGGTGGCCGATGACGGCCCGGGCATTGCTCCCGAGGACCGCGAGCGTATCTTTGAGTCGTTCTACACCGCCAACCATGGTTTGGCCGATAGCCGACGCAGTGTGGGCCTGGGGCTTTCGCTTTGCCGCTCCATTGCGCTGGCGCATGGCGGTAGCATAGAGGTTGCCGCGGCGGACCCGCACGGCTCGGTCTTTACGATCGAGCTTCCCGCCGCCGACGTTTCGTTTGATAAGGAGTAGCGCTGTGCCGAACTCTGCCGTGAAACCGCTCATCTTGGTCGTTGAGGACGATCCCGCCGTCCGCAACCTTATCGTCGCCGCGCTCGAGGCGCACGGCTTGCGCCATATGGCCGTGGAGACCGCACATGCTGCCATCGCCGCCGCCTCGTCGCAGGCGCCGAGCATTGTGCTGCTCGATCTGGGCCTGCCCGATATGGACGGCGTCAAGGTGGTGGAGTCGGTGCGCACGTGGTCGGGCATGCCGATCATCGTGGTCTCGGCGCGCAGCGAGGACGCGGACAAGATCCGCGCGCTCGATGCTGGTGCCGACGACTACCTGACCAAGCCGTTTTCGGTCGAGGAACTGCTCGCGCGCATTCGCACGACGCTCAGGCGCCTTTCGTATGCGCAAACGGGCGGCGTTGCCTCCGAGGGCTCGTTCGATACCGGTGAGCTGCATATCGATTTTGATGCCGGCATTGCCATGATGGATGGCGAGGAACTGCACCTGACGCCGATCGAGTACAAGCTCCTGTGTCTGCTGGCGCACAACGCCGACAAGGTGTTGACGCACCAGTTTATCCTGCACGAGATTTGGGGCACGGCGACCAAGAGCGACTTGGCGAGCCTGCGCGTCTTTATGGGCACGCTGCGCAAGAAGATCGAGTCCGACCCCGCGCATCCGCGCTATATCCAGACGCACGTGGGTATTGGTTACCGATTGGTCATCCAAGGCTAGATCGCCAACCACCATCCCAATATGAGTTGCGGTGAAATACGGTCTAAATTTGCCTAATTCCAGGCAAAACAGTCCGTATTCCACAGCAACTTTGTTATTTGCCCTTGGGCTTGCTGGCGTAGAACTTCTTCTTTTTGGGCTTGCCGGCGGGGAAGGGCTTGCCGGCAAAGTTGGACTTGCCGTTGCCGGCCTGCGCGTGCGCGGGTACTGCCGCACGTGTCTTGCGGGCCTCGGGGTTGCGCAGTTCCTCGACGCGCTCGGCAATTTCCTCGGCGCTAAAGCCGACCTCGGCCATGGCGTCCTCGATGGGCAGGCGGCGCACGATGTAGCAGTGGTGCACTTTCTGGTTGCGCGCGAAGTCCTCGGGGATGGTCTGCGCCGTAATGTCCTCCAGCACCACGCCCGCGCGGGCGAGCTTGCGCGTTTCGGGGCGGAAGCCGCGCAGGTTGCAGCTAAAGATGGCATGGCCGCCCTGCGCGAGCAGGCGCGATACGCCGGCCAAAAGCTCAACATGGTCGCGCTGGACATCCCAGGTGCGACGGCCCATCTTGGACGAGTTCGAGAACGTTGGCGGGTCGACAAAGATCAGGTCCCAGCGGTTGCGCGTTTGGCGCTGGTCGCGAATCCAGGCGAGCACGTCGTCGCGCACAAAATGATGCTGAGGCCCCACAAAGCCGTTCTGGCACATGTTGCGCTCGGCCCAGTCCAGATAGGTGTTGGAGAGGTCGACCGTCACGGTCTCCTCGACGCCGCCATCGGCCGCGTAGCAGGTGGCAGTGCCGGTGTAGGCAAACAGGTTGAGGAAGCGGCGCGCCTGCTTGGCGTGCTCGCGCACCAGGTTGCGGGTGACGCGGTGGTCCAAGAAGATGCCCACGTCCAGGTAGTCGTCAAAGTTGACGGCAAAGGTGAGGCCGCCCTCTTCGATGAGCGGGAGGCGACGGCGCGCGATGTTGGCGCGTTCGCCCGATCCGCCCTTGCCGGCGCCCTGCTTGCCGTACTGCGAGCCACCGCGCGAACGCATGCGGGCCTTGGCGTGCACATGCTCGGCGGGAACATCTAGGATGCGCGGCGCGATAGCCAGAATGTCGAGCATACGGGCCTGAGCCAGTGCGGGGTCGATGGTCTTGGGCGCGGCGTATTCGGCGATGACGAGCCAGCGGCCCGGAGTCTGCGGGCAACCCTCGTACAGATCGATGGCGGCGGAGTAGTCGGGCAGGTCGGCATCGTAGACGCGGTAGCAGCTCACGCCCTCGCGCTTGGCCCACTTGCGGCGCAGACGGGCATTCTTGCGCAGGCGGTTGGCGAACTGCCCGGACTCGGGGATGAGCACGGGCAGCGGCTTGCCGTCGCCCAGGTCGAGCGTGGCGGCAGGTTCGGGCATGGCGGAAGCGGCAGCTTTGTCGTTGACTTCGTTGGCATCCGCAACCTCGGCCTCGGTATCCGCACTGGTCGTAGCCTCAAACGCTGCGGCGGCGTGGTCGAGCGAAGGCCAGACTTCGACGGTCGCCTCTTCGTTGTTGGGCATGACGGCGATGGAGCGCGCGGGCTCGGCGTGGAGCGCGCGGGCCAGCAAGCCGTCGCGGGTGAGTGCGGCGACCGGCGCCGCGGCAAACTCGGGCGCGCGGCGCAGCTCGCCGACCAGCGTCATGGCGTCATGCATGAGCGAAAGCGGCGTCTCGGTCGTATCCGCGACGAGGACGGCACCGGCGACGGCGCCCGCGTGGTCCAGTACGGTGGCGGACTTGGCGGCGCAAAAATCGACAAAGCGCTTGTAGCCGGCACATTTAACCATGCGCTCAGCGGTCTTGCGGGCGGCGGGGTCAACATCCACGGCAACGATGCGCGCCTGGCGCTCGCGCGCTGCCGCCTCGCGCTCGCGCGCCTCGGCAAGCAGCTGCTCCCACAGGGCGGCGTCGTGCAGCTGCCAGCCCTCAAAGCCCCAGCGCTCGCGTGCGGCGCCCGGGGCGCGGTCGGTTAGGATATTCACTGCCTCCAGCAGCAGGCCGCCGCCGGCGCACGAGGCGTCGACCAGTGTGGGTAGAGCCTCGTTCTCGTAATCATCGGCCGTCAGCTCGCGCTCGCACAGTGCGGTCCAGCCGACCTGCGCCAACACCAGGGCGGCGTAGTCGGGGCGTAGCACGTGCGCGCCCTCGCCGGCGCGGGTCGCGGCGGGCGGCAGGCGCTTGAACAGCGGGTCGCCCGAAAGGTCCAGGTTGATGCTCGCGCGGCGCTGACGCAGCGAAAGCAGCAGGTGAACATCGGGGTCGGCGGCATCGACATCGGCGCGACGGCCCGTGGTCTCGGCCAGACGGTCGCATAGCGCGTCCTTGGCGCGCAGGGCCGAGAAGCGCGTGTTGCGCAGCTGCTCGGTCACGCCGCGGGCGGTAATGGCGATGGTGGCGCCGGGGCGGACGATGCTCTCCCAGGCGATGTCGTAAACGCCGTCGTACAACTCATCGGCATCCTGCGCCTCAAAGCGCCCAAGCACCACAAACACGCGGCTGGCCAGGCGCGACCACAGGCAGGCGCGGTAGCCTTCTTCGAGCTCGCCCTCAAACGTAGCGCGGCCCTTCAGGCGGCGGACATGCGAAAGCCCGAGCCGCTTGAGCTCGTCGGCGAGTGCGGATTCAAAGCCCTCGGGGCAGCTTGCATAAAATTCCATGGGTGACCTCTCTGGTTGCGTCGCTCCATTATATGATGGATGCTTCGTTTGCCCTTATCCTCGAAAGGAACTCATATGATTGATGCGTGCCCCGATTCCGCCGTGCTCTTTTTTGACGTGGACGGCACGCTGACGTCGTTCGATCCCGACGATATGACCGATAAGGACTTCAATGCAGTCCATCCGTCGAAGGCTGTTGTCGATGCATTTGGTCGACTGCGCAATGCGGGTCACCGGGCATTTATCTGCACGGGTCGCCCCTTGTGGCTGATTGCCGATGGCCTGCGTGCACTGAACCCGGCGGGTATCGTTGCCATGGCGGGGGCGACGCTCGAGGTCGAGGGCCGCGTGGTGCATGAGGACTGCTTTGACGAGGACGTTATCGCGGAGCTCGCGCGTCGTATTACTGTGGCGGGCGGCGAGGCGTTGTTCGAGACGAACGGTGCCACCTATTCACTTGAGCCAGTTGGTGTCGAACAGTCATTTCTGCTAGGCGCCGGCGTGGTGCACGGCGTTGATCAGATGCGCGTCGATGGCCGCTTGCGCGTAGGCAAGGTGTGCATTAACGCGTGCGACCTGGCTCGCGTAGCCAACGATGATGGCTTTATCGATCGCGAGTTTGAGCTGTGCAACACCGGTGGCCAGAATCGCGAGCTGAGCCCCAAAGGCATCGACAAGGGCTTGGGCGTGGCGCGAGCGCTGGAGTATCTGGGCCGCACTGGCAATGCGCGCACCTTTGGCTTTGGCGATTCCGGCAACGACCTGGGCATGCTCGCCGCCGTCGAGACGGCCGTGGCCATGGGCAACGCCATGCCCGAGGTCAAGGCGCTCGCCGACTACGTGACCGACGATGTCGCACACGACGGTACCGTCACAGCGATGCAGCATTTTGGGTTGATTTAATAAATGGCCGGGTCGCCCGCAGTGGGGGCGACCCGGCCATTTGAGCTATTTTGCAATATAGAGCTTGGGATGACTGCGACTGCTCTCGATCGCCGCCGTCATGATGCCCTCGTCGTCTCCATCAACGATGATGCCGTCGAGGTCATCGATCTGCGCGGACTGATAAAAACTGGTCTTGTTGAATTTTCCCTGGTCAACCATCATGTAGCCCTGGTTTGAGTTGGTAAGGTACATATGCTTGATCATGGCCGAGAAGTCGTGCTCGACGGTAAAACCGTGGTCGGGGTGGAATCCGTCGGCACTGACAAACGCCTTGTCGGCATGTAGTTTGCTCATGCAGTCGAGCGTTAGTGCGCCCGCGAGATAGAGGTGGCCCTTGCGCACGGAGCCGCCCAGCAGCACTACCGAAGCATTGGGGAGATTGAAGCTGGCGTAGTTCGCGATTGCAAGATCGCCGGTGATAATGGTGATCTCACGCTTGTCCATGAGGGCCTTAGCGAAGTAAAAGCCTGTGGTGCCGATATCAATTACCAGAACATCGCCATCATCAACAAGAGTTGCTGCGGTTGCGGCGATGGCTTCCTTGGCCTCGACTTGGACATTGATGCGCTCCTCGGGATACGAGATTGCGTTGGAGCGAGAAAGCGATACCGCTCCGCCGCGTACGCGACGCAGCTTGCCTTCGGATTCCAGCGAGATGAGGTCGTGTCGTGCGGTGACTTCCGAAACCGAAAAACGGCGAACGATGTCGGATACCGAGATATTTGGCTTTTCGGCCAGCCAATTCATGATAAATCGCTGACGCTCGGCCGGTGAAAGGTCTGAAGTAGATGCCATATGCCGCTCCTTTTGAACAAAAGGTAAAAGATGCGCCTTTCGTAATCGAAATATAACGTATCGATATGAAAAGAACAAGGCAAATTCGAATGAATCAAAAGAACGGAATGGCATGTCACAAATGCATGCGTAGCAGATAGTTCGCACGTAAACGGGCTATAAAGAGTCTCATTCTGAAGGTGCCGCCCAAAAGAAGTACGTTCACGCCCGATATTCGACCGTTCACGGAAAGTTGACAATTGAGCTTTCGATAGCTTTTGAAATGGTTTATAAAAGAAAACCGAAAAGCTTTTGAAACAAAGAAGAAGGCTTTCGATAGCAATAGTGTTAGATGAGAAAGGACCGAACATGGCGATCAAGGTGTTTGCCGACGGCGCTAACCTCGAGGGTATGCTTGACATGCATGACAATGGCAACGTTCAGGGCTTCACGACCAATCCTTCCCTTATGAAGGCCGGCGGCGTGACCGACTACCGCGCTTTTGCCAAGACGGTTCTTGAGCACATTACTGATGTGTCGGTCTCTTTTGAGGTATTCGCCGACGACGAGGCGGGTATGGAAGCCGAGGCTCGCGAGATCGCAACCTGGGCAGACAACGTCTACGTTAAGATCCCGGCGCTCAACACCAAGGGTGAGTCCACTGCCACGCTGGTCAAGCGCCTTTCTGCCGACGGCATCAAGGTGAATGTCACCACTATCTTCACGCCCGAGCAGGTCGACGAGTTTGTCGATGCCGTCTCTGCTGAGACCCCCTCTATTCTGTCCATCTTTGCCGGTCGCATTGCCGATACCGGCGTCGACCCGCTGCCCCTCATGGCGGAGTCCGTAAAGAAGGCTGCCGTTAAGCCTGCTGCCGAGGTTCTCTGGGCGTCTACGCGCGAGGTCCTCAATATCTTCCAGGCGGAGTCCGTTGGATGCCAGATCATTACGGTCCCCAATGCCCTTCTTGCCAAGCGCAAGAATTTCGGGAAAGATTTGCTTGAGTACTCGCTTGATACGGTCAAGGGCTTTGCCCGCGACATTCAGGCGCTTGGTTTTCATATCCTGCCCGAGGAGTAGGGGACGAGCATGCTGACCGATCTTCTTAAGCCCGAGCTTGTTGCCTGCCACGTCGAGGCCTCCGACTGGGAGGAAGCGATCAGGGCATGCGGTAAGTTGCTCGTAGACGCTGGCAAATGCGACCAGAGCTATGTTGACGCCATGATTTCATCGGTTCACAAATTCGGCCCCTATATGGTCTTGGAAGAGGGCATCGCCATGCCCCACGCTCAGGCAGATGGCAATGTGAGTGAAGCGGGGATCTGTATCGTCACGCTTGACCCTGCCATTGCGTTTGGACACGAGGATTTCGATCCGGTTCACGTGCTCGTGGGTATTTGCGCACCCGACCCCAAGGCTCATCTTGGCTGCTTGGCGGAGCTTTCGCAGATGTTCGAGGACGAGGACTGCGTTGCCAAGCTCAGCGCATGCGATGCGCCCGAGCAGGTTTTGGAGACCATGCGTTCATTCTTTTAGGCCTTAATGGCACGGCGATGCGTCGCCGCTTTTGGATAGACGGAAAACCGTCACGTGTAGGAGAGGAAGGTTGCCATGCATATCATCACCGTATGCGGAAACGGCATCGGGTCCAGCCTGATGCTCGCTGGCAAAGTCGAGGAGCTTTGCGAGGAGGAGGGCATCAAGGCCGACGTTGAGTCTATGGACCTGAACGGTGCTTCTTCCGCAAATCCGGATCTGTTCATCACCGTTAAAGAACTCGCCCCCGAGCTCCACGGCAACGTTGTGATCGTTCGCAGCTATGTGAACAAGAAGAAGATCCGCGAAGACGCCCTCGAGGCAATCAAGGCGGCCGCCGCTAACGCCTAAAGCGGCACAAAAAAGGGCGGTTCCCTGTGGAAGAGGGAAACGCGCCCACGTTAGAGAGAAAGGAAGCGCAGATGCAAGCCATCCTTCCCATACTTGAGTTTATCCAATCGATTCTGACCAAGCCAGCGTGGATTATGGGTCTATTTGCCTTTGTGGGCCTTGTCGCGCTTAAGCGTCCTGCCCACAAGGTGATGACGGGCACCCTGAAGCCCATTCTTGGTTACATCATGCTGTCCGCCGGTGCCGCTGTTGTTCAGGAGAACCTTGCTCCGCTGGGTACCTTCATCGAGACCGGTTTCCACATCACCGGCGTCGTGCCCAACAACGAGGTCGTTGTTTCGATGGCTCAGAGCGTCCTCGGCGTTCAGACCATGATGATCCTGATTCTCGGCTATGTCGTGAACATTATCATTGCCCGCTTTACCAAGTTTAAGTACATCTTCCTGACGGGCCATCACAGCATGTTTATGGCCTGCCTGCTGTCTGCCGTTCTGCAGGCATCTGGCTTCCAGGATGTCCAGCTTGTCATCGTGGGCGGCATGTTCCTGGGCCTCGTGAGCGCTATGCTTCCCGCCGTTGGTCAGCGTTTCACCGAGAAGGTTACCGATGGCGATGAAATCGCCATGGGCCACTTCGGTTCACTCGCCTATTACATCTCCGCTGCAGTCGGTACGCTTTTTGCTAAGGACGCCGAGGAGAACAGCACCGAGAAGATCGAGGTTCCCGAGAAGTTCGCCTTCCTGCGCGACACTACCATCTCCACGGCTCTTACCATGGCCTTCTTCTACCTGGTTACCGCTTTCGCCGCTTACATCGCAGATCCTGCGGTCGTCACCAAGACCGCTGGCGGCGACAACGTGATTGTCTATGCCCTGACCTGTGCCCTGTCCTTTGCCGTTGGTGTCACCATCGTCTATAACGGCGTTCGTATGATCCTTGCCGACCTGGTCCCGGCTTTCCAGGGCATCTCCAACAAGCTGATCCCCGGTGCCATCCCCGCCGTCGACTGCGCCGTCTTCTTCCCCTATGCTCCCACCGCCGTCATCCTCGGCTTTGTCGCTTCCTTTATCGGTGGCGTGGTCGGTATGTTCATCGTGGGCGCTACCCTGGGCATCTTCATCATCCCGGGCATGGTTCCTCACTTCTTCTGCGGTGCTACCGCAGGCATCTACGGCAATGCTACCGGCGGTCGCAAGGGCGCAGCTCTTGGCGCTTTCGTCAACGGCCTGCTCATCACCTTTGCCCCGGCCCTGCTCCTGCCCGTTCTTGACGTCTTTGGCTTCAAGAACACTACGTTCGGCGACTTCGATTTCTCCGTCATTGGTATTACGCTTGGCCGCGCTGCCGAGGCCTTCGGTACCACCGGTGTCTACGCGATTCTCGCTGTCCTTCTGGTCGTTGCCTTCGTCCCCAACTTCATCCACACCAAGGGTGCTGTGATCAATCACGTTGAGGAAGAGTAATCCAGGCATACGTTAAGCCCTAATCGGGCGGAGCTCCGATAACCGGCTCCTACACGGAAGCGGTGACGTCTCAAATGAGGCGTCACCGCTTTTGTTTTGGAGTGGTTGTGAAAACGTACCGGTGAAGCGCTGTCTCTGCGCCGCGAACGGAATCAACCGCGATGATCAGCAAAAACGTTTTGCCGCTGGGGTGTCGATATAAAAATGGTAAAACTGCAAAACCGTTCGCCGAGAAGATGAAAACCCGCAGCTCACGCCTTGATAAACGTAGGTAAAGTGTTTAGCAGTTTATCGCCCATGTGCAAGCGAAAGGAATCAGGCAGATGGCAATCAAGGTGTTCGCTGACGGTGCAAATCTCGAGGGCATGCTCGACATGTACGAGAACGGCAACGTTCAGGGTTTCACGACCAACCCCTCCCTTATGAAGAAGGGCGGCGTGACGGATTACCGCGCGTTTGCCAAAGAGGTCTTGACCCACATCACCGATGTATCCGTGTCGTTTGAGGTCTTTGCCGACGACGTCGAGACCATGGAGGTCGAGGCGCGCGAGATCGCTACCTGGGCCGAGAACGTCTATGTCAAGATTCCGTGCGTGACTACCAAGGGCGAGTCCACCGCCGAGCTGGTCCGCAAGCTTTCGGCCGACGGCATCAAGGTCAACGTCACCACCATCTTTACGCCTGCGCAGGTCGACGAGATGGTCGAGGCCGTTGATGCCGAGACGCCATCCATCATCTCGCTCTTTGCCGGCCGTATCGCTGACACCGGCGTCGATCCCATTCCGTTTATGACGGAGTCGGTGAAGAAGGCCGCCGCCAAGCCCAACTGCGAGGTCCTGTGGGCGTCCACGCGTGAGCTTATCAATATTTACCAGGCGGAAGGATGCGGTTGCCAGATCATCACGGTGCCAAACAGCATCCTGGCCAAGCGTAAGAACATCGGCCGTGACCCGTATGAGGTCTCGCTCGATACCGTGCGCGGTTTTGCCAAGGATATCGCCTCGCTCGGTTTCCATATCCTGCCGTAACGCGAACGCTGGCTACATCGCGGGTTGTTCGCCCCGGCCTTTCCTTTCCCTATCGCTCACGCGCTTCGCGAGGGTCGCGCTAGGCAAAGGAAAGGCCGGGGCTGCCGACACGAACTTGCCGGTAGGTTGGTGATAGGCTTCCATATCCTGCCGTGGACAAAGGTACCCCCGCCTGCGCCGTGCAAAATTGAGAGTATTCAGCAAGGTAAAGGCTTTTACCAGCTGGGTGAAGCATGGAACAGCCCCCGTTTTGGCTCTGATGACGCTAAAACGGGGGCTGTTTCTTGCTTTTTCGTCTCTGAGGGGCATCCGGAACGGTGGAATATGCAGAATACTCGCGATTTTGCACGTCGCGAGAGGGGGGACCCTTGCTTTGGCGGTTTACTTCCTCTGCACCATGGTGAGGGAGATCTTCTTGCGGTCGCGATCGACCTTTTCAACCCACACCTTGACCGTGTCACCGACGCACACCACGTCGTTGGGGTGCTTGACGAAGCGGTTGGCCAGCTTGGAGATGTGCACGAGGCCGTCCTGGTGCACGCCCACGTCGACGAAGGCGCCAAAGTCGACGACGTTGCGCACCGTGCCCTTGAGTTCCATGCCGGGCTCCAGATCGTCGATGGAAAGCGCCGAGCGGCTAAAGACCACCTCGGGCGCGTCGTCGCGCGGGTCGCGACCGGGCTTCTTGAGCTCGTTGACAATGTCGATGAGCGTTAAGGTGCCGCAGTCCAGGTCGCTTGCCAGCGCCGAGATGCTGCCCAGGCGGCGCTCGATATCGGGCACGCCGCCGCGGCTGAGCTCGCTTGCCGCAACGCCGGCGTGCTCCAGGACGGCCGTGGCCACCTCGTAGCTTTCGGGGTGGACGCTTGTCGCGTCGAGCGGGTTCTTGCCGCCGCTGATGCGCAGGAAACCTGCGGCGTTGAGGTACGCCTTGGGTCCCAGCTTGGGGACCTTCTTGAGCTGGCGGCGATCGGTAAAGGCGCCGTTTTCCTCGCGGTAGGCCACGATGTTTTTGGCTACGCTCGGCGTGATACCAGATACGTAGCCCAGCAGGCTCGCGCTCGCGGTGTTGACGTCGACGCCCACGCGGTTGACGACGTCTTCCACCACGTGGCCCAGGGTGCGCGAAAGCTCGGCCTGGTCAAGGTCGTGCTGGTACTGGCCAACGCCGATAGACTGGGGCGGAATCTTGACGAGTTCTGCCAGCGGATCTTGCAGGCGGCGGCCCAGGCTCATGGCGCCACGTACGGTGACGTCCAGGTCAGGATATTCCTGGCTCGCGAGTTCGGAGGCGGAGTACACCGATGCGCCGGCCTCGTTGACGATGGTGTATCGCAGCCCGGGCGCCTGCTCGGCAATGAACTCCGAGACGACTTCCTCGGTCTCGCGGCTGGCGGTGCCGTTGCCGATGACGATGGTGTTGACGCCGTCTTTCTTGACGAGGCGGGCGAGCTCGCGCTTGGTGCCGGCGACGTCGTGGCGCGGCTTGGTGGGATAGACCACGCCGTGGTCGAGCAGCTTGCCGGTCTCGTCCATGACGGCGACTTTGCAGCCGGTGCGGTAGCCCGGATCGAGCGCGAGCACGCGGGCGCCGCGCACGGGGCGGGCCGAGAGCAGGCCCTCGAGATTCTTGGCAAAGACGTTGATGGCCTCGGTTTGGGCGCGAACGGTGAGCTTGGCACGGGCCTCGCGCTCAAGGGAGGGCGCCATGAGGCGCTTGTAGCCGTCGGCGATGGCGGCATCGAAGACGGGGGCGAAGACACCCTGGCGTCGGGGCCAACGGCTACCGAGGCGTGCCGTGGCGGCGGCGCCGTCGACGTTGACGCGTACGCGGAGCTTGCCCTCGCGCTCGCCGCGGTCGATGGCAAGGATGCGGTGGTTGGGGATCTTGCGCACGGGTTCGTCGTAGTTGTAGTAGGGCTCGTAGGGGGTCTTCTCGGCGGGGTCGGTGGCCTCAACGACGATGTCGGCGGTGTTTTGCGTAAAGGCGCGCAGGTCGGCGACGTTCTCGGGGTCCTCGGCCACCGTCTCGGCCACGATGTCCGCCGCACCGGCGAGCGCCTTTTCGGGCGTGTCGAAGCCGGCCTGTTCGTTGACGTATGCCGCGGCGGCGTCGAGCGCGCTGCCCTTGGCCGAAGCCTGCATGATGATCATATTGGCGAGCGGCTCCAGGCCTGCCTCGCGGGCCTTCTGCGCACGGGTCATGCGCTTTTTGCGATAGGGCTTGTAGAGGTCCTCGACGCGCTGGAGCTGCGTGGCCTCACGAATCTGCTGCTCGAGCTCGGGCGTGAGCTTGCCCTGCGCGTCGATGAGCAGGATGACGTCCTCTTTGCGCTGCTCAAGATTGCGCAGGTAGGACAGGCGCTCGTCGAGCGCACGCAGGGCGACGTCATCCATGCCGCCGGTGGCCTCTTTACGGTAGCGCGAGATAAAGGGGATGGTATTGCCCTCGTCGATGAGCTTGACGGCCGCCTCGACGTTGGCGGCCTTAAGGTTGAGCTCGTGGGCGAGCTGCGCGATAAGATCCATGGAACTCCTTGCGTTTATGGTGCATTTGCAGCACAGAGCCACCAAGGATACCACCCGTCCCAAAAGACTGTTTTGGGGCCGCGTCACAAAAACGGCCTATCTACTACGTTTTACCCGTAGGGGCTGACCATGCCCTTGTTTTCCGAAGATCGGCAACCCGTCTACCTGCGGTTTTTATTTCGCGAAATTCGGTATGGTTGAGGGTGATCGGTTAAACGTAGTAGATAGGCCCATTTCGTGGCGAACGAACCAAGCCGAGGTGCAAAAAGGCCCCCCGTCTCAGAAAATCATTGGAAACGTAGCAAAATGCCCCGCGGGCAGGAGGCTGCTCGCGGGGCAAAGAAGAGGGGCTTATTTGTGGCGGACCGAGGGACTCGGCATGGGGTTTCTGCCGCGGCCGCTCTCAAGGCATTACAGCTCGACGAGCTGGCCGGTCTCGGCGGCCTCCTTGATGGCGTTGAGAAGCGTGAGCGTCTTGACGTTGTCGGCGGGGGTCACGACGGGCTCAACCTCACGGCGGACAACCTTCACAAAGTGCTTGAGCTGCATCTTGTGCGGCAGCGCCGGGTCCACGGCCGGAATCTCCATCTGCAGCGGCTTGTGCCAGTTGGAGGCGCCGTCGTAGGAGAACTGGTGCAGGCGGGGCAGCGAAAGGGCGCCCAAGGTTCCGCCAATAAAGTAGGCATCGGCGTCGAAGGGGCGGTACTGCGGGTCCTCGCGAGCGGTGGCCTCCCAGTTCCAGGGGCTGGCGGTGGCATCGGAGATGGTCATGCTCGCGAGCGCGCCATCGGCAAAACGGACGTTGACCACAGCGGAGTCCTCGGTCTCAAAACCGCGGGCGGCGCTGGACTGCATGCCCTGGACGGCGACGGGCTCGCCCAGCAGGTAACGGAGCAGGTCGACGTCGTGCACCAGGTTGACCAGGATCGGGCCGGCACCCTTTTTGCGGCGCCACTCGACATCAAAGTACCCGTCATTCTTATAGATCATGTAGTGGAAACTCGACACGGTGAGCTTGCCCAGCTCACCGGACTCGATGATCTCCTTGGCCTTGTTGACGAAGGGGTTGTGGCGACGGTGCTGGCCCACGAGCACGGGCACGCCGGCGGTCTCGGCCTCGGCGGCGAAGGCCTGGGCATCCTCGAGGTCGTTGGAGATTGGCTTTTCGACCAGCGGCACGATGTTGCGCTTCACGGCCTCGCGGGCAACGCCCAGATGCAGGTCGTTGGGGGTGGCGATGATGACGGCCTCGGGCTTGACCTCGTCCATCATCTGGGCGGGATCGGTGTAAAACGGCACGCCGGCGGCCTCGGCCGTGGCACGGGCGCCCTCAAAGGCGTCGGCGATGGCGACGAGCTCGGCTTCGGGCTCCTCGGTGACAAAGCGGATGTGGTTGCGGCCCATGGCACCGGCGCCGATAACGGCAATGCGGACGGGGTTGAGCTCAGACATTTCGACTCCTTAATACTGGTGACCGGTGGAATGCGGCAAGAGAACGGCCCTTGCCGCGTCAAGCAAAACTAAGCGGACTTCTTCTTGCTGTCGGAGACCATCATGTAGACGGTGAGTACGACGGCGATGACGGCAATCACGATGGCGCCGTAGAAGGACTGCTGGTAGGCGGCGCTGCCGGCCTCGGCGTGATACAGCACGGCGGTGATGGGCTGGCTGATCCAGGTAGAAGCGGCGTAGCCCAAAAACATGATGCCGTAGTTGACGCCGATGTTGCTGGTGCCAAAGGCGCCACCGGTGAGCGGCGGGTAGATGACGAGCAGGGCGCCAAAGCTAAAGCCGAGCAGGGCGAGCGCCACAAAGAACATGCTCTGCGTAAAGCTCATCGACATGATGACGAGCGCGACGATGGTGACGACAAGGCTGATGAGCAGCGACTTATAGGCGCCGAGCTTGTCGATGATCTGGCCAAAGGACAGACGGCCAACCAGGTTGGCGCAGGTGTTGACGGAGACGACCACGCCGCCGAGGGCGACGGCCGCGGCGCTCGTGGGGTCGGCGAAGAGCTGGACGGCGGCGATGGAGGCAACCTTGCCCACGAGCAGGGTGCCCGCGGTGGCGGCAAAGGCGAAGGTGACGATGAGGACCCAGAAGCGCGGGGCCTTGACCATCTCGCCTGGGGTGAGGTCGCCGAAGGTGCCGGCGTGCGCACCGCCCTTGGGGGCCTCGAAGCCCTCGGGCAGCCAGCCGGCCTCGGGGGCCTTCAGGAACAGGGCGGAGGCGGCGATCATTACAAAGAAGATGACGCCGAGTGCCTTGAGGGCGCCAAAGATGCCGAGACTCGGGATGAGCAGCGAGGCGAGCACCGGGGACAGCACGGCGGGGCCGGCGGTGGAGGCGGCAAGGGTGATGCCGGAGGCGAGGCCCTTCTTGTCGATGAACCACTTTTGGCCGGTGGTGAGCGCAGGGTTGTAGCCCAGGCCGTTGCCAATGGCGGCGACGAGCGAGAACCACAGGTAGAACTGCCACGGCTCGGTGACGGTGCCGGACATGAACCAGCCCAGGCCGTAGCACACGGCGGCGGCGATCACGACGTTGCGCGGGCCGATCTTATCGGAGATGCGGCCGGCGAAGATGCCCGTCACGGCCATGATGGTCTGAAAGACCGGGAAAGCCCAGGTGAGGGCGCTGGACCACTCGGGATAGACGGCGAGCAGGTTCTTGCTTACGACGGAATACAGCGCGATGGAGCTGATGAAGAACATGGTGACGCACGCGGCGGAAAGCACGGCGGCGCGACCCTTATTGGAGTTGGTGGAAGCCATTGGACTCTTTCTAATCGATACGGGGGAGGGGAGGGGCAAACGCCGCTGAGGTGCTTGCCCCGCGCCCCTTTCTACCGGGCTGGTTTACTGGTCAGTCGGCTTTGCGACGCCGGACTCATCGGACCAGAGCTCGACGCCCTTGTTCTTGAGGTAGTTGTCGGCAAAGGCGCGGCGGCCGCCGGGCTTGGCGGTGAGGTCGCCCATCATGTTGGAGAAGCCGCCATCGACCTTGATGGCGTCGCCGGTGGTAAAGTCCGAGCGCTTGGACGCCAGGAACATGACGGCGTTGGCGATATCACTGACCTCGCCGATGCGGCGCGTGGCGATGAGGCGGCTGCGGCTCTTCTCGACCTCGGGGTCGGCGTAAAAGCTCGCCGACATCGGGGTCTTAACAAAGCAGGGCTCGACGCAGTTGGAGCGCACGCCGTAGGGGCCCCACTCGGCGGCGAGCATCTTGGACATCATGTTGACGCCGGCCTTGGTGGAGCTGTACACGCCCGAGAACGTCTCGGGGGAGTGGCTGGCAACGGTCGAGATGTGCACCAGGCGACCCTGGCCAGCCTTGATCATCTCGCGACCAAAGCGCTGCGAGGTGATGAAGTAGCCGGTGAGGTTGACGTTGATGACCTCGTTCCAGTCACTCAGCGGCAGGTCTTCCATGGCTGCGAAGCGCAGGATGCCGGCGGTGTTGACAAGGACGTCGACGCGGCCGAAGTCGGCGATGGTGGCGTCGACGGCGGCCTGAACCTCGGTCTCGTCGGTGGCGTTCATCTTGTAACCCTCGGCGTGGATGCCAAACTCGGCGGCGAGGTCGGCAGCTGCGGCCTTGACCTTTTCCTCGTCCAGATCGAGCAGGACGACGTTGGCGCCGTTGCGGGCGAACTCGCGGCAAATCTCGACGCCCATGCCGCCGAGTGCGCCGGTCACGGCGCAGACATCGCCCTCGAGCTTAAGCCAATTGCTCATAGGAACTTCCCTTCTTGTGCCTCCCAGTGGGTCGCTCCCATTAACCGACCCACGTGGTTTTCGCTGGTTATCGTATGCTTAGCGTTCGCGCAGGTGAATTGCATATTTGTTAGAATGGCGTTAACCGTAGGTTTACACTGTGCATTGAGGTTTGTTCTCAATTGAGCGTGTGACCTGCGAAAACGACCCCCTGCGGCGCTGTGGGCCCGCGCGTGCGAAAACGGGAGATTGACGTGTACGATCGACGACTTGACGCTATTTCGGCCGCCGCGGAGCTGGGAAGTTTCTCGCGTGCCGCGGCAAAGCTGCGCGTGTCGACCCCGGCGCTCGTCAAACAGGTGTCGGGGTTCGAGGCCGAGTTTGGCATCACGTTGTTCGAGCGCTCGCACTCGGGCGTCAAGGTGACGCCGGCGGGCGCGCTGTTGGTGGACGACGCGCGCTCGATCATGCGCCAATCCGAGGATGCGTTGCGCCGCGCCCGGCGAGCGGCGGGCGATGGCGGTGCGGTGCGCCTGGGCGTATCGATGATGTGCCCGGGGCGCCACACGCTCGCGCTGTGGCCGCAGGTGCACGACATGGAGCCGCGCTTGCGTTTTGAGATTGTGCCGGTGGGGGACCTTTACGATGAGCGCGAGACCGTCATGCGCAGTCTGGGGCGCGAGGTGGATGTGGTGCAGTCGAGTTTTTCGACCCCGCGCTGGGGTGATGCCTGCCAAAAGCTCCGCATTGTCAACGTGCCGTTTTATATCGACCTGCCGCGCACGAGCCCGCTGGCACGCAAGAACCGTATTTCGATCGCCGACTTGGAGGGTATGCGTCTGCGCGTACTGCGCCACGGCAACGACGCCATGGACAGCCTGCGCATCGACCTTTTGGCCGACGGCGGCGTGGACGTGATCGACGTGGATAGCTTTGACTTTGCGCTTTTTAACGAGGCAGAGGAAAAGGGCGACGCGGTGCTCACCTGCGGCGCATGGTCGGGTGTGCACCCGGCCTTTGTGGGCGTACCGTTTCTATGCGGTCGCGAGGTGCCGGTCTATTTGCACTACCCGCTCGAGCCCACCCTCCAAGTCCAAAAATTCGTCAACGCCATGGCCCAACTCCTCAACTAGCTCATTTGGCGCGGGTAGTCTTTTTGGGACGGGGCTTTTTTAGCTACTTTCGCCGCCCTGCCTGCGCACCCTCAAAGTAGTCAAAAAGCCCCGTCCCAAAGAGACTAACAAAACGAGGCCCTGGCCAAACGGCCAGGGCCTCACTAACCTTTATTCCGTTTTAAACAACGGGCTGATTGCGCGCAGGAGGGTGCCCCGGGGCGGCGGGGTATTTCCTCCGCGCGCAGTTTCGCAGCGAAGCGAGAATGTTTGAGCACGGAGGAATTACCCCGACGCCCCGGGGCACCCTCCGTCAGTAACCGTTCCTACTCCAGCTCAAACGCACCCGTGTACAGCTGGTAGTAGTACCCGCGCTTGGCGATCAGCTCGTCGTGGTTGCCGCGCTCGATGATACGGCCGTGGTCCAGACAGATGATCGCGTCGGAGTTGCGCACGGTGGACAGGCGGTGTGCGATGACAAACGTCGTGCGGCCCTCCATGAGCTTATCCATGCCCGCCTGCACGATGGCCTCGGTGCGGGTGTCGATGGAGCTCGTGGCCTCGTCTAGAATCATCGCCGGCGGATCGGCGACGGCGGCGCGGGCGATCGAGATCAGCTGGCGCTGGCCCTGCGACAGCTGTGCGCCGTTGCCGGTGAGCATCGTGTCGTAGCCGTCGGGCAGGCGGGTGATAAAGTCGTCTGCGCCCGCGAGCTTGGCCGCCGCGATGCACTCCTCGTCGGTCGCATCCAGGTTGCCGTAGCGGATGTTGTCCATCACGGTGCCGGTGAACAGGTTCACGTCCTGCAGCACGACGCCCAGCGAGCGGCGCAGATCGGCCTTGCGGATCTTATTGACGTTGATGCCGTCGTAGCGAATCTTGCCGTCGGCGATGTCATAGAAGCGGTTGATGAGGTTGGTGATGGTCGTCTTACCGGCACCGGTGGCGCCGACAAACGCGACCTTCTGGCCCGGCTTGGCAAACACGGACACGCCGTGCAGGACCTCGTGGTCGGGGGTGTAGCCAAAGTCGACGTTGTCCATGACCAAGTCGCCGCGCAGCGGGACGTACTCGATCTCGCCGGTTGCGCGGTGCGGATGTTTCCACGCCCACATGCCGGTGTGGTGGTCAGCCTCCTCGAACTCCCAAGTCTCGGGGTTCACCTGTGCGTTGACGAGCGTCACGTAGCCTTCGTCGGCCTCGGGCTTCTCGTCGATGAGCTCAAAGATGCGGTCGGCGCCGGCGAGGCCCATGACCACGGCGTTGATCTGCTGCGAGATCTGGCCGATCTGTCCGCAGAACTGCTTGGTCATGTTGAGGAACGGCACCACGACGGCGATGGACAGCGCCATGCCCGAGATGCTCAGGTTGGGCACGCCCAGCGCCAGGAAAATGCCGCCCGCCAGTGCGACCAGCACGTAGAGCAGGTTGCCCAGGTTCATAAGGATGGGCATGAGGATGTTGGCGTACATGTTGGCCTTCTGGGAGACCTCGAAGAGCTTTTCGTTGCGCTCATCGAAATCGGCCTCGGCGGCAGATTCGTGGCAGAACGCCTTGACGACTTTCTGGCCGTTCATAACCTCCTCGATGTGGCCCTCGACCACGCCGAGTTCGGTCTGCTGCGCGATAAAGAACCGCGCGGAGTTGGAGCCGAGGAGCTTGGTCATAAAGGTCATAAAGGCGACGCCGGCGATGATGACCAGGCACATCCACACGCTGTAGTACAGCATGATAAAGAACACCGTGACGATGATGATGATCGTCATGAGCAGGTTGGGCAGCGACTGGCTGATCATCTGACGCAGCGTGTCGATGTCGTTGGTGTAGTGGCTCATGATATCGCCGCGCTGGTGCGTGTCGAAGTAGCGGATCGGCAGGTCCTGCATGCGGTTGAACATCATCTCGCGCAGCTTCTCGAGCGAGCCCTGCGTGATGACGGCCATGGCGCGGTTCCAGAAGAGCGAGGACAGGACACCGACGCCGTAGATGCAGGCGAGGGTGGTCACGAGCTGCAGAATCTTGGGCTGTGCGGCTTCCCAATCGCCCGACTGCCACGATTCGCTAATAATCTGCAGGGCGCTCTGCAGGAAGGTCGCGCCGATGGAGTTGATGATGGCGCAGAGCACCACGCCGGCGACGACAAGGGGCAAAAGCACGGGATAGAAGCCAAAGAGCGTCTTGATGAGGCGCGACATGGTGCCGCCCTTGCGGTTGAGTGCGCGCTCGGCGGTCGTTGCCTTACTCATGTGCCTCGCCTCCTTCCTGGGTCTGAGCTTGCGTTGCGGATGCCTCGGTGTCGGCCTCGACGGCCCCTTCGCCCTCAGCAGACATCTTGTTTTGCGAGGTAAAGGTCTCGCGGTAGATCTCGCTCGTCTTGAGTAGCTCGTCATGGTTGCCGATCTGCGCGATGCGGCCGCCCTCCATGACGATGATGCGGTCTGCGTCCTGCACGGAGCTGATGCGCTGGGCGATGATGAGCTTGGTCGTGTTGGGCAGATAGCTTGCCAGCCCTGCGCGGATCTTGGCGTCGGTCTTGGTGTCGACGGCGCTGGTGGAGTCGTCCAGGATCAAGATCTTGGGGCGACGCAGCAGGGCGCGCGCAATGCACAGGCGCTGCTTCTGACCGCCGGAAACATTGGAGCCGCCCTGTTCGATCCAGGTGTCGTAGCCCTTGGGGAAACCGTCGACAAACTCGTCGGCGCAGGCCAGATGCGCTGCCTCGCGGACTTCCTCGTCGGTGGCGTTCGGGTCGCCCCAACGCAGGTTCTCGGCGATGGTGCCGCTAAACAGCACGTTTTTCTGAAGCACCATGGCGACCTGGTGACGCAGCGCGTCCAGGTCGTAGTCGCGCACGTCCACGCCGCCCACGCGCACAGTGCCTTCGGTGGTGTCGTACAGGCGGGCGATGAGGTTAACGAGCGTGGACTTGGCCGAGCCGGTGCCGCCGATGATGCCGATGGTCTCGCCGCTCGTAATGTGCAGGTCGATATCGTCGAGCGCCTGGCGCTTCGCATGCTTGGAATACTTAAAACTCACGTGGTCAAAGTCGATGGAACCGTCGGCAACCTCGAGCACGGGCTCGGCGGGATCGGCGATCGTGGGCTCGGCGGCCAGCACCTCGGCAATGCGGTGTGCCGATTCGTCGGCCATGGTCACCATGACAAAGATCATCGACAGCTGCATCAGGCTCATGAGAATCTGGAAACCATAGGTAAAGGTCGAGGAGAGCTGGCCCACGTCGAACAGCGTGCCCTGGCTCGTGATGATGAGCTTGGAGCCCAGGTAGATGATGACGACAAACGCGCCGTTGACGCAGATGTTCATCATGGGGTTGTTAAAGGCGAGCAGCTTCTCGGCGCGGGTGAAGTCCATCTGGACATCGCGCGCGGCGGCCGCGAACTTCTCCTTCTCAAAGTCTTCGCGTACGTAGCTCTTAACCACGCGCATGCCGGTGACGTTTTCCTCGACGGACTCGTTAAGGGCATCGTACTTGTGGAACACGCGCGAGAAGATGGGGCGCACCTTAAAGATGATAAAGAACAGCCCAAAGCCCAGCAGCGGAATGATAATCAGGTAGACCATGGCGACGCTACCGCCCATGATAAATGCCATGGTAAAGGCGAAGATCAAGACAAGCGGCGCGCGCACGGCGATACGGATGATCATCATAAAGGCTTGCTGCACGTTGTTGATGTCGGTGGTCAGGCGCGTGACGAGCGAGGAGCTCGAGAACTCATCGATGTTGGCAAAGCTGAACGTCTGGATCTTGTAGAACAGGTCGTGATGCAGGTTCTTGGCGAAGCCGCAGCTCGCATGGCTGCAGGTGACGCCTGCCGCGGCGCCAAAAGCAAGCGATGTCAGCGCGATGAGCACCAAAAGGCCCGCGGTGGGAAGCATCTCGGCTACGGTGGCGCCGTCTTTGATGGCGTCGATCAGGTTGGCGGTGATAAATGGAATCAGCATCTCGCAGAGCACCTCGCCAAGCACGAGCAACGGCGTGGCAACGGTGACTTTCATATAGTCGCGGATGCTGCCCATGAGGGTTTTAATCATCCAGTTCCTCCCAGGTTACACGGATTTTCTCGAGCATTTCGGCGAGCTGCTCGCGCTCGTCGTGGGTGAGGGCACTAAAGGCTTGCTCTCTAAAGCGAATGCGGGCCGCCTGGTCGATGCGGGCGTTTTCCCGGCCGGTTTCGGTCAGGCGAATGGTGAGCTGCCGTCGATCCTTGGGGTTACGGCTGCGCTCGATGAGGCCGTTGAGCTCGAGCTTGGACAGGATCTCGGAAAGCGACCCCGGCTTGAGGTCAAAGTGCATGCCGAGTTCCTGCTGCGACATCTCGCCGCCGGGTTGCTTGGCCAGCAGGCAGATGATGGGTGCCTTGCCGGACACGCCTCCGCCATGAAAATGCATGTAATGGCCGCAAAAGCCCAGGCCGCTCAGGATGCGCTTGGCGAGTTTGTCTTCGGCGCTGACCGCTTCGGGTATGTCTACCGGTTGCGACGGGTCACCGCCGGGCTCATGCGGAAGGACGAGTGGTTCAACACACATATCTAAGCTTCGCTCCTTTCTTTAGTTAGGTAGTTGAATTGTTTTGTGCCTAACCAATTTAGGAGCACGGTAAATAAATGTCAAGGTACCAAACTTATAGTTACGGCGTTTTGCCAAACGCCGTAACCGCTCGACGCTGCAAACGCTCCTAAGCGGCAATCTGGCGTTCAATCGTCGGGCATGGCCACAAGGCCTATGCCCTCCTCTTTCACGCCACCTTGCTCGCTTAGGAGCGTTTTCGCTGTCCGTCCTCAACATGTGATTCCGCCACGGTCCGCTTCGGTGCATGTGATCCCTTGGGGACGGAGGAAAAGGGATCATTTTCCGAAACCTTTCCGCAACAATTTGCCCTTCGTACCGCTCGCCTCCGCCCACAACGCCTTCTGCGCTACACTTAGTCGCACTGTGGCGCTGCCGCGCCGCGCCCGAAACAAGGGAGACCCTCATGAAGAATACTCAGCTGCTGCTGGTTAACGATATGTGCGGTTACGGCAAGGTCGCGCTTTCCGCCATGCTGCCGGTGCTGTCGCACATGGGCTACCGTATCCACAACCTGCCGACGGCGCTCGTTTCTGACACGCTCAACTACCCCAAGTTCTACATCCACGACACCACCGAGTACGTGCGTCAAAGCCTCGCTATCTGGGAGGAGCTCGGCTTTGAGTTCGACGCCATCTCGACCGGCTTTATCGTGACCGAGGAAGAGACGCGCATCATCTCGGACTTTTGCCACCGCCGTGCGCAAAAGGGCACCAAGGTGTTCGTCGATCCCATCATGGGCGACAACGGCAAGCTCTATGCCGGTGTGCCCGAGTCCACGATCGGTCTCATGAGGCACCTGCTCGAGTGCGCCGATTACGCGGTTCCCAATTACACTGAGGCCTGTCTGCTCACCGATACGCCTATTGCAGAGCAAATCACGCCCGACGAGGCTCGCGTTCTTGTGAACGCCGTGCGTGAGCTGGGTGCCAAGTCGGTGGTCATTACGAGCGCCGTAGTCAATGGCACGAACGCGGTTATCGGTTACGACCATGTGGCGGGGGAGTACTTTACGATTCCCTTTGAGCTCATTCCGGTCTATTTCCCGGGCACGGGCGACACGTTCTCGGCGGTGCTCGTCGGCCGCGTTATGGCAGGCTGGAGTCTGCAGCGCGCGACGTTCGATGCCATGCGTGTGGTGGCTGAGCTTATCGAACGCAATGCCGACCAAGAGGACAAGTCGGCCGGCCTTCCCATCGAGGCCTGCCTGGACGTGATCGACCATGAGTAACATTGGCGAGGGCGGCGTCAAGCCTGCGGGCGAGAACAGGCCGCTCGGCGCGCCGCGTGGCAAGCGGCCGCGTATCCGCGTGAGCTGCGTGGACCAGCTGGGGACGTGCCGCTGCCACCACGGTCACAAGCCGGGCGACGTTTTTGACTTTGACCGAGACCGCGGCAAGATGTGCGCCATGGCCTGCCATGTGGGCTTTCCCTATATCGATATCCTGCGCTATGGCGGAACCGTGCCTGGCAACGAGCCCGGCACGGCAAAGTTCTGCTGCCCCGAGGTCGATACTCTGAACGTCTGGCTTGCCGAGATCGTCGACGAGTAACCGAGCGAGGATTTTCTCCCGTCGAAATATCGAGCGTGGATTATCTCCCGTTTTGGGCGCAATTTCGCACTCAAAGTGGGAGATAGTCCTCGCTCGATTTGTATGCGAGAATCCCGACCTCACTTATGCCCATGCTTAGGCGCACGCGTCGTTGTTCTATGCGCGAGTAAGCTCAAATTTCTGCATTTCATCAAATTTCGGTACTAAAAATCTCTGCATTTCATCGATAATAGTCGATATAAATATCTGCATTTCATTTATCGAGGCGATGGGAGAGCTTATGTTGCGCAGGAAAATCGCTGATGAGCTTGATTGTTGGCAGAGATCCATTGAACGAAAGGCGTTGTTCGTCACGGGTTCTCGCCAAATCGGTAAGAGCTACTCGATTCGCGAGTTCGGTAAGTCAAACTACGCAACCTATATCGAGCTCAATCTCGCGGAAAATCGCCAGGCAAAAGATGCTCTTCTCGAGGCACGGGATGCCGACGATTTCATCAGCAGGGTGACGCTTCTCTCGGGAAAGCCGATAGCACCGGGCAAAACGCTCGTGTTTATCGATGAGGTCCAAGAGGCCCCCGACATCATGACGATGGCAAAGTTCCTTGTTGAGGACGGGAGGTGCCGCTGGGCGTTTTCGGGGTCAATGCTCGGGACCCAGTTCAAGGGCGTTAGGTCCTATCCCGTGGGATATGTTCACGAGCTTAGGATGTTCCCGCTCGATTTTGAGGAGTTTTGCTGGGCGATCGGGGTGAGCGAGGGAGCTCGCCAAACGATACGCGACGCGTGTATCAGCGAGAAGCCCATTCCTGATTACATTCACGACGCGATGATGGCAAACTTCAGGACCTATACCGTTGTCGGTGGAATGCCAGAGGTCGTGCAGCGTTTCCTTGACACGCGGGGCGACCTTGCCTCTGTTCGTCAGCTACAGTCAGAGCTCAACGAACAGTACCGGCGGGATATCTCCAAGTATGCAAGCGGGCGAGCCCTTCAGGTGCAGAGCATTTACGATCAGCTCCCTATTATGCTCGAGGGCGAAAACAAACGCTTCGTGCTCAATTCCATTGACCCCAAGGCGCATTACGACAAGTACCAGCGAGATTTTGTCTGGCTTGTCGATGCCGGCGTTACTCTCAAGGCGGATATCGTAACCGAGCCAAAGTCGCCCCTGCTCAAGACGGCACGGCCATCGCAGTTCAAGCTATACCAATCGGATACGGGCATGTTGATGGCGCGCTACCCCGTTGGCGTCGCCCAGGCGGCGTATCTTGATAGCAAGGAACCCAATCTGGGCGGTATTTACGAAAACGTGGTGGCCCAGCAGCTGGCTGCCCAAAATCGCCAGCTTTACTACTATCAGACAAAGAAGCGCGGCGAAGTGGACTTTGTGGTCGACGGACCGGATGGAACAGCTGTTCCGATCGAGGTTAAATCGGGCTCCTATTACCACGCGCACGCCGCGCTCGGCCATGTGCTTGATACGGCCGAATATGGTGTAAGGCTCGGGATTGTTTTCTCGAGAGGCAACGTTGAACGCAGCGGAGCTGTTCTTTATTTGCCGCTATATGCGACCTGGGCCCTTTCGGATGTTTTGGGTGACTCCTGTGCCGAGGGGATAAAGCTGGAGGTCAAGCCGGTCTAGGGACAGTCCCCGACGCGACAAAGGGATAGTGCCTTTGTCGCATCCGCTATCCGAGATAATGAGCGTGGATTTTCTCCCGTCTAGAGCGCACTTGAATGCTCAAAGTGGGAGAAAATCCACGCTCGATCTGTATGCCGATGACGCGGCTCGCGAGGTTCGTGCCTCCGCGAACCTACAGCTGCTCGAGCATAGCGGCGCAACCGGCGAGCACGTCGCGGTAGGTGGCATCGAAATTGCCGGTATACCAGGGATCGGCCACGTCGCCGGGGCGATCGGTCCAGTCGAGCAAGCGCGTAATCCTGCCGTCGGGGTCGTCGCCAAAGATGCGACGCAGGCCGCGCGCGTTCTCAGCATCCATATAGACAATGCGATCCCAGTCGCCATACTCCGCGCGACGCACCTGGCGCGCGCGGTGGGCGACGACGGGGATTCCGACCTCGCGTAGCTTGGCAACGGTACCGTGGTGCGGCGGGTTGCCGATCTCCTCGGTCGAGGTCGCTGCAGAATCGATGACAAACTCGCCCGCGCGCCCAGTGCGGCGCACCAGCTCGGTAAACACGGACTCAGCCATCGTCGAGCGGCAGATGTTCCCATGACAGATAAACAGTACGCGTTGCATAGGACGATACCTTTCATATAGAAGGCTGCTAAAGGGTCGAAGCCGGACGCATGCCAAGTTTTATTTCTTGGCCAGTTTGAAGTAACGCTCAAATATCAATTCGAAAACGTAATAGAACATCAATCGACTGTCGAGGTCCATGCCGCCCAAGCGGATTTCTTTTTGCACGGTGTAGATGGGGTAGTCGGCTAGTTTCGAGAGAGTATTTCGAGAAAAGCCGGTGAGCGTGACGACCTTGCATCCGCGCGTTTTGGCTATCGATGTGGCGTCAATAGACACCTGCGTCTCACCGCTGACTGAAACGCTGAAGACCAGGTCGTTTTTGCCAAGCAGTTCTGCGTAATGCCTCATGACGTGGCGTTCACTGAGCGTGTCGGTATTCTTGCCCATTATTTTGAGCTTTTCAGCCATTTCGAGGCACGGGTACTTCGAAAAACCCGAGCAGAAGAACACGATATGCGAGGCGTCCTGGATAAGACTCACAACCGAATCGATGACCCGGTCGTTAAGCAGATCTTTGGTCTGTACGAGCTGGGTATCAAGAGGAAGTGCCTCGATAGTGAATCGATTGCGGTCGAGCGAGGCGGAATACGATTGTTTGAGCTCCGTAAACCCCGAGAAGCCAAGCTTATGGGCAAGCCTGACGATTGTATTGGGAGCGACGAAGAACCGTTCAGCAACGCTCTTAAGCGTGACATCGTCAATATCATCACGCAGCTCGATGATGTAGCGCATGATCTCGCTTTCGAGATCGTTGAGCTTGCTCTCGCCAGCTCGCACATGATCATAAAAAGATTCTTGATCTTTCATAAGATGTTTCAGCCCCTCGCACCTCGCCGTATATATGGTACCGCTTTGTGTAGCCAGGTGAGAAATCGGTAATCGGTCAAGATTGCCTATTGCCCATGAACTGGGCAAACGCGCGTGTTTGCCTACACATATCTGTGTCGTGAGCGAAATCATGTGTCCCCGTTTCGCATTGGCCCACACGGGGACTCGCAAATGACCTTATGTCGCAAAATATCAATCGAAACGAAGCAAGCCGAGGACAACCGCGGAGCCCAAGGTCTTCGAGAACACCGATCAGCCAACCCTGGAGGGACGGAACATGAAGGATAAGCTCAATATTGTGATCGTTGGCGGCGGCTCCACGTGGTGCCCTGGCATTCTTAAAGCCCTGACCAAGCACATGGACATTCTGCCGCTGAACCGCGTGATGCTCTATGACATCGATGCCGAGCGTCAGCGTCCGATCGGCGAGTTTGGCAAGATCCTCTTCGCCGAGGAGGAGCCCGGTGTGGAGTTTGGTTACACCACCGATAAGGACGAGGCTTACACCGACGTCGACTTTGTGCTCTGCCAGATTCGTACCGGCGGCTACGAGATGCGTAGCAAGGACGAGAAGATTCCGCTGCATATGGGAATCATCGGCCAGGAAACGGTGGGCCCTGGCGGCATGGCTTACGGTATGCGCTCCATGCATGACATGGTTGAGATCGTCAACGACGTTCGCGCTCATAGCCCGGAGGCGTGGATTATCAACTACACCAACCCGGCTGCTATTGTGGCATATGGTCTCGAGCGCGTCCTGCCCGATGAGCATCGCGTCCTCAACATCTGCGACCAGCCTGTCAACCTCATGCGCTCTTACGGTCGCCTGCTCGGTCGCGATATGAGCAAGACGGAGCCCGTGTACTTCGGCCTCAATCACTTCGGTTGGTTCAAGCACATCTACGATGAAGAGGGTCATGACCTCGTCCCGCAGATTAAGGAGTACACGGAGAAGAACGGCTTCCTTCCTGCCGATGCCGAGCAGCGTGACCAGTCCTGGCTTGATACCTACGCCATGGTCAAGGACATGCTCGAGGACTTCCCCGACTATCTGCCCAACACTTATCTGCAGTACTATCTGTATCCCGAGTACAAGGTCGCTCACCTCGACCCCGACTACACTCGCTCCGACGAGGTTATCAACGGTCGTGAGAAGCGCGTGTTCGCCGAGTGCGAGCGTGTTGCCAAAGTCGGCACAGCAAAGAACTCCTCGGTTGTGCAAAACGACGCTCATGGCGATATGATCGTGGAAATCACCTCGGCCATTTATCGCAACACCAACAAGACCTTCATTGTCATCGTGCCCAACAACGGCATTATCGAGGGTATGCCCGATGACGCCATGGTCGAGGTCGCGGCAAGCGTGGGCGCCAATGGCCCGCAGCCCTATGCTGTTGGCAAGATCGGTACCTTCTATCGCGGCCTTATGGAGAACCAGTACGCCTATGAGCGCCTGACTGTTGAGGCTTGGATGGAGGGTTCCTACGAGAAGGCTCTGCAGGCACTCACGCTTAATCGTCTGGTCGGTGACGCCAAGAAGGCTCGCAAAGTGCTCGACAAGCTCATCGAGGCCAATAAGGATTACTGGCCGGAGCTTAAGTAGTTAGTTCCATAGCGCTTGATAACTGTTATGGGGCGTGTGGGCTGTAGAGCTGCACGCCCCGTTTCTTTAAGAGGGGTATCCCATGAACAAAGATGAGCTGCTGGCAAAGTACCAGCGCCTGGGCAAAGTCCTCATGACGCCCGTGCTGATTCTGCCAATTGCCGGCATCCTTCAGGGCTTTGGTAATGCCTTTACCAGCCCCACTCTTACGGCAGCTGTTCCCTGGCTTGCTGCTCCGGGCTTTGCGATTTTCTTTTCGATTCTCAAGGCCGCTGCCGGCATCGTTATGAGCAACATCCCGGTTATCTTCTCGATTTGTCTCGCCTATGGCTTCGCCAAGTCCGAGAAGGCTACCGCGGCGCTTTGTGGCTTTTTGGGCTACATGTGCATGAATTCCGTGATGGGCACGTTCCTTACGGCGACTGGCGTTATCGATCCCGCGAATCTTACGACGGGCCAGAGCACGATCCTCGGCATCACCACGCTCGACACCGGCGTTATCGGCGGTCTTCTGGTAGGCGCAATCGTCGCATGGTTGCATAACCGTTACTACAAGATTGAGCTGCCTGCCGTGTTCTCCATCTTCAACGGTACGCGCTTTATCCCGGCGGTGACGCTGCTCTCATGCAGCATCCTCGCATTGGTCATGTCCTTTGTTTTCCCGTTTATTCAGAACGCTCTCGGTGCGCTGTCCGAGTTCATCAAGACTACGGGTGCCTTTGGTGCATTTGTCTACGGCGCCGGCGAGCGCATGCTCCTGCCTTTTGGTCTGCATCACTTTGTCTATCTCCCGTTTTTCTTCACGTCGCTCGGTGGCGTCGAGACCATCGATGGCCAGACTGTTCAGGGCGCTATCAATATCTACAACGCGATCCTGGGCTCTCCCAGCACGCCGTTTAACATCGAGGTCAGCCGTTTTGTCATGAACGGCAAGGTTATCTTCGCCATGTTCGGCCTGCCTGGCGCTGCACTCGCCTTCTACAAGACGGCGCTTCCCAAGAATAAGAAGAAGACCGCAGCGCTCATGATTGCCATCGTGGTGCCTTGCATCCTCTCCGGCATTACCGAGCCGCTCGAGTACTCCTTCCTGTTTATCGCGCCCATCCTCTACGTGTTCCACGCTCTCATGGCTGGTCTTGCCTATGCGCTGACCTATATCCTGCAGTTCAACGTGGCCGGTTCCGCGTCCTTCGGCGGCCCGCTCTTGTCGTTGATCTTTAACGGCATTATGGGTGCAGCCAAGGGCTCCAACTGGCAGGTTATCCTGTTCCTCGGCCCCATCTACTTCATGGTGTACTACTTCGTCTTCAAGTTCATCATTCTTAAGAAGGACCTAAAGACCCCCGGCCGCGAGGAAGAGTCTGACGATGAAGCCGAAAAGGCTCCCAAGACCGTGATTAGCGACCTCATTCCCGCTATCGTTGAGGCAGTGGGCGGCGACAACAATATTAAGTCTGTCGAGGCCTGCTTCACCCGTCTGCGCATCCAGCTCAATGACTGTGACAAGGTAGTTGATGACGCCGAGTTTACCGAAAAGCTCGAAGCGCGTGGCATCGTGCATGTTAACGGCGGCGTGCAGATTGTCTACGGCAACATGGCATCTAACTACGCAACTCAGATGCGCGAGCTGCTGGGTATGGAGTAAACGACTCGCGTATCTATAAAATCCAGTATAAAAGGCGGCGGCAGACAATGCGTCTGCCGCCGCCTTTGAGGTGCCCCGCGCACATTTCGTGTACTTCGGATACACGAAAACTGGAAAATCGTGCATTCGAAGTACATGAGATCGAACCACAGCTAAAGGAGTTGGCTTAGCCTGTCGTCAGGTAAGCGTCGCGACTGGAACGATAGACGTTTTAGAGGGAACCTCGCTCTACGCCCTTGCTCGCCTGCGCTCCCAGCGAGCCAACTTAATCGTTACCAGCGTAAGCGCCCAGGCCACAAGCGAGAACGCGGCGCCCACGGCGCCCACGTACGCAATGCCAATGCTGCTTACCACGGCGCCGCCCACTGCAGTGCCAAACGAGATGCCGACGTTAAACGCCATGGGCTCAACCGAACTTGCGAGTACCATCGACTTGGGGTGGCGGCTGCGTGCCACGTCCATAAAGTGCGTGATGCACGACACCGAGAACAGGTACATGAGCAGCGCCAAGCTAAAGACAAAGACCAGCGCGAGCGGCATGGTGCCGCCCACGGCAAACAGCCCGAGCAACGCCGCAGCCTGCAGCACAAACGTCACAAGCAGTGCCTTCATGCCAAAACGTGCGTCGATCCATCCGCCCAGGATGTTCGAGATCAGGCAGAACACGCCGTAGGCCATAAGCGTGGTACTCGCCTGAACGGTGCCCATGCCCAGCACCTGCTCAAGATAAGGCGTCACGTAGCCGTAGAACACATAGACCGAGCCTACGCCAAACAAAAAGATGAGCATGCCGGTGATGATGCTCGGCTCGCGCAGCAGACCTGCCTGCTCGCGAAAGGTGGCAGGCTCGTCGGTTTGCCCAGCGCGCGGCATAAACGCCACGAGCGCTCCGCAGATCAGAACGGCAAAGGTCAGCGTGCCGTACATGGCAACGTGCCAGTCGAGCGTGTCGGCCACAAACTTGCCGATCGAGGTCACAAAGACCATCGCCACGGAAAACGCACCATATACCACCGAGATGGCAAGCGAAGTTTGCTGCGGGGACAGAAGCTCAGGGATGTACGTCACGCCCACGGCGAGCAGCGCACCCGAGACAGAGCCCAGGACAATGCGCGAGATAAAGAGCACTTGGAAGTTGGGTGCTAGCGCCATGACCAGGTTGCCGAGCACAAAGACGATGCTGTAGCACACGAGCAGCTGGTAGCGGCGGAAGCGGCCCGTGCTGAGCGCGAGCACCGGCGTCGCGATAGCGTAGACCAGTGCAAACACGCTGATGAGCTGGCCCGCTGTGGCAAGCGATACGCCGAGTTCCGTCGCCAAGTCACTTTCGATACCGATGACCACGAACTCGGAGCAGCCGAGCGAGAATCCCAACAGAACGAGCAGCGCCAGGCAGAGCCTGGTGCGCGCGGGGGAGAGCGCGGCGGCGGTCGACTTACTTTTAGACGTGGTTGCGGCGGTCAAGGTTGTCACTCCAATGTCGCATGAATAAGCGGGATTCAATCCCTGCAACTCTAACAGAATGTGTCAGGTGCCTGCTCCCTTTGTCGCAGGCTGCGCTTGCCTGTATAGTCGCAATACAGGCGAAGATGGTCTCGAGTAAACCGCGGGCGACGGGAGATCCCATGGGTATGCATACGACAAAGGTTGCAGCGGGCGAGGGCAAGTTTGCGCTCGAGGCCCAGTTGACGGTGACGCCGCGCGGCATGGTGGTGTACGCCTGCTCGCCGGAGTTCGCGCACCTGGGCGCCACGGCGCAGGCCATTCCGCGCCCCGAGCCCGGCCGCACGGCGACGGTGAGCATCTTGGCTGTCCCGTGCCATCGAGACGAGATCCCGGCGCACGATATCGCGGCGGTGCTGGCCACGCGCTTTGGCGTGCCGGTCGTTGCAAGCACGGGTTTTCATGTTGAACAGGCGAGCGGTGACGACCTCCAGCGCGTGCTCGACACCACCAAGGAGCTCATCGCCGCGCTCGAGGAGGCCGCCGCGCGCATCCTGCGCGCCGGCTGGGATGAGGGCGGCGCGGGCGCCGAGGTCGTGGCGGTCGATGCCGCGACCGGCGAGACGCTCGGATCCGTTGACCGCATCGAGGCCCATACCGGCGAGGGCATCCTGCATCAGGCATTTCTGACGCTTTTGGTCGAGGGCCAGGGCGAGGACGCGCGCCTGCTGCTCTGCCGCCGCAGTCCGCTCAAACGACTGTGGGGCGGCGTGCTGGCCGATGCTTGCGCGGGGCATCCGCTGCCGGGCGAGGACGTCGCCGCCGCCACGGCGCGCCGCATCAACGAAGAGCTCGGCATTACGCGCGAGCCCGACCAGCTCAAGCACCTCGGTCACGTGGTGTATCGCGAGGACCACGGCGACGGCCGCTGCGAGTGCGAGTGGTGCGAGGTCTACCTTGCCCATGTTGAGCCGGGTGAGCTGCATATCAACCAAGAGGAGATCTCGGAGGTGCGTCGCGTGGCCCCGTCCGAGCTCAAAGGCTATCTGCAGGGCCACCCCGAGCAGCTGGCCCCCTGGCTCCGCGAGGCCCTCAGCGACCCATCCATCCGTATGGCCCTCGCTATGTAACAAAGGTACAGCCCCTTTGTCACATCCAAACCGTCACAACATTCGATGAAAATCTCGAAATCGAGGAAAAGCGTTGAATGTTGTGACGGTTTTTGTCCAGGGGATCGCTTCTCATCCAAAAATCCCGCTTGACTGTATTGCCGCAACACAGCGCAACGTAAGGGGTGTCCGATAACGGGCGCCCCTTTTTAAGTGGCAACGTGGCTGCGAATCCGGAGCGCCCCCAACAAGAAAGGTGGGGAGATGGAAGCGGAAAAGAAGGCGTTTAAGATCACCAAGCGCGAAATTGGCTTTGTGCTGGGTATCGTTGTCTTTTTGCTGGTGAAGTTTCTTCCTTTGGCGGAGCTGAGCTCGACGGTCGAGCTCACGGTCGGCGCCCAGACCTGTCTGGCGTTGACGCTCGCCACGGTGGTGTTCTGGGCGTGTGGCGTGGCACAGCCGGGCTTTGTGGGCCTGCTCTACTGCGCGCTGCTCGTTCTGTTCAAGGTGTGCGTGGACGACACGGGCGCCGCGAGCATCTCGGCGACGGTCGCCTCCACGTTTAGCTCGTGGACCAAAGCCACCATGTGGCTCGTCATCGGCGCCTACCTCATCGCCAGCGCGGTCAAGGAGTCGGGCCTGGGCGAGCGCATCGCCTATGCGTTTATGCTCAAGTTCGTGCGCGATGCCAAGTCGCTCATCATCTCGATCTTCGCGCTCACCTTTGTGCTGTCGCTGCTGATCCCGCACCCGTTCCCCCGCGCCTTCCTCATCCTCGCCGTCGTCTCGGTCATCGCCGAGTCCGCCGGCTACGGTGACGACGACCGCGGCAAGCTCGGCTTCCTCGTGTTTGCCGCTGCCGCCCCGGGCTCTATGTTCTTCCTGACGGGCGACTCCACACTCAACCCGCTCGTTGCGCAGTACAGTGCCGAGGCCGGCGGCATGAGCCCGTCCTTTGTCGACTGGTTCCTGTACATGAGCGTGCCCATGCTGGTCGCGCTGCTGTGCACCCTGTTCCTAGGCCTCTTCCTCTTTAAGCCCAGCAAGGAGCTCGTTTACGATCGCGAGCAGATCGTGGCCAAGCAGGCCGCGCTCGGCAAGCTCTCCGTCAAGGAGATTCGCACCATCGTGTGGCTTGTCATCGCCATCGCGCTGTGGCTTACCGTCTCGGGCGATTACATCGGCTGGGTGACACTTGCCATCGGTGTCGCGCTCGCCATGCCCATCATCGGCGAGGTTCTCACTCCTGCCAGCTGGAACGCTGTCGACATCAAGTCCCTCATGTTCCTGACGGCCGCCATGGCCGTGGGTTCCGTGGGCGGCGCCACCGGCATGAACGCCTGGATCGCCGACGTCGTACTCCCCAGCTCCGTGCCCGAGAACATCTTCCTGTTCGCCCTGCTTGTCGCCGCGCTCTCCATGGTCATCCACATGTTCATGGGCTCGGTCATGGCCGTGCTCGGCGTGTGCGTGCCGGCGTTCATCAGCTTCGCGGCCGGCTCCAGCGTGAGCCCGCTCGCCGTGGCGCTCATCGTCTTTACGTCCATCAACATCCACTACATCCTGCCGTTCCATAACCTGCCAATCCTTATCGGCGAGGGCAAGGACGCTGGCGGCTACACCTCCAAAGAGGCTATGCGCATGGGCATTCCCCTCACTGCGGTCGTCTTTATCGTCGTGCTGGTCGAGGCCGCCTGGTTCCACCTCTTTGGCCTGATGTAAACGGTTGAGCGCTTGGGCTGTAAGCAGCCGAGTGCTTGAACTGCGAGTGCCCGAGCGCCCCATCTATGAGCGCTGCGGCCCCATTACGTTACCAAGCCCGGCGGCATCCTCGCCGCCGGGCACTCTCCCGAAAGGAGCACGCCATGTCCACTACCGATGCTTCCCAGATCCACGACCTGCGTTCTGCGCTCGACTTTTTGCGTGAGATGCCGGGCCAGCTGCTCGAGACCGACACCCAGGTCGATCCCGATGCCGAGGTCTCGGGCGTCTACCGTCACGTCGGTGCCGGCGGCACCGTTATGCGCCCGACCAAAGAGGGTCCGGCGATGGTCTTCAACAACGTCAAGGGCTTTGACGATGCCAAGGTCTGCATCGGCATGCTTGCCAGCCGCAAGCGCGTTGCCGCCCTGCTCGACCTGGACGAGGAGCACCTGGGCCTCGAGATCGGCAAGCGCTTCGAGAACCTGATCGCGCCCGAGCAGATCGCCGAGGGTGCGCACGTCGACTGCCAGGAGGTCGTGTACAAGGCGACCGACGAGGGCTTTGACCTGCGCAAGATCGTTCCCGCCCCCACCAACACGCCCGTCGACGGCGGCCCCTACATCACCATGGGTCTCGCCTATGGTACGAGCCCCGACGGCTCCCAGTCCGACGTGACCATCCACCGCTTCTCCTGCGTCGACAAGGACAAGCTCGCCATGTGGATTACCCCGGGCAGCCGTCACCTGGGCGCGTTCTTTGACGAGTACTGCCAGCGTGGCGAGGACATGCCCATCTCCATCTCCATCGGCCTGGACCCCGCCGTGTACATGTGCTGCGGCTTCGAGGCTCCTACCACGCCGCTCGGCTTCAACGAGCTGCAGATCGCCGGCGCCCTGCGTGGCCACGCCGTCGAGCTTGCCGACTGCGTCACCGTTCCGCAGAAGTGCATCGCCAATGCCGAGTACGTGCTCGAGGGCTACCTCATGCACGACGAGACCATCAACGAGGACGTCAACGGCCACGGCTACGCCATGCCCGAGTTCCCCGGCTACACCGGCGGCGCCAAGGTCTGCCCGGTGATCAAGGTCACCGCCGTCACCACGCGCGTCAATCCCATCATGGAGAGCTGCATCGGCCCTTCGCACGAGCACGTTTCCATGGCCGGCATCCCCACCGAGGCCTCCATCTACAAGATGGTCGAAACCGCCATCCCGGGCCGCCTGCTCAACGTCCACGCTGCCCCCTGCGGCGGCGGCAAGTTCGTTGCCATCATGCAGTTTAAGAAGTCGAGCAAAAATGACGAGGGCCGTCAGCGCAACGCCGCCATGCTCGCCTTCTCGGCATTCTCCGAGCTCAAGCACGTCATCCTTGTTGACGAGGATGTCGATATCTTCGATATGAGCGACGTGATGTGGGCCATGACCACGCGCTTCCAGGCCGACGTGGACCTCATCACCATCCCCGGTTGCCACTGCCACGTGCTCGACCCGTCCAACGACCCCGCGTTCGACCCCACGATCCGCGAGCACGGCATCGCCTGCAAGGCCATCTTCGACTGCACGGTCCCGTTCGACCTCAAGAAGAACTTCATTCGCTCGCAGTTCATGGAGATCGACATGGACAAGTGGGCTAGGGAGATTGCGGCGTTTTAACAAACGCCGCACCGGTCGACGCTGCGCCCGCGCCTGGCGGACATTGCCCGACCTATAGCCGCCATTTTGTTGTTGCTGGTAAGCCCTACCAAGTAGTCAAGGAGTTGTCATGCCTGAGTCTTCTGTTCGTCCCCGTCGCATTGTCGTTGGCGTGTCTGGCGCCAGCGGTGCCGCGCTGGGTCTTGAGTGCCTCAAATGCCTGCGCCAGGCAGGTGCCGAGTCGGCGCTTGTCGTCACGCGTGGGGGAGAGATCACCATCGAGCAGGAGCTCGGCATGACGCTCGACGAGTTTGCCGCGCATGCCGATGTGGTCTACGACAACAAGAACATCGGCGCCGCCATCGCAAGCGGTACCTATCCGGTCGATGGCATGATCGTGGCCCCGTGCTCCATGAAGACGCTCGCCGGCATCGCAAGCGGCTACAGCGAAAACCTGCTGCTGCGTGCGGCCGACGTGCAGATGAAAGAGCAGCGCCGCCTGGTGCTCATGGTGCGCGAGACGCCCTTCAGCGCCATTCACGTCGACAACATGGCGCGTCTGGCGCGCGTACCGGGCGTCATGCTCATGCCGCCCATGCTCACGTTTTACAACGGCCCCGCCACGCTCGACGACGCGGTGCATCACATCGCCGCCAAGGCGCTCGAGGCCGTCGGCGTGTCATGCGCAAACTATAAGCGCTGGTCATAGGCGTCTTTAGGGTAGGATACGAATAGTGTTTAAGCCCGCTGCCCCTGTGGGCGGCGGGCTTTGGTGTGTCGGGAGGATCTATGCAGACGGGCATGTATGCGATCAGCGAGATGGCGAGCTTGTTTAACGTTTCGCGCCAAACGCTCATCTACTACGACAAGATCGGCCTGTTTAAGCCCGCCGTGGTTAACGAAAAAGGCTACCGTTTCTATTCGCCCACGCAGATCCCGCTCATGCGTCTGATCTGCATGCTGCGCGACCTAGGGCTCGAACTCGACGAGATTGACCGCCTGACCTCGACGTTCGACATTGGCGAGATGACCGATCACCTGCGCTCGCGGGTGCAGGCGCTCGACAAGCAGATTGCCGGGCTCAAGGCTGAGCGCGCGAGTGTGCAGGAGCGCCTGAGCTTTTACGACGAGGCAGTCTACTGGCGCGAGCGCGAGGGCAAACCGGAACTCAAGCAATTCGAGCGCCGCTACGTGGTCTTTGAGGAGTTTCCGGGCGATATTGAGCGTGGCCGCTCAATGCTTCACCCCACGCTCATGCGGGCCATCCTGCGCATGCGTACGTTGACGGGCACGCGCCCCATGCGCGGCTGGGGTGCCATGCTGCGTCGCGAGGCGCTGCATTCCGACGACCCTATTGCCGGCGCCGGCTCCTTTGCCGTGCTGCCGCGCGGTGCCGAGGAGCTGCTGCCGAGCGACGCTGCCGAGCTGGCAGAGATCGGCATCGAAGTGCTGCCCGAGGGCACATACCTGTGCATGAGCCGCTGGGGCATGCCGTACGAGCCCGAAGGCATCCGCGCCATTGTGGCCTGCATGGACGAGCACGCGCTCCAGCCCGTTGGCAACGCCTTCGACTTTTGCTACCTCGATACCACGAGCTATGACGAGTCCCACCAAGAGGACTTCTGCTGCATCCAAATCCCCGTCGCCCTCCAGATGTGACAAAGGGACAGTCCCTTTGTCACATCCGAATAGCATCGCAAGCTTGTTTTGAAGCGGAGGAGGGTCGCTCATTTCTTATAAACTTGCAAAATCTGCAAGTTTATAAGTTTTCACGTCTGGCCGTGTGACAAAGGGATAGTCCCTTTGTCACATTCCATGCGAGCCGCCGTGCCATCTGGGGGTATAAGGCTGGCAAGTGTTAATTTGCGAGGCTTAAGGGGCGCCCCGTATGGATATCGATAACTTTGAATGGTGGTATAGCGAGGGCGAGGCTCCGGACGAGGAGTGGGACGAGCCCGCGCCGCGTGACGTGTCGAGCGACGAGGACGAGACCGGCAACGATACCGCTGTCGAGCCTGAAGCCGCCTCCGATGCCGCCGAGCCCCTGACCTTTGAGCAGGCTTGGGCCCAAGCCGAGGCCGATGAGGCTAAGGCCGATGCCACGGCCACACTCGGTGAGCCGGCGGACATGTCCATCTCGCCGGCCAAGACCCCGCAGCCGCGCCATAACATCGACCCCGGCAGCACGGCATCCTTCAGCATACTCGACGTGCCCGCGCAGGGTGCCCAGGCGCCCGCCCCCACGCATCGCCCCAACCTGGCTCGCGAGGAAGACGCGGCCCGCCGCTCACCACTCGGCCCCATCCTCATCGCCTTCATGGCCGGCGTCATCGCTTGCTCGGCAATTGGAAACGTCTGGAGCCATGTTGAACAACAGCGCAAAGACGCCGCCAAGGTCGAGATGTCCGTCGAGCAATCGCTCAGCCGCACGCGCTCGGTGCATGTGTCGGTCGAGGTTAAGGACGGCGCGACGTGGGATACCGCGCGCGGCGATAGCCAAATGCTCGTCCATATCGTGGGCCGCACGCTCAGGGGACAAGCAATCGACGAGTATCAATACGTCAATTCCGAAGGTGACGGTATCGAGCTCAAGCCCGGCGACTACGAGCTCACGGTTGATGAGCCGCCCGTCGCCACCGACGGCACGCGTTACCGCGCCTCAAAGCGCATGGTTCCGGTGAGTTTTAATTCACGGGCGCCCGATACGGTCGATAGCACGCCGCAGGGCGGGTTTGACCTTTACGCTATTGCTCAATAACTGCGCCTGACGCTCAACCCCGCCGCCAAGAGTGGGACAATAGCCCTCGATACTGTTGTTTATTTTTGGAGGAAGTAGCATGTCCACCGTCACTACCATCAAGCGCGGCGGCCTCACCGCGGCCATTGATTCCATGGGTGCCCAGCTCACGAGCCTTGCCCTCAACGGCAACGAGTATCTGTGGCAGGGCGACCCGGCCTTTTGGGGCAAGCACGCGCCCATTCTGTTCCCCATCGTGGGCTCGCTGCGCAACAACACTGCGACGTCTGCGGCTGGCACCTGCGAGATGCCGCGCCACGGCCTCGCGCGCATCGTCGAGCACAAGCTGGTCGAGGTCTCCGAGGACGGCTCGTCCGTCACCTACGAGATCACCGACACGCCCGAGTCGCTCAAGGCTTTCCCCTTCCACTTTAAGCTCAACATGACCTATGCCCTAATCGGCGACGCCACGCTTACCCAGACCTTTGCCGTCACCAACACCGGCGACGTGGACCTGCCGTTCTCGGTGGGCGGCCACCCTGCATTTAACGTGCCCGCCCCCGGTGCCGAGGACGAGACGTTCGAGGATTACGAGCTGGCATTTACCGAGGCTTGGACCAACGAGGCCCCCATCATCACGCCCGATGGCCTCATGACGTTCGAAGGCAGCTACAGGGCGCCCGATAACTCGGACGTGCTGCCCATCACGCACCGCAGCTTCGATAACGACGCCATCATGTTCACCGATACCCCGGGCTCCACGCTCACGCTGCGCGGTCGCAAGTCGGGCCACGGCGTCAAGATCGACTTTGAGGGCTTTAAGTACATCGGCGTGTGGTCTGCCGCCAACGACGCTCCGTTTGTGGCGCTCGAGCCCTGGACCGGCCACACCACCATGGACACCGAGGACGATGTCTTTGAGCACAAGGTCAACACCATTACGCTGGCGCCGGGCGAGACGGATGTTCGCAGCTTTAGCGTCACCCTGCTCTAGGGGTTCCGCCGTTCTAACGAACGGCGGACCGGTCGACGCTGCGCCCTTAGGTTCCGCCGTTCTGACGAACGGCGGGCCGGTCGACGCTGCGCGCCACCCAGAGCGACAATTTGCCATTCAAAAGGCACGGCATGACCAGAAGGTCTATGCCTTGCCTTTTTCATGCCAACTTGTTCGCTCTGGGCGGCGCTCGCTGGCATTGCCAAAACATCGACGTTCCCAATGACTACCGTGTGTCTATTAATTTTTCGAGCTTGTGCTGCGCTGCTGGTCGCTGGCGTATATCCTGTTAAGTCGTCAGCATACGATTCAACAGGGAAGGCAGATTATGCATTCTCCCCATCAACGCGACGCGCATCCACAGCCGGTGTGCAGCCGTCGCATCTTTTTGGGTAGCGCCCTCGCTGCGAGCGCAACCGTTGTCGCCGGCGCGCTTGCCGGCTGCCAGCGTCCGTCCACGCTCAAGGTGGTTCAGCCCACGACGGGCGGCGGTCGCGACGACCTGTCCGATTCCGTGATCGGCAAGGACAAGATCCGCATTGGCATGGAGGCGGCCTACGCCCCGTACAACTGGCAGGTATCCGAGGCCAGTGAGTACACCATCCCCATCGATAACGTGCAGAGCGCTTATGCCGATGGCTACGACGTGCAGATCGCCAAGATCGTCTGCAAGGCCCTCGGCGGCGAGCCTGTTGCCGTCAAGCAGAGCTTCTCGGGCCTTATCGATTCGCTCAACAACGGCCAGATCGATCTCATCATCGCCGGCATGAGCGCCACGCCCGAGCGCGAGGAGTCCGTCGGCTTCTCCGACCCGTACTTCATTGGCTACTTTGGCCTGTTCGTAAAAGAGGGCTCGCCCTACCAAAACGCGACCAAGCTCAGCGACTTTAGCGGCGCCACGGTGCTCGGCCAAAAGGACACCATGCTCGACACTGTCATTGACGAGATCCCGGGCGTTGTGCACAAAAACCCGGTCGACTCCGTCCCCACGGTGTTCTCGAACCTGCTGCAGGGCACGTGCGACGCCGTGACCTACAACACTGAGAACGAGAAGGGCTATATGGCCCAAAACCCGGGTATCGTGCCGATTCAATTTGCCGAGGGCGAGGGTTTCAAGCAGGAGGTCACGGCAAACGTCGGCTGCCGCAAGGGCTCGGACAAGCTGCTTAAACTCATCGACAAGACACTCAAGGGCATTAGCCAAGAGGAGCGCGACCAAATGTGGGACGCGTGCCTCGACCGTCAGCCGGCATAGGGAGGCAGCATGAAAACCATCAATCGCCTGGCCTCCTTTATCAAGGCAGACCACCGTTATGTATACCTGGGCACGAGCGTTATCGCGGCGCTCGGCCTGGCGTTTAGCCAGCGCAACCCCACGCCGCTGAGCTTCTTGGCCCCCACCGGTATCTTCCAGGACTGCCTCTGGGCAATTCTTTGGGCCTGGATTATCGTGTCGGCGGCGGCGCTCGTCACCAAGCTCATGCATTGGAGCGACTATCGCGAAAAGTCGCCGTTTGCTTCCGAGCGCTTCCGTCGCGGCGCGCGCTTGGGCAGCTATGTCGTGGTCGCCATCGCGGCGATCTTCTTTATCGACCGTTGCGTCATGTCGTTTATCGACCTGGTGCGGGTGAGCATTGTCTCGGATTCCAACCCCAGCGACTTTTTGTCGAGCCTGGTCTACATGACCTACAAGAGCGGGGACTTCTTTATTCGCGGTATCGAGATCACCATCGCGCTTGCCACCTTCGGCACCGTCATCGCCTTTTTCCTGGCGCTGCTCTTTGTGTTCCTGCGCATTCAGACCTTCGACCGTGTGGACAACGATCTCACGCGCTTCTTCAAGAGCATCGGCCGCGGCTTTGCGACCATCTACTCCACCATCGTGCGCGGCACGCCCATGATGGTCCAGGGCCTGCTCATCTATTACGCGGGCTTCACCGTTTTGCGCGGCATGGGCTTCGAGACCGCCCAGGCCAACCAGATCTGGAGTACCTTCACCGCTGGCCTCGTCACCATCTCGCTCAACTCCACCGCCTACATGATGGAAGTTTTGCGTGGCGGCATCGAGTCCATCGACCCCGGTCAAGCCGAGGCGGCGCGCTCGCTGGGTCTGTCGCAGTGGCAGGCCATGCGCAAGGTCGTGTTCCCCCAGGGTATTAAAAACGCGATCCCCGCACTCACCAACGAGCTCATCATCAACATCAAGGACTCGTCGGTGCTCTCGGTCATTGGCGTGTTTGACCTCATGTACGCCACCACCACTGTCGCCGGCGTGTACTACCGCCAGATGGAGGTCTACTGCGTGGCGCTCGTGGTTTACCTGATCCTGACGCTCGTGGCGAGCCGCCTGCTCGAGGCCTTTGGCAAAAAGCTCGGCGCCGAGGCCCCGGCAACGCTGCCCAGCTCCAACTAGGCGCAAGACGAGGAGAATCATCATGGCAGATACCACTACCACCGGCGCTGTGGCCGCCGCACAAACTAAAGAGCCGCTCATCCGCGTCGAGGGCCTGCGCAAGAGCTTCGGTTCGCTCGAGGTGCTCAGGGGCATCGACCTGTCCGTTAACCCCGGCGAGGTCGTCACCATTATCGGCGCCTCGGGCTCGGGCAAGTCGACCTTCCTGCGCTGCCTCAACCTGCTCGAGACCCCGGACGCGGGCCACATCTGGTTCCACGGCCAGGACCTTACGGCCGAGCGCTGCAATATCAATAAACTCCGCGAGGACATCGGCATGGTGTTCCAGGGCTTTAACCTGTTCAACAACATGGATGTGCTCGACAACTGCACGCTCGCGCCCGTCACGCTCAAAAAGATGAGCAAGGCCGAGGCCGAGAAGGTCGCAATGGAGCATCTGACGAGCGTGGGGCTCGAAAAGTTCGCGCACGCCGCCGTGGGTCGCCTGTCCGGTGGCCAAAAGCAGCGCGTGGCCATCGCCCGCGCCCTGTGCATGAGTCCGCAGATCATGCTGTTCGACGAGCCGACTTCGGCACTCGACCCCGAGATCGTGGGCGAGGTGCTCGAGGTCATGCGCAAGCTCGCGGCCGACGGTATGACCATGGTTGTCGTCACGCACGAGATGGCCTTTGCCCGCACGGTGTCCGACCGCGTGGTCTTTATGGACAAGGGCGTGGTGCTCGAGGACGCCGCGCCGGCCGAGCTCTTCGGCAACCCCAAACACCAGCGCACTCGCGAGTTCCTCTCTCGCTATCTCGAAGACAAATAACCGGCGCAAACGCTTACGTTGCAGGGCCGCTCCCGTGGGGCGGCCTTTGTCGTCACAATCGAAAGGATGTCATGGCCGAGGTTTGGCGCTTCTTTGCGCATGAGGACGATTTTGCCGATATAGACGAGGTCGGCGCGTACGAGCGTTTGGGCCGCGTGCTGTCGTTTCCGACCGTCTCGAGCATGGATGCCGAGGCGGTGGACTGGCAGCCCTTCGATGACCTGCGCGCCTATATGCAGCAGGCCTGGCCGCGCGTGTTTGCGGCGGGCGAGGTCGAGCTTATCGATCATTCGCTGCTGGTGACGCTTGGCGGTTCCGACCCCGCCCTCAAACCCGTCATGCTCATGGGCCACATGGACGTGGTCCCCGTGGTGCCGGATACCGAGGCCGACTGGACACATGCCCCCTTTAGCGGGCACGTGGACGACACCTACATCTGGGGCCGCGGCGCGATCGACATGAAGGATCAGGTCGCAGGCATTCTCGAGGCTGTCGAGTATGCGCTGGCGCACGGTTGGGAGCACAAGCGTTCGCTGTTGCTCGCCTTTGGCCAGGACGAGGAAACCACGCAGTACGGCGCTGGAGCTATCGGCCGCGTGCTCGAGGAGCGCGGTGTTGAACTTGAATACCTGATCGACGAGGGTGACTACCGTATTGTTTCGGCTGCCGAGTACGGCGCGGGCGAGGGCTGGCTTATGCATGCCGACCTTGCCGAGAAGGGCTACGCCGATATTGTGCTCAAGACGAAGAGTGAGGGCGGGCATTCGTCCAACCCCTACGGCGGCACATCGCTCGAGGTACTGAGCCGCGCTATCGCCGCAATCTGCGATATCGAGTGGCCGACGCGTGTGACCGATCTACTTGCCGCACAGCTCGTCGAGCTGGGGCTCTACACGGCGGATGAGATTGCCGCCAACGGGGGCGTCATTGTCCGCGACTGCCTCGCCAGCAAGAAGCTCTATCCGCTCGTGACCACCACCTGCGCGCCCACGCAGATCGAAGGCGGCAGCACTGGCGCTAATGTGATGCCACAGGATATGTGGGCCAATATCAATTTCCGCATGCTCGAGGGCACGAGTGTGGCCGATGTCGTGGCCTGCTGCCGCGTCGCCGTTGCCGAGGCGGGGCTCGCCGACCGTGTCGAGATCGAGCTCGGTCCTGGCAGCTCCGAACCCTCGCCGTCTCCGCGCATCGGCGGACCGGGACTCGAGACCGTCCGCGCCATCGCCGCCCGCTATTTCCGTGATCCAGAGGGGACGGAGGAAAACGGATCATCAGCGGCGGGCGGAGCTCCTATCGGTATCGTTCCCTCGACCGTGATTGGCGCGACCGATGCTGCCAACTACCAGCGCATTTGCCCCGAGTGCATTCGCTTCTCGGCCTTTGTGGTAGACGATGACGAGTGCGAGCGCGGTGTCCACGGCACCAACGAGCGCATCACCCGCCGCGCCTACCTCCAGGGCGTACGCTTTTTCGTCGCTCTGCTTCAAACGCTCTAGAATGTGACAAAGCGACAGTCCCTTTGTTAGCCGTTGGGGACGCTCTTAACGACTAGTCGTTAAGGAACGTACCCAACGGCTACGTCCACTCATTCCGTGCGGGTTATATGCAGGTTTGCCTGCGCACGCTATCATGTATGGGTTAGATCGCAACTATGTACCCCACACGCGAAGGGATGCGCATGTATCTGAAGATCGACATGCTCTAGCTGGGCTTACCCCCGCAGTGGCGCCATGCGCCCCATCAATTCTGCCGATTTTCACCTTCACGCATATAAAGGAGTCCCGCCATGCGCGACAAGCTCGAAAAGATCATCAAGGCCTATGAGGAGCTCGAGAAGAAGCTTTCCGACCCGGCCGTTGCCTCCGACATCAAGGAGTTCACGCGTCTCAACAAGGAGTACGCTCACCAGTCCGACCTCATCGCCGCCTCGCGCGAGTACATCGGCGCGCTCGATGACATCGAGGCTGCCAAGGAAATGCTCCACGATACTACCGATGCCGATGAGAAGGAGATGCTCCAGATGGACATCTCCGAAAACGAGGCCAAGCTTCCCCAGCTCGAGGAAGACATTAAGTACATGCTCATCCCGAGCGACCCCAACGACGACAAGAACACCATCGTCGAGATCCGCTCCGCCGCTGGTGGCGACGAGGCGGCCATCTTCGCCGGCGACCTGTACAAGATGTATCAGCGCTTTTGCGAGTCGCGTGGCTGGAAGACCACCGTGCTCGATTCCAGCCCCAGCGAGGCCGGCGGCTTTAAGTCCATCGAGTTCAAGGTCGAGGGCGACCGCGTCTACTCCGTCATGAAGTTTGAGTCCGGCGTACACCGTGTCCAGCGCGTTCCCAAGACCGAGTCCCAGGGCCGTATCCAGACCTCCACGGCAACCGTCGCCGTGCTTCCCGAGGCCGAGGAGATCGACGTCCAGATCAACCAGTCCGACCTGCGCATCGACACCTACTGCGCCTCCGGCCCTGGCGGTCAGTGCGTTAACACCACTTATTCCGCCGTGCGCATCACCCACCTGCCCACCAACACCGTGGTGCAGTCGCAGGAACAGCGCTCCCAGATCCAGAACCGCGAAGTCTGCATGCAGATGCTGCGTGCCCGTCTGTACGAGATGGAGCTCGAGAAGCAGCAGGCAGAGCTCGGTGCCGAGCGCCAGAGCCAGATCGGCCACGGCAACCGTTCCGAGAAGATCCGTACCTACAACCAGCCCCAGGACCGCGTGACCGATCACCGCATCGGTTTCAACTCCACCTACAACGGCGTCCTTCTGGGCGATCAGCTCGGCACCGTCATCGAGGCGCTCGCCGCCGCCGAGCGAGCCGAGAAGCTGGCACAGGCAGTCTAAGTTCCGCCGTTCTACCGAACGGCGGACCAGCCGACGCTGCGCGCCGTCCAGAGCGACAATTTGTCATTCAAAAGGCAAGGCATGACCAGAAGGTCTATGCCTTGCCTTTTTCATGCCAACTTGTTCGCTCTGGACGTCGCTCGCTGACATTGCCAAATCATTGGCGTTTCCTTGGTTGTCAAATGATCCGTAGGGAGTCATTGGTGACATTGCCTTGATATTTTATTTAGTCGGCTGTGATGTCATTTGAGCTGCTTACCTGCTTAAGGTAATTGACGGCATAAGTCCGCTATCGAAAATATTGCTCAAAATATCGTTCAAGAAGTCGCGGAGCGATTTTTGATGGGTCGTGCGTCAAGCGATGTGGCAAGTTCTTGGTTAGATATTGGTCAGTTTTGGGGCAACCTTGCCAAAAGCTTGACGGATGCAGATTTAGACGTCGACGAATGAACACTCTAGGCAGGCTCCAAGCAAAAATCTGGGCTGATTCTCGATAATCGCCTTCAATCGTCCCTTGCCAAGCGCTGGCCTCGCTTACAATCTGCTCCGACATTCGCGCGCCGCCCGGCGCTTAAGAGGGGAGGACCCCATGGCAAACGAGATCTGGACCATCAAGCGTTGTCTCGAGTGGACCAAGGAGTACCTGGCCGAGCGCGGCGAGGAGCACCCCCGTCTTTCTGCCGAGTGGCTGCTGTGCGCCGCCACGGGCCTGGCGCGCATTGACCTATATATGCGTATGGACGAGACGCTTAACGCGGCCCAGCTCGAGACCATGCATGCGGCCGTCGTTCGTCGCGCCAAAGGCGAGCCGCTACAGTACATTACCGGCAGCACGCAGTTTCGCATGATTGACGTCGCGTGCGCTCCCGGTGTGCTCATTCCGCGCCCCGAAACCGAGATGCTCGTCGAGGAAGTCCTCAATTATCTGGATGCCGAGGTGCTGAGCCCCGAGGCTGCTGCCCGTCAGCGTGTTGAGCTGCCTTGGAACGATGAGGTCGAGGAGGCACGCAAGGCCGAGGCCGCGCTGGCAGACGAACGGGCGACTGCCGAGCGCCGTGCCGCTAACCTGACGGCTGCCGATGAGGCGGCGCTAGGCGGCGACGTACTGGGCAGCCGTGCCTATGCCGAGGAACTGGCCGATCGCGAGGCCGAGGAAGCCGCCGCGCAAGCAGCAGAAGCCGAAGCCGCGGAAGCCGCCGAGCCCGAGCTCGACGAATACGGCATCGCCATCGAGGGTGCCGACCAGGAGACGGTTTCAGCTCAGGATGCCGCTGCGCCTGCCCCAGCCGAGCCCCGCACTGCCCGCGTTCTCGAGGTCGGCTGCGGCACGGGCTGTATCTCGCTCTCGATCGCCTGGGAGCGTCGCGGCCACGTCACCTGCACTGCTACCGATATCGAGCCGCGCGCCATCGACCTTGCTACCAAAAACCGCGATGCGCTTGGCCTCACGTCCGATGAGGTCGCCTTCAGCCTCACGAACCTGGTGAGCTCCATTCCCCGTGAAGAGTGGGGCACCTTTGACGTACTCGTCTCCAACCCGCCCTACATCCCCACCGATGTCATGCGCTCGCTGCCGCACGAGGTCAAGGACTTTGAGCCCGATCTGGCGCTCGAGGGTGGCGCCGACGGCCTCGATATCTTCCGCCGCCTGCTCAACGCGGCGCCCTACATGTTGCGCGCCGGCGGCCTCTTTGCCTGCGAGCTCTACGAGGGCGCGCTCGACGCTGCGGCCGAGCTCTGCCGCCAAGCGGGTCTGTCGGACGTGCGCATCGTCCACGACCTCACCGATCGCCCCCGCATCGTCCGAGCCATCGTCACCGAGCCCAAACAGCGCCAGTAATATTTATTAACTGGTTAGCAAAAATTATAAATTAGTTTATAATTAGGACGGCTGAAAGAGGTCGGCCCATGCAACCTCCTACCTTTCGGGAAATCATTGCCCTACTCAAGCACGATGGATTCGTGAAGGTCGCGCAAGTCGGTAGTCATGCTAAGTATGTTTCTGGTGACCGTGTTGTCACCGTGAACGGCTCTGGTGGTGATCGACCAAAGAAGGGCACGTGGGCAAGTATTCGTCGCCAAGCTGGATGGTAGTTGGAGGCAAAATGAGGCAGCGATTTACCTATGACTGCGTTCTCATAAAAGAAGACGATGGTTACTGCGCTAGCTTCCCGCAGATTCCCGGCGCCTTTGCCGATGGCGATACGCGCGAAGAAGCGATTGCCCATGCCACCGAGGCACTGATGGCGTTTTTGGCCGACGACCTCAACAACGGTTTGACTCCGGCAGGGTACGAACGCTCGGCCGAGGTCGTGGCCCTTTCAGTCGAAATCGACCACGAGGACGCTCGGGAAGCGGCGTGCCGAACATTTAAAGACGCAGCGCTGGACCTCAAAGTCTCCGCTCCGCGGATTACCGCGCTGGTCAAAGCCGGAAAGCTCGATGTTGAACTCGTCGACGGCCGTCGGATGATAACGATAGGCAGCATCGAGCGCTACGCCGCCCAAGAACGCCACGCCGGCAGGCCAAAGAAGTTCGTCGCAGTCCAATAACCCCCTCACTTTCACCGACTACTAGAGCCGCTCACCAAACCAACATGCGCTCTGGGCAAATAGGTTGAACGTTTCGTGCGAGAATGCCCCACAGTAAACAAACTTGCACCAGAGCGTAAGGGGCTGGCATACACATGCAGACGGTCTATCGGGTATACGAGGGAACGCGCGAGCCGCATCGGCTTGCCGTCGAGCGCACGGCCGAGGTGCTCGGCCGCGGCGGCCTGGCTTTGATCCCGACCGAGACCGTCTACGGTGTCGCCGTGGCAGTCAACGCCTTCTCGGACGCCGTGCCCCAAGATACAAGCGAATTCCCATCGTGGCCGCGCGATCCGCAGGCTGCCGTCAATGGCGCCGCAGTTCCTGCGCTCGGCACCGGCTATCGCCGTATCTTCACTCTCAAGCAACGTGAACTCACGCAAACCGTCGCTTGGCTGGTCGATGGCGTCGAAGCACTCGACCGCTATGGCGTGGATATCCCGGAAGATGCCCGCATACTCGCGCGACGATGCTGGCCGGGAGCCCTGACTATCGTGGTCAAGGCAGCCCCCTGCGTGCCGACCTTTATGCGCGCTGCCGACGACACGGTGGCACTTCGCGCTTCGGCCTCGCCCGTGGTGCAGGCGCTCATTCGCGCCTGTGGCAGCCCCCTTGCCTGCACCAGCGCCAACACGCATGGCGCGCCCGCGCCGGCAAGTTTTATCACGGTGGAGGGTCGCATCCTGGAGGGGGTCGATGTTGCCGTCGACGCCGGTGAGACCCCGTGTCGCGACGCCTCGACCATCGTGTCGTTTCAGCACGGCGAGCTCCAGATCCTGCGCCAAGGCGCACTTCCCGCATCAGAGATCGAACGGGTCCTGTCCGACCCGATGCAATAGAAAGGTTTAAGCGATGTCGTTGAATCTGGGCAGCCTGGGCATGGAAGATGCCTCGTTTGACTTTGGCGGTTCCTACATCATGGCGCTCGACTGCGGCACCACCTCGGTACTTGCGACCATCGTCGACGAGTACGGATGCATCGTCGCGCAGGCACGTCGCAGCGTCAAAACCAGCTTCCCGCGTCCCGGCTGGGTGGAGCAAGACCCCATGGCGGTCCTTGCTAGCCAGATCGCCGTCATGATGGAAGTCCAGTTTAAGAGCGGTATCCACTCCGACCGCATTGCTGCCATCGGCATCTCCAACCAGCGCGAGACCACGGTGGTCTGGGATCGCGTGAGCGGTCAGCCGATCTATAACGCTATCGTATGGCAGTGCCGCCGTACCGCACCTTTGATCGACGAGCTTGTCGAGCAGGGCGCAGAAGGGCTGGTGCGCTCCCGCACGGGACTCACGCTCGACCCGTATTTCTCGGCCTCCAAGGTGCAGTGGATTCTCGACAACGTCGACGGCGCACGCGAAAGCGCGGCGGCGGGCGACCTCATGTTTGGCACCATCGACACCTGGCTCATCTACAACCTCACCGGCGGCCAGGTCTTTGCCACCGACTACACCAATGCCAGCCGCACGGCACTCTTTAATATCCATACGCTCGATTGGGACGACGACCTGCTGGCACTCTTTGACGTTCCACGTTCCATGATGCCCGAGGTTCGCTGGAGCTCGGGCGACTACGGCCGCGTCGCGAGCGACATCATGACCAACATGCCGCCCATCATGGGCGTGGCGGGTGACCAACAGGCGTCGCTGTTCGGCCACTGCTGTTTCCGTCCCGGCCAGACCAAAAACACCTATGGCACGGGTTGCTTTATGCTCATGAACACCGGCGACGAGATCGTCGAATCCAAGAATGGCCTGGTCTCCACCATCGGTATCGCTGCGGACGGCAAAGTCAGCTATGCGCTCGAGGGCTCTATTTTTGCCGCCGGCTCAACGATGAACTGGCTTCGCAACAACATGGGCATCATCTCGAGCGTGAGCGAGTCGGCACAACTCGCTGCTTCGATTAGCGACAACGAGGGCTGCTACTTCGTTCCCGCCTTTGCGGGTTTGGGTGCTCCCTGGTGGGACCCGCATGCTCGCGGTATCGTGTGCGGTCTGACCGGCGCCTCGAGCCGTGCGACCATCGTACGTGCCGCCTGCGAATCCATGGCATATCAGAGCTACGACGTGCTGCGCGCCATGGAGCAGGACGTGGGGCTTTCGATTGAGCGCCTGTCTGTCGATGGCGGTGCCTCGCGCAACGAGTTCATCATGCAATTCCAGGCCGACCTGCTGGATATCCCCGTGCTGCAATGCGAGACGGTGGAGACCACGGCAATCGGTGCCGCGTACTTGGCGGGTCTTGCCGTCGGCTATTGGGAAGACCTGGAAGAGCTGGAGCAAAATGCCCAGATCGTTAGGACCTTCCTTCCCCACATGTCCGCCGAGCGCCGCGAGCAAAACCTTGCGGGCTGGCGTGATGCAGTCAGGCGCTCGCTCAGCACCTCACAGTAGGGCTGCGATGGGCTGCTCGATACAACAAACCGCTAAACTAATGCATGGCGTGCGGCGGCAACATTGCTGCGCGCCTTGTCAGCAAGGCCGTTTTGCGGCCGCAACGAAAGGGGCAATCAATCCATGACCGTCACCTACGATGCGTCCCGTGTGACGCTTGTCGATCACCCGCTCGTCCAGCACAAGCTGTCGATCCTGCGCGACAAAAACACCGGCACCAACCAGTTCCGCCAGCTCGTGCGCGAACTCGCGCTTTTTGACGGCTACGAGGCCATGCGCGACCTGCCTATGGAAGACGTCGAGGTCGAGACCCCCATCACTACCGCCACGTTCAAACAGCTTGCCGGCAAGAAACTCGCCATCGTGCCCATCCTGCGTGCGGGCCTTGGCATGGTCGACGGCATCCTCGACCTGGTGCCCTCCGCTCGCGTGGGTCACATCGGCATGGAGCGCGACGAGGTCACCCACGAGCCGCACGAGTATTACTGCAAGATGCCCAAGGATATCGACCAGCGCATCTGCCTGGTCGTCGACCCCATGCTCGCCACGGGCGGTTCGGCCGAGATGGCCATCAGCTACCTGCGCGGGCGCGGTGTCAAGGACATCCGCATGCTGTGCATCGTCGCGGCCCCCGAGGGCCTCAAGTCGCTGACCGAGAAGGATCCCGATGTACATATCTATACCTGCGCCATCGACGACCATCTCAACGAGGCTGCCTACATCGTTCCCGGCCTCGGCGACGCCGGCGACCGCATCTACGGCACGCTCTAGTCGCTGGGCTAAACGGCCGCGGCTGCAAATACGAAGAAACGGTGCGCGCGGACGAACAAAAGGCGACCGCGCGCACTTCTGTTAACGGACGTTTTGCCCTGCAGGGTTCGAGAAAAACGTATTACCGTACCTGCGGCATAAAGAAGGTCTTAAGAAAACGAACAGGTGCGTATTAACCGATGCTTTTTCGGTTGTACTTTAGCGATTGGCTCGTACAATAGTCACCAATGTTTGGCGGGAACTGTTCTGTGAAGCGTTAAAAAGGAAAGTGAGGACGCCAGTGTTTCAGATAGCCGATCTGCTCGCTATCGTTGCAGGCGCCATCGCGGGCGCAATTGCCTTCCTTCCCTTTGTCTTTACGCTCAAGCCGGTTCTTGACGATAAACAGAATGCGGACATGCTCAAGGGTATGGTGAGTCTGGCGGTCTCGGCAATCGCCCTGCTCGTCTTTACCTTGGTTGTGTTTGTGTTGTTCGGAGAGGCATTTCGCATGTTCCTCCTGGGCGAGGCGATCGGCTTCGTGGCCTTTATGGCTGCCTGCACGGTTCGTGTCGTCAAGGCGCTGCGAGATCCTCATGAGGTCGAAAGGTAAGTCGTGGAAATTTTTGAAAAGCTGCCTGATGAGATTAATCATCTGGTCAGCGAGTTCAGCTCCACCCCTGTCGTGGGCGATCTGAGCTGCGGCATCACGCAGTACTCGTTTTGGCTGATCGTCTCCACGATCGTGCTCCTGATCGTCCTGGCCGTGTTCAAGAAGAAGCAGACCCTGGTCCCCAAGGGCTTCTTCGTCAACGGTTTCGAGTACATCATCGAGTACGTCGAGAACGATATCGGCAAGGGCGTCGTGGGTGAGAACTGGAAGAAGCACTTCCCGTTCCTGTGCTCGCTTTTCCTGTTCATCCTGATCAATAACATGATCGGCCTGATTCCGGGAATGAAGCCCGGCACCGGCGCAATCGGCTCCACCGCCGCGCTCGCCATCTTCGCCTTCGTGTACTTCATCTACTACGGATGCAAGGCTCACGGCGTGATCGGCTACATCAAGAGCCTCGCCCCGCAGGGCGTAAGCTTCCCGATGAACGTGCTTGTGTGGGTCGTCGAGCTTTTCTCGACCTTCCTGCGTCTCATCACGCTTGCCGTCCGTCTGTTCTGCAACATGTTCGCAGGACACGTGGTCATGGGCTCGTTCGCCATCATGGCGAGCATGTTCATGCAGCCGCTGCTTCAGCAGGTTTCCGCGGCCCACGCCGTTGGCGCCCTGCCTTCGCTAGCCTGGCTTGCCATCCTCATCCTGATCTATGCGATCGAGCTTGTGGTCGGCGCCATCCAGGCTTACGTCTTCACGGTCCTTACCGCCGTGTATGTCTCCGAGGCAGAGGAGGTCGCGGAGGAGGAGTAGCCTTCCGCTCGCGCCTTAAAGGTAAGCAATTCGTTAAACCGCCGGTGCCCGTACCCATGGAGCCCGGCAGTTATAAAAAAGGTTATCCTGCGTGAAATAAGACACGCACGACAAAGGAGGAATCGTGGGAGTTATCGGTTACGGTCTCGGTGTTATCGGCGCTGGTCTTGCTATCGGCCTGTCTGCTCTGGGTGCTACGGGTGCTATGGCCCGTCAGCCTGAGGTCCAGGGCCGCGTGTTCACCGTCTTCATCATGGGCTCCGCCTTCGGCGAGGCTCTGGCTCTGATCGGCTTCGTTGTCGCGCTGATCGTTAAATAGCACGGAGCGTCAAGTATGAATCTTTCATCCCAGAAGAGCGCGATCGCACTCTCCGCGTCCGCGGCCGCGCTGCTCATGCCGGTTTCCGCGTTCGCTGAGGACGGCGCTGCCGGTGCGGACATCCTCATCCCTAAGATGGCGGAGTTCATCCCGGCGCTTATCGCCTTCCTGATTATCTGGATCGTGCTGGCCAAGGTCGCCCTGCCGGGCATCATGAAAACCATGGAGGAGCGCGGCAAGAAGATCGAGGAGAGCCTCGACGAGGCCGAGAAGACCAAGCAGGAGGCTATCGCCAAGCGCGCTGAGTCCGACTCGATCGTCACCGACGCCCGTCGTCAGGCTGCCGACATCGTTCTCGAGGCCCGTAAGGACGCCGAGTCCGAGCGCGCCCGTATCATCGAGGCTGCTCACAAGGAGGCCGAGGAGATCATCGCCAAGGCCCATACGACCGTCGAGGACGAGCGCAAGTCCATTTACGCCGGTGCCGCGAGCTCCATCGCCGACCTGTCCGTTGCCGTCGCCACCAAGATCGTAGGCGAGGCACTCGAGGACGATGCCGAGCAGAAGAAGCTCATCGAGCGCTACATCCAGGAAGCAGGTAGCCTGAATGCCGACTAGCCGCTATCAGGACAAGGTGCTCGAGACCTACGCGCGCTCCCTTCTGGAAGCCGCTAAGGCCGAGAACCATGTGTTCGAGGACCTCGAGATGATCGAGCGCTTGGCTTCTGCCAGCCCCGAGATCATCGCCGTGCTCGACACCATGTCCAAGCGCGACCAGCTCGACCTTCTTCCCAAGGTGGCAGCTGCCTTTAAGTATGTTGCCGAGGAAGACGAGGATGTAGTGGGCGTGACCGTCACCACGGCGATCCCGCTCGACGACGAGCTGCGTCAAACCATCACTAAGAAATGCGAGCAGGACTTCGGCCGCAAGGTATTCCTTATCGAGCGGGTCGACCCGTCTATCGTGGGCGGCCTGGTGCTCGAGGCCCGCGGCGAGCGTCGTGATATTTCCGTCAAGACGCAGCTGCGCATCGCGCAGGAGACCCTCGCAAACTCTGCTAATTCGTACGGAGGTGAAGCCTAATGTCCGAAACCCTCAATGCCCAGGATATCGCCAAGAAACTGCAGGAGCAGCTCACGAGCCTCTCCGCGACGGTCGATACGCATGAGGTTTCAACGGTCGACGAGGTAGGCGACGGCATCGCGCGCGTCTCCGGCCTCAAGAGCGCCATGGCAGGCGAGCTTCTGGAGTTCAAGAGCTCCGATACCGGTGAGACCGTCTTCGGCCTTGCCCAGAACCTTGACCGTGACGAGGTCGGCGCCGTTCTGTTCGGTGCCGTCGACTCCATCAAGGAAGGCGACGAGTGCCGCACCACTGGCCGCATTATGGATATCCCCGTGAGCCGTGCCATGCTCGGCCGCGTCGTCAATCCGCTCGGCCAGCCCATCGACGGCCTGGGCGACATCGTCGCCACGCACCGTCGCCCCATCGAGTTCAAGGCTCCCGGCGTCATCGATCGTACCCCGGTGTGCGAGCCGGTTCAGACCGGTCTGCTCGCTATCGACTCCATGGTGCCTATTGGCCGCGGTCAGCGTGAGCTCATTATCGGCGACCGTAAGACCGGTAAGACCGCCATCGCCATCGACGCTATCCTCAACCAGCGCGGCAAGGGCATGGTCTGCATCTATGTCGCCATCGGCCAGAAGGCCTCCACGGTTGCCAACATCCGCGAGACCCTCGCTCAGCACGGTGCGCTCGACTACACCATCATCGTTTCGGCCACCGCTGCCGATTCCGCCCCTATGCAGTACATCGCGCCTATGGCCGGTGCCGCTATCGGCGAGTTCTTCATGTACAACGGCGAGGACGGCAAGCCCGCCAGCGAGACCAACCCCGGCGGCCACGTGCTCGTCATCTACGACGACCTGTCCAAGCAGGCTGTGGCCTACCGTCAGATGTCGCTGACGCTGCATCGTCCGCCCGGACGCGAGGCCTATCCTGGCGACATCTTCTACCTGCACTCTCGTCTGCTCGAGCGTGCCGTCAAGATGTCCAAGAAGAACGGTTACGGCTCCATGACGGCACTGCCGATCATCGAGACCCAGGACGGCGACGTCTCGGCCTACATTCCGACCAACGTCATTTCCATTACCGATGGTCAGATCTACCTGCAGTCCGAGCTCTTCTTCCAGGGTCAGCGCCCGGCAGTCGACGTGGGCATCTCCGTGTCCCGCGTCGGTGGCGATGCGCAGACCAAGGCCATGAAGCAGGTCGCCGGCAACCTCCGTCTGGACCTTGCTTCGTACCAGGAGCTCGCCGGCTTCACGCAGTTCGGCTCCGACCTCGACGAGGCCACGCAAAAGCAGCTGACCCATGGTGCTCGCATGACCGAGCTCCTGAAGCAGCCGCGTTACAAGCCGTTTGAGGTTGGCGAGCAGATCGTTACGCTGTTCGCTGGCAACGAGGGCTTCCTGGATGACCTGGAGATCGCCGACGTGCTGCCCTTCCGTGCCGAGCTCATCGAGTACATGGACAATGGCTTTGGCTCGCTGCTCGACAAGGTTCGCGCCAAGAAGATCGATGATGACACCAAGGCTGAGCTCTTGCGCGTCATCGGCGACTTCAAGCAGCAGTTCATGGCCAAGCACCATTCGGATGTTTCTGGATCAGAGGAGAACTAAGCCCCATGGCCAACCTTCGCGACATTAAGAAGCGAATCTCCTCGGTTACCACGACCAAGCAGATCACGCGCACGATGGAGATGGTCTCTACGGCCAAGATTCGTCGTGCCCTCGATCGCTCCAAGCAGGCCGAGCCCTATAAGGAGGCGCTGACCGACGTCATGTTGACGGTCGCCGGCGACGCCTCCTGTTCGGGCACCGATCCCATGCTGCAGAAGCATGAGAGCGTCAAGCATGGCCTGATTGTCGTTATTGCCTCGGACCGCGGCCTTGCCGGCGGTTTCAATACGACGGTGGAGCGCACGGCCGAAAAGCTCGCCGCTTCTTGGGCGAACGACGGCATCGAGTGCGAGATCATCGCGTGCGGGCGTAAGCCGGCCACGTATTTCCGTGACCGCGCAAACGTTGTCATGCACTTTGAGGGCAACTCCTCTGAGCCCGATTTCAATCAGGCCCGCATGATCTCCTCTCATATCTGCGATGCGTATCGTGCCGGTGAGCTTGACCGTGTCGAGCTTGTCTACCACCACGCCAAGAACCGCGTGGATCAGGAGCTTCGCGTCGAGCATCTGTTGCCGCTCGACCCCGAGATGATCGCTATGGCCCACGGTCCGCGTAAGAACGAGACCGACGCCCCTAAGCGCATCTCGTCCACGTTCGAGTTCGTGCCCTCTCCCGAGCATGTTCTCGGCAAGCTTGTGCCGTCTTATATCCTGACGGTCATCTACCAGGCCCTGATCGATTCGGCGGCTGCCGAGCAGGGTGCACGCCGCAAGGCCATGCACTCCGCGACGGAAAACGCCACCGCGATCATCTCGACCCTTACCCGCACGTATAGTCGCGTGCGCCAGGCTTCGATCACGACCGAGATTAACGAGATCGTCGGCGGAGCCTCAGCATTGGAGGAACAGTAATGGCTAATAACACCGTAAAGCTTGCGGTCGAGGAAGCCACCAAGAAGACGACTGCCGGTGATGGTCGCATCGTGCGTATCATCGGCCCTGTCGTCGACGTCAAGTTTGACGGCGCGGTGCCCCCGATCTACAACGCGCTCACGGTCGAGGCCGAGACCCCGATCGGTCATCTGAGCACGATCCTCGAGGTCGAGAGCCAGCTTCCGGGCGGCGTCGTCCGCACGGTCGCCATGTCCTCGACCGACGGCCTGCAGCGCGGCCTCATCGCCACCGATACCGGTGAGCCCATGAAGATGCCCGTTGGCCCCAAGACGCTCGGCCGCATTTGGAACGTCATGGGCAGGCCTGTCGACGGCAAGCCCATGCCTGAGGTGGAGGAGTTCTACCCCATCCACCATGCAGCGCCCCGCTTTGACGAGCTCACCACCAAGACCGAGATCTTCGAGACCGGCATCAAAGCTGTTGACCTGCTCGAGCCCTACATCCGTGGCGGCAAGACGGGCCTGTTCGGCGGCGCCGGCGTCGGCAAGACCGTTCTGATTCAGGAGCTCATCAACAACCTCGCCCAGGAGCACGGCGGCACCTCGGTGTTCACCGGCGTCGGCGAGCGTACCCGCGAGGGCACCGACCTGTTCCTCGAGATGAGCGAGTCTGGCGTTATCGACAAGACCTGCTTGGTCTATGGTCAGATGAACGAGCCGCCTGGAGCGCGTCTGCGCATCGGTCTGGCCGGCCTCACCACCGCTGAGTACTTCCGCGATCGTGGCCAGGACGTCCTGCTGTTCATCGACAACATCTTCCGCTTCTCCCAGGCAGGTTCCGAGGTTTCCGCACTGCTGGGCCGTATGCCGTCCGCCGTTGGTTACCAGCCCACGCTGGCTACCGAGATGGGCGACCTCCAGGAGCGCATTACCTCGACCAAGACGGGCTCCATTACCTCCGTCCAGGCTGTCTACGTCCCCGCAGACGACCTGACCGACCCGGCGCCTGCCACGACGTTTACGCACCTCGACGCCACCACGGTTCTTTCGCGTAGCATTTCGTCGCTCGGCCTGTTCCCGGCTATCGACCCGCTCGCGTCTTCCTCCGACGCTCTCGATCCCTCGATCGTCGGCGAGGAGCACTACCGTGTCGCCGTCAAGGTCCAGGAGCTCCTGCAGGAGTACTCCGACCTTCAGGACATCATCGCCATTCTGGGTATGGACGAGCTGTCCGAGGAGCAGCGCCTTACGGTCAACCGTGCCCGTAAGATTCAGCAGTTCCTCTCGCAGTCCTTCCACGTCGCCGAGAAGTTCACCGGCAACCCCGGTGTCTACGTCCGCGTCGAGGATACCGTCCGCTCTTTCGCCGAGATTGTCGACGGCAAGGCCGATGACCTGCCCGAGCAGGCTTTCCGCTATGCTTCCACGATTGAGGACGTGCGCGAGCGCGCCCGCAAGATGGGGGAGAAGTAGGTTATGCGTATCCGCATCGTGTGCCCCGTGAGCTGCGCCTATGAGGGCGACGCTGCGTTTGTGTCGATTCCGTCCACGGATGGCGAGTTTGGCGTTCTGCCTGCTCACTCCAGCGAGATCTGCACGATCGACCGCGGTTACGTTCGCGTTTCCGATAAGGCCATGGGCACTGTCGACCACACGTTTGCCGTGGCCGGCGGCTATGCCCAGGTTGCGGACGATGTCGTGACCGTTCTCGCCGAGCGCGCTTGCGATTTGGCGACCGTCGATGCCGACAAGCTTAAAGCTGATATTCAAGGTTTTGAAGAGAAGCTGGGTAATTTGTCGGAGGATGATGCACGCCGCGCCTACCTCTATAATGAAATCGCATGGTGTAAGCTCAAGCTTGCCCAATAGTCAAACGATTTAGCGTTCGACCATTTGCGAACACATCATGCCCGGGATGGCCCAGCCACCCCGGGCATGCTTTTTGAAAGGGTAGACCTTGGATATTATCCGCGTTGAGGGTGGCCACGCCATCGGAGGCTCCGTGCCCGTCTCGGGCGCCAAGAACTCCGCGCTCAAACTCATGGCGGCAACGCTTCTGGCGCCGGGCAAGACGACGCTGCAGAACGTGCCCGATATTTCCGATGTCCACGTGATGGGCAAGGTGCTCAAGGGCATGGGCGCTACGATCGATGTTCTCGACGAGCACACGCTCGAGATTGATACCTCTCAGGTCGATTCATGGGAGGCCCCCTACGAGCTCGTTGCCAAGATGCGCGCTTCCACCGCCGTCATGGGACCCCTGCTGGGCCGCTTCCATCGCGCCAAAATTGCCATGCCGGGCGGCTGCAACCTGGGAGCTCGCAAGATCGATATGCACATTCTTGGTCTTGAGGCCCTGGGCGTTGAGTTCGATACCGCCCACGGTTACATCAACGCTAATGCGCCCCAAGGTCTGCGCGGTACCACCGTCACGCTCGAGTTCGCCAGCGTCGGTGCGACCGAGAACCTCATCATGGCCTCTGTGCGCGCACAGGGCACCACGGTTATCGACAATGCCGCCCGCGAGCCCGAGATCGTCGATCTCGCTAACATGCTCAACGAGATGGGCGCCAAGATTGTTGGCGCCGGTACGCCCGTCGTGACTATCGAAGGCGTGGAAGAGCTCCATCCCGTTACCCATCGCGTGGTGGGCGACCGCATCGAGGCCGGTACCTTTATCGTTGCCGGTGCGTTGATGGCCGACGATCGCGGTGTCGATGTCACGGGCTTTTGCCCCATTCACTTGGGCATGGTGCTCAAGAAGATGGAGCTCATGGGTATCGACTGCGAGCGCGTCGAGGATGGCGTCCATGTGAACCGTGCCGAGCGTATCAAGCCGGTCGACATCCAGACGCTTCCGTTTCCCGGTTTCCCGACCGACATGCAGGCGCAGATTATGGTGCTCTCCGCCCTTGCCGACGGCAGTTCCGTTATTACCGAAAACATCTTCGAGAATCGCTTTATGTTTGCCTCTGAGCTGGTGCGCATGGGTGCCGACATTCGTATCGAGAGCCATCATGCCATGATTCATGGCGTCAAGGGCTTCTCGGGTGCACAGGTTACCTCGCCCGATCTGCGCGGCGGAGCGGCCCTCGTCGTAGCGGGCTTGATCGCCGACGGGACGACCGAGGTTTCGGCTATCCATCACATCAAGCGCGGCTACGAGCAGTTTGTCGAAAAGCTGCAGGCGCTCGGCGCGCATGTCGAGCATGCTACCGTCCCCGATCCCGTCATCTACTAATACAGGTTGCCTATGTTTAATAAAAAGCCCCTCGCGGATACCACCACCCGAAGACCCTCAACTGGTGCGCAGGCCAAGATCTACAGTCGCGATAACGTGGCTCGCTATTCCGAGCGCGCTCGCCAACGCCGTCGTAGCCACACGATTCGTCACGTCGCGCTCATTGTCGTGCTTGGCGTGCTGCTGAGTGCCACTACCGCTGCCGGCCTGTGGTTTGCCACCATTATGGGCAAGCTCGGCGATTCTAATGTCATTACCGACAATCTGCGTCGGGTTCTGGTTGACACCGATGAGGCAAAGGATCCGTTCTACGTGCTGCTTCTTGGCACCGACGGCCGTCCGGGCGAGGATACGTATCGTGCCGACTCGATTATCCTGGCACGCATCGACCCCACGCAAAAGCAGGCGACGCTCATTTCCGTTCCGCGCGACACCAAGGTCGAGTACAAGGGCGAGACCATGAAGATCAACGCCTGCCATACCGTTGGCGGCGCCGAGGCCATGGTCGAGGCGGTCAACGAGCTGTGCGGTGTTCAGATTTCCCACTATGCCGAGGTCAGCTTCGACGGAATGCAGGCGCTGATTGATTCGGTTGGCGGTATCGACATTAACGCAACCGATGATGTTGACGACCCCGAGCACCTGGATATTAAGATTACCGCTGGCCAGCAGCATATGGACGGTGCCACCGCCCTTACCTATGCCCGCTGCCGCTACACCTATGCCGACGGCGATTACACACGCATGCGCCACCAGCGTCAGGTGCTTGGCGCCCTTGCCAACCAGATTCTCAATAACTTCGATGCCACGAAGATCTTTGGCCTGGTTAATTCGCTGTCCGATATGCTCGTAACCGATATGAGCGTTCAGGATATCGTGGCTACGGTCAACGCCATGCGCGGTATGGATGTCGACGGTATCTACTCGGCCAACCTGCCCTCGTACGCCGACGACAGCACCATGATCGACGGCGTGAGCTATGTCTTTGTCTACGAGGACGAGCTCAAGGAAATGATGGAGCGCGTCGATGCCGGCAAGGATCCCAAGGGTCCCAACACCATGGGTCTTTCCGACGGCTCCAGCTCTACGATCGGTGACCTGAACAACAACACGTCTGACGACTACGCAAACGGTACCGCAACCTCATCGGTCAGCTCTGACGATTCCGATGACTCAAGCGATTCGAGCGACAGTTCCGATTACTATGAAGAGCCCACGGGCGACGGCAACGGCTACGAAGCCAACTATTAGGGTTACGCGGGCTTACCAGCCCGCGTAACCAGTTGACGCTGTAAACCCGCCAGAGCGGCAATCTGCCTTTCAACTTCGGCGGCATGATCAAAAGATCAATGCCGCCTCGTTTCAAGGCACCTTGCTCGCTCTGGCGGGTTTTCGCTGTCGTTGCCAAAACATCGGCGTTGCCTTGGTCCGGACTAGTCGTTGGGTAGTCATTGGGGACGTTTTTAAACGACTAGTCAAACAAGAACCTCCCCAATGACTACCTACAAAGCGAGAGTGGATGTCGTCATTTTGCGGCACTTGGGGACGTTCCTTTTGTGCCGGCAGTTTGGGACACTCCTTGCGTTAAGAGGCTGGCGTGCGTCAACCTGTTCTCATTGCAGCAAAAAAATCGCCCCGTTCTTGGTTGAGGACGGGGCGATTCGTCTTTTGGACTTGTGCAGCCAGGCTTATGCAAAGCGGGCGACGAGCTCCTGGAGCACGTCGGTCATCTTGACGAGCGAACTGACCGGGACGAACTCGTTGACGCCGTGATAGCAATAGCCGCCGGTGGAAAGGTTGGGGCAGGGCAGACCGCGGAACGACAGCTGCGCGCCGTCGGTGCCGCCGCGAATCGGCAGCACTTGGGGCTCAACGCCGCAGGCAAGGTAGGCTTCCTTGGCAACATCAATAAGCTCGGGATAGTCACGAACGATTTCGGCCATATTTCGATACTGCTGCTTAATCTCGACCGTTACGCGCTCCTCACCCAGACGCTGGTTGAGCATCGAGGCGGCGGCATCAATAAGGTCGAGTTTCTGCTGGAACTTGGCGGCGTCATGGTCGCGGACGATATAGCGCGCCGTGGCGTGATCGACGGTCGCAGATACACCCTCAAGGTGATAAAAGCCCTCGTAGCCTTCCGTATACTCCGGGCGCTGCACGTAGGGGAGCAACGCGTTGAAGTCGCAGAACAGATTGCCTGCGTTGACCATACGGCCCTTGGCGTCGCCCGGGTGGATGGACTGGCCCTCAAAGCGGATGGTCGCCTCGGCGGCGTTAAAGCACTCCCACTCCAGCTCGCCGATGGGGCCGCCGTCGACCGTGTAGGCGTACTTGCAGCCAAAGGTATCGATATCCAACAGCTCGGCTCCGTGACCGATCTCCTCGTCAGGGCAGAAGCAAATGCCGAGTGCGGGATGGGGCAGAGAAGGGTCCTGAGCGATACGCGCGACAAGCGACATGATCTCGGCGACGCCTGCCTTGTCGTCCGCGCCCAGAAGCGTGGTGCCATCGCTGCAGACCAGGTCCTCACCCGCGAGGTCGTTCAGGGCGGGAAGCTTGGCGGTGCTCATGGCAACGGGCTTACCGTCAACCGTGCCGCAGACCAGGTCGCCGCCTTCGTAGTGTACGATGTGCGGCTTCACGCCGGCGCCCGGTGCAACTTCGGTGGTGTCGAGATGGGCGATCAGGCCCAGGGCGGGCTTGTCCTCAGCGCCCGCACTTGCGGGGATATGCGCGCAGACATAGGCGTGCTCGGTCACGTGGGCATCTTCCGCACCAAGCTCGCGCAGCTCTTCAGCCAGCACGTTGGCAAGGTCAAACTGAACGGCGCTCGAGGGTACCTGGTCGCAGTTTGCATCCTCGGACTGCGTGTTGATCTGGACGTAGCGCAAAAAGCGCTCGAGGACATCGGGGTTTGTGGTGGTGTTTTCCATAAAGACCGCTCCAATCTTGGTCGTCGTGTGCAACAAGAACTCTAGCACGGTATGCCACGGCATACCGCGACGCTTGGATGGGGTAGAATCAGCCATTGAATGCAGAAGGGACGGAAGATCATGGATACGACAAATAGCTCGCGCGAACTACATCTGACGGTGGCGAACGAAGACTACTTGGAGTGCATGGTTCGCATTGAAAGCGAAGAGGGGGAAACCAACGGCGTGCGATCGGTCGACATCGCGCAGCGCCTTGGCGTCTCCAAGGCATCGGTCAATAAAGCGGTTTCGGCGCTCAAGGCATCCGAGCTTGTCGAGCAATCGCACTATGGCAAGGTAATCCTGACCGATCGCGGCCGCGAGGTTGGCACGGCTATCTGGTACCGTCATCGCCTCATCCGCACGTTTTTGGTTCAGGAGCTCGGTGTCGAATTTGAGCGAGCCGATTCCGAGGCCTGCATGATGGAGCATGCGCTATCCGAGGACACGATGAACCGCTGGCTCGCCTATCTCGAAAAGCAAGGAATCAGCGTCGAGGAATAGCGGGATATATATGGATACGAGTTATTACAATCGCTTTGGTGCCGAGGAACTTACGCGCCGCTTGTCGAGCGAGACCTTGTTGGCGCAGGGCCCCATGGGCAGTGTTCTGTTGAGTGAGTACGACGCCGCCGACATTCCACCGGCGTTTTGGAATCTGGCAGAGCCGCAGGCCGTTTCTCGTATCCATCGCTTGTATGTCGCCGCCGGTGCGCAGGTGCTCATTACCAACACCTTTCAGGCATCAAGCTATGCCCTCAAGCATGACCAGATTGCGCCGTCCGTGGCGGAGGTCAATCGCGGGGCCGTCGACGATGCTCGCCAGGCGCACCCTCAGCTGCTGCTGGGCTCGATGGGCCCGATCGGTATTGAGTGGTTTGCCGAGGACTCTGCCGAGTATCGTGAAATCCGCGGCATTGCGCGCGAACAGGCGCACGCCTTGCTCAATGCCGGCGTTGACGGTCTGCTGATCGAGACGGTGACGTCTATCCGTAATCTGCAGCCCATGCTTGCCGGCGCCCGAGATGCCGCCGACGGCATGCCTGTTCTGGTGAGTTTTGTCGTTGACGATAAAGGCGACCTGCTGGGCGATGGCCTCAACATCGAGGCAGCCGTTTTGTACGCCGAAAAACACGGCGCAAACTCGGTTGGTGTTAATTGCTGTTCGCTTGCGGCCGCGAATGCGGCGGTGCCCAGGATGGTTGCATCGGCGACGACTCCCGTCACGGTGCGTCCCAACGTAGGCGATCCGGTCCAGACTCAGGATGGCCCCGTATGGCACGAGAACCCTGAAGCTTTCGCGCGCGCATGCATCGAATGGAGACATGCCGGTGCCGCAATGGTGGGCAGTTGCTGTGGAACCACGGCAATCACTACGGCAGCAATGGCCGAGGTGCTCGATATATAAAGGGCAAAACCGCTCCATACGGGGCGGTTTTTTATTGCCTGCATGTCCTCGGCAGCATTTGCCCAAATGGTGAATGCTGGTGCCGGCAGGTTGCCGAGTGCATGTTGCGGGTATACCCCATGCGTAACATGATCCAAACACTGTGAGGTGTCTGCGCGTGTGCGCGATAATTCATTTTGGAACTGACGGTTGGCGCGCTCGCGTCGATGAGGACTTCACTGCCGATAACGTTGCCCGTATCGCCGATGCCGTCGGCGAGTTGTGGCAAAAGACCAATCCGGGCAAAACGGTATATATAGGGTTCGACACCCGGCCCCTGGCGCGCGAGTTCGCTGAGCTTGCGGCGGGCGTGCTAGCAGCGCACGGGCTAGACGCCGTGCTCGCTTCGCGACCTGTTCCGACCCCTGCCCTTACGTGGGCGGCGGCTTATGACGGTGAGGCGTGCGGCGCGCTCATGGTGACGGGGTCCCATCATCCGCAGGGTTATCTGTGCCTCAAGATTCGCATGGGTGACGGCTCGACCGCCAACCAGGATGTCATCGAAGAGCTCGAAGAGACCATGGCTCCCGAGCCAATGGGGATCGAGGGGCAATATCGCACCGCGGATATCATTCCTGACTATATGCAAGCGGTGGCATCGTTTGTCGATGCCGAAGCCATCCGCGCCGCGCACTTGCGCGTGGTTGTCGACCCCATGGGCGGCGCAGCCCAGGGCTATCTAGCCGACTTGCTGCGCGAGCTTGGCGTTGAGGTGCACGAGATTCACGCCGGGCAGGCGTCTGATCAAGAAGATATCTGCCCCGACCCCGTTGAGCCTTGGGTGGACACTTGCGAGCGCACGGTTATCGAGGACGGAGCTTGCGCTGGCCTGGTGACCGACGGCGACGCCGACCGTATCGGCGCGGTTGACGAGCGCGGCAGATATATACATCCGCATCAGATCATGGCGCTCGTTTTAGGCGACTTGGTTCAATTTCGTAATTTGGAGGGGCGCGTCGTCGTCAATCTTTCATGCTCGACGCTCGTGCGTCGCATTGCCGAGGCGCTTGGCTGCCGCGTGACCGTCAAACCAGTCGGTTTCAAATATATAGCGGCGGAGATGAAGAAGGGCGGCGTCCTCATGGGCGGCGAAGAAGCCGGTGGTATCGGCATCGCCGCGCATATGCCCGAGCGCGATGGAATCCTCGCCTGTCTGATTCTGTGTGAGCTTATGGCAAAGACGGACGCGCCTTTGGGCGTTCTGGTCGACCAACTCGAGGACAGTTTTGGTAAGACGAGTTACGGTCGACGCGATTTGCGCCTTGAGGCCGAAGATGCCGAAACGTTACGAACCCTGCTGCCGGGCGTAAACCCCAAGTCGATTTGTGGCAAGGTGCCGCAAAACGTTAGTCATATGGACGGCTTGCGTCTGTCATTCGAGGATGATACGTGGCTGCTGGTCCGTCCTAGCGGGACCGAACCAGTGGTGCGCGTCTACGCCGAGGGGTTCTCGGTGGAAGAACGTGATGAGTTGCTCGATGCTGGCTGTGCTTTAGCTAGGGGGACGTATCCGCTTTAACCATGAGACTGCCTCATATAAAGAGATGCTCGGCGAGCGGTAGTTAACGGCTGGCAAACGTTAGTCGGATCCAAAATTGTGTAGGAAATGTGTACGCCCAGATTCCCGCCCCCGGCGCCCCTCCGGTCTGGCAATATATCTCCTTGCCGCGCGGCCCGGTCGGACCGGACCAGCCGCCAGGCGTGCACCTTGAGAACCGGATACTGCGAGGATGGACACATTCAGTGTCGCATC